>JBBAPG010000008.1:0-136448 GCA_040400945.1 Polaromonas sp. | reverse complement strand
CGATCTTCAGCGTGGCTGATTACGGCCTGGAGGCCGATTTGTTCACGGCTGTGCCTGAACTGATCAAGTCTCTGTAAAGCAGGCTGCACTAAAAAGGCATCCCTCCGGGTGCCTTTTTTCTTGAACAAAACAATTTGAAGCCATCGTCATTGCATCCCACGGAGAACCCATGAGCTACACCGCCCCCCTCAAAGACATGCTGTTCGACATCCGCCACCTGGCGGGCATTGACGAGCTTGCACGCATCCCGGCCTTTGAAGACGCCGGCTTTGAAACGGCGCAGGCGGTGCTGGAGGAATGCGCAAAGTTCAACGAAGGCGTGCTGGCTCCGCTCAATTGGGAGGGTGACAAGAACCCATCTTCATTGAGCCAAGGTGTGGTGACCACCACGCCGGGCTTCAAGCAGGCCTTCAAGCAGTACGCTGAAGGCGGCTGGCAGGGCTTGCAGCACCCGGTGGACTTTGGCGGCCAGGGCTTGCCCAAGACCATTGGTGCGGCCTGCGGCGAAATGCTCAATTCAGCCAACATGAGTTTCGCCCTGTGCCCCTTGCTCACAGACGGCGCGATTGAGGCGCTGCTGACCGCCGGCTCCGACGAACTCAAAGCCATCTACCTCGAAAAAATGGTCAGCGGCCAATGGACCGGCACCATGAACCTGACCGAGCCCCAAGCCGGCTCGGACCTGGCCGCCGTGCGCAGCCGCGCCGAGCCCCAGCCTGACGGCACTTACAAGGTGTTCGGCACCAAGATCTACATCACCTACGGTGAGCACGACATGGCCGAGAACATCGTGCACCTGGTGCTGGCCCGCGTGACCGGCGCGCCTGAAGGCGTGAAGGGCATCAGCCTTTTTGTGGTGCCCAAGTTCATGGTCAAGGCCGACGGCTCGCTGGGCGCGCGCAACGACGTGCATTGCGTGAGCATTGAGCACAAGCTGGGCATCAAGGCCAGCCCTACCGCCGTCTTGCAATACGGCGACAACGGCGGCGCCATCGGCTACTTGGTGGGCCAGGAAAACCGCGGCCTCGAATACATGTTCATCATGATGAACTCCGCCCGCTACGCCGTGGGCATGCAGGGCATTGCGATTGCCGAGCGGGCATACCAAAAGGCCGTGCAGTTTGCCAAAGACCGCGTGCAAAGCCGCCCTGTCGATGGTTCGCTGCCCGCTGCTGGCCCCATCATTCACCACCCGGACGTCAAGCGCATGCTGATGACCATGCGCGCCTACACCGAAGGCTGCCGCGCCATGGCGGCTGTGGCTGCGGCAGCGTATGACGCGGCGCACCACCACCCCGATGCCGAAACGCGCAAGCAGAACCAAGCCTTTTACGAATTCATGGTGCCGCTGGTCAAAGGCTACAGCACAGAGATGAGCCAGGAAGTGACATCCTTGGGCGTGCAGGTGCACGGCGGCATGGGCTTCATTGAAGAAACGGGCGCTGCGCAGTACTACCGCGACGCCAAGATCCTCACGATTTACGAAGGCACGACGGCCATTCAGGCCAATGATTTGGTCGGCCGTAAAACGGCGCGGGATGGTGGCCAGACGGCCAAGGCGATTGCGGCTCAGATTGAAAAAACCGAAGGCGACTTGCGCGCTCAAGGCGGTGCGCATGCAACGGCCGTGGCAAACCGTTTGCAAGCCGCGCGCAAAGCCCTGCTGGACGTGGTTGATTTTGTGGCGGGCAACACCAAGGCTCAGCCTAACGCTGTGTTTGCTGGAAGCGTGCCGTATTTGATGTTGGCGGGCAATGTGATGGCTGGCTGGCAAATGGCGCGCGGCTTGTTGGCTGCGGAAGCGGGCTTGGCCAGCGGTGATGCAGAAGGCTTTGGCGCTGACTTTTTGCGCGCCAAGATCACGACCGCACGCTTTTATGCCGACCACTTGCTGACCAAAGCACCCGGTATGCGCGACAGCATCGTGGACGGCGCAGACAGCGTGACGGCGCTGGCGCTTGAAGCTTTTTAATAGCTTTTGATTTCCAAGCCCTCCAACAAAAAGAACGAAAGAGACAACATGTCCAAATTGCCCGGCGCCCTCGCCAATTTGCCTTTGCCGATCATCGGCTCGCCGCTGTTCATTATCAGCAACCCCAAGCTGGTGATTGCGCAGTGCATCGCTGGCGTGGTCGGCTCCATGCCCGCGCTCAATGCCCGTCCCGCGTCACAGCTTGACGAATGGCTGGCTGAAATCACCGAGACCTTGGTTGCTTATAACAAGGCCAACCCGGACAAACCCGCCGCGCCTTTTGCCATCAACCAGATCGTGCACAAGTCCAACGACCGGCTCGAGCACGACATGGAAATGTGCGTGAAGTACAAGGTGCCGATCTACATCACCTCGCTGGGCGCACGTGAAGACATCAATGCCGCAGCGCACAGCTACGGCGGCGTGGTGCTGCACGACATCATCAACAACAAGTTCGCCCGCAAGGCGATTGAAAAAGGCGCAGACGGCCTGGTGGCTGTGGCAGCCGGTGCTGGCGGCCATGCGGGCGTCAAGAGTCCGTTTGCGCTGATTCAAGAAATCCGCCAATGGTTCGATGGCCCCCTGGCTTTGTCCGGCTCCATTGCATCAGGCGGTGCCGTGCTGGCCGCGCAAGCCATGGGCGCTGACTTCGCGTACATCGGCTCGGCTTTCATCGCGACTGAAGAAGCGCGTGCCAGCGCCGAGTACAAGCAGTCCATCGTGGACAGCAACTCAGACGACATCGTTTACAGCAACCTGTTCACGGGTGTGCACGGCAACTACCTGGCACCGTCCATACGCGCCGCCGGGCTGGACCCCGAAAACCTGCCTGAGAGCGATCCGACCAAGATGAACTTCGGTGGCGCCTCCACCAAAGCCTGGAAAGACATCTGGGGCTGCGGCCAGGGCATCGGCGCGATTGACAAGGTGCAGAGCACGGCCGAGTTTGTGGCTCAGCTGCGCCGCGAATACGAGCAGGCGCGCCAGCGCATCTGCGCCTGATCGGGGCCAACTCAAGCCTGGGCGGTCGCGGTCTTGGGCGGGCCTTCTCCGCCATGCTGCCGCCTGAATTCTCCTGGTGTGCATTTCGCCGCCTGACGGAAAAACTTCACGAAATTGGTGGGTTCGTCAAAGCCGAGTTCCTGAGCAATGCTCTTGATGGGTAAGGCCGTGTGGGCTAGTTGCCTCTTGGCCTCCAGCAGCACACGGCCCATCAAGATAGTTTTGGGTGCTAGGCCGCTGGCAGCGAGGCAGGCTCGGCTAAGCGTCTTCTCTGAGCAGGCGAGGGCGTTGGCATAAAAGTCGAGGTGACGCTCCTGTTGAAAATTCTGGTGTACGAGCTTTTCAAAGCGCCAAAAGCGTCGGACGGCGGGGGATAGCGCTGCGCCTGCCGATGGACCCGCGTCACTGGCCAGGCAAAGGCGCCATAACAAAGCAAGCAGTTGGTGCCTGAGTAGCAGATGCCGCTCCTGCAGAGAGACGGTCAGTTGCGCGTCGCGACTCATTTGACCCAGCGTCTGAAGCGCCGCCTCATGCTGGTCTGTCGCGGGCCTAAGACTGGGTGGCAGGCGCTCCAAAGCTTCGGCCAAAGCGAGTTCGTCCGGCGACCGTCCGGCACCTGAAGGCTGAATGAAGTCTGGACGCACAACCAACACCTGCCCGGCCCAGGGCAGTTTGAAATCAAAGCGCTGCAGCTGGCCCGGCCGCAGGACTAACCAAGTGCCCGGGGTGGCTTGGTGATGTTCAAAATCAACCATATGCGCGCAGCGGCCTTGTGTGACCGCGATGAGGAGGAAAAAATCAACCCGCTGTGGCCGTGCAAAGGATTCTGCGTTGCCCTTCACTTTGATTCTTGCGACATCCAATACTTCGACTGCCAGTTCGTAGTCTTCAGGCGGGTCATAGTGGACCTGCTGCAGCACTGCTCTGATTTTTGATAAATGTCTGTTTTTTACCATTATTGGCCCGGATTTTATCGTGCTTGTTTGAGGCGTTTTGCGAATACTTCAGTCTCCTTTCAACGCATCCCTTTGGAGACTAAAAATGACTGTTTCGACTTTGGCAAAGAGCGCTCGTCGCACTGTTCTGCTGGTGGCCGTCGCCGCTGCATCGCTGGCGACCGTGCAGGTGGCCTCGGCCCAGACCGCCGTGAGCAATCAGCAGGCCAGGCAGCTCATCGCCCCTTTTTATGAAATGCTGAACAAGCCGGCTGGCAAAGACTTGAAGGCCATGGCAGAAGCAACCATCGCGCCAAACTGGCGCTCCTTCAGTGGCGAAGGAAAGTTCAAGACGCGTGAAGAGTTTGTCGCCACGGCCGGTGGTCTCGGCAAGTTGATTCCAGACCTTGCCTGGAGCATCAAGGATGTGCTGGTCGATGGTGATCGAATCATCGTTCGCGGCGAAGCAACGGGCACACCCGCCGGGCCATTTTTTGGCGTTCCTGTCAGCGGCAAAAGCTTCAGGATCATGTCCATCGACATCCATACCGTCAAAGACGGCAAGTTGGTTGAAGCGCATCACGTTGAAGACTGGGCCAGCGCCTTACAGCAGTTGCGGGCTGACTGAGCAAAGACACGGGCAGAGGCACAAGCTGTTCTGTCTGCCCGGATTTTCCGAAGCTGAGCTTCAATACAAAGCTGGAAACACGCTTTGGGGCGGCAAGCGGCAGCGACCGGCCGAAAGCTGAGCCGCTGTAGGTAAACTTCCGGGGTTTGACGGCTACATCAACTCCCCAAGGAAACCCAACATGTTTTCATCGTCTTTTCGAGTGCTGCGTGTGTCGCTGGCGCTGGCCGCCGCTGGCTTGGTGCTACCAGTGCTTGCTCAAAACGAACCAGTCAAGGTCGGCTTGCTGAGCACGCTGTCCGGCCCCGGAGCCGGCCTGGGTGTGGACATTCGTGATGGCTTTCAGTTGGCCGTCAAACTGGCAGGCAACAAGCTCGGTGGCCGCCCCGCCGAAATCATCATTGCCGACGACCAGGCCAGCCCGGACGTGGGCCGCCAGACGGCAGACCGCCTCGTCAAGCGCGACAAGGTGGACTTCATGACTGGCGTGGTGTTCTCCAACGTGATGCTGGCCGTGGGCGCGCCCACTTTTGCCTCGCAGACTTACTACATCAGCGCCAACGCTGGCCCCTCGCAGTACGCCGGCGAGCAGTGCAACCCTTACTTCTTTAGCGCCTCCTGGCAAAACGACAACCTGCACGAAGCAGCGGGCCAGGTGGTGACGGAAAAAGGCTTCAAGCGCGTCGCAGTGATCGCCCCCAACTACCCCGCAGGCAAAGACGCCATCACTGGCTTCAAGCGCTTTTACAAAGGCGAGATAGCTTCTGAAGCCTTGCCCGCGCTGAACCAGCTGAACTTCGGCACGGAGATCTCGCAGCTGCGCGCCTCCAAGGCTGACGCGGTCTACATCTTCTTGCCCGGCGGCATGGGCATCAACTTCATCAAGCAGTTTGTGGCGGCAGGCCTTTCCAAAGACATGATCTTGTTTGGCCCGGGCTTTTCTGGCGACGAAGACGTGATCAAGGCCGTGGGCGAGCCCATGCTGGGCATGTTCAACACCAGCCAGTGGGGCCATGACATGGTCAACCCGGCCAACAAACGCTTTGTCACTGAGTTCGAAAAAGAATACGGCCGCCTGCCATCGCTGTATGCCGCGCAGGGCTACGACGCTGCGCTCTTGATCGACGCCGCCGTGCGCGACAGCAAAGGCAAGCTGAGCGACAAAGCCGCCGTGCGCAAGGCGCTGCAAGCGGCCAAGTTCGACTCGGTTCGGGGCACCTTCAAGTTCAACAAGAACCAGTTCCCGGTGCAGGACTACTACCTGCGCGTCATCACCAAAGACGCCAAAGGCCGTGTGACGAACCGCACCATGGGTACCGTGTTGAAGAACCATGCAGACGCCTACGCGGGTAGCTGCAAGATGCCGGCCTGATTTGCCGCTCTGATTTCCCTGTCTGAATTTCCTTGAACGCCATCTTGCTGCTGGAGCAAGCCCTCAACGGCTTGCAGTTCGGCCTCATGCTTTTTTTGCTGGCGGCCGGCTTGACACTGGTCTTCGGCATCATGGACATGATCAATCTCGCGCATGGCTCGCTGTACATGGTGGGCGCGTACTTGATCGCCAGCATCACCACGGCCACGGGCAACTACGGCCTGGGTTTGCTGTTTGGCGTGTTGGGTGCCGCAGCTTTTGGCGCATTGCTTGAGCTTTCGGTGCTCAGGCGTCTGTACACGCGAGACCATTTATCTCAAGTGCTGGGCACGTTTGCTCTTCTGCTGATTTGCAATGAGACCGTGCGTTTGATCTGGGGCGCTCAGCCGATTGCGCTCAGCACACCAGACTGGCTGTCAGGGCCTGTGCAAATTTTTGACGGCTTTTATTACGCGGCCTTTAGCCTCTTCATCATCGCGGTCGGGCTGGCGGTGGCGCTGCTGATGTACCTGGCCATCACACGTACGCGGCTGGGTATGCAGGTGCGCGCGGGCGCGGCCAACCGTGAGATGGCGCTGGCCATGGGCGTGAATGTGCAAAAGCTTTTCACGGCTGTGTTTGCCGTGGGGGCCGGCTTGTGCGGCGTGGCCGGCGGCTTGCTGGGGCCCGTGATGGCAGTGCAGGTCGGCATGGGCGAGAGCATTCTCATCATGGCTTTTGTCGTCATCGTGATTGGCGGCATTGGTTCCATCCGCGGTGCGTTCTTGGGTGCGCTGTTTGTCGGCATTTTGGACACCGCTGGCCGTACCTTCATGCCTCTGCTGTTTAGCCAGCTGATGTCGGCCGAGGCGGCAGCCAATGCCGCGCCGGCAGTGGCGTCCATCCTGATTTATTTGCTCATGGCGACGGTGCTCTTCTTCAAGCCGCGCGGGCTGTTCCCTACGCATGGCTGAAGCTTCGAGCGCTTCACCGGGGGCATCAGCAAGCTCGGGCCTGGACCACCGCCTGCACTTGCGCTGGGCCTTGCCCGTGATCGCGGCTTTGCTCTTGTTCCCCTTCGCTGCCAGCGCATTGGGCGCTGAGTTTTACGTCTCGCTGGCCAGCCGCATTTTGATATTTGCCCTGGCCGCAACTAGCCTGAATTTGATTCTTGGCTTTGGCGGTATGGTCAGCTTTGGGCATGCGGCGTTCATGGGTGTGGGCGCTTATGTTGTCGGCATCTCGCTGCAAGAAGGTCTGGGTTCAGCCTGGCTGGCTTGGCCGCTGGCCATGGGTGTCAGTGCCTTGGTGGCGCTGGTCATCGGCGCCATCAGTCTGCGCACGCAAGGCGTGTACTTCATCATGATCACGCTGGCTTTCGCGCAGATGCTGTACTTTTTGGCGGTGTCCATCAAGGCCTATGGCGGTGATGACGGCTTGCAGCTCATGGCCCGCTCAACGCTGGCCAGCGGCATCGACCTGGCGCGAGAGCGCGATTTTTATTACGTTGCGCTGGGCCTGCTGTGCGTGTCTTTGCTGGGTCTGGCGCGCTTGTTGAACGCGCGCTTTGGTCATGTGCTGCAAGCCATTCGCCACAACGAATCGCGCATGCTGGCGCTCGGCTTTCCGGTGTACCGCTACAAGCTGGTGGCCTTTGTGCTGGCTGGAGCGCTGGCCGGTTTATCGGGTGCGCTGGTCGCCAATCTGGGCGGCTTCGTCAGCCCATCGCTCATGCAGTGGAGCCAATCCGGCATGCTGATGATCATGGTGATTTTGGGTGGCGTCGGCTACTTGTATGGCGGCGTGGTGGGTGCGGTTTTTTTCTTGCTGCTGGAAGAAGTGCTGAGTCACTTCACCATTCACTGGCAGCTCGGCTTGGGCGTGGTGCTGCTGGCAGTGGTGTTGCTGGCGCCGAATGGCTTGGCGAGTTTGCTGCGCAAGCGAGAACGTAAGGGCGGCGGTAAAGCCAAAGGGGCAGGGCATGGCTGAGGCGATGCTGCGGGTCGATAAACTCGTCAAACGCTTCGGCGCCTTTGCCGCGACCGACGGTGCGAGCTTGGCCGTGAAAGCCGGCAGCTTGCACGCGCTCATCGGCCCCAACGGCGCAGGCAAGACCACGCTGATTCATCAAATCTCCGGCGCGCTCAATCCCGACGCCGGCCACGTGCATTTCGACGGCCAAGACATCACGCGCTTGCCCATGCACCAGCGCGCGCGGCGCGGCCTGCTGCGCTCTTACCAAATCACCAGCATCTTCAGCCAGCTCTCGGTGCTCGACAACCTTGCCTTGGCCGTGCAAGCCGCCAGCGGCAGCAGCATGCACTTTTGGCGGCCGGCGCGCAGCGAGGCTTCGCGCTATGCCGAAGCCGCAGCAGTGGCCGAGCGAGTGGGCTTGGGCGGTCAGTTGCAACTCGCCGGTGCCGCGCTGTCGCACGGCCAGCAGCGCCAACTGGAGCTCGGTTTGGTGCTCGCCGCCAAGCCGCGGCTCTTGCTGTTGGACGAGCCCCTGGCCGGCATGGGTCCCGATGAATCGGCACGCATGGTGGCACTGCTGCAAAGCCTTCGCGGCGAGCAGACCACGCTCTTGGTCGAGCACGACATGGACGCCGTCTTCAAGTTGGCCGACACGGTGTCGGTGTTGGTGTTTGGCAAGGTGATTGCCACTGGCACGCCCGCGGAGATCAAGGCGAACGCCGAAGTGCGGCGCGCGTATTTAGGTGAAGAGGCTGAAGAGGTGGCCGCATGAGCGCGCTGCTAGAAGTCGACAACCTCCAAGCCGGCTACGGCACCAGCCAGGTACTGTTCGGCATGCAGCTGACTATGCGCGCGGGCGAAGTGGCCACGCTGCTCGGCCGCAACGGCATGGGCAAGACCACCACGGTGCGGGCCCTCATGGGCCTCACGCCAGCGCAGGGCGGCAGCATCCGCTTTTTGGGCGAGCGCATCGAGCACCTTAGCGCCGACAAGATCGCCCGCATGGGCATGGCCCTGGTACCCGAAGGCCGGCAGATTTTTGCGACGCTCAGCGTGCAAGAAAACCTGCTCGCCTTTGCCGCCAACCGCAGCGGCAGCACCGAGCCCTGGACGCTGGAGCGCGTGTACCACCTGTTCCCGCGCCTCCAAGAGCGCGCCCGCAACATGGGCAATCAGCTGTCAGGCGGCGAGCAGCAAATGCTCGCCATCGGCCGCGCACTCATGACCAACCCGCATCTGTTGATCCTGGACGAAGCTACCGAAGGCCTGGCGCCCCTGATTCGCGAAGACATCTGGCACTGCCTGGCTACCCTAAAAGCTTGCGGCCAAAGCATCCTGGTGATCGACAAGTACGTGCAAAAGCTGGTGCAACTGGCCGATGCGCACACGCTGGTCGAACGCGGGCGGGTGGTGTGGCAGGGCGACTCGAAGGCGCTGGCGGCGCAGCCTGCGTTGTGGGAGCGCTACGTCGGAGTTTGATTCGTCGCACTGTGTTGAACTGCGATGCTTCTAAACCTTTTGGAGCCACTATTGCTCGTCTAAGGGCTTGCGAAATTCTGTGTTCATTAAGCCGAGAAATGGAATGCAGGGGCTGGCCGTCTAGTAGAAGGCATCAAAAAGCGAACAATTAGTGTTCGTATCGAAATTTAATTGCATAAATTCTCTAATCAAAAATTAACGCCAGACGCTCGTTTTCGGAATTTATCGCTGCCTTGGCGTCATTTTGAAGCTTGAGTAATCGTGTTTCGTATATTCCGTAAGCCGCCCTCAAATGTTCGACGCCGTAATGTCGAAAAATAGCACTTGCTGGTATTAGGGTGCCAAAACTATCGTCACCTTCTTTGTCGATGTCTGTACGAAATTTTTCTTTAATATCTTCAATTGACTCGTCTTCTGGCATTGTTTTGCCAAGTGCTCCAAAAATAAGCCAACCTAGATCCCCAAGATGCTCGCATTGCCGATTGCGGTCAAATCTATACCCTGCTATCCGCATGTATCCAGGGGTCATTTTGTTCTCCACTACATGCAACCCTAGTGATCCATATATCTTGCTGGTGTGTGATATTAGGAGCTGATCGGAAATTTTCTTCGCTGGATTAATTACATTTTGCATCTCACCTTCGATCGTTGGGAGTAGGTAGTATTTAGAATACCGAAGCTTGTCAATTGAGTTTAGATAGGCTAGGGATTGTAACCATGGAATCGTCCTGTCTTGCACTTTTGTGTAATACTTAACGGCGCCTTCCTCTCCTAATCCTTTGATAAATGCCGCGGCATAATATTCTGCGATGCTCTTGTGTAGGTAGGTTATTGAGTCCACCCCTTCTTCAAGCATTAAGCAGGCGACTCTGGTTATGTCCATCTTGAATTTTTCTGGCTCACAGTTTATGTTCGAGCACAGCTTAACGCCTTTATCGAAAGCTCCATAAAACTGAGAGGTTGAGAGCGTGCGGCCATAGCCACTTTCAATTGTGGCAAAGCAGAAGGCTTCAAAAATTTTCTGAAGTTTCCTCTCCGATAGGCCAGAGTGATGAGTCCTTTGAAATGTTGGTTTTAATTTGTCATGTTTCGTGAAGACAATTCTGAACAACTCATCAAAAAATTCAGGAAGGGTTTCCGGAATTTCTGACTCCGCTTTGTAGACCCATACGACGAGCGTTAGCATCAATGGCGTCGTAATTAAATCGCTTATCTGGCTTGGACTGTTTTTTATTGCTTGTCTTATATCCAATGATCTTTTTGGATCTAGTTTTAGCTTCGCAAGGAATGCGGGGTACTCTGCCTGCGTTAGCTTTGCTATCTCGAGACTTGTAAAAAGTGGTGATTTTAAAATTTCATGGTTGGGCCTAGTCGTGATTACGATTCTTAAGCTGATGTGGTTTAGAGAGAGGCGCTCAATTTCCTCGTAAGTTTCCTTAATCAAACCCTCCTCTAATTCGTCAAATCCATCCAAAAGAAGGGCTGCTTTCCCGCTTTCAAATAGGTATTTTATGGTATCGTCATCATATGATATCTTATAAAATTCCAACTGTTTTATTATTTCTTGAGTTAGGGTATTCTTTGTGGTTAAATTTTTTAGCTCAATAAATATAGGTAATTCTTTTGCATTGTTATTTCTTATGTCTTCCGAAATCAAGCTGCGCAAGAGGATTGACTTGCCTTGCCCTACAATCCCCGATATTATTATTCGTTTGCTGGGAAGGCCTGATAACGTCGTTATTAGCTTGGCGCCATCTCCTGTTTCAAGTTTTGGGGGATGAAAAAAATCTCGTAGAGGGGTGTTTATATCTGGGGTCCACAGTGTTCTAACCTCTTCAAGATGTTTTATTCTGTCGCCTACTGTTCTATTGATGGATTGACCTGACCATCTTGCCAGACCGGTGGCGCCAAATTTCTTGGCGCCGTCGTACAGGTCTTTGATAAGAGGTGCTGCTAGTCTCGAAAGTGATGCGGCAGCAGATAAGGTGATTGGTTCAATTGCCATGCTCTAAATTTTTCGCGGTTGCGTCTCAATGGGGGTTTAACTGATGTCAACTGGCTTCCAACGCCACGTTCACCCGATTTCACACCAGATACAAGCGAAAAATATAGCACTAAAGATTTATTTTTTCGTGCGCCTCACATTTGCCAGCACTAGTCTGCGCTGTCGGTAGGGCCGGCATATCGTGCATCACACACGGATTGCGGCAGGCCGCTGGGGCTCTAAAGCCCGAGTTGGTGCACTATCGAGTGCAGTTCGCGCGCAGGTCCCAGCAGAGCTGCTTAGCTTCTGGCGTAGTTCGTCGTTAGTTCCGAGGGTAGCTTCCACGAGGCGTAGCACTCAACTGCATTTCTCGGGCTGCTTTGCTACGCCTGCGAGAGTTGAGGCCAAGACCATCTTTGTCAGGCCCTGAATGTGTAGCTTGTGCACTGTTTCACTGTATTGAGCGGCCAACCGATAGCCCCGTACTCGACACGATATACGTTCCGGTTGCGCGCCAAGGCAACCGTCGCCAAAGTGAGGTACTGGAGCGCGTCACCGGAGACTGGCATGCGGGGCCCGGGCAAGTCAGTTTTGTAATGACCAAGGAACAAAAGACGCCCATTGCGCTTCTAAAGCCACATTTTGCTAAGTCCCGCGCTACGGTGGTGAACTTGCCGGGCTGGGAGTAGCCGGCGCTCAAGTCTTAAGAAACCTTAAGGGCGGCATAGATTTTTAAACTTATCCGTCTAACCTTCTTCCGTCGGCGAATGCTTGGCGCCGTCTTGCTTCAGCCGCCCCCGTCAAAGTCAGTGAGTCGGCCAAGTCCCCTTTGCAACCTGAGTCATTCCTTTGGCCCGAGCCACATCGCCGAGGGCAATTAAAAGAAGGTTCGGATCGTTTGATTCAAGCACTACCGTCATGTATTCAACAATGGCTTCATCGTCATTCAAGTACTTTGCCGCATCAAAAGCGACCAGTTTCAAGGGGGCCTTGGCGTTAGTCATAGTTCGCATGTGTGACCTGCCAAGTGCCCAACCTCAAGCGCTGAAGAAATTCTTCAACTTGTCCGTCCAACCCTCTTCCGTCGGCGAATGCTTGGCCCCGCCTTGTTTCAGCGAGGCTTCAAAGTCTTTGAGCAGCTTGCGTTGGTGCTCCGTCAGCTTGACGGGCGTCTCGACCGAGATGTGGCAATACAAGTCGCCAGGGTAACTGGACCGCACGCCTTTGATGCCTTTGCCGCGCAGGCGGAACTGTTTGCCGGCTTGCGTGCCTTCGGGGATATCAATCGCTGCCTTGCCCGACAGGGTGGGCACTTCAATCTCGCCACCCAAGGCCGCACGCGGAAAGCTGATGGGCACCACGCAATGCAGGTCGTCGCCTTCGCGCTCAAAGATCTCGTGCTTCTTGATGCGGATCTCGATGTACAGGTCGCCTGGTGGGCCGCCGTTGGTGCCGGGCTCGCCGTTGCCGGTGGAGCGGATGCGCATGCCGTCGTCAATGCCGGCCGGGATTTTGACTTCGAGTGTCTTGTTGGTCTTGGTCTTGCCCACGCCGTGGCAGGCCACGCAGGGTTCGGGGATCAGCTTGCCTGTGCCTTTGCATTGCGGGCAGTTTTGCTGCACGCTGAAAAAGCCCTGGCGCATCTGCACCACGCCGTGGCCGTGGCAGGTGGTGCAGGTGGCCACCTTGGTGCCGGGCTTGGCGCCGCTGCCACTGCAAATGCGGCAGTCGTCCCAGCTCGGAATGCGGATCTGCGCGTCCTTGCCTTCGGCCGCTTCTTCCAGCGTGACTTCCATGGCGTAGCTGAGGTCGCCGCCGCGGTAGACCTGACGCCCACCGCGTTGCTGGCCGCCGCGCCCATTGGCGCCACCAAACACGTCGCCAAAAATATCGCCAAAGGCCTCGGCAAAGCCGCCAAAGCCTTCAGGCCCGCCTGCGCCACCGCCGCGGTTTGGGTCCACACCGGCGTGACCGTACTGGTCGTAGGCCGCGCGCTTTTGCGCGTCTGACAGCATCTCGTAGGCCTCTTTGGCCTCTTTGAACTTTTCTTCTGCGCCCTTGTTGCCATCGCCCTGATTGCGGTCAGGGTGATGCTTCATCGCAAGCTTGCGATACGCTTTCTTGATGTCTTCATCGCTGGCGTTTTTAGGAACGCCCAGCGTGTCGTAGTAATCTTTTTTGGCCATGAAACTGCGCAATCAATGAAATAAAACAGGTGCCCCGAACGCAGGAAAGCGGAACCGGGACAGTGCCCTGGTTCCGCTCCTGGTGTCGCTTGAATTTCGCGTACGGGCGGGGAGAAGAAGGGCTTAGCCCTTCTTGACTTCCTTGACCTCGGCGTCGACCACATTATCGTCGCCGCCCTTGGCGTCATTGCCCGCGCCCGTGGCGCCTGCGCCGGCTGGGCCAGCGGCGGCGGCCTGCTCGGCCTGGTTAGCCTGCATGTCGGCGTACATTTTTTCGCCCAGCTTCTGGCTGGCTTCCATCAGGGCGGTGTTCTTGGCTTCAATCGCAGCCTTGTCCTCGCCCTTCAAAGCCTCTTCCATGTCGCTAATGGCTTTCTCGATCTTTTCCTTTTCGCCGGCTTCGAGTTTGTCGCCGTACTCGCCCAGGGACTTGCGCACGCTGTGCACCATCGCCTCGGCGTTGTTCTTGGCCTGCACGAACTCGACCTTTTCCTTGTCGGCGGCAGCGTTCAGCTCGGCGTCTTTCACCATCTGCTGAATCTCAGCCTCAGACAGGCCCGAGTTGGCTTTGATGGTGATCTTGTTTTCCTTGCCGGTGCCTTTGTCTTTGGCGCCCACGTGCAAGATGCCGTTGGCGTCGATGTCAAAAGACACCTCAATTTGCGGCGTGCCGCGTGCAGCTGGCGGAATGCCTTCCAAGTTGAACTCGCCCAGCGCTTTGTTGCCCGAAGCAATCTCACGCTCGCCCTGAAACACCTTGATGGTCACTGCCGGCTGGTTGTCTTCAGCGGTCGAGAAGGTCTGCGCAAATTTGGTCGGGATGGTCGTGTTCTTCTTGATCATCTTGGTCATCACGCCGCCCATGGTCTCAATGCCCAGGGACAACGGAGTGACGTCAAGCAGCAGCACGTCGGTGCGGTCGCCAGACAAAACCTGACCTTGAATCGCAGCGCCCACGGCCACGGCTTCGTCGGGGTTCACGTCTTTGCGCGGCTCGCGGCCGAAGAACTCTTTGACTTTTTCCTGCACCTTGGGCATGCGGGTCATACCGCCCACCAGGATCACGTCATGGATGGTGCTGACGTCGATGCCGGCGTCTTTGACGGCCATGCGGCAAGGCGCAATCGTGCGCTCGATCAGCTCGTCCACCAGGGACTCGAGCTTGGCGCGGGTCATCTTGATGTTCAGGTGCTTGGGGCCCGATGCGTCTGCCGTGATGTAGGGCAGGTTGATGTCGGTCTGCGCGCTGTTGGACAGCTCGATCTTGGCTTTTTCAGCGGCTTCTTTCAGGCGCTGCAGGGCCAGCACGTCTTTGCCCAGGTCAACGCCTTGCTCTTTCTTGAACTCGGCAATGATGTGGTCAATGATGCGCTGGTCAAAGTCTTCACCACCCAGGAAGGTGTCGCCGTTGGTGGACAGCACTTCGAACTGCTTTTCGCCGTCAACGTCAGCGATCTCGATGATGGAGATGTCAAACGTGCCGCCGCCCAGGTCATACACCGCAATCTTGCGGTCGCCTTTTTCTTGCTTGTCCAGGCCAAAGGCCAGGGCCGCAGCGGTCGGCTCATTGATGATGCGTTTGACGTCCAGGCCAGCAATGCGGCCGGCGTCTTTGGTGGCTTGGCGCTGTGCGTCATTGAAGTACGCAGGCACGGTGATGACGGCTTCCGTCACGGCTTCGCCCAGGTAGTCCTCGGCGGTTTTCTTCATCTTGCGCAAGATGTCGGCAGACACTTGCTGGGCCGACATCTTCGTGCCGCGCACTTCCACCCAGGCGTCGCCGTTGTCAGCGGCAACGATTTGGTAAGGCATCAGGTCGATGTCTTTTTGAACTTCTTTTTCCGAGAACTTGCGGCCGATCAGGCGCTTGACGGCGTACAGCGTGTTCTTGGGGTTGGTCACGGCCTGGCGCTTGGCCGAGGCGCCGACCAGCACTTCACCGCCGTCTTGGTAAGCGACGATGGACGGCGTCGTGCGCGCGCCTTCGGAGTTCTCGATCACGCGGGGTGTGTTGCCTTCCATGATGGACACGCAACTGTTGGTGGTCCCGAGGTCAATGCCGATGATTCTTCCCATGATGTTCTCCTGCTGAACTGATGTTTAAAAATGGTGCGGACCGCGCTTCTTGAAGCCAGGCGCTGGTCGATCGCCTTGTCTATGACTTGTGGCTGAGAGCCGAAAGTTCAAGTCTGAATTTGCTTGCCGGGCTTATTTAGGCGCTGACACCGTGACCAAGGCCGGGCGCAGCACGCGGTCGGCAATGAGATAGCCCTTTTGCAGAACGCTCACCACCGTGTTGGCTTCCTGTGTGGACTCGGGCGGCAGCGGCACCATGCTGATGGCCTGATGCTGGTGCGGGTCGAACTTGGTGCCGGCGGCCGGCGCAATTTCCATCACGCGGTTGCGCTCCAGCGCGCTTTTGAGCTGCTTGAGCGTGGCTTCGGTGCCTTCGCGAATTTGCTGGGCGCTGGCGTCTTTGAGCTGCAGGCCGGCTTCCAGGCTGTCGGTCACGGGCAACAGGCTCTCGGCAAAGGCCTCGACGGCGAACTTACGGGCCTTGGAGACTTCTTCGTCAGCACGGCGGCGTGAGTTCTCGGCGTCGGCCTTGGCGCGCAGGTAGCTGTCGGCGAGTTCGGTGTTTTTGGCTTGCAGGGCGCTCAGTTCAGCTTGCATGGCGGCTAAGGCCTGCTCGGCATCGGCTTCATTGGCAGCGGCTGCGGCTTCCAGCTCTTCAGGGCTGGGAGCGCCTGTAAGTACTTGATCTTGTTCAGTTTGTTTGTTTTCGGACATGCTTGACGTACGGGGTTTGACTTGCGTGGGTCGCAAGTGATCGTTGGGCTCAGGCAAGCACTTTGGGCCGCCAAAGCCCTTTTCAAGTCAAGGGCATGCTGCAAGCCAGACTTTTCTAATCAGTCGGGCTTGTCCACCTGGCTGGCATCGCTACGGGCTTCCCTGTTCGCTGCCCATTTGCCGGCAAAAGCCGGCAGATCAGCCAAGCGCCTGAGCAGATCAGCGCCCAGCGGGGTCAGCAAATAACCGGCGCCAGCATGGTGAACCAGGCCGGCCGTGCGCAGTTCCTTGAGCCGGGTGTTCAGCGTGTTGGGCGTGATGCCGCCGACGCTGCCTTGCAGCAAGCGAAAGGTTTGCGCATGGCCGTCACGCAAGGCCCACAGCACCCGCAAGGCGTAGCGCGACTCCAAAAGTGCGAGCAGGGCGCCCAGGGCAGCCGTTTCTTTTGCGGGCATGAAGTTGAAATAGTCAGCTTCAACGCACCATGCAGGGCGACTTGTTGTTGAACTTCCAGTTCGGAATCAAATACTGCATGGCAATCGCGTCGTCGCGTGCGCCCAGGCCGTGCTGCAGGTACAGCTGATGCGCTTTTTCCACCTCGGCCATGTCGATTTCTATGCCCAGGCCGGGTTTCTTCGGCACTTCGATGGCTCCGTTTTTGATTTGCAGTGGCTCCTTGGTCAGGCGTTGGCCGTCTTGCCAGATCCAATGCGTGTCAATCGCCGTGACGCGGCCGGGCGCGGCGGCGCCCACATGCGTGAACATGGCCAGCGAAATATCGAAGTGGTTGTTCGAATGCGAGCCCCAGGTCAGGCCAAAGGTCTGGCACATCTGTGCCACGCGCACCGAGCCCTGCATGGTCCAGAAATGCGGGTCTGCCAGCGGAATGTCCACCGACTGCAATTGCAGGGTGTGCGCCATCTCGCGCCAATCGGTGGCGATCATGTTGGTCGCCGTCAACAAGCCCGTGGCGCGGCGGAACTCGGCCATGACTTCACGGCCCGAGAAAACGCCTTCGGCGCCGCAGGGGTCTTCGGCATAAGCGAGTTCGCTGTGCTTGTCGCGGCACAGGCGAATCGCGTCTTTCAAAAGCCAGCCGCCATTCGGGTCCAGCGTGATGCCGGCCTTGGGAAAGCGCTCATGCAAAGCCACGATGGCTTCCATTTCTTCTTCGCCGCGCAGCACGCCGCCCTTGAGCTTGAAATCCTTGAAGCCGTAGCGCGCCTCGGCAGCCTCGGCCAGGCGCACGATGGCTTTCGCGTCCATGGCCGGCTCGTGGCGCAGGCGCAGCCAGTCGTCGGCGGCATCGGGCTCGCTGCGGTAGGGCAGGTCGGTGCGCTGCTTGTCGCCCACGTAAAACAAATAGCCCAGCATGGCGACGGACTCGCGCTGCTGGCCTTCGCCCAGCAAGGCCGCGACGGGCACGCCCAAAAACTGGCCCAGCAAGTCCAGCATCGCGCTCTCAACCGCCGTTACGGCGTGAATGGTCACGCGCAAGTCAAAAGTCTGCTGGCCGCGCCCGCCGCTGTCGCGCTCGGCAAAGCGTGCGCGCATGGCGTTGAGCACCTGGTTGTAATTGCCGATGACAGCGCCTTCGATCAAGGCTTTGGCGTCTTCCAGCGTCTGGCGGATTTTTTCGCCACCGGGGACTTCGCCCACACCGGTGTGGCCTGCGCTGTCGGTCAGCACCACGATGTTGCGGGTGAAAAACGGGCCGTGCGCACCGCTCAGGTTGAGCAGCATGCCGTCATGCCCGGCCACCGGGATGACCTGCATGCGGCTGATGCGTGGGGTGCCTGTGGCGTGGTCGGCTGGGCTGGAGGCAAGGTCTTGGGGCATGAGGCGTTCCGGTGATGTTCAGTCGGCGTTTTAGTACGTCATCGTACAAGTCAAGCTGGATTCGATGGTTGGGTGGTGTGCAGGTTCTGACCTCGGCGCAAACGCTCGCGGCTGTTGGACAGGTGCGTGCGCATGGCGGCGCGAGCGCCTTCGGCGTCCTGGTTGCGCACGCACAGGTAGATGCTTTCATGCTCGCTGTGCACCCGCTCCAGGTAGTTCAGCCGGCCCTCCGGCGCGCTCAGGGCGGTGTTGACCCGCGTGCGCGGAATGATCATGGTGCCCAGGTAAGTCATCAGGTCGGCAAAGTGGCGGTTGCCGGTGGCGCGTGCCACTTCCATATGAAACTGGAAGTCGGGTGGCACGGCGTCCAGGTCGGCGTGAATGGAGTCTTTGAACGCTTGCAGGGCGGCTTCCAGGGCCAGCAGATTTTCAGGTGTGCGGCGGATCGCGGCGAGGCCAGCAGCCTCGGTTTCAAGGCTGATGCGAAGTTCCAGCACAGAGATCACATCGGCCACGGTGGTGAAGTCTTCGGCCTGGATACGAAAATTGCCGGCTTCGCTGGGCGCCAGTACAAAGGTGCCGATCCCGTGCCGCGTCTCGACCAGGCCGGACGCCTGCAGGCGCGACAAAGCCTCGCGCACCACAGTGCGGCTCACGCCAAAGCGGGCCATGATTTCGGATTCGGTCGGCAACTTGGCGCCGGGCTGCAGGCGCCCGTCGCGAATGTCGGCCGCCAGATGCTCGACGATCTCGGGCACCAGCCCGCCCGGGCGGCGCGTGCGCACGGCGTCCATCTTGGAGGCTGGGGCGACAGATGCGGTAGAGGTTTGCAAGGGGGGCATCAAGCGGGCCTTGACAACACAGGACAGTGGGAATGAAAATTGGGCGAAGTCATCAGACAACTTATGACTTGGCTACGGACTGCGGACTTTAGCAAAGTCTGCCGAAAAGTCCAGACAGATCCCCCGACAACCTCCCAAGACACATCAGCGAGCCCCCCACAATGACCGTGAAAGTCCACGAACGCCTTTTGCTGACCGGCGCCGCCGGCGGCCTGGGCAAAGCCCTGCGCGAGCGCCTGGCTGCCAATTGCAATGTGCTGCGCCTGTCTGACCGCGTGGCCTTTGGCCCTGCCGGGCAAAAAGAGGAGATCGTGTTGGCCGACCTGGCCGACGCTGCTGCCGTGGACCGCATGGTCGAAGGTGTGAATGCCATCGTGCACCTGGGCGGTGTTTCGGTCGAGGGGCCGTTTTTGCCCATCATGCAGGCCAACATCCTGGGCGTCTTCAATCTGTATGAGGCCGCGCGCAAGCACGGCGTCAAGCGCGTGGTGTTTGCCAGCTCCAACCACGTCACCGGCTATTACCGCCAGGGCGAAACCATCACCGCCAGCCACCCGCCGCGGCCTGACGGCTACTACGGAGTGAGCAAGGCTTTTGGTGAAGACCTGTCGCGCTTTTACTTTGACCGCTACGGCATCGAAACGGCTTGCGTGCGCATCGGCTCGTCCTTCACCGAGCCGCGCGACCGCCGCATGTTGGCCACCTGGCTGAGCTATGACGATTTGCACCGCTTGATTACGGCCTGCCTGACCACGCCCGTGCTCTCGCACAGCATCATTTTTGGCATGTCTGACAACGCCGTGACCTGGTGGGACAACAGCGAAGCCCGGCACGTCGGCTACCGCCCTCAAGACAGCTCGGACGTCTTTCGCGAGGCGGTTTATGCGCGCACGCCTGAGCCTGACCTGAGCGACCCGGTGGCCCAGTTTCAGGGCGGCGGCTTCCTCAAGGTCGGCCCGTTCCCTTTCCCTGAGCCTTCACAGGAATAAGCCGCATGAGCGCTGCACAAACTTCTGCTGAACTCGTCGTTGACGCGCGCCACGCCACGGGTGAAAGCCCCGTCTGGCTGGGCGCCGAGCAAGCGCTTTACTGGGTGGACATCCCTGCCGGCCAGCTCTGGCGCTGGGACGCCGCCAGCGGCCAGACACGGCATTGGCAAGCGCCAGAAATGCTGGCGTGTCTTGCTCACGCTGGCCCGGGCCGCTGGATCGCCGGCATGCAAAGCGGCATGTTTGAGATGAAGCTGGACTTGAAAAGCCCGGGCAACGCACTGCAATGCAGGCCGCTGGCCACCGTGGCCCACGCCGCGCCGAACATGCGCTTTAACGACGGCCGCACTGACCGCCAGGGCCGTTTTATTGCCGGCACCATGGTGATGAACATGGGGCTGGCCTCACGCGCCGGCACGCTGTACCGCTTTGACGCTGCCGGGCTCACGCCTATCCTGGGCGACATGATTACGCCCAACGGCCTGGGTTTCAGTCCTGACGGTCGCACCATGTATTTGTCGGACTCGCATCCTTCGGTGCAAACCATCTGGGCCTTTGACTACGACATCGCCACCGGCACGCCCAGCAATCGCCGCGTGTTTGTGGACATGAACCCACTGCCCGGCCGGCCCGATGGTGGGGCCGTGGACGCCGATGGCTGCTACTGGATTTGCGGCAATGACGCGGGCCTCATTCACCGCTTCACGCCTGAAGGACGCCTGGACCGCTCATTGGCCGTGCCCGTCAAAAAGCCCGCCATGTGCGCCTTTGGTGGTGCGGGGCTGGACACCTTGTTCGTCACATCGATTCGCCCTGGCGACGGCGACTTGAGCGACCAACCGCTGGCCGGCAGCGTGTTTGCCCTGCGGCCCGGGGTGCAGGGCTTGCCTGAGCCCGCATTTGCTGGATAAGCCTCATGGGTTCGACGACTACTCTCGATCAACCGCGTCATATCCTGATGCACGCGGCCGACAACGTGGCCGTGGTCGCCAACGATGGCGGCTTGCCGGCTGGCACGGTGTTTCCTTCGGGCCTGGTGCTCAAAGACAAAGTGCCGCAAGGCCACAAAGTCGCGCTGGTGAACTTACCGCAAGGCAGCGCCGTGCTGCGCTACAACGTGCCGATTGGCTACGCGCTCAAAGACATCCCTGCCGGCAGCTGGGTGCATGAGCGCCTGCTCGACATGCCCGCAGCGCGCGAGCTCGAAGGCTTGCCCATGGCGACCGTCAAGCCCGCGCCGCTGCCGCCCATTGAAGGCCGAACTTTCGAGGGCTTTCGCAATGCCGACGGCTCGGTGGGTACGCGCAACATCCTGGCCATCACGACCACGGTGCAGTGCGTGGCCGGCGTGGTGGACTTTGCGGTGCAGCGTATCAAGGCTGAACTGCTGCCGCGTTTCCCGCATGTGGATGACGTGGTGGGCCTGGAGCACAGCTACGGCTGCGGCGTGGCCATTGATGCACCTGACGCGATCATCCCGATTCGCACGCTGCGCAACATCACGCTGAACCCGAACTTCGGTGGCGAGGTGATGGTGGTGAGCTTGGGTTGCGAGAAGTTGCAGCCTGAGCGATTGCTGCCGCCGGGCAGCTTTGCCATCGTGGATGAACGCAGCCCTGCGCCTGAGCTTGACGTGGTGTGTCTGCAAGCCGAGCAACACGTCGGCTTCATGTCCATGATCGACTCGATCATGAAAACCGCCGAGCAACATTTGCAGCGCCTGAATGCGCGCAGGCGCGAGACCGTGCCGGCCAGCGAACTGGTGGTGGGTGTGCAGTGCGGCGGCAGCGATGCTTTTTCAGGCGTCACGGCCAATCCGGCGGTCGGCTTTGCGACTGACCTGCTCGTGCGCGCGGGTGCCAGCGTGATGTTTTCTGAAACCACAGAGGTGCGCGACGGCATTGACCAATTGACATCTCGCGCCAGCACGCCTGAGGTGGCTGAAGCCATGATTCGCGAGATGGCCTGGTACGACGCTTACCTGCAAAAAGGCCGCGTGGACCGCAGCGCCAACACCACGCCGGGCAACAAAAAAGGCGGCCTCTCCAACATTGTTGAAAAGGCCATGGGCTCCATCGTCAAGTCGGGCAGCGCGCCGATTTCTGGCGTGCTCTCACCCGGCGAGAAGCTCAAGCAAAAAGGCTTGATTTATGCGGCCACGCCCGCCAGCGATTTCATTTGCGGCACTCTGCAACTGGCCGCCGGCATGAACCTGCATGTGTTCACCACCGGCCGCGGCACGCCTTACGGCTTGGCCGCCGTGCCCGTCGTGAAAGTCGCGACGCGCACCGACCTTGCCCGCCGCTGGCATGACCTCATGGACATCAACGCCGGCCGCATTGCAGACGGCGAGGCCAGCATTGAGCAGGTTGGCACCGAGTTGTTTGAGTTCTTGATCGACGTGGCCAGTGGCCGCAAGAAAACCTGGGCTGAACACTGGAAGCTGCACAACGCGCTGGTGCTCTTCAATCCGGCGCCGATTACTTGATTGACCTGACGACCTCATTGACTCGAGATACCTGAAAGAAAAATATGACCCAAGCCACGCCTTACCAGTCCTTCCCCAACAGCTTCAAGCGCGACTTGCTCGCCCGCAAAAAACTCATCGGCTGCTGGTCGTCCCTGGCCAACCACATCACCACCGAGGTGCTGGGCGTTGCCGGATTCGACTGGATCGTGCTCGACGGTGAGCATTCACCCAATGACGTGAGCACCTTCATCCCACAGCTCATGGCGCTCAAGGACAGCCGCTCTGCACCCATCGTGCGGCCGTCGAGCAACAACGCCATCGAGATCAAGCAGCTGCTGGACGCGGGCTTCTACAACTTCCTGATTCCCTTCGTGGAAAGCGCAGAAGAAGCCGAGCAGGCTGTGGCTGCCACGCGCTACCCGCCGCAGGGCATTCGCGGCGTGTCCGTGTCCCAGCGCAACAACCGCTACGGCACCATCCCCGACTACTTCACGCAGGTCAACCAGCACATCTGCGTCATGGTGCAGATCGAAACGCCCAAGGCAGTCGCCGCCGTCAAAGCCATTGCGGCTTTGCCTGATGTGGACTGCATCTTCATCGGCCCGTCAGACCTTGCGGCTTCGCTGGGCCATATCGGCAATGCCGGTCATCCTGAAGTGCAGGCCGTGATCGCGCAGGTGTTTGCCGACGCGCTGGCGGCCGGAAAACCGGTCGGCATTTTGGCGCCGCTGGAAGCGCATGCGCGCAAATACCTGGAGATGGGCGCGACCTTTGTGGGCGTGGGCAGCGACCTGGGCGCCTTCCGCAATGCCACGCAGGCGCTGCGCGACAAATACGCTGACTGACGCGCCGGCTGAACATCAAAAAACAAGCACCACTTCAACTTCATCCACCTCGAAAGACTTTTTTAAATGAGCAAACTCGGATTCATCGGCCTGGGCATCATGGGCGCGCCCATGGCGGCGCACCTCATCAACGCGGGCCACGAGGTTTTCTTGAGCACCCGCAGCCAGGTCAAGCCTGAACTGCTGACAGGCAAGGCCGTGGCCTGCGGCAGCGCGCAAGAAGTCGCTGAGCGTGCCGACATCATCTTCATGATGTTGCCCGACACGCCGGATGTGGAAAAAGTTTTGTTTGGCGCCAAAGGCGTGGCGGCGGGCTTGGCAACGGGTGGCAAAGGCAAGGTCGTGGTGGACATGAGCTCCATCTCGCCCATGGACACCAAGGCCTTTGCCGCACGCATCAACGAACTCGGCGCCGAGTACCTGGACGCACCGGTGTCCGGCGGCGAAGTCGGCGCCAAGGCCGCGAGCCTCACCATCATGATCGGCGGCGCAGAAGCGACCTTCGAGCGCGTCAAGCCGCTGTTTGAACTGATGGGCAAGAACATCACGCTGGTCGGCGGCAATGGCGACGGCCAGACCTGCAAGGTGGCCAACCAGATCATCGTGGCACTGAACATCGCGGCCGTGGGTGAGGCCCTGCTGTTTGCCAGCAAGGCTGGCGCCGACCCCGCCAAAGTGCGCCAAGCGCTGATGGGTGGCTTTGCGTCTTCACGCATTCTGGAAGTGCATGGCGAACGCATGATCAAGCGCACCTTCAACCCTGGCTTTCGCATTGGCTTGCACCAGAAGGACTTGAGCCTGGCGCTCAGCGGCGCGCGCGCCCTGGGCGTGGCGCTGCCGCAAACCGCGGGCGCTGCGCAGCTGATGCAGGTTTGTGCTGCCAACGGCATGCAGGACCTGGACCACTCTGCACTGGTGCGCTCGCTGGAGTTGATGGCGAATCACCAAGTCGCTCAAGGCTAAAAAGCGAGCGCCCAAGAAAAAGCGCCTGCCACCTTGCGGTGACAGGCGCTTTTTGTCGCCTGAACGCTATCGAACGCTTTACAGCGTGTCAATAAAGCTGCGCAGTTTGTCGCTGCGGCTTGGGTGCTTGAGCTTGCGCAGCGCCTTGGCTTCGATCTGGCGAATCCGCTCGCGCGTCACGTCAAACTGTTTGCCCACTTCTTCGAGCGTGTGGTCGGTGGACATCTCGATACCGAAGCGCATGCGCAGAACTTTGGCTTCGCGTGGCGTCAGGCTGTCAAGGATGTCTTTGACCACGTCGCGCAGGCCGGCTTGCATCGCAGCTTCCAGCGGTGCGGTGTTGGCGCTGTCTTCAATGAAGTCGCCCAGGTGGCTGTCGTCATCGTCACCGATCGGCGTTTCCATCGAGATCGGCTCTTTCGCGATCTTCATGATCTTGCGGATCTTGTCTTCAGGAATCTCCATCTTGGCGGCCAGGATGCTGGCGTCCGGCTCAAAGCCAAACTCCTGCAAGTGCTGGCGAGACAAGCGGTTCATCTTGTTGATGGTCTCGATCATGTGCACCGGGATGCGGATCGTGCGGGCCTGGTCAGCGATGGAGCGCGTGATGGCTTGGCGGATCCACCAGGTGGCATAGGTCGAGAACTTGTAGCCGCGGCGATATTCGAACTTGTCGACCGCTTTCATCAAACCGATGTTGCCTTCCTGGATCAAGTCAAGGAACTGCAGACCGCGGTTGGTGTACTTCTTGGCAATCGAGATCACCAGACGCAAGTTGGCCTCGATCATCTCTTTCTTGGCGTCGCGCGAGTTGGTCTCGCCTTCGTTCATGCGCTTGTTGATGTCCTTGAGCTGGCCCAGGGGCACCACCACGCGGGACTGCAACTCGGCCAGCTTGGTCTGCAGTTCCTGGATCGGAGGCACGTTACGCGCCATGACCACAGACCAGGGCTTGTTGGCTGCAACCTGCTTTTCAACCCATTTCAGGTTGAGCAAGTTGGGCGGGAAGTCCTTGACGAAGGTCTCTTGCGGCATGCCGCATTTGTCCACGATGATGCGGCGCAATTCGCGCTCTTTTTTGCGCACGTCCAGCACCTGGGCGCGCAGCAAGTCGCACAGCTTTTCAATCGTCTTGGCGGTAAAGCGCACGGTCATCAACTCGTCGCTCAAGGCCTTTTGCGACTTGAGGTAAGTCGGCGTACCGTAGCCTTCCTTGTCGTAAGTCTTGTGCACTTTTTCAAAGTGCTCGGCGATCTTGTCGAAGCGGCTGAGCGCTTCTTTCTTCAGCTCTTCGAGCTTCTTGGTCAGGGCCTTGGAGCCTCCCTTGCCGTCGTCATCGTCTTCTTCGTCGAACTCGTCGAAGTCTTCCTCGGCCACATAGTCGTCGGCCTCGTTGGGGTTGGAGAAGCCGTCCACCACGGTGGAAATGACGATCTTGCCTTCGCGGATTTCTTCGGCCAGGCGCAGGATCTCGGCGATCGTGGCCGGGCTTTCCGAGATGGCTTCCATCATCTTCATCAAGCCGCCCTCGATGCGCTTGGCGATCTCGATCTCGCCTTCACGCGTCAAGAGTTCAACCGTGCCCATCTCGCGCATGTACATGCGCACAGGGTCGGTCGTGCGGCCGAACTCGCTGTCGACGGTGGACAGCGCAGCTTCAGCTTGCTCTTCGGCTTCTTCTTCGGTCGCCACGGTGGCGCCGGTGTTGTTCAGCAGCAGGGTCTCAGCGTCTGGCGCTTGCTCGTACACCGCGACATCCATGTCGTTGAGCATGTTGACGACGACTTCCATGGTCTCGGCGTCCACCAGCTTGTCGGGCAGGTGGTCAGAGATTTCGCCGTGCGTCAGGTAGCCGCGCGTCTTACCCATCTTGATCAGGGTTTTCAGGCGCAGGCGGCGCTTGGCCATGTCTTCTTCGGATAGGACGGTTTCGTCCAGGCCGAACTCTTTCATCAAGGCGCGTTCTTTGGCCTTGCTGATCTTCATGCGCAGCGGCTTGACCTTCTCGGTCGTCTCCGCCACGGGTTCGCCAACGAGGTCTTCCTCGATGTCGGACATGTCTTCTTCCACGTCACCGGCGGCTTTTGGCTTGCGGCCGCGCTTGGCACCCGTGCTGCCTTCAACGGCGGCGGCAGGATTCTTGGGCGGGCGGCCTGGCTTTTTCTTGGCCGGTGCTTCGGTTTCAGCCGTGGCAGGTGCGGCTTTCAGTTCAGCTTCTTTCTTGGCGGCGGCTTTTGGCGTTGTATTGGCCGACGCTTTCACTCTAACGGCAGCTTTGGTATCGGGAGCAGGGGTCTTTGACGACACAGACGTCTCTTTCTTCAGGGGATCAGGCTTCGAGGACTTGCCCGCCGAACCCAGCGATGCTGTGCCAGCGCGCTTGGCGACTGGCTTGGCTTTGCTGGGTGCTGGCTGGGCTTTGGCAGTTTTCGTCAAGGGCGCAGCGGTCGCCTTTTTGCTGGCGGGTGCTTTGGCCGGCGCTTTGCTCGCGAGCTTCACGGCTGGCTTTGATGCCGACTTTGCAGCGGGCTTTGAGGCAGCTTTGCTAGCTGGCTTGGCAGCCGTCTTTGCAGCAACTTTGGCAACGGATTTGATGGGCTTCTTCGACTGAGAGGGCATGGCGAACTCCAGATGTCTACAAAAACGACTTCACAACGGCGCGCTGCACGCAAAAAGCGCGGCTTGCTGCAATTGGGGATGACCGAAGGCTTTGGCAAGCTGTCTGGGCGAACATTTGGGGTGCAGTCCTTGCGGAGGGTGTGGCTCTGTACCGAAGAGGCCCTGTTGTGCAGGGGAGCCGATGCCGGAGGTGCTGCTGTCGCGCTTGCCGTGACGAAAAAACGGATTATACCCACATGCCCATTTTTTCAGCAGATTTTTAGCGTTTTCTGAAACCTCATGGGGCCGCTTCTAGCCGCCGCCTGAGCTCCGCGCTCAGCGGCTTTTCAGCAGGGCAGACAGCTCGCGGTAACGGGCCATGGCTGCCGGGTCGCTGCCGGCACGGGAGGCCAGCGCCGTAAGCTCTTGTTTGCGACCAAGGTCGAGCAGGGCGTCCAGGATGGCGCGCACCTCGGCCCAGTCGGACTCGATGCCTTCAGGAATTTGCGCCAGTTGGCCCAGGGCATAGCGCTCATGTGCATGGCCGCGGAGGGCTTCGCGGGCAGCGGCCCAGGGCTGGGGGCCGTGCTCATGCAGCTGGCTCTCAAGCCACACAAACAGCGGGCCGTGGGGCGCGGGCAAGCCCGACAACATCGCGTGCTCTTCAGGGCTCAGGCGATCCCAGGCCTGGGATTCGGTGAGCAAAGCGCGAAGCACACGGTCCTCGCGGCTGGCTGGGGTGATGCGGCCCATGACACGGCGTGCGGGGGCGCGGGAGGCGGCCCAACTCTCTCGGCTGCTGGCACTACCCGAACCGTATTTCCCGCTTTTACCGTAAGTACCGCCTTGGCCTCCTTGGCCATACGGGCGCTTGGCCGGCGCGCCGTCGCCGTAAAAAGGTACGGCGCCATCTGCATCGCCATAGCCTCCGTAGGCGGGCGGCTCGTTGCTGCCTGGTCCGTCGGGCAGCAGGCCAACAAACTGTGCATCGCTGGTGTCGTCGTAACCGGGGTAGCTGGGCGCGCTTGAGCGGAACGCTTCTTCACCCATGTCCCCGGCGTAACCAATAGCCTGTGGCGCAGACTCGGCGCGTGGCGCACGCTTGCTTGGACCCGTGCTCGTACCCGACCGGTTGCGGTTGCGGTTGGCGCTGGCCGGTTGCCACAGTTGCAGCAACTCACGGCTGTCAATTTGCACCTGCTCGGCAATCTCGGCCAGTAGCTGGCTTTTCAAAGCGCCATCGGGCAGCAAGCTCCACAGACCGCGCGCGTTGCTGGCCATGTGGGCGCGGCCCTCGGCGGTGTCCATGTCGCAGTCCTGGCTGGCGGCATCGACCATGAAGCGGCTCAGCGGCACGGCGGCCTTGACCATGGCCGCAAATGCGTCCGTGCCATTGGCGCGAATGAAGCTGTCGGGGTCATGCTCGGCCGGCAAAAACAAGAACTTGACGCTGCGCACATCGGTGGCAAAGGGCAGGGCGGCCTCGAGTGCCTTGCGCGCCGCGCGGCGGCCCGCGCCGTCGCCGTCAAAGCTGAAAACCACGCTGTCAGTGAAGCGAAACAGCTTTTGCACATGCTCGGCCGTGCAGGCCGTGCCCAGGGTGGCCACGGCGTTGGCAAAGCCGAGTTGGGCCAGTGCCACCACGTCCATATAGCCCTCGGTCACCAGCGCGTAGCCGTGTTCGCGCAGGGCGGTGCGGGCTTCAAACAAGCCGTAGAGCTCGCGGCCTTTGCTGAACACCGGCGTTTCTGGCGAGTTCAAATACTTGGGCTTGTCGTCGCCCAGCACGCGCCCGCCAAAGCCGATGCATTCGCCCTTGACGTTGCGAATCGGGAACATCACCCGGTCGCGAAAGCGGTCGTAGCGCTTGGCTTCGCCGGCCTGGTTTTCTTCACCCGGCTCCCCGGTAATCACCAAGCCGCTTTCCACCAGCAGCGGGTCGTTGTAGTCGGCAAACACACTCGCCAGGCTGCGCCAGCCTTCAGGCGCGTAGCCCAGGCCAAAAGTCTTGGCAATCGCACCTGAAAGGCCCCGGCCCTTGAAGTAGTCGATGGCCCGGGGCGAGGCCTTGAGGTGTTTGATGTAAGCCGCGCCAGCTTTTTCAAGCACGCTCGACAGCGTGGCCTGCTGCTGCCGGGCCTGCGCCGCGCGCGCCCGGTCTTGCGGGCTCACGTCGTCTTGCGGCACCTGCAAGCCGTACTGCTGCGCCAGGTCTTCCACCGCTTCAATGAAGCTCATGCCCGCGTGGTCCATCAAAAAGCTGATGGCATTGCCGTTCTTGCCGCAACCAAAGCAGTGATAAAACTGCTTGGCTGGGCTGACCGAAAACGACGGCGACTTTTCGCCATGAAAGGGGCACAGCCCCATGAAGTTGGCGCCGCCCTTTTTCAGCTGAACATGCCGCCCGACGATATCCACGATGTCGGCGCGGGCCAGCAGTTCCTGGATGAAAGATTGAGGGATGGCCATGGCTGGAGAGGACGGGAAGGCGGCGGCTGACAGACTGCTAAGAAGCTGCAAAGTGGCAGGGCGTCGATTCTGTCACAGGCCCTTCAAACCAAAGCCTTCCAGCACGTTCACCGCATTCACCCCAACCTCGGCCACGGCATAGCCGCCTTCGAAGGTGAACACCGTGGGCAAGCTCAGCGCGCCCAGCGCCTTGCCTATCTGCAGGTAGTCGGCCGAGCGCAGTTTGAAGCCGGCAATTGGGTCACCTTCGAAGGTGTCAAGACCCAGCGGCACCACCAGCGCCTGCGGCGCAAAGTCGGCCACGGCTTGCAGGGCCTGCTGCAAGGCGGCAAACCAAGTCTCAAAGCCAGTGCCGCGTGGCAAGGGCAAGTTGAGGTTCAAGCCCTCGCCTGCGCCCGCGCCGCGCTCGTCAGCGTGGCCTAAAAAGAAGGGGTATTCCGTGCGCGGGTCGCCGTGGATGGAGGCGGTGAATACATCGGCGCGTTCATAAAAACAGGTCTGCGTCCCGTTGCCGTGGTGGTAGTCCACGTCCAGCACAGCCACGCGCTTGAGCCCACCGTCGCGCAAGGCCTGCGCGGCGATGGCGGCGTTGTTCAAAAAGCAATAGCCGCCCATGTAGCCCGGCCCTGCATGGTGGCCCGGCGGCCGGGTCAGGGCCATGGCGCTGTGCTCGCCCGCCAGCACGGCTTGCGCCGCAGCCAGGGCGCAGGCCGCGCCTTCGCGTGCCGCAGCCCAGCTGCCCGCTGTCAAAGGCGTGCCAGCGTCAAAGGCGTATTGCCCCAGCCGCGCGGCAAAGTTGAGCGGCGGCGTGTCCAGCCTAAAGGCGTGCGCCTGCGCCAAAGGCCAGACCGAAGGCAGGGCGTCCCGCTCCGCATTGGCTGGGTCCAGCGCCACCCAGTCGTCCCAGGCGCGGGCCAGAAAGTCCAGGTAGTCGGCGCTGTGTACGCGGCGCAAGGCGGCGTCCAGTGCCAGGTCGGCTGCGGGCATCAAGAGTTTGCCGACCGGACGGCGCGCCAGTTCGTCCAGCACATGTTGCAGCCGCTGCGGCACTTCGTGGCAATCGACCATGCGGCCCCGGAACATTTCCTGGCGGCCCACGTGTTCAGCATGACGGGTGTTGTGGAAAATATGCATTCAGCCGACTTTAGTCGCCCATCACCACGCCTTCGCGCCTTGGATCAGCCCCGCCGAACCATCCGCTGGACGTGCGCTCAATCGCTTGCAGCCCACTCGTCAGCGCTTGCTCACGCACTTCGCCACCACGGGCTTTGAGTGCCTCGACGGTGGCGGGCGTAAAGCGCTTTTCTTCCAGCATCAGCGGGCCGCCCAGGTTGCCGAAGTTGGGCAGGTCGATGGCGCGTTGGGCGTCCAGGCCCCAGTTCAGGCTGCCGTAGAGCAGCTTGGCCGTGTAATGAATGATGAGCGCGCCACCGGGACTGCCGCCGCTCATCAACAAGTCACCGGTGGCTTTGTCAAACACCAGTGTGGGGGACATGGACGAGCGCGGGCGCTTGCCGGGCTCGACACGGTTGGCAATGGGCTGGCCTTGCGCATCTAGGGGCCGAAAGCTGAAGTCGGTGAGCTGGTTGTTGAGCAAAAAGCCTTTGACCATTTGCCGTGAGCCGAAAGCGTCTTCGATGGTGGTGGTCATGGCCAAGGCGCGGCCTTGCGCATCAACGATGCTGATGTGGCTGGTGCCGTATTCGATCTGGTGGGGCATGGGCGCGAAGCTGCTTTTGATGCTGCCGGGCTGGCCTGCCGTGGCGTTGGCCATGCGCGCGGGGCTGATGAGGCGTGCGCGCTCGGCCAGATACGCAGGGTCCAGCAGGCTGAGCCAGGTGCCGCCCGGGGCTGGCACAAAGGCTGGGTCGGCTACGTACTGCGCGCGGTCGGCGAAGGCCAGGCGCGAGGCTTCGCTGTAGAAATGCAGCCAGTCGGCGCTGGGTTGCGGGGTGGCGGAGCTGATGACCAGCGGCAAGCCTGCAGCCGGCGTCTGCGCCAGCATGCCCAAAATCTGCCCCACTGCAATCGCACCGGAACTCGGCGGCGGCATGCCGCAGATGCGGTATTCACGGTATTCAGGCGCAGCTTGCCCCGGCTTGGCCGCGCGGTAATCGTGGCAAAGCGGCGCGCGCTCGACGGCACGATAGCCCGCCAGGTCTTGCAAGCTCATTTGCCCCGGCCGCTGCGGATGCTGCTGGACCTTGCGCACGATGGCTTCGGCCACCTCGCCTTCCAGCAACGCGCTGGAGCCTTGCGCCGCCACGCGCTTGAGGACTTGGGCGAGCTCTGGGTTTTTCAGGACATGGCCCACGGGCCACGGTTTGCCGTCAGGCGCGTAAAAGTATGCGGCCGCTTCAGGGTCGTTTTTTAGTTGCGTCTCTGCTGCCAAGAGCGTGTTCAGCCTTGGGCTGACGGCAAAGCCTCGCTCGGCCAAAGTGATGGCCGGCTCGAACAAGCGCGCCCACGGCAGTTGGCCGTGCTGCTTGTGCGCCAATTCCAGCATGCGCAGCGCGCCGGGCACGCCGACCGAGAGGCCACTGGCCACGGCTTGGGGAAAGGGCAGGGGTTGGCCAGCGGCGTCCAAAAAGAGATTGCCGTTGGCTGCGGCTGGCGCCGTTTCGCGGCCGTCAAAGGCCTGGGTTTTTTGGCCGTCGTAATGGAGCAAGAAAGCGCCGCCAGCAATGCCGCTGGACTGGGGCTCGACCAAGCCCAACACCATCTGCACGGCAATGGCTGCGTCCACTGCAGAGCCGCCCGCGCGCAGCACTTGGTAGCCCGCGTCGGTGGCCAGTGGGTTGGCGGCTGCAACGGCAAAGCGCTGGGTGGCCCAGCCGGGTTTGGCGCTCAGGCCGGAGCCGCCTTCGGGTTGATTTGTGCTGGCCTGTTCAGGGACGCGGTATTGAAAAGCCGGCGGGCTGGCGCAGCCGCCGAGAAGGCCGACCAGCAATAGAGCAGACGTAAATAAAGAAGGGCAGGGTGCAGGAGTTTTCATCCCTGCATCCTGCCCTAGCCCTGCTGCACGCTCAATCCGGGTAAACCGGCGTCAGCTCACCTTATTTCGGAGCCAGTCGAATCGCCCCATCCAGTCGAATCACTTCGCCGTTCAGCATGTCGTTTTCAATGATGTGTTTGGCCAGCTTGGCGTAGTCCTGCGGCGTGCCCAGGCGCGACGGAAAGGGCACGCTGGCGGCCAGCGAGTCTTGCACTTCTTGCGGCATGCCGAACATCATGGGCGTGCCAAAAATGCCGGGGGCGATCGTCATGTTGCGGATGCCGTTGCGCGCCAGATCGCGCGCAATCGGCAGCGTCATGCCGACCACGCCGCCTTTGCTGGCGCTGTACGCGGCCTGGCCCATTTGGCCGTCATAGGCGGCAACCGAGGCGGTCGAAATCAGCACGCCGCGCTCGCCGGTGGCTTCAGGCTGGTTCTTGCTCATGGCTTCGGCAGCCAGGCGAATCATGTTGAAGCTGCCGATCAAATTGACGGTGATGGTCTTGGTGAACAGAGCCAGGCCGTGCGCGCCGTTCTTGCCCACGGTTTTTTCCGCGGGGGCGATGCCGGCGCAGTTGACGAGACCCATCAGCTTGCCCATGGACACCGCCTTGGCCACCACGGCTTGGCCGTCGGCTTCCTGGCTCACATCGCATTTGACGAAAGCGCCGCCGATGTCTTTGGCAATCGCCTCGCCTTTTTCGGCCTGCATGTCAGCGATAACGACCTTAGCGCCGTTGGCCGCCAGCATGCGCGCTGTGCCTTCACCCAAGCCTGATGCGCCGCCGGTGACGATGAAAACCTTGCCTGCGATGTCCATGAAAACTCCTGGTTGTGTTGACGTAACGTCAATTATTGCGCATGAAAAAGCCCGGACTGCTTACGCAGGCCGGGCCCTTTTCAAAACGCGAAGTGGCTTACTTGTAGCCCACGCGGTCCAGCATCTGCTGCACTTTGGTCTGGTTGGCGGCCACGGCGCTCACCGGAATCGTCTCAGCCTTGAAGTTGCCGCCCGACATGGCTTGCAGCGCGGGGTTGTTGATCTTCACGCTGGCGACCACGGGCCACTCGTTGTTGCCGTCAGCAAAGTAGTTTTGCGCCTGTGGGCTGGCTAGGTATTCCAAAAACTTGACGGCAGCAGCACCGTGCTTTGCGTTTTTGGCCACGGCGGCACCGGCCACGTTGACGTGTGTGCCCCAGCTTTGCTGGTTCGGGAACACGATGCCGATTTTGTCGGCGATGGCCTTGTCTTCCGGTGTGGTCGAACGCAGCACGCGCGCAATGTAGTAAGTGTTGGACAGCGCAACGCCGCACTCACCGCTGGCCACACCTTTGATCTGGTCCATGTCGCCGCCCTTGGGGTCGCGCGCCATGTTGCTTGCCAAGCCTTTGAGCCAGGCTTCTGTCTTGGCTTCGCCCATGTGCTCCATCACGGCGCCAAACAGCGACAAGTTGTAGGGGTGCGAGCCTGCGCGGGTGCACAGCATGCCTTTGAGCTTGGGGTCAGCCAGCTCTTCGTAGGTGTCCACGTCTTCTTTTTTCACGCGTGTCTTGTCGTACACCACCACACGGGCGCGGGTCGAAAAGCCGAACCATGTCGTGCCTTCAGGGCCGGACTTGGCGCGCAGCGTGGCGGGAATGGCGGACTCCAGCACGGCTGAATTGATGGGGCGGAACAAGCCGTCGCTGTCAGCTTTGCCCAGGCGGGCTGCATCCACCAGCATGATCACGTCGGCAGGCGAAGCCGTACCTTCGGCCTTGAGACGGGCCAGGATGCCGGCGTCATCAGCGTCCACGCGGTTGATCTTGATGCCCGTCGCCTTGGTGAAATTACTGTAAAGCGCCTCATCCGTCTGGTAGTGGCGGGCAGAATACAGGTTGAGCACCTGTTCTTGAGCGGAAACCGCGCCAGCTCCCAGCAGGGCAGCGGTGGCAAGGCAGGCAAGAAGAGACTTTTTGAACATGGTTCGTGGGCCGTTTGGAGTGATGATTTGTTTAGTGTAATGCAAACGCGAATAGTTCTCAATAAGTTCTTGCCACTGATGTTGACCACCTTGGTGCTGGCAGGCTGCGCAGGCCCCGGCCCCAAGATTGAAGTGCCCTCCGCCCCACCCACGTCCATCGCCGAGCCCGTGCCCAAGCGCGCCCCGCGCATTGGGCTGGCCTTGGGCGGCGGTGCGGCCAAGGGCTTTGCCCACGTGGGCGTGATCGCAGTACTCGAGGAAGCCGGCCTCAAGCCGTCCTTTGTGGTGGGCACCTCGGCCGGCAGCTTGGTGGCGGCCTTGTATGCCAGTGGCAAGACCAGCGCCGAGTTGCAAAAGGCAGCGCTGGCCATCGAAGAAGTCGCGATCACTGACTGGATGCTCCCGTTGATCGGGCGCGGCATGCTTCGCGGCGATGCGCTCGGCCGCTATGTGAATGAGGCGGTGGGTGGACGCTTGATTGAAGACATGCGGGTTCCGCTGGGCGTGGTGGCGACCGACCTGGCCAATGGCCAGGCCGTGCTGTTTCAGCGTGGTGACACCGGCACGGCTGTGCGCGCGTCCAGCGCGGTGCCGGCGGTGTTTGTGCCGGTGCGCATCAGCGGGCGCGACTATGTGGATGGCGGCCTGGTGGCCCCCGTGCCGGTGCGCTTTGCCCGACAGATGGGCGCTGAATTCGTGATTGCGGTGGATATTTCTACTCAGCCGGAAATGGGCGCCACAGGGGACACGCTGCAAATCTTGCTGCAGACCTTTTCCATCATGGGCAAGAGCATCAATCAGCATGAACTGAAAGAGGCTGACGTGGTCATTCGGCCGTCTTTGCTGGGCCTGAAAAGCGCAGATTTTTCGGCGCGGCAAAAGGCGATTGATGCAGGGCGCGCCGCCATGCTGGCCGCGCTCCCGGCCTTGAAAGCCCGTCTGGAGGCTGGCGCGGTGGCCCTTCGCTAAACGCTAGACCGATGTGTCAAAAAAAAAGCCCGCACAAGGCGGGCTTTTAACGGGCCTGGAAACCGAAGTTTGCCGGGGGCCCGAGGAGACAACTCAAAGCAATTAACGCTTTTTGCCGGTAGGGGCCTTGGTGGCGTTCACAGCGGTGTTGCTCACAGCGGCGAAGTTGGCTTCAGCCATGTCAGAAGCTTGCTTGACGGCTTTTTGGACCGACTCAAAAGCGTTGTTGGCAGCGGCGACAGCGCTTTTCATGACAGCGACAGCGGTCTCGGAACCAGCGGGTGCGTTCTTGGCAGCGCCGTCCACCAGGCCCATGAATTTGGCTTGTGCGTCAACAGCCTGGCCTTCAACAGCTTTGCCGAATTCGGCGCTGGTGCTGGTGGCGATGTCGTACAGATGGCGGCTGTAAGCAGCGGCTTTCTCAGCCAGCGGCTGCATCAGGCCAGCTTGCAGGGCCAGCAATTCTTGTGCGTCTTTCACGCCCATGAACGCTTGGGTTTGGTTCGCGGTTTCAGCCAAGGCAGCCTTGGAGGCCTGCACATTCAGCTCGACCAGACGCTCGACGCCTTCGAAAGCCTTGTTGGTCAGGCCAAAGAGGGTTTCCATGTTGGCTTTTTGCGAGGCCATGATTTGTTCAGCGGTCAACATATTCAATATCTCCAATGAGTTAAAAAGTAGTTGCTCTGCTGAATCGTCTGGAAGTTTCCATCAATTGCTGCACTGCAACATGACCTGAAGTATAGGGATTAACCCGAAGCGCGCAAGCCCTTTTTGCTGCGCTGCACCATTTTAGAGGGCGCCCTCTAGTTAAGCTCCCCACCACGCCGTTTAGGCGCCACCCTCGGATTCCTGTGCAAGCTTTCTACGCTGATCATTTCGTACTCCCGCTGCCTGAAGGGCACCGTTTCCCCATGGCCAAGTACAGCCGCCTTCGGGCGCGTCTGGCCGAGGAATTGCCAGACCTGCAAACTGCCGAAGCGCCACGCGCCAGTGATGGCGAACTGGCCCTCGCCCACAGCCCGGCCTATATAGAGGCAGTGGCCACCGGCACTTTGCCGGCCGCAGCCCAGCGCGAGATCGGTTTTCCGTGGAGCTTGCAGATGGTCGAGCGCTCGCGCCGATCGGCCGGCGCCACCGTGGCGGCCGCGCGCCTGGCGCTTGGCCTCAACCTTGGGCTCGCAGGCGGCCGCCCTTCCGGCATCGCCGCCAACCTTGCAGGCGGCACGCACCACGCCAGTGCTGACAAAGGCGGCGGCTTTTGCGTTTTCAACGACGCCGCCGTGGCCGCCCGGCTCATGCAGGCCGAATGGTCGCGCCTGCACGGCCACGCCCGCGCACCGCTGCAAGTGGCGGTGATTGACCTGGACGTGCACCAGGGCAACGGCACGGCCAGTATTTTTGCGCAAGACACCAGCGTGTTCACGCTGTCTCTGCACGGCCAAAATAACTTTCCGTTTCGCAAGGTCGCCAGCGACCTGGACGTGGACTTGCCTGACGGCTGCGAGGACGCGGCTTACCTTGCAGCGCTGGAGCAAGCCCTGGACGAGTTGGACCGCCGCTTTTCGCCCGGCCTGGTGATTTACCTCGCCGGTGCTGACCCGCATGAGGCAGACCGCCTGGGTCGCCTCAAACTCAGTTACGACGGGCTTGAAGCGCGCGACAGGCGCGTATTTGATTGGGCTTTTTCCCGCAGGGTTCCGCTGGCTTTTGCCATGGCGGGCGGGTATGGCACCAACATTGAGACCACAGTGGCGGTGCAGATGAACACTTACCGCGTGGCGCTGCAATACTGGAAGAAGTGGCAGAAATGAGCGGGGCGGAAGTACCCGTCACACTGGCAAAATCGAAGAGATGAGTCGCCCTCCAGCAGAGCCCCGCAGCGCCTACAAGGCTTTTCGTTCGATCAGCACGCGCTGGTCTGACAACGATGCCTATGGACACGTCAACAACGTGGTGTATTACCAGTGGTTCGACACGGCCGTCAACGCCTGGCTGATTGACAAGGGTTTGCTGGACGTGCAGGCCGGAGAAGTGATTGGGCTGGTCGTTGAAACCCAGTGCAAATACTTCGAGTCCCTGGCTTTTCCGCAAGCTGTTGAAGCGGGCTTGCGAGTGGCGCAAGTGGGTCGCTCCAGCGTGCGATTTGAAATTGGTATCTTTGCTGAGGGCGCCGCGACTTGCGCCGCTCAAGGCCACTTCGTTCATGTTTATGTGGACCGGCAAACTCGCCGCCCGCACCCGCTGCCCGCGCAGCTTTTGTCAGCCTTAAAGGAACTCCAGTGAGCACCCTGAACACCAACCTCGTTGACGAAGCCATCACCAGCCGCATGTCGGCGCGCTCCTTTTTGTCCGACGCTGTGCCGCGCGCCACGCTGATGCATTTGCTGGAGGTCGCCAGCCGCGCGCCTTCAGGCACCAACACCCAGCCCTGGAAGGTCTATGTCTTGCAAGGCAGCAAGCGCGACGACTTGGTGAGCAAGGTATGCGCGGCACATGATGCGATTCGCGCCCAGCCCGAACTGGCGACTGAGTACAAAGAGGAATACGACTACTACCCCGAGAAATGGGTGTCGCCCTACATCGACCGCCGCCGCGAAAACGGCTGGGGACTTTACGGCCTGCTGGGCATTGGCAAGGCAGACAAAGACAAGATGCACGCGCAGCAGCAGCGCAACTTTCAATTTTTTGACGCGCCCGTGGGCCTGATGTTCACGCTGGACCGCGTGATGGGCCGAGGCAGCCTGGTGGACTACGGCATGTTCTTGCAGAGCATCATGGTGGCGGCTCGCGGCCACGGTCTGCACACCTGCCCGCAAGCCGCGTGGAACGGGTTTTCCAAGATCATCCTGCCGCACATCGGTGCCGGGCCTGACGAAATGCTGGTTTGCGGCATGTCGCTCGGCTATGCCGATCCGGCTGCGTTGGTCAACAGCTTTCACACGCCGCGCGTGCCTGCAGCAGAGTTCACGCACTTTGTCTGATGGACCTGGCTTTGAGCTTTCGCAGCGCTACGTGAGCTGCCGCGCGTGAGCATCTCTGTCGTTCAATTGCTGGGCGGGCTGTCTTACGCCACCACGCTTTTTCTCATGGCAGCGGGGTTGACGCTGATTTTTGGCGTCACGCGCATCGTCAACTTTGCGCACGGCAGTTTTTTCATGCTGGGCGCGCTGTTCACGGCGCATTGGGTGACGAACTGGTTCCCCGCCTGGGGTGACAGCGCTTGGCTGTACGCGCTGGCCATGCTGATGGGCGCAGCCGTTGCGGCACTGGCCGGGGCGCTGGCGGAATTCTTGTTGTTGCGCCGCATGGTTGGCGCGCCCGAGTTGTATCAATTGGTCGCTACCTTTGGCCTCACGCTGGGCATGCACGACGCCATGCAATGGGCTTTTGGGCCGGGCGAGGTGTTTGCACCGCGGTTTCCAGGGCTCAAAGGTTCGGTCGAAATTGCGGGTGAGTTTTTCCCTGCATATCAGTTGCTGATGATTGCCTTGGGCCCCTTGGTGTGGCTGGGGCTGCATGTGCTTTTGCACCGCTCACGCTTTGGCCAGCGCCTGCGCGCGGCCACGCAAGACCGCGGCATGCTGGCCGCACTCGGCGTGAACCCGCGGCCTTTGATGCTGGGCGCTGTCATGCTCGGTTGCGCGCTGGCCGGGCTGGGTGGCGGGCTGCAGTTGCCGCGCGAGCCCGCGCATTTGCAGATGGACGTGAACGTGATCGTCGAGACCTTTGTGGTCGTGGTCACGGGCGGGCTGGGCAGCATTGGCGGGGCTTTTGCCGCCGCGCTCTTGATCGGTCTGGTGCACGCGTTTGGCATCCAGCTTTTTCCTGAAGCGACTTTGGTGCTGGTCTTTTTGACCATGGCAGTCGTCCTGGTCTTCAGGCCGCAAGGCTTGCGCGGAATGCCGCCGGGCGCGCTGGACGGCGTGCGTGAGTTACCGCAGCGGTTTCGCGGCCTGCGCCTTTCAGCCAGCGGGCAAATGGCCAGTGCGGCCGCGCTGCTTGCGCTGGCGGGACTGGCCTGGCTGGGCGGGCCGTACTGGCAAACGCTGGCGGCGGATGCACTGATCCTGATGATCTTCGGCATCAGTTTGCAGGCCATGATGGGTCTGGGCGGCCTGGTCAGCTTTGGTCACGCAGCGTTCTTTGGCTTGGGCGCTTATGGCGCGGCGCTATCGCACAGCGCATGGGGTGCGCCTTTGCCTTTGGCTTTGCTTGCCGGCTGCATGTTGGCATTTACTGTTGCCGCCGTGTTTGGTGCGGCAGTGGTGCGCAGCGCCGGGGTGTACCTGGCCATGCTTTCCTTGGCGCTGGCGCAGGTGGTTTGGGCAGGCGCTACGCAGTGGGTGAGCCTCACGGGTGGCGACAACGGGATCATCGGCCTGCGGCTGGTGCCTGAAGAAATGCGTGCATGGTTTTATGGCGGGCTGGTGGGGCTCGCCTTGCTGGCAGTTCTGGCCTTGCGCGGGCTTGCTTTGTCGGTGCGTGGGGCTGCCTTGCAGGCGCTGCGCGACGCACCTCAGCGTGCGGCGGCTTCTGGCTTGCCCGTGAACTGGCTCAAGTACCGCGTGTTCGTCGAAAGCGCGGTGCTTGCGGCGCTGGCGGGCGGCTTGTTCGCGGCGCACAAGGGCGCGGTTTTTCCTTCGCTGGCCTCTGTTGCCATGTCGGTCGATGCGCTGCTGGTTGTGCTGCTGGGTGGGGTGCACCAGTTGTGGGGCGCGGTGGTGGGTAGCGCCATCTTGAGCTACGCGGGCGCCGAACTGGGCCGAGAACTGACTTACTGGCGCGGTCTCTTGGGCGTGTTCATCATGCTGATCATGGTGGCTGCGCCCTCGGGGCTGCTCGGCCTGCTGGGTGGCCAAGGGCGGCGGACGCCTGCTGCAGCGCCTTTGCCGGCCGTCAACCGGGCGGGAGCCGCAGATGCTTGAAGTGCGCGGCCTGTTCAAACACTTCGGCGGCGTGCGCGCTGTTGATGGCGTGAGTTTTGAAGTGCGCCCCGGCCAGTGCGTGGCTTTGATCGGCCCCAATGGCGCGGGCAAATCGACTTGCTTTGCCTGCATTGCTGGGCAGTACGCCCAAAGCGGCAAGGGTCAGGACGGGCAGGGCGGCGAGGTCTTGTGGCAAGGCCACGCGCTTGACACGCTGTCCCCAGGCCAGCGCTTGCAGCGCGGCGTGGCGCGCACTTTTCAGGTGGCGCAAGTGTTTGAGGCTTTGAGCGTGCGGCAGAACGTGCAGTTGGCGGCCGCTGCTGCGCCTCTTGCCGTTTCAACGGAGGGCGGCCGTGGGGCATCGCTGCCGCGCCTGTCGGCATTGCAAGGTCTGAACGCGCTGCACACGGACTTCGCCGAGGCCCTGTTGCTGCAAACGGGCCTGTCTGATCTGGCCGAGCTGGATGCCCTGAGCCTGCCTTACGGCGCCAAGAAGCGCCTGGAACTCGCCATCGCGCTGGCCGCACGACCGCAGTTGCTGCTGCTCGATGAACCCGCCGCCGGCTTGGCCGAAGCCGAGCGCGCCATCCTCATGCGGCTCGTCAAGCGCTTGGCTGCGCAAGGCATGGCCGTGCTGTATACCGAGCACAACATGGACGCGGTGGCAGGTGTGGCTGACCGCGTGCTGGTGCTGATGGAGGGAAAAATCGTCGCCGAAGGTAGCTTTGAGAAGGTTGCGAGCGACCCCATGGTGCGCAGCCGCTATCTGGGCGAAGCCAAGCCGATGGGAGCAGGCCATGCTTGAGCTCCAAAATCTCAGCGCCTTCTATGGCCCGGCACAGGCCGTGTTTGATGTTTCGCTCCAAGTTGCCGCCGGGGAAATGGTGGTCTTGCAAGGCCTGAACGGCGCCGGCAAATCGACCTTGCTCAAAGCCGTGATGGGCCTGGAAGTGCAGAGCCAAGGCGCTGTGCTGCTGCAGCCAGAAGGCGGCGACCATGCCGTGGATGTGCAAGCCTGGCCGACGCACCGCCGCGCGCTGGCCGGACTAGGTTTTGTTGCTGAAGACCGGCGGCTGTTCACTGGCCTTACGGTGCGTGAGAACCTGCACATCGCCGCCCGGGGTGACAGCCGGGTGCGCGCCGAGCGCGAGGCCCAGGCGCTGGCGCTGTTCCCCGTGCTGGCCAAGCTGCTCAAACGGCCGGCAGCGCACATGAGCGGCGGCGAGCAGCAAATGCTGGCCATTGCCCGCACCCTCATGACCGGCCCGCGCGCCCTGCTGCTGGACGAACCCTGTGAAGGCATTGCGCCCGTGCTGGTCGAGGCGATCCGCGACGCTTTGCTGGCGCTCAGAGCGCAGGGCCTGGCGCTGCTGGTGGTCGAGCAAAACCAGTTATTGGCCGCCCGGGCGGACCGTTTGCTGCGCCTTGTTGCGGGTAAAGTCGAGGATTGATTTTTATTGATTCTTTCTAAGGATTCCCATGAGCATGACCACCACCCCCTCCGGCCTGCAATACGAAGACACCGTGCTGGGCACGGGCGCTATTGCCAAGGCAGGCAACCACGTCAAAGTGCACTACACCGGCTGGCTTTACAACGACGGCGTGCAGGGCGCCAAGTTCGACTCCAGCAAAGACCGCGGCCAGCCTTTTGAGTTTTCGCTGGGCGCCGGCCAGGTCATTCGCGGCTGGGACGAAGGCGTGCAAGGCATGTCAGTGGGCGGCACGCGTCGCCTCGTCATTCCGGCTGAGTTGGGCTATGGCGCACGCGGCGCCGGCGGCGTGATTCCGCCCAACGCCACTTTGCTGTTTGAAGTCGATTTCCTGGGCTAAAACCTGAAGTCTCTGGGCCGCAACAATTGCGGCCTATTTCATTGCCCACGCCATGATCATCACCAGCCTGCTCGACACCGACCTCTACAAGTTCACGATGATGCAGGTCGTGCTGCACCAGTTTCCGGGGGCGCAGGTCGAGTACCGTTTTCAGTGCCGCAACGCGGGAAGCCCGGGCATCGGGCCGCTGGCGCCGCTGGTCAATGAAATCCGTGAGGAAATTCGCGCTCTGTGTACCTTGCGTTTTCAAGACGCGGAGCTCGCTTACCTGCGCTCGATGCGCTTCATCAAGAGCGACTTCGTTGATTTCCTGGGCCTTTTCAGGCTGAACGAAAAAAACATCACGGTCACGGCGCTGCCTTCGGGGCAGATCGACGTGTCCATCAAAGGGCCGTGGCTGCACACCATCTTGTTCGAGATCCCGGTGCTGGCCATCATCAACGAGGTCTATTTCCGCAACACGCAAAAGCTGCCTGACTTCATTGAAGGCCGCAAACGGCTGGACGTGAAGATCGGCCAGCTCAAAGGCGAAGGCCTGTCGGCGCTGAAGATTGCCGACTACGGCACACGCCGCCGTTACAGCTGCGCCTGGCATGAAGAAGTTTTGCGCACCTTGACGGCGCGCCTGGGCGCAGGTGCGGCCGGGCAGTTTGCCGGCACCAGCAACGTGCTGTTCGCCATGAAGCTCGGCTTGACGCCGCTGGGCACCATGGCGCATGAATATTTGCAGGCCTGCCAGGCCTTAGGCCCGCGCCTGCGCGACAGCCAGGTGTTTGCCTTTGAGTCCTGGGCCAAGGAATACCGGGGCGACCTGGGCATTGCCTTGAGCGATGTGTACGGCATCGAGGCGTTCTTGCGTGACTTTGACATGTACTTTTGCAAGCTCTTTGATGGCGCCCGCCATGACAGCGGCGACCCGCTGGCCTGGGGTGAGCGCTTGATCGAGCACTACAGCCACAACCGCGTGGACCCGCGAACCAAGACCTTGATCTTCAGCGACGGCCTGACCGTGCCCAGGACCATCGAGCTGTATCGCCGCTTCAATGGCCGTTGTCAGCTGGCCTTTGGCATTGGCACCAACCTGACCAACGACCTGGGTTACGAGCCGCTGCAAATCGTCATCAAGATGGTGCGCTGCAACGGCCAGCCTGTGGCCAAGCTGTCGGACACACCGTCCAAGAACATGTGTGACGACGAAAAGTATCTGGCCTATTTGCGCCAGGTTTTCGATATCCGCTGAACCCCCTATGGATAACAAGAATTTCTTCACCAAGCTTCGTCATCAACTCGCCTTTGCGCCGCTTCTTGCCTTGCTGTGCTTGTTGCCGGGCGCAGCCTCGGCCGCCGAATTTGATGGCGCGCAATTGGCGGTGTGGTGGGCGGTGCCTTTCGCCGGCATCTTGCTGTCCATTGCGGTCATGCCGCTTTTGATGCCCGTGGTTTGGCATCATCACTACGGCAAGATTGCAGCGGCCTGGGGCCTGGCTTTCTTTGTGCCTTTTGCGCTGCAGTACGGCGCGTCGGCAGCAGCCGTCAGCCTGGTGCATGCGCTGCTGGCCGAATACATTCCCTTCATCGTCTTGCTCACCGCGCTGTTCACGGTGGCCGGTGGCATCCATATCCGCGGCAACTTGCATGGCAGCCCGGCGCTGAACGCTGGCATCCTGACCATTGGTGCGGTGCTGGCCAGCTTCATGGGCACGACTGGGGCTTCGATGCTGATGCTGCGCCCGCTGATTCGCGCCAACGACAACCGCCAGCACAAGGCGCACGTCATCGTGTTCTTCATCTTCATCGTCTCGAACGCGGGCGGCTCGCTCACCCCGCTGGGCGACCCGCCCTTGTTCCTGGGCTTTTTGAAGGGTGTGGATTTCTTCTGGACGGTGAGCCACATCTTCCCCGAAACCTTGTTCTTGATCGGCAGCTTGCTGGCGATTTTTGTCGTGTTCGACACTTGGTTTTACCGTCGTGAAGGCGTGTTGCCCGCAGACCCGACGCCCGACACGCGCAGCTTTGGTTTTGACGGTGCGGCCAACTTCTTGCTGCTGGGCGGCGTGGTGTTCCTGGTGCTGCTCAGTGGTTTCTGGAAGTCCCCCATCGCCTTCAATATGATGGGAACGGAAGTGGGTTTGCCCGGCATCGTGCGCGACGTTGGCCTGGTCGGCATCACCTTGCTCTCGCTCAAAATTACGGCCGACAAAGTGCATGAAGACAATCAGTTTTCCTGGGGGCCCATGCAAGAAGTCGCCAAGCTATTTGCCGGCATTTTCCTGACCATCATCCCGGTCATTGCCATGCTCAAGGCTGGCTTGAACGGGCCTTTCGGCGCGGTGGTGGCGGCTGTCACGCGGCCCGATGGTCAGCCTGATCCGCTCATGTATTTTTGGGCCACTGGCTTGCTTAGCTCCTTCCTGGACAACGCGCCGACCTACCTGGTTTTCTTCAACACCGCAGGCGGCGACCCAGCCACCCTGATGACAACGCTGGCACCCACCCTGGCTGCGATTTCAGCGGGCGCGGTTTTCATGGGTGCCAACACCTACATCGGCAATGCGCCCAACCTCATGGTCAAGGCGATCGCTGAAGACCGCGGCGTGAAGATGCCCAGTTTCTTTGGCTACATGGCCTGGTCTTGCTGCATCCTGGTGCCACTGTTCATCGTGATGAGCCTGATCTGGTTCCGCTGATTTAGCGCATTTCAAAACCACTCTTTCATGACAACTCCAAACACTACCGCGCGTCCCAAGCTCTTGATGGCCCGCGCCGTTTTCCCTGAAGTGCTGGCGCGCCTGTCTGCCCATTTCGACGTCGAGGCCAACCAGGCCGATACGGTCTGGACCAAGGCCGAATTGACCGAGCGCCTCAAAGGCAAGGACGCTGCGTTCACCACGGGCGGCGACCGCATCGACGCGGAGGTGCTTGCAGCGTGCCCCACCTTGCGCATGTGCGCCAACATGGCCGTGGGCTACAACAACTTTGACCTGGACGCCATGACAGCCGCTGGCGTGCTGGCCACCAACGCGCCCGACGTGCTGACCGAAACCACGGCCGACTTTGGTTTTGCCTTGCTCATGGCCACCGCGCGCCGCATCAGTGAGAGCGAGCATTTTTTGCGCGCCGGCCAATGGACGAAATGGAGCTTTGACATGTTTGCCGGTGCCGAGGTGCATGGCAGCACGCTGGGCATTCTGGGCATGGGCCGCATTGGCCAGGGCATTGCCCGGCGCGGCGCTCACGGCTTTGGCATGAAGGTGGTCTATCACAACCGCTCACGCCTGAGCCCCGAGCTTGAAGCCGAATGCCGCGCCACTTACGTGAGCAAGGAAGAACTGCTCAAGACTGCTGATCATCTGGTGCTGGTGCTGCCGTATTCGGCTGCCGCGCACCACACGATTGGCGCAGCTGAGTTGGCGCAGATGAAGCCCACCGCCACGCTGGTGAACATTGCGCGCGGCGGCATTGTGGACGACGCGGCACTGGCCGAGGCGCTGAAAAACCGCACCATCGCCGCCGCTGGCCTGGACGTGTATGAAGGCGAGCCCATGGTTCACCCTGCGCTGCTGGACGTGCCCAACGTGGTGCTGACGCCGCACATTGCCAGCGCGACGATTCCGACGCGCTTGGCCATGGCCAACCTGGCCGCTGATAACTTGTTGGCCGTGTTTGCAGGCAAGGCACCTTTGACGCCGTTGAATCCGCAAGCACTTGACTCGGCCAAGGCGCAAGCCCGCGCACAAGCCCGCGCACAAGCCCGCACACAAGGCGGCGCATGAGCGAAGGCCTCGTGATGACTTTGCTGGCGCTGGCGCTTGTCAGCGTCTTGCTGCTGGTGGTGTTGCTGGTGCTGGTGTTGCGCAATCGCGCGGCGCAGCGTCATGCGACAGAGATGACACAGGGCGAGCAGCAGATGCTGGCCGAACTGCGCCGTCTGGGCAGCGCCAACGAGCGCCTGGAGCGCGAGATGCGCGCCGAAGTGCAGGGCAGTGCCAGCGGCACGCGCGCTGAACTCACGCAAGGCTTGTCGATTTTTCAGCAAGCCTTGCTGGCGCAGTCCGGCGATGTGGCGCGCACGCAGAACGAGCAGATTGATTCCTTTCGCGTGCAATTGGCGGCCATGCAAAGTGCGCAGGCCCAAGGCCAGTTGCAAGCCCGTGAAACCCAAGACCTGGCGCTCAAGCGTTTTGCCGAAGGCCTGAACGAGCAACTGCGCGCCGTGACTGAAAGCACAGACCGCCGCTTGGGTGAGGTGCGGCAGTCGCTGGAGCAGCGCTTGGTGGCCTTGCAAGACGGCAACGAAAAAAAGCTAGACCAGATGCGCGCCACGGTGGACGAAAAACTGCAGGCCACCCTCGAAGCGCGTCTGGGCGAAAGCTTCAAGCAAGTGGCTGACCGGCTGGAGCAAGTGCACAAAGGCTTGGGTGAAATGCAGACGCTCGCGCAAGGCGTGGGCGACCTCAAGCACCTGCTGACCAACGTGAAAACGCGCGGCATCTTTGGCGAGGCGCAACTCGCCGCTCTGCTGGAGCAGGTCTTCACCGTGGACCAGTACGCCGCGCAGGTGGCCACGCGGCCGGGCAGCAAACTGACGGTGGACTTTGCCATTCGGCTGCCGGGCCGCAGCGACTCGGGCGAGCCATTGCTGCTGCCCATCGACGCCAAGTTTCCAAACGAAGATTACGAGCGGCTGCTGGACGCGCAGCAACGCGCCGATGCAGCTGGGGCCGAGTTGGCTGGCAAGGCGCTGGAGCTGCGTATCCGCGCCGAGGCCAAGTCGATCTGCGAAAAATACATCGAACCGCCGCACACCACGGATTTCGCCATTCTCTTTTTGCCGACCGAAGGTCTGTACGCCGAAGTTCTGCGCCGGCCGGGCCTCATGCAAGCGTTGCAGGCTGATTACCGCGTGGTGCTGGCCGGGCCGACCACCTTGCTGGCCATGCTCAATTCCTTGCAGATGGGATTTCGCACGCTGGCGCTTGAAAAGCGCTCCAGCGAGGTTTGGCAGGTGCTGGGTGCCGTTAAAAACGAATTCCAGAAATTTGGCGATGTGCTCGCCAAAGTGCGCTCGCAGACCGAAACGGTGCTCAACACCCTGAGCAGCGCCGAGCAGCGCAGCCGCGTGATGGGCAAGGCCCTGCGCCAAGTCGAAGCTTTGCCCGACCTGGAGTCCGCCCGACTGTTGCCCCTGGCCGCCTTGGAGGCTGACGCAGCCGATGCCGACGATGGCGCCGAGCGCGCCGTGGTCAAGCTCAGGCCATGAACCGCGCACTGGCGCGCATCATCCTGGCCCAGGTGTGCTTGCACGCCTGCATGGCCGGCACGCGCATGGCGGCGCCTCTGCTGGCGCTGCGCGAGGGCTACAGCCCATTGGCTGTTGGTATGTTGCTGGCGCTGTTTGCCCTGATGCAGGTGTTCCTGGCCTTGCCCTCGGGCCGCTATGCCGACCGGCATGGCCTGAAACGACCGGTTGGCTTTTCAGTGATGGCGGCGGTGTTCGGCGCAGGCACGGCGGTGGCTTTTCCGGTATTTCCCGTGCTGTGCCTGGCAGCCTTGCTCACGGGCGGTGCCACGGGCTCGGCTGTGATCGCCATCCAGCGCCATGTGGGCCGCGCGGCCAGTGGCGGTGTTCAGTTGCGCCAAGTCTTCGGCTGGCTGTCCATCGGCCCGGCGTTCTCGAATTTCATCGGCCCGTTTTCCGCTGGCCTGCTGATCGACCACGTGGGTGCCGTACCGGGCGAGTTGTCGGGTTACCGCGCAGCGTTTTTGCTCATGGCCTTGCTGCCCATCATCAGCTGGTGGCTGCTGCGCGATGTGCCCGAACTGCCTTCGGTCGTCCCGCCCGCAGACGGTCCCTGGACGCGCACCTTGGACTTGATGCGTGAAGCTGGTTTCCGTCGCCTGATGGGGGTGAACTGGCTGCTGTCATCCTGCTGGGATGTGCACACCTTCGTCGTGCCACTGCTGGGACATGAACGGGGCTTGCCGGCATCCGTCATCGGCACCATCCTGGGTTCATTTGCCATTGCCGCGGCTGCCGTGCGCATCTTGCTGCCGCTGCTGGCCAGCCGGGTACGCGAATGGGCCGTTTTAGTCGGCGCCATGCTCGTCACGGCCCTGCTTTTTTCGGTCTATCCTCTGACGAATTCGGCGGTCAGCATGGGGGTGTGTTCGGTGCTGCTGGGACTCACGCTGGGCATGGTGCAGCCGATGGTGATGAGTCTCTTGCACCAAATCACACCCGAGGCTAGGCATGGCGAGGCTCTGGGTTTGCGCATGATGGCCATCAACGCGTCCAGCGTGGCCATGCCGATTCTTTTTGGCACGGCGGGCGTGGTGATCGGAGTGGCCGGTATCTTCTGGACGGTGGGCGCCGCTGTGGGGCTGGGTTCGCGAGGTGCCTGGCTGCTGCGCAGCTCCAAGCCCTCGCACTGACGCTTTATCGCCGCTTAAAGCTCGTAGAAATCCCGGATCGCGGCCCACGCGTCTTCGGGTGTGTCCACGTAGGTCAGCAAGTCCAGGTCTTCGGGCGAGATCGCGCCTTCCTCGATCAGCACATCAAAGTTGAAAAGCCGCTTCCAGTAATGGCTGCCCAGCAGCACGATGGGCACGGGCTTGGCTTTTCGGGTCTGCACCAGGGTGATGACTTCAAACAATTCGTCCAGCGTGCCAAAGCCCCCCGGAAACGCGACCAAGGCCTTGGCGCGCATCATGAAGTGCATCTTGCGCATCGCAAAGTAATGGAACTTGAAGTTCAGCGAAGGCGTGACGTAGGGGTTGGAATGCTGCTCATGCGGCAGCGCGATGTTCAAGCCGACGTTGGGCATGCCGAGCTCATGTGCGCCGCGGTTGGCCGCTTCCATGATGCCCGGGCCGCCGCCGGTGCAGATGTGCAGTTGCTCCTTGGGTGGGCGCGCCTTGCTGTAGGCGGCGACCAAACCGGCAAAGCGCCGTGCCTGATCGTAAAAAACCGAATTACGCAGACCACGCTCAGCCAAGGCCAGCGCTTTAGCGTCACCTGTGACCTTGGCCAGCGCCAAGGCTGTCTCGGCGTCTTCAGGCGCCGGAAAGCGGGCACTGCCAAACACCACGATGGTGTTTTCAATGCCTTGGGCGTGTTGGTCAGACTCGGGCTTGAGCATTTCCAGTTGCATGCGCAGGCCCCGCGTTTCGCGTCGCAACAAAAATTCGGGGTCGGCAAAGGCCAGGCGATAAGCGTCGGAATGCAGGGTGTAGCCTTGGTTGGAGTGGGCTTGCAGCTCGGCCCAGGCGTCCGCGAGGCGGCTCTCGGAAAGGTCTTGCGTTGATTTCATGCGTTCATTGTGAACGAGCTTGGAGCCACCTCGCTCAGCCGTGGATGCGAAAAAACTGGGGACAGTTAGCGCGTCAATGGGCGAAAAAAAAGCGCCTTGAGAGGCGCTATTTTGTTGGGGTTCGCAGACAGCTCAGACGCGCTTGCGGTACTCACCGGTTCGGGTGTCGATCTCGACCACGTCGCCTTGCGCCACAAAGATGGGCACGCCGATTTCAAAACCGGTGGCCAGCTTGGCGGGCTTCAAGACCTTGCCGGAGGTGTCGCCTTTGACTGCGGGCTCGGTCCAGGTGATCTCGCGCTGCACGCTGGTGGGCAGCTCGACCGAAATGGCCTTGCCGTCATAAAACACGACTTCGAGTTCCATGCCGTCTTGCAGATAGTTCAGCGAGTCGCCCATGTTCTCGGCTTCAACTTCGTATTGATTGAATTCCTCGTCCATGCAGATGTACATGGGGTCGGCGAAGTAGGAGTAGGTGCAGTCTTTTTTGTCCAGGATGACCTGGTCCATCTTGTCATCGGCCTTGAAAACCACCTCGGTGCCGAAGTTGGCGATCAGGCTTTTGAGCTTCATGCGCACGGTGGCTGAGTTGCGGCCGCCACGGCTGTATTCGGTCTTCAGGACAACCATGGGGTCCTTGCCGTGCATGATGACGTTGCCGGCGCGGATTTCTTGAGCGATTTTCATAAGGGACTCGGTCGGGAAAAGATGGGGTCGGGGCGAAGTGCCAAACCCGGCATTCTAACGTGCAGCCTCAGTTCAAAGGCCAATCGAGCAGGCAGGCGTCCAGTTGCGTGAGCAAATCGGCCTGCTTGAGCAGGCTTTGCCGTGCTGCGCTGGCGCATTCGCCCCACAGTGCCAGCGTTGGGGCGTCCAGCATGGGCAGCGGGCCGCTCTCCAGGCCATTCCAGATGCGGTGAAACCGGCGCCAGCTGTCGGGTGCCTGCAGCCAGTCTAAAAAAGCTTCGAGCTTGGCGTGGTGCGCATCGTCGTCCTGGGGGTAGATCTGCCACACAAAGGCTTGACCGGCCCAGAGGGCTCGCACCAAGGAATCCTCGCCGCGCACGAAGTTGAGGTCTGAAGCCCACAGCATCTGGTCAAAGCCGTCCTGGTCGGTGTAGGGCAGGGCGCGCCAGTGGGGATGCTTGGCAGCTGGCATACCGGCAAGCGCGCGCTGAACAGCAGCCAAGGGGCGGCCCGGTGTGACTAGCAATTGAGGCGGCCTGCCTTCGCCCTGACTGGCTTGCCCCAGTTGGCTCAGCAAGGCCGGTAAGGCCGCCGGTTCGTAGCAAAAAAGGCTGATGAGGCGGCCGCCTACAGCCAGTTCGGGCGCGTGAACGCTGCGCCAGGCCTGTCGGTCAAAGCTCTGCTGCCGTGCCAAAAGGTCGGCTTCGCGCAGCAGACCCCCCGTGGCGGGCATGAAACCAGGGTAAAAAAAGCGCTTGGTCCAGCCCTTGGCCGCACCGCTCATCACGGGGGAGGGCAGGCCGTGCAGACCTGTCACCCAGGCTTCGGCGCTCAGGTATTCCAGGTTGATCCAGCCCGGAATGCTCGCGTGCCCGGCGCCTACCTGAGCCACCCGGTGCGCGACAAAAGCCTCGGGCAAGTTGCAGCCAAAAGCCTCGACCCACACCGCAGCCGGTGGCAAAGAGTCCAAAGTGCCCTCTTGGCTGGCAGCGGGCCAGGGTAGAACGGTGATGCTCGGCGGTGGATGGTTTGCGGCCATCCATTCAAGCGCCCTGGCATCGTCCACCCACAGCCGCACGGTATTGCCCGCCGCTGCCAATTGCCGCGCCAGCCGCCAGCAGACGCCCAAGTCGCCGTGGTTGTCGATGACCTGGCAAAAAATGTCCCAAACACGGGAAACACGGCGGCGCTGCATGGCGGTAATATAACAACCGTTAAAACAAGGAGCTTGGCCATGACGACCCTCAAACTGACCCAGATCGGCAATTCCGTTGGCGTGATCCTGCCCAAAGAGTTGCTGGCCAAGCTCAAGCTGGAAAAGGGCGATACCTTGTTTGTGACCGAAGCAGCAAACGGGCTCAACATTTCGCCCTACGACCCGACCTTGGAAGAGGAACTGGCGCTTGGCCGGGAGTTCATGCGTGAGTACCGCGACACCTTTCATCAGTTGGCCAAATGACTTGGCGTTTTATAAGCCGACGTGCGCTGGAGCTGCTGCATGATGAAAGCTTGGCCGAGCATGGAGGTCGGCCGGGGCTGCGCGACGAGGGGCTGCTGGAGTCTGCTCTCGCGCGTCCGCATCAATTGCTGGCCTACGGTAAACCCGATGTGGCTGCCCTCGCGGCGGCCTATGGGTACGGACTCACGCGCAACCATGCATTTGTGGATGGGAACAAGCGCGCAGGTTTCCTGGCGGCAGGCTTGTTCCTCGGCTTGAATGGTTATCGGCTGCAAACGACCCAGGCCCATGCCACCCTGACCATGCTTTCCCTTGCTGCTGGCGACATGAGCGAAGAAGAATTCGCCGAATGGCTGCGTCAGCACACGCGTGCGCGCCAGCCTTGAACCTGCCATCTGACCTCTGATCTTCTGACCCTTTCACGTTTTCATGACCGATAACGACCTCGACGATCTGCCGCGAGAACCTAAGGACGCTCAAGCTGCGCAAGACCCGGTGCGCCAGGCCCTGCTGGGCGAAGTCGCCTCCTTGCCCGCGCTGCCCGGCGTTTACCGCTACTTTGACGCAGCGGGCGGCGTGCTTTACGTGGGCAAAGCGCGCAACCTGAAAAAGCGCGTCAGCACCTACTTTCAAAAGAAAGACGCTGGCGGGACCCGCATCGGCCACATGGTCACGCTCATTGCGCGCATGGAAACCACGGTGGTGCGATCCGAAGCCGAGGCACTGCTGCTGGAGAACAACCTCATCAAGACGCTGAACCCCAGGTTCAACATCTTGTTCCGGGACGACAAGAGCTATCCCTATCTCAAACTCACGGCAGGGCAACGGCCGGCCACTGCCGGGCCGGCGGTGCAAGGCGGCTTGGCGGCGGGCGAATCTCCCGGGGCGCAGGCGTATTCGCGCATGGCTTACTACCGCGGCGCTACGGAAAAAAAGCACCACTACTTTGGGCCTTACCCCAGCGCCTGGGCGGTGAAAGAAAGCATCTTGCTGCTGCAAAAAGTGTTTCGCCTGCGCACCTGTGAAGACACTGTCTTCAACAACCGCACGCGCCCGTGCTTGCTGTACCAGATCAAACGCTGCTCGGCCCCGTGCGTGGGCCATGTGTCGGTGGCGCAATATGCGGAAGACACCGCCAATGCCGAGCGCTTTTTGCGCGGGCAGACGCAAGAGATATTGACCGAGCTGGAGCAGCGCATGCTGGCGCACGCTGAGCGCCTGGAGTTTGAGCAAGCAGCTGAGTTGCGCAACCAGATTTCAGCCTTGTCCAAGGTGCTGCATCAGCAGTCCATGGAGCTCGGCGGCAGCGACGCTGATGTGGACGTGGATATATTGGCAGTCAAGGTGCACGGCGGCAAAGCCTGCGTGAACCTGGCCATGGTGCGGGGAGGTCGGCATCTGGGTGACCGGCCTTATTTCCCCAGCCATGTGCAAGATGCCCTGGCAGTCGCAGCGCTAGATGCTGCGGATGCCGATGAGAGTGCCGATGAGAGGGCCCATGAGAGCGAAGGGGGTCAGCCTGTCAAGTTGGCCAAGTCGGCCAAGTCAGCCAAGCCCGTCGAGGCCCTGATCCTTGAAGCTTTCATCGCACAGCACTACATTGACACGCCCGTGCCGCCCATCTTGGTATGCAGCTCGGCGGTGGACAAAGAGCTGATTCGTGCGTTGTCCGCCCAGGCTGGCGTGCGCATTTCGGCTTTGCATCAGCCGCGTGAGCAGCGGCGTGTGTGGCTGGATATGGCGCAGAAAAATGCCGACCTGCAACTCGCCCGCCTGCTGGCCGAACAAGGCTCGCAACAGGCCCGAACGAGGGCCTTGGCCGAGGCGCTGGACTTGCCACTGGACAAGCTTGAAACCCTGCGCATCGAGTGCTTTGACATTTCTCACACGGCGGGCGAGTCCACACAGGCGTCTTGCGTGGTGTTTGCCGAGCACAAGATGCAAAGTGCCGAATATCGCCGCTACAACATCGAAGGCATCACGCCGGGCGACGACTACGCTGCCATGCGCCAAGTGCTGCTGCGCCGCTACACCAAGCTGGCCGAAGCGGCGCGCAACAACGAAGCGCGCATGCCCGACCTGGTGCTGATTGACGGTGGCAAAGGCCAGGTGTCCATGGCGCGGGATGTGTTTGAGGAACTCGGCCTGGACTTGTCGCTCATTGCCGGCGTTGAAAAAGGCGAGGGCCGCAAGGTGGGCCTGGAGGACCTGGTGTTCGCCGACGGCCGCGAGAAGGTGTACCTGGGTCGCGACTCCGCCGCGCTCATGCTGATTGCGCAAATCCGCGACGAGGCGCACCGCTTTGCCATCACGGGCATGCGGGCGCGCCGGGCCAAGGTACGTGTGGGCGGCAGCAAGCTGGAAGACATTGCCGGCATCGGGCCCAAAAAGCGGGCGAGCCTGTTGCAGCGCTTTGGCGGCATCCGGGGCGTGGCGTCGGCCAGTGCAGAAGACATCGCCACGGTCGAAGGCATTTCACGCGAGCTGGCTGAAGAAATTTACCGGGCTTTGCATTGAAGGTGCCCGTCGTCAGAGAAGACTCAGGCGCGCGTGCCAAAATCAAGCCATGTTCCTGACCATCCCCACCCTCATGACCTGGACGCGCATCGTCGCGATTCCCCTGATCGTGGGCATTTTCTACATCGACATTCCGCCAGCGCAGCGCAACTTGATTGCCACGATCATGTTTGTTGTCTTTGCTGCGACTGACTGGCTGGACGGCTTTTTGGCGCGCAAGCTCAACCAGACCTCGTCCTTCGGCGCCTTTCTTGATCCGGTGGCTGACAAATTTCTGGTTTGCGCGTCCTTGCTGGTGCTGGTGCATTTGCAGCGGGCCGACGTGTTCGTGGCGCTCATCATCATTGGCCGTGAAATCGCCATCTCGGCCCTGCGCGAATGGATGGCTTTGATTGGTGCCACCAAGAGCGTGGCCGTTCACATGATCGGCAAGCTCAAGACCACGGTGCAGATGGTGGCCATTCCGTTCCTGCTGTTTGATGGTGTCCTCTTTGGTCACATTGACACCCACCTCTGGGGTACCTGGCTCGTGTGGCTGTCGGCCGTACTCACCGTTTGGTCGATGGTGTATTACCTGCAAAAAGCCATTCCCGAAATCCGCGCACGCTCGAAATGAGCCGCGTCCCTCTGGTGTCGGGCCCGGCCGGTCCTTGGCTGCGAGCCATGCCCGCGGTGTTTGTGCTGATTTGGAGCACTGGTTTCGTGGTCGCCAAGTTTGGCTTGCCCTTCGCGCCGCCGCTGACCTTTCTTGCCATCCGATACGCCCTGTCCATTGCCTGCTTCCTGATCTGGGTGCGGCTAACGGATGCCGCTTGGCCACAAGAGCCCCGTCAGTGGCTTCATCTGGGCTTTACAGGCGTGCTGATGCACGCGGGTTACCTCGGCGGCGTGTGGGTGGCTGTCAAGGCCGGTATGGGGTCAGGCCTGGTGGCCTTGATCGTCGGCCTGCAGCCCGTGCTGACCGCCGTGTGGGTGACGCGCATGCAGGGCGCTGGCCACGCGGTGAATCGCACGCAATGGCTGGGGCTGGCGCTGGGACTGAGCGGGCTGCTGTTGGTCGTCTGGCGCAAGTTGGGGGTCGGCGCTGAAGTGAGTGCCTTGACCCTGGCCGCCGCCATCTTTGCGCTCCTGAGCATCACGGCCGGCACGCTGTATCAAAAACGCTTTGTCCGTCCGGCCGACGTGCGCACGGCCAACACTATTCAGTTGCTGGCCGCGCTGGCAGTGACTTTGCCGCTGACCTGGCTGGAGCCCGAAGCCATCGCCTGGAATCCGTCATTTATCGCAGCAATGGTCTGGTCTGTCCTTGTGCTGACCTTGGGCGGCAGCTCGCTTTTGTACCTTTTGATCCAGCGCGGCGCTGCCACCGCCGTCACCAGCTTGCTATACCTGGTGCCACCGACCACCGCGCTGATGGCCTGGTTGCTTTTCAGAGAGCCTGTGACCGCCGCCACTTGGCTGGGCACAGCGCTCACGGCCTTTGGCGTGGCGCTGGTGGTGCGCCCGGCGCGTGCACCGCGCTGACAGTCTGCGCCAGAATGCGCCGCACTGAATCATTTAACGCCCGCTACTGATACCTGTACCGAAAGAGAACATGACGACCCACTCAAGCAAAAAACGCATCGCCGTCATCGCTGGCGACGGCATCGGCAAAGAAGTCATGCCCGAAGGCTTGCGCGTGATGGAAGCTGCAGCCACCAAATTCGGCATCGACCTGCACTTTGACCACTTCGACTTTTCGAGCTGGGACTACTTTGAAAAGCACGGCAAGATGCTGCCCGACGACTGGAAGGACCAAATCGGTGGCCATGACGCGATTTACTTTGGGGCGGTCGGCTGGCCCGACAAGATTGCTGACCATGTGTCACTGTGGGGCTCGCTCTTGATGTTCCGCCGCGAGTTCGACCAGTACATCAACTTGCGTCCCGCGCGGCTCATGCCCGGCATCATCGCGCCCGTGGTCCGGCGTGACGGCAGCCCGCGCTTGCCCGGCGAGATCGACTTTTACATCGTGCGCGAGAACACCGAAGGCGAGTACTCCAGCATCGGCGGCAAGGCCTTCCCCGGCACGGAGCGGGAATTCGTTTTGCAGGAGTCTGTGTTCACCCGCATCGGTGTGGACCGCGTGCTGAAGTTCGCCTTCGAGCTCGCGCAGTCACGCCCCAAAAAGCACCTGACCAGCGCTACCAAGTCCAACGGCATTTCGATCTCCATGCCTTACTGGGACGAGCGCGTGGAAGAAATGGCCAAGAACTACGCCGGCATCAAGCTGGACAAGTTCCACATCGACATCCTGACCGCCCACTTTGTGCAGCGCCCCGACTTTTTTGATGTGGTGGTGGCCAGCAATTTGTTTGGCGACATCTTGAGCGACCTGGGTCCGGCCTGCACCGGCACCATCGGCATTGCGCCCAGCGCCAACCTCAACCCCGAGCGCAAGTTCCCTTCGCTTTTTGAACCTGTGCACGGCTCGGCGCCTGACATTGCGGGCCAAGGCATCGCCAACCCCATCGGGCAGATCTGGTGCGGCGCCATGATGCTGGAATTTCTGGGCCACAAGGACGCGCACGACGCCGTTCTGGCCGCCATTGAAAAGACCCTGGCCCCCGGCAGCGGTGCACCCCGCACGCCCGATCTGGGCGGCACAGCCGGCACGTCCGACGTGGGCCGGGCCATTGCGGCGGCTCTCTAAGCTCAGGATTGGAAGAAAAAACCGTCTAGAATCCGCGTCCGCACTTGTTTAAAGCCGCTTGACGATGCTTCCAGGCTCAAGGCCTGACGCAGCCTTGGTTGCACTTGCAGCTTTCTCGAATATCCCCGCCATCGGGGATATTTTTTGTTGAAGCGGTTTCGCTTTGACAATCTATTTAACTTCTCAATCATTGAGGCTCGCCCGTGAATAAAACCGAACTGATCGACCACATTGCCCAGCACGCCGACATCTCCAAAGCTGCTGCCACCCGCGCCCTCGAGTCCACCATCGGCGCCGTGCAGTCGACCCTGAAAAAGGGCGGCTCTGTGTCCTTGGTCGGTTTTGGCACTTTTGCCGTGAGCACGCGCGAAGCCCGCACCGGCCGCAACCCACGCACGGGCGATGAGATTAAAATCAAAGCTGCCAAAGTGCCAAAGTTCCGTCCGGGCAAAGCGCTCAAGGACGCATTGAACTGATGCAATTGAATTAAAGAGTTAGGGTGGGGTGCTTAGCTCAGTTGGTAGAGCAGCTCCCTTACACGGAGTAGGTCGGCGGTTCGAGCCCGTCAGCACCCACCAAAAAACTCGAAAATAAGGCGAACACAGGGTTCGCCTTTTTTTTTGGCGGTCGCGGTTGATTCACAGGGAATTTCAGATGTTTGATTTCATTCGCAAGCACACCAAGATCACCATGGGCTTGCTGTTCTTGTTGATCGTTCCGTCCTTTGTGCTGCTGGGCATGAGCGATCACAACAAGTCGGCCGGCAGCACCGTTGTGGTGGCACGCGTGGACGGGCAGGACATCAGTCAATCCGACTGGGACAGCGCGCACCGCGTCGAGGTCGATCGCTTGCGCCAGTCCATGCCTGGGCTCGACATCAAGCTGCTCGACTCGCCCGAGGCTCGATACGCCACCCTCGAGCGCCTGGTTCGTGACCGCGTCATGGCTGCGGCTGCAGCCAAGGCGCATCTGGGCACCAGCGACCAGCGCTTGGCTGGCGAGCTTCAGGCCAACCCGCAAATTGCTGCGTTGCGCAAGCCCGATGGCTCACTCGACATGGACCGCTACCGTCAGCTGCTCGCCGCTCAAGGCATGTCGCCCGAGATGTTTGAAGCCCGCGTGCGCGATGAACTGGCAACGCGTCAGGTCATGACCGGTGTAGCCGCGACGGGCTTTGCGCCTGCCGGCGTGGCTGACACCACCTTGAATGCCTATTTTCAAAAGCGGGAGCTGCAACTGGCCCGCTTCACGCCCGCCGACTTTGCGGCCAAGCTGAGCCCGACCGACGAAGACCTGGACACGTTCTATCAAGCCAATCAGGCACTGTTCAAGTCGCCCGAACAAGCCAGCGTCGAATACGCCGTGCTGGATACGGACGCAGTCAGCAAGACCATCGCCGTCAGTGAGTCGGACCTGAAGACCTACTACGAGCAAAACCTCCAGCGCCTGAGCGGCCCTGAAGAGCGTCGCGCCAGCCACATCCTCATCAACGCGCCCAAGACCGCACCCGCTGCCGAGCGCGAAGCCGCCAAAGCCAAAGCCGCCGCGCTGCTGGCCGCGCTGCGCAAGTCGCCCGACGCCTTCGCTGACCTGGCCCGCAAAAATTCACAAGACACCGGCTCCGCCGCCAAGGGCGGCGATCTGGACTTTTTCCAGCGCGGCGCCATGGTCAAACCTTTTGAAGACGTGGCTTTTACCCTCAAAAAAGGCGAGATCAGCGACCTGGTGGAAACCGACTTCGGCTTTCACATCATTCGCGTGACCGACGTCAAGACCCCCAAGCAGCCGACCTTTGAGCAACTGAGGCCCACCCTGGAAGCGGAGCTGAAAAAGCAGCAGGTGCAAAAGAAATTTGCCGAAGCCGCCGAGGTGTTCACCAATGCTGTGTACGAGCAGTCCGAGAGCCTCAAACCCGTGGCCGATCGTCTGAAACTCGAGATTCGCAGCGCTGCCAATGTCAGCCGCAACCCGCCTGCCGACGCCAAGGGCCCCCTGGCTAACGCCAAGCTGCTGGCCGCCCTGTTCTCTGCGGACAGCATTGAGAAAAAGCGCAACACCGAAGCCGTTGAAGTGGGTCCCAACCAGTTGGCTGCGGCACGCATTGCGCAGTACACGCCAGAGCGCACTTTGCCCCTGGCTGAAGTCAAAGACCAAGTCCGTGCGGGCTGGGTCGCTGCCCGCAGCGCCGAAGAGGCCCAAAAAGCCGGCGCTGCCAAATTGGCCGAGTTCAAAGCGGCGCCCGCCACGGCAACACTGCCTGAATCGCAAGCCGTGTCCCGCGCCGACAGCAAAGGCCTGCCCGGCCCGGTGGTCGACGCCGCTTTGCGCGCCGACCCTGCCGCCTTGCCCGCGTTGGTGGGCGTTAGCCTGGGCAAGCAGGGTTACGTCATCGTTAAAGTCGCCAAGGTGCTGCCACGCGACGCCCGTGACGAAACCGTGACCCGACAAGAGCGTGCGCAGTATGGGCAGTGGTGGACAGCGGCTGAGAGCCTGGCCTACTACAAGCTCTTGCAAGAACGTTTCAAGGTCGACATCAAGGTGCCGCGCCCGGCAACTCTCGACGTGAATGCGGTGGCTGGCAAGTAAATCGACAGCAAAGTCCCGTTATAATTTGCGGCTTCGGTGGCTGTAGCTCAGTTGGTAGAGTCCAGGATTGTGATTCCTGTTGTCGTGGGTTCGAGCCCCATCAGCCACCCCATATAAATCAACAACTTAGCCTCGCTTCACAAGAGCGGGGCTTTTTTGTTTCTGCTTCATGTAGCCGCCATGTAGCCAACAGTACCGGGTTTTGTACGTTGCAGACCGGCGCGTGGCTGGCCAAGGGCAGAACACCGACCGCTCAGCCCTGCCGCTCAAAGCCCTGGCCCGTAGTTTTCCTTGATGGGAAAAGCCTCATCCGGCAACAAGTTGTTTAGCTTTGAGCGAGGAACTGGAGGCACAGCTTGGTACAGGTTCAAGCACGCAGTGGCAAGCATCATGCGAAGCAGGCCATTTGGTAAGGAGGCAAGACAAAGCAATGCTGATGACACTAAGACGCGATGTTTTAGTCGCTACGATGTACCAATTTGAAATTTGTGAAAATTCAGTGCAGCTCACACCTCATCAAGCCAAGTACATAGCCCATGACTTGACGCTCCAGCATGCAGGCGGCGGGCTTGAGCGTCTTTCCCAGGCCCTTTTCAACGCCAGTGTCGACTTAAACCCACATCAGATCGAAGCCGCAGTTTTTGCGCTCCGCTCGCCGCTCTCCAAGGGCGTGCTGCTGGCTGACGAAGTCGGCTTGGGCAAAACCATCGAAGCCGGCATCGTGCTCTGTCAGTACTGGGCTGAACGCAAGCGCCAGATCCTGGTGGTTTGTCCGGCGTCGCTGCGCAAGCAGTGGGCGATGGAGCTTGAAGAGAAATTCAACCTTCCTGCAATAGTGCTGGACTCCAAGGCTTGGCGGGAAGCTCAACGTAAGGGCCTGGCGCCACTGCGGCAGAAGGCTGTGATCATCGTGTCATACGCCTACGCAGCCCGCATTAAGGAAGAAGTTCGATCCATTGGCTGGCATTTGGTGGTGATGGACGAGGCGCACAAGCTGCGCAATGCCTACCGTGACAGCAACAAGATAGGCCAAGCCCTGCGCTGGGCCACCGCTGACAGTCGCAAGCTGCTGCTCACGGCCACGCCCTTACAGAACTCCATCATGGAGCTTTACGGCCTAGCAAGCCTGATTGACGAGCGCATCTTCGGCGACATCAGTTCGTTTCGCAGCCAGTTCACCGGAGCCGGCAGCGACCTGCCCGGCCTTCGCCAGCGCCTCGGCAGCTTTTGCAAACGTACGCTTCGCAAGGACGTCACGGAGTACATCAGCTACACCCAGCGCAAGCCACACACGCAGAAGTTCCGTTCCACTGACGACGAGCACAAGCTGTACGAAGCCGTCACGGCCTACTTGCTGCGCGAAGACAGCTACGCCATTCCCAAACGCCAGCGTCACTTGACCGAGCTGGTGCTGCGCAAGCTGCTCGCCTCCAGTTCCCAAGCCGTGGCTGGCACCTTGGCGGTAATGAAGCGGCGACTGGAAGATCTGCGCGACGAAAAAATCTTGCCGCAAGACGACTGGATTGAAACGCTGGTCGAAAACGAAGAGATGGAGGAAGACCTCCTTGACGAAATCCTCAATGCCGAAGACTCCGCTGACGACGTTGAAAGTCAGTCCATCGACCCTGCCAAGCTTGACCGCAAACGCCTGAATGTCGAAATAACGGAGCTTGATGAGCTGCTGACCTGGGCACAAGGCATTGGGACGGACACCAAGACCACCGCCTTGCTGCAAGCGCTTGGCGTCGGCTTTACGGCCATGGCTCAAACCGGGGCGCAGCGTAAGGCGCTCATCTTTACGGAGTCCCGCCGCACTCAGGATTACCTCAAGCGCTACCTAGAGCAAAACGGCTACGCAGGCCAAGTGGTGCTCTTCAGTGGCAGCAACAGCGGACCAGAAGCCACTGCCATTTACGATAACTGGGTGGCTCGGCACCAGGGCACTGGTCGCAGCACGGGTTCACGGGATGTGGACATTCGCGCCGCGCTGGTTGAACAGTTTCAAGACGGTGCGTCCATCCTGATTGCGACCGAGGCAGCCGCCGAGGGCGTAAATCTGCAGTTCTGTTCTTTGGTCATCAACTATGACCTGCCTTGGAACCCGCAGCGCGTGGAGCAGCGTATTGGTCGGTGCCACCGCTATGGTCAAAAGCATGACGTGGTAGTCATCAACTTTTTCAATGAGCGGAACCATGCCGATCAGCGCGTGCTGGAGCTGCTGGCCGACAAGTTCAAGCTCTTTGACGGCGTGTTCGGCGCCTCTGACGAAGTGCTGGGCACCATTGAGTCGGGTGTGGACTTTGAGCGACGCATCTTGGAAATCTACCGAAGCTGCCGCACCAGCGCGGAGATCGACGCCGCCTTTAAAGCATTGCGTGCCGAGATGGATGCCAGCATCCAGGTTCGGATGCAAGACACCCGCCGCCAGTTGCTTGAAAACTTTGACGGTGAGGTGCACGACCGCCTGCGCCTGCAACTGCAAGACACCACCGCCCACCTTGACCGCTTCAGCCGCCGCTTTTGGGATTTGACCCAGCATGCTTTGCACGGCAAAGCATGGTTTGACGGGGCGCAGCTTTGCTTTGACCTGCCCAGCCCACCTGGCCCCGGCATTGACGCTGGGCGCTACCACCTGATTTCGCGCCAGCAGCCCCAAGACCCCAATTCATTGGCGGTAAACGAACCGTCGGCCGAGAGCTACACCTACCGCTTGTCGCACCCCTTGGGGGAATGGGTCATTCAGGCCGCGCAATCTGCGCCAACGCCGCTGCAACGCATCGTTTTCGATCCGAAGCAAAACGCCGCACGCATTTCGATGGTCGAGGCCCTGCGCGGCAAGTCTGGCGTGCTGATTTTGCAAAAGCTCACAGTGGACAGCTTTGAGCGGCAGGAGTTCTTGCTGTTCTCAGGCTTGACCGACCAAGGCGAAACGCTGGACCAGGAAAGCTGCGAAAAGCTGATGGCCTGCCACGCCCAGCCAGTTGCTGATGCTTCCAGGGCCCCCCAGGACCTAGCCCCCGGTTTGGCCAGCCGCCTGCAGGCTGAAGCCACGCGCCACGCCGAAGCCACCGTGGCCCATTCGCTGGAAACTAACAACAAGCACTTCACTGAAGGCCGCGACAAGCTCGACCGCTGGGCTGACGACATGGAACAAAGCGCCGAGCAGGCGCTGAAGAACACCAAAGAGCAGATCAAGGTTGCCCAGCGCGAGGCCCGGCAAGCACCCACGCTGGAAGAACAGCACGCCATTCAGGCACGCATTGCCAAGCTTGAACGACAGCAACGCAAGCAACGACTTGCTTTTTTTGAGCTGGAAGACGAGATACAAGCAAAGCGTGACCAGCTCATTGAACAACTCACTAAGCGAATGGCCCAGCAGGTCAACGCCCAAGTTCTCTTCACCCTGGCCTTCACGGTGGCCTAACCAACTTTAAAAGAAGCACACACTGCCATGACACAAAATCTGCCTCCCAGCACGACCACCGCCCTTGCCGAGCCATTTGCCAAGACCAGCGCCGCAGCAGCGGCTGAGCTTAGCCTCAGCCCTGACGCCCAGGCACAGCGCCGGGCCGAGCTGCTGGCGCTCCTAAGCCAAACCGTGCCAGAAGTCATGGCAGACCAGCAGGTGAACATCGACCGCCTGAAAGAGTTGCTGGGCCATGAACGAATTGCGCCTGATGAGCATTACGAACTCAACTGGGCAGGCAAGAACGCTGCCCGACGCGAGATTCAAAAAAGCACCACCCATACATTGCAACCCGCTGCGGGCAACCCGGCGCAAGCTCAGCACATGCTCATTGAGGGCGAAAACCTGGAAGTGCTGCGCGTGCTGCAAAAAAGCTACTACGGCAAGGTCAAGATGATTTACATCGACCCGCCTTACAACACGGGCAACGACAGCTTTGTGTACCCCGACGACTATTCAGAAACCCTGGATGCCTATCAAAAACGCACCGGTGAAAAAAGCGAGACCGGGCACTTAAACAAACAAAGTCTCTGGAAGAAAAACAGCAAGGAAAGCGGCCAGTACCACAGCTCATGGTTGTCGATGATGTACCCCCGAATGTATCTGGCGCGGAATCTTTTGATGGATGACGGAGTAATTGCAATTCACATAGACGAGCACGAGTACTCCAACCTGGAAACTCTCATGAACGAGATTTTTGGCGAAGAGAATAACATCGGCACATTGGTTTGGGATAAGCGCAATCCAAAGGGTGACTCAAAGGGTATAGCCAACCAGCACGAATACCTAATATTTTTTACCAAGAACAAAGACCTCTTTTTTAAATCATGTGAATTTGTCAGGCCAAAATTAAATGCAGATAAGGTATTAAAGGTCGCCGCACAGATATGCAAAGAGACGGGAGTTAATGAAAATTCCAGGGAGGCTTTTAAGCAGTGGATGAAAACTGCACCAGACCTATCGGGCGGGGAGCGTGCCTATTGTCTAATTGATGAAGATGGTGAGGTCTATCGACCAGTTTCAATGTCGTGGCCAAATAAGCAGCAAGCCCCAGACGATTACTTCATTCCTTTAATTCACCCGAAAACTAATAAGCCATGCCCGGTTCCTGCAAGGGGTTGGAGAAATCCATCCTCAACCATGAGTGAATTACTGAGGCAAAAGCGAATACTTTTCGGACCAGATGAAAAAACACAACCGACAAGAAAATATCTACTAAAAGAAAACCTTGACGAGAATATCTCTTCTCTTCTTTATTTTGGTGGAAGTGATGACGGTCTACTAAAGAGCATGGATATTCCGTTTGAAAACCCGAAGGTAGTCGAGGTAGCAAAGCGGTTGCTTTCTCCCGCTTTGAAGAAAGAAGACCTCGTTTTGGATTTTTTCGCCGGGAGCGGCACCACTGCGCACGCCATCATGGAGCTGAACCTCGAAGATGGCGGCAACCGCCAATGCATTTCCGTCCAAATGCCAGAGGCCCTCGACGTGTCCAGCGCAGCTTGCAAGGCCGGATATCACACCATCGCCGACATCACCCGCGCCCGCATCGAAAAAGTCATTACCAAACTCAAGGCTGAGTACCCCGAAAAAACGGCCGACCTGGCCTGCGCACACTTCACGCTGGCGCCGTCAAACTTCCAGGTGTGGCGCGGCAACGTGTCCGATGCAGACACCCTACGCGATCAGCTGGCCTTATTTCAGAGCGCTGAAAAAAAGAGCAAGACGACGAAAGACGGCGACTCACAAACCGAGATGCTGGCCGAACTGCTGCTCAAGCACGGGCTAGGCGCCTTGGGCGTGCACGCCATCAGTAAGCCCAAGGTGTTGGCAGGCATTACGGTGCACCGCGTGCTCATGCCGGACGACAAGCAGCTCTGGCTCTGCTTTGAGCCCTACACGGAAGCGCTGAAAGATGAAATCGTCAAGGCTCGACCGGCGCAAGTTACCTTGCTCAGCTCCTGCTTCGTGGGGGACAAAGCTGACGAACTACTGGCCAACCTGCAACTTGAACTCGCCGGGCTGGACATTGGTCTGACCGTGATCTGAAAGTGTTTGGCATGACCATGAAACTTCAGTTTAGTCACCAGGACTACCAAGCAAAAGCCGTCGACGCAGTGGTGAAGGTATTTGACGGCCAGCCCTTGGCAGCGAGCGCCTTTGCACTCACCACTCAAAACGGCAGCGTGAGCCACGCTAATGACGGCAGTATCGGCAACTCGCTCAAGCTATCTGACGAACAGCTACTGGCCAATGTGCAGGCGGTTCAACGGACCAATTTTCAGCTTCAGACTGGGCAGGTCAAGCCCGGTGTGTTGAGTGCCGAGTTGCTGGGTGAAACTACTACACAACTCGTGGATGACGAAGAAGTGCCACGCCTGTGCCCGCATTTTTCCATTGAGATGGAAACAGGCACCGGCAAGACCTACGCCTTCATCAAGACCATGTATGAACTGAACAAGGTTTATGGTTTCAAGAAGTTCGTCATCGTGGTGCCCAGCGTAGCCATACGTGAAGGAACCATGAAGAACCTGGAAATCACCCGTAGCCACTTTGCCGCAGACTATGAAAACGTTCCTTGCGTCCCCATTTTGTTTGACAGCAGTAAGCTGACCGAACTGCGCCACTTTGCGCAAAGCGACGCGCTAAGCGTGCTGGTCATCAACATTGACAGTTTCACAAAGGACAACAATAAGATCAGGCAAAAAGGTGAGCGCGCCTTTGCCCCCATCGAGTACATCAAGGCGCTGAACCCCATCGTCATCATCGACGAGCCACAGAACTTCGAAACTGAGATCCGCCGCAGCGCACTGCTGGACTTGAACCCGCTGTGCACGCTACGGTATTCGGCCACACACAAGAACCCGTACAACCTGCTGTATTCGCTCAACCCAGTGCAGGCCTACGACCTTGGGTTGGTAAAGCAGATCGAAGTGGATGGCGTGCAGGCTGACCAGGAACACAACCAGGCGTTTGTGGAGTTGCTGAGCATTGAGGCCCGCGCCAGCAGCATCAGTGCCAAGGTGTTGATTGATGTGAACGAGCCGACTGGTGTCAAGCGCAAAAAGCTAACGCTGAAGCTGGAAGAGGATTTGTTCAAAAAGTCAGGGAACCGTTCTGTGTATGAGGATGGCTATGTGCTGAACGAGATTCGGGCTGATGCTGGTGAAATCGAGTTTTCAGGTGGCCGAGTGCTGCGCCAGGGCCAGGCGCAAGGAGACCTGGCTGACGATGTGATGCGCTTTCAGATTGAGCGCACAGTAGCCAGTCACTTTGCCAAGCTCAAGAACCTGCAGCCCATAGGGGTGAAGGTCTTGAGCCTTTTCTTCATCGACAAGGTGGCCAACTACCGCGCCTTTGACGATGAGGGCCAACCCTCGCTGGGCAAGTTTGGCAAATGGTTTGAAGATGCCTTCAACACTTACGCCGCCAAGCCCCAGTACAGGGGCTTAATCCCGCATGCTGCTACCGCCGTTCATGATGGTTATTTTTCAGGCGACAAGAAGGGCAAGGGTGCCAGCGCTAAGACAGTATGGACGGACACCAGGGGTGACGGTGCCAAGGACGGCGACACCTACGCTCTGATCATGAAAGAAAAAGAGCGGCTGCTGAACATGAACGAACCACTGCAGTTCATCTTCAGCCACTCCGCGCTCCGCGAGGGCTGGGACAACCCGAACGTGTTCCAGATCTGCACGCTCAATGAAACGCAAAGCGTCTTGAAGAAGCGGCAAGAGATTGGGCGCGGCTTGCGTCTTTGCGTGAACCAGTCCGGCGAGCGGGTCATGGACAAGCGCGTCAACGTGCTGACCGTGATACCCAATGAAAGCTACGAAGCGTTTGCCAAGTCGCTGCAGCAGGAGATTGAAGAAGAAACCGGCGTGAGCTTTGTCAATCGCGTGAAGAACGCCAGAGCCAAGGCCCGTGTCAGCCGCAAGTCTTTGAGCGCCGAAGAAGAAGCGTTGTTCGCAGCCATCTGGCAAAAGATAAGTTACCAGACGCGCTACCGCGTGGCGTTGGACACGCCCCGCTTGGTGGCTGCGTGCCTTGCTGCGCTGAGTGACTTGACCCAATATCCTCGCGTTCAGCCGGCCAAGATCAGGTCGCATAAAGCCAAGATCGTCCTGACCGCAGAGGGCGTGCACGGCGTGCAAACTGGCGTGGGTGAAAGCGGCGCGAGCTACACCGTAGCAGTACCTGACGTGTATGCCTACATTCAAAACCGAGTGCACTTATCACGCTCGTCCATCTTTGCCATCTTGGACGGCTCAGGGCGCTTGGGCGAATTGCTGGTCAACCCGCAAGGCTTTCTTGACCTAGCGATCAGCGCCATCAAGACGAGCCTGCAGGCGTTGCTGGTCGAAGGAATCCAGTATTACGAGCTGGGCGGTAGGCGCTATGAGATGACCCTAATTGACGAGCCATTGGAAACCTACCTGAGCAGCATTTACCCGCCAGCAATAGACGACAGGACCACGCCAGTAAGCAAAACCGTGCTGCAGGCGCAGCCGCTGGACGATGCCAAGGCCGCCATGGGCGAGGCCTTTGCATGCGTGCTGACCGACAGTGAAGTGGAGAGCCGCTTCGCTCTCGACTGCAGCCTGGATGAGCGGGTGAAGTTCTTCTTCAAGTTACCCAGTCGTTTCCAGATACCCACGCCACTGGGAAGCTACAACCCAGACTGGGCGGTGGTGTTTGAGGACGATGCCCGTGTGTATTTTGTTGCAGAAACCAAGTCCAGCACGGTGGAAGCAGACCGCCGGCAGAGTGAAAACTTGAAGATCAAGTGTGGCCGCAGACACTTTGAATTGTCAAAGGATGTGGTCTTCAAAGATGTGACGGAACTGAGTGGGCTCTTATAGCAGGACGTTTAAGCGGGAAGCTGGAGAGCCGCGACCGGGGGGGTGTTTGTGTCATCCACGCAGTGGCAACCTGTACTGGCAGCGTAGCCAGATCAAAAAAACTTCAAGAACCCAAAAACTGAGTCGCTGAGAAATGCACAGTTAACTTATCGGCTGTGTATCGTCGCAAACCGGGTCTACGTGGGACTTGGTATATCGCTGAGGAAGTATTCAATACTTCTACTAGAAGTACGGAATGTATCAACTTCGCCGCGCAACACCTGGCCGGCATGGACGGGTCATGTTCGGTAACCTAGCTTTCGAGAATTTGGCTCTTGACAGTCAGTCTATCGGGTGCGTATCGCTTTGGGAAAAATCATTCAACTTCGTTGTCGGGATAAAAAAGGGGTGTGATGAGCATGGAAGCACGCGAGTATGCCGTTGATGATGCTAACGAAAATCTACTTAGATCTTGGCTGACTGCAGGTAGGTGGGAAAGAAGAGAAGCCAAACTTTTGTTCTTGGATATTGACCCGGATAGACAACACGGAGAGTGTTTCTCAACATTTAGCGGGCAAGGAGAAGTTCATTACGAATATGATGAATTTGGCAACGAAGTGCCGGATGGGGTTGACGAAAATGGCGAGCCAGATTACCTGGGTGATGAACAGCGAGCCTTGATCCAAAAAAATCTGAACCTGTATGGACCGCTTGAAAAAATCCTAAATTTCTATGACTCGGCTGAGCCGCATGAGTGGATCGAGCTTGCCGGTCAAAAAGGAATCGCTATTCCGTGGCTTAGTTGGGCAATTGAGCGGGGACTCTATGTTCAAAAACACGAGTCTGTTGCTGTTTCGAAGGTGACAGAAGTCGAAGAGTCTGTGACACCTTGGCACTTGTTGGCCGACCCGGCGACGTTGATTTCCGCGTTTGGATCAATTACCGGAATGAACAATGGGTGGTTCAACAATGTGAATGACACCCCGAAGTTGAAGTCCGCACTGCACACTCCTGGGAAGGGTGGGCGCAATGGACGCAAGCCGTACTACCATGTTTTCCCCGTCATGCAGTGGCTCATTGATCCGAAACGCCGCAAAGGCAAGCCAATGGAAGTTGCAACTGGCTGGCGGGTGCTAAGGAACCAGTTCCCGGCTGTACATCTTGCCTATCGGGCCCAAGAACCGGACGCTGATTGATCGGGGTTAAATAGCCTACTGATCGGGGTTTTACGCCCTGATTCGTCGGGGTTTGTGAGTGCGATTCGTCGGGGTCAGTGAGGCGCAAATCACCCCGGCATCGAAATCCGTTTCACTGCACCTTCGCAGTGACTCACGAAAGCAAACCGATGCTTGAAAACTACACACCCCTGGCGCAAGTGCAACGTACCCACGTTGACACCAACTCAGCTGCTTATTACTTGAATCGACGTCCCCAAACCCTGAGGGGGTGGCACTGTCACGGCCACTTTCCTTCTGACGGCCTGCGGCCACTGGTGCTGAATGGCCGTCTGGCCTGGAGCGTTGCCGCAATCAAAGCTGCAATGGGAGGTGCAGCGCAATGATTTCCAACATTCAAGAATTGAAAAAACAGCCTGCCTTGGCTGAGCTACTACTTGTTCTCATGGCGAACCAAAATGCACACATGAGCACGCTGGCTCTTCTGGAAAATGGAATCTTGAGCCCGGCTGCTGGCATTGCGCGCCTGAAAGTGCAAGGGGTGATTATTGAAACCATCTATGAGGCAATTGTTGATAGATCCGGCAGGTCCCGCAAAAGGATAGCTTGCTACAAAATTGTTGGCGGGGTTGCACTATGACCCCGCTGAACATCGCAGGCCAAGGCGCCGACGCCACACGCCACTTCATGATCACCAATGAAAACGCCCCGGCGGTAACCGAGGCGTGCAAACCAAAACAAAGCAAAGAGACTATAGCCCTACAGGAAGAGTTGTGCAACGAGCTCAAGCGCTCAATGTTTGCAAAAGTCAACGCAGACGTAGTCGCGCTGGAAGACGAGGTGGTTTTCGTCATTGACGCCCCAGCTGAGGACTTTATTCAGGAAGATTGCCAAGACGCCTCGCTTGACTTGCCGGCGACCCCGGTAGTCCCTGCATTTCGCTACAAGCTGCTGACTGATGATGATTTACGCCAGCTCCCTGCAGTTGAATGGAGAATCAAAAATGTGTTGCCAGCACATGGCTTGGCTGTGGTGTTCGGTCCGAGTGGTTCAGGAAAATCTTTCCTTGTGCTGGATATGCTGCAAAGCCTCTCCTTGGGACATGAGTGGTTCGGTCGAAGGGTGAAGCCTTGCTCTGTGACTTATGTCTCGCTTGAAGGCGAAGCTGGGTTGGCGAACCGTGTGGAGGCTTACCGCATTCACCATGGTGAGACTTCCACGCAGATCCGTTACACGGTGCAACCTTTTAGTCTGCTAAACGCTGACGATATCAACGAACTAGCGCTGGCGATCCAAGCCGCTGGCGCTGGTGACGTGGTTGTACTCGACACACTTAGCCGAGCCGCGCCAGGATCAGATGAGAACGACAGTAAGGCCATGGGCCAAATTGTCGCCTCCGCCAAGATGCTGCAGGAGATGATCGGCGGGCTGGTGCTGTTGGTTCACCACACTGGCAAGGATGCTTCCAAAGGGATGAGGGGGCATTCTTCGCTTCATGCCGCACTGGATTGCGCCATAGAGGTTAAGCGTACCGGAGACCACCGCGAGTGGGTGCTTGCCAAAAGCAAAGACGGTGAAGACGGTGCATCACATCCGTTCAAGTTGGACGTTGTGCCTTTGGGAAACGACTGCGATGGTGATGAGATGAGTTCTTGTGTAATTGTCGCGAACCAATCTGCCCCGGCCGTTGAAAAGAAGATGGCGACGCTTGGGAGCAACCAAGCAATAGCCTTAAAAGCCTTAGAGGAGGCACTGTGCAAGTCCGTGGATATCGACAAGGATGGCGCACCACAAGGAAGTCCGTGCCTTCGCTTCGACCGTGCACTTTCGATCGTTACCCCACTGATGCCAGCGGATGCCAAACACCAGAAACCGCGAGCCAAGGACGCACTTGCCGGGCTGGTGAAAAGGCACCGTGTGGGAATGAACGGTGATTGGTTATGGCTCAACTAATCTCACCAACTTCCAACTGACCAGGTTATTCCCGGTTCCCCCCCCTCTTATAGAGGGGGGGGGTAGACCGGGGAAACGGGAACTTACTTAAAAACACCGGAAACTCCTGAAACGGGACGATCGGGAAAACCGGGAACTCTGTTCTGATTGGGTCCAGCGGAGCACCGAAAGCCCACAGATTAACGATCAGTTGGGGACAAGGAGTGGATCCCGGCGCGTAGCGACGGAGGATCCACGACGCTGTTCCGGCGGCAGCTAAATACACGCCCATTTCTGGAAGGGACAACACAGGGGCTGCCGCGAGTTCGTTGGCCCACCCATAGTGCGCCTCCAGGGCTCGAACCAGGGCCTGAAGGGTCAGCCACAGGGGCTCCCAAGGCGAGCTTAAAGCGTGATCCCCCGATATCCCAAGTAGTGATCGATTTCGCAAAAGTGGCCTGATGCTGTATGGATATACAGTACCATCTCGCTTCCTTATGACTGACGCGCAACCCTTGAACCTGATGGCTTCGGGCCTGATATCGCCCACCGACGTCCCACTCCCGCTGGCCGCTGGGCCGGCTTGGATCAATGCCTTCCCCACCAGCGTAGCGGCGGGCTTTCCCTCGCCGGCTGAGGATCACCTCGTCCAGCGCATCGACTTGATGGCCCAACTCATTCGCCATCCGCAAGCCACGTTCATGTTGCGCGTGCGGGGCGAGTCCATGCGCGACGCCGGCATTTTTGACGGCGACGTGGTGTTGGTAGATCGGGCCATCGCGCCGCGCTCAGGGCAGATCGTGATTGCTGTGGTCGATGGCGAGTTCGTCTGCAAGACGCTTTGGCAGCGGGCTGGGCGCATGAAACTCAAGGCGGCCAACGTGACCTTTCCCGATATCTCCCCCCAAGATGGCCAGCAGGTTGAAATATGGGGCGTGGTCGTGGCGGCCATCAAGCAGTTCAAGACATGAGCCGTGCACATCAATTGCCCTGACCGTATCACCCCATGTACGCCTTGGTTGACGGCAATAACTTCTACGTTTCTTGTGAACGGATCTTCAGGCCCAGCCTGAACGGCCGGCCCGTTGTGGTGTTGTCCAACAACGATGGCTGCGCCATTGCCCGCAGCAACGAGGCCAAAGCCCTGAGCATCAAGATGGGCGCGCCGTGGTTTCAGATCAAGCACCTGGCCGACGAGGCAGGCCTCGTGGCGCTGTCGGCCAACTTTGCGCTGTACGGCGACATCAGCGACCGCATGATGAGCCTGGCCGCCGGCCTGGGCCACCGCCAAGAGATTTATTCGATCGACGAGAGCTTTGTGGACCTGGCCGGCATTCGCGGCGATTTGGTCGAGCGGAGCCGAAAAATCCGCGCTCGCATTTTGCAGTGGGTAGGCATTCCAACTTGCATTGGCATGGGCCCAACCAAGACACTGGCCAAGCTGGCAAACCATGTGGCCAAAACCGCCGAGCGCAAGCCCGGCGTCTACCCCGACCGTCATGCCCAGGTCTGCCATCTCGGGGCCCTGAGCCAAGCCGAGCTGGACACGGTCCTCTCCGCCACCGATGTGGGCGAGGTTTGGGGCGTGGGTCGGCGTATTGCCCAGCAATTGAAGGAGGGCGGCATCCACACTGCACTGGACCTCACGCGCGTGGACTTGGCCACCGTCAAGCGGCGCTTTTCCGTGGTGCTCGAGCGCACGGTGCGCGAGCTCCAGGGCACGCCCTGCCTGGGGCTGGACGATGCGCCTTCGGCCAAGCAGCAGATTGCCTGCACGCGCAGTTTTGGTCAGTCCGTTCTCCGTCTGGAGGAGTTGCAAGAGGCCATCACCGAGTTTGCCTGCCGCGCGGCTGAAAAGCTGCGCCGGCAAGGTAGCCACGCAGGACAGGTGCTGGTGTTTGTGCGCACGAGCCCCTTTCGCGCCAAGGACCCACAGTATTCACGTTCAGCGGTGTTTCCCTTGCCGGTGCCGACCAGCGACAGCACCACGATCACCGAGGCGGCGCTCCACGTTCTGGACAGCATCTACCAGCCGGGCTTTAACTACGCCAAAGCCGGGATCATGCTGCTGGACCTTGTGCCTGCGGAGCTTCACCAGTACGCGCTGGACCTGGCGCCCAACGAAGCGCTCGGACACGGACATGGGAATGCCGAAGAGCCGCAAGAGCTGGCGCGTGGCCGCCTGATGGGCATCCTTGATCAGGTCAACAGTCGGTACGGCCGGGGGACAGTGCTGCTGGCAAGTGCAGGCCTGGCCGGGGCAGCACGCAGTTGGAGCATGAAGCGAGAGCGGATGACGCCGCAATACACCACGTGCTGGGAAGATTTGGCCTGGGCGCGTGCTTAGGCAAGGGATTGGCGCCCCACCGCGTCAGAAAGTTTATTTGCCCAATCCAGGGCTGATGGCGTTGAGCGTTTTTGCTGCCTCGTCCATCCATTGGTTCATAAAGTCTGCTGCCCCCCCATGGGGTACTCCCTCATCTCGCCAGTCCGGAAACCGATCAAGCGGCCAGGCCAGCACAACGTACATCTCTGCAAAGTGCGCAATCCACCCTTGCACCGAGAGGTCCAGGGGATCTCCCCCGGAAGCAGTAATCGCATCCTCCAATCTTTTCTTCAGGATCAAGGACGCTTGTTTCCTGGGCGACTGTATCGCAAGCTTTTCTTGCAACTGCTTTTGCCGAGCAAATTGAATGCTCTGTTGAATCGCTTTAAGAGGGTCAGTCATAAAGCGTCCACCCTGTTCGCGCAAAGCCCAGCCTTTCAGCGTCTTCTTCGCCAAATGTGGACGGCAGGGTTTCAACAAAGGCCATGGACTCGGAAACAGATCTGCAGGCCTTGTGAAAGGTGAACTCTTCGCCAGGCTCGCCCAGGGCGGTGTTTTCTTTCTTCATGTTCACGGTCACCCCTTTCGCGTCAGCCGCCAAGCGGCAGCGAAAGCCGTCGAACGACCACCGAGCTTTACAGCCGACGAGCGCGTCGACCTTCTTAAGTGATGGAGTGCTTTCCATGGTTTTCCTGCTTCCACTTATGTTTTCATCTTAAGAGAACAAGCTGTGGCACCGCATCGGCTCCGCACCAAACGATGGCGTTTTGCTCGAAGTGCTTGCCCAGCTGCTGGGCCGCGGCGTGGTGTAAACCTAAGACCAAAACGCTCTTCTAACCAGGCCATTGGCCCGAAGGGTGCTGGCCCAGTCCCGGATAAAAGTACAGACTGCGCCGCACAAGCTCTTGCTCCAGCGTTTGTTGCCGCGCCGCGTTCTCGGCTGCGTCAACTGCCTGGCTGTAGGGGTTCCAGGCGGTGATGAAGGCGCTGGAGTCGACGCGGTGGTGCTTATGCGCAGAAAGCAAGGCCGCATTGGGCTGGCCGATCCGTAAGATGAACTGCGGCTCGCTATGCACATGGAACTCGGTTTGCCCATAGGCTTGAAGCATGGCGGGCGGAATCAATGACTCAAACGGCAAAGCAGTGTTCCTCTGCGCAAAGTACGGTGGGCACTGTGGCGACGTGTGCATTTAGACAAAAATTGCATGCCTGGTGCGGCGAGATGGTAGCCGGACTGCATAGTAAATCCCTGAGGCGATGTCCCTGCCCAAAGCTTGTGCCACGCCTCGGCGTCTCAAAAGCTGGGATAAATCCCGAGTAAGTGAATGGGTATTTCATACCTACGGTATCGGTTGTCCTAAAGGGGTCGGGTTGACGGACCCCGAATGTTTGTGGTTTGCTGAAAAAGGACAAACCAGAGCAACGCCAAAAAACTTAAACCCGAAAGGCACAAAAAATGACTTCGATCACCGTGGACCAAGCCCGTGAAGCCGCTGCGCAACTCAACCGCGACATTTACGCCGCGATCAGCACAAGGCTCACAGCGTTTGAAAAAGAAACAGGGTTGCAACCCTGTGCCATCAACATTTCCATGACGCCTTTCAACGGATCGTTCGAGCTAGACACCGTCTACTGTCAGGTTTACCTCTATTGAATAATCAATACAGGCACGCCAAATGACTATGACCAAGGACGAACTGGTCGCATTGGCTAAAAGCCTGGTCGAAAAACAGGCGGGTCGGTGGCCTCGGGAAGGCCTCGCCCGCCTTGCTCGTTGCCCTCGAGCCCGGAGCCGGACACCTATGCTCCACCGTGCATTGCTGATCTTCCTTGGAATGTTTGAGCCAACAACAGGCGAGTGCCGATGTCAATTTTTTTGACCTGCGCCTCCGCCAGCGCGAGAGCCTCCGGCGTGAGAATTACTTTTGATGTGGAAAGCTCATGAAGCCAGAGGAGGTAACAGGCCCAACTCTTCAAGGGGCCGCCTGCATGCCGGCTCGCCTCAATGATCATCGCGAAAACCCATGTCTCCAATGACAGGTCCGTCACCGCTCGCAAGGCAGGCCGAAAAGCCATCCCCTGTGCGGCCGCACGGTTAAACGCTTCGATGAGGTGATCTGGCGACACCGTCCCTGTCAGAGGTCGATTTCTCTGGACGATCGTCTTAGTCGCCGCTCTTTGTCGGTTCCCTGGTGGGGGTGCAGTGGGTGGCGTGGGGTGCTGCATCCCATCTGGCTGCTTGCGTAGGAAGGCTGGGATTTCAAAATCATCCATCCCGCCCGAGGCCAAGGCATCGACTCTGGCGGCAGCCTGGGTCCGGTTAGTGCGCCAAACGGATGGTGCCACCTGGTCATAAGACGCCTCGGCTGACATGCGCAGGACCTGCATCGCGGGCGCCCGACGGCTGGCCTGCGCCGCGTCGATCCCGAACTTCATGTTGCCTGTGCCGCCCCAACCCGCTGCCAGCATGGGCTGTACCTTATGCAAGGCTGGCATGCCGTCGGTCTTGTCGGCTTCGCTGCGTTCGATCACGAGCAACAAATTCGTCTCGTCTGTGACGAGCTGGTAGCGCTCGGCCAGCGCACGGGCCTGAGCTTTGTCGGTGAGCATGCCAACTTCGCGCGCAGCCACCAAGCGGGCCACCAGGTCATCTTCTCGCATCACGAAGGGGGCTTGCAGTGCGCTCTGACCGCTCATTTGAAGGACAGGTGCCTGGTCGACTCGCGCCGGCAGCCTCATGAACAAGTGGAGGGTTTCGTTTGCCGCCATCCGCCGGGGCAGGGGGGAAGTCCACAGGACCTGATCAAGGGTCTGCCCATTCAGAGTCACTTGGGCCTGAATCGGCAGTGCCAGACGCATGCGTGTCAGCAGCCGCTGGACGGCGTGGGCCATGTCTTCGTGGGGCGTGGCGAACTCACAAGCGCCCCCGGTGGATTCGGCCATCTCGCGCAACAAGCTTTCGGCAGGTGCGCTGCCCACGCCAAGCGCGTAGACGCGGTGGCCGCTGCGCCGGGCGTTGTCAACGATACGCTGGGCATCCCAGACCTCGCCGTCGGTGATGATGAGAACGTCGGCCTCTTCGGCATATCGGGCGGCCCCCATGCGGAAGGCAAAGGTGTCTTGCAGCGCATCGGCCATCTCGGTGCCGCCCAGGTCGGCGTCCGTCTCATTGATGGCCTGGATGAGCGTCTGAACGTTGCGGGGTGTGGCGTCCACCGGTCCCAGCACGCGTTGCGCGCTGTCGCCAAAACGGGTGTAAGACACCTGGTCTTGAGGCGTAAGCTCGGCCGCCAGGGGGCGCAAGGCATCTCGGGCTTGCGCCATGCTTTGGCCTGCCATGGAGCCGGAGCAGTCAACCAAAATTTTCAGGCGCAGCGGTACCGGCGGCGCAGTTAGTGCGCTCGGCAGGGCGGGGCAGTAACTGGCAATCAGTGCCTGATGGCCTTCGCCGCTGAGGATGTCAGGGCCTGCCAGGGCAAAGGACTGGCCTTCCAAACCTTCGAGTATCAGCACGAAGTCGCGATCCAGCCACGCCTGCGCTTGCAGCGCCACGGTAACTACTTCTGCGCCGGCGTCTTGATGCCTTTGCTGCGTGACGGCATGCGTGGGGCAACCAATGCGCGCTTGGGCCAGGGTCCCGGTAAGTGTCACGGACACGCCAAAGCGGTGCTCGGCCAGCAAGCTTGGGTCAGCGGCCTGGTCGTGCGGCAGCCCGCCTTGCTGGACGGCGTCGCCGTAGCGCGGCGCCAAGGTGGTGGGCACCACCAAGCGGATGCGTCCTTGCTCAAAGCTCAAGAGCTGCGCATAGGTGATCTCGACGACGGCTTCTTCGCCCGGCTTGAGGCTGCCCAACGAGGCGCTGAACACGCCGCTGGCCGACTTTTCCACCATGATGGGTGCGTCGCCTTGTTCGACGGCCGCCTCGTAGCGCTCGCGCGCTTCTTGCTGCGCCATGACCTGACCAGCCATGCGTTTGCCGCCAATGGAGGCTTGCAGGCCCAGCAAGACCGCGCCCCAGGCCAGCGGAAAGGTATAGGTGACCTCCAGGTTTTGGGCCTGGTCATTGCGAAACACCTGGCGCAGCGTCATCGACATCAAAAGCCCCTCCAGTCGGCCTTGCGCATGCACCGAGCGCAGCACCATGGGCTGGCCTTGGGCGGAGGTTAGGGTCGCAGATTCATTTTTCATTGTTGTCTTCCTTGATGCGGTTCCATGCGGTCAATACGGCCTGAGCGAGCGCCCGCACCTGCTCGGGACTGACCTGAGCTTCTTCGGGCGCAACTTGCAGCTCGATTCCCGCTGCAATCCAGATGTGGCTGCGAACGTCCACCGCGCCGGCTTGCCGGGCGCGGGGGGGCACGGCGGCGGGCTCACCCTTTAAGACGTCGCGAACCCGATCCAGCGAGATGCCGGCCTCGGTGAGCTGCTTGATGCGCAGCAGGCTATCTAGGTGCGAGCTCAGGTAGTGAGCCCCGCGCGTTTCTCCCACGGGGCGGTCCAGCAGTCCCATCTGGATGTAGTAACGAACCGTTCGCTTGGGCAGGGCCGCCAGCGTGCAGATCTGGTCGAGGGTGAAGGTTTGCGGTGCCATGCCTCCAATGTAACACCATCACTGTAAAATTCAACTGTCACATAAAGCAAGGGTAATTCCCGAGTTTATTGGTGGGTTATCCCATCCCTACGGGATGCTGATCGTCCGAAGCCAAGATTTGACGAGGCAGGTGAATGTGTGGTTTGCTGAAAAAGGACTGAGCCAGACCGACAGCCCAAATCACATCAACAACTTAACCAGGAAAAACCGATGACCGTTACAAGCCGCCTGACTTTGGATGCCGTCCTCAAGATGGCCACAGCAGCAGCGCAAAAGCATGCAGACGCTTCGTCCACCGATCGGAAAGCTAACGCGGATTTAAATCAGGCCATTGCGGCCACGTGGGAGTTAGTCAAAGGACGTTTGGGATCCGCTGAGACTTCAGCGCTTAACGGGCTGATCACCAAGATTGTTGGTACGCCAAGCAAGGCGAAACAGACGAGTCGCGAGAATTGAGGGAGTTCCCTATGCAAGTCACTGACATGCCTTGGATCGAGCTCTCCCGCGATGACTTTGTGGATGCCATCAGGCGGCTTAAGCCTGGGCGGATGCTTAAGTCCTATGAGCGCAAAGAGTTGCAGATCGGCCTCGTCGTAGGAGAGGCACTCTTTTGCATCGACGGTGCCATCACGCGCCGCCCCGCGAGCGGCGTCTGGAATGGCTTTGCGTGCGTGTCCTATGGATTGCTTCTCCCCTACCTCAAGGTCAAGCCTGAGGGGGACCGCGTAAGGCTTGAGTTCAATCAAGAACGGCTGAGGATTGGATCTGCCCGCTTCCAGTCTCGCTGGATCCATACATAACGGTATTGCAAAGACTGGGCTCATCTTGTGAGCTGTTCGATTAGTAATCTGAGGAATAACCTTAGCTGCTGGCCAATCGACGTCGCGGTTGGGCTTCTGCAGGTGGTCATCTCAGACTAAAGTAATCGGCTCCAGTGGGTGATGCTTGGCATTGCTAATAACAACTAAGCGAGAGGAGGCACAAATGCGGCAAATGCAATTGGTTCGGCCTGAAACAGCTACTCATGGTGTCCTATGAGTTGCAACGCACACAACCACCGGCCCGGGTGCGACTGTGGTTGGGGCGGTGTCTTCCACGGGCTCGGTCTCGGCTCAAGTGCCAGCTACTGGGTTAGGGCTGAGAGTTACACCGTTCCCAATGCCCGCTGCCCCCGGTGCGGCGCGTCAGTTTATTTTTACAGATCGCCCTACGGCGGCTCAGTATTTTTTGATGATCTGGGTCCGCCATGGCCCAAGCACCCTTGCACCGATACCGGTGAGCGGTCCATTCAGTTGGGTCGGCAAGTTGCTCGATCTGCATCGCCTGCTAGGTTTTTGGACGGTTGGCATCCTATGCAATGCCAAGCTATCGTAGCGCTTCAGGGCGACGGCGAAATAGCCGTCCTGCATGTCGGTGAGGGTGATGCAAAGAAGCAACTTTTTGCGAGAAAACCGAACGCGAGGATCAGCGCTGATTCTCCAATGCTATGGCGGCGCACCGGGAAAGATAAGGGCCGCTATGAGATTTCAACGCTTGACCTTGCTAACGTGGGATTCAAAGAGGTCAGGTTCGATGCCTATAGTGAACTGCAACAGCTATTGAAAGTCATTCACGCGGAGAAGTTGGGGGCAGCGATCGAAGTTTTCGAACACCGAATGGCCACCCTTAAATCAGAGTTGTTATCAATAGTCCCTTCAAAAGAGTTCGGTGCAAAGATTGATGTCTTGATCCACAGGTATCACCAGATGGTGCTTGATCATGGTGATCCGAAAAAGCTGGAAATGATTGCATCAGCTGCACTCAAAAAATGCCTTGAACGTGAGGTGGATATCCTGGATAAGGCTCGGAATTCACTGGAGCTGCATTCGGCTCTTGTGGAAGAGGGCGCAAAGATTACTAATGAGTTTTCCGTTGCAGGCGTCGATCTGAAGGGCGTGTTGCGTGGAGCGCGGAAGCGCGCGATTTCAACAGGACTATCAATTGAAGCGGGCAAGGCTCTGATGAGGGCTTCGGCGCAACAGTCCTTGGCAGCAAAGTCCTCATCGGCGCAGCGAAATCATGCCAAAGATTTATTGGAAGCATTTCTTGGTGAACTGCTCGCTTCCAACAATCTTGGTGATAAAGGTAGGTATCTTCTGGAAGGCGCTTTGCAAAAAGCCCTACAGAAGGACCACAGCAATGTTGATTTGATAAAGGATATGCTTTCTAGCCTTGCGCGTCAGTTCTTGGAAGACTCGGCAAAGCAGGTTGTCTGGAAGCAGGAAGCCCTTCGTCAGGCTCAGGAAAATGTTCGGGTGAGGGTGCTGAAAAATCAACGCAAATTGGCAGAGAAGCATCGCCCGACTACGAACCAGAAGGATGAGGTCGCCCGTAAATTGCTGGCAAGTCAAGCCTCCGCTGTAAGAAATCCAGTAGTAAAAAAACGGACAGATCAGCCAGTCCTTTCTTCTGCCAGCCGTCGAGAAGACACTCAGTCGGCCAGCCGCAGGCACCCAGAGCCGTTTAACAGCGCGATGGCGGACAAGCTGGGATGGGCTCTTGCTTTATCGAAAAATGACAAGTGACTATCCGGCTCCTGGGCTCCTAAACCCCTTCCAGTTGGGCAAAATCACTTGCAGCAAGTCCTCCGCTAACGTGCCAATACACGGCCTTGAGCTCAAATGCGCACGATAGTGCGATCCCCAACGCGAGCTGCTGCGAGCCAGCCGTGCCACGTGCGTACCTCCAGGCGCTAACCTGTGTTGTGGCCAGAAACTATGAGTCCATGAAAGAAGTCGACGCAAAACCCGCCCTTCGGATAAGCCACATCGTGTATGGCCGCCAGCACACCGGCAACCGCGTGACCTATTTGGTCGATCCAAAAGGGGAGGGGAACCTGCGTGCCGTGCCTGAAAGTGTGGTCTTGCGTAGGTGGCGCCAGCGCCAATTTTCCGGCTATCAATTTTCGGGAGCACGACTAAGTTCCACCCTTTGGCGGGCGGTGGCGAACGGTCTTGGGCACGATGCCGCTTTGCTTTGCGCGCTTTCGCCAACTGCAATTGCCTTCGCCGTGGAGCAGGCCCGTCCTACCCTTGGTTTCTTGAAACTGCCGTCGGTTGAAACGCTTGATGCGCTGTTCAGGGTTTGTGGTCCCCAACGGCTGCAAAAAATCCTGGATCGACATCTCTCCCCCGAGCAAGCAGGTCTATCAGGGGTGCCCGACTTGTTTGTCTACGCAGTCGATGAGCGCACCGGACAGCCAACGATCTCTCGGTTTGTAGAAGTGAAAAAGCCTGAGGAGCCGGCGTCCCGTGTTCAATTGGATGAAATCAATTTTCTAAACAAGCTTGGGCTGCACGCCCGGGTGCTGCGATTGAAAGATCGGGAGCTGCCAGTCAAGCCATCAAGGGCCTCAAGCTGCATGGCCACGGCGCACTCTCGAGACTAAAAAAATGCGCCAAAAACGCGGCGGCGCACCGCCAAGCACTAGGCCGCTCTACCCCGCAACCGACGTTGAGCTCAGGGCGGAGGTGCGCGACTTGGCGCAGGCCATCGTTGCAGGCAGCGTGGAGGCTAGCAACCTGATGCTGGCGCGGGCTCAAAAATATGCGGACTATGAGGAACGAGTCCGGCGAGTCTGGAAAAAGAGTCGCCCCCGTCAGACGGGGTCGCGACTTGCCAGAACCTCCATCACCGACTTCACGGTCGGTGGCTGGCCTTTCCGCACCTAACGCACTTTAGCCAGCGGGGCTGCGCCGACGATGCCTGGCCCCAAAGAGGACATCTAAATCGACAGTCAGGATGCATATCGTCAGGACATGCAGTTCATGCAGGACGAGAGTCGAAGGGCCAACCTGACCTAGCGCCGGGAGCGCCCCTTTCCAGCCCATCTGGTGCAAAAGCGACTATGCGGCGGACTCCGCTAGATGCGGCTCAATCGGCTCTGCCTGGGGGTCGAACACAATCCCAGCCTGCGTCAGAATCCATGCTTCAATCTTCTCGTGGTGCAGGCGCAGTAGTTCCAGCGGTCGCACCGTGTAATGCTTTTCTGCAGTTGCGCTTGGCTTGTGGCCTTGTATCTGTGCAACCACGCCCACGGGAACTTCCAACCACTCGGTCAGGCTCTTGAATGATCGGCGCAGTCCGTGCAAGGTGAGCCCTTCCAGACCAGCTGCTTTGCATGCGCGTGTGTGGGGGTTGTTAGGTTCGCTCAGGCAGCCAGTCGCACTTGTAGTGCTTGGGAACACCCATTCGTTGCGACGGGGCAGGGCGGCCAGTAGGTGCAGCATGTATGGCGTTGCCGGAATCTCGCGCGTGCCTTCCACCTTGTCGCGAATGCTGATTCCCTTCCACTGGGTGTTGATGTCTGCCCAGCGCAGCGCTAGCACCTCTCCTGGCCTAGCCCCCGTCAACAGCATCATTTGCAGACAAGCAGCAATCACTGGGTTCTGCAACTGTTGCACGGCAGCAAACCATGCAGCCAACTGGCTTTTTTGTAGGTTGTCGGTTTTCGTGCCAGCCTTACCCAGCGCTTCGCGTGCCTTCTTTGTCTTGGCTGGGTTCTTGGTCGGCAGTAGGGCCGCATATTGATGTTGTTCAGCGCACCATGTCAAAAAGACAGTCAGCAGTCGCCAAGCAAGGCGGGCAGAACTTGGACGAGTCAAACCTTCTTTGGCAGCCCATGCCTCAATTGTGGGTTGGTCAAGGTCTTTTAGTGCCAGCGGCATCAATGCAGCAAGCGGTCCCGGCTTGGTTAATTGCTTGCCTCCACCACGGCGGCCAGACGGTAAGCCCCCGGCCTTGGCTTTGTCGATGTGGTCGCGCAGGTGCAACTCGCCCCAATATGGGCGGCGTTCGTCTATGTAGGCAGCCCACACTTCGCCCACGGTCAAGGCTGCAACTTTGGCTGCTTCTACCTTGGCGGTGGCGATGGTGACGGCGGCAGCTTTGGCTGCATCTTGTTGGCGCTGAAGTTCGCGTGGGTCATCACCATCGCTATGCACCACCACGGCAAGGCGGCGGGCCTCGGTTCGGGCGGCTTCAATGTCCCACACCCTCACATCGCCAATGGTGCGGCGAATGGTCTGCCGGTTCAGCTTTGCCTCAAAAACGAAGGCTTTCAGACCTTTGGGGTTCTTGGTGCTGGGTGCTGTTGCACGAACGCGCAGGCCGGGCGCTTTGGCGTCGCGAAGAAACACTTGGGTCTTACCTGCCGGGCAGGTAAGACGGTCAATTAACCCGGCGGTCAGGTCTTGCGCTTCACCCAGTATTGGGGCGTCCGTTTTCTTTGGTCTTGCCACTTTTTACCCGTTTTCATGTAGCCACCATGTAGCCAAAAAACCGCCATGTAGCCACCATGTAGCCACCATGTAGCCATTTCACCCCAGTTTTAGCGAACGCCAATCAACGGCAAAGCTCAGTGAATCTCTTGTAACCTGTTGATTTGTATTGATTATATCTACGAACATCAACACGGGCAAATATAAAAAATTCAGGATTGTGATTCCTGTTGTCGTGGGTTCGAGCCCCATCAGCCACCCCAAGATAAGCCCTTGATTTCATTGAGGAAATCAAAAAGCAAAGCCCGGTACTGCCGGGCTTTTTGCTTGCTTTTTAGGCAGTGAATTCCCACCGTGGGAACACTCCGTGCCTTTCGCCCTCAAGAACACTCGCATCCCATGACTTGTTGAGGTCATAAACACGCGCCGTCGTGGCCGGGCTGCTTTGCAGACCAGGCAGCTCGGCTCTCCGTCAAGCCATGATTTTTTGTCTTGCTGGTGCGCCGTCTTCAGCTTTAACGCGTCACAAAAGCTTCATGAAAATGACGCTCTTCCTTCACACCCGTAGCCTATGGTCAACACACGTCTTTCAAACAGTTTGAGGAGTTTTAATGAATAAGAGTGTGTGTTCAACGGTCAGCCGTCGCAGCTACGGGTTCTTCGTAGCTGCCTTGGCCGCAGCGGTGGTGGTGGGTGGGTGCGCTGTTGTTGGCGCGAGTGCGAGCTACTCCAATTTCAGCGTAGCCTTAGTGGGTGACTCTCCGTACGGTGTCGCTTATGGCGACAACACCCAGTACCTGGCCAACCCTGCATTCATCGCCAAAGTGAATGGTGATGCCAGCCTATCGGCTGTGCTCCACGTGGGCGATATCCATTCAGGCAAAGAATTTTGTACCGAGGCATACAACTTGGGCGTATTCAATCAGTGGAAGACGGGCTACAGCAAGATCCCCGTGATTTACTCGCCGGGAGACAACGAATGGGCGGACTGTCACAAGGTTAAAGAAGGTGGCGGCGCGTATAACCCTTCAACTTCCACCATTGACTACGTGACCAAAGACGGTGGTTCGTATGCCAAAGGCGATCCTCTGGCCAATCTGAGCTTGATCCGGTCCGTTTTTTTTCCAGTTCCCGGAAAGTCGTTGGGCAACGCGATGGGTGTGCACTCACAAGCGCTGGAGTTTGACCGAGCCCATCCGTCGGACGCACAGTTTGTTGAAAACGTATGGTTTGAAAAAAATGGCGTGCTTTTCTTCAACATCAATGTCCCTGGCGGTTCTAACAACAACTCCGACTCCTGGTACGGGCATCCAACGATAAGCGCCGCGCAAGCGCAAGAAGTCGCTACTCGCAACGGCGCAAACCTGCGCTGGATTGATGCTGCTTTTGCTGAAGCTACGGTCAGGAAAAGTGCGGCGGTTGTCATCCAACTGCAAGCTGATATGTGGGATCAGGATGACGCCTCCAAGGCTCATCTGAGCAACTACAAACAGTTCATTGACAAAATTGCCGCTCACACGATGGCCTTTGCCAAGCCTGTGCTACTGGTTAACGGCGACTCACATAACTACCGGTCTGATAACCCACTGGTCAAAAACGCAAGTTGTGTGACTGAAAACCCCGTTGAGGCAGTCGTTAGAGCTCCTCTCGTGGCCGCGCGCAGCGCTGTCGCTTGCAGCGATGCTTCCGTCGCGCCCGTCATGGCCATCTATCACCGCGATGCTGAAGGGACGACCGACCCTTACGCTAACCAGCCACATGGCTACAACGTGCCTAACTTTCACCGTGTGGTTTTGCATACCAACCCGGCCAATCCGCAGGAGTACCTCAAGCTGTCTTTTGATCCCACTTCAAAAGCTGCAAACGGCAGTGATGCCTTTGGCCCCTTCAGCTGGAAGCGTGTGGCACCCTAATAACAAGCATTCAAACCTACTTCGTTCCCATCGAGCAGTGCCCGCCGCTCGCCGCCTGGCCTGAGCCAGCAGCGATCAGTGGCGGCTCGTTGCGCAGGTCGACCGGGGCTGAGGACATGAAGTCCCAGCCCAGGAAAAGTGCCAGGCCGAGCCAGAACGCGGCCTGCAGTTTGGATGTGGAGGTGATTGCCATGTCTTGTGCCCTCATCAGAACTGGTAGTGGCGACGCACGCGCACGCCAACCAAGGTGCCGGCAAACGCCAGCGGCACCCAGAGCCAGCCGTGCACGCTGCCGGTGGAAATGCCGCTGAGCATGGCGCCGACGTTGCAGCCAAAAGCCAGGCGCGAACTGTAGCCCAGGAGAAAGCCTGCTACCAGGCCGACGGCCCATTGCTGAGCGTTGAGCGGCTTGCCAGCGTCGCGGCCCTTGGCCGAGACCCACAGCGCGCCACCCAAGATGCCGATGTTGGTGATGGTGGTCACGTCCATCAACACGGTCTGGCCCAGGCGCTCGGCGTTGCCCGCCTGTGACCAGAAGGCGTTGGCGCTCGGCTCAAACGCACCCACGGCGACAGACGCCTTGGCCGCCCACAAGCCAAAGCCATACACCACGCCCCAGGGCTGGCCTGCCAGTAGCAAGTTGAGCGTGGCCAGTACGGCCAGCGCCACAGCGCCCCCTACCCAGCGCTTGGCAAACCAGCTTTGCCCCGGCCCCACCCATGCGCGAACAATCAACATCACGCCTGCAAGGAGAGCCAGCGTCAAGCCCAGCGCAGGGCCTGTGCCCAGCTCTGCTGACAGGCTCACCGGCTGCAATTGACCCAAGGCCAGCCATGAGTCCAGATGCACCGAGCCCAGGAAGCTGCCCAAGGCAAAGAGGGGCAAGATGCCCATGTTCAAGGGCACGCCCAGGCCCGCCTTGTACAACGTGCCCGAGCCGCAGCCATCGGCAATTTGCATGGTCAGGCCGAAAACGAAAGCGCCCAGCAGCAAGCTGATGCTCAGCGGCCCCAAGGCAGCGTGCAGTTCAGAAAACTGACCCAGCAGCGGAAACGCTGCCAAGCTGGCCAGTGCCAGCAAGAGCACTTGGCCAGTCACACCTTGCGGGTTCTTGTTTTCAATGAGCTGGCGCCAGCCGGTGGTAAAGCCAAAGCGCGTGCCAGCCAGTGCCGCACCCATGCCCACGCCCACCAGCAGCAGCACCGCTTGGCGCACTGACACGGACACCAGAAGGAAGATAAAAAAAGCGGCCAGGACGGCCGCTAAAGGAAAGCGTTTCATCGAATCACTTGAAGGTCTTGTCGGCCCAGAACTGGGCGTCGATCAACAGCTGCTTGGCGCGGTTGGGCACGTTGGCCATGGGCAGGCCGTTCGGGTCTTGCGACCATTCGGTCATGGAGCCGGCGTAGAGCTTGACGTTCTTCTGGCCCAGCACTTCAGACATGGCGAACCAGTTGGTGGCTGCCCAGTGGCCGGTGTTGCAGAAGGAAATCGTCTCTTTGGACGGATCAATCGGGCTGGACGCTGCAATCTGCTTGGCCATGTCGGTCGAGACAAAGCTTGAGCTGCCGTTGGCAAACCATTTGTCATGCTGGAAGTTCACGGCAGTCGGCAGGGTGCCGGCCACCTTGGCCGTGGGAGCGCGCGTATCGCCATTGAAGAAAGCGGCAGGGCGGGCGTCGATCAGCAGGGAGTCGCCTGCATTGATGCGTTTGACCACTTCTTCTTTCGTCGCGATCTGGCTGTTGTCCAGTTGCGGCTGGAAGCTGCTGGCCGCGACCTTCACACCTTCAGCGTTTTGCGGCAGTTGTGCAGCGCTCCAGGCGGCCACGCCACCGTTGAGCAAGGACAGCTCTTTCAGGCCCAGCACCTTCAGTGTCCAGTACACGCGGGCAGACGCACCAAAGTCGGTGGCGTCAGCACCGCTGGAGACGACCACCGCGTGTGTGGCGGGCGTGAGGCCCAGGCTTTGCACCAGGGCAGTCAGCTTGGGCAAGGCTGGCAATTCGCCGGGGTTGCTGGCCGGGCCGCGCCACTGACCGTAAGGTGCATTGACGGCGCCCGGAATGTGGTTGGCAGCGTAAGACTTGGCGTCGCGGATGTCGATCACGCGCACGTTGGGCGACTGCAGCTTGGGAGCCAGCTCGGCGGGCGTGAGCAGGGGTTGTGCGGCGAAGCTGGCGGCCGAAACGGCCAAGCCCAGGAGGAAGGTGTTGAGTTTTTTCATGGTTTGAATTGTTGACTCAAAAGAAATGCTTTGAAACAACTTTTTAGTCGGTTTGATATTACTGAGAAGCATGACGCCCCATTGGTGCCATCTCCCTACATGCAGACAAGCCGGACCGTTGCTCGTCAATTCGAACGCCGCCTTAAGCTCAAAGGCCACGCTAAGGATCAATCGAGCAGAGCTTTTAAGCTTTAACAAAGGGGCTGGCAAATGAGGCTGAAGGTCGAAGGTTGGAAAGAGGCAGGCAATCCAACCGGGGTCCATGCGTCGGCTTCTTCGGCTTCCTCGGCTTCCTCAACTTCCTTGGCTGCCCTGGCTGCTCCGCCTTCCTCGGCAGCGGCATCATCTTCCACGAGCCGGCTCGATATCGACACCCTGCGCGGTCTGGCCTGCATTTTGTTGGTCAGCTTTCATGTGGTGGGCGTGCCTGACACGGGCTTGCGCCTGCCTGAAAGTCATTGGCTGGCGCGCATCAATGACGCGCTGTTTTATCTGCGCATGCCGCTGTTTTCGTTTATCTCGGGATTCGTCTATGCCGCGCGCCCCTTCCAGAATCATCCGGGGCGCTTTATGCAGGGCAAGGCGCGGCGGCTGCTGCTGCCCATGCTCACCCTGGGCACGTTCTACGCTCTGGTTCAGCGCCTGACTCCTGGCACCAACTCTGACGGTGTTGATAACTGGTGGCTTCTGCACATCGTGCCGGTGGCCCATTTCTGGTTTTTGGAGTCGCTGTTCCTCATCTTCTTGCTGGTCATCGCCCTGGAGTCGTTGCGAATGCTCGCCAGGCCTGGGCCCTTCTTGCTGGTCTTCGCCGTCGCGGCGCTGATGTTTGTGTTTGTCCGGCCTCCTGTCTACCTGGGCCTGGCGGGCGCCACGTATCTGCTGCCGTTTTTCCTCAGCGGTCTGGCTTGCCGGCGTTTTGACATTCGTTCCCGGCGCATACGCGGCCTGGCGGCCATGCTCTTGCTCTGTGCTTTGGCTTGGTTGGCTACGCGCGACAGCGAGGCTGTGGCCGGCGTTCTGGCCGGCCTGGTGCTGAGCCTGTCCAGCGCTTTTTTGCTGCTCAGGAGCGGCTGGCAAGTGCGCTGGCTCGCCTGGATAGGCGGCTTTTCCTTTGCGATCTACCTGATGCACGTCTTCTTTGGCGCAGCGGCCCGGATGTTCCTGAACGCCATTGGCGTGACAGATCCGTACTTGCACACCCTTTGGGGAACGGCAGCCGGTGTGCTGGGCCCCATTGCCGCTTCGTATGTGATTGCACGCTCCGCGCGGCTGGAGTTGTGGCTGCTGGGTAAAAAGCCCAGGCCTAAGGTTTCGCTTAAAACCTCGTCTAAAACCTCGTCTAAAGGCGCGCCGCAGCCGTGATCACGCTGGACCACCCATGTGCCGTGCCGCCCTGTGCAAGTGCGAGATGAAATGCCGAACCATGGGTGACACGACCGAGTCGCTTCGGATGATGGCGCCAATGGTCAGCGGCAAGCCAATTTCTGCAATCGGCACGATCTGCATGTAGTGGCTGGCCAGGGGGTGTTCGGCGATTTGTCGCGGCATGAGGCCGATGAAGTCGCCTGACGTCACCAGGGAAATCAGGCTCAAAGTCGAGTTGACCACGGCGCCCACGGGCGGCGGCTCCAGGCCATGCCCTTCAAACAACATGCGCGCGTAGCCCGTGTCGTTCGAGGGGCTGGTGTAAACCCATTTGTCGTTCACCAGCTCGGCCAGGCTGCGTGCGCGGGCACGGGGATGTTTTTTGCGCACCACGACAACCATGGTGGTTTCCATCAGCGCTTCGGTGATGAATTCGCCCGACGACAAACCACCCGGAATGCCGCCAATGGCAATGTCCACCTGCGCTGTGCGCAGGCGCTGCAATTGCGCCATATACAGGTCTTCACTCACGCGATGCCGGATCTCCGGGAAGTCGCGTGCAAACGTGCGCAGCGCCTCAGGGATCAAGAGCATCACGGCCACCGGCACGGCCGCGATGTTCAGCTCGCCGCGCATCGCGCCGCCCAGCTGGCTGATCTGGTCGGCCGCTAGGGAGAGTTCTTTGGCGACTTTCTTGGCGTGCTCATAAAGCACCTTGCCCTGCGCCGTGGGCAGCACACCTTGGGAGCTGCGGACCAAAAGCGGGGCTGCCAGTTCAATCTCCAACTCGCGGATCATCTTGGTCAGCGCGGGTTGCGACACGCCGATCTCCCGCGCAGCGCTGCGCAGCGAGCCTTCTTCCACGGCGATGACCAGGGCTTTCAGGGTGGCGAGCTTCATGAGCAGGAGTTTGTGGGCAAGGCGTTAGCATCACGTTCGTGATAACCCAATGTTATCGCGGCGCTGTTTTACGGATCTTCTCGCCTTTCGCAGAAGCCCAAATAATCGCGCCTTCCTTTCGAACTTCAACAACAGGAGACAAAGATGATCAACAAGCAAACGCTGAGCCGGCGCACGACCCTGGGCCTCACGCTAAGCCTGGGCCTGACCTTGGCCACGGCGGCTGTTCAAGCCCAGGCGCAGGCCGTGAACTTCCCGACCAAGCCCGTTCGCATCACCACGCCTTTCCCGGTGGGCAGCGGCCCTGAAGGCGTGCTGCGCATGGTGGCTGACAAGCTGTCCAAGCTCTGGGGTCAACCCGTGACGGTTGAAAACAAGCCCGGTGGCAACGGCTTTATTGCCATCGACCAGTTCAAGCGCGGCCAGACCGACGGGCACGATTTGATTCAGCTGGACAACGTGCACCTCACGGCCTACCCCTACCTTTTCAAGAAGCTGCCTTACGACCTCAATGATTTCGAGCCGCTGGCCCCGCTGTTTCGCACCTACTTTTTCATGACCGTCCCGGTGGACAGCAAGTACAAAAAAGTCAGTGACGTTATTGCGGACGCCAAGGCTAATCCGGGCAAGCTGAACTACGGCTCCTGGTCCGTCGGCAACCCTGTGCACCTGGGTTCAGCCTTGCTTGAAAACGTGACCGGCACCGAGATGCAGCACGTGATCTACAAAGAAACCTCACAGCTCTACACCTCGGTGGCCACGGGTGACCTGGCTTTTGCCTTGGGCAGCAATGCCACCTCTGGGGCCTTGTACCGCGCTGGCAAGATCAAGTTCCTGGCGGTGGCAGCGCCCGCCCGCATGGCCGCCTTTCCTGACGTGCCGACCTTTGCCGAGTCGGGTGGCCCCAAGGATTTCTCGGTCACCGGCTGGACGCTGGTGGCTGCGCCCAAGAACGCGCCCAAGGCCGTGACCGACAAGATCACGCGCGATATCGCCGCCGTCTTGGCCGACCCTGAGTTCAAGGAAAAGTACGCGGCCCTTGGCTACGAGCTGTTCCCGACCACCAAGGAGCAGTTCACCCGCTTCATCCAGAGTGAATCGGTGCGGCAGGCCGACATCATCAAGAAAGCGAAAGCCCAGCTGGACTGATCCAGGGACTCCATCGGCTCACACACAGGACATCGTTTAAAAATGGCTCGCATCATTGGCGCTATCGCCACATCGCACTCTCCAACCATTGGCTTTGCGGCGGACAAGAACCAAAAAGACGATCCTGTGTGGGGGCCGATATTCAAGGCCTACGAGCCCATCAACGCGTGGCTGGCCGAGAAAAAGCCCGACGTGATGTTCCTGATCTACAACGATCACGTCACGTCCTTTTTCTTTGACCATTACTCCGCCTTTGCCCTGGGCATTGGTGAGCGTTATCGGGTGGCAGACGAAGGGGGCGGCGCGCGCAATGTGCCTGACTTGATCGGTCATCCTGAGCTGTCGAGGCACATCGGGCAGTCGCTCATGAGCGACGACTTTGACATGTCCTTTTTTCAGGACAAGGCTTTGGACCACGGCTGCTTTTCGCCGATGTCGATGATGCGCGGCCCAGCACCTGACAGGGCTTGGCCAGCCAAGGTTGTGCCCTTGCAGGTCGGCGTCCTGCAGTTCCCCATTCCCTCGGCCCGGCGCTGCTACAAGCTGGGGCAGGCTTTGCGCAGAGCCGTGGAGTCTTACCCCGAAGACTTGAAAGTCGTGGTGGTGGCCACGGGCGGCTTGTCGCATCAGGTGCATGGCGAGCGTGCTGGTTTCAACAACACGCCCTGGGATCATCAGTTCTTGGAACTGATTGAAAAAGACCCCGAACGCCTGGCAGGCATGACGCACGCCGAGTACGCCAAGCTGGGCGGCATGGAAGGCTCTGAAGTCATCATGTGGCTGGTCATGCGCGGCGCCATGTCGGGCAACATCCGGCGCTTGCATCAGTCCTACTACCTGCCGTCGATGGCGGGCATCGCCACTGCGATTTATGAAAACGAGGCCTCTGCGCCCATGGCTGGTGAAGTGGTGCGCCATCAAGCGCGCATGGCGGCGCAATTAAAAGGTGCCGAAGAAATTGAAGGCATGTACCCCTTCACGTTGGCGCAAAGCCAGAAGACCTACCGCCTGAACAAGTTCCTGCGTGACATGGTGAACCCAAGTCATCGCGAAGCTTTCAAGGCAGACGAAGACGCCGCTTATGCAGCAGCAGAACTGACGCAAGAAGAAGCCGACCTGCTGCGCCGACGCGACTGGCGTGGTCTCATTCATTACGGCTGCATCTTTTTTGGCCTTGAGAAATTGGGAGCGGTGCTGGGCGTCTCCAACCTGCACATTTACGCGGCCATGCGCGGCCAGCCGCTGGCTGACTTCATGAAGACGCGCAACGCACCCGGCGCGCTTTATTCTGTGGCGGCTACGGACGCGGGCAAGAAGGATTGGTGACGTAACTCGCGACCAGGATCGCGAGTTGTCACCGTGCCGCCTCGCGTCAGGTTCACCGCGCAGTACTTGAACTCCGGAATTTTCGCGACCGGATCCAGCGCCGCATGCGTGAGCAAGTTGATCGCGGCTTCGGCGTAGCAGAAGGCCACGAAAACCGCGCCCGGCGGCGAGCTGGCATCAGCCCTTGCATAGAGCGACACCTGCCCGCGCCTTGAGGCCAGCGTGATGACTTCGCCGGGCGCAATGCCCAGGCGCTGCAAATCCTCAGGATGCACCAGCGCCACCGGATCGGGCTCCAGCGCATCGAGCACGCCCGCGCGCCGCGTCATGGAGCCGGTGTGCCAATGCTCCAGCTGCCGGCCAGTGATGAGCACCAGCGGGTAGTCGGCATCAGGTCGCTCGGCCGGGGGCAGCACGCTGGCGGCGACGAACTGCGCCAGACCACCTGTACGCGGGAAAGTCTCAGTGAAGATGACGGGCTGGCCCGGGTCGCTCGCCGTGGTGCAGGGGTATGTGATGGCGCCTTCGGCTTCAAGCCGCTGCCAGCGCATGCCACCCAGATTCGGCATGGTGCTGCACATCTCGTCAAACACCTCGCCCACGTGCTGGTAGTCCCAGGCGAGGCCCAGGCGCTGCGCCAGCGCCTGCAAGATCCACAGGTCCTGCCTCGCCTCGCCAGGCGGCTCCACCGCTGCGCGGCCGCGCTGCACCAGGCGGTCGGTGTTGGTGAAGCTGCCGTCTTTTTCAAGCAAGGCGCTGGCGGGCAAGACCACATCGGCCAGGGCTGCAGTCTCGGTCAGGAAGATGTCTTGCACCACCAAGTGCTCCAGCGACGCGAGCGCGTGACGCGCGTGGTGCGCGTCGGGGTCAGACATCGCAGGGTTCTCACCCATGATGAACATGCCCCGCACTTCATGGCGTTCAATGGCTTGCATCACCTCGACCACGGTCAGGCCCGGTTGGCTGTCCAGCGTGCCTTCGGGCAGTTGCCAGGCTTTTTCAAACCGTGCGCGTGCTGCGGGGTCGGTCACGCGCTGGTAGTCGGGCAGCATCATCGGGATCAAGCCCGCGTCAGACGCGCCTTGCACATTGTTTTGCCCGCGCAAGGGGTGCAGGCCTGTGCCGGGCCGGCCAATCTGTCCGGTCATGAGCGCGAGCGCAATCAGGCAGCGTGCGTTGTCGGTGCCGTGGGTGTGCTGGCTGATGCCCATGCCCCACAAAATCATGGATGCGCGGGATTGGGCGTACAGCCTGGCGACTTCACGAATGCTGCCCGCATCAATGCCGCAGACCGGTGCCATGCGCTCTGGCGTGCAATCGGCCACGCTGCTTTTGATGTCTTCGAAGCCGCTGGTGCGATCCGCGATGAAGGCGGCGTCCACCAGGCCTTCTTGAATGATGACGTGCATCATGGCGTTCAGCAGGGCCACGTCGCTGCCGGGCGTGAACTGCAAATAGCGGTGCGCATGGCGCGAAAGTTCATTGCGGCGCGGGTCCAGCACCACCAGCTTGAGGCCGTCTTTCACGGCGTTCTTGACCCAGGTGGCGGCGACTGGATGGTTCACGGTCGGGTTGGCGCCAATGACCAGCACCACCTCGGCCAGACCCACATCGCGCACGGGGTTGGACACGGCGCCCGAGCCAATGCCTTCCAGCAAGGCGGCAACCGATGAGGCGTGGCACAAGCGGGTGCAGTGGTCCACGTTGTTGCTGCCAAAGCCGTTGCGCACCAGTTTTTGGAACAAATAGGCTTCTTCGTTGCTGCCCTTGGCCGAGCCAAAGCCGGCGAGTGATTTGGGGCCTCGACTCTCCTTCAGATGGCGCACACCATCCGCGGCTCGCGCCAAGGCCTCTTCCCATGTTGCTTCGCGGAACACCTGCCGCCAGTCATCTGCGTTCAGCATCAAGTCCGGGTTTTTAGGCGCGTCGTCCCGACGAATCAGCGGTTTGGTCAGGCGTTGCGGATGGTGAATGTAGTCATAACCAAAGCGGCCTTTGACGCAGAGCCGGCCTTCATTGGCCGGGCCGTTGCGGCCTTCCACGCCGACCACTTTGTTACCCTGCACTTGGTAAGTGACCTGACAGCCGACCCCGCAAAACGGGCAGAGCGAATCAACTTTCTTGTCGATCTTCAATTCAGTCGCCACGGCCGTGGCTGGCATCAGCGCGCCCGTCGGGCAGGCCTGCACGCATTCGCCGCAGCCCACGCAAGTGGACGCGCCCAGCGCATCACCTTGGTCAAACACGATCTGCGTGGCCGCGCCCCGGCCGCCCAGGCCAATCACGTCATTGACCTGCTCGTCGCGGCAGGCGCGCAGGCAACGTGTGCACTGGATGCACGCGTCGAGGTTGACGGCAATCGCTGGGTGGCTGAAGTCAGCTTGGGGCTGGCTGCGCGCTTCAAAGCGCGCAGAGTGGGCACCTGCTTGACGGCCCCAGTCATGCACTTCAGACGGTGCGCCGGGCAGGGGCTGAGGAATGTCAGACAGCAAAAGTTCCAGCACCGTGCGGCGTGCTGTCACAGCGCGCTCGCTTTCGGTTTGCACCACCATGCCAGCGGTGGGCGCGCGGCAGCAAGACGCAGCCAGCGTGCGCTCGCCTTGCACTTCGACCACGCAGACGCGGCAGTTGCCGGCAGGCGTCAAACCGTCTTTGTGGCACAGATGGGGAATCGCCAGGCCTTCGCGCTGGGCGACCGTGAGCAGGCTCTCGCCGGCCTCGGCTTTCACTTCGCGGCCGTTGAGTTGGAAGCAGATGGGTGCCGTCATTAAACTCGTTTTTGGCAGGGCGCTCATGCTTTGCTCCCTCCGCCCGCCAGCTCGTGCGGGAAATAGCGCAGCACGCAATCCACCGGATTCGGCGCGGCTTGACCCAGGCCGCAAATAGACGCCTCGCGCATCACTTGCGACAGCAAGCCCAGCAAGTCCGTGTCCCATTGGGGCTTCTCAATCAGCGCGCGCGCCTTGGCCGTGCCGCTGCGGCAGGGCGTGCATTGGCCGCAAGACTCGTGTTCAAAAAATCGCATCATGTTCAGCGCCGCGTCACGCGCACGGTCATGCTGGCTGAGCACGATGACGGCCGCCGAGCCGATGAAAGCGCCATGCGGCTGCAGCGTGTCAAAGTCCAGCGGAACGTCCGCCAGGCTGGCCGGCAAGATGCCGCCCGACGCACCGCCGGGCAGGTAGGCGTAGAGCGTGTGGCCTTCGGCCATGCCGCCGCAATACTCTTCAATCAACTCATGCAGCGTGATGCCCGCTGGCGCTAACTTGACGCCCGGCTCGCGCACACGCCCGCTGACGCTGAAAGATCGCAAGCCGCTGCGGCCATGTCGGCCTTGGGCCGCAAACCAGTCAGCGCCTTGCGTCAATATGTCGCGCACCCAATGCAGCGTCTCAAAGTTGTGCGCCAGCGTCGGCCGGTCAAACAGACCAATTTCCGCCACATAAGGTGGGCGCAAGCGGGGCATGCCGCGCTTGCCTTCCACAGATTCAATCAGCGCTGATTCTTCACCGCAGATGTAGGCGCCGGCTCCGCGTCGCAATTCAATCCCGGGCAAGGACGCGCCCAGGTCTGAAGCCTTGAGGCTCGCGAGCTCCTCTGTGAGCAACGCGCGGCAGCCGTGATATTCATCACGCAAATAAATGTAGATGCGCTCAATGCCCACGGCCCAAGCGGCAATCAGTGCGCCTTCCAAAAATCGCTGCGGGTCGCGCTCTAAGTAAAAGCGGTCTTTGAATGTCCCGGGCTCGCCTTCGTCGATGTTGATGACCATGAGGCGCGGGCCGGGCTGGCCGCGCACGATGCGCCATTTGCGCCCTGCCGGAAAGCCCGCGCCGCCCAAGCCGCGCAGCTTCGATGATTCCAGCGTGCTCAGCACATCTTCCACTGGAATCTCGCCTTGGATGCAGCGCTGGTAGAGCGCGTAGCCGCCTTGGGCGCGGTACTGCGCCAGGGCTATGTGCTCGTGAATTTGCGCTTGCGTCGCACCGTTTTCCACGGCCTCGACCACGCCCACCACACTGGCTGGCGCCACAGCGTTCTGGCCCACACATACAGCAGGCGCTTGCTCGCAGCGGCCGATGCAAGGCGCGGAAATCACGCGGACGTCTTGGCCAAGCAGGGCAGGTAAGCGCGCCAGCAAATCCTGCGCACCGGCCATCTCGCAACTCAATCCATCGCACACGCGCACGGTGAGTGCGGCGGGCGCCGTCTCGCCTTCGCGCACCACCTCAAAGTGATGATAAAAACTCGCGACCTCGAACACCTCGGTCTGCGACAAGCGCATCAGCTGCGCCAGTGCGGCCAGATGAGACGTGGGCAAGTGGCCCAGCGCGTCGTTGATGAGATGCAGGTTTTCGATCAAAAGGTCGCGGCGCGCAATGCCGTCACCGACGAGCTCGCCGACGTAAGTCAGCACGGTCGCATCGACCTGCCGGCCTTTGGGCGCGCTGCGTTTGTGTGTCCGCTCGGCAGTGATGACGGAGATCGGAATCACCTTGGCCGCCGGAAATGCCGTCATGGCTTGAACAGGCTGGTGGCTTCGAGGTCCAGCACCTGCGTGCCGTGCTGGTTAAACAACTGCCAGCGCCAGCGCATGATGCCCAGACCTCGGCTGGAGCTGCGCACTTCCAGTACATCAGCTTGCAGCCGCAAGCTGTCGCCGGGGCGCACAGGGTGTGGCCACTTGATGTAGGCCAGGCCCGGCGAGGCATAAGACTCCGAGCCTTTTAAAAACTCTTGCGCGGCCAGGCGCATGGCGATGCAGCAGGTGTGCCAGCCGCTGGCAATCAGGCCTTCAAACGGGCCTTCGCGCGCGGCTGTCACGTCGGTGTGAAACCACTGCGGGTCCCACTGCTCTGCAAAGCGAAGCACGTCGGCTTCAAGGACGTCAAAGGGCCCGGCTTCAAGCTGCTGGCCCACCTGGAATTGAGCGAATTTCATGGGCCTAGCTTAAAGGAAGCTTGAAGGAGGGGAACGCTCACTCGGCACTGGGTTTTTTTGCGCGGGTGCGGGACTGGCGCTTGGATGGGGCGGTGCTTTCCGGTAGGGTCGCCAGCTCCTGCGAGACGGCTTTGGGAATGGCATTGGTCTCAAAGTCCAGCCACGTCGGGTTCTGTGCATACATCTCGCTGATCAACTCCTTGATCGCGCTGATGTACCAGGCGTCATCGTTCAAGCGGTGACTGAGAATCACCGGAGAGGTCGCGCGCTCATCGTCAATCAAGCGGTAGACCAGGTCCGATCGCAAGCGTGCCGCCGCGGGAATGATGCACACCCCCATCTCACAGGCCACCAAACCCAGAGCCGCCTGCAGTTCGCGAACCTCATGGACTTCAGCGAGGCGAATGTTCTGGTCGTTCAACAGGCTCAACACATGATCGGCATAACTGGGGCGCGGCTCTTTGGGGAAAACGATCAGCCGTTCCTGTGCAATTTCCTTGAGCGAAATACGGCCTTTGTTGGCTGCCAGCGGCGAGCTGGGTGCCAAGGCCAGTACCAGGCGCTCCTCACGCAACACTGTGCGCGCCACGGTCGCGTCGCGGGTGCGCACCCTGCCAAATCCAATATCGATCCGGCCGGATTTGAGCTCGGTCATTTGCTGCACCGACCCCAGATCGACCAGATGCACATCGGTGTCGGGGTAGCGCTGGCGAAACATGCGCACCAACATCGGCAGACCGCCATACAGCGTGGAGGCCACATAGGCCATCGTGATGGATTTGCGCTGCGCGCTTTCTGTTTGACGCACGCCACTCTTCATTTGCTCGATTTTTTGCAGCACCTGCAATGACTGCTCGTAGAACAGCCTTCCCACCTCGGTGAGTCGCAGGGGGCGGGTGTTGCGATGAATCAGCTGAACTCCCAGCTCGTCTTCGAGCTGCTGAATCTGGCGGCTCAAAGGCGGTTGGGCAATGTGCATTTGCTCCGCAGCCCGGGTGAAGTTCCGCGTCGTGGCGACCGCCACGAAATAGCGTAATTGACGTAAGTCCATGAGGGAAAACCCTTAAATTAGAAATCGGGCTGGTGTTAAGTCGTTGATTTTTAACAGAAAAATGGACGACTATGCCAAAAAGGTATTGAGGTAAACGAATTCGGTGTTGGATGAAAAAACGGGGCTGACTTTCAATCCGTCCCATGCAACACACATCCTCTTTACCCCCCCAAATCAGCGCGGCAGTTGCTGCTGCGACGATTGTGCGAGTGGAAACCTTGCTGGTGGACCTGCCCACCATTCGCCCCCACAAGCTGTCCATGACCGTCATGAACGGCCAGAGCCTGATGCTGGTGCGTGTGCACTGCTCGGATGGCACTGTGGGCGTGGGCGAAGGCACCACCATCGGTGGCTTGGCCTACGGCGGTGAATCACCCGAAGGCATGAAGCTGGCGGTCGATACCTACTTCGCACCCTTGATGCTGGGCGCCTCTGCCAACCAGGTGTCCGCCTTGATGGCCCGGCTCAACACCGCCATCCGGGAAAACCGCTTTGCCAAATGCGCGGTTGAAACCGCTTTGTTCGACGCGCTGGGTCAGCGTGTGGGCTTGCCGCTGTCTGAGCTCTTGGGTGGCCGCCAGCATGACCGACTGCCCGTGGCCTGGACCCTGGCTTCAGGCGATACCGCCCGCGACATTGCTGAAGCCGAGCACATGCTGGCCATGGGTCGTCATCAGATTTTCAAACTCAAGATTGGCCGCAAGCCCGTGCGCGAGGACGTCGCCCATGTGGCGGCCATCAAAAAAGCGCTGGGTGACAAAGCCTCGGTACGGGTGGACGTCAACATGGCCTGGTCGGAACTGGACGCCCGCTACGGCTTGCCCGCGCTGGCCGATGTCGGCTGTGAGTTGGCCGAGCAGCCCGTCGCGCATCCCGATGCCATGGCGCGCCTCAGGGGCTGTTACCCCATCGCCATCATGGCCGATGAGTCTTTGATGGGGCCGGTGACCGCGTTTGAGTTGGCCAAGTCGGGCGCGGCTGATGTGTTTGCCATCAAAACCGAACAGTCCGGCGGCCTGCAGGCAGCCCAGCAAGTGGCAGCGATTGCCGATTCAGCGCAAATCGCTCTCTATGGCGGAACCATGCTGGAAGGCGCTGTGGGCTCCATCGCTTCAGCCCACGTGTTTTCAACCTTTCGCGAGTTGCGCTGGGGCACAGAGCTCTTCGGCCCGCTCTTGATCACTGAAGAAATTCTGACCCAGCCCTTGGCTTATCAGAACTTTCATCTCGAACTGCCCACCGGCCCCGGCTTGGGCATCACCTTGGACGAAGACCGTGTCCAGTTTTTCCGGCGTGATCGCAACCGCATCAGCGTGAGCGCATCTGCAGCAGCCCCTGTTTAAGTTCATCAACCCCCGTTTTCACCACCACCACCTAGACCCAGGAGACAACCATGAGCGCTTCCATTTTCAACACCACCGAAGTTCAGGACTTTTTGCGTTTGGCCAGCGGCCTGACGCAGGCCGGCGGCAATGACCGCACCAAAGCGATTGTTCATCGCCTGTTGTCCGACTTGTTCAAAGCCATTGAAGACTTGAACATCACGTCCGATGAATACTGGGCTGGCATTGCTTATGTCAACCAACTGGGCGCACGGAGCGAGGCTGGTTTGCTGTCGCCCGGCCTGGGCTTGGACCGCTTCTTTGACATGCGCATGGATGCAGAAGATGCTGCGCTGGGCGTTCTCAACGGCACGCCCCGCACCATCGAAGGCCCGCTGTATGTGGCAGGCGCCCCCGAGGCCAAAGGCTTTGCCCGTCTGGATGACGGCCTGGACACCGCCGGCCACACGCTCATCATGCACGGCACCGTGCGCGGCGCTGACGGCAAGCCCCTGCCCAATGCCAAGGTCGAAGTCTGGCACGCCAACACCAAAGGCTTTTATTCGCATTTCGACCCCACAGGTGAGCAGCAGCCCTTCAACATGCGCCGCACCATCTTCACGGATGCCCAGGGTCGCTACAAATGCCAGAGCATCGTGCCGGTTGGCTACGGCTGCCCACCTGACGGCCCGACCCAAGCCCTGCTGAACCAGCTGGGACGTCACGGCAACCGCCCGGCGCACATCCACTTCTTTGTGACCGCTGACGGCCACCGCAAGCTGACCACGCAAATCAACATTGATGGCGATCCGCTGGTGAACGACGACTTCGCCTACGCCACCCGCGAAGGCCTGGTGCCCCCCCTGCTGGAGCGCAGCGACGCAGCCAGCATCCAGGCCCATGGCTTGAAAGGCCCGTTTGCCGAGATCGTGTTCGACATCTCGCTCAGCAGCTTGGTCAACGGCGTGGACAACCAGTTGGTGGACCGTCCCCGTCTGGCCGCTTGAAGCGATATCACCCTCAAAAGGACATGGCCATGACCACGACCACCACTGCGCCCGCGTACGGCAACGTCGAAAAGCTATTGGACTCCGCGTTGCAGGATGACCATGCCAACGGCGTGTTCCGCTGCCGGCGCGATGTTTTCACGGACCCCGCGCTGTTCGAGCTCGAGATGAAGCACATCTTTGAGGGCAACTGGGTCTACCTGGCGCATGAAAGCCAGATCCCGGAGATCAACGACTACTTCACCACCACCATCGGCCGCCAGCCCATCGTGATCACGCGCAGCAAGGACGGAAACCTGAACGCCGTCATCAACGCTTGCGCCCACCGGGGTGCCATGCTGTGCCGCAAAAAGCACGGCAACAAGGGCAGCTTCACCTGCCCCTTCCACGGCTGGACCTTTGGCAACACGGGCAAGCTGCTCAAAGTCAAGGACGAGAAGACCACCGAGTACCCGGTGCAGTTCAACAAAGAGGGCTCACACGACCTGAAAAAGGTGGCCCGCTTTGAGAGCTACAAAGGCTTTTTGTTTGGCAGTCTGAACGCCGATGTGCAGCCACTCCAGGACTTTCTCGGAGACACCAAGGTCATCATCGACCAGATCGTGGACCAGGCGCCGAATGGTCTGGAAGTGCTGCGCGGCAGCTCCAGCTACACCTTTGACGGCAACTGGAAGCTGCAGATGGAAAACGGCAGCGACGGCTACCACGTCAGCTCCGTCCACTGGAACTACGCCGCCACGATGGGCCGCCGCAAAGACGGCGGCACCAAAGCGGTTGACGCCAACGGCTGGAGCAAAAGCCTGGGCGGTGTGTACGGCTTTGAAAACGGCCACATTCTGCTGTGGACCCAGACCATGAACCCCGAGGTGCGTCCGGTCTTCAAGCAGCGCGACGAAATCAAGGCCCGCCTGGGGCAAGCCACTGCCGACCTGATCGTGGGTCAGACCCGCAATTTGTGCCTCTACCCCAACGTGTATTTGATGGACCAGTTCTCCACCCAGATCCGGGTGACCCGACCCATCAGCGTGGACAAGACAGAGATCACCATCTACTGCTTTGCACCCAAGGGTGAAAGCGCAGAAGACCGCGCCTTGCGCATTCGCCAGTACGAAGACTTTTTCAACGTGTCCGGCATGGGCACGTCGGACGATCTGGAAGAGTTCCGCTCTTGCCAGGAGGGCTACCAGGGCAAGGCTGCGCCCTGGAACGATCTGAGCCGGGGCGCACCGCTTTGGCTGCAAGGGGCTGACGACAACGCCAAGGCCATGGGCATGAAGCCGCTGATCAGCGGCAGCCGCAGCGAAGACGAAGGCCTCTTTGTCTGCCAGCACGACTACTGGGCAAAAACCCTGCGCAAAGCCGTCCAGGCCGAGCGCGAAGGAGCCCAGTCATGAGCGCCCGCTACGACGCCATCTGCGCCTTCCTTTACCGCGAAGCACGCTTTCTGGATGACCGCAATTGGGAGGCGTGGCTGGAACTCTATGCGCCCGAAGCCACGTACTGGATGCCAGCGTGGGATGACGACGATCAGCTCACGGACGATCCGCAGAGCCAGATTTCGCTCATTTACTACCCCAACCGCAACGGCCTGGAAGACCGCGTGTTCCGCATCAAGACGGAGCGTTCCAGCGCGTCGATGCCGGAGCCGCGCACCAGCCACATGGTGAGCAATGTCGAGGTGCTGGCAGAGCAGGGCGATTCGGTGGAGCTTCGCTACAACTTCCACACCTTGAGCCATCGCTACAAGGTCACCAGCCATTTCTTTGGTACGACCTTTTTGACGCTTCGGGAACAGGCTGACGGCAGCTTTCTCATCACGCGCAAAAAGATCGTCTTGAAGGACGACTACATCCATCAGGTCATTGACATCTACCACCTTTGAAGCCGAGGAAAGACTGAGATGACCAGCTACCGCATTGCACTGAACTTCGAGGACGGCGTGACCCGCTTCATCGACTGCGGTGCCAACGAAAAAGTGCTCGACAGTGCTTTCAGACAGCGCATCAACCTGCCCATGGATTGCTCCGACGGCGTGTGCGGCACCTGCAAATGCCGCGCCGAAAGCGGCAGCTATGACATGGGCGATGACTACATCGACGATGCACTCACGCAGGATGAAGCCGCCAAGGGCCTGGTGCTGACCTGCCAGATGGTGCCCAGCTCGGATTGTGTGATTGCGGTCCCCGTGCCTTCGACGGCTTGCAAGACGGGCACGGCGCAATTTTCGGCTTCGGTGCGGGAGGTGGTGAGCTTTGATGATTCGGCCTACGAGCTGGTGCTGGACTGCTCTCTAGATGCCCCTGTATTTTTGCCAGGGCAGTACGTGAACATCGGTGTCCCTGGCAGCGATAAACATCGCTCGTATTCGTTCAGCTCGGCACCGGGCAGTGCGAGCCTGCGTTTTTTCATCAAGCAGGTCTCTGGTGGCTTGATGACCACCTGGCTGAAAGACGCGCTACCCGCACAAAAGTTGCAGTTGACCGGTCCGCTGGGCAGCTTTTATTTGCGCCCCGTGGGTCGGCCGCTGTTGATGCTGGCGGGCGGTACGGGCTTGGCGCCGTTTCTGTCCATGCTGGAAGTGCTGACAGCGCAGGAACTCAGGCAGCCGATTCACCTGATCTATGGCGTGACCCGCGACCAGGACCTGGTGATGGTGGACCGCCTGGAAGACTACGCCGCACGCCTTAAAGGCTTTAGCTTTTCCACCTGTGTGGCTGACCCCCAGACAGCGCACCCACGCCAAGGCTACGTGACGCAGCACATGCCCCCCGAGGTCTTGCACCAAGGCAATGTGGATGTGTACCTGTGTGGCCCGCCGCCCATGGTGGATGCGGTGCAAAAGCACTTTGCAGCCGCCGGCATTGAGCCTGCGCAGTTCTATTACGAAAAATTTGCGTCAGCCGACACCTCCGCGGTGACTGGCGCCTGAGAAAGAGCACGATGAATGATCAATTCAAAGGCCAGGTGATGCTGATCACCGGGGCTGCACAAGGTATTGGTGAGCGGGTCGCCGAGCTGGCCGCAGCGCAAGGTGCGCGCCTGGCGCTGGTGGACCGTTCCCCCTTGGTGCATGACCTGCGCCACCGCTTGTCAGCGACCAACGATGTCATTTCTATCGAGGCCGACCTTGAGAAGTTTGAAGGTGCAGAGCAAGCTGCAGCCAAGACTTTCGAGGCCTTCGGCCGCATCGATATCTTGGTCAACAACGTGGGCGGCACCATCTGGACCAAGCCCTTTGAGCACTATGACCCGACGGAAATCGAGGCCGAAGTGCGCCGCTCCTTGTTTCCGACGCTGTGGTGCTGCCGTGCGGTGCTGCCCTACATGCTGAAGAAGAAAAAGGGCTCCATCGTCAACGTGTCGTCCATCGCCACCCGCAGTGTCAATCGCGTGCCTTATGGCGCTGCCAAGGGCGGTGTCAATGCTTTGACGGCTTGCCTTGCCTTCGAAAACGGCGAACGCGGCATCCGCATCAACGCGGTGGCGCCAGGCGGCACTGAAGCGCCTCCGCGCCGCATACCCCGCAACGCAGCGCGCCCCAGCCGCAAGGAAAAGACCTGGTATCAGGAAATCGTGGACCAAACCGTGTCCAGCACTTTGATGAAGCGCTACGGCACGCTCGATGAGCAGGCCGAGGCCATCCTCTTTTTGGCGTCTGACCGTTCGTCTTACATCACCGGCACGGTACTGCCTGTGGGTGGTGGCGACCAAGGCTGACCCAGCATGGTTTTAAACACCGCACGCGGCCTGTTTCGGGTGGCCATCGACGGAGACGCCGATGCGCCGCCCCTGGTGCTCAGCAACTCGCTGGGCACCACCCTGGAGATGTGGGCGCCCCAGGTCGCGGAGTTCTCAAAAACCTACCGCGTCATCCGCTACGACACGCGTGGTCATGGCGGCAGCGTCGCCACATCAGGCCCTTACACCGTTGAAGGTCTGGGCCGCGATGTCCTCGCCATCTTGGATGCGCTGCAAATGCCGACGGCGGCTTTTTGCGGTGTATCCATGGGCGGCCACACGGGTCTGTGGCTGGGTGCCTACGCCGGTGAGCGTTTGCAATCGCTGGCGGTTTGCAACAGTGCGGCCTGCATTGGTACCTTTCGGGCATGGCAAGACCGTGCTGCAGCGGTGCGGGAGGGGGGCAGTCTGGAAATGCAGGCGCTCGCCGATTCAGCGCCCGGGCGATGGTTCAGCCCTGCCTTTGTGCAGGCGCAAGCCGCCACAGTGCAAGCCGTGCAGGCGGTGCTGGCCGGGATCAATCCAGAGGGCTACGCGTCCTGCTGCCAGGCCCTGGCGCTGTCAGACCTGCGGGCCGACTTGGGCCGTATCAAGGTCCCTACCTTGCTGCTTGCGGGCGCTTTGGATCCCGTGACCACGGTGGCTGATGCCCATGCCATGCAAGCCGCTATCGCTGGTGCCCGCACCGTCGTTCTGCCAGCTTCGCATCTGTCAAACCTGGAAGCACCCCAAGCTTTCAACCGCGCGATTCTGGACTTTTTGTCCAGCGCTACCAGCGCTACAAGCGCCATCAGCGCCTAGCGCAGAGCCAAGCTCCGCGAATTCACAAACTCAGAAAGTCACGCAATGCTTTACCTCGTCCACATGGTCGTCAATATTCCCGCCAGCCTGCCTTCTGAAGAGGCGGCCCTCATCAAGGCAGAAGAAAAAGCCTATTCGCAAGCGCTTCAGCAAGAAGGCAAATGGCCCCACCTGTGGCGCGTGGTCGGCGAGTACGCCAACTACAGCGTGTTCGATGTGGCCAGCAATGATGAATTGCATGACATGTTGTCCAAGCTGCCGCTTTTCCCGTTCATGCAAATCACAGTGACAGCGCTCGCAAAACACCCTTCTTCGATTGCCTGAATTTTTATAAACCCCGGCATTGACCGGAACATCCCAGGAGACAAGCCCCATGAATATCTTTGAAATTTCCCGCCGCGCTTTTATTTCTGCTGCCGTCACGCTGGCGGTGCCCATGGCCATGGCGCAGGCGCCGGCCAAACTCAAGGTCGGCTTCATGCTGCCGGCCACCGGCACCTTTGCCGCACTCGGCACGGCGATTGACAACGGCTTTCGCCTCTACGTGGCAGAGCAGGGCGGCAAGATTGCCGGCCGTGAAGTCGAGTTTGTGCGTGTGGACGACGAGAGCGACCCGTCCAAGGCCACTGACAACATGAACAAGCTGATCAAGCGCGACAACGTGGACGTGATCATCGGCACCGTGCACAGCGGTGTGGCCATGGCCATGGCCAAGAGCGCCAAGGAATCGGGCACCTTGCTCATCGTGCCCAACGCCGGCGCTGCAGCCGTGACCGGCCCCATGTGCGCGGCCAACATCTTTCGCTCGAGCTTCAGCAATTGGCAACCGGGCTACGCCATGGGTGAAGTCGCTGCCAAGCAAGGCCACAAGCGCATGGTGTCCATCACCTGGAAGTACGCCGCCGGCGACGAAGCCGCTCAAGGCTTCAAGGAAGGCTTCGAGAAAAACGGCGGCAAGGTCATCAAGGAATTGAGCCTGCCGTTTCCCAACGTCGAGTTTCAGGCGCTGCTGACCGAAATTGCCGCCGCCAAGCCGGATGCCGTTTTCACCTTTTTTGCGGGTGGCGGTGCCGTCAAGTTCGTCAAGGACTATGCAGCCGCTGGCCTGAAGAAAAGCATTCCGCTTTACGGCTCCGGCTTCTTGACGGACGGCACTTTGGAAGCACAGGGCGTAGACGCCGACGGCCTGCTGACCACGCTGCACTACGCAGACGGCCTGGCCAGCAAGCGCGACCAGTCTTTCCGGCTGGCCTATGCCAAGTCCTTCAAGTTGCAGCCTGACGTGTACGCGGTGCAAGGCTATGACGCGGCGCAGATGCTGGCCATCGGCTTGAATGCCACCAAGGGCAATGCCAAAGACATCGCCGGTTTTGGCGACGCCGTGCGCAAAGCAAAGATTGACAGCCCGCGCGGCACCTTCACGATTTCCAACAGCCACAACCCCGTGCAAGACATCTACTTGCGCAAAGTGGTCGGCAAAGAAAACGTGATGGTCAGCGTGGCCTCCAAAGGCCTGGCTGATCCCGGCCGTGGCTGCAAGCTCTGAGCCGCTGGCTCTGAGCACTTTGTGAAGGCCAAGCCATGGACCTCGTCACCTTTCTCATCCAGTGTCTGAATTCGCTTCAGTACGGATTGCTTTTATTTCTGGTGGCCTCTGGCCTCACGCTGATCTTCGGGATCATGGGCGTCATCAACCTGGCGCACGGCAGCTTCTACATGATCGGCGCCTACATGGCCTACGGCCTGGCGCCGGTGGTGGCCAGCAGCTTTGGCGGCGGCTTTTTCAGTGTGCTGGGCATTGGCCTCGTGCTGTCAGTGCTGCTGGGCTACGTGCTCGAATGGGTGTTCTTCAGCTACCTCTACAACCGCGAGCATTTGCAGCAGGTCTTGATGACCTACGGCCTGATCCTCGTGTTTGAAGAGTTCAGGAGCCTGCTGGTGGGCGACGACGTGCACGGCGTCAAGCCACCGCCCAGCCTGGACGGCGTATTGCCGCTGGGCGAGCTGATGACTTACCCCGTTTACCGCCTCGTCATCAGCGGCGTGTGTCTGGCGCTGGCGCTGGCCATGTGGTTTGTCTTCACGCGCACGCGCCTGGGCATGATGATCCGCGCCGGCACCTTCAACCGCGAGATGGTGCAAAGCCTGGGCATCGATATCAACTTGCTGTACCGCATCGTGTTTGCTGCAGGCGTGGGCCTGGCCGCCTTTGCCGGAATGATTGCTGCGCCTGTTTCCAGCGTGTACCCAGGCATGGGCAACTCGGTGCTCATCATCTGCTTTGTGGTGGTGGTCATTGGCGGCATCGGGTCGATTCGCGGCGCCATGTTCGCGGCCTTGCTGATTGGTTTTGTGGATACGTTTGGCAAGGTGCTGCTGCCGCAAGCCGCCGGCGTGCTGGTCTATGTGCTGATGGCTTTGATATTGCTGTGGCGGCCCAACGGCTTGTTCAAAGCTTGATGGCCTAAAGGAGACGATGTGATGAACTCTCGATTCTTTTTTGTGGCCATGAGCTTTGGCTTGCTGGCGCTGTGGCCCCTTTTTGGCGGAACCTACGGCATGGACCTGGTCGCCAAGATCATGATCTACGCGCTGCTTGCGCTCAGCCTTGAGTTGCTGGTCGGTAGCACCGGTCTGGTGTGCTTCGGGCAGGCGGCGTTTTTTGGCATTGGCGCTTATGCGGCTGTGCTGCTGTCGCCGGCCGACGCCACACCTTCCTTGCCGCTCTTGCTGCTGGCGGCGATTGCGGCTGCTGCACTGTTTGCTCTGGCGGTAGGCGCGCTGTCGCTTCGCACGCAGGGCGTGTACTTCATCATGGTCACCCTGGCCTTTGCGCAGATGGCGTATTACGTGGTGCATGACACGCCTTTGGGCGGCGGCACCGACGGCATCTACCTCAACGTCAAGCCCACACTGGGTTGGCTTGACCTGGACAAGCCCGGCCATTTGTACGGCTTCATCTGGGCCAGTTTGCTGGCGGCCTTTGTGCTGTTGACGCTGGTCTTGCGCTCGCCCTTTGGCCGTGCGCTGGCCGGCATCGGCGTGAACGAGCAGCGCATGCGCGCCACGGGCTTTTCGGTTTACCCGTACAAACTCGCAGCCTTCACGCTGTCGGGCGCCATCGCAGGCTGGGCCGGCTTCTTGTTTGCCATCAAAGACGGTTACGTCAACCCCGAGCTCATGAGCTGGCACCTGAGCGGCGCCGTGCTGGTGATGATCATTCTGGGCGGCCTGGGGCAATTGCGCGGTGCACTGGTGGGCGCGTTCGCGTTTGCCTTGCTGCAGGAGTTCTTCAAATCCGAAGCGATATTTGGCAGCTTTGCCAAGCACTGGCATCTGGGTCTGGGCATGACCATCATTGCCTGCGTGGCCTTCATGCCGCGCGGCCTGGTGGGCTTGCCGGGGCAACTGCGTGAACGCCTGGCCGGCCCCCAGCCCCTTCGCCGACCGAGCGTGCAGGGGGTGCAGCCATGAGCGCCGAAGTCTTGCTGCGCGGCAAAGCGCTCACACGCCGCTGGGGCGGCCTGGTCGCCGTCAACCAAGTGTCTTTGGAGCTGACACGCGGCAGCGTGCATGGCGTCATCGGCACCAACGGCGCTGGCAAGTCCACGCTGATCAACCTGCTCTCGGGCGAGTTCCCGCCGTCGTCTGGCGAGGTCGAGTTGTTGGGTGAAAACATTTCCGCCTGGACGCAGCCGCGCCGCGCCCGCGCCGGCCTGGGCCGCAGCTACCAGCGCAACACCATCTTCCCCAGCTTCACGGTGCTGGAGAACTGCCGCTTGGCGGCGCAGGCGCGCTTTCAGCAGCCCTGGGCCTGGTGGCGTGACGCGCAAGCCGAAGGCCCAGCCATGACGGCCGGTCGCACAGCCGCCGAACGCGTGGGCCTGGGCCACATGCTCGAACGCCAGGCCGGCTTGCTCAGCCACGGCCAAAAGCGCCAGCTTGAGATCGCCATGTGCCTGGCCACCGCACCACGCGTGCTGCTGCTCGACGAGCCGCTGGCCGGTATGGGCGCGGACGAAACCGAACGCATGCTGCAACTGCTGGAAGACCTCAAGCAAGACCACGCGGTGCTGCTGGTCGAGCACGACATGGACGCGGTGTTCCGCATCGCCGACCGCATCACGGTCATGGTCAACGGCAGCGTGATTGCCTCGGGCACACCCGACGATGTGCGCAACAACGCCGACGTGAAAACCGCCTATTTAGGAGACCACTGATGGCCGCCAACGAAATCATTCTTGAAGCACACGGCCTGCACGCCTGGTACGGCAGCAGCCACGTGCTGCATGGCGTGGACCTGGAAATCAGGCAAGGCGAAACCATCGGCCTCCTGGGCCGCAACGGCATGGGCAAGAGCACACTGATTCGCACGCTGCTGGGCCACGTGACTCAGCGAGACGGACGCATCAGCCTTTTCGGTCACGACATTTCCAAAGCGCGCCCGCACGACGTCGCGCGCCAAGGGGTAGCCTATGTGCCTGAAGGGCGGGGCGTCTTCGGCAATCTCAGCGTGCGCGAAAACCTGGTGATGGCCGCCCGCCGCGGCCGCGACGGCCGCGCCGACTGGACCTACGAGCGGGTCATGAAAACCTTCCCGCGCCTGGCCGAACGCGTCAACAACCTGGGCAGCCAGCTCTCAGGCGGCGAGCAGCAGATGCTGTCCATTGGCCGCGCGCTGATGACGCACCCGGATCTCATCATCCTGGACGAAGCCACCGAAGGCCTTGCGCCACTCATCGTGGCCGAAATCTGGCGCGTGATCGACGACATCAAGGCCGGCGGCATGGCGGTGCTGATCGTGGACCGGGACTGGCACAAGGTGCTGTCGCGTAGCAACCGTGGCATCGTGCTGCAAAAGGGTCAGGCCGTCTTGCAAGGCCCCGCAGAAAGCCTGGCAAGGCACCCAGACCTGGCTGGCTACCTGGGCGTTTAAAGCGCACCAAGGCCGCGAGCCTGCCGGGGGCGGGCAGCCGATTTGTGGTACCCACCATGAGGCAGCCCGCCCCCGGCAGGCTCGCGGCCGCTCCATAAAAAGGGCACGTCGGACTTCAATCCCCGTGCAGCCTCGGCTTCCCTAGTCCACCATCCGCTGCGCGACAAACTCCCGCAAGATCCCCATCACCGGCGCCTCACTGCGCCCCGCCAGCGTCACATAAGCAAACGAAGCCGTGGCTTTGAGCATCGGCTTCACCGCCAGCGGCGCCAAGCGGCCAGCATCCATGCCCCCCCTGGCCGCAGCCATCACGCCCAAAAACACAGCATCCGTCCGCTCCACCACATCAATCAGCCCGCCCACGTCATCACACTCCAGCGTCGCCATCTGCGCAGGGTTCGCCTTAGGGCCGTACTGAGCCACCAGCAAACGCGTCACCTCATCAGACAGCGGCGTAGTGGCAATCGGAAAGGCAAACAAGTCAGCCAGCATCACGCTGCGCTTGCTCAGCAAGGGATGGCCGGTGCGCACCACCCAGCCCGCCTTCATCTCGGCCACAGCCTCAATGTTCAGGTCCGCATCAGGCATCACACGGCGCTTGTCCACGATCAGCGCATCCAGCTGCCGCGCACGCAGCTGCACCAGCTGCAGCTCAGTCGTGCCACGCGCTATGCGCACCCGCACCTGCGGATGGTTCTGCGCCATGTGGCACATCAAAGGCGTCATCAAAATAGCGCCCGGCCCAGAGCCCAGACCCACGCGCATCACGCCGGCGCTGGCCTGGCGCATCAACTCCGCGCCGCGCCTGAGTTCCGACGCTTCAAGCACGATGCGCCGCGCACGTTCAGCCACTTGCCGGCCCAGCGGCGTGAGTTCATTGCGCTTGCCGACGCGGTCCAGCAGCAGTCCTTCGACCTCAGACTCCAGCGCCTGAATGCTGCGGCTCAAGGCCGACTGCGTGATGAACAACTGCTCGGCAGCCCTGCTGAAAGAGCCCGTGGCGGCGACGGCGATGAAATGCTCAAGGTGACGAATGTTCATGCGCTAATCCTTTTGTTTGGCCCATGCGGTTGATGAATCATTATCAAGAAAGTTATGCATTGCTCGCTTGGGTAATGCCCCAACTTGCAGCCGTTTTGTGCCGCTTCAGGTGGGCCCGAGCTGACAGAGGGCGCTACACTTTCACCATGACAGAAACAGTCTCCAAGGCCATTGACGCGAGACTGGAGCGATTTCGGCAGAAGAGTCGAATCCAGGCAGGTTCTTTGATCACCACGGTCTTTGGCGACGCCCTCTTGCCGCGCGGTGGGCGGGTCTCGCTGGGCAGCTTGATTCAGCTCATGCAGCCCCTGGGCGTCAACGAACGCCTGGTGCGCACCTCGGTCTACCGCCTGGTCAAGGAAGAGTGGCTGCAGTCTGAAGCCTTGGGGCGCAAGACCGACTACTTGCCGACGCCATCAGGTCGTCGCCGCTTTGATGAGGCTGGGCAACAAATTTACGCGGCAGATATTCCGGGCTGGGACCGGCGCTGGCGCCTCGTGCTGGTCGTGGGTGAACTCGACTATCGCGAGCGTGAAAAGTTGCGCCGGGCCTTGTTCTGGCATGGCTTTGGCTTGACCGCATCTGGCAGCTTGGTTCACCCGACCGCTGATCTCGAGCAGGTCATGGACAGCCTGTTGTCGGAAGGTCTGGTCGAGGTGATGCCGCAACTGATGCCGCTCATCGCCGTGAATGCCCGGGCGGCCGCCTGCGCTAGCGATATGGACATGGTGCAAAAGGCCTGGAACCTCGACGGCTTGGCTGCGTCGTATGAAGCGTTTCAGCAAAAGTATGAAGCGCTTCATGACGCGCTGACCGTGCACGGGCCCGATGAGTTGACGCCTGAAAACGCCTTTCTGGTGCGCACGCTGCTGATCCATGATTTCCGGCGCTTGCTGCTGCGTGATCCGCAACTGCCTGAAAGCTTGTTGCCCTCGACCTGGCCAGGCAACCGGTCACGTCAGCTGTGCCGTGACTTGTACCGCCGGCTGCTGCCGCTGTCCGAGCGTCACCTGGATGACAACGTCAGGCTGTCCGACGGAAGCACGCCCGCGTCGTCCCGCATGTTGACCAGTCGGTTTGAACTCGATGTCGGTTTGAGTCTGGAAGCGGCCTGAGGCTTTTTGGCTTGAACAATCAAGCCCGTTTCTCGGCAATCAAGGGTTGCACGGTGGGGGCCTGCAAGGTGGGCCTGTCGGGCTCGGTCTCGGTCAAGGGCTCGACCTCTTTCAAGCTCGCCAAGCAGCGTCGGGTCAGGTCCTGGTAGGCCAGGGTGCCTTTGTCCTTCCACTGCATTTCTTCGGCGCGCAAGCTGCGCAGCTTGCGCGCTGGCACACCAGCCATCAGTGCTTCGGCTTCCACCTTCATGCCCGCCGGCACAAAGGCGCAAGCGGCCACGATGGCTCGCTCGCCCACCTCGGCTTCGTCCATCACCACTGCGTTCATGCCCACCAGTGCGTCGCGCCGCACGATGCAGCTGTGCAGCACGGCGCCGTGGCCGATATGGCCGTTTTCTTCGACCACGGTGTCTTGCTTGGGAAAGCCGTGCATGACGCAGTTGTCCTGCAAGTTGGCGCCGGCCATCAGCACGATGCGACCGAAGTCGCCGCGCAAGCTGGCGCCCGGCCCCACGTAGCAGTGGGGGCCGATATGCACGTCCCCGATCAGCACCGCCGTGGGATGCACGTAGGCGCTGGGATGCACAACCGGGATCACGCCATCGATGGAGTAGCTGGGCATGTTTACCTTCTGCTTTAAGTGCGCTTGGCGACCAGCGTCAGGATGTCGTAGCTCGCCACCAGCTCGCCGAGCTGGTTGCTGACTTCCACGTCCCAGGCCACCACGCCCTGGCCCACGCCGTTCGCGTCTTTCTTGTTGCGGTCTATCTTGCGCTTGGCCGTCAGGCGCGCCTGGATGGTGTCGCCAATGCCCACGGGCTTGACGAAGCGCAGCGTGTCCAGGCCGTAGTTGGCCAGCACCGGGCCCGGGGCAGGCGATACGAACAAGCCAGCCGCCGCCGACAACACGAAGTAGCCGTGCGCAATGCGCTTGCCAAAGGGCGATTCTTTGGCCGCGATGTCGTCAAAGTGCATGTAGAAGTAGTCGCCCGAAATGCCGCCAAAGGCCACGATGTCGGCCTCGCCCACGGTGCGGCGATGCGTCAGCAGCGAGTCGCCAATCTGCAGGTCTTCAAAGTAGCTGCGAAAAGGATGCACCACCACGTTGTTGACCTTGGCGCCGCGCACATGCTCGCCGGTCACGGCCGCCAGCATGGTGGGCGAGCCTTGCACCGCAGCGCGCTGCAGGTAGTGCTTCACAGCCCGCAGGCCGCCGAGTTCTTCGCCACCGCCTGCGCGGCCGGGGCCGCCGTGCTTGAGCGTGGGCAATGGCGAGCCGTGGCCGGTGGATTCCACGGCCGACTCACGGTCCAGGATGTGCAGGCGACCATGCCATGCGGCCATGACGGGGATGGCCTTGGAAGCAACAGCCGGGTCACGCGTGACCAGCGTGGCGACCAGGCTGCCCTGACCACGTGCGGCCAGCGCCATGGCTTCGTCGATGCCGTCCTTGCTGTCGTAAGCCATCACCGTGCTGACCGGGCCAAAGGCCTCGACCGTGTGCACCGAATCAACTTGCATGGGCTTGCGGCAGGCCAGCAGCGTGGGCGCGCAGAAGGCACCCTGAGCAGCACCATCGCCGATCCAGTCATCCTTGCCGCTGAAGACCAGCTCGGCATCGCGGCGCAGCAGCGCCACGCGCTCGGCCACGTCGGCCTGCTGCGCGTGCGAGGCCAGCGGTCCCATGCGCACGCGCTCGTCAGCGGGGTCACCCACGGCGATCTTGGCCAGGCGCGCCGCCAGTTGCTCGCACACCGCGTCCATGTGCTTGGCCGGCACGATCGCGCGGCGAATGGCCGTGCATTTCTGCCCGGCCTTCACCGTCATTTCACGCGCCACTTCTTTGACGAACAAGCTGAACTCTTCGTCGTCCGGCGTCACGTCGGGGCCGAGGATGGCGCAGTTCAATGAATCGGCTTCGGCGTTGAAGGGAATGGAGTTGGCGATCAGGTTCGGGTGCACGCGCAGGCGGGACGCCGTGTCAGCCGAGCCGGTGAAGGTGACTACGTCGGCCCCATTCAAATGGTCGAACAAATCGCCGGTGCCGCCAATGACCAGTTGCAGGCTGCCTTCAGGAATAAGACCCGACCGGACGATCAAGCGCATGGCCGCTTCAGTCAGGTAGCTGGTGGCCGACGCAGGCTTGCCGATGCAGGGCATGCCGGCCAGAAAGCTGGGCGCGAACTTTTCGAGTAAGCCCCAGACGGGGAAGTTAAAAGCATTGATGTGCACCGCCACGCCACCGCGCGGCACCAGCACATGGGTGCCCGCAAAGCCCCCTTTTTTGCCCAGGGGGAAAGCCGGGCCTTCATGCACCAGGTTGCCCGAGGGCAGCTCGTTGCTGCCCAGGCTGGCGTAGGCAAACAAGGTGCCGGCGCCGCCGTCAATGTCGATCCAGCTGTCCACTTTGGTTGCGCCGGTGTGGGCGGACACCGCGTACAGCTGCTCCTTGTGCTCCATCAGGTACTTGGCCAGCGCTTTGAGGCGCTGGGCGCGCTCCTGAAAATCCATGGCCATGAGCGCGGGCAGGCCCTTGCGCCGGGCGTGTTCGACGGCCTCGCCAAAGTCCAGGCTTTCGGCATGGGTGTGGGCAACGGTCTGGCCATTGAGTGCGCTGCGCAGCACGGCTGCCGCATCGGCGCCTTGCCAGCGTCCGCCGATATAACTTTGAAGGGTCTGGGTCATGAGATTCTCGAGAAGCGTTCGGGGAGTGTTCGGAGAGTGTTCAGATGTGGTTTAGCGTTCGTCGTAGCTGATGGTCAGCTTGTTGCCGGTGCAACGGGCCTGGCAGGTGAGCACAAAGCCCTTGTCGGTTTCCCATTTCTCCAGGCCGTAGTTTTTGTCCATCTGCACATCGCCCTGCACCACCTTGGCGCGGCAGGTGGCACAGACGCCGCCCTTGCAGGAGTAAGGCAGGTCCAGGCCAGCGGCCAGCGCCACGTCCAGCACGTACTGGTCAGGGCGGATTTGCAGGGCGTGTTCCTTGCCGTCTAGCACCAGCGTGAGTGGCACTTCGCTGCCCGCGGGCGCGGGGGTGTGCTTGGCCACAGCAGCTTGCCGAGCTTCAGGCGTCAGCACCTCCAGCAGCGGCGAGGTAAAGCGTTCGGTGTGGATTTGCTTTTCCGGCACACCCGCGTCGAGCAAAGCCTTTTGCGTGGTCTCGATCATGACCTCGGGGCCGCAAATAAAAACTTCGTCCATGCTGGCCACGGGCAGCAGCGTGTCGATGATGGAGCGCACCTTCGCCGCGTCAATGCGGCCTTGCAGCAGGTCCACTTCTTGCGCCTGGCGCGAGAGGATGTGGATCAGCGTGAGGCGATCGGCGTAGCGATCTTTCAGGTCTTGCAGCGCTTCATTGAACATGACCGAGTTCATGCTGCGGTTGCCGTACACCAGGGTGAACTTGGAGTCAGGCTGGTCTTCTAGCGTGCTGGCCAGGATGGACAGGATGGGCGTGATGCCCGAGCCCGCCGCAAAGGCCACGCGGTGCAAGGCACGTGGGCGCTTGGACACGAAGCGTCCGTCAGGCGGCATGACCGACAAGGTGTCTCCGGCCTTGAGTTGGTGCGCGGCCCAGTTGGAAAAGACCCCGCCTTCCATGGGACGAATGCCGACCACCAACTCGCTGCGGCGTGCCAAGTGGCTGCGGGTCGAGCAGATCGAGTAGCTGCGCCGCACATCAGCGCCGTCAATCTTGCTGCGCAAGGTCAGGTACTGGCCGGGCAGAAAGCTGAAGCGCTCAATCAAGTCGTCGGGCACGCTGAAGGCGATGGACACTGAGCCAGCGGCTTCGGGGCTGACGCGCGCAATGCGCAGGTCATGAAAACGCGTGGAGGGAGAAAGAGCTGTCATGTGGCAACCAGGGTTAATAGGATTTGAAATAGTCAAACGGCTCCATGCAGCTCAGGCAGCGGTACAGCGCCTTGCAGGCGGTGGAGCCAAAGTGCGAAATTTCCGTGGTGTTCTCTGAGCCGCATTGCGGGCAGGCGATCGCCAGCGACGACTGCGCCGTGGTACGCCTGCCGAAGGTGACGACTTGTTCGCGGCTGGACGCGACGCAGGCGCTGCTGACTGGCGGCGCAATGCCGTAGGCGCGCAGCTTGTCCCTGGCCTCGGGCGTCATCCAGTCGGTGGACCAGGCCGGTGCGAGTTGGATCACCACCCGCGCGGCAATGCCCGCGCCTGCCAACGCAGCCACCACGTCGTCTTCCATTTGCGACATGGCCGGGCAGCCGCTGTAGGTGGGGGTGATGACCACCTCAAGACCTCCAGTGCCATCTGTGCCTTGGCGCACGGCGCGCAGGATGCCCATCTCGCGCAAGTTCACCACCGGAATTTCCGGGTCGGTGACCGACTCCAGAAGGTCCCAGATGGCGTGATGCGCTTCGGTCTGCTGGCTGGCGGCCAGCGGACCATCTGGTAGGCGATCAGGGCTGCTCGGCAAACTGCGTGCTACGTCGGCTTGCATGGCGATTACCAGGCCGCTTCAGGGTGGGCGCGGGCCAGGCTCTGCATCTCCGCCAGCACAAAGCCCAGGTGCTCCGAATGCACGCCCTGCTTGCCGGTGGTCACAAAGCCCACAGCACTTGGCAGCTTCAAGGTCGCGGCCTGCAAGGTATCGCTCACCGTGGCTTGCCACTCGGCTTTGTACGCCGTGGTGTCCACGCCGGCACCGCTCTTGACGGCCAGCGTTTCCATGTCGCTGGGCGTCCAGAACTCCTGCGTGTAAGGCATGAGGTAGTCAAAGGCGGCTTGTGCGCGCGCGTGCGACTCAGCCGTGCCGTCGCCCAAGCGCAGCACCCAGTCATGCGCGTAGCGCAGGTGGTAGCGCGCTTCCTTGAGCGACTTGGCGGCCACGGCGGCCAGTTGCGCGTCGTTTGACGCGCTCAGGCCTTCCCACACAGGCACCATCAGCGCGCTGTACAAGAAGTTGCGCGCGATGGTGACCGAGAAGTCCCGCTCGCCGGCCGAAGTGGGCAGCGCCGCCACGCGGTGCGGCAACTCCAGCAGTGTGTAGTTCTTGAAGTCAGCCACATTGCGAAAATAGGCCAGCAGGTCTTCGCTGCTTTTGCCGTCTTTGCGCACTGCCGCCACGTGCTGGTACAGCAAGCGCGCCTGGCCGATCAGGTCCAGGCTGTTGTTGGCCAGCGCCAGGTCTTCTTCCAGGATAGGGCCGTGACCGCACCACTCGGCATTGCGCTGGCCGAGGATCAACGCGTTGTCTGCAAGGTGCAGCAGATAGTCTTGGTAGATGGCCATTACATGTGCCCCACTTCGTCAGGGATGTCGTAAAAAGTCGGGTGGCGGTAGATCTTGTCCGCGGCCGGGTCGAACATGGATTCCTTGTCATCCGGCGCGCTGGCCGTGATGGACTTGGACGGCACGACCCAGATGCTCACGCCTTCCTGGCGGCGGGTGTAGACATCGCGCGCCATCTGCAGGGCGTGTGGGGCGTCCGAGGCGTGCAGGCTGCCGCAGTGCTTGTGCTCCAGGCCTTGCTTGCTTCGCACAAATACTTCCCAGAGGGGCCAGTCTTTCAGTGCTTGGGTGCTCATGCTGCTCTCTTTTCTGCGTGGGGTTGGTGTTTCTGTGCGTAGGCCATGGCGGCATCGCGCACCCACTGGCCGTCGTTGTGCGCCTTGACGCGCGTGGCCAGACGTTCCTTGTTGCACGGGCCGTTGCCGTTGACCGTGTTCCAGAATTCGTCCCAGTCGATCTCGCCGTGGTCGTAGTGCTGGCGCTCTTCGTTCCACTTGAGATCGGGGTCGGGCAGGGTCACGCCCAGCACCTTGGCTTGCGGCACGGTGGCGTCAATGAACTTTTGGCGCAGGTCGTCGTTGCTGATGCGCTTGATGCCCCAGCGCATGGCTTGCTCGCTGTGCGGGCTGTTGCTGTCCGGTGGCCCGAACATGGCCAGGCACTTCCACCAGAAGCGGTTCACGGCGTCTTGCACCATGGCTTTTTGCTCGGCCGTGCCTTGCATCATCACCAGCAGGGCTTCGTAGCCCTGGCGCTGGTGAAAGGACTCTTCCTTGCACACGCGGATCATGGCGCGTGCATAGGGGCCGTAGGAGCAGCGGCACAGGGGGATCTGGTTCATGATGGCCGCGCCATCCACCAGCCAGCCGACCACGCCCACGTCCGCCCAGGTGAGCGTGGGGTAGTTGAAGATCGAGCTGTACTTGGCCTTGCCACTGTGCAGGTCGGCCAGCATCTGGTCGCGGCCCTGGCCCAGGGTCTCAGCCGCGCTGTACAGATACAGGCCGTGGCCGCCTTCGTCTTGCACCTTGGCGATCAGGATGGCCTTGCGCTTGAGGCTGGGCGCGCGGGTGATCCAGTTGCCTTCGGGCAGCATGCCCACGATTTCGCTGTGCGCGTGCTGGCTGATCTGGCGGATCAGGGTCTTTCGATAAGCCTCTGGCATCCAGTCTTGCGGCTCGATCTTGCCGTCTGCATCCAGCGTCACGTCAAAGCGCTTTTGGGCTTCGGCGTTTTCCAGCGCGACCGGTTGCGACGGCGCCTTCTGGTCGGGTTTTTCTTGCAAAAATGATTGCGTGTACATGGTGAAAGCCTCTTGATGATGTAAAGGTTGAAAGCCGTTCGGCCTCTGCCTTGCCTTGACTTATTTGCTCAGGACCCAGTCGCCGTTCTTGATTTCAAACAGGCGGAAAGCGGACAGGTCCAGGCCCATGTGGTCGGTGGCAGACATGGTGAAGATGCCGCCCGTGCCCACAAAGCCTTTGGTGGCTTCAAGCGCGTCGCGGACCTTGGCTTTATCAGTGCTGCCGGCGCGCTTGATCGCGTCCACCGCCAGGCCCAGGCCGTCATAGGCGTAGCCGCCGAAGGCTGAGACGTCCGTGTTCCAGCGGGCCTTGAAAGCCTTGGTGTAAGCCTCGGCCACGGGGCGCTGCGGGTCGTTGGCGGCCAGCTTCTCGGGGGCCAGCAGGGCAGAGGTTGGCAAGCGAACGCCTTCAGCCGCGGGGCCTGCCAGCTTGATGAATTCGTCAGACGCTACGCCGTGCGCGTGGTACAGCGGCAAGGTGATGCCCAGCTGCTTGTAGCCCTTGGTGGCAATGGCGGGGCCTTGGCCAAAGCCGAAGATGAACACGGCTTGCACGCCCGGTGCATTGCGGATCTTGGTCAGCTGCGGACCCATGTCGGTGTCCTTGGGGCCATAGGTTTCGTTGGCCACCAGCGTGATGCCGTACTTGCCCACCACCGCTTCGGTTTCCTTGCGGCCGGACTGGCCAAAGCCGCTGGTCTCGGACAGCAGGGCCACCTTGGTAAAGCCGCGCTTTTTCATATCGTCCAGCACCTTCTCGGCCGCCATGCGGTCGGTGTGCGGTGTCTTGAAAACGAATTTTTTGACCGGGTCAATGACGACCACCGCACCTGCGAGAGAGACGAAGGGAACGCCTGCTTTTTCAACCAGCGGCACCATGGACATGGTGGCGCCTGTGGTGGTGCCGCCGACGATGATGTCGACCTTGTCGTCGTCGATCAGGCGCTTGCCAAAGCCGTTGGCCTTGCTGGCGTCGCTGCCGTCGTCGTAGTGCACCAGCTCCAGCTGGCGGCCCAGCACGCCGCCTTTTTTGTTGATGTCTTCAACCATCATCTGCATGGTCTTGAGTTCGGGGTCGCCCAAGTAACCAGCCGGGCCGGTGATGGACAGGACCGAGCCGATCTTGATGTTGTCGGCGGCCAGGGCCATGCCGGCGGTCATTGCCAAAGTGCTGGCCAAGGCGATGTGGGTCAAACGTGAAATCATGGGAAGTCTCCTGTTGTTGTGGTGTTGATCAAGCGGGGTGTGGGGCTCACACCTGCTTGGGGCGCTCATCAATCACGCGCTTCGCCTTGCCCGTCAGCGTGCGTGGAATGCCTTCAAAGGGCATGACTGTGATGCGGGTGGAAACGCCCACCACGGTCTTGATTCGGTGTTGCAGGTCTTTGGTGATGGAGGCGATCAGCTCTGCGCCCATGCCAGCGGCCAGGTCACGCTGCACTTCGCAGCGCACTTCCAGGCTGTCCATCTTGCCGTCGCGCGTGAGGTGCAACTGGTAGTTGCCGTTCAAGCGCTGGTCGCGCAGGATCTGCTCTTCAATTTGCGTGGGGAACACGTTCACACCGCGCACGATCAGCATGTCGTCCGAACGGCCGGTGATCTTGCCCATGCGCCGGAAAGCGCGGGACGTGGGCGGCAGCAAGCGCGTGAGGTCGCGGGTGCGAAAGCGAATCACCGGGAACGCCTGCTTGGTCAGCGAGGTGAACACCAGCTCGCCGTCTTCACCATCAGCCACCACTTCGCCGGTCTCGGGGTTGATGATCTCGGGGTAGAAATGGTCTTCCCAAATCACCGGGCCGTCCTTGGACTCAATGCATTCGCAAGCCACGCCGGGGCCCATGACTTCGGTGAGGCCGTAGATGTCGATGGCGTCAATGCCCAGCTTGCGCTCGATCTCGGCGCGCATGCCTTCGCCCCAAGGCTCAGCGCCAAAAATGCCGACTTTCAGCGAAATGTCTTCGGGCTTGATGCCCTGGCGCTCAAACTCTTCAGCAATCACCAGCGAATAAGAAGGCGTGACCATGATGATCTGCGGCTGGAAATCCAGGATCTGCTGGACTTGCTTTTCCGTCTGCCCGCCAGACATGGGCGCCACCGTGCAGCCCAGCCGCTCGGCGCCGTAATGCGCGCCCAGGCCGCCGGTGAACATGCCGTAGCCGTAGGCGTTGTGCAGCATGTCGCCTTGGCGGCCGCCTGCGGCGCGGATGGAGCGGGCCATCAGGTTGGCCCAGTTGTCGATGTCTTGCGCGGTGTAGCCCACCACGATGGACTTGCCCGTGGTGCCGCTGGACGCGTGCAGGCGAACCACTTGCTCACGCGGCACGGCAAACATGCCAAAGGGGTAGTTGTCCCGCAAGGCGTTCTTGGTCATGAACGGGAACTTGGACAAATCGGCCAGGGTCTTGAGGTCGTCCGGGTGCACGCCTTTTTCGTCGAAGGCTTTTTTGTGGTGCGGCACGTTGTCATAGGCGTGGCGCACGGACCACTTCAGGCGTTCGAGTTGCAGCGCGGCGATTTCGTCGCGGCTGGCGGTTTCAATGGCTTCCAGGTCACCGGGCCGGGGGGATTTGACGGTCATGGCTTGTCTTCTTTATTTGGGTTAAGGGCTCAAGTTGGCGCAAGAAAAATTCAGCGGGACACTTCTGCGATGGTTTGTGCGGTGGCTTGTGCGGCGGCATCTGCGCTGGCTTCTGCCGGCGCGAAGCTGGTCGTGACCTCGCCCTGGATGCGGTAAGACTTGCCACGGAACAGCGCCAGGGTTTTGCCCGCCGCGTTGCTGACGGTCACGTCGTACACGCCGGTGCGGCCGCTTTGCGAGCGCTCCACCGCTTCGGCCACGAGTTGGTCGCCCAAAAAGCCGGGTGCCAGAAAGTCGATGTGGCAGGCCGAGGCCACGGTGTTGCGGTTGTAGCTGTTGCAGGCGTAGGCAAAGGCGGTGTCGGCCAGCGTGAACAGCAGGCCGCCGTGGCAAATGGCGTGGCCGTTGACCATGTCCTGGCGCACGGTCATGGTCAGGCGGGCTGTGCCGGGGCGGACCTCGGCAATGGCCATGCCCAGGCCTTGGGCGGCGTGGTCGCGCGACCACATGGCTTGGGCGGCGTCTTGCGCCAGGGCGAGTGCTTCAGCAGGGGACAGGGCAGGGGAGAGTTCAGCCATGGTTTATCTCGTAAATGCGTTGTTCATTCGCCAGTGAAACGGGGTGAGCGCTTTTCCATGAAGGCGGCCACGCCCTCGGCAAAGTCGGGGCTCCAGCCCAGTTCGCGCATGAAGCCGGCTTCAAAAGACAGTTGCTGCTCCAGCGTGTGGCTGGGCGCGGCATGCAGGGCTTGGCGCGTGCGCACCAGCGCCTTGGTCGGCATGGCGGCCAGTTGCTGGGCCAGCGCGGTGACGGTCTGGGCCAGTGCGGCGTCTTCCACGGCCTGCCAGATCAGGCCCCATTCAGCGGCTTTTTCAGCGGGCAATTTGTCGGCCAGGAGGGCCAGGCCCATGGCGCGGGCCATGCCCACGCGCTGCGGCAAGAACCAGGTGGCACCGGTGTCGGGCGAGAGGCCAATCTTGCTGAAAGCCTGCAAGAACGAGGCCGATTTGCCGGCAATCACCAAATCGCACGCCAGCGCCAGGCTGGCCCCCGCGCCCGCCGCGATGCCGTTGACCATGGCGATGGTGGGCACGCGCAGGTTTTGCAGGCGCAGGATCAGCGGCTTGTAGTTTTTTTCGACCACGTTGCCAATGTCCGGGGCCTTGGCGCCCATGACCATGTCCGGGTCGGCCAGGTCTTGCCCGGCGCAAAAGGCCCGGCCAGCACCGGTGATGACCAAGGCCCGAATGGCGGTGTTGCACTGCACGGCGTCCAGCGCATCGCGCATTTCGGCGTGCATGGCGCCCGTGAAGCTGTTGAGCTTGTCGGGGCGGTTCAGGGTCAGGCGGGCAACGGCGCCGTCGACTTCAAAAAGGATGTGTTGGTAGGTCATGGTGTGGGCTTGTCTCGTTTTTATGGGTTTTGGCGGGTTCACATGCCCAAATAGGCAGCGCGCACTTGCTCGTTCTGGCTCAGCTCAGCGCCGGTGCCGGTCAGCGTCACGCTGCCGGTTTCCAGCACGTAGCCGCGGTCGGCCACGGCCAGCGCGGCAAACGCGTTTTGCTCAACCAGCAAGATCGTCATGCCCTGGGCTTTTAAGGTCTTGATGACCTTGAACACCTCTTGCACCAGCAGCGGTGCCAGACCCATGGACGGTTCGTCCAAGAGCAGCAAGCTGGGCCGACCCATCAATGCCCGGCCAATGGCCAGCATTTGCTGCTGCCCGCCTGACAGCGTGCCGGCGGGCAGGGCGCGCTTTTCCTGGAGGATGGGGAACATGGCAAAGACCTTTTCCATGTCGCCGGCCACCTGGGCTTTGGGCTGGGTGTAAGCACCCAGGCGCAGGTTGTCTTCAATCGACAGCGGACCAAACACCTGGCGGCCTTCCGGGCTTTGGCAAATGCCGCGGCGCATGCGTTTGTCAGAGCGCAGACGGCTGATGTCTTCACCGTCAAACTCAATCCGGCCAGCGCTGATGGGCTGCACACCCGACAAGGCCCGCATGAAGGTGGATTTGCCCGCGCCGTTGGCGCCGACCAGGGCCACGGTTTCGCCGCGGCGCACTTCCAGGTCGATGCCTTTGAGCGCCTTGATGCGCCCGTAGCAGCTTTCCAAGCCTGTCACCTTCAGCAGCGGGGTGGGGCTGGGCACGGCGGCTGCGGCACCGCTGGCTGCTTGCGCTACCGGGGTGGCGGTTTGAAGGGGGGCGCTGCCTTGCAGGCGTGGTGTAGCGAGGGTGTCCATGGCGGTGCTCGTTTCAGGCGTGGGCGCCGAGGTAGGCGGCGATCACGTCGGGGTTGCGGCGTACTTCAGCGCCCGTGCCTTCGGCCAACTTGCGGCCGTAGTCGAGCACCAAAATGCGTTCGGACAGGTTCATCACCATCTTCATGTCGTGCTCGACCAGCACCACCGTCACACCGGTGTCGGCCACCTTGCGGATCAGCGCGTCAACCTCCAGCGTTTCCTTGGGGTTCAGGCCGGCAGCGGGCTCGTCCAGAAAAATCATTCGGGGCTTCATGGCCAGAGCGCGAGCAATTTCAAGCCGCTTCAAGGCGCCGTAAGACATGGCGTCGGCGCGGGCGTCGGTGTAAGCGTCCAGGCCCACAAAGCGCATCAGTTCCCGGGCTTCGGCCTGCAATTCACGGTCGCGTGTTTTAAGCGAGGGCCAGCGCAGGGCAGCCTTGAGCAGGTTGCGGTCCAGCCGCAAATGGGCGCCGACCATCACGTTTTCGATGGCGCTCATGTTCATGCAGATCTGCAGGTTCTGGAAGGTGCGGGCCACGCCGCGCAGGGCCAACACCTCGGGCAATTGGCCGGCAATCGACTGGCCGTCAAGCAAGATGTCGCCGGAGGTCGGCGTGTAAATGCCGGTGATCAGGTTGAACAGCGTGGTCTTGCCCGCGCCGTTGGGGCCGATCACGGCATACACCATGCCCGCATCAATGCTGAAGGACACGTTTTGCACGGCCTTGACGCCACCGAAGTGGATCGACAGGTCTTGAACGTCGAGCAATGCCATGGTCAAGCCGCCTTGCTAAAACGAGCGGACAGGGTCGGTACCAAGCCTTTGGGCATGAAGATCATGCTGAGCATCAAGATGGCGCCAAACACCACGGTTTCCCAGCCTTCAAAAGTGGCCAGTGCTTGTGGCAAAGCCGTCAGCAACACGGCACCCAAGACCGAGCCGTAGATCGAGCCCATGCCGCCAATCACGACCATGGTGACCAGCTCAATGGAGTGGAAAAAGTCCGCCAGATTGGGCGTGACAAAGCCGACATAAAGCGCCGTGACGCTGCCCATGATGCTGGCAAAAACAGCCGACAGCACAAAGATGGCGACCTTGTAGCGCACCACCTGCACGCCCACCACTTTGGATGCCACTTCCGAGCCGTGCAGGGCGCGCAGCGCGCGGCCAAAGGGCGAGTCCACCAAGTTGATGGAAGCCCAGATGCTCACGCACAGCAGTAGCGAGACGATCCAGTACCAGTGTTTGTCGCCGGAGATTTCAAAGCTGCCCAGCGTGATAGGCGGCACAGCCATGCCGTCTGGCCCACCGGTCCAGCGGGCTTCGTTGCGCACCACGATGTTGATGATGATGCCCAGGCCCAGCGTGGCCATGGCCAAATAGTGGCCCTTGAGCCGAAAGATCGGCCGGGCCAGCACGGCGGCCAGCAGGCCCGCAGCGGCCGCGCCTGCGGCAATCGCCAGCAGCGGGTGCAAGCCCAGGTGCGTGGGCAAGGCGGCCGAGGCGTAAGCGCCAATGCCCAAAAAGCCGGCATGCCCCAAGCTGATTTGCCCGGCAAAGCCGATGAGCAGATTCAAGCCCAGCACGATCACGGCGTTGATCGCCATGCGAATGGCCAGGTCAGTGTAATAACTGTTGGGCAGCACAAAGGGCAGCACTAGCAGCCCGGCGGCAATGAGGTACAGACCGCGAAAAGGTGATGGGCCCATGGTCACACCCGCTCCGTGGTTTTGCCGCCAAACAGGCCGCTGGGCCTGAAAAACAGGATCAGCAGAATCAGCATAAAGGGCATGGCGTCTTTGTAAGACGAGGAGATGTAGCCCGCGCCCATGGCTTCGAGCACGCCGACCAGCAAGCCGCCGACCACGGCGCCCAGGCCGTTGCCCAGGCCACCCAACACCGCACCCACAAAACCCTTGAGGCCGAGCATGATGCCGGCGTCATACGAGGTCAGGGTCAGCGGCGTGACCAAAATCCCGCCCAGTGCGCCCAGCGCCGCCGACATGGCAAAGCTCAGGAACAACACGCCGTCGGTGTTGATGCCCACCAGCTCAGCGGCCATGCGGTTGTAAGACGTGGCCAACATGGCTTTGCCGTGCAGCGTGCGGGCAAAAAAGTACCAGAGCGCGCCGACCGCCAGGGCGGTGATGCCCAGCACCCACAGGCTTTGCGGCATGAGCGTGGCGCCCAGCACATTGATCGGCTCTTCACCCGAAAAACCGGGCAGGCTGAAAGTGCCTTTGCCCAGCCAGATCTGCATCAGGCCACGCAGCACCAGCGAGGCGCCAATGGTGATGATGATCAAGGTCACCGGCTCGGCGCCCTTGACCGGCTCGATGGCGACTTTTTCCAGCACCAGGCCTACGACGGCAGGCAGGCCGATGGCCAACACCAGGGCCAGCGGCAGGCTCAGCCCTGAATGCGTGAAGTACACCGCCAACATGCCGCCGAGCATGATGAATTCGCCCTGGGCGAAATTGATCACGTGGCTGGAGTTGTAGATGAGCGTGAAACCCAGGGCGGCCAGGGCGTAGGTGGAGCCCACCGTGATGCCCGAGAACAGGAATTGGAGAAATTCAGCCAGCATCACTGAGCCCGGTTTGGCCGGGGCCGAATGGAACACTTGCGTGGCTGAAGCATGGATGTCTCCTGAGGAATCTGTTTTTTTGAATGCCAGCGGATTCTTGCATCACGTTTGGCTGGCGTCAATGAAAAAGATACGACTTCTTCAGTTTTCTTAAAAGATCTGTATCACATCAGGGTTTGCACCTAAGCCGCGCGCAGGCTCAAGGCTGCTTCGTTGGGAGGTGAGATAAGCCGAAATCATTAGGGAAATCGAGGTTTCACCCAGCAGTCGCCGTTCTGCAGCCGATTCGCCGCCCATGCTGCGGACTAGCCCGTGGCCGAGCGTAAGAGACACGTAAATAAGGAAAGGCGGCCCGCTGTCGGAATCGCGATGGTGGCGGCGCCATCAGCTTGGCCGGCACCGCAATGAAGCGGGGAGCGGGTTATCCGCGTTTCAGCCGCGCTTTAACCGCGCCTTACCGTTAGCCGCGCCGGAAGGCGTGCCAGCGCTCGACCCAGGCAAGCAGACGCTCGGGGGTATGCGCCTTCTTCCAGGCGCCAGCGGCATATTTGTTGGCCTCTGAAAACGTGGGGTAGGTGTGAATGGTGCCCAGAATCTGGTTCAACCCCAGCCCGTGCTTCATAGCCAAAACGTATTCGGCCAGCAACTCGCCAGCCTGGTGGCCGACGATGGTGACGCCCAAAATGCGGTCTTTGCCGGGCGCGGTCAGCACCTTCACAAAGCCCTGGGTTTCGCTGTCGGCAATAGCGCGGTCCAGGTCGTCCAGCGCGAAACGGGTGACTTCATACGCCACGCCTTGCGCCTGGGCTTCTTGCTCGCTCAGGCCCACGCGGGCGATTTCGGGGTCGGTGAAGGTGACTTGCGGAATCACGCGGTAGTCGACCTTGAACTTCTTGAAATCACCAAACAGCGCGTTGACTGCCGCGTACCAGGCCTGGTGCGCGGCCACATGCGTGAGCTGGTAGGGGCCGGCCACGTCGCCCGCGGCGTAGATGTTCGGGTAGATGGTTTGCAGGTATTCGTTGGTGTCCACCGTGCGGCTGACGGGAATTCCCAGCGCTTCGAGCCCGTAGCCTTGCAGGCGTGCAGCCCGGCCGACGGCGCAGATCAGCTCGTCGAACACCAGGCGCTGCTCTTGGCCGTTGCGCTCAATCACCAGCGTTTTTTCGCAGTCCACCAGTTCGCAGCGCAGGGCGCGGCTGCCGGTCAGCACGGTCACGCCATCAGCCTTTAGCGAGGCTTCTAGTAGTGCAGAGATTTCTGGGTCTTCACGCTGCATCAGGCGCTCGCCGAGTTCAATTTGCGTGACCTGCGAGCCCAGCCGCGCCAGTGCTTGCGCCAGCTCGCAGCCAATCGGCCCGCCACCCAGCACCAACAAGCGGCGCGGCGGCGCGTCGCGCTCAGCCCAGGCGTCCCACAAGGTGTCGCTGGTGAGGTACCCCACATCGGCCAAGCCGGGCAGGGCCGGCACCACAGGCCGTGCGCCTGCCGCAATCACGATGCTGCGCGCCGTCAGCCGCTGCGTGCCGCCGTCGTTCAGTGCAATTTCTACCGTCCAGGGGTTGACCAGCTGCGCGTGGCCTTGCAACACCTGAACGCCCAGCGCGGTGTAGCGCTCTATGCTGTCATGCGGCTCGATGGCGCGCACGACCGCTTGCACGCGCTGCATGACAGCCTTGAAGCTGAACACCGCCGCCGTGTTGGTCAGGCCGTAGCGTTCGGCATGCGCCATCTGGTGTGCAAGCCGGGCGCTCTTGATCAGCGCCTTGCTCGGCACGCAGCCGTAGTTCAGGCAGTCGCCACCCATTTTGTGGGCCTCGATCAAGGTCACCTTGGCTTTGACGGCGGCGGCAATGTAGGCGGTGACCAAGCCGCCGGCACCTGCGCCGATGACGATCAGGTTGCGGTCAAAGCGCCGGGGGCGTTGGTTGGCCCATCGCGCATAGACACGGCGTTGCTGAAGGGCCGCAACCCCGCGTCGCGCTATCCAAGGCAAGACGCCCAGCAACACCAAACTGCCCAGCAAGGCCGGGCTGAAGATTCCTTGCGTCGAGTCCAGCTGGGCCAATTGCGTTCCTGCATTCACATACACCGCCGTGCCCGCCAGCATGCCGATCTGGCTCACGGCGTAGAACGTTCTGGTCTTCATATGGGTCAGGCCCATCAGCAAGTTGATCAGGACAAACGGCAGCACCGGGGTCAAGCGCAAGCTGAACAAGTAAAAAGCGCCGTCCTTTTCGTCCTTTTGTAGGCCGGCATTGATGGCTGCCAGGCGCTGGCCAAAGCGCGCTTGAACCCAGTCCCGCAGCACAAAACGCGAAGCCAAAAAAGCCATGGTGGCGCCAATGCTGGACGCAAACGACACGATCAGCAAACCCGGCCAAAACCCAAACACTGCACCCCCCGCCAACGTGATGACAGCCGCACCCGGCACCGACAAGGCCGTTGCCATCACGTAGAGCAAGAAGTACACGCTTGCCACCATGAGCGGTTGCTGCTCCTGCAGCTGGGCAAAACTGGCTTGGCTGGCTTTGAGCTGCTCAAAACTCAGCCAGCGCCCCAGGTCCAGATAGGTAAAAGCGGCGATGGCCAAGGCCAGCAACAGGAGCACAAGGGCTTGACGAAAACGCATGCGGGGAAAACTCCGAAGTGAGCGGTGATTGTCACGCCGACAGCAGGCCGCTCAAGGGCTGCTGCTTGAGCACGCCAATTGCCAGGCCAGGTATTCCGAGCGGCGCAGCCGGTAACGTGCTATGTTGCCTTCGTGCAGCTGCTGCAAAGCCACGGTCAGCATCTGAGTAAATGCCTTGCGGTCCGCCCCTTGGACCGCCTTGCCGGCCATTTGGGCTATGACGGCGGGTTGGGGCGCTTGCAGCCCTTTGACCACGGTTTGCACGGCCTGGATCAGCACTTCCCGGTATTTGATTTTCAGGGGGTGAGGCTCGACCATGGTGGGCCGGATAGCCAAGTAGCGCTGGCAAGAGCGTTCATACGCCCACACAAATACGTCGCGCAGCAAAGCGACGTCATTGAGTTCATAAACGCCCAAGGTACCTTCCACGTAGGCCCGCTCGGGCACGTCGATGAAGGACAAAGGGCAGAGCTTGTGCTTGATCAGCGGCAGGTTGGCGCCAATGCGGGACACGCGTTTGTTCACATCTTCAAAGGGCTGCAAGTAGGGCAGCTGCACCATGAGGAAGAAGGCCTGCTCAAACGGGTCGGCAATGGCGGCCGCCTTGCCAAGCAGCAGCTCAAAGCAATCGTCAATGACCTGGGGCAGGCCGGTGGGGTGAAACACGGTGCCCGAAATCTCTACTGCCCGTCCGCGCAAACGCCCGCTGGCCAGCGGGTCACGCATCAAGTCTTGCGACAGCACGGCGTGCAGGTTTTTGAAGGTGAAGGCGTCCATGCCGACCTCGCCCGCATCTTCAATCAGCATCTCGATGGCGGCTTTGTGGTTCAGGATCATCTGCGTTTCAATCGCGTCCTTACCCTGGGCCGCCTGGCCGTGCTCGATCAGGTTGAGGGTGTCCAACCGGCTGTAGGTGTTGCCTTCCAGACGCGATGAGGCCCAGGACAGATCCACCAGAAGGCGGCTCAGAATGTCGCGGGCGTAGGTTCCGGCCGGCTGTTCGTGGTCAGGCGTGCGGCCTAGCTGATGCAGCTGGCCGCGCAGCGATGCTGACAAGTAAAAGGTAACGCCAGGTTGGTAGCCGTCCAGGAATTCACGCCGATAACCGACTGGGCGGCGCTGCAGCAGGGGCCGGCGAACTTGATCACGAATGTGCGCCCCTTCTGGGGAAACCGTCAGGTAGGCCTCGGGCTCCTCCATGCTCCAAGTGGGCTTGGCGCTTGTGCTTTCAGTCGGCTGCTGGTCTGCGTTCAGCGGTTTGTAAACCGATGCGATGCTTTCGCCCTCGCTGGTCAAACGCTGGGCACTTATCAGCTTGGCCAAGCGCCGTTGCAGGGTACGGCGGTGCAGCACCGCGTTTTGGCGCTGTGCCATTGCCGCCTCTATGTCCGCGATGCGGATGCCGCTCGGGTGTGCAGCGACGATGGACTCAATGAGTTGCAGCTCTTCAAGGGGGGTGGTGCGGGGCATCGATTGGCCTTTAAGCGTTGAGGCGCGAGGGCGAGGCGCGACACATTGCGACAGTATTCGGTGCTATTGTGTCGCTCAATGTGTCGTGAGGCAAGCGGTAGTGTCGCGCAACAGCAGTTTTGCAGGTATCGCTGACCGCTTGAACCTTTAGGCTCAGCTTCTTTATTCGCAGGTTCTTGCGGCTCGGTTCACCTCAGCCGTGAATATCCCCAGCCCACCCGCATGCCCGCGGTGACGGCACACAGCGCCGCAAACCCATACGCCAGGCCGGTAAATTGCCCCGGCCAAACACACATGGCAGCAAACACGGCAATGGTCTCGGTGGCTTCGGTGAGTCCGCCCAAAAAGTAAAAGCTTTTGCCCGGCAAGGCGGTGTCGGTCAGGCCACGCTTTTGAGCCAACGCGGCAAAGGCCAGAAAGCTACTGCCGGTCCCAATGAAGCTGGCCAGCAGCACCGCCGCCGCCAAAGCGTTGGCCGCGGGATTGGCGACAGCAAAGGCCAGGGGAATGGCCGCGTAAAACACGAAGTCCAGCGCAATGTCGAGGAAGGCGCCCGCATCGGTGGGTTCGGTCATGCGGGCCACCGTGCCGTCCAGGCCGTCGAGCAAGCGCGATGCGAGCAGCAGGACCAAACCCGCCATCCAGGCGTGCCATGCAATCGCGGCTGCGGCGGCCAGTCCCAAGATGAAGCCCAGCCAGGTCAGGGCGTCGGCGCCCACGCCGGCGCGCACCAGCATGCGGCCCATGGCCACCAAGGCGGGCAGCAGCCAGCGTTGGGCGTGGCGGTCAAGCATGGCTGATAGCTTTCAGGGCCATGTTGGGCGAGTCCAGATGTAGCACCCGCTGGGGGTCGGCCACGTCTTCGCGGTCATGGGTGACCACTATCACCGGGATTCGCTGCGCACGCACATGCGCAAATACCCAGGGCCGGAGTTGGGCACGCAAGGCGGCGTCGAGTTTTGAAAACGGCTCGTCCAGCAGCAGGGCCTGGGGCTCGGCTAACAGCGCCCGCATGAGCGCGACGCGGGCGCGTTGCCCGCCTGAGAGGGTGGACGGGTCGCGCTCGCCCATGCCCATCAAGTCGGCTTCTTGCAGGGCTTGCGCCACACGCGCGCGGCGTTCAGCTGGAGGCAAGTTGGTAGGCACGGCAAAAGCCAAGTTTTCAGCGACGGTCATGTGTGCAAACAGCAGTGCGTCTTGAAACACCAGGCCGATGCCACGCAAGTGGGTAGGCACAGCGCTGAGGTCACGGCCGTTCAGCAACACACGGCCTTCAAATTGCAATGGATGCAGGCCTTCAGACACGCTGTCCAGCGTTCCGGCAATGGCGGCCAGCACCGAACTTTTGCCGCAGCCGCTGGGGCCCATGAGCGTCAAGATCTCACCGGCTGGCACATGCAGGCGCAACGCTTGCACCAGCGTTTGCGCGCCGCTGCCCAGGCGGTCGATGTCGACCTGCAAGCCGGTGCTTGTTCCGGCGGTGACCAAAGCGTTCATGCGGCGTCTTTCATTCGGGCGATCTTCTCAAATTGGCGCGGCCGGCCCATCCAGCCAGCCAAGGCAAAGGCCAGCACTGGCAGCAGCATTTGCAAGGCGGCATAAGCGCTCATGAGCGAGCGCTGCGCACCGGCGGCGAGCGTGACGGCTTCGGTGGTGACGGTGGCAAAGCGGCCTGCGCCCACGTACAGCGTCGGCAGGTATTGGGCCACGCTGACCGCAAAGCCCACGGCCCAGGCCGAGGCGATGGCCCGCTTGAGCAATGGCCACTTGATGCGCAAAAGATAAGTCCAGCGGCCACGGCCCAGGCTGGCAGCCACGGCCGCTTGTCGCGTGTCCACCGCTTGGTAGGCGGGCTCCAGCGCCAGCAGCACATAAGGCAGGGTCATGACCGCGTGCGCCAGCAGCAGCCCAAGCCATTGCCCTTCAAGCCGCCACTGCAAGGCCACGCCATACAAGCCGACCACCCACAACACCGAAGGCAGTACCAGCGGCAGCAACCAGCCGGGCCGCAACGCTTGCTGCCAGCGGCGGCTGGCCGTCTCGAACCAGGCCATGGACCACAGCAGGCATAGGCTGGCCGATGCGGTGGCCAAACCCAAGGTGGTCCCCACGGTGCTGACACTGCCTAGCACTTGCGCCCAGGCGCCGCCCGTCCATACGCTGGGCCAGAGTTGAGGGAACGGCCACACGCCCGAGACGCTGCCAACGGCCAGTGCGAACCAGGCTGCGCCATAGGCCATCAACATGACGAGCCACAAGCTGCTGTGGTGGCCCCTGTGTTCATGCCTGACAGGAGTGGGGGTTGGCGTTTTCTGACCTGGACCTTCAGGGTTTTTGAAACCTGCTTGCAAGCGAGCGCCGGCTACCCATTGCTTTTGCTTGCCACGGGAAATCGTTCGCAGACCAGCCGCTACGGTGATGCTGGCGCCTGCGTTGCTATAAGCGCCAGCCTGCTGGCGATGGTTGCTGTGTAATCGCTCAGGCCAGCCATGTTCCAGCGCCGCGCCGGTCGCCGCGATGAGCCAACGCCGTTTCAAGCGGCGAGAGCCGATCAGCCCAGCAATGACCATCACGCTCAGGGTGAGCAAGCCTGCCGCCGCCGCGCCTTGCGCTTGCGTGTCCGCATCGGCATCCCCCAGCCATTGCCAGGCCAGCACGGCCAAAGTCGGCGGCGAGGCCGGGCCGATGATCAGCGCCATGTCTACCACCGTCAGGCCATAGGCCAGCACGGCCAACAGCGGCCAGTGCAGGTGTGGGGCCAACTGCGGCCAGACCACTTGGGCAAAGGCTTGCGCGGGTGTTCGGCCTAGCGTTTGGGCCAAGGCAGATTCAGCCTGCCAACGGCGGCGCAAGTCTTCGCGCTGGATTTGCGTGGCGGCCACCCACAGCAAGAAGGGCACTTCCTTGAGCCACAGCGCCAGGATCAAGCCCAAGCCCCAAGGGTCTTGCGTGGTGACCCATGGCGGCGGCGCGTCAAACCCTGACAGACCGGGCGACACCAGCCGCAAGGCCCAGCCGCTGGGCGAGAGCCACAGCACCAAGCCAATGGTCAGGGCCGCGTGGGGCGTGGCCAGCAGGGCCGGTACCTGCGCCAGCCAGCGCGCCAGTTGTTGGCGAATAAAGCCAGTCGCCAACAAGCCCGCCACCGTGAACCAGACCAGCGTGGTTGAGGCCAGGCCGGTCCAGAGCGTCAGGCTCCAAGCGCGCAGGGTTTGCGGGTCAGCCAGGAGGGCGAGCCAGGCTTGAGCGTCGGCTATTTGGGCCAGCGCGGCCCACAAGGCCCAACCCAGGGGCAGGGCGGCAAGGCTGGCCAAAACCAGTGAGGCAAGACTCTTCACACCCGGGTTCAGGTCGCGTCATCGCCTTCAAAGGCATCCCACAAGGCGGCCTTGAACCAATGCGGTGCGTCGCTGGTTTTCATTTCAAGTTCGCAACCGTCAGTCACTTCTGCCAACCACACCTTGTCTTGCCGGGAGTTATCAAACACATAGGCACGATCCGAACAGGCTACGGCACGGCTGAGCAGACTCAAAGAGCGTGCATAACGACTGACGATCTTTTCTCGCGGGACGGAGTGGCCGCCGGTCGAAACTCGATGTTGAACACGTGAAATATTGATTTCGGGGTCTTCCGTAGCGACAAAGTACAAGTAGGTGCGAAACCCTGCCTGTTGAGCCTTTGACAAAAACGCCACTTTGTCCGGTGATGACATCACCGTTTCAAAGGTGAATGACACACCAGCATTCAACAACTTGTGTCGAATGAAGTCGGCAATGACTGATGCGTGGTAGGAGCTGACCAGTACCTGGTGACACATCACGCGGTCACCTTGCAGCACGATGTTTGCAGCATCGGCCTGCAGTTGCTGCGCTTTTAGCAGCGACGATTTACCTAGGAAATCAGCCAGTTCGCCCGGCGTTGCCTGAATGGAAAATTCCGAGAGGCAAAGGAAACCCTGCTTGCGGATGAGTTTTTCGATCTCATCGGCATTGACATAAACACCTAACAACGCAGCCGGGAGAATGTCTTTGAGTGTGCTTTTGCCGGAGCCGTTGGGGCCGGCAAACACACGAAGCCGTGGCTGGGCAATCGTCATGGATGAGGGAGCTTGCGAATTCGCTTGACACCGGCTTGCACCTTAAAAGCGGGTGAGACATCTTTGATGACCCGCACGCCCCCTTCGGCGCTGAGCTCCACCAATTGACCATTAGAGACTTGCAACACCTTGCCACTGATGGTGAGCGCCTGAAGTTGTGCCTGGGAAAAAGCAGCTTGAGCCATTTTCGGAATCGAGGCTTCCAAATTCAGAAAAGCTTGTTCAGACAGTGACTGGATGGGTTTCATGATGCGTCCTTGTTGAAGCTCCTTGCATTGATTTTGCCAGTCCAAGCCAATCGGCATGCAACAAGTGTGATTGCAGGCGACCAGTTACCGCTATGAACACTACACCCCATAGCGGCGAATCCACTCTTTTTCGAGCGCGTCTACCCAAGAAGCATGGGGCTCGGGCAGGGTCGGAGCGCTGCTGATGACCTGGCCGGGGTGCGGGGCCGACTGGAAGCGGGCGCGCTCTGCGGTGGGCAGCCGGGCGAGGTCGAGCACGGTGGGGTCGCCCCACACGTCTATGTCGGCCTTGCGTGCTTGGGCTGCGGGTGACAGCAAAAAGTTAGCCACCACCTGCGCGCCGGCTTTGCTGGGCGCGTTGTAGGGAATGGCCACAAAGTGCGTATTGCCGATCGTGCCCTTGGCGAACTGCCAGCTCTGCACCGATGCCGGCAAGCGCTTGGCGGCAATTTCGTTGGCCGCTTCGTTGGGGTTGAAGGTCAGCCCCAATAGCAACTCGCCGTCGGCCATCATCTGCCGCACGGCGGCCGAGTTTTGAGGGAACTGCTTGCCTGCACGCCACAGCAGCGGGTGCAGCACATCTAAAAAAAGCCAGAGCGGCGCGGCCTGTGTTTGCAGCGCTGCGGGTGTGACAGGCTGGGCCAGGGCTTTGGCGTCTGGTGCGTTCTCGATCAGTGCCTGCTTGATGAAGGTCGTACCCATAAAGTTGGGCGGGCGCGGGTAGGTGATCCGCCCCGGCTGCTGGCGGGCCAGCGCCAGCAGCTCGCTCATGCTCTGCGGCGGTTTGGGCAAGCGTTGGCGGTCGGCAAAAAACGTGAGTTGCGCCATGCCCCACGGCGCTTCCAAGCCATCCGTAGGCACTGAAAAGTCCACCAGCGTGGTGGGCTTGCCCACGGTGTCCACCCACTGAAAATTGGGCAGGGCCTGAGCAAAGGGCGCAGACAGCAGACCGCCTTGCTTCATGGCAGCGAAGTTCTCGCCATTGATCCAGACCAAGTCCACCGTGCCTTCGGCCTCTTTGCGGCCGGCCTGCTTTTCAGCGCGCACCCGCTTGACCACATCGGCCGCGTCGCTGATCTTGACGTGCTGCAGCTTGACGCTAAAGGCCTGCTGCACTTCGCCCGCGGCCCACTGCAAGTAAGCGTTGATGCGCTCGCTGCCAGCCCAGGCGTTGAAGTAGACCGTCTGGCCGCGCGCGGCTTGCACCGTGCGCTCCCAGGCCGCACTGGCAGCACTGGCAGCGTTGGCAGCGTTGGCAGCGTTGGCGCTGGCCGCCGCGTTGGGCTGAGCCCATACCTTCTGGGGCAGGGCAGCTGTGCCCATAAAAGACAAGGCACCCAGCCACTGCCGCCGGGTCAGGCCCGTGGGGACGGACCGGATGGTCGGCGGCGTGTCTGGGTGCCTGGTCATGACAGTGCCGGATCAGGCGCTGAAAAAGTTCTTCAGCTTGTCGGTCCAGCCCTCTTCGGTGGGTGAGTGCTTGGCGCCGCCTTTTTTCAGCGAGTCCTCGAACTCCTTGAGCAGCTTGCGCTGATGCTCGGTGAGCTTGACCGGCGTTTCTACCGAGATATGGCAGTACAAATCACCGGGGTAGCTGGAGCGCACGCCCTTGATGCCCTTGCCGCGCAATCGGAACTGCTTGCCTGCTTGCGTGCCTTCGGGAATGTCAATGGCCGCTTTTCCAGCCAGCGTGGGCACTTCGATTTCGCCGCCCATGGCTGCCCGCGGAAAGCTGATGGGCACCACGCAGTGCAGGTCGTCGCCTTCGCGTTCAAAAATCTCGTGCTTTTGAATGCGGATTTCGATGTACAGGTCGCCGGGCGGCCCGCCATTGGTGCCGGGCTCGCCGTTGCCGGTGGAGCGGATGCGCATGCCGTTGTCAATACCGGCAGGGATTTTGACTTCTAGCGTCTTGTTGGTCTTTGTCTTGCCCACACCGTGGCAGGCCACACAAGGCTCGGGAATCAGTTTGCCTGTGCCTTTGCACTGCGGGCAGTTTTGCTGCACGCTGAAAAAGCCCTGGCGCATTTGCACCACGCCGTGGCCGTGGCACGTGGTGCAGGTGACCACTTTGGTGCCGGGCTTGGCGCCGCTGCCGCGGCAGGTGCTGCAGTCGTCCCAGCTGGGAATGCGGATTTGCGCGTCTTTGCCCACAGCCGCTTCTTCGAGCGTGATCTCCATGGCGTAGCTGAGGTCGCCGCCGCGGAACACCTGCCGGCCGCCGCGCTGCTGGCCGCGCCCGCCTTGGCCGAACACGTCGCCAAAAATGTCGCCAAAGGCCTCGGCAAAGCCGCCAAAACCTTCGCCGCCGGCACCGCCTGCGCCACCGCGCATATTGGGGTCCACGCCGGCGTGGCCG
>JBBAPG010000007.1:0-137033 GCA_040400945.1 Polaromonas sp. | reverse complement strand
AGCGCAACCTTGCCAAGGTTGAGGTCGAGAGTTCGAGACTCTTCTCCCGCTCCAAATAAAAAGGGCAGCACTTCAAAATGCTGTCCTTTTCTATTTCGGATCATGGCGCGGTAGCAAATCGGTTATGCACTGGATTGCAAATCCAGCTAGGGCGGTTCGACTCCGCCCCGCGCCTCCATTTTCCCCACAGCCCGTCATTCAGCAGCTCAGTACAGCGGTAGCTGAGTTGCCAAAAAGTCCAGCGTGCGTGCACGGGCCAGCTGCGCTTGCGCAGCATCGGGTTGATTGCCGCGTTGTAGACCGAATCCGTAACGAGCGTCGTAGTGATGAATTTGTACCTCAGGCTCGGTATGCGCCTGGGAGAAAGCCTCGATCGTGTCCTCGGCTGTCCAGCTCCTGTCCCGGCTGAAATGGGCCAGCACCGGGCACTGCGGGTTGAGTATTCGGTCTGAGGGCTGGGTTATGCCACCACCGTCATGGCAGACCACTGCCTGAATATCGCTCATCTTTGCGGCGGCCCGCCATGCCAGGAGTCCGCCCCAGCAATAGCCGACAAGTGCGACCTGGGTCGTGATCGTGTGGCGCTGCCCGTGCAGAACGGCTGCAGCAATGTCCTGCATGACCAGCGGTGAGTCCAGCGCCTCCAAGGGCCGCTTCAGGCGCAGGCCATCACCCGTGTCTTCATACCGATAGCCAAAGTCCGTGCCGTTCTTGCCCCGATTGAAAGTGGAGGGCGCGATCGCCAGATAGCCGGAGGCAGCGAAAAAATCCGCTGCCGCCCGGGTCGCCGCTCCCACGCCAAATCGCGTAGTCGGTGGACGAACTTGGCGTCCCATCGGCCGGCCCCCTAGTAGCCTGTAGTCTCGTGGTTGGAGCACGATCACGGCGGCATGCGGCCGTCCGGTGGGTTCGGCGATGTAGTTCCGCACCTGAAGGCCGTCGGCCGCTGTCAAATCAAGGTAATGGCGCAAGCTGTGGCGTCCCCTGGCGTATTACGAATCAGACTTTGGCGCTGGCCACAGCCTTGACGGTTTGCCGCATGGCGGCCAGCCAGCCCGGCCTTCCTTCCACTAGCGGCTTGAACTGTCCGGAGAATAGATGCTGAATAACAGCAGAGCTTTGCTCGCTCGATTCGGGTTTGAGGCGAGCGACCCAGTACGCATGTTGGTGGCCACCGGGCTGCGCACGTACGTCGAGCATTGCCAACGCATGGCCGCGAACCTGCAAGCTGGCCTGGGACGGCGCGCTGCCCGATGGCCATTCAAAACGTACCCCGCTCAAGCTCATGTCCCGCACCTGAACCGCTTGCCATGGCGTGTGCGGATCCGTTCGCATCTGCATGACTGCGTTGATGCTGAAGCGCTCTTCTGACCGGCGCCGCGGTTTGTCTTCCACCAAGACCATCGCGATCAGGAAGTGCAACAAGTTGTAGCAGGCCATGACGAGGAGCCAGCTGGGCGCGCGGCTGCTCAACTCCGAAGCAGGAACGCTCCAACTTGCGTAGACCATGGCCACCAAGGTGAGCAAGGTCAGGCTCAGGAAAAGGGCAAAGGCGACACGGTCTGACGAAGCCTTGATCTGTGAGCCTTTGGGCGTGACTTGAAAAATGCGGCTCTTAGTGGTGGCCACGCCCACCAGCGCGGCCAGGCCCACCGCCGCCGAGACGGCCAGGCGCACTGCGCCCACCATGGACACCGCCGTCGAGATGACAGGGCTAAAGCGCCCTCGACTGATCCAGGTCAGTGCCCCCAGGTTGACCAGCACGACCGGCAGGATCAGCAGGTAGGCGTGTGTCGGGTCGGCCATGGCGACAATGGGCATGCCGGTCAGCAGGGCCAGTGCCGGTACCACCATCAGCGCGAGGTTGAAGAAGGGATTGATCAGCCAATAAAAGGGCATGAACAGCAGCCGCTGCATCAGGCTCATGCCTGGGTTTCGCAGAGGCCCCTCAGCCATCGGCAGTGTCTGAATGGCGCCTCGACTCCAGCGGTCACGCTGCAAGTAATAGGCGTCAATCGACTCGGCAGCCAGCCCCATGGATAGGCGCTCGTTCAAGTAGCGCAGCCGCCAACCGCGCGACAGCAAGCGCAAGGTGGTGAGCATGTCCTCGGTGATGCTTTCCGTTGCGAAGCCGCCAATGTCGCGCACCGCCGCCGTGCGCACCATGGCGCAAGAGCCGCAGAACAGCACTGATCCCCAAGCGTCCCGTGCCGGCTGGATCTCTCTAAAGAACAGGGCTTGCTCGTCGGCAATTCCGCCGCCCAGCCCCAGATTTTGCTGAGCCAGGTCAGGGTTGTAAAAACTTTGAGGCGTCTGCAAGACGGCCAGACGTGAATCAGCGAAGTAGGGCAGGGTTGCCGTCACGAAATGGCTGAAGGCTGCGAAGTCAGCGTCCATCAGCACCAGGAAATCGGCTTCAGTGCTGGCAAGGGCATGGTTCAGGTTGCCGGCCTTGGCATGGGTGTTCATGCCGCGGGCCATGTACAAGGCGCCCCATTGGGCGCATTGCGTACGCAGCCAGGGCCGGTCGCCGTCGTCCAGTACCTTGACGATCAGGCCCGGAAAATCAACAGCCAGGGCAGCCAGGACGGACTTTTCCAAGACCTCAACAGGCTCCCTGTAGGTGGTGATCCAGACCTCGACGCGAGTTGAGGAGCAGGCATCAAGAAAGGGCGTGGCGGCGGGCAGATCGGGGCCAGCACCCTCCCGGGTGCGGCTCATGCATACCCAGAACAAACTGACTTCCAGCACAGCCAGCGATTCAATACCCAGGTAAATCCAGGCCATCCAGGTGTCTGAGCTCCAAGTGCCCGGCAGCGTTTGCGTGTAGCGCCACGCAAAGTACACCGCATTGGAAAGCAGTGCTGCGCAGCACACGCCCAGGCGAATCGGCCTGCGTTGCGGGCTCAAGCGCATCAATATCCAGCCGCCCAGCGTCAACGCCGCCGCAGTGGCTAGCAGCAGGGCCTGTTCGTCTGGCATCAGGCTAGCCTCGGCCAAATCACGAGTATGAGCGTCGCCAAGAAGGCGCACAACAGGAGTCGTCTGACAATCATTGGTAACAAACGTTTTTGGCGATTGTTAATTTTAACAAAACGATTGTTGTGATTGAATCCTACTTTGACCGGGTAGCCACAGGCCTGCGGAGGGGGGGCACCCCCTTTTTTATGGCGATAATTGAGCCTCAGCCCGGGTGGTGAAATTGGTATACACAGCGGACTTAAAATCCGCCGCTTCGTTCATAGCGGGCGTACGGGTTCGACCCCCGTCCCGGGCACCACCTTTTCTAGCTCAAAAAAAGGGCTGTCATTGACAGCCCTTTTTTGCGTTGGTTTCTTGAGGTTTACTGGACAATGCTGATCGTGACGCGCCGTTTCTCGGCTGTTTCTGGGGCGGTCGTTTCATTGGCCTGGGCGATGACGGCCATGCGGTTAAGCGCGACGCCTTCTTTATTCAGAAACATGCGGACCGCCTCAGCCCGCCGTTGGGCCAAGACCTGGTTCTGATACTCCGTACCCTTGCCATCCGTGAAACCCTTGATTTCCAGCAGCACGTTCTTGTTGGCTGTGGTCAAGGTTTTAGCCATGCCGCTCAAGACTTCTTGATCGGATTTGGAAATGGTTGCGCTGTTGGTGGAAAAAAGCACAGTCTTTTCAGTATCTGCAGCCGCAAAAGTGAATTTGCCCATAGCGATACGCAAGGTTTCCTTGAGCTGCTCGTTCGTCTTGGCCAAATCCTGAGCGTGCTCAGCTTCCAGCTTGCTGATCGCTGAAGCGAGTTTTTCTTCCAGCTTTTGCACTTCCTTGGCAAGTTTCGCTTCCATGGTGTTGAAGTCGCGGGTGTGAGTGGCTTCAATCTGGGCGTCGACGGCGTTCAGTTTCTGGAAATTTTTGTCAACGATCGAGAATTGCTTTGTGGTTGTATCGTATGACGCACAACCTGTCAGAGCTGCGGCACCCAAAAGTACGGCCAGGAGTTTGGAGTTCATTTTTCTTGTCCTTGAGATGATTTTTAATGAGAGCCTTTATTGAAAGCTCATGCTCTTTCGGTAACGTTATTCGAAAGCGGAGCTAGTTTAGCATGAGGTATTATAATACTTAATATCTATATATCTCCGTATTTTTAACTATATATAGATACTTAATTGGGCCGACTCAATTTCTACAGAGCGGACCCGCTGAAGGACCTGTCCTGTCGGTAAAGCAAGACTTTGCAGCCCGGTTGGGTCCTTCGCGATGGGTCGCCTGCAAGTTAAAATGCGACCATGTCCCGTTTCAACGCCCCCTTTGAAATCCACGTCCACGGCGAAGTGCCTTTGCGGCCCGACGTCGGCTTTGATCTTTTGCAGGAGGCGCTCAAGCCGCTCTGGAGCTACGCCGGTGCCCGCTCCCTCGCTGACGGCGCAGCCAGCGCCTATGAAGAGGAGCCGGGTATTCGTTTGGATGCGCAAAACCACACGCTGAAAATTTGCTGGACCGTCTCTGGTGAAGACGATTTCCGGCAGGTGCTTGACGAGGTCTGCATGGCGCTCAACGACTTGGCCGACTGCGGGGCACCCATTGAGGTGACCTTTTATGACGCCGATTTCGATGAGGAAGACGAAGGCGGCAGTCAGGAAGACGCTCGGGATGACTTTGCCATGTATTTCGTCGGCCCAACGCCTGCGGCCATCATGCAGGTTCAGCGCGACTTGTTGGTGCAAGACACGATTTCCCTGATGGAGCGCCACTTTGACGCCTCGGAGCTAGGTGACGTGGTGGCTGCCGTGGACAAGTTGTTCGAGCAACGTTTTGATGCGCTGGTCAGTTCCATGCAACTGGGTAAGCCACCCCGCGGTTTGGGCGGTTCGCCCGGTGGCTCAGGCCACGGCGGTGGCCGAAAGCCGCGTCACTTGCACTGAATCTTCAGCGCCGCGCTTTCCAGGCCCAGCCAGCGCTGGGCTGCGGTCTGCAGGTCTTGCGGATCGCCCGTGGTTTCCAGCCGCACGCGGGCCGCATCCGCCTCTGGCGATGGCGCTGTAGTTTCGGCTGGGGCTTGAGCCGGATACACCGCTTCCAGCCTCATGCGCGTTTGACGTGCCACAGGCTCGCCCGGGTCAATGAAGCGCACCGCCGGCCCGACCAGCTGCCGCAGCACGGCCTCTGCAAACGGGTAATGCGTGCAGCCTAGCACCAGCGTGTCCATCTGGCCTTGACCTTCGCCAAACTCACCCATGGCGCCCAGATGTTGCGCGCACGCGGCCCGCACCACGGCTTCAGCGGCTGGGTCGGCTTCGCGCTGGTGTGTGCTTTGCTCAATCGCCATCGCCAGACCGTCGCAAGCTTGCAGCTGAAGGGCAGCTTCTGCCGCTGGGCCCATGGCCTGCATGAGCCGCGTAAAACGCGGGCTGTCCAGCGTGCCGCGCGTGGCCATCACGCCAATGCGGCCTGTGCGGCTCAGCGCCAGGGCAGGCTTGATGCCCGGTTCAACACCGATGATGGGCAGGCCCGCGTTCTCAGCGCGCAAAGTGTCTATGGCCGCGGCCGTGGCGGTGTTGCAGGCCACGACCAGCGCACGCACGCCTTGGCCCCGTAAGTAGGTCGTGACGGCGCGCGAACGCGCCAGCACCTCATCGCCTGACTTTTCGCCATAGGGTGCATGGCCGGCGTCTGCCAGGTAAATGAAGCGTTCCTCAGGCAACTCGGTGAGCAGCGCCTTGAGGATGCTCAGCCCGCCGACGCCGCTGTCAAAAACACCGATCACTTCAAGCCTTGGAGATCAATCGCCGATTCATCACCCGCGTGCTATCAAGCCGCAGTGATCGGGATCTGTTTGTACGCACCCGTGGCGATTTTCTTTTGCCATTCGGCCGGGCCGGTGATGTGGGCGCTGGTGCCGCCCGAATCCACGGCCACCGTCACTGGCATATCCACCACGTCAAATTCGTAAATCGCTTCCATGCCCAGGTCGGCAAAGCCCACGACCTTGGCGGTCTTGATGGCCTTGCTGACCAGGTAGGCGGCGCCGCCCACGGCCATGAGGTAGGCGCTCTTGTGCTTTTTGATGGCTTCGATAGCAACCGGGCCACGCTCGGCTTTGCCAATCATGGTGATGAGGCCAGTCTGCGCCAACATCATCTCGGTGAAGCCATCCATGCGGGTGGCGGTGGTGGGGCCAGCGGGGCCCACGGCCTCGTCGCCCACGGGGTCCACGGGGCCAACGTAGTAAATCGCGCGGTTGGTGAAGTCCACGGGCAGCTTTTCACCCTTGGCCAGCATGTCGGCAATGCGCTTGTGCGCGGCGTCGCGGCCAGTGAGCATCTTGCCGTTGAGCAGCAGGGTTTCGCCTGGCTTCCAGGACGCGACTTCAGCTGGGGTGAGCGTGTCCAGGTTGACTTTTTTGCTCTTGACGTAATCCGGTGTCCAGTTGACGTTGGGCCACAGGTCCAGGCTGGGCGGCGTGAGGTAAGTCGGGCCGCTGCCGTCGAGCACAAAGTGCGCGTGGCGCGTGGCGGCACAGTTGGGGATCATGGCCACAGGCTTGCTGGCGGCGTGCGTTGGGTACATCTTGATTTTGATGTCGAGCACGGTGGTGAGGCCACCCAAGCCTTGCGCGCCGATGCCCAGGGCGTTGACCTTGTCGAACAACTCGAGCCGCATTTCTTCAACGCGGCTGAGCTTTTGGCCAGCAGATGACTTGGCTTGCAATTCGTACATGTCCAGGTCGTCCATCAGGCTCTCCTTGGCCATGAGCACGGCTTTTTCAGCCGTGCCGCCAATGCCTATGCCCAGCATGCCGGGTGGGCACCAACCCGCGCCCATGGTGGGCACGGTTTTCAAGACCCAGTCCACCACCGAGTCGCCGGGGTTGAGCATGACCATCTTGGATTTGTTCTCGGAGCCGCCACCTTTGGCCGCCACGGTGACGTCAATCTTGTTGCCCGGCACCAGCTCGGTAAAGATCACGGCGGGGGTGTTGTCCTTGGTGTTCTTGCGGTCGAACTGCGGGTCGGCCACGACGCTGGCGCGCAACGTGTTGTCGGGGTGGTTGTAGCCGCGGCGCACGCCTTCGTTGATGGCGTCTTCAAAGCTGCCCGTGAAGCCGCCCAGGCGCACGTCCATGCCGACCTTGACGAACACGTTGACGATGCCGGTGTCCTGACAAATCGGGCGATGGCCGGTGGCGCTCATCTTGGAGTTGGTCAGGATTTGCGCAATCGCATCCTTGGCGGCCGGGCTTTGCTCGCGCTCGTAGGCGCGCGCCAGATGGGCGATGTAGTCGGCCGGGTGGTAGTAGCTGATGTATTGCAGTGCCGCGGCAACGGATTCGATCAGGTCGGCTTGCTGGATGGTCGTGGTCATAGGCTTGATGAACGGTGGACAGGATGAACGCTGGCGAAAGCTCGGGCAAGGCGCTTGTTGCGGCGCTTGGGCTCACCCGGTATTTTGACAGCTAACCCGACAGCGGCCTGACAGGGATCTGAGCTGCGGGACCAGTAGGAGGCAGGCATGACCGTCATCACTTCTCCCGCCGTGGCCACGCGCACGGAGTCCGACAGCTTCGGCCCCATCGAAGTGCCGGCCAATCGTTTGTGGGGCGCGCAGACGCAGCGCTCGCTGCAGTTCTTTGCCATTTCAGGCGAGCGGCAACCGAGCGAAATCATTCATGCGCTGGCCTTGGTCAAGCGCGCAGCGGTCGTCGTCAACCAGCGCCTGGGGCTGCTGCCTGATGACAAGGCCCGCGCCATCGTGACCGCCGCCGACGAGGTGCTGGCCCATCAACATGATCTGGAGTTCCCGCTCGTCGTGTGGCAGACCGGCTCGGGCACGCAAACCAACATGAACATGAACGAAGTGCTGGCCAACCGTGCCAGTGAGTTGCTGGGCGGCAAGCGCGGCATGCAGCGCCTGGTACATCCGAACGACGAGGTTAACTGCAGCCAGTCGTCGAATGATGTGTTTCCCACCGCCATGCATGTGGCGGCGGTGCAGGCCTTGGCCGACCGTTTGCTGCCCGCCTTGCAGGCCCTGCAAGCCACGCTGGCGGCCAAGGCGCTTGACTTCGCAGGCATCGTGAAGATCGGCCGCACGCACTTGCAGGATGCGACCCCCTTGACCTTGGGGCAGGAGTTTTCAGGCTATGCCGCGCAACTGGCGCACAGCCGGGCGCATGTGCAGGCCGCGCTGCCGCACCTGTATGAACTGGCGCTGGGCGGCACGGCGGTGGGCACGGGCTTGAACGCGCCGGCTGGCTTTGCTGAGGCGGCTGCTGACGAATTGGCCCAGCTGACAGGTCAGCCTTTTGTGACAGCGCCCAACAAGTTTGAAGCCCTGGCCAGCGCTGACGCGCTGGTGCAAGCGCATGGTGCTTTGAAAGGACTGGCCGCCAGCCTCATGAAGATCGCCAACGATGTGCGCTGGCTGGCGAGCGGGCCGCGTTGCGGCCTGGGCGAGCTCAGCCTTGCTGAGAACGAGCCGGGCTCGTCCATCATGCCGGGCAAAGTGAATCCGACGCAAAGCGAGGCGCTGACCATGCTCTGCGCGCAAGTTTTTGGCAACGACGTCGCCCTCAATTTTGGCGGCGCGTCGGGCAACTTCGAGCTCAATGTCTTTCGGCCCTTGATTGCGCATAACTTTTTGCAAAGCGCGCGGTTACTCGCTGATGGTTTGGACAGCTTCAACGCGCATTGCGCCTCTGGGATCGAGCCGCGGCGTGAACGCATCGCGCAGCTCTTGTCGCAGTCGCTGATGTTGGTGACCGCCCTCAACCCTCACATCGGCTATGACAAGGCCGCCGAGATTGCCAAGCGGGCTCACCGTGATGGCGGCACGCTGCGCGAGGCGGCCGTCGCGTCGGGCTACCTGAGCGGAGAACAGTTCGACGCCTGGGTGGTTCCTCGCGACATGGTTTGACCGGCCCTCAGCGAGCCGATCTCAGTGGTTGCTGGCTTCTGCGCTGCGGCTCATGAGTTTGTCAGTCATGGCAATCGCCAAGGCGCTCAGCAGGAAAACCACATGGATGATGGTCTGCCACATGAGGACTTTCACGTCGTAATTGGCGGCGTTGATGAAGGTCTTGAGCAAGTGGATCGAGCTGATACCGATGATGGCGGTGGCCAGTTTGACCTTGAGCACCGAGGCGTTCACGTGACTCAGCCACTCAGGCTGGTCAGGGTGCTGGTCCAGGTTCATGCGGCTGACAAAGGTCTCGTAGCCGCCCACGATGACCATGATCAGGAGGTTCGAGATCATGACCACGTCAATCAGGGCCAGGACCACCAGCATGATCACGGTTTCATTGAGGCTGGTGAGTGCGACGTCGGACTTGTAGCCGATGCTGTTGACCAGCGCCTGCAGGGCAGTCTGGCTGCCGAAGACGGCTTCCACCAGATGCGTCAACTCGACCAGAAAATGAAAAACGTAGACCGCTTGGGCGGCGATCAGGCCCACATAAAGCGGCAGTTGCAGCCAGCGGCTGGCGAAGATGAAGCTGGGAATCGGGCGCAGCGGAGCGGGCTTGGAGTCTTGCATGAGGTTCTTCCGGGATGAGCTCGAAATTGTAGGCGTTTCGACCTCACATGGCCCCTCCTTGGATACCCCTTGGCTAGGCGTCTGTAAGCTTGGTGGCAGTCAGTGGCTTGTAAGTGCCTGACCCGACATTCACGCTTGGTAAGTAAATCAGAATTCATACAAGAGGAGACAGCCCATGAGTGCAGTTCAGTCCGCGATCCAGTCCACCCTGGTTGAGAACCGCTTCTTCAATCCCAACCCGGCACTGGCCAAGACCGCCCGCATCTCCAGCATGGCTGCGTACGAGGCAATGTGCAAGGAAGCCGAGACGGACTTTGAGGGTTTTTGGGCACGCCTGGCCCGTGAAAACCTGAGCTGGAAGAAGCCTTTCACTCAGACCCTGGACGAGTCCAATGCGCCGTTCTACCAATGGTTTGCCGACGGCGAACTCAACGCGTCCTACAACTGCCTGGACCGCCATCTGGGCACCCCGACTGAAAATCAAAAAGCCATCATCTTTGAAAGCGATGACGGCAAGGTGACCAACGTCACCTACAAGGAACTGCACGCCAAGGTGTGCCAGTTCGCCAACGCACTCAAGGGCATGGGCATCAAAAAAGGTGACCGCGTCGTCATCTACATGCCCATGACGGTTGAGGGCGTGGTCGCCATGCAGGCGTGTGCCCGCATCGGCGCCACGCACTCAGTGGTGTTTGGCGGCTTTTCTGCCAAGAGCTTGCAAGAGCGCATTCAAGATGCCGGCGCTGTGGCCGTCATCACCGCCAACTACCAGCTGCGCGGCGGTAAAGAACTGCCGCTGAAAGCCATCGTGGACGAAGGCATCGCCATGGGTGGCTGCGAGTCCATCAAGAACATCGTCGTCTACCAGCGCACGCCTACGGCTTGCAACATGGTGGCTGGCCGCGACAGCCTGATGCATGAAGTCATGGCCAAGCAAGCCAGCACCTGCGAGCCCGAATTCGTGAGCGCTGAGCATCCGCTGTTCATCCTCTACACCTCGGGTTCTACCGGCAAGCCCAAGGGCGTGCAGCACAGCACCGGCGGCTATCTGCTGTGGGCCAAGCTGACGATGGACTGGACCTTTGACATCAAGCCCAGCGACGTATTCTGGTGCACGGCCGACATCGGCTGGATCACCGGCCACACCTACGTGGCCTACGGCCCGCTGGCGGCAGGCGCTACGCAAGTCATCTTTGAAGGCGTGCCAACGTACCCGAACGCCGGCCGCTTCTGGCAAATGATCGAGGCCCACAAGGTCACGGTGTTTTACACGGCACCCACCGCCATCCGCTCGCTCATCAAGGCGGCTGAGGCGGACCCGAAAGTGCACCCCAATGCGTCGGACCTGAGCAGCCTGCGCATCCTCGGCTCAGTGGGAGAGCCCATCAACCCTGAAGCCTGGATGTGGTACCACAAGAACGTGGGCGGCGAGCGTTGCCCGATCGTGGACACCTTCTGGCAGACCGAGACCGGCGGCCACATGATCACGCCGCTGCCCGGCGCCACGCCCACCGTGCCCGGCAGCTGCACACTGCCACTGCCCGGCATCATGGCCGCCATCGTTGACGAAGTCGGCGCTGACGTGCCCAACGGCTCCGGCGGCATGTTGGTCGTCAAGCGCCCCTGGCCGTCGATGATCCGCACCATCTGGAACGACCCCGAGCGCTTTGTCAAAAGCTACTTCCCGCCCGAGATGGGCGGCACGTACTACCTGGCCGGCGACGGCGCCGTGCGCAGCGAAGACCGCGGTTACTTCCGCATCACCGGCCGCATTGACGATGTGCTGAATGTGTCGGGCCACCGCATGGGCACGATGGAAATTGAGTCGGCGCTGGTGGGTCACACTGCCCTGGTGGCTGAAGCCGCCGTGGTTGGCCGCCCTGACGATTTGACGGGCGAGGCCATCGTCGCCTTCGTGGTGCTCAAGCGTTCACGCCCCACCGGTGAAGAAGCCAAGGCGATTGCCAAAGAGCTGCGCGACTGGGTCGGCAAAGAAATCGGCCCGATTGCCAAGCCCAAGGAAATCCGCTTTGGTGACAATCTGCCCAAGACCCGCAGCGGCAAGATCATGCGCCGCCTCTTGCGCGGCATTGCCAAGGGCGAACCTGTGACGCAAGACACTTCCACGCTGGAGAATCCGGCAATTCTGGATCAGTTGGCTGAGAAGAGCTAAGAGCTTAAGGCTGAAGGCCTGACGCAAAAAAGCCCGCGCAGGTGACTGCGCGGGCTTTTTCATTGGCGAGGTGCGACTTACTTCGTCGACAAGATCCAGGTCACCAGCTTCTTGGCTTCGTCAGGCGTGACCTGCGCATTGGCCGGCATGGGCACCGGGCCCCAAACACCAGCGCCGCCCTTGATGACTTTGGTGGCCAGTTTGTCCACCGCATCTTTTTGCCCGGCGTACTTTTCAGCCACCGACTTGTAAGACGGCCCCACCAGTTTTTTGTCCACCGCATGGCAAGCCATGCAGTTTTTAGCGGTGGCCAGTTGCAGGTCAGCCAGTGCGGGGCCGGCTGCAAGTGCGCCAGCCAGGAGAGCGGGAACGAGCAAAAGCTTTTTCATGATGATCTCCAGCTAAAAATCTTGTCGATGAATCTCAATAATCGTCCAGCACCGCGCCTTTGCTGGCGCTGGATGCATTGAAGGCAAACTTGGCTTGCACGCCGCGGGTGTAGCGCGGTGCGGGCGGCGTCCAGCCGACCTTGCGGCGGGCCAGTTCTTCGTCGCTCACATTGACTTGCAGCAGCAACTTCTTGGCGTCGATGGTGATGGAGTCGCCTTCGTTCACAAAAGCGATGTTGCCGCCGGCTGCCGCTTCCGGCGCCACGTGGCCGACCACCATGCCCCAGGTCCCACCCGAGAAACGGCCGTCCGTGATCAGGCCCACGCTTTCACCCAGACCGGCGCCAATCAGCGCGCCCGTGGGGGCCAGCATTTCAGGCATGCCAGGGCCGCCTTTGGGGCCGAGGTAACGCAACACCATCACGTCGCCGGGCTTGATCTTGCCAGCCAGGATGGCGGCCAGGGCCGACTGCTCGTCGTCAAACACGCGGGCCGGGCCGGTCATCACGGGGTTCTTGATGCCAGTGATCTTGGCCACGCAGCCTTCAGGTGACAGGTTGCCCTTGAGCACAGCCAAGTGGCCTTGTGCGTACATGGGCTTGTCGATGGGGCGAATCACGTCTTGGTCAGCGCGCGGCACGGCTGGCACGTCGGCCAGCACTTCGGCAATCGTCTGGCCGGTGATGGTGATGCAATCTCCGTGCAGCAAGCCGGCTTCGAGCAGCATCTTCATGACTTGCGGAATGCCGCCGGCCTTGTGCAAGTCCACTGCCAGGTATTTGCCGCTGGGTTTCAGGTCGCACAGCACGGGTGTCTTTTGGCGAATGCGCTCGAAGTCGTCAATCGTCCACTCCACGCCTGCCGTGTGGGCAATCGCCAGAAAGTGCAGGAAGGCGTTGGTCGAGCCGCCCGTGGCCATGATGACCGCGACCGCGTTCTCAATGGCTTTCTTGGTGACGATGTCGCGCGGCTTGATGTTCTTTTTGATGGCCTCGATCAGCACCTTGGCCGACTCTTTGGCCGAGTTTTCTTTCTCGTCATGCGGATTGGCCATGGTCGAGGAGTAGGGCAGGGAAATGCCGAGCGCCTCGAAAGCGCTGGACATGGTGTTGGCCGTGTACATGCCGCCGCAGCTGCCGGTGCCGGGGATGGCGCGGCGTTCGATTTGCAGCAGGTCTTCGTCACTCATGCGGCCAGCCGAATGCTCGCCCACGGCTTCAAACACGCTGACGATGTTCAGGTCTTTGCCCTTGTAGCTGCCCGGCAGGATGGTGCCGCCATACACATAGATCGCAGGCACGTTGGCGCGCAGCATGCCCATCAGGCCGCCCGGCATGTTCTTGTCGCAGCCACCGACCACCAGCACGCCGTCCATCCATTGGCCGCCCACGCAGGTTTCGATGCAGTCTGAAATGACTTCGCGGCTGACCAGCGAATACTTCATGCCTTCGGTGCCCATGGCCATGCCGTCTGAAATGGTGGGCGTGCCAAACACCTGCGCGTTGCCGCCCGCTTCTTCAATGCCGGCAATGGCGGCGTCAGCCAGCTTTTGCAAGCCGCTGTTGCAAGGGGTGATCGTGCTGTGGCCGTTGGCCACGCCGACCATGGGCTTTTTGAAGTCAGCCGCCTCGTAACCCATGGCGTAGTACATCGAACGGTTGGGTGCGCGCGACACGCCCTCGGTGATGTTCTTGCTACGGCGGTTGATGCTGTCGCCTTCGGCCATCTTGATGTCTTGCGTCATGTGAGTCTCGAGGAATAGGGGGTTGTTGCGTGAGCGCGGCAAATTCTACGTCGAGGGCCGCTGGCACAATTCCCGGATGCTTGTCCATCCTGAAATCAATCCCATTGCCTTGCAGATCGGCCCGCTGGCCATTCACTGGTACGGCCTGACTTACCTTGCGGCTTTCGGGCTTTTTATGTTGCTGGGTGTGCTCAGGTTACGCCACCAGCCTTTTGCCTCGATCAAAGATGGCAAAGGCCAAGGCACTTGGACCCGGCGGGATGTGGAAGACATCTTGTTCCTGGGTGTGGTGGGCGTGGTGCTGGGCGGGCGCATCGGTTACTGCTTTTTTTACAAGCCGGGCTACTACCTGAGCCACCCGCTGGAGATCTTGTTCTTGTGGCAAGGCGGCATGAGCTTTCATGGTGGCCTTATTGGCGTGCTGGTCTCGCAGTTCTGGTTTGCCCGTACCCGTCGCCGCCCTTGGCTCGAGGTGATGGATTTCATTGCACCCTGCGTGCCCACGGGCCTGGCCGCTGGGCGAATCGGCAACTTCATCAACGGTGAGTTGTGGGGCCGTTTCAGCAGCCCTGATTTGCCCTGGGGCATGGTTTTTCCAGGTAGCGGCTCTTTGCAGCCGCGGCATCCTTCGCAGATTTACCAGTTCTTGCTCGAAGGGCTGCTGCTCTTCGTGCTTTTGTGGCTCTACGCCCGCCAGCCACGCAAGACGGGGCAGGTGTCTGGCGCATTTTTGGTCGGGTATGGCGTTTTCCGCTTCATTGCGGAGTACTTCCGTCAGCCAGATGACTTCCTGGGCGTGTTGGCGCTGGGCCTGAGCATGGGCCAGTGGCTGTGTATTCCGATGATCTTGGCGGGTTTAGGGCTATGGGCCTGGGCTTCAGGCCGAAAATCAAGCTGAGCAGGGCATATTTCTGCTTTTGACTGATTTTGTCGGCTTTTGCCAACCTTTTGGGAGCATTTCAGTAGCTGATGCCTTGCCGGGCGGCGGTGACTTTTTCATAATGGACCATCTTTACAAGCAAGGTCTGTCGCATGAACTCACCCCCTTGGCTGCTGCGCGGCGTGGAAACGGTCAAGGGCCTTCGGTTCAAGGCGCCTGAGGTTTCTCGCAAGTTGTCGCCTGTGCCTGCGAGCATTCAGAACGCCGCGCGCTCTGACGGCCCGGGCGCCGCTTCCGTCATTCAGTTCAGCCCAGCCATGCCCGCTGCAGCGCTTGAGCGTGGGGCCTCGGATGCGCCGCCTGCGCGTGCGCTCACACCCAAGCCGAAACCCAAAAGCCGATTGACTGCAGACCGGCTGAACGCTGTGCTGAGGCAAAAAGATGAGGCCCTGTCGCCGCGCTTGCTCCGGCGACTCCTGGCTGAACTGCAAACGGTGGTGGACACGCAAGTCAGCGAGGTCGAAGGGGGACGCCGCGCCGCCCAGGTGGCCGCTTGGTATGCCGGCGCGACGCCTGGCGAGCGGCGCGATGCGTGGCTGCTGATGAGCGAGCAGTTCGCCCCCGATTCCGACAAATTGCGCGCTGCCCGGTCGCACTATGACGCCGCGCAGGGCACACCCGAAGAAGGGCAAGCCGAGATCGGCTTGCGGCGCGCCTTTGTCTCGCCGCGCACGCGTTTGTTGCAGCGGTTTTCTGCCTTTCCAGAAGGCATGCGCTTTTTGGTGGACTTGCGGGCCGAGCTGCTGCCGCATTTGAAGTCCGACAAACGTCTGCTGGCGCTGGACGCGGAACTCGAGCACTTGTTCTCGACCTGGTTTGACGTCGCTTTTCTGGAGCTTAGGCGCATCAGTTGGGACTCCCCTGCGTCCCTGATCGAGAAATTGATCAAGTACGAAGCCGTGCACGCCATCAAGGGTTGGGCTGACGTCAAGAACCGGCTGGACAGCGATCGCCGGTGTTATGGATTTTTTCACCCGCGCCTGCCTGACGAGCCCTTGATCTTTGTGGAGGTGGCTTTGGTCGATGAGTTGGCCGGCGCCATCAGTCCCTTGCTAGACGAAACGGCGGCAGCCGGCGATCTGGCCAAGGCAAGCACGGCGATTTTCTATTCGATCAGCAACACGCAGACCGGGCTGCGCGGCGTGAGTTTTGGCGACTCGCTCATCAAGCGGGTGGTGGAGACTTTGTGCGGCGAATTTCCGCGCTTGAAGGTTTTTGCGACCCTCTCGCCCATTCCCGGCTTTCGGGCTTGGCTCACCAAGCATGCGCAGAGCCTGCTGGACAAGTTGCAGGGCCGCGAGCGTCAGGCCCTGGCCCAAGCGCTGGGGCAATCACCCGGACAGGATCGCCTGGAGGCCAGTGCTTTTCTGGCGGCTGCGGAGGCTGTGACGGAGTTGGACGAAAAGTCACCGGTTCGGCAGATGCTGCTCCACTGCGCCGCCGAATACCTGGGACACCAGACCGAGGGCGGTCGTCCCCTGGATGCGGTGGCCCGCTTTCATTTGTCCAATGGTGCCCGCATCGAAAGACTCAATTGGGCGGGTGACCTCTCGGCCAAGGGGCTCAAGCAGGCCTATGGCCTGATGGTTAACTACCTGTATGACCTGAAGCGTCTGGACCGGCACCGTGGTCTCTTGGCACAGGGGAAAATCCCCGTGTCATCCAAGGTTGAGGATCTGTACATTTAAGCGCTTCAAGTTGGTGCAAGTCGCGCTGACCTGATCCCGACAAAAAACAGGAGATCCTCCATGAGCGCACCCCTTCCTCAATTCAAGCGCCGCGACATCTTGCGTGTTGCGGCCGCCGGCACGGCAATGGCCGCCATGGGCAGCGTGCAGGCGCAGTCAGCCTGGCCCAGCAAGCCGGTGACCATGATCGTGCCTTTCCCGGCAGGCGGCGGTACTGACGCTTTTGCGCGGCCTTTGTCGGCCCAGTTCGCCAAGCTCACGGGTCGGCAATTGGTCATCGATAACCGCGGCGGCGCTGGCGGCACTCTGGGTGCCACGCTGGCCAGCAAGGCCGCGCCTGACGGCTACACCTTGTTCATGGGCGCCGTGCATCACGCCATCGCCCCGTCGATGTACCCCAAGCTGGATTACGACATTGAAAAAGATTTCGTGCCCCTGGCGCTGATGGCCAACGTACCGCAAGTGCTGGTCGTCAACCCCAAGAGCCAGCCCGGAGACTTCAAGGAGTTCCTCGCCCGCCTGCGCAGCTCGCCCGGGCGCTACAACTATGGCTCCGCTGGTGGCGGCACCTCCCATCACTTGGCGGGCGAGCTTTTCAAGCAGCAAACCAAGACCTTTATTACCCACATTCCTTACCGGGGCGCGGGCCCGGCCTTGCAAGACTTGATCGCTGGCAACGTGGACATGATGTTCGACGGTCTGGGCTCGTCGGCCACGCATATCAAGGGTGGACGAATCAAGGCCCTGATGGTGTCAGGCACCAAGCGCAATCCTGCATTTCCCGACGTGCCTTGTGCGGCTGAACTGGGCTTGCCCGAGTACACGGTCACCACTTGGTACGGCATGTGGGCGCCCAAAGGCACTCCAGCGGATGTGCAGGCCAAGATTGTTGAGGATCTCCGCCGTGCTACCGCCTCCGACGAACTCAAGGCGATCTGGGCTGCCAACGGCGCTGACTTTGGCAACTTGAGCCCTGCTCAGTTCGGCGGCTTTGTCAGCGCCGAGGTCAAGCGCTGGGCCGCCGTTGTGAAGGCCTCTGGCGCCAAGCTCGACTAGTGAGCGGTCAGGTCCGCCTCCACACCGAAGGCGCACTGGCGTTCGTGAGCTTGTCCCATCCGGGCAAGTTCAACGCCATGTCGCGCGTCATGTGGCTTGAACTGCGCGCAGTTTTCCAAGCTTTGCAGATTCGCACGGATATCCGTGTTGTCATCATGCGTGGCGTTGACGGTCACTTTTGCGCCGGCGGAGACATTTCCGAATACGCCTCATTTCGCCACGCCGAAGCCAGCTTGCGCGCCTTTCATGAGGACGAAGTCTGGGGTGGCCTTGAGGCCATGCTTGACTGCGACATTCCTGTGGTCGCGCAGATTGAGGGCAACTGCATGGGCGCCGGCATGGAGATCGCCAGTGCCTGCGACTTGCGCATGGCTTCAAACACCGCCCGCTTTGGCGCGCCAATTGCCAAGCTCGGATTTCCCATGGCGCCGCGTGAGGCAGCCTTGCTGCTGCGTGTCGCCGGTGAGGTGACGGTGCGTGAAATGCTGCTGGCCGCCGCCGTGCTGGATGCACCGGTGCTGTTGCAGCGCGGATTTTTGAACGAGCTCCATGCCCCGGCTGATCTGGAAAGCGCCGTGCGCCTCAAGGCTGAGGCCATGGCACGTTTGGCGCCGCAAGCGGCTCGCATGAACAAGGCGACCTTGCGGGCCTTGCGCACCCGGAGCGAACAGCGATTGCCGGAAGGCTTGCTGGCAAACGCTTACGCTTATGCCGACTCCGCTGAACACCGCGAAGGCATCGCCGCTTTTGCTGCCAAACGTTCTCCGCAATTCTGATTTTTTATTTTTTGAAAACTCCAGTGATGACCAACCCCAATCTTTTCGCCGCGCTGCGCGCCGCATTCCCCGCTGACCTGGACGCCGTGGCCGTCGAAACCGAGAACGGCCTGGCCTACAGCTGGCGCGACCTGGAACGCTCCACGGCCATGCTGGCCAACTTGCTGCAGTCCTTGAACTTGCCCGCAGGCGCGCGTGTGGCTGTGCAGGTTGAAAAGTCTGTCGAGGCCATGATGCTGTACCTGGCCACGCTGCGTGCGGGCTATGTCTTTTTGCCGCTGAACACCGCCTACCAAAGCGCCGAAATCGAGTACTTCATCGGCAACGCGGAGCCGGCTGTGGTGGTGTGCAGTCCGCGCAACTTTGGCTGGGTCAGCAAGATTGCCTTCAAGACTGGCACGCAAAACGTGTTCACGCTGGATGAAGATCGCACCGGCTCTTTGCTCGAGCGTGCCGCGCACTGCAGCGACCAGCATGTGCCCGCCGTGATGCAGGCCGATGACCTGGCCGCCATCTTGTACACCAGCGGCACCACGGGCCGCAGCAAGGGCGCCATGCTCACGCACGGCAACATGCTGAGCAATGCCCTGACGCTCAAAGAATACTGGGGCTGGAAGCCAGGCGACGTGCTGATTCATGCGCTCCCGATTTTTCACGTGCACGGCTTGTTCGTGGCACTGCACGGCGCGCTGATCAATGGCAGCAAGATGATCTGGCTGTCGCGCTTTGACCCCAAGCGTGTGATTGAAAAATTGCCCGAGGCAACTGTCTTCATGGGCGTGCCTACCCTCTATGTGCGCTTGCTGGCCGAGCCTGGGCTGACTGTCGAGAGTTGCCGCAACATGCGACTTTTAATTGCCGGCTCAGCGCCGTTGCTGATCGAGACTTTCACTGAATGGCAGCGCCGCACGGGCCACACCATTCTTGAACGCTACGGTATGAGCGAGACGGTGATGCTCACATCCAACCCTTACCGGGCCGGGGACGGCGAACGGCGCGGCGGCACGGTGGGTTTTCCATTGCCCGGTGTGGGCCTGCGGGTGCGCGGGGAGGGCGGTGTGGCACTGCCGGCCGGCGAGATTGGCGGGATCGAGGTCAAAGGCCCCAACGTCTTCAAAGGCTACTGGCGCATGCCCGAAAAAACCGCTGAGGAATTCACGGCTGACGGCTGGTTCAAGACCGGCGACGTGGGCAAGGTGGACGAGCGCGGCTACGTGCACATCGTGGGCCGCAGCAAAGACCTCATCATTTCCGGCGGCTACAACGTCTACCCGGCCGAGATCGAGGGCTACATCAATGACATGCCGGGCGTGGCCGAAAGCGCGTTGGTGGGTGTGCCGCACCCTGACTTTGGTGAGGTCGGTGTGGCGGTGGTGATTGCCAAGCCGGGCGCTACCGTCAGCGCCGATGCGGTGATTGCGGCCCTCAAGGCGCAGCTGGCCAATTTCAAGATTCCCAAGAAATGCGTGGTCGTGCCGGAATTGCCGCGCAACACCATGGGCAAGGTGCAAAAGAACCTGCTGCGCGAGCAGTACAAGGGGCTTTTCAGCCACTGAGCCCGCGTCTTGAACCCGTGCTTTAGCGCAGCACCATCACGGGAATGTGCGAGTGGGTCAGCACATGCGTGGTCTCGCTGCCCAGCAGCAAACGCGTGAGGCCGCGGCGCCCGTGCGAAGCCATGATGATGAGGTCGCAGCCGTGTTTTTCGGCGGTGGCAATGATGGCCTCGGCCACCAGCTCGGCGTGAACCGTCACGCCCTTGGCCTTGACGCCGCGTGCACTGGCGCGGGCCTCGACTTCTTGCACGTGTTGATGGGCTGCTTCTGCCCACTGCCGCTCGACTTTCGCAACATCAGCGTTTTGAAGGCTCATGCCGCCTTCAAAGTAGCTCACCGGGTAGCGCGGCACCACCTGCACGGTCAGCAATTCGCCACCCGACAAGGTGGCCAGTTCAATCCCGGCGTCGGCCGCCTTATTTGACAGTTCTGATCCGTCCGTGGCAATCAAGATTTTTTTGTACATGGCAGTCCCTCTTTGATGTTGGTATCAAGCTTAAGTAAGCCTAAAGGTGCGCGGCCGGCCTGCATTTGATCTAGGTCAAGTCCCGAGCAGGCAAGGCGCCGTACGCTTGTGCCAGATGCAAGCTGCCTTCGCCGCGGACGCCCCCAGCGCCCCCTTTCCCACCGCCAGTGCCACACCCGCCCACAGCGCGGCCGCGGCTCAGCTGAGCGTGTTCGACGAGCCTGCCGAGTGGGCGCGTTTCAGCACAGAAACCGGTGTCGAACTGTGGGAGTCCCAAGTCCTCGTGCGCGGCATGCATTGCGCAGCTTGCTCGCTCATGCTTGAGCAAGCTTTGCTGGCAACACCCGGCGTGATCTCAGCCAAGGTCAGCGCGGCCACGCAGCGCGCCAGCGTGGTCTGGTCGCCTGCCCGCACCCGGCCTTCGGTCTGGCTGCTGGCACCCCAGGCCGCAGGCTACACCTTGTCGCCTGCGCTGGACACCTTTGCGTCTGACGCCTTGCGCAAGGACGCTCGCCTGGCCCTGTGGCGCTGGCTGGTGGCTGGCTTTTGCATGATGCAAGTCATGATGTACGCCTTCCCGGCTTACATCACGGAGCCCGGCGACATCACGCCTGACATCCAGCAGTTGCTGCGCCTGGCGTCCTGGATTCTCACGCTGCCGGTGCTGCTGTTTTCAGCCCAGCCCTTTTTTGCCAATGCGCTGCGCGACCTGCGCCAGCGCAGCATCAGCATGGATTTGCCGGTCGCGCTCGGCATTCTGATCACGTTCGCCGTCAGCTCGGCTGCCACCTTTGAGGCGCATGGCTGGTGGAGTTCCGAGGTCTACTTTGATTCGCTGACGATGTTTGTGTTTTTTCTGCTCACAGGCCGCTGGCTGGAGCAGCGACTGCGCATGCGCACCACGGGCGCGCTGGACAGCCTGCTGCAGCGCTTGCCCGACAGCGTGGAGCGCAAAGGCCCTGGCGGCGAGTTTGAGCGTGTGGCCACGCGCAAGTTGCAAATAGCTGATGTGGTTCGGGTTCTGCCCGGTCAGGCTTTTCCGGCCGATGGTTGCATCGTGCAAGGGCAGACGCATGTGGACGAGGCGCTGTTGACTGGTGAATCCCGGCCTGTGGCGCGGCCTCTGGGTGCCACCGTCCTGGCGGGCAGCTACAACGTGTCATTGGCTGTGCAGCTGCGGGTGGACCGCTTGGGGCACCAGACGCGTTACGCCGGCATCGTCGCACTCATGCAGCGCGCCGCGCTGGACAAGCCGCGCCTGGCCCAGCTTGCCGACCGGCTGGCTCGACCCTTTCTCTGGCTGGTGCTGCTGGCCGCGGCAGGTGCTGCCGTGTATTGGTGGCCCAGCGATCCGGCGCGCGGCCTCCTGGCGGCTGTGGCGGTATTGATCGTCACCTGTCCTTGCGCTTTGTCATTGGCCACGCCCACGGCCATGCTGAGCGCCGCCGGGCAACTGGCCAGGCAAGGCGTGCTGGTGCGAGGCTTGCAGGCCCTTGAGGCGCTGGCCAACATTGATACCGTGATCTTTGACAAGACGGGAACGCTGACCCAGGCGCGCATGGGCCTGCGCCATGTGCAGGTGCGGCCGGGCATCAAGGTGGACGAAGCCTTGGCCCTGGCCGCCGCCCTGGCCAGTCACTCGCTGCATCCGCTCTCTCGCGCGCTGTGTCTTGCTGCGCAGTCAGTGGCCGCGCAGCCAGCGCAGACTGTCGAGGCGAACACCGTGCGTGAACACGCAGGGCAGGGACTGTCGGGCTTGACTGGCACCGCTGAGATCCGCCTGGGCTCAGCCCAGTTCTGCGGCATCTCGACAGCCTCTGATTTCATCCATGGCCTGACCAGCGAGGGTGGCCCGCAGGTCTTCCTGGCCAATGGCTCGGCTTGCTTGGCGCGCTTTGATTTCGATGAGTTGGCCAGGCCGCAAGCAGCGCAGGCGGTCCGCCAATTGCTGGATGCTGGTTATCAGGTGCGCATGCTCTCGGGTGACGGCACGGCCGCAGTAAAGCGCATGGCTCTTGAGTTGGGTATCGAGCCTGCGAATGCCTTAGCCCAGTGCACTCCGCAGGACAAGCTCTCCCACCTGCAAGCCCTGCAGCAGCGCGGCCACCGCGTCATGATGGTGGGCGACGGTCTGAATGACGGGCCGGTGCTGGCCCGCGCCGATGTGTCTGTCGCCCTGGGAGATGCCGTGCCCTTGGCGCAGGCGCAGTCAGACTTCATCATGGCGGGGCACCAGCTGGAGCGCCTTGGCGGCTTGCCGGTTCTGGCCCGCCGCACCATGCGCATCGTCAAGCAAAACCTGGCCTGGGCAGCGGCTTACAACGCGCTCTGCGTGCCGCTTGCCCTGGCGGGCTATTTGCCCGCCTGGCTGGCCGGCCTGGGCATGGCGCTGAGCTCCTTGCTGGTGTTGCTCAATGCAGCCCGGCTGTCGCGCGAAGCCCGGCCGGCACTTGCTTCCACCGCAGCGCCGAAATCCGTCGCAGCTGCGGCTTCATCTTCAACGGTCGCTCGGGCATAGGCATTCAATGGACATCCTTTTTCTTCTCGTCCCGCTTTCTGTCCTGCTGGCGCTTGCCGTGGTGGGGGTGCTGGCCTGGGCCGTGTGGTCGGGTCAGTTCGAAGACATTGAAAGCGAAGGCCAGCGCATCATGCTCGACGGCAGCGAAGCCGCGCGGCACAAGTCACCCTAGGGATTCGCGCGCACTCTTGATCCAGGTCAACACGGCCATAGGCTGGCGTCGGCACACTGGCTGTCACTTGGATTCTTGAAGGTTTTATATGAGTGCGGTGCTTCCCACGACGTCGATTCCTGTCAGCAGCGGCTGGACTGCCTCTCGCGCCACGGTCTACAACGACACCATCGTTCGACAGTTCGCCATCGCGGCGGTGGTGTGGGGCGTGGTCAGCATGCTGGTCGGCGTGTTGATCGCTGGCCAAATGGCTTGGCCGGCGCTCAACTTTGACATCCCCTGGCTGTCCTTCGGTCGCCTGCGCCCTCTGCACACCAACGCCGCCATTTTTGCCTTTGGCGGCTGCGCACTGTTTGCCACCAGCTACTGGGTGGTGCAGCGCACCTGCCAAACCCGCATCATTTCCGACAAGCTCGCGGCCTTCCACTTCTGGGGTTGGCAGTTGGTCATCGTGGCGGCGGCCATCACTTTGCCGCTGGGCTACACGCGCGGCAAGGAATACGCTGAGCTTGAGTGGCCCATCTCCATCCTCATCGCTTTGACCTGGGTGGCTTACGCCATTGTTTTCTTCGGCACCATCGGCATCCGCAAGGTGCGCCACATCTATGTGGCCAACTGGTTTTACGGCGCCTTCATCATTGCCGTGGCTTTGCTGCACATCGTCAACGCAGCGGTCATGCCTGCAGGCTGGCTCAAGTCCTACTCGGCCTACGCCGGCGTGCAAGACGCCATGGTGCAGTGGTGGTACGGCCATAACGCCGTGGGCTTTTTCCTCACGGCCGGCTTTCTGGGCATCGTTTACTACTTCATCCCCAAGCAGGCCGAGCGTCCGGTTTATTCCTACCGCCTGTCGATCGTTCACTTCTGGGCGCTGATCTTCACCTACATGTGGGCCGGCCCGCACCACCTGCACTTCACCGCGCTGCCCGACTGGACCCAATCGTTGGGCATGGTGTTCTCGCTCATCTTGCTGGCGCCCAGCTGGGGCGGCATGATCAACGGCGTCATGACGCTCTCGGGCGCCTGGCACAAGCTGCGTGACGACCCGATCATCCGCTTCATGATCGTGGCCCTGTCCTTCTACGGCATCGCCACCTTCGAGGGGCCGATGATGTCGATCAAGACCGTCAACTCGCTGTCGCACTACACCGACTGGAACATTGCGCACGTTCACGGCGGCACGCTCGGCTGGGTCGGCTTTATTTCGATGGGCGCGCTTTACTACTTGGTGCCACGCCTCTTTGGTCAGAAAAAGATGCACAGCGTCAAGGCCATTGAGGTTCACTTCTGGGTGGCCACCATCGGCATCGTGCTGTACATCGCCGCCATGTGGATTGCCGGCGTGATGCAGGGCCTCATGTGGCGCGCCATCAATGCCGACGGCTCGCTCACCTACACCTTCGTCGAAAGTGTGAAAGCCACCTTCCCGTTCTACGTGGTGCGCTTTCTGGGCGGCGTCATGTACCTCACGGGCATGGTCATCATGGCCTGGAATGTGACCATGACCGCGCTGGCTGGCAAGGCCAGCAATGCGGTCATCCCCACCGCACTTGCTCACGCCTGAAAGTAAATCATGTCCTTTTCACACGAAAAAGTTGAAACCAGCAACTGGCTGATGATCGTGCTGATCCTGGTGGTCGTGGCCATTGGCGGCATGGTGGAGATCGTTCCCCTGTTCTTCCAGAAGTCCACCACCCAGCCCATCGCCGGCGTGGTGCCGAACTCGCCTTTGCAGGTGGTGGGCCGGGACATTTATGTGCGCGAAGGTTGCTACAACTGCCACTCGCAAATGATCCGCCCACTGGTGGCTGAAACCCTGCGCTACGGCCACTACTCGGTGGCTGGTGAGTTTGTGTATGACCACCCCTTTCAGTGGGGCAGCAAGCGCACCGGGCCTGACCTGCACCGTGTGGGCGGCAAGTACAGCGACGAATGGCAGCGCCTGCACCTGATCAGCCCGCGCGATTTGGTGCCCGAATCCATCATGCCCGGCTACCCCTGGCTTGAGAAAACACCGGCCGATGCGGGATCCATCCAGCAGCACATGAAGGCACTGCGCACGGTCGGTGTGCCTTACACCGATGAGGACATCGCGGCGGCGCCCGAGGCCTTGAAAGGCAAGACCGAGCTCGACGCCATGATCGCTTACTTGCAAGGCCTGGGCCTGGCGCTCAAGTAAAGGGGGCACGTCATGGACCTCAACATTCTTCGCAGCATCGTCACAGTCATCGCCTTTGTGCTTTTCATGGGCATCTTGATCTGGGCTTACCTGCCATCGCGCAAATCTCAATTTGATGAAGCGGCCAACTTGCCCTTCAGGTCTGAACAGGAGCAGGGGCAATGAGCGACTTCGTCAATGGTTTCTGGCCCTGGTATGTGGCCGCCATCAGTGTGGTGTCCATCCTGGCTTGCGCGCTGCTGCTGTGGCTGGCGGGCAAGGCGACAGTCAACAGCCATCCGGGCAAGGCACAGGACAACACCACCGGCCACGTGTGGGACGAAAACCTGCAAGAGCTGAACAACCCGCTGCCGCGCTGGTGGATGTGGCTGTTCATCTTGACGGTGGTGTTTGCCCTCGGCTACCTGGTGATTTACCCGGGCTTGGGCAGCTACGCCGGCATGGCCAAGTGGTCCACACAAGACGAGCACAAGACAGATGTGGACCGCATGCGCACGCAACTCGCGCCGCTTTACGCAGAGTTTTCTGCCCAGCCGCTTGAAGCGCTGGCCAAAGACCCGCGGGCCCTGGCCATTGGCGAGCGCCAGTTCATGAATGCCTGCGCCCAGTGCCACGGTTCTGACGGGCGTGGCAGCAAGGGCTACCCCAACCTGACCAATGGCAACAGTGCGTGGTTGGGTGAACGCGGCGCCGAGCACATCATCAAGACCATTACCGAAGGTCGCATAAGCATGATGCCGCCCATGGGCGCGGCGGTCGGGACCGAAGAAGACATCAGCAACGTGGCGCATTACGTGCTGTCCCTGTCGAGTAGCCCGCATAACGAAGTCAAGGCCTTCAGCGGCAAGGCGAAGTTTGCCGCTTGCGCCGCTTGCCACGGCATCGACGGCAAGGGCAACAAGGTCATTGGCGCGCCCAACCTGACCGACGATGTATGGCTGCATGGCTGGGGCGAGGCGGCGATTGTCAGCATGATCAAAAACGGCAAGACCAACGTCATGCCTGCGCAAGCGCCCAAGCTCACGCCTGAACAGATTCAGGTGGTGGCAGCCTATGTACTCAGTCTGGGCGGTGTGAGCAACGCCACATCGGCGGCAGTAGCCAAGCAGGCGGTGGTTGAGGTGGGCGCCAAGCCCGCTGAGTTGCCGCAGAAGTAAGACGCACAAAGTGAAAGTGATGCCTGACTATGGCGATTGACCGCACGGCGCCAGCGTCTCGGGTGATTCCTATCAAGTCGGTGCCGAACGCCTCGGGCCTACCAGCAGGGCAGGGCGCGGACGATTCGAACACGGTCGCCTCGCTCTACCAGGCAGACAAAGCGATTTACGCCCGCAGCGTGACGGGCTGGTTCAACCACTGGCGCTGGGCCATGGTCTGGATCACGCAGTTGGTGTTTTATGGCTTGCCGTGGCTGACCATCCATGGGCGCCAGGCCATGCTGTTTGACTTGGCGGCACGGCGCTTTTATATCTTCAATCAGGTGCTTTATCCGCAGGACCTGATTTACCTCACGGGCCTTTTGGTCATCAGCGCTTTGTCGCTCTTTTTGTTCACGGCTGTGGCGGGGCGGCTGTGGTGCGGTTACGCCTGCCCGCAGACGGTTTACACCGAGATCTTCATGTGGGTCGAGCGCAAGATCGAAGGCGATCGCATGGCGCGCATGAAGCTGGACAGGTCAGCCATGGGACCGGCCAAGCTGGCACGCAAAGCTGCCAAGCATGCAGTCTGGATTGCGATAGGTCTTTGGACCGGTTTTACCTTCGTGGGTTACTTCACGCCCATCCGCGAACTGGCGGCCTCTGTGATGACGCTGTCCCTGGGTCCTTGGGAATGGTTCTGGGTCTTGTTTTACGGCTTTGCCACTTACGGCAACGCGGGCTGGATGCGCGAGCAGGTGTGCAAATACATGTGCCCCTATGCCCGCTTTCAAAGCGCGATGTTTGACCACGACACCCTGATCGTGACCTATGACAGCGCCCGCGGCGAAGGCCGGGGTGTGCGTCCGCGCAGTGACACGCCCGAGCAGTACCACGCCAAAGGCCTGGGCGACTGCATCGACTGCGGCTTGTGTGTGCAGGTCTGCCCCACGGGCATCGACATTCGCAATGGCCTGCAATACGAGTGCATCAGCTGCTCGGCTTGCATTGATGTGTGCGACAGCGTGATGGACAAGATGCATTACCCGCGCGGCCTGATCCGCTACAGCACGCCCAACGGCATGGCGCAAAAGCTGTCCAGCCAAGAGATGCTGCGCCGCGTGCTGCGGCCGCGTGTGCTGATTTACACCGCCGTGCTGTTGGCCATCAGCACAGCGGTGCTGGGTAGCCTCGTCATGCGCGCGCCTTTCAAGGTCGATGTGGTGCGTGACCGCGGGGCGCTGGCGCGCATCGTGGGGCAGGGCCAGGTGGAGAACGTCTACCGCCTGCAAATCATGAATGCCACCGAAGCCAGGCAACAGTACCAGCTGCGCGTGATGGGCTTGCCGGGCGCCCGTGTCGCGTCTGAGCTGGCCGTCGATGTGGATGCAGCCAGCTCGCGCTGGGTGCCGGTGCGGGTACAGGTGCCGCCCGATGCGGCCACGCCGGGCTCACACCCCATGACCTTTGTGATCACCGCGCAGCCTTCGGGCGCCGAGCTGGCCGAGAAGTCGGTGTTCCTGGTGCCGCGTTAACGCCGAGTCAACGATGAAAGAAAAGACCATGACTATCGCAACTTCCAACTTTGATTCAGCGCCAGAAGAGCGCCCGTGGTGGAAGGAGCCGTATGTGTGGATGGTGATTGCCGGCCCTTTGTCGGCCGTGATTGCCTGCGCCATCACGGCGGTCTATATCTTGCGCGGACCCGACGCTGTGGTGTCCGAGTCTCAATACACGGAGGGCGTGCTCATCATGCGCGAAATCCAGGCGGCTTCCGCCCAGATGCAACCGGCGCACACTGCCCGCAATCACAGCGCTACCGGCGGTGTTCCTGATGCCAAGCCTTGACGCCCCCTTGCTGATGCGCGGCGATACATCGGCCGTTCAGCCGGAGCTTGAGCCCACTTCGGGCCTGCGTTTGGCCGTGCTCGTGTTGTGGCCTTCGTTTTTGGCCGCGTGCCTGCTCGAAGCCCTGGTTTTTTCAATGGTGGACCCAGGCGAAGTCCACTGGCCCGGGCAACTGCCGCAGCCAAGCCGGCAGACGGTTTACACCCTGGCGTTTTTCCTGTTCTGGTTGATCACGGCCGCCTGCAGCGCCATGGCTGTGTGGCTGGCCAAGCCGCAGGCTAGGGTGAACGCTGAAAGCCTCAGTGACACACCTGGGGATTGACCAGGCGCTTGAGCGCTTCGGCGTCGCGAATCAGTATGTGGCGTTGCTTGACCTCAATCACGCCGTCGTCGGCGAACTTGGAGAAAGTGCGGCTCACGGTTTCCAGCTTCATGCCTAAATAGCTGCCGATTTCTTCGCGTGTCATTCGCAAGATCAACTCGGTTTGCGAAAAGCCTCTGGCCTGCAGCCGCTGCACCAGATTCAAGAGGAAAGCGGCCAGGCGCTCTTCAGCCCGCATGCTGCCGAGCAGCAGCATCACGCCGTGTTCGCGCACGATCTCGCGGCTCATGATGCGGTGCACATGATGCTGCAAGGCATTGACTTCGCGTGAGATTTCTTCGATCCGGTCAAAGGGCATGACGCAGACTTCAGCGTCTTCCAGGGCAATCGCATCGCAGGTGTGCTGGTCGTTCACGATGCCGTCCAGCCCGATGATCTCGCCGGCCATCTGAAAGCCTGTGACCTGGTCGCGGCCGTCTTCAGTGGTCACGCTGGTCTTGAAGAAGCCTGTGCGAATGGCATACAGCGAACTGAATTTTTCGCCGTTGTGAAACAAAGGCATGCCGCGTTTGATCGTGCGGCGGGTAGTTACCAGTTCATCGACCCGCTTCAAATCTTCTGCGTTGAGCCCCATGGGCATGCACAACTCGCGCAGGTTGCAATTGGAGCAGGCGACTTTGATGGCTTCCTTGTTCATGCTCTGATTTTCGCGGACTCTGAGCCCATTTCCCAAAAATCTTTGTTGATGAGCTTGTGGCTCATCCGTTGGGGGCGCCTTTCACGAACCTTGCGCACAAGCAGGCTGCTTGATCCAGGTCAAGACACAGCAGGCGCGGCCCGGTCACAGTGGAGTCATCTTCCGCATCACTTTCGGAAGCCCAAGGATCCAGTCCCATGAGCGTTGTGTCAGCCGATCTTCTGCGCCGTTTTGACCTCACAGGTCCGCGCTACACGTCTTACCCCACGGCAGACCGCTTTGTGGAGGCTTTCGCCGCCGATGACTATGTGCAAGCCCTTGGCCAGCGACGCAGCGGCGCGGCTGCCATGAACTTGCCTTTGTCGCTGTACGTTCACATTCCGTTTTGCGAATCGCTGTGCTACTACTGTGCCTGCAACAAGATCATCACCAAGCACCATGACCGGGCGGAGCCCTACTTGCGCTACCTCAGCCGCGAGGTGGACTTGCACACAGCGCAACTGGGTCTGGGCCAAACCGTCAGTCAATTGCATCTGGGGGGCGGCAGCCCGACGTTTTTAAAGGACGAGGAATTGCGTGGCCTCATGGCCATGCTGCGCCGCAGCTTCAACTTTGCCCCTGGCGGTGAATATTCCATTGAAGTCGATCCGCGCACTGTGGACGCCAAGCGCCTGGGGGTGCTGGCTGAGCTGGGCTTTAATCGCCTGAGTTTCGGGGTGCAGGACTTTGATGCGGCCGTGCAAAAAGCCGTGCACCGGGTGCAGCCTGCCGAGCAGGTGTTTGCGCTGATGCGGGCGGCCCGACAACAGGGTTTTGAATCGATCAATGTCGATCTCATCTACGGGCTGCCGCAGCAAACGCCAGAATCTTTTGACCGCACGATGGCACAGGTCGCCCATCTCGCGCCTGATCGGGTGGCGCTGTATGCCTATGCCCACTTGCCCGAGCGCTTCAAGCCTCAGCGGCGCATTGTTTCGGCCGAGTTGCCGTCGGCCGCGGCCAAAGTCACCATGCTGGCCCATTCGCTAGACGCGTTCGAGGCAGCTGGCTACGTGTACGTGGGCATGGACCACTTTGCCTTGCCCAACGACGCGCTGGCCGTGGCCAAACGCCAGGGGCGGCTGCACCGCAACTTCCAGGGTTACAGCACCCAGCCTGATTGCGATTTGATCGCCCTGGGCGTCTCCGCCATTGGCCGGGTGGGTGCAACTTACAGCCAGAACGCCAAGTCCATCGAGGAGTACTACGACCACCTTGACCAGGGGCGACTGCCCGTCGTGAGAGGCCTGGCGCTTTCGCGTGACGATCTGGTGCGGCGCGCGGTCATCATGGCCCTGATGTGCCAGGGCGAGTTGCAGTTCGAGTCGATTGAACTGGGCTACCTGATCGACTTCAAACAGTACTTCGCCAGTGAAATGAAGGCCCTGGAAGATCTGGCCGGTCAGGGCTTGGTGAAGATCGACGCCAAGGGCATCGAAGTGACAGCCCAGGGTTGGTTTTTTGTGCGGGCGGTGGCCATGGTGTTCGACCGCTACTTGCAGGCCGACCGCAATCGCTCGCGGTTTTCCCGCATTCTCTGAATTAGTCCGTCTGATGCAGTCCATCTGATGCAGTCCAGTCTGGTTTTGACCGCCTTGATCATGGGTCTGGCCGGAGGGCCGCACTGCGTAGCCATGTGCGGTGCGGCTTGCGCGGGCATGGGGCAGCGTGCCGGCAGGCCTCACGGCCCCTCGCTCTGGGCTTTTCAATTGGGGCGCCTTGCCGGGTACAGCGCCCTGGGCGGCTTGGCGGCGGCCTCAGTCCAGGGCCTGGGCTGGCTGAGCGTTCACTCGGCTGCGCTGCGGCCTGTCTGGAGCTTGCTCCATGTGGCCGCCGCCATGCTGGGGCTCGTTTTGCTCTGGCAAGGACGTCAGCCTGCGTGGCTGGACCTGGGTGCGCGCCGCGTGTGGGGCCAGGTCAGGGGCGCGCTGAGTGCCGGTGGCCGGGTGCCAGCGGCTGCGGCACCACTTCTCATGGGCAGCGCCTGGGCCTTGTTGCCTTGCGGTCTGCTTTATTCGGCCTTGCTGGTAGCCGGGCTGAGCGCCAGCCCGGTGGAAGGTGCGCTCGTCATGGCAGCCTTTGCGCTGGGCAGCGGCCTCAGCCTCATGGCCGGGCCTTGGCTCTGGCTGCGCCTGCAAGGCCCCAGCGCCGGGCCGTGGGCGATTCGCGTGGCCGGCGCCGCGCTCATGCTCACATCCGTCTGGGCTTTGTGGATGGGTTTGGTGCACGATGCAGCGCCTTGGTGCATCAGTCCGCTGACTTGAATCCCTGGTGAACCTTTGTGGACCTCAGGCCCCGTTTTGGGTATTTTCTGAGGGTTTTTTGCCTGTGGGCGGGGGCTAAAAAGGGCCGGACTAGCCCACGAAATAGCTCTTACAATCCGCTTTTTCGCGGCCAGGCTCTAGAGCTTGGGTGTCCCATTTTTCTCTTGGACCTTCACATCATGAACAAGCATGTTTGGACTTTCGCCCTGACCGCCGTGGCCCTGGTGGCCTGCGGAAAGAAAGAAGAAGCGCCCGCCGCGGCTACAGCCCCAGCAGCCGTCGCCCAGGCCGCCGCCAACACGGAAGAAAAAGTCCTCAACGTCTACAACTGGCCCGATTACATCGCCCAGGACATGGTGGCCAACTTCACGCAAGAAACCGGCATCAAGGTCAACTACCAGACCTTCGAGAACAATGAAGCCTTGCACGCCAAGCTGGTGGCGGGCAACACCGGCTACGACATCGTGGTGCCAGGCGCCGTGTTTGCCAAGCCGCAGATCGATGGCGGCCTGTTGATGGCGCTGGACAAGTCCAAACTGCCCAACTACAGCAACCTGGACCCGGCCATCATGGCCAAGCTGTCCACCATCGACCCCGAGAACAAGCATCTTGTGCCGTGGGCCTGGAGCTTCACTACCGTCGGCATCAACAAGACCAAAGTCGCCAAAGCCCTGGGCAGCACGCCCATGCCCGCCAATGCCTGGGAGCTGGTCTTCAACCCAACCTACACCGCCAAGCTCAAGTCCTGCGGCATTGCTTTTCTGGACTCGCCGACTGAAGTGTTGCCACCGGCCATGCACTTCATCGGCAAGAACGCTTACTCGAACGACCCGGCTGACCACAAGGCGGCTGCGGCCATGCTGGCCAAGGTACGCCCGCACATCCGCATGTTCAGCAGCACCATGATCGACGACCTGGCTGGCGGCAAGGCTTGCGTGGCACTGGCCTGGGCTGGCGACATCAACATCGCCCGCAACCGCGCTATCGAAAACAAGAACGGCAACGACATCGAGGCGCTTCTGCCCAGCACCGGCGGCCTGATCTTCTTTGACACGCTGGCTGTTCCCAAGGACGCCAAGCATCCGAACAACGCGCATGTCTTTATCAACTACTTCTTGAAGCCTGAGGTGTCTGCCTCGCTCACCAACGAATTGAGTTACGCCACCGCCAACAAGGCCAGTTTGGCGAAAGTCAAGCCTGAGATCGCGCAAGACAAGGCCGTGTTCCCGGACGAAGCCAATCTGCAAAAGATGATCTCGCCAGCCAGCTTCAGCAATGAAGCTCGGGCCTCGATGGCCAACGAATTCACGCTCTTCAAGAAGGGCAAGTAAATTGCTCTGGTGTCGCTAAGGCGGCACGTTTATCAGGTCAAGGGCTGCGCCGGTGAAAAGCTGTCGCAGCCCTTGTCTTGCCCACTTACCTCATCCCCGCCCGCTCAAAGAGCAGCAACAAACCGCATGAATCTGCCCGCCACGCGCACTGAAGGTTTCCTCAAGGCCGAAGGTCTCGTCAAACGCTTTGACGATGTGGCCGCCGTGGACAACGTTTCCCTGAGCATCAACAAGGGCGAGATATTTGCCTTGCTGGGGAGTTCGGGTTGCGGCAAGTCCACTTTGCTGCGCATGTTCGCCGGCTTTGAAACGCCGACCGAGGGCGCAGTCATCCTCGACGGCGTGGATATCGCGTCGTTTCCGCCCTACGAGCGGCCGATCAACATGATGTTCCAGTCTTATGCGCTGTTTCCGCATTTGAGCGTCTGGGAGAACATCGCTTTTGGTCTCAAGCGTGAAGGTATGCCCAAGGCCGAGATCACCAGCCGCGTGGAAGAGATGCTCAGGCTGGTGCAGCTCACGGCCTTTGCCAAGCGCAAGCCGCACCAGCTTTCAGGCGGGCAGCAGCAGCGCGTGGCGCTGGCGCGCAGTCTGGCCAAGCGGCCGCAGTTGCTGCTGCTTGACGAACCCTTAGGCGCCTTGGACAAGAAGCTGCGCGAGCAAACGCAGTTTGAGTTGGTCAATATCGTGGAATCGGTGGGTGTGACTTGCGTCATGGTCACGCATGATCAGGAAGAGGCCATGACCATGGCCTCGCGCATCGCGGTCATGAGCCACGGCCGGGTGCTCCAGGTGGGCACGCCGCGCGAGATTTATGAGCATCCGAACTGTCGCTTCGTGGCCGACTTCATCGGCAACGTGAATTTGTTCGACGGCCAGCTGAGTCTGGACCTCGCCGACCGTTGCGAAGTCAGCACGCCTGAGGGCGTGATCCATGTCGGTCACGGCGTGTCGGGCGCGCTGGGCATGACGCTCGCCGTGGCTGTGCGGCCGGAGAAGATTCACATCGACAAAGCTCGGCCTGAGGTCAACTGCAACCTGTTCACCGGCGTCGTGCGCGAGATTGCTTATTTCGGCAGCTACAGCACCTTCATCGTCGAGATGCCCAACGGCAAGCGCGTGAAGATCACCGAGGGCAACAACGCCCGCCACGACCAAAGCCGCATCACCTGGAACGACGCCGTGTTCTTCTGGTGGGAAGACTCTGCGCCTGTCGTCCTCACCCAATAAGGCTGTCGCATGAAAACTTCATGGGCGCTCAAGATCCGGCCAGGCCGCCGCTTTGTCATTGGCGTGCCTTTCGTCTGGTTGGCCTTGTTTTTTGTCCTGCCGTTTCTCATCTTGCTGCGCATCAGCATCACGGACATGGGCAGCGGGGTCGATCCATTCACGCCTTTGGTGGAGACTGCTGACGGCGCTTGGCGCTTTGTTCTCAAGTACGAAAACTACGCCGCCATCTTCCGGGAAGCGGGCGCTGGTTTTGCGCAGACCATCTACATGGAGGCCTACGAGACTTCCTTGAAGTACGCGGTACTGACCACTTTGCTGTGCTTGCTGATCGGCTACCCCTTCGCCTACTTCATCGCCCGCGCCCGCCCCAGCGCACGGCCGGGCCTGCTGATGCTGGTGATGCTGCCATTTTGGACATCGTTTTTGCTGCGCGTATATGCGTGGAAAGGCATCCTGGCCGACCAAGGCGTCTTGAACAACCTGCTCATAGCGTTGGGCTTGATCGAGCAGCCGCTGGCCATGCTCTACACCGACGTGTCCATGCTGGTTGGCATGACCTATGTGTATTTGCCCTTTATGGTGTTGCCGCTTTACGCGACGCTGGTGAAGATGGATTTCAGGCTGCTTGAGGCGGCACATGACCTGGGCGCCAGCCCTTGGGAGGCCTTCTGGCTCATCACCGTGCCACTGTCCAAGGCGGGCATTGTGTCGGGCGCCATGCTGGTCTTCATTCCCAGCGTGGGCGAGTTCGTGATTCCTTCGCTTTTAGGCGGCGCTGAAAACATCATGATCGGCCGTGTGGTGTGGGACGAGATGTTCAGCAGCAACAACTGGCCGCGCGCTTCGGCCCTGGCGGTGGTGATGATCCTTTTGATCCTGTTCCCGCTGGCGCTGTATTACCACTACAGTGCCGAGCCCAGCTCGCATGGAAAGAACTGACATGCGCGGGCTTCAACGATTTTTACAAGCTCACCTGGGCCGCTTCTGGCTGGTGGCGGTGTACCTGTTTCTTTATGCACCGCTGGTGTTCCTGGTGGTGTTTTCATTCAACAGCACACGGCAGGACGGGGTCTTCACCGGCTTTTCGCTGCGCTGGTACACCGCGCTCTGGGCTGACACACGGCTGGTCGATGGCTTCTTGCTGTCTTTGAAGGTGGCGCTGGTAACGGCCACGCTGTCGGCGGTGCTGGGCGCCATGGCGGCTTTTGTGCTGGTGCGCTACGAGCGTTTTCGCGGCCGTCCTTTTTTCATAGGCCTCGTCAACGCGCCGCTCATCATGCCGGAGGTCATCATCGGCCTGTCTGTTTTGCTGTTGATGGTGGCTGTGCAGCGCAGCGTGGGCTGGCCCGACCGCGGCATGGGGACCATCGTGATTGGCCATACCTTGCTGGGCATGGCTTACGCCACCATAGTCATTCAGTCGCGCTTGCGCGAGGTGGACCGCTCCATCGAGGAGGCCGCCATGGACCTCGGTTGCCGGCCTTTGCAGGTGTTTTTTCTGGTCACCTTGCCCGCCATTGCGCCAGCCATGGTTGCGGCCTGGCTCCTGACCTTCACCTTGTCCTTTGACGATGTGGTGATCTCCGAGTTTCTGTCTGGCCCTGGCGTGACGACATTGCCGCAAGTGATCTTCAGCTACGCACGGCGCGGCATCAATCCATCCATCTACGCGGCCGCCACTTTGCTGATCGCGGTGGTCAGCGTCGGGATCCTGGCCTACACCTTGTACGTGGCGCGGCAAGAGCGCCAGCGTCAGCGAGAGATAAGGGCGGCAGTACAGGCGGAGCGTGCGGCGCGTCTGGGTTGACGGCCCAGTTCAATGCCGCTCGCTTGAACCGAGAACTTCTATCTCCGCCGAGTCGGGCAAGGTCGCCAGAAAGACGCCGAGCAGCGCCAATGCGAAAGCGGCCACTTGCCAAAGCCCCATGGACTCGCCCAGAACCGTCACGCCCACCAGCGCCGCACTGATGGGCAGCATGACGGTGAAAACACCTGCCTGATGCGCCGGAACGCCCCGGAGTCCCGTCATCCAAAGCCAGACCGTCCAGACGCTGGCCGCCAGCGCATAAAAAACAAGCAAGCCCCAGGTCGAAGGCGCGACGCGCGAGAAATCGAAGTCGAGCGCCATCCATAAGCCTAGCGGCGTGACCAGCGCAAAGCCCCACAGATTGATCAGCGCCGTGATGCGCTTGGGCCCGAGCACGCCCGTCAGGCGCTTGCCGATCACGGCATAGGCCGCTTCACATAAAACCGCGCCTACCAGCAGCAAGTTGCCCAGCCACGCAAGATTCGTGGGGCTCGATGGGCTTGCCTTCGCAGGATCTTCCGGACCCGTCAGTGACACCAGCGCGATGCCCAGCACGGCGCAAGCCATCGCCACAAGCACGCGCCGGCTGATGGTTTCCTTCAAAAAGACCCAACTCATGACGGCGACCGCCGCCGGGATGGAAGCCATGATGACGCCCGCTGAAACAGCACTCGTCAGGCTCACGCCAAACAGCATGCAGATTGAAAACAGAAAGTTGCCCAGGAATGATTCGAGGAAAAGGAGTTGCCGGGTCTCTCGCGTCATGGGCGCTTCATGGGGCGGGCGTTTGAGCCAGGACAGCATGGCCAGGCCGCCAATGCCAAAGCGCAGCCAGGCCAGCAAAAAGACGGGCAGGGCGGCCACCAGCGGCTTTGACAGCGCCACATAACTGCCCACGAGGGACATGCTAAGGGCCAGGCAGCCGTAAGCCAAAATGCGCGGCACAGGGGGTTTCACAATGGGGACATCATCAAGTTGAGGTGGCGCGAATCATGCCTCAATCCAATGGCTGCAATCGGCGCCTGAGCAAGTGCCTATCGTTGAGATTTCGCAAAGTGAATAAGTTTTCACAATGTGAATTTCATTTTGCTGCATTGCATCAAATTTTCTCAATATGAGAAAACGTTTTTCTTTATGCGAAATGTATTGCATAAGTTATTGAATTCATTGAACAATTTTTTTGTCTTATATAAGACATAAGAGCATGCATTAGTCTTCTAGAAGACTTAAAGTCAAGCCATCGACACAGCAGTCGTGAACTTTTCTTTTTAACTTCAGGAGTGATGACATGCCCCAGACCCTTACCGAGCAACTCAGCCGCGCCCAGCAAATCGCCGCCCTCGAAAAAGACTGGGCTACCAACCCACGCTGGAAAGGCATCAAGCGGGGCTATAGCGCCGCTGACGTGGTCCGGCTGCGCGGCTCCTTCCCCATCGAGCACACGCTGGCTCGACGCGGCGCTGAAAAGCTCTGGGACTTGGTTCACACTGAGCCTTATGTGAACTGCCTGGGTGCGCTCACCGGTGGCCAGGCCATGCAGCAGGTCAAGGCCGGCGTCAAAGCCATCTACCTGTCGGGCTGGCAGGTTGCGGCTGACAACAACAGCTACGCGTCCATGTACCCCGACCAGTCGCTGTACCCAGTGGACTCTGTGCCAACGGTGGTCGAGCGCATCAACAACACCTTTCGCCGTGCGGACGAGATCCAGCATTCCAAAGGCATTGATGCCGGCGACGCTGGCTACATCGACAACTTCGCGCCCATCGTGGCCGACGCTGAAGCCGGCTTTGGCGGCGTACTCAACGCCTTCGAGTTGATGAAGGCCATGATCAAAGCCGGTGCTGCCGGCGTTCACTTTGAAGACCAATTGGCTTCTGTCAAGAAATGCGGTCACATGGGCGGCAAGGTGCTGGTGCCCACCGTGGAAGCCAACCAGAAACTGATCGCTGCCCGCATGGCCGCCGACGTTCTGGGTGTGCCCACTTTGGTGATTGCCCGTACCGACGCTGAAGCTGCAGACCTCTTGACCAGCGACTACGACGAGAACGACAAACCTTTCATCACTGGCGAACGCACGTCTGAAGGCTTCTACAAAACTAAAAAAGGGATTGACCAGGCCATCTCGCGTGCCATCTCTTACGCGCACTATGCTGACCTCGTCTGGTGCGAAACCGGCACGCCTGACCTTGAGTTCGCCCGCAAGTTTGCCGAGGCCGTGCACAAGGTTCACCCCGGCAAGATGCTGGCTTACAACTGCTCGCCGTCTTTCAACTGGAAGAAAAATCTGGACGACGCGACCATTGCCAAGTTCCAGCGCGAGCTGGGCGCCATGGGCTACAAGTACCAGTTCATCACGCTGGCCGGTATTCACTCGATGTGGTTCAACATGTTTGACCTGGCCCAGGACTACGTCAAACGCGGCATGTCGGCTTATGTGGAGAAAGTGCAAGAGCCCGAATTCGCGGCCCGCGACCGCGGCTACACCTTTGTCTCGCACCAGCAAGAAGTCGGCACGGGTTACTTTGACGAAGTGACCACGACGATCCAGGGCGGCAAGTCCAGCGTGACTGCGCTGACGGGTTCGACCGAAGAAGAGCAGTTCCACTAAAAAATTTCGCTGAGGTCTCAAGCCCGGCCAGATTGATCTGCGCCGGGCTTTTTTGCGTGTGTCGTCTGCCTGCGGGGCGGTCTGGTGATACGCGTAAAATTGAAGGCTTGCTCTTTACTTTTGTACCAACTCCAGCCGCCATGATTCAAGTCACGCTTCCTGATGCCTCGATACGCGAATTCCCGCAGCCCGTCACCGTGGCGGACGTTGCTGCGTCCATCGGCGCAGGCTTGGCCAAGGCGACCCTTGGCGGTAAGGTCAATGGCAAGCTGGTGGACAGCAGCCACCTGATTGACAGCAACAGCACCCTGGCCATCGTCACAGCCAAAGACGCCGAGGGCCTTGAGCTGATTCGCCACTCGACGGCGCACTTGCTGGCTTATGCCGTCAAAGAACTGTTCCCCGATGCGCAAGTCACGATCGGCCCGGTCATCGAGAACGGCTTTTTCTACGACTTTTCGTACAAGCGGCCCTTCACACCTGAAGACCTGGAAGCCATTGAAAAACGCATGACCCAGCTCGTCGCCAAGGACGAGCCTGTCAAGCGCCGCGTATTGCCGCGCGACGAGGCCGTGGCGCACTTCAAGGCCATGGGCGAGAACTACAAGGCCGAGATCATTGGCAGCATCCCGGCGGGTGAAGATGTGTCGCTCTACAGCGAAGGCGGTTTTGAAGACCTGTGCCGCGGGCCGCACGTGCCCAGCACCGGCAAGCTCAAGCACTTCAAGCTCATGAAGGTGGCGGGCGCTTACTGGCGCGGCGACCACCGTAACGAGATGCTCCAGCGCATTTACGGCACGGCCTGGGCCAGCAAGGACGACCTGCAGCAGTACCTGACGATGCTGGAAGAAGCCGAAAAGCGCGACCACCGCAAGCTCGGGCGCGAGCTCGACTTGTTCCATATCGACGACCACGCACCAGGCTTGGTGTTCTGGCACCCCAAGGGCTGGACCGTGTGGCAGGGCGTTGAGCAGTACATGCGACGCGTGTACCAGGACAACGGCTACCAAGAGGTCAAAGGCCCGCAGGTCATTGACAAGACTCTGTGGGAAAAAACGGGCCACTGGGACAAGTACCGCGAGAACATGTTCACGACGGAAAGCGAAAAGCGCGAGTACGCCCTGAAACCCATGAACTGCCCAGGTCACATCCTGATCTTCAAGCAAGGCATCAAGAGCTACCGCGACCTGCCGCTGCGTTACGGCGAGTTCGGCCAATGCCACCGCAACGAGCCTTCGGGTGGCTTGCACGGCATCATGCGCGTGCGCGGTTTCACGCAAGACGATGGCCACATTTTTTGCACCGAAGACCAGATTTTGGGCGAATGCGTGGCCTACACCACGCTACTGCAAAAGGTCTACACCGACTTCGGCTTCAAGAACATCATCTACAAGGTGGCGACCCGCCCTGAAAAGCGCATCGGCTCTGATGAAAGCTGGGACAAGGCCGAGCACGCCTTGATGGAAAGCCTGCGTGCCTCTGGTTGCGAGTTCGAGATTGCACCGGGCGACGGCGCCTTCTATGGCCCGAAGATCGAATACACACTCAAGGACGCGCTGGGCCGCCAGTGGCAGTGCGGCACCATGCAAGTTGACTTCTCTATGCCGGAGCGGCTGGATGCCGAGTACGTGGGCGAGGACGGCAACCGCCACCGTCCTGTCATGCTGCACCGCGCCATCGTCGGCAGCATGGAGCGCTTCATCGGTATCTTGATTGAAGAGCACGCCGGCGCCTTGCCAACATGGCTGGCACCTGTTCAGGTTGCGGTGCTCAACATCACCGACGCCCAGGCCGATTACTGTCGCGAAATCGCTAAAACGCTTCAGAATCAAGGGCTTAGGGTTCAGCTTGACCTGCGCAACGAAAAAATCACGTATAAAATACGCGAGCACTCGTTGCAAAAGCTTCCCTATCTGCTCGTCGTTGGCGACAAAGAGAAAGAAGCTGGAGCAGTTGCAGTGCGCGCCCGAGGCAATAAAGACCTTGGCGTGATGTCCCTCGAAGCGTTTGCCGCGCAAATCGCTTCGGACATCACCCTCAAAGCCTGATTCGCTCACCTGTTGATCAAACTCGGCGCCTCTGTGTAGAGGCGGGCGTCAGCTGCTATTGCTTGAATAGCGACATTTGAAGGACCAGAACCATCGCTACTGAATTTCGTGACCGTCGTCACCGCGAAGAACGCAAGCACCGCTTGAACCGTGAAATCATGGCCCCCGAAGTCCGTCTGACTGGGCCAGAAAACGAGCCTTTGGGCATCGTGAGCATCATGGAGGCGCTGCGCCTGGCCGGCGAGGCCGATGTCGATCTCGTAGAGATTTCGCCTACGGCTGTGCCGCCTGTGTGCCGTCTCATGGATTACGGCAAGTTCAAGTACGCTGAGCAGAAAAAAGCGGCGGAAGCGAAATCCAAGCAAAAAGTCATCGAGGTCAAGGAAATCAAATTCCGGCCCGGTACCGATGACGGCGACTACAACATCAAGGTCCGCAATATCAAGCGTTTCTTGGAAGAGGGCGACAAGTGCAAGATCACTTTGCGTTTTCGCGGTCGTGAGATCACGCACCAGGAGTTGGGTCTGGCCTTGCTGGCACGCTTACGCGACGAGTTGGCTGACATGATTGTCGTCGAGCAGTTCCCCAAGCTTGAAGGTCGCCAGATGGTGATGATGATTGCGCCGGGCAAGAAGAAGCCTGTTGCCAAGCCTGCTGGCGCTGCGCCAGAGGCAACACCCGCGAACGCCTGAGCGTCGATTCAGGAAATCCCTTGTTGAGGCGGGTACAATCTGGCCTCTTGAGAGAAAAATGCCCGGGCGAAAGCCAGGGTGGTGTGTCCGGAGTGATCCGGACATGAAAAGCGTCAAGCTGCAAAGCTTGATGCTTCAGGTGAAAGGCCCTTCGGGGCCTTTGCCTTGACAAGTGGCTCGGGGCCATCAAGTCTGCGGAAGGTTCGCAGCGCCTCACGAGCACAAAGGAAAAGGAGCATTCACATGCCCAAAATGAAGACCAAGAGCAGCGCGAAAAAGCGTTTTCGCGTTCGTCCAGGTGGCACCGTCAAGCGCGGTCAAGCCTTCAAACGTCACATCCTGACCAAGAAGACCACCAAAAATAAACGCCACTTGCGCGGTGCAGTTGCAGTTCATGAGACCAATATGGGTCACATGGCGCAAATGCTGCCAGGCATGGGTATTTAATTAACGACGAACAAGGAGTAAATACATGCCTCGCGTCAAACGTGGTGTAACGGCTCGCGCCCGCCACAAAAAAGTTCTCGCCCTTGCCAAAGGTTTCCGCGGCCGCCGCGGTAACGTCTTCCGTATCGCCAAAGAAGCGGTCATGAAGGCTGGGCAATATGCCTACCGTGACCGCCGCACCAAAAAGCGCGTGTTCCGTCAGTTGTGGATTGCGCGTATCAACGCCGCCAGCCGTTCATTCGGCATGACCTACAGCCAGTTCGCTAACGGCCTGAAAAAAGCCGGTATCGAAATCGACCGTAAGGTCCTGTCTGACATGGCCATCCATGACAGCGCTGCTTTCGGCGCCATCGTGGCCCAAGTCAAGGCCAAGCTGGCTGCTGCCTGATCTAGGCTGGTGCTGTGCTGTTGATGAAATAGCCTTCACCAGGAAATAGACAACGGGGCCAGGGCTTGCAAAAGCTCTGGCCCTTTGTCTTTGTGCCTTTCGCGTCCTTCCGTTCTTCGCCTGAATGCGGCTTCGTATGCCCGCCCGACTACCGTGACCACCATGACGAACTCTCCCGACCTGCTCGATGACTTGGTCCTTTCAGCCAAGACCAGTTTTTCTGCCGCGCTGACGCCAGCGGATCTGGAAAACGCCAAGGCGCAATTTCTAGGCAAGTCCGGGCAGGTGACGGAGTTGATGAAAGGCATGGCGGCCTTGAGCGTCGAAGAAAAGAAGTCGCGCGGCGCGGCCATCAACCTGGCCAAGCAGGCCATTGAGCGTGCGCTGAACGAGCGGCGTGAAGCGCTGGCGCAAGCCGAACTCCAGGCCCAACTCAAGGCCGAGGCGCTGGATGTGACGCTGCCGGGCCGACAGGCCACCATGGGCGGCGGCCTGCACCCCGTGTCGCTGACGCTTGAGCGCATTGAGGCGATTTTTGGCTCCATGGGCTTTGATGTGGCTGAGGGCCCAGAGATCGAAACGGACTGGTTCAACTTCACGGCGCTCAACACGCCTGAAGACCATCCCGCCCGCTCCATGCACGACACCTTTTACGTTGAAGGCGGCACCGACGCTGCGCCCAATTTGCTGCGCACGCACACCAGCCCGATGCAGATTCGTTATGCGGTGCAGCACGTCAAGCGCCACCGAGCCTTGCTCGACGCGGGTCAATCCATGCCTGAGATTCGCGTGATCGCGCCGGGCCGCACTTACCGCGTTGACAGCGACGCCACGCATTCGCCCATGTTTCACCAGTGTGAAGGCCTGTGGATTGGCGAGAACGTGAGCTTTAAAGACTTGAAAGTTGTCTTCACCGATTTTTGCCGGACCTTTTTTGAGTCGCACGATTTGGTGCTGCGTTTTCGGCCCAGCTTTTTCCCCTTCACTGAGCCCAGCGCCGAAGTGGATATTCAGTTCGCATCAGGCCCGCTGGCGGGTCGCTGGCTTGAAGTGGCGGGCTCGGGCCAAGTGCACCCTAACGTGGTGCGCAACATGGGCCTGGACCCTGAGAAATACATTGGTTTTGCCTTTGGCATGGGCCCGGACCGCCTGACCATGCTGCGCTATGGCGTGAACGACCTGCGGCTCTTTTTTGACGGCGACATTCGCTTCTTGTCGCAATTCCAATAAGCCGTGCACCGCGCCGCCTAGCCCAAAGAACAGCCTTAAAAAAGAGCCGAGTCCATCATGCAATTTCCTGAATCCTGGTTGCGCGAGTTTTGCAACCCGCCGCTTTCCACCCAGCAGCTGGCTGACACCTTGACCATGGCTGGCCTCGAAGTCGAGGACCTCAAGCCTGTCGCTCCGCCCTTCAAAGGCATCGTGGTCGGTGAGATCAAAGAAGCTGTGCAGCATCCGAACGCTGACAAGCTGCGCATTTGCCAAGTGGACGTAGGCCAGCCTGAGTTGCTGAGCATCGTCTGCGGTGCACCCAACGCACGCGCGGGCATCAAGGTGCCTTGCGCCCTGGTGGGTGCTGAATTGCCGCCTGGCGAGGACGGAAAGCCCTTCCTCATCAAGGTGGGCAAACTGCGCGGCACAGACAGCTTTGGCATGCTGTGCTCGGCGCGTGAGCTCAAACTGTCTGAAGACCACGGCGGCCTGCTCGAATTGGCCGCTGACGCACCGCTTGGGCAAGACATCCGCACGCATCTGTCGCTGGACGACACGCTGTTTACGCTCAAGCTCACGCCCAATCTTGCGCATTGCCTGAGCGTGTATGGCGTGGCGCGTGAACTGGCAGCGCTCACCGGCGCGCCTTTGAAGTCGCCTACCTTCCCTGCAGTCGCCGTCACGGCAAACGCTGGCCTGCCTGTCAAAATTTCCGCCACAGATTTGTGCGGCCGCTTCACCGGGCGTGTCGTCAAGAACGTCAATCCCAAAGCAACTACACCGCAATGGATGGTCGATCGCCTGGCCCGTTGCGGGCAGCGCAGCGTCACCGCGCTGGTTGATATCTCGAATTACGTGATGTTCGAGTTGGGTCGTCCTTCGCACATTTTTGACCTGGACAAGATCAAAGGCGGGCTCGACGTTCGCTGGGGCCAGCCTGGCGAGACCCTGAAGCTGCTCAACGGCAACACCGTGACGCTGGATGAAAAAGTCGGCGTCATTGCCGACGCCCAGCAGGTCGAGTCACTGGCCGGCATCATGGGTGGCGACGCCACGGCGGTGTCTGACGACACCCAAAACATCTACATCGAAGCCGCATTCTGGTGGCCCAAGTCGATTGCCGGCCGCTCGCGCCGCTTTAACTTTTCCACCGATGCGGGTCACCGCTTTGAACGCGGCGTGGACTCTGGCCTGACCATCGAGCACGTCGAGCGCATCACACAACTGGTGCTGGACATCTGCGGCACGCCTGCGACTGCCTGCGGTGCGGTTGAAGATCAGCAACCCAACATGCCCCAAGCGCAAGCTGTCAGCTTGCGCGTGGCGCGTGCGGTCAAGGTGATCGGCATGCAGCTGACCCAGGCCGAATGCGCCGGTGCGCTCAAACGCCTTGGCTTGCCGCTGACTGAAGGGGAGGGCACGATCACCGTGATGCCTCCAAGCTACCGCTTTGACTTGCAGATTGAGGAAGACTTGATCGAAGAGGTGGTGCGCATGGTCGGCTACGAGCGCCTGCCGCAAACGCCGCCGCTCGCGCCGATCTCTGCACGCTTGCGCCCTGAGTCGCAGCGCGGCCCCTTTGCCGTGCGCCGTGCACTGGCCGGTCTCGGCTACCAAGAGACCATCAATTTCAGCTTCGTGGACGAGCGCTGGGAGCACGAGCTGGCGGGCAATCCGAACCCCATCAAGCTCTTGAATCCGATTGCCAGCCAGATGAGCGTGATGCGTTCTTCTTTGCTGGGCTCGCTCTTGCAAGTCCTCAAGTTCAACCTGGACCGCAAGGCCAGCCAAGTGCGCGTGTTTGAGTTGGGGCGGGTGTTTTTGCGTGATGCATCGGTGCTCAACACCGACACGACGGTGGCTAATTTCAGCCAGCCCATGCGTGTTGCTGGCCTGGCCTATGGCCGTTTGTCAAAACCGGGCTGGAGTCAAACCGAACGTTTGGTGGACTTTTTTGACATCAAGGGCGATGTCGAAAGTTTGCTGGCGCCACTGGGCGCCACCTTTGAGCCGGCAACGCACCCGGCTATGCATCCGGGCCGCTGCGCCAGCGTGAGCGTGGAGGGCCGTGCCATTGGTTTTGTGGGTGAGTTGCACCCAGAGTGGCGCCAATCCTATGAAATCGCCCAGGCACCGGTTATTTTCGAGCTTGAACTCGACGCCTTGCTGCAGCGGCGTGTGCCGCACTTCACCGCGGTGAGCAAATTGCAGCCAGTGGAGCGTGATCTGGCCGTGATCGTAGGGGAACATGTCACGCACGCTGCGCTCATGGCTGCTGTCCGTAGCGCTGGCGTTCCAAGCCTGCGTTCGGCCACGCTCTTTGACGTCTACAAGCCACAGCAGGCCACCGCCAGCATGCAACTGGGCGAGAAAAGCCTGGCCGTGCGCCTTGTGCTCAGCAGTGAAGAAACTACACTGACTGAGGAGCAGATTGAGGCAGCCATGCAAGCGGTGCTCGATCGCATGAAGGCTGAACTGGGCGCGCGTCTGCGGGCCTGAGCGTGAGCCCTGACCCGATGAATGCAGACATGGACGAACGCGCGCAAGGAAACGTCATGGAATTTTCAGTTGAAAGCTTGGAGACGCCTGCGCTGACCAAGGCGCACCTGGCCGAGTTGTTGTTCGAACACATTGGCTTGAACAAGCGCGAGTCCAAGGACATGATCGATTCCTTCTTCGTGTTGATCTCCGACAGCTTGGTCGAAGGCGATGACGTGAAGATCTCGGGCTTCGGCAATTTCCAGATCAGGACCAAAGCGCCGCGGCCGGGGCGCAATCCTCGCACAGGCGAATCAATTCCTATTGAAGCGCGACGCGTCGTCACCTTTCACGCCAGCCACAAGCTCAAAGAACAGATTCAGGGTGACGCGCCTGAAGCTTGAAATCGAAAATAAGTAGCGCTGGGTGTTTGCACTTGAATTGCTCTTAGAGTAAATTCACCGCTTTGCTCACCAGTGCCTTGATTTCCTTGGAGAAAACCCTTCCCCCCATCCCCGCCAAGCGCTACTTCACCATCGGTGAGGTAGGCGACCTTTGCGGTGTCAAGCCGCACGTGCTTCGCTACTGGGAGCAGGAGTTCACGCAGCTGCGCCCCATGAAGCGGCGTGGCAATCGCCGTTATTACCAGCACCACGAAGTGCTCATGATCCGGCGCATCCGCGACTTGCTTTATGACCAGGGCTTCACCATCAGTGGTGCCCGAAACAAGCTGCAGGAGATCGTGCAGACTGAACGCGACAAACGTCGTTCTGGCGAGGTCATGCTTGACGGAGTGGCCCTGCTCGACGACGAAGGCCATCGCCTTGACGAGCCCGATGATTCAGTGGATGAGGACGATCTGACCGCAGTGGATTTGATCCTTGACCACAGCACGAAGCAGCGACTTGACTGGGTCAAGCGAGAGCTGCACGAAATCCGTGAACTGCTTGCCGTCTAGGGGCAACGTGCTTGAAGGGGACGCTATAATTTGAGCTTCGGTGTGTGGCGCAGCCTGGTAGCGCACTTGCATGGGGTGCAAGGGGTCGAAGGTTCGAATCCTTTCACACCGACCAAGAGACAGTACAGAGGCCTTCAAGGAGCGATTCTTGAAGGCCTTTTCGTTGGTGAATTAACGACCTAAGCTGTAGCGCACAAAGCCCGACATTGACAGTCGGTTAGGTGGCGAGCCTAGGGCTAGCGCAGGCACCTCGCCGCCGTTGCTGAGCCGCCTTAAGTAGACGTAACGCGTCCCTTCGCCCGCCAGGGCGTTAGCCGTTGACTGACATCTAGAGGCAATTCGTTGGAAGAAAGTGATTTATCCACTTTCGTCCGCGGAGCCTCAATGTTCAAGCCTTTGATAACCCTTGCGCTCTTGTTAGGACTGAACGGCCCTTCTCATTCAGATTCTGTAGAGAAAGCTTGGGCTGCCGCTGGTGCTGACAGCGCATCCACGGCGGTGGGCTTGGCGGCTGGGTTGACCGAGCTGAATCCACTGGGGCCAATTGGCGCTATCGTTGTCAAGGTGGCTGCCATGGGATACATCGGCTCACTGCCCGAAGAAGATCGCTCCGCCAACTACAACCTCGTGTCTTCTTTTTGGGGCGGTGCAGCCGTCAACAACTTGTGTTGGCTCACTGGCGCGGGGCCAGCATGCCTGTTGCTTGGGTTGGGCGCTGGTCGCTGGCTGTGGAACTCCAGTGAAGACGAACGCAGAACAACGCTTGCCGTAAAGCAAGCGGCTATCGCTGCTGCGGTGTCATCCCCTACTGACTGACGGTTTGCAGCGCAAAACGGTAGCCCCAGTTTTGAGCTCTGGGTAGCTGATTAGCGCAGAGAACTGAATCAACCGCCCCAGCGTAGCACCAGCGGGTCTAGCCGCCGCGCTATGTCCACCAGTCCGCGCCGTACGTCGGGATGCATGGCCGGGAAAGGGTGGCGCCCGGCTTCGCAGGTAATCACCCCGCCTTCTTTCATTAGGGCCTTGGCCGAGAGAATGCCGCCCTGGCGATTCTCATGGTTGATGAGTGGCAGCCAGCGCTGATAAAGCGTGAAGGCCAGGTCGGCGTCGCCTTGGCGGTGCGCCTCGATGATCGGCCTTATGCCGTCGGGGAATGCACCGCCGGTCATGGCGCCGGTCGCGCCCGCGTCCAGGTCGGCCAGCAGCGTGATGGCTTCTTCGCCGTCCCAGGGGCCCTCGACTGCAGCACCGCCCAAGCGAATCAATTCACGCAGCTTGCTTGCGGCGCCCGGCACTTCTATCTTGAAGTACGCCAGTTGCTCGATTTCACGGGCCATGCGCGCCAAGAAGGGCGCTGACAAGACGGTGCCGCTGGCCGGCGCGTCCTGCACCATGATGGGAATGTCGATCGCGTCCGAGACGCGCGCATAGAGCTCGTAGATTTGCGCTTCGGGCACCCGGAAGGTGGCGCCGTGGTACGGCGGCATGACCATCACCATCGCCGCGCCCAGGTCTTGCGCGCGACGGCTGCGCTCAGCGCAGACGCGGCTGCCGTAGTGCGTGGTGGTGACGATGACCGGCACCCTGCCAGCCACGTGCTTGAGCGCCAGCTCGGTCAGCGTATCCCGCTCAGCATCCGACAGCGAGAACTGCTCGGAAAAGTTCGCCAAGATGCACAGCCCGTCCACCCCCGCGTCAATCATGAAGTCCAGACACCGCTTCTGGCTGTCGAGGTCGAGTTGCCCGTCTTCATGGAAGGTGGTGGGCACGACGGGGAAAATGCCGCGGTAACGGGGTCGGTCACGGGGCTTTTGGACTAGGGTCATGGAACGAGCTCTTCAATCAATGGGAGTGGCGCGGCACGGCAGCGCCGCGACAGCCGACCAGGAAGTCAAAATCGCAACCTTCGTCGGCTTGCAGAACATGGTTCACGTACAGACGCTGGTAGCCGCCGCGCCCGCCCTGGTCGCTGCTGGTCTGGTTGGCGAGCGTGGCCAGGCGAGCGGCCAGTTCGGCGTCGCTGATGTCCAGGTGAAGCCGGCCTTGCTCGCAGTCCAGCTCGATGAAGTCACCGTCTTGTACCGCGGCGAGGGGGCCGAGATCCGCCGCTTCGGGTGCCACATGCAGCACCACCGTGCCGTAGGCAGTGCCGCTCATGCGCGCATCGGAGATGCGCACCATGTCCTTGACGCCTTGGCGCAGCAACTTGGGCGGCAGGCCCATGTTGCCGACTTCGGCCATGCCTGGGTAGCCCTTGGGGCCGCAGTTCTTGAGCACCATGACACAGCTGGCGTCGATGTCCAGGTCTTCGTCAACGATGCGCGCTTTGTAGTGCTCCAGGTTTTCAAAGACCACGGCTCGGCCGCGGTGGCGCAGCAGCTCAGGCGTGGCCGCCGAGGGCTTGAGCACCGCGCCGCGCGGCGCCAGGTTGCCGCGCAAGATGCAGATGCCGCCGTCGGCCAGCAGCGGGTTGTTCAGCGGGCGTATCACTTCGTCGTTGTATTGCGGTGCTTCGCGCACGTTTTCCCACAGGCTTTTGCCGTTGACGGTCAGCGCGTTGGGGTGCGGCAGCAAGTTGTTCTCGCCCAAGCGGCGCAGCACGGCGGGCAGGCCGCCGGCGTAGTAGAACTCTTCCATCAGGAAGCGGCCTGAGGGCTGCAAGTCCACCAGCGTCGGGGTGCCGCGGCCGATGCGGGTCCAGTCCTCGAGGTCCAGCGGCACGCCCATGCGCCCGGCAATCGCCTTCAAATGAATCACGGCATTGGTCGAGCCACCGATGGCCGCGTTGGTGCGGATGGCGTTTTCAAAGGCTTCACGCGTGAGGATTTTGGACAGCGTCAGGCCTTCGTGGGCCATCTCGACGATACGCTGGCCCGACAGGTGCGCCAGCACATAGCGGCGCGCATCCACCGCCGGGATGGCCGCGTTGTGCGGCAGCGAGGTACCCAGCGCCTCAGCCATGCAGGCCATGGTGGAGGCAGTACCCATGGTGTTGCAGGTGCCTGCAGAACGCGACATGCCAGCCTCGGCCGCGAGGAACTGGTGCAACTTGATTTCGCCAGCCTTGAGTGATTCGTGCAACTGCCAGACGGCCGTGCCTGAGCCGATGTCCTTGCCTTCGAGTTTGCCATTGAGCATGGGCCCGCCGGTGACCACGATGGCGGGCACGTCGCAGCTGGCCGCGCCCATCAGCAGCGCCGGTGTGGTCTTGTCGCAGCCGACCAGCAGCACCACCGCGTCAATCGGATTCCCGCGAATCGCCTCTTCAACGTCCATGCTGGCCAGGTTGCGCGTGAGCATGGCCGTGGGCCGCAAATTGGATTCTCCGTTGGAGAACACCGGGAACTCGACCGGGAAACCGCCGGCCTCATAGATGCCTCGCTTGACGTGCTCGGCAATCTTGCGAAAGTGCGCGTTGCAGGGCGTGAGTTCAGACCACGTGTTGCAAATGCCGATGACCGGACGGCCGTCGAATGAATGGTCCGGCAGGCCCTGATTCTTCATCCAGCTGCGGTACATGAAGCCGTTTTTGTCGGCTGTGCCGAACCATTCGGCGGAGCGCAGCTTGCGCTTGGGAGGAGGTGTGGTCATGCGTACTTCAAGCCTTGTTTTTGTTGTAGACGTCCACCAGGACGGCGGCCAGAAGTACCACGCCCTTGATGACTTGCTGGTAGTCAATGCCGATGCCCAGGATGGACATGCCGTTGTTCATGACGCCCATGATGAAAGCGCCAATCACCGCGCCCATGACCTTGCCGACCCCGCCCGAGGCCGAAGCCCCGCCTATGAAGCAAGCGGCAATCACGTCCAGCTCGAAACCCAGGCCGGCCTTGGGCGTGGCGGTATTCAGGCGAGCCGCGAAAACCAGCCCCGCCAGGGCGGCCAAAACGCCCATGTTCACAAACGCATAAAACGACAGGCGCTCGGTCTTGATACCGGAAAGCTTGGCCGCTTTTTCGTTGCCGCCCAGCGCATAGATGCGTCGGCCGATAGTGGTGCGGCTGGTCACAAAGTCAAACAGCACGATCAACAGCGCCATGACGATGAGCACATTGGGAAGGCCCTTGTAAGAGGCCAACAGATAACTGAAGTACACCAGCAACGCGGCAAACACCGCGCTGCGCGCTGCAAACAGCGCCACCGGCTCGGTCTGTACGCCATGCTTGAGCCGGTTCAGCCGGGCTCGAAAGCCGCCCACCGCCAGCGCCAGCGCCACCGCCAGCCCCAGCCAGAGCGAAGTCAGACGCAAACCCTCGGCGTCAAACAGGTCTGGAATAAAGCCCGAGCTGAGCTTTTGGAAAGCCTCCGGAAACGGACCGACCGACTGGCCGGCCAGCAAGGCCAGCGCCAGGCCCTTAAAAACCAGCATGCCGGCCAGCGTGACGATGAACGAGGGAATGCGCCAGTACGCCACGAACCAGCCTTGCAAGCCGCCAATGAGCGCGCCGCAGGCCAGGCACAACAGCCCGGCTGGTACGTAATGCCAGTCGAACTGCACCATCAGCACCGCGGCCAGCGCGCCGATGAAGCCGCAGACCGAACCGACGGACAGGTCGATGTGGCCGGCGACGATGACCAGCAGCATGCCCAACGCCATGATGACGATGTAGCTGTTTTGCAAAATCAGGTTGGTCAGGTTCAGCGGCTGCATCAGCGTGCCGTCCGTCATGACCTGGAAGAAGCCCATGATGGCGACCAGCGTAATCAACATGCCGTATTCACGGAAGTTGTGCTTGACATGTTCCAGCCAAGACTTGCCAGGGCGAATGGCGTCGGTCGGAAGAGCGGTGGCAGGTGGGTTCATATCAAGAGGCCTTCACAATCGCGCGCATGATTTTTTCCTGGGTGGCTTCGGCCGTGGGCATCTCCGCCACAAAGCGACCTTCGTTCATCACATACAGACGGTCAGAAATGCCCAGCAGTTCGGGCATCTCCGACGAGATAACGATGACGCACTTGCCTTCGGCGGCGAGTTGCGCAATCAAGGTGTAGATCTCGTACTTGGCGCCGACGTCGATGCCGCGGGTCGGCTCGTCGAGTATCAGCACCTCAGGGTTGGTGAAGAGCCATTTGCTCAGCACGACTTTTTGCTGGTTACCGCCGGAGAGGTTCAGGGTTTTCTGGTCCACGCCAGAGCAGCGGATGCGCAGCTTTTGCCGAAAGTCCTGCGCCACTTGGTGATCGCGGCCCTGGTCAATGACGCTGGCAGTCGAAACCCCTTCGAGGTGGGCCAGCGATACGTTGAAGGCAATGTCTTCATTGAGAACGAGGCCGTTGCCCTTGCGGTCCTCCGTGACGTAAGCCAGGCCATGCGCCACCGCCCGGCCCACCGTGCTGACGTCAATCGGCTGCCCCTGCAAGCGCACTTCGCCGCTGATGCGGCGACCCCAGGAGCGGCCAAAAATACTCATCGCCAGCTCAGTGCGACCCGCACCCATCAGCCCCGCGATGCCAACGATCTCGCCGCGGCGTACATGCAGGTCAATGCCCTTGATGAATTCGCGATCAGGGTGCTGAGGGTGATAAGCGCGCCAGTTGCGCACCTCAAAAACAGTCTCGCCGATGTTTGGCTGGCGGCGCGGGTAACGGTCGGCCATGTCGCGGCCGACCATAGCCTTGATCACGCGGTCTTCGCTAACCGGGCCGGCGCTGCAGTTGATCGTCTCGACGGTGCTGCCGTCCCGCAAGACAGTGATAGCGTCGGCCACACGCGATATCTCATTGAGCTTGTGCGATATGAGGATGCAGGTGATGCCTTGGGCCTTGAGTTCGAGCAGCAGATCAAGCAGAGCCTGGCTGTCGTTTTCGTTCAGGCTGGCGGTCGGCTCGTCAAGAATCAGGAGCTTGACCTGCCGCGAGAGCGCCCTGGCAATTTCAACCAGTTGTTGCTTGCCGACGCCCAGGTTCGTTATCAGTGTTTCGGGTGATTCCTTCAGGCCTACCTTGTGCAAAAGCACCTGCGCCTGCTGGTGCGCAGCCATCCAGTCGATGATGCCGCCACGGGCGGTCTCGTTGCCTAAAAAAAGATTTTCGGCAATCGACAGAAGGGGCACCAGCGCCAGTTCCTGGTGAATGATGATGACGCCCAGATGCTCGCTGTCGCGAATGCCTGCGAACTGCCGCGACTGGCCTTCAAAGACGATGTCGCCGGTGTAGCTGCCGTGAGGGTAGACGCCCGAGAGCACCTTCATCAGCGTGGACTTGCCTGCGCCGTTCTCTCCAACGATGGCGTGGATGTCCCCAGCGCGCACGCTCAGGTTGACCCGGTCCAGTGCCACCACGCCAGGGAATGTTTTGCGGATATCCCGCATCTCGAGAATCATGGAGGTCCAAAAAAGAGGCCGCTCGCGAGCCCGTAGGCTGGCGAGCGGCATTGTCTGCAGACAAGCCGCAGGCGCTACGGCAAATTACGCCATCACTGAACTTGAGCAGCCTTGTAATAGCCACTGCCGATCAGCACGGCGTTCCAGTTCGAGGCGTCGACCGAAACCGGCTTGAGCAGGTAAGACGGCACGACCTTCACGCCGTTGTTGTAGGTCTTGGTGTCGTTGATCTCGGGCTGTTTGCCGGACAAAGTGGCGTCCACCATGTTGGCGGCAACCTTGGCCAGTTCTCGCGTGTCTTTAAAGACGGTGGAGCTTTGCTCGCCCTTCAAGATGGACTTGACTGAAGGAATCTCGGCGTCCTGGCCGCTGACCACCGGGCAAGGCTGCTTGGCCGCGCAATAGCCGACGCCCTTGAGCGAAGACAAGATGCCAATTGACAGGCCGTCGTACGGCGACAGCACGGCGTGGACTTTGTCATTGCCGTAGTAGGCCGACAGCAGGTTGTCCATGCGGGCCTGGGCTACGGCGCCGTCCCAGCGCAAGGTGCCGACCTTGTTCATGCCGGTCTGCTTGCTGCGCACCACCAGCTTGCCGCTGGTCAGGTAGGGTTGCAATACGCTCATGGCGCCGTCATAAAAGAAGAAGGCGTTGTTGTCGTCTGGCGAGCCGCCAAAGAGTTCGATATTGAAGGGGCCCTTGCCTTGCTTGAGGCCAAGCTTGTCAACGATGGAGTTGGCCTGCAGCACGCCAACCTGGAAGTTGTCAAAGGTGGCGTAGTAGTCGACGTTTTTCGAGCCTTTGATCAGGCGGTCATAGGCGATGACCTTGATGCCCTTGTCTGCGGCGTTTTGCAGCACGCGGGACAACGTGGTGCCGTCGATGGATGCAATCACCAGGACCTTGACGCCTTTGGTGATCATGTTTTCGATCTGGGCGAGCTGATTCGGGATGTCGTCGTCGGCGTACTGCAAGTCGGTCTTGTAGCCGCGCTCCTTGAGCACCTTGACCATGTTGTCGCCGTCGGCAATCCAGCGCGCCGATGACTTGGTGGGCATGGAAATGCCGATGCTGCCTTTGTCCTGCGACATGGCCAACGGGGAGAAGCCCATGACGCCCAGCGCCATGGCGGCCGCGACAGCCTTCAGGCTCGTGCGTCTAGGGGTGGCTGCAACCTTGGCGGCGCTGCGGTGGTTCGAGTTCAAGTCATGTCTCCTGGTTGTAATGGAAATGCTGGAAGCAAGCCGAGTCTATTGACGCTTTTGATATCAATCCAATCATTTTTTAGACAAAATGCATATCCGTCCCCGCATTCTGGAAAACCCCCATGAACAGCCCCCAACATTGGTTCCTTCGTGCCCGTCTGAAGACCCGGCAGTTGCTGCTTCTGGTCACCTTGGCCGAGGAAGGCAACATCCACCGTGCGGCGCGGGTGCTGAGCATTACGCAGCCGGCGGCCTCCAAGCTGCTCAAAGACCTGGAAGATGCGCTGGAGGTGCCGCTGTTTGAACGACTGCCCCGCGGCATGCGGCCGACTTGGTACGGCGAAACCATGATTCGGCATGCGCGCATGGCGCTGGCCAGCCTGAACCAAGCCAACGACGAGATCACCGCCCTCAAAACGGGGCACTTTGGTCAGGTCATGGTCGGAGCCATCACCTCACCTGGGCTCAAGCTGCTGCCGGCGGCGGTGGCACAGGTCAAACTGGCGCACCCCAGCCTGCGAATTTCGTTGGAGGTGGAGTCCAGCCCGGTGTTGCTGGAGCGGCTGGAGCAGGGCAAGCTGGACATCGCTGTGGCCCGCCTGCTCGCTGGGCAAGACCAGGCCAATCTGCGCTACCAACCCCTCACCGGCGAGACGGTGTGCGCGATTACCCGGCCCGGCCACCCGCTGCTGAGCAAGGTCGACCTCGGGCTGCACGACATCCATGACGCCGACTGGATCGTCCCCCTGCGTGGCAGCGTGCTGCGCCATCGCTTTGACCTGATGTTCCAACAGGCCGGGCTGCCTTTGCCCGTCAACACGGTGGAGACAGCCTCCTTGCTGTTCATCACGCGCATGCTTCAGCAAAGCGACATGCTGGCTGTGATGGCGGCCGACGTGGCAGAGTATTACGCGAGCTTTGGCATGGTCACGGCGCTGCCGCTGGCCTTGCCTTGCAATATGGATGGGTTTGGCTTGGTGACTCGCTCCGATCGCCTGCTGTCACCGGCGGCGCAGGTGATGATGCAGGCGCTCAAGCAGTGCAGCTTGACTCAGTACGGCAGGCAGTTCGAAGCCAACTGAGCCCCTTGCTTCACACCCAGCCCGCATCCACCTTGAACTCTTGCGCGGTGCACATGGCCGCGTCATCCGAAGCCAGGAACAACACCATGCGGGCAATATCTTGCGGCTTGAGTTTGTCGGGGAGGCACTGGTTGCGCTTGATGTCGGCCTCGCCCTCGGCGTTCAGCCAGAGCTTGATTTGCCGCTCTGTCATGACCCAGCCTGGCGACACGGTGTTGATGCGAATGCGGTCGGCGCCCAGCGTCTTGGCCAGCCCCCGCGTCAGGCCATTGACGGACGACTTGGCAATCGCGTAGCAGGGGTAGCCGGCGCCTTTGCCTTGCCAGCCCGTGGAGCCGAGATTAATGACCGAGCCCGCACCCAAGCGGCGCATGCCGGGCACCACCGCCTGGATGGCAAAGAACGCTGGCCGCTCATTGATGGCCATGCGCTCGTCGTAGTATGCCGGCGTCACCGACTCCAGGCTGTGGCGGTCATCGCTGGCCACGTTGTTGACCAGCGCAGAAAAGTCGCCCAAGGCCACGGCGGCGTCCTGCACCGCAGCTTGTAGCGCCGCGATGTCGCGCACGTCGCATACGCGCGACCAGGGACGCGTGTGGCCGGCGGCCTCAATGCCTTGGGCGAGTTGTTCGCTGGCTTCGGCGGCCACGTCAATAAAGGCCACGCGTGCGCCTTGTTCGGCAAATGCCGCCACGATGGCCGCGCCGATGCCGCTGCCGCCGCCGGTCACAAACACGGCGCGCCCCCGCAAACTGGGAAAAATCGACAGGCCGGCCGATGGCGTGGAGTTCGAAGTAGGTGTCATTGCAATACGAGTATGTTTTAAAAGATAAAAACGAGTTTTGTATATCAATTGGCGCACTGAACCACCGCGACGTCAAGTGCTGTCGGCCTGCCCTTCGGCGTGGGTCGTCAAAGTCACCCAATCAGATGGCCCCACGCAACGTTCACTCTTGGTCGCCTGACGGCAAGCAGCTGGCGTTCGTCAGCAACACCTTGCCCTGGCCTTCATTGGCTATTTGAATGTCGTCAATCTGTCATTTTCAAGCCTGATACTCAAGGTGTTCTAGAAATTTCAGGGAAGTCAGATGAGAGTTGGCATCAACGGCATGGGGCGGGTGGGTCGCCTGGCTTTGCGTGCAGCACTGGGCGCTGTTGATCGCCCGGACCATGACCCCAGAGCGGCCCATCGTCTGGAGGTGGTGCACCTCAATGAGCTCAAGGGCGGCGCGGCCGCTACGGCGCACCTGCTCACTTTCGACTCCGTTCAGGGCCGCTGGAAGGCCGACATTGCCGCTGAGGCGGCGGACTGCCTTCGCATTGGCGCGCAGCGCTTGTCATTCAGTGAGCATGCAAGCCCGGCCGAAATTCCTTGGGGCGATTTGGGCGTGGATATCGTCCTCGAGTGCACCGGCAAGTTCCTCACCCCCGAGACCCTGCAAGGCCACCTGGACCGCGGTGCCAAGCGCGTGATCGTTGCTGCGCCCGTGAAGGTGGGCGACGTGCTCAACATCGTCGTCGGCGTGAACGAGCACCTGTACGAGCCTGCCCGGCACCGCATCGTCACGGCAGCGTCTTGCACCACCAACTGCCTGGCGCCGGTGGTGAAGGTGGTGCACGAGGCCATCGGTATCCGCCATGGGCAGATCACCACCTTGCACAACCCCACCAACACCAACCTCGTGGTGGACGCGCCGCACAAGGACCTGCGCCGCGCGCGCAGCGCCATGATGAGCCTGGCGCCGACGACCACCGGCAGCGCCACGGCGATTGCGCTCATTTACCCCGAACTCAAGGGCAAGCTCAATGGCCACGCCGTGCGGGTGCCCGCGCTCAACGCCTCGCTGACCGATTGCGTTTTCGAGATGCAGCGGCAGACCTCGGCCGAAGAGGTCAACGCCTTGTTCAAGGCGGCTGCTCAGCCTGGCGCGCCTCTGGCTGGCATCCTGGGTTATGAGGAGCGGCCACTGGTGAGTGCGGACTACGCGGGCGACACCCGCAGCGCCATCGTCGATGCGCTGTCGACGCTGGTGACCGATGGCACGCTGCTCAAGGTCTACGCCTGGTATGACAACGAGATGGGCTACGCCACCCGCATGGTGGACCTGGCTTGCCACTTGGAAAAGGTGGGCATTTGATGAGGCAGGCTGAACGCAACTACGCCATCGTCACCGCCGCGTATTGGAGCTTCACGCTCACCGACGGCGCATTGCGCATGCTGGTGCTGCTGCACTTTTACCGGCTGGGCTATTCGCCCTTCACGCTGGCCTTTTTGTTTTTGCTTTATGAGGCAGCCGGTGTGGTGGCCAACTTGATAGGCGGCTGGCTGGCCACGCGCTACGGCATCGCCCGCATGCTGACGGTGGGGCTGGTCACGCAGATCGCGGGCTTCTCCTTGCTGTCGATGCTCGATCCGGGCTGGACCGTGGCCATGTCGGTTGCCTGGGTGGTGCTGGCGCAAGGTGTGTGCGGTGTGGCCAAGGACCTGACCAAGACTGCGAGCAAGTCCGCCATCAAGGTGACGCAAGCGCAAGCCAAGGCGCAAGGGACGGGTCAGCTGTTCAAGTGGGTGGCTTGGTTCACAGGCAGCAAAAACGCGATGAAGGGCGTGGGCTTTTTCCTGGGTGGCCTGATGCTGCAGATGCTCGGTTTTCAAGGCGCGCTCTGGGCCATGTCAGGCGTGTTGGCTCTGGTGCTGGTGGGCGTGGTGGCGTCTTTACCGCCCATGATGGGCAAGAGCCAGGCCTCCAAGTCAGCCAAAGAACTTTTCGCCAAGAACGCTGGTATCAACGCCCTGGCAGCCGCGCGCGTGGCCTTGTTTGGCGCGCGTGATGTGTGGTTTGTGGTGGGCGTGCCGGTGTACTTGTATTCGGCTGGCTGGACTTTTTCAATGGTGAGCGGCTTTATTGCGGCCTGGACCATCGGCTACGGTTTGGTGCAGGCCCTGGCCCCTCACGTCGTCAAGCGAAGCGCTGATGGATTGAGCCAGGAGGTGCCTGCGGCGCGCCTGTGGTCGGCCATATTGGCTGTGGTGCCTTTGGCGCTAGCTATTCCCGTCGCTGCTAACGTACCCCAACTGGAGTGGGTGGTCGTGGCGGGGCTGGGGCTGTTCGGTGTCGCCTTCGCCGTCAACTCGTCGGTGCACTCGTATCTGGTGCTGGCTTACGCCGGCTCTGAAAAAGCAGCCGAGGACGTGGGCTTTTATTACGCTGCCAACGCGCTGGGCCGTTTTCTGGGCACGCTGTTGTCAGGCTTGCTCTACCAGTGGGGCGGCTTGCTGTATGCGCTGCTGGGGTCTGCAGCCATGCTGCTGGTGTGCTGGCTATTTACTCTGCGCCTGCCGATCGCGGCAGGCGAGATGGCCCAGGCAAAAGCCTGAGTCATCTCTTGATCACACCAATTTTTTGATCACACCACTTTGGCGGTGATGCTGCCGATGCCTTCGCAGTGGCCTTCCATCACGTCGCCCCGCTTGACAGCGGCAACGCCCGCAGGCGTGCCCGTCATGATGAGGTCGCCGGCCTTGAGTTCAAAGTTGGCAGACAGGTGCGCAATGATTTCTGGCACGTTCCAGATCAGCTGAGACAGATCGCTATCCTGGCGGATGGTGCCGTTGACCTTCAGCGTGATGGCGCCTTTGGCAAGGTGGCCGACCACAGAGGCCGGCACGATCTCGCTCATGGGCGCCGAATGCTCGAAGGCCTTGCCGCTTTCCCAAGGGCGGCCAGTCTTCTTGGCCTCGCCCTGCAAATCGCGGCGCGTCATGTCCAGGCCAATCGCGTAGCCGTAAACATGCTCCAGGGCAGTCGCCTCGGGAATGTTCACGCCACCCTTGCCAATCGCCACCACCATTTCGATCTCATGGTGCACGTCCTTGCTCACGGACGGGTAGGGGAAGTCGCCATTGTTCAGGACCAGATTGTCCGGATTCTTGCTGAAGAAAAACGGCAGTTCACGATCAGGATCGTGACCCATCTCGCGGGCGTGCTCGGCGTAGTTGCGGCCGACGCAGTAGATGCGCCTGACCGGGAAACGCTTTGACTCGCCCTTGATCCCGACAGAGATGGTCTCTTGTGGCTCGAACAGGTAGTTGGACTGATGGCTCATAGGTCTGCCTTGTGATGAAGGGTGATCAGGCTTTGGAAGCAGACTTCAGGATGGCGTTGAAGGTGGGGCTTGGACGCATGATGGCGTCGACCTTGGCTGCGTCGGGCATGTAATAGCCGCCGATGTCCACGGGCTTGCCTTGAACGGCATTTAGTTCATCCACAATTTTCTTTTCGTTGTCTGTCAGCGCCTTGGCCAAGGGCTCGAAGTGCGCTTTGAGCGCAGCGTCTTCAGTCTGGGCAGCGAGTTCCTGCGCCCAGTACAGCGCCAGGTAAAACTGGCTGCCGCGGTTGTCGAGTTGCCCGGTTTTAGGCGACGGATTCTTGTTGTTGTCCAGCAGCTTGCCGGTGGCGGCATCCAGCGTCTTGGCCAGCACCTGGGCGTGCTGATTGTGGTTCTTGAGACCAAGGTCCTCAAGCGAAACAGCCAAGGCCAAGAACTCACCAAGGGAGTCCCAACGCAAGTGGTTTTCTTCAACCAGTTGCTGAACGTGCTTGGGGGCCGAACCGCCGGCGCCGGTTTCATACATGCCGCCGCCGGCCATCAAAGGCACGATGGACAGCATCTTGGCCGAGGTGCCCAGTTCCATGATCGGGAACAGGTCGGTCAGGTAGTCGCGCAAGATGTTGCCCGTGGCACTGATGGTGTCCAAGCCGCGGATCACGCGCTCGAGTGTGTAGCGCATGGCGCGCACCTGGCTCATGATCTGAATGTCCAGGCCGGCCGTGTCATGCTCGTGCAGGTACATCTTGACCTTGCGGATCACTTGCGCTTCGTGCGGGCGGTACTGGTCGAGCCAGAACACCACCGGCATGCCAGAGTTGCGTGCGCGATTGACGGCCAGCTTGACCCAGTCGCGAATGGCGGCGTCCTTGACCTGGCACATGCGCCAGATGTCGCCTTTTTCAACGTCCTGCGAGAGCAGCACTTGTCCAGTTTCCAGATCGGTGATGTTGGCCACGCCGTCTTCGGTGATCTCGAAAGTTTTGTCGTGCGAGCCGTATTCTTCGGCCTGCTGAGCCATCAGGCCCACGTTGGGCACGGTGCCCATGGTCTTGGGGTCAAACGCGCCGTGCCATTTGCAGAAGTTGATGATCTCCTGGTAGATGCGGGCGAAGGTTGACTCAGGCATCACGGCCTTGACGTCTTTGAGGCGACCGTTGGCATCCCACATCTTGCCGCCGTTGCGGATCATGGCGGGCATGGAGGCGTCAACGATCACGTCGTTGGGCGAATGGAAGTTGGTGATGCCCTTGGCGGAGTCCACCATGGCCAGCTCGGGGCGATGCTCATGGCAAGCGTGCAGGTCGCGCTTGATTTCGTCTTGCTTGCTTTGCGGCAGCGTAGCGATCTTGTTGTACAGATCGACCATGCCGTTGTTGACGTTCACACCCAGTTCTTCAAAGAGCTTGCCGTGCTTTTCAAAGGCGTCCTTATAGAAGATCTTGACGCAGTGGCCAAAGACGATGGGGTGCGAGACCTTCATCATGGTGGCTTTGACGTGCAGAGAGAACATCACGCCGGTCTTGCGGGCGTCTTCAATTTCTTTTTCATAGAAGGCCTCCAGCGCCTTCTTGCTCATGAACATGCTGTCGATGATTTCGCGGTCCAGCAGGGCCACCTTTTGTTTTAAGACGATGGTCTTGCCGCTCTTGGTGATGAGCTCCATCTTCACGTTGCAGGCTTTTTCCATCGTCATGGACTTTTCGCCGTGATAGAAGTCGCCAGCGTGCATGTGGGACACGTGCGATTGCGAAGCCTGGCTCCACTCGGCCATGCTGTGCGGGTTCTTGCGGGCGAATTCTTTAACGGCGCGCGGCGCGCGGCGGTCAGAGTTGCCTTCGCGCAGCACAGGGTTCACAGCGGAGCCGGTGCATTTGTTGTAGCGCGCGCGCAGGGCTTTTTCTTCGTCGGTCTTGGGTGACTCGGGGTAGTCGGGCAGGGCGTAGCCCTTGGCTTGAAGTTCCTTGATGCAGCCCACCAATTGGCTGACCGAAGCGCTGATGTTGGGGAGCTTGATGATGTTGGCTGTGGGCTGAAGCGTCAGGCGGCCCAGCTCGGCCAGGTTGTCGGGTACTTTTTGCGCTTCCGTCAGGAACTCAGGGAATTCGGCCAGCACACGCGCTGCGACCGAGATGTCGCTGGCTGCCACGTCGACGCCAGCCGGTGCGGCAAATGTGCGCACGATAGGTAAAAACGAGGCGGTCGCCAGATAGGGCGCTTCGTCGGTCAGTGTGTAGATGATTTTGGGTGTTGTCGTGGTCATGTGAGTCCTTTTGCTGAATCATTTTAAGGGCTGAAATTCTCTCCAGCCTGACGGCACGGGGGTGTCAATCGGGCTTGCCGGCCAAGGTCAAGACCCGTTCGGGGTCGGCCACGTCCAGCGCGTCGTGCGTGACCACGATCGCCGGGATGCCGCGTTGCCTAAGGTGGGTAAAAACAAAATCCCGAAACTGGCTGCGCAGGGCGGTGTCAAGCTTGGAGAAGGGTTCATCCAGCAAGAGCGCCTGCGGCTGGGCCAGCAGTGCCCGCATGAGCGCGACCCGCGCTTTTTGTCCGCCTGACAAGGTCGCTGGATCGCGCGGCCCGTAGCCAGCCAATCCGGCGTCTTGCAGGGCTTGCGCAATGCGCGCTTGCCGCTGCGCTTGCGGCCCTGCCGGCGTGGCAAAACTCAGGTTTTGAGCCACGCTCATGTGAGGAAACAGCAGGGGTTCCTGAAACAAGAGGCCAATGCTGCGCCGCTCGGTGGGCCAGTCACTGATGTCCTGGCCCTTCAGGCGCACGCTGCCCTGCATGCTCAAAGGTGCGCGGCCTGGCTGTGTTTCGGTGCCATTGGCGTCGTTCAGTTGCGCCAGGGTACCGGCAATGCCGGCCAACACAGAACTTTTGCCCGAGCCACTGGGGCCCATGAGCGTGAGGATCTGGCCGGGCTCGACTTTGAGGCGCAGGTCTTCAATGAATGCGCGGGCCGGCGTGCCCAGGCGTTGGATGTGAACGTCCAGGCTCATGTGCTCGATCTCGTCGAAAGTTGCGGGAATTTGCGCGGCCGCCCCAGCCAGGCCGCACTGCCGAAAACGGCCACGGGCAGGCACCACTGAAGCCAGGCATAGGCGCTCGTCAAAGAGCGCTGTGCACCGGCTGCCAGCGCCACGGCTTCTGTGGTGACGGTGCTGAAGCGCCCGGCGCCGATGTACAGCGTGGGCAGGTATTGCGCGACGCTGACTGCAAAACCGACGGCAAAGGCCGAGGCCAGTGCCCGCTTGAGCAAAGGCCATTTCACGTCCCGAAGAAAGGACCAGCGACTGCGGCCCAGGCTGACGCTCACTTGGGCATAGCGGGCATCAAACACGGGGTAAGAAGGACTCAAAGCCAGCACGACATAAGGCAGAGCCATCAGCAGATGAGCCCATAGCAAACCGAGCCAATGGCCGTCCAGCCCGGCATAAAGGCTCAGCGCGTGCATGCCCAGCACCCACAGAACGCCGGGCAGCAGCAGGGTCAGGTAGAGCAGGGGGCGCAGTCGGACCTCCCATGCGCGGGGCAGCAGCTCAAACCAGGCCACGCTCCAGACCAGCGCCAGGCTGGCCGACGCCAGGCCCAGCGCCAGGGTGGTGCTGAGCGTCTCCCGGCTTTGCCACACGGAGTGCCAGGCACCGGTGGTCCACTGCGTGGGCAGCAGGGCAGGAAAGGGCCAAAGCCCTGCGAAGCTCCCCACGAGCAAAGCGAGGAGGGACGAGGCATACAGGCAGCGCAGCATCCAGATGCCGACGCTGCCGGTCGGCCACGACAAGCGCCAGCGCCTTCGGCCGTCAAGTTCGTCCATCCGAGTCTGGCTCGGAAAGCTTCGGCGCTTTCTTGGGGCGGCGCGCCAGGAAGCTAACCCCCAGGCGCAGCAGGCGACGCCGCCTGAGACCAAGGCCAGCAACCCGGCGGCTGCCGCCCCTTGCTGCTGTGTCAAGCCATCGGCGTCTTGCAGCCATTGCCAGGCCAGCACGGCCAAGGTGGGCGGTGTCGCCGGGCCGATCACCAATGCCATGTCAACCACCGTCAGGCTGTAGGCCAGCACGGCCCCTAAAGGCCAGGCCAGGCGAGGCCCCAATTGCGGCCAGATGACGTGCCTGAAAGCGTCTCGCGGCTTGTGCCCCAGCGTCAGGGCTACGGCGTACTCTGCCTGCCATCTGCGGCGCAGGTCCTCGCGCTGCAGCTGGGAGGCCGCGATCCACATCATGAATGGGATTTCCTTGGCCGCGAGCGCCAGAATGAGGCCCAGGCCCCAAGGGTCTTGCGTGGTCGGCCAGGGCGGCGGCAACTCAAAGCCGGTCAGGCCGGGCGATACCAGCCGCAGCAGCCAACCACTGGGCGCCAGCAAAAAAACCAGGCCGATGGCAAGCGCCGCATGCGGCGTTGCCAGCATGACGGGCATGCCCTTGAGCCAGCGGCTCAGTCGCCTGTGCACAAGGCCTTGTGCCAGCAACCAGGCGCTGGCCCACCACGTCAGCGCCGTGGAGGCCAGGCCAGTCCACAGGCTCAGGCTGAGCGCGCCAAGCCACTGAGGCGCCGTCAACAGCGCTTCCCATCCGGCGGGCTGGGTGGCTTGCCCGAGTGCCAGCAGCGCAGTCCAGGCCGTTGGCAGCCAGGCCGTCAACATGAGCAAGGCGATGGCTGCGGCGCGCACGTGGGGGGATCAGCTGCCGTAGCGGCGGACCCATTCCTTTTCAAGCGGATCGACCCAGGACGCGTGCGGCTCAGGCAGCGCGGGCGCGGCCTGCGTCACTTGGCCGGGCTGGGCGCCTGCTGCGAAAAGCGCGCGTTCGGTAGCCGCCAGTCTGCGCATGTTGAGCACCGTCGGGTCGCCCCACTGCGTGGTGTCCGCCTTGCGTGCCTGGGCTTGCGGTGACAGCAAAAAGTTGGCAACAACTTGCGCGGCCGCCTTGCTCGGCGCGTTGTAGGGAATGGCCACGAAATGGGTGTTGCCAATCGTGCCGCTCTTGAACTGCCAGCTCTTGACGCTGGCTGGCAAGCGCTTGGCCGCGATTTCGTTGGCCGCTTCGTTGGGGTTGAAGGTCAGCGCCAGCAGCAGTTCGCGGTCGGCCATCATTTGCCGAACGGCGGCGGCGTTTTGCGGGAACTGCTTGCCGCCGCGCCAAAGGGCCGGGTGCAGGGCATCAAGGAAGGGCCAAAGAGGGGCTGTTTGCTGGGAAAACGCTTCTGGCGTCACCGGCTTGTTCAGCAGGGCTGCGTTGGGTGCTAACTCCAGCAAGGCTTGCTTGACGAAGGTCGTGCCATGAAAGTCTGGCGGGCGCGGGTAAGTGATTCGCCCCGGCTGGCGCTTGGCCAAGGCCAGCAAGTCGTTCATGCTTTGCGGCTGCTGGGGCAGGGCCAAAGCATCTGCAAAAAATGTCAGCTGGGCCATGCCCCAGGGCGACTCCATGCCTTCGGTTTGGACAGAAAAGTCCAGCCGCGTGGTGGGTTTGCCTTCGGTGTCGACCAGGCGAAAGTTGGGCAGGCCTTCGGCAAAGGGACCGAAGAGCAGGGCGTCGCGCTTCATGGCGGCAAAGTTTTCACCGTTGATCCAGACCAGGTCAACGCTGCCGTCTGCGCCGCTGCGGCCGGCAGCCTTCTCGTTGCGCACGCGCCGCACCACATCTGCCGCATCGCTGATTTTGACGTGCTCAAGCGTGACGCCATGTGCTCGCTTTAACTCCGCCGCTGCCCACTGAAGGTAAGCATTGATGCGCTCGCTGCCAGCCCATGCGTTAAAGCGCACGGTCTGACCGCGCGCTTCGCTCTCCAAGGCGGCCCAGCGTGATGCTGCTGAGGGCGTCTGCGCCCAGGCTGGGCCGGTCAGCAAGGCAGCGCCCCCGATGCTCAGCCACCGGCGGCGCGTGAGCGGCAATGGATCTTGAGGCGTTAGCTGGGTGAGCGCTTCTTGCGTCATGGCCTTGGCTCCTGTGCTGGCGCTTTAGAAAGGTTGGGTATTGACTTCGGCCGTGGCCGCCGTGCTTGCCGTGCTTGCGCTCTGGCTCAAGACCGTGTCAACACCGCCTGGCGTGAGCTCTCCGCCCAGCGCCTCTAGCAGGTCAGGCAGCAAGCCCGACAACTCGCCCGTGAGGATGGCCACGTCAGTGTCAAAGCCGTCGTCGTCCTTGCCACCTTCCTGCACGCCATCAAGCACCACGTCGAGCAGTTTCAGTTTTTTCACCTGAGCGGTTTCTGTCAGCATGAAGGAGATGCGGTCATGCCATGTCAGCGCCAGTTGCGTCGGCACTTTCCCGGCAGCAATGTGCTCGGCCACCTCGTCAATTTCCAGCGTGTGGCGTGAGTAACGCACCGTCGCCTTGAGGTCATCCGGCGTCTTGAGTTCGCAGTCGCGATCCACCGTAAAGCCATGTGGCGCTTCTTTGTTCGACAGCCAAAAAGCCATGGCCGTGGCGGCTGTTAGCGTGGTTTGCACCGGCTTGACGCCCAAACCAGGGTGCGAGCCGGGCACTTCATTGAGCGCCTCGACCAGATAGGTCACGATCTTATCCGCGCCGCTCAAGCTGCCCGTGTCCACCACCAAAAAGTGATGCACCGGGTCAATCCACAGCAACGTGCTGGAGCGTTTGGTAAACGCTCGCGGCAGCAGGTCAATGATGACTTCCTCCTTGAATGCTTTTTTGATCTTGGCGCCCACGCGCTCCTGGCCAGTTTCTTCTTTGTACTTTTCGATGCGCTCTTCAACTGCCGCCTTCACGGCCGAGGCCGGCAAAGGCCGGCGTTCGGTGCACAGCTTGAGGATGATCTGGCCGCCCACGCTTTCCACCAGCGAAACACTCTTGTTGCCGCGGGGTGCGACCCAGCCGCTGGACTCGGGTTGGGTTGCGCCGCAAGGCACAAAGCGCGTGGCCTGCAGGGCGACTTCCAGGGCGTCCAGAGGCGGGATGACGAAGTCAGGGGCGATGCGAAAAAACGAGGCGGTCTTGAACATGCAAAGGTATTAAAAGAAGTGTGAAAGTTCGCTACGCTGAACCGGTCTTGGCGGCATCAAACGGCTGGCTGATCGGGCAAGCCGGCGAGTCGTCGCTAGGCGATGTCGATGACGTGGGTGCGGAAGTGGCCTTTGCGCCTGTCGTCAAAGTAACGCTCCAGCGTCTCCTTGACGGTGCGAAAGGCGATCTCGTCCCAGGGAATGGTGTCTTCGGTAAAAAGGCGCGCTTCAATGGTTTCGTGGCCTGGGTTGAACTCGGGACTCAAAAGCCTGGCCCGATAAAAAAGATGCACCTGGCCCACGCGCGCCACGTTCATGACTGAAAAAAGGTCTTGAATTTCAAACTGCGCGCCGGCTTCTTCGTCGGTCTCGCGCGCAGCGCCTTCGGCCGTGGTCTCGCCCAGTTCCATAAAGCCGGCAGGCAAGGTCCACTTGCCCCAGCGCGGCTCGATGTTGCGCTTGCACAGCAGTACCTGCTCGCCATGTTCGCCCCAAACCGGTACCGTGCCCACCACATTCAGCGGGTTTTCATAGTGAACGGTATGGCATTGCGTGCAAATAGCCCGGTGGCGCGTGTCGCCGTCGTCGGGGAGGCGATAGGCCACCGCGGCACCGCATTCGCGGCAATGTTTGAGAGGAGGGCGCACCATGATTTCAGTGTAGCGGCTGGAAGTGCAAGGCTCTGAGACAATGGAAATATGAGTTCAATTTTGACCGGCGCCAGCGCCGCACCCGCGACTTCTTCCAACCCCGAAAAAGCCAGGGCCGCCCCCCGGGTCGGCTTCGTCAGCCTCGGCTGCCCCAAGGCCTTGACTGACTCTGAGCTCATCTTGACTCAGCTCAGTGCCGAGGGTTATGAAACCTCCAAGACCTTTGAAGGCGCTGACCTCGTCATCGTCAACACCTGCGGCTTCATTGACGACGCCGTGCGCGAAAGCCTGGACACCATTGGCGAGGCTCTGGCGGCCAATGGCAAGGTGATCGTGACCGGTTGCCTGGGCGCCAAGTCGGGCGACGACGGCGGCAATTTGGTCAAGAATATGCACCCCAGCGTGCTGGCCGTGACTGGCCCGCACGCTACGCAGGAAGTGATGGACGCCGTTCACCTGAACTTGCCCAAGCCGCATGACCCTTTTCTGGACTTGGTGCCGCAGGCATTCGGCATCGCCGGCATCAAGCTCACGCCCAGGCACTACGCTTATTTGAAAATCAGCGAAGGCTGCAACCACCGTTGCACTTTTTGCATCATCCCGTCCATGCGTGGCGACTTGGTTTCGCGCCCCATCGGCGATGTGCTGAAGGAAGCCCGGGCGCTGTTCGAAGGCGGCGTCAAGGAACTTTTGGTGATTAGCCAAGACACCTCGGCCTACGGCGTCGATGTGAAATACCGCACCGGCTTTTTCGACGGCAAGCCGATCAAGACCCGCATGCTGGATCTCGTGCAAGCCCTGGGCGACTTGGCTGAGCCTTTTGGCGCGTGGGTGCGTCTGCATTACGTCTACCCTTACCCGAGCGTGGACGAGGTGATTCCTTTGATGGCAACCGGCCGCGTACTGCCTTATCTGGATGTGCCCTTGCAGCACAGCCACCCTGACGTGCTCAAGCGCATGAAGCGGCCCGCGAGCGGCGAGAAAAACCTCGAGCGCATCGCCCGCTGGCGCGAAATGTGCCCGGAGATCGTGATCCGCAGCACTTTCATTGCCGGCTTTCCTGGCGAGACGGAAGGCGAGTTCAGTCATTTGCTGGACTTCATGCGCGAAGCGCGCATTGACCGTGCGGGCTGCTTTGCCTACAGCCCTGTTGCGGGCGCTGCCGCCAACGACATTCCCGGCATGCTGCCGCTGGAATTGCGCGAAGAGCGCAGGGCGCGTTTCATGGCGGTAGCTGAAGAAGTGTCGGCCCAGAAACTGCAAGAGCGCGTGGGCGCCACCATGCAGGTCTTGGTGGACTCAGCCCCCGCGCTAGGCCGCAAGGGTGGCCAGGGCCGCAGTTATGCCGATGCGCCTGAGATCGACGGCGTGGTGAAGCTGCTGCCGCCCGAAAAACTGAGCAAGACCTTGAAGGTGGGTGAGTTCACGCGGGCTCGCATCGTGGGCACGCAAGGCCATGACTTGGTGGCTGTGCCGATCTAATTGGGGCTAGCCTGGGTCAGCTGTTGTGCTGACCCAGGGCCAAGTCAGCCAGCAAACCACTGAGCACAGACGAAAAAAAGCCGCTGAAAACTCAGCGGCTTTTTCTTGTTGGGGTATCTATGGTGCCCGGGAGAGAACTCGAATCTCCACATCTTGCGATACACGGACCTGAACCGTGCGCGTCTACCAATTCCGCCACCCGGGCACAGCCAAGAGTGTACCATTAGACGAGCTGGCCTTCAGAGGCGAGCGTAAAAAATTTTCAAGTTTCTCTGCCCCATGAGGTCGCCTGAAATTCGCATGCATTGCGGATGGCTTATGCTGTTCATGAGCCACGTTTCTGGCTGTTCATTCGGGCCCAATGCGCGTCCTTACCCCATCTCAACTGAAGAGTCCTCTTATTAAAACGTCACACCCCCCGTCCAGCCAAGTGTCCAGCCTGCTTGCCGAGTTCGAAGGCACGGTTTCGGGTCATCGCGACGGACACGGCTTTGTGCAGCGCGACGATGGCGAGGCTGACATTTACCTGCCCCCCAACGAGATGCGAGCCGTCCTGCACAAGGACAGGGTGAAGGCACGCATCGTGCGCCACGATCGCAAGAACCGGCCAGAAGGCCGCGTGACCGAAATCATCGAGCGTTCCCCCAATCCGATCATTGGCCGTCTGCTGCAAGAAAGCGGCGTGTGGCTGGTTGCGCCTGAAGACAAGCGCTACGGCCAAGATGTCCTGATTCCCAAGGGTGCAACGGGCACTGCCAAGCCCGGCCAAGTCGTCGTCGTTGAGTTGACGGAGCCGCCTGCGCTTTTTGGCCAGCCAGTAGGCCGGGTCAAGGAAGTGCTGGGCGAGATTGACGATCCCGGCATGGAGATCGAGATTGCGGTGCGCAAGTACGGCGTCCCGCATGAGTTCAGCGATGCGGCGCTGGCATTGGCAAGGGCGCTGCCCGACGGCGTGCGCCCGCAAGACAAGCAAGGCCGTGTTGACCTGACTGACGTTCCACTGGTCACGATTGACGGCGAAGACGCGCGCGACTTTGACGATGCGGTGTACTGTGAGCCAGCCAAAGTCGGACGCAGCAAGGGCTGGCGCCTGCTGGTCGCCATTGCCGATGTGTCTGCCTATGTGGAAACAGGTAGCGCGATTGATATTGACGCCTATGACCGTGCCACCAGCGTTTACTTTCCGCGCCGCGTGATTCCCATGCTGCCGGAAAAGCTGTCCAACGGCCTGTGCTCGCTCAACCCGAACGTCGAGCGCTTGTGCATGGTCTGCGACATGCTGATCACTGCCAAGGGCGAGGTGCATGCGTACCAGTTTTACCCGGCGGTGATGTTCAGCCATGCCCGCTTTACATACAACGAAGTGGCGGCCATCCTGGCCAATACGCGTGGCCCTGAGGCGGCGCAGCGCAAGGCCCTCGTGCCAAACCTGCTCGACTTGCACGAGGTCTACCAGGCCCTGCTTAAAGAGCGTGGCGTGCGCGGCGCAGTGGACTTTGAAACCACCGAGACGCAAATCGTCTGCGATGACGCAGGCCGCATCGAAAAAATCGTGCCCCGCACTCGCAACGCGGCGCACCGGCTGATTGAAGAAGCCATGCTGGCGGCCAATGTCTGCTCGGCGGATTTCATTGCGCAGAGCAAACACGTGGGTCTGTTCCGCGTGCACGAAGGCCCGACGCCTGAGAAGAAAGACATCCTGCGCAGCTATCTCAAGGCCACGGGCTTGGCGCTGACCATCAGTGACGATCCGGCGCCCGGCGAGTTTCAGGCGATTGCGCAGGCGACCAAAGACCGGCCGGACGCGCAGCAGATCCATTCGATGCTGCTGCGTTCCATGCAGCAGGCGATTTACACGCCCATGAACAGCGGCCACTTCGGCTTGGCTTACGAGGCCTACACCCACTTCACCAGCCCGATCCGCCGTTATCCGGATTTGCTAGTGCACCGGGTGATCAAGGCCATCTTGAACCAGGCCAAGTACCAGTTACCGAGCTTGCCCACGCCGGGCGAGGCCGAAGCCAAGCTGTCCAAGCGCTTGGCTACTCGCGCCAAGGATTCAGGCGCTCAGCCGCCACGCAAGCAAAGCGCCGACCAACTGGCCTGGCAAGCGGCCGGCCTGCATTGCAGCGCCAACGAGCGACGCGCCGACGAAGCCAGCCGTGACGTGGAGGCCTGGCTCAAGTGCAAGTACATGCGCGAGCACCTGGGCGAGGAATTTGGCGGCGTGGTCAGTTCGGCTACGACCTTCGGCATCTTCGTCACGCTGGATGCGATGTACGTCGAGGGCTTGGTGCATATCACTGAACTCGGCGGCGAGTACTTCCGCTTCGACGAAGCCCGGCAGGAGCTGCGCGGCGAGCGCACCGGCATGCGTTACGCCATCGGCACGCGGGTGCGGGTGCAGGTTAGTCGTGTGGACCTGGACGGCCGCAAGATCGACTTTCGCCTGGTTCATGATGGCGACGAGTTGCTGGTCCGGGCCATGCGGGACAAATCGGGTTCAGACAGCGCTTCAGAAGAATCCGGCGCCGGGCGTCGCTCTGGCGAGAAGCGCTCCGGCAAACGCGAGAAGGCCACAGGCCGTTCAGGAGGTCGTGGTGGCAAGGCCGAACCTTTGGCACCACGTGAATCGCGGTCACCGATTCAGGCGCTCAAAGCGGCCGTCAAGCGGGTGGCTTCGGCCGGTGCCCGCAAGCCCGCCAAAAAACCGCGGCGCTGAGTATGTTCGTGCGCGTGCTTGCTTTCCTGCTGGAAACGGTCTTTTTTGTGCTGATAGCGTCGGCCTTGCTGCGCGCCTACATGAACGGCTTGCGCATTAATATGAGCGCGCAGCCCGGCTTTTTTGTCATGGCCGTGACGGACTGGCTGGTCAAACCTTTGCGTCGCGTCTTGCCCAAGGCGCTGGCCAAATCTCGGCTGGATGTGGCCAGCCTGCTTTCAGCGGTGTTGTTTGCGCTGGTCTATGCCTGGCTCATGGGGCTGCTCCTGGGCGGTATGTCCATGGCGGGTATGGGCTTGAGCCTGGCTGTGATGGCGGTGCAAATGCTGATTCGCGTGGGCCTGCAAACCATGTTCATGCTGGTCCTCGGCTACGCCGTCTTGTCATGGGTTCAGCCGGGCTCTTATGCCTATGGTTTGCTGGCAAGGCTGGTGGCACCGGTTTTGGCGCCCATTCAGCGCGTAGTACCAACGCTTGGCGGTATTGACTTGTCTGTCCTGGTCTTGATGCTGATCTTGCAGATGGGCCTGATGTTCGTCGGCTGACCTGGCAAGACGCTTAACAGCGCTTAAGGCGGGCCGCCAGCCGGGAAGCCGTGAGGGCCGGACCGCTATTTTCTTCAAGCCACTCATCGGCCACCTGACCGTGCTGAAAGCAGCTGCGAACGGCGGCCGCTCTCGCATCCAGACCCTGAGCCATGGCAGCGCCTACAAGGCCTGCCAGCACATCGCCTGTTCCGGCGGTGGCAAGCAGGGCGTTGCCGCTGTGGTTAATGGCTGTCATGTGCTCGGGAGCGGCGATCACGCTGCCTGAACCTTTGAGCACCAGCACGCAGCCAAAGCGTTTTGCGAGCACATCTGCACAATCACGCCGATCAGCCTGCACCTGGGCTGTGCTTAGCTTCAGCAGTCGGGCCGCTTCAAGTGGATGCGGTGTGAGCACCGTGGAAAAGCCGCGACCCCTGCGGGCCGCCAGCAGCTCTTGCAAAGCGCTGTCCTCGGCGATGGCATTCAGCGCGTCGGCGTCCAGCACCAAGCTGCGTGCTCTTGAAAGCACCCAAGGCAGGTGCTTGCGAATGGATGGCCCGCCGCCGCAGCCAGCCACTACCACTTGTTGGGTGAGGTCCAAGGCCTCGGGCGCGCGAAACATCAACTCCGGCTGAAGGGGGTCAGTTAAAGGCCCGCCAGCACCGAGCAGCGCGACATACACCCGCCCCGCGCCACCATGCAAGGCAGCGCGCGCTGCCAGCACGGCTGCGCCGGCCATGCTGCCGCGTGCTGCTGTCTCACCACCCAAAATAACCACATCGCCGTAGCTTCCCTTGTGGCTCGCGTGAAAGCCTTTAATGCTGGCATCCTGCAGCACTTCAGCCCCCTGCAAAGTGGCGCAGGGCTGGATATCGGCTGGAATACATATCTCCAGTTCATCCAACCAGACCTGGCCCGCCCAATCCCGGCCATCGGCCGTGAAAAGCCCTGGCTTGAGGGTGAGCAGGCACAAGGTGTGACGCAGCTGCTGCGCATGTGCCATTGGGTGCGTGCTAAGACTTGAATTTGCGTGCAGCTTATGTTGGATGCCACTGTCCGCATCCAGCCCTGTCGGCAGGTCCACGCACAGCACAGGCGTTCCGCAAGAGCTCATGTGCTGCAGCCAGGCTGCCATTTGGGCGCTACTGGGATGGTTGGGTTTGAAGCTGCCGCCTAGGCCCAAAAGTGCATCCACCGCCAGGTCAAATTGCTGTGGCGGCTGAGCAGTGACTTGCAGTCCGGCAGCCTCGGCGCGCAGCCGTGCCTGCTGTGCGGCGTCAGGCTGCTTGGCATCAGTTTGGGCGCAGCCGGTCCAGGTCAGGCAAACGGTTTTGCCGGCCCGGTGCAAGGCGAGCGCGGCCTCGAAGCCATCACCCCCGTTGTTGCCCGGGCCGCAGGCCACCCATATTTTTCGGGCATGCGGGGCCAGCGCCAAGGCCAATTTGGCCGTGGCCAAGCCCGCTCTTTGCATCAAGCCGGGCGATGGGCCAGTGGCTAGCGCGCCTTGTTCTATCTGGCGGGTGGCCGCCACGTCATACAGCGCATGGCTTTGATCAGCGGTGATCTTGCGGGGCAGGGCCATGGCGAGTTGGGGACTTTCAGCTAAATTCTTTTCAGCTATAGGCCTTGTCCAGAACGGCTTCGGCAGCCAGCGCCGCATTCAGCACAGCATCGTCCTGCATCTCGGCCTGCCAGAGCATCAGCCCCACCGGCAATTCGCCCGGCGCCTGACAAGGGATGGAAATCCCGCAGCCATCGAGCATGTTGACCACGGCTGTGTTTCGCAGCAGCAAGGTATTGACTGCAAAAAAAGCGTTGTCGTCCTTGGTCAAAGGCGCAATGGGCGGCGCCACCAGCGGCACAGTGGGCGAGAGCAGCGCGTCAAAGCCTTCAATCGCACGCTTCATGCGGGCGATCCAGCTCTTGCGCGCGTTTAAAAGGTCGATGTAATCGGCCGCGCACATGGATGCACCTTTGAGAATTCGCAGGGCCACGCGCGGGTCGTACTGTGCTTGGTGCTGTGCCAGCAGTTCCCGGTGCCAGGCGTGGCTTTCAGCCGCTGAAAGACCGCCGGTGGCGTTGATCTGAGCTAGATCGGCAATTTCAGTCAGCTTGATTTCTTCGATCTGCGCGCCTGCTTTGCGCAAGGCGTCCAGACTGTGCTCAAAAGCCCGTGCCACAGCTGGCTCCAAGGCGTCCAGCAGCACATGCTGCGGTACGGCCAGGCGCATCTGCGCCAGCGGCTTGCCCGAAAGGCTCACCCGCTCGGCCGAGAGGACTTCATGCAAGGTGACGGCGTCGCGCACCGAGCGCGTCAAAGCCCCCACGGTGTCCAGCGATGTAGACAAGGGCAGGGCGCCGGTGGTCGGCACCAGACGTGCCGTACTTTTGAAGCCGACCAGCCCGCAGAGCGCCGCTGGAATGCGCAGCGAACCCCCCGTGTCCGAGCCCAGCGCCGCATAGGCCGCGCCGGTGGCGACAGACACGGCCGCACCAGAAGACGAGCCACCGGGTATCCGGGCAATTGCAGCGTCGGCTGGATTGGCGGGCGTGCCGTAGTGCGGATTGATGCCCACACCCGAAAAAGCGAACTCCACCATGTTGGTGCGACCTGCAATCAGTCCGCCCGCGGCCCGAAGGCGGGCGACGGCCGGGCAATCCTGCTCGGCAGGCGGCCGGTCGGCCAGCACCGTCGATCCGGCTCGCGTGGTTTGGCCGGCAACGTCAAACAAGTCCTTGATGGAGATGGGCAGGCCGGCCAGCGGTCGCGAGTCGGGTGAGCCAGAACCTTGTGCCGCAGCTTGCTTTAGCACGGCCTCGGGAGATTCAATGTAAGCATGGCGGCAGGCGTGCGACAAGCTGGCATCGCGGGCTTCAAGCAGCGATTGAGCTAGGCTGGCGCGGCCGGTCTGGATGGCAGCCCGCCGGGCGTGAAGGTCGTTTTTCATCGGGGTTTGCCCAGGGGGTGCTATACTCTGCTGGTTTTAGTAAAGGCGTCTTGCCTTCTTAAAACTAATCGCAAATCAGCCATTCAAGGTGTCGCTTTCGGAAATAAGTCCGGGCGATAAGCGCTGATTTTAGACACAACCTTTGGAGTATTGATATGTCCGTCAGCATGCGTGAAATGCTTGAAGCCGGTGTGCACTTTGGCCACCAAACCCGCTTCTGGAACCCCAAGATGGCTCCGTACATCTTCGGCCACCGCAACCGTATCCACATCATCAACCTGGAAAAATCGCTGCCGATGTTCCAGGATGCGGCCAAGTTCGCACGCCAGCTCGCGGCTAACCGCGGCACCATCTTGATGGTCGGCACCAAGCGAACCGCTCGTGACATCGTTTCTGCTGAAGCTCAGCGCGCCGGCGTTCCTTATGTTGACCAGCGCTGGCTCGGCGGTATGTTGACCAACTTCAAGACGGTCAAGACTTCGATCAAGCGCCTGAAGGAAATGAAGGCTCAGCAAGAAGCTGGCCTCGACTCCATCAGCAAAAAAGAGCAACTCACTTTCAAGCGTGAAATCGAGAAGCTCGAAAAAGACATCGGCGGCATCCAGGACATGGCTGCGCTGCCAGACGCCATTTTTGTGATCGACGTGGGCTTCCACAAGATCGCAGTGGCCGAGGCTCAAAAGTTGGGCATCCCCCTGATCGGTGTGGTTGACTCCAACCATTCGCCTATCGGCATCGATTACGTGATCCCTGGCAACGACGACTCGTCCAAGGCTGTGGAGTTGTATGCCCGCGGTATCGCTGACGCGATCATCGAAGGCCGCGCCAACGCCAGCGAAACGGTTCGCGCCGTGACCGCTGAAAGCGCCGACGAATTCGTCGAAGTGGAAAACGCCGCCTGATCCTTACGGCCAGGCGCCACTCGAAAAAGGGGCTCGGGTAGCCCCTTTTTCACAAGCAAAATCAGCGCTTTGGCCAGAGCGCCTCGCTGAAGTCCAAATTGATCGCAATCTAGGAGAAACAACAATGGCAATTACAGCAAGCATGGTCGCCGAACTGCGCGCCAAGACCGACGCCCCCATGATGGAATGCAAAAAGGCTTTGACCGAGGCCGATGGCAACATGGAAAAAGCCGAAGAAATCTTGCGCGTCAAGCTCGGCAACAAAGCCGGCAAGGCTGCGTCGCGTGTGACCGCCGAAGGCGTGGTCGCCAGCTTCATGGAAGGCGGCGTTGGCTCCCTGGTTGAAGTGAACTGCGAAACCGACTTCGTGACCAAGAACGACAGCTTCCTGGCCCTGGTCAACGCCGTAGCGCAAGGCATCGTCAAGCACAACCCGGCCGACGTGGAAGCCATCGGCGCGATGCCTTTCAGCATGGACGGTTTTGGCCCGACCATTGAAGACGTGCGCAAAGGCCTGATCGGCAAGATCGGCGAGAACATGAGCGTGCGCCGTTTCAAGCGTTTCGCAGGCAGCCAACTGGCTTCCTACCTGCACGGCACCCGCATCGGCGTGGTGGTTGAATTTGCGGGCGACGAAGCTGCTGCCAAGGATGTTGCCATGCACGTGGCCGCCATGAAGCCCGTGTCCATTTCCAGCGCTGACGTGCCTGCTGAGCTGGTCGCCAAAGAGCGTTCGGTGGCCGCCGCCAAGGCTGCTGAAGATGCGTCCAAGGCCGTTGCCGAAGGCAAGCCAGTGCAGTCCGCTGAAATCGTGGCCAAGCGCATTGAAGGCGGCGTGCAAAAGTACCTCAAGGAAGTCAGCTTGTTCAACCAGGCTTTCGTGAAAAACGACAAGCAGACCGTTGAGCAAATGCTCAAGGAAAAAGCCACCACCCTCAAATCGTTCACGCTGTATGTCGTGGGCGAAGGCATTGAGAAAAAAGTGGACGACTTTGCTGCTGAGGTGGCTGCACAAATCGCCGCTGCCAAGGCTGCTTGAGTCTGCCTTTGAAGACGCCGCACCGCTAAACTTGCCCCAACCGAGAACCCCGGAAAAAACCTATGCCAGCTTACAAGCGCATCTTGCTCAAACTCTCAGGTGAAGCCTTGATGGGTGATGATGCCTTTGGCATCAACCGGGCAACGATCGTGCGTATGGTCGAGGAAATCGCCGAAGTCACCCGCCTGGGTGTCGAGATGGCCGTGGTGATCGGCGGCGGCAATATTTTCAGGGGTGTGGCGGGCGGCTCGGTCGGTATGGACCGGGCCACCGCCGACTACATGGGCATGCTGGCCACGGTCATGAATGCCTTGGCGCTGGGTGACACCATGGACAAGGCGGGTCTCACACCACGCGTGATGTCGGCCATTGGCATTGAGCGCGTGGTGGAGCCTTATGTGCGCCCCAAGGCCTTGCAGTACCTCGAAGAGGGCAAGGTGGTGATTTTTGCTGCCGGCACGGGCAATCCGTTTTTCACGACCGACACAGCCGCTGCGCTGCGCGGTGCTGAAATCGGTGCCGAAATCGTGCTCAAGGCCACCAAGGTGGACGGTGTGTACAGTGCCGACCCGCGTAAGGACCCGAGCGCGACGCGCTACGAAACGATCACCTTCGACGAAGCGATGGGGCGTAACCTCGAGGTCATGGACGCCACCGCTTTTGCGCTGTGCCGGGATCAGAAGTTGCCCGTGAAAGTCTTCAGCATTTTCAAGCATGGCGCCCTTAAGCGCGTGGTGATGGGCGAAAACGAAGGCACTTTGGTTCACCTGTGACGCGGGCAGTATTTGCCTGCCTTTTCATTTGAATTTTTGACTTTTTGCTGAATCCGAAAGAGACGCGTTCATGAGCATCGCCGACATCAAGAAAAACGCCGAAACCAAAATGCAGCAGTCGCTTGAGAACTTCAAGCATGCGCTGACAAAAATTCGCACCGGCCGCGCCAACCCCGCCTTGCTTGATACCGTGCAGGTGGACTACTACGGCTCCATGGTGCCTATCAGCCAGGTCGCCAACGTGGCTTTGCTGGATGCGCGCACCATCAGCGTTTCCCCCTGGGAAAAAGGCATGGGCGCAAAAATAGAAAAAGCGATTCGCGACTCCGACCTGGGCTTGAACCCGGCATCGCAAGGTGACTTGATTCGCGTGCCGATGCCCGCCATGACCGAAGAGCGCCGCAAGGAACTCACCAAGGTTGTCAAGGGTGAGGGCGAGCACGCCAAGGTGGCGATTCGCAACCTGCGCCGCGACGCGAACGAGGGCGTCAAAAAACTCGTCAAGGACAAGCTCGCGTCAGAAGACGACGAGCGCCGCGCCGAGACCGAGATTCAAAAGTCCACCGACCGTTTCATTGCTGAAGTTGACCGTTTGGTTGCCAGCAAGGAACAAGACATCATGGCGGTCTGAACGCTTCGCGTTCCGGCCTGATGCCCATGGCCCGCACATCCGCCAGTCGCATGCCGCATCACGTGGCCATCGTGATGGATGGCAATGGGCGCTGGGCTGGAAAACGTTTTTTGCCGCGTGTGGCAGGCCACAAGCAGGGCGTGACCGCCCTCAGGCGCTGTGTGGAGGCCTGCATTGAACGCGGGATTGCGGTTCTCACCGTGTTTGCTTTCTCCTCTGAAAACTGGAATCGCCCGGCCGAAGAGGTCTCAGGCCTCATGGAGTTGCTGGTGCGTGCACTGGCCAACGAAGTGCCCGCCCTGCAAAAAAACGGTGTCCAGCTTCACTTTGCGGGCGATCGCCAGCAACTCTCCGCCAGCATGCGCGCCAGTTTGCTGGCGGCCGAGTCGTCCACCGCTGGAAATTCGCGCCTGGTGCTCAATGTTTGCTTTAACTACGGTGGTCGCTGGGACATTGCGCAGGCGGCGCAAAAGCTCGCGGCCAGCGGGCAGGCGATTACTGAACTCAGCCTGGACAGAGCGCTTTCCTTGGCGCATGTTCCAGACCCCGATCTTATGATTCGCACCGGCGGGGAGATTCGCATCAGCAATTTTTTGCTTTGGCAAAGCGCCTACACCGAACTGCATTTCACCGAGAAGCTGTGGCCCGAATTTGATGAGGCCGCGCTTGACGAGGCGATTGCCGTGTTTGCCGGGCGCGAGCGCCGCTTTGGTCAAACGTCGGAACAACTCGCCGCAGCAGCGCCCGAGAAGGCGGCCTGATGCTCAAACAAAGGGTCATCACCGCGGTGCTGCTGCTGGCCATCTTGCTGCCTGCACTTTTTTATCCGTCCTACATTCCTTTTAGCGCGGTGACGCTGGTCTTGATTTCGGCCGGAGGCTGGGAGTGGGGCCGACTCAATGGCTGCAGCCAAGGGGTTTCGGTGCTGTTGGGCTTGGTCTGCCTTGCGGCTTGCCTGCTGGCTTGGCAGGCTGGCTTGTTGGCGCGTCCCTTGCCCGTTGTTTGGGCCTTGATCGGAACCGTCTGGGTGCTTGGCGGGTCTTGGCTGCTGCATGCTGGGGTGGGTGCGTGGTCTGGCCTAGCCAAGTCCTTGCGGCTGGTGCTGGGCTTTGTTGCGCTGGTGCTGGCCTGGCTAGCCTTGGCCCAGGCGCGTGTCGTTGGCATCAATTTTCTCTTGTCACTGCTGGTGCTGGTCTGGGCAGCCGACATTGCCGCCTATTTCGCTGGCAAAGCTTTCGGTGGGCGCTGGATCAAGCGCAAGCTCGCTGTGTCCATCAGTCCCGGCAAGAGTTGGGAAGGCGCCCTTGGCGGCCTGCTGGGCGTGGTGCTGCTGGGCCTGTCTTGGGTGTGGCTTGATAGGGCTCTGGCCACGGACAGCGCCAGCTTGTACACGCTCATTTGGACACGCCACGGGGCCGTCGTCATGCTGATTGCGGCAGCCTTCATGTCGGCCATGAGCGTGGTGGGCGATCTGCTTGAATCGCTGGTCAAGCGCAGCGCTGGCGCCAAGGATTCCAGCGGGCTCCTGCCTGGCCATGGCGGCGTGCTGGACCGCGTCGATGCGCTGCTGCCGACGCTGCCCCTGGCCCTCATGCTGGCCAGTCTCTAAGCTGTTACAGGACTTTGGAATGGATGTGATCAAACAGCGATTGACCGTGCTTGGCGCGACTGGCTCCATTGGTGCCAGCACCTTGGACGTCGTGGCGCGTCATCCCGATCGTTTCGAGATTTTTGCCTTGAGTGCGGCCACGCAGGTCGAGTTGATGCTGGCCCATTGCCAGCGTTTCAATCCGCGCTATGCCGTGATGGCCAGTCCGCCTCATGCCAGGCAACTCGCGGATCAGGTCAAGGCCCATGGCCTGGCAACTGAGGTGCTGGCCGGGCCGCAAGCGCTGGAGATGATCTCCGCGCATGCGTCGGTTGATGCGGTGATGGCCGCCATCGTCGGCGCTGCAGGCCTGGCACCTTGTCTGGCGGCGGCAAGCGCTGGCAAGCGTTTGTTGCTGGCCAACAAGGAAGCCCTGGTGGTGGGTGGCGAGGTCTTCATGCAGGCCGTTCGCGCGGGCGGCGCTCAGCTGCTGCCCATCGACAGCGAGCACTCAGCCATTTTTCAATCCTTGCCAGACGATCCGGCCACCTGGGCGCGCCGGGTTGAAAAAATCGTCCTCACCGCTTCGGGCGGCCCGTTTCGCGAGCGCGATCCGCAGACCTTGCACTCGGTGACCCCGGACGAGGCTTGCGCCCATCCCAACTGGGTGATGGGTCGCAAAATTTCGGTGGACTCGGCGACCATGATGAACAAGGCGCTCGAAGTCATCGAGGCGCATTTCCTCTTTGGCATGGCGCCAGAACAGATCGAGGTGATGATCCATCCGCAGAGCATCATCCATTCACTGGTGCAGTACCGGGACAGCTCGGTGGTCGCCCAACTGGGTTCGCCCGACATGCGCGTGCCGATTGCTTACGGCTTGGCCTGGCCGGAGCGCATCGCCTCAGGCGCCAAGCCGCTCGACTTTCGCGCGCTGGCCACCATGACTTTTGATGCGCCCAGTCCGCAGCGCTTTCCGGGCCTTCAGCTGGCCTGGGAAGTGTTGTCGGCCCCGACCGGCAGCACGGCCGTTCTCAACGCTGCCAATGAAGTGGCCGTCGCGGCTTTTCTGGCCGGGCAGATTCGCTTTGATCAGATTTACCAAGTCAACCGCGAAACCCTGGACCGCGTGAAAGTCACAGGCGCGGACAGCTTGGCCGGCCTGCTCGACCTGGACGCACAAAGTCGCACGCTTGCCGGCCAGTGTGCCCTCAGCCTGAGCCGCTGAAATATTGACTTGCGACCCTAAGGCCCGCCTATGCTGACTCTGCTGGCTTTTGTCTTGGCGTTAGGTTTGCTTGTGGCCATTCACGAGTACGGGCACTACCGCATGGCGGTGGCCTTCGGCGTCAAAGTGCTGCGCTTTTCCATTGGCTTTGGCCCCGTGCTTCACTCATGGCGGCGCGAAGGCAGTCCGACAGAGTTCAGAATCTGCCTGTTGCCTCTGGGCGGCTACGTCAGCATGCTCGACGAGCGCGAAGGCCCTGTGCCTCCTGCTGAGCGCCACCTGGCCTTCAATACGCAGCCATTGACGGCCCGTGCAGCGGTGGTAGCGGCCGGCCCGATGGCCAACTTGCTGCTGGCAGCACTGCTTTACTCGGTCGTCAACTGGGTTGGGGTGGAGCAGCCACGGGCCGTGCTGGCGAGTCCGGTGACGGGATCTGTTGCTGAAAAAGTGGGGCTTGTCAGCGGTGAATGGGTGACCGGGGCAGGCTTTGAAGGCGATGAACTTGAAGCTGTGCGCTCCTTCGATGAATTGCGCTGGTACCTGACGCAGGCGAGCTTGCGCGGGCTAGACTTGCGGCTCAGTGTCAGCCGTGCAGGCTCTGATGAGTCGAAGCCGGGGCGCGAGGTGCTGCTGCCGCTATCGGACCTGAACACCCAGACGGTTGATGCCAGCTTGTTCCAGCGCATTGGTATCGTGAGCCCTTGGACTCGGCCGCAGATCGGCGAGTTGGTGGCTGGCGGCGCCGGTGAACGGGCGGGCTTGCGAGCGGGTGACCGGGTCTTGCAAATTGGCGCGCAGCGCATCTCAGATGGCCAGCAGTTGCGCCAGACCATTCGCAGCACTTTGCCGCCAGCCGAAGGTCAGGCAGCGCCGATGTGGCTCATTGAGCGCAATGGGCAGCAACTGAGCCTGGCCGTGAGGCCTGACGTCAAGTCGGAGGCGCAAGGCAAGGTCGGCCTGATCGGCGCCTTCGTCGGCGCTGCGCCCGAGATGACCGAGGTGCGCTACGGCTTTGTCGAGGGCTTGGCTGTCGGAATTGAAAAGACCTGGGACATGTCCAGCCTGACGCTGCGCATGATGGGTCAAATGTTGACTGGCGATGCCTCGTTGAAAAATCTCAGTGGGCCACTGACGATTGCAGACTACGCGGGCAAGTCAGCCAGCCTGGGTTGGGTGTCTTACCTTCTGTTTTTGGCCGTGATCAGCGTCAGTCTGGGGGTGCTCAATCTGCTGCCTTTGCCTGTGCTTGATGGCGGGCACCTGATGTATTATCTTTCGGAAGCGGCCAGTGGACGCGCGGTTTCCCAAGTCTGGATGGATCGCCTTCAACGTGTCGGCATGGCGATGCTGATGACGATGATGTCCATCGCTTTATTCAACGATGTGACGCGACTGCTTGGCTAGCGACCTGCTCCAGCAAATGTCTTCGCCTTACCCTGTATCTGACTGCGTATGCGCGCGGTCTCTTCTTTGAATCAATTTCACATGCATTCAACCCTCGGTCGGTTCACACTTCGCGCGGCTTCAGCCTTGGTGGCCACTTTCTTGGCGGCCCAGGTGGCCTATGCCATTGATCCGTTCACAGTACGGGATATTCGCGTTGAGGGCTTGCAGCGCGTGGAGCCGGGCACCATCTTCGCATCCATTCCGGTGCGGGTTGGCGAACGCTACAGCGATGAAAAGGGCTCGGCTGCCATCCGGGCTCTGTTTGGTCTGGGCCTGTTCAAGGACGTCCGACTGGAGGTCAACGCAGACGTGCTCGTTGTGATCGTGGAAGAGCGGCCCACGGTGGCACAAGTTGATTTTGTGGGCACCAAGGAGTTCGACAAAGAGTTTCTCAAGAAGTCTTTGCGTGATGCCGGTCTTTACGAAGGCCAAGCCTTTGACAAGTCTTTGGCAGACAAGGCCGAGCAGGAACTCAAACGTCAGTACGTCAACCGCAGTTTGTATGGTGCACAGGTCCTGACTACCGTGACGCCCATTGAGCGCAACCGTGTCAACCTCACTTTCAGCGTGACCGAAGGGGAGGTCGCGCGCATCAAGGACATTCGTGTTGTCGGCAACCAGGCCTTCAGCGAATCCACCTTGAAAAAGCTGTTTGATTTGGACACCGGCGGTTGGTTGAGTTGGTACACCAAGGCCGATCGCTACTCGCGCGTCAAGCTCAACGCCGACATTGAGAGCCTGCGTTCATATTATTTGTCGCGCGGCTACCTGGACTTTCGTGTGGATTCGACACAGGTCGCCATCTCGCCCGACAAGCAGGAAATCACAATTACCCTCAACATTTTTGAGGGCGACAAGTTTTTGGTGTCAGGCGTGCAGCTCGAAGGCAACTACCTGGGCCGTGAGGACGAATTCAAATCTCTGGTAACGATCAAGCCGGGCGAGCCCTACAACGCCGACACGGTCGCGCAGACGACAAAGGCTTTCAATGAGTACTTCGGCACTTTTGGATTTGCATTTGCACGCGTGGAAGCTACCCCGGAGATCGACCGGCAAAAGAAACTGGTCAATTTTGTGTTGCAGGCCGAGCCTTCTAGGCGTGCTTACGTCAGGCGCATCAATATTGCGGGCAACTCCCGCACCCGTGACGCTGTGGTTCGACGGGAGTTCAGGCAACTTGAATCGTCCTGGTACGACGGCGACAACATCCGCCGCTCACGCGACCGGGTCGACCGTCTTGGTTTTTTCACCGATGTCAACGTGGACACCCAGGAGGTGCCTGGCGCCCCTGACCAAGTTGACTTGAACGTCGCGCTGACCGAAAAACCCACCGGCAACTTGCAACTGGGCGCCGGCTATTCCAGCGGCGACAAGCTTTCAATCCTCGCGGGTATTCGGCAGGAGAACGTGTTTGGCTCTGGTAATTACCTCGGTCTCGAGTTGAACACCAGCAAATCCAACCGGCAAATGGTTCTCAGCACGGTCGATCCATATTTCACCCCTGACGGTGTTTCCCGCTCCTTTGACCTCTACAGCCGAACCACCAAGCCCTTGACCGGGCAAGGTGGTGACTATTCGCTGCGCACAGATGGTGTGGCCATCCGTTTCGGTGTTCCGTTCAGTGAAAGCGATACTGTCTATTTCGGTGCCGGCGGAGAAAAACTAAAAATCACCGAAGGCGTCTTGGCCTTGCCGACCAATTACCAGACCTATGTCAATGAATTCGGTCTGACCAGCACGTCCTTGCCGCTGACGCTAGGTTGGTCGCGGGACAGTCGCGACAGCGCCTTGGTGCCCACCACTGGCGTCTATCAACGCGTCAATGCCGACTGGGGTGTGGCCGGTGAGGTCAAGTTTTTGCGCGCAAGCTACCAGATTCAGCAATACATTCCGCTGAACAAGCAGTTCACGGTGGGTCTCAATGGCGAGCTGGGTTGGGGCAAGGGCTTGGCCGGGAAACAATTCCCGATTTTCAAGAACTACTTCTCCGGTGGTCTGGGTTCGGTGCGCGGCTTTGAGCAAGGGTCTTTGGGTCCTCGGGCATCGTCAACCGATCCCGCGACAGGTGGCCCCAAGAAAATCACGCTCAATGCCGAACTCATTACACCGTTCCCGGGCGCTGGCAATGACCGCACCTTGCGGATGTTCGGCTTTGTGGATGCCGGCAATGTGTTTGGCGAAAACGATCCTTACAGTCTTGCGGAGATGCGTGCATCGGCTGGCGTTGGCATCAGCTGGATCTCTCCGGTTGGCCCATTGCGTCTGGGTATCGCATATCCCTTGCGCAAAGAATCCGGCGATAGAATACAACGAGTCCAATTTCAGATCGGTACCGCCTTTTGATGAATCCATTTGTTCGCCACTTTCTCGTCGGTTTGAGCCTGTCTGTTGCGACCAGCGTTGCGTTGGCGCAGGAGTTCAAGGTTGGCATCGTCAACCTCGACCGCATTTTCCGCGAAGCCAATTCGGCCAAAGCTGCTCAGGTCAAGCTAGAGCAGGAATTCAGCAAGCGCGAAAAAGAAATTGCAGACCTGGGAAGCCAGATCAAGCAGCAGTCTGAAAAGCTTGAGCGTGATGCTCCCACTCTCTCCGAGGCACAACGCAATACGCGTCAGCGCCAACTTGTCGATCAAGATCGCGAGTTTCAGCGTAAGCGCCGCGAATTCCAGGAAGACCTCAACACCCGCAAGAACGAAGAGTTGCAACTCGTCATTGAGCGCGCTAACCGGGTTGTCAAGAACCTCGCGGAAACAGAAAAATACGACCTGATCATTCAGGAAGCGGTTTACGCTAATCCCAAACATGACATCACCGAAAAGGTGATCAAGTCGCTGAATGCTGGCAACGGCAGGTAAACCTGCCGGCTCGGCATGAGCGTGCGCTTGGGGACTCTCCTCGACAAGCTTGCGCCTGAGTTGCAACCTGAGTTGCTTGGAGACCCGGAACTTCTCATTCAGCGTTTAGCGCCCATCGATACTGCTGGTCCCGCTGACCTGGCATTCGTCAGTCACCTAAAGTACCTGAACAAGCTGGCCGTTTCTTGTGCTGGCTGCGTCATCGTCTCACCCGCCTTGCGCGCAGCGGGCTTAGCTCGCGGCGCCTGCATTGTTGTGACAGATCCTTATCTGTACTTCGCTAAATTGACGCAGCGCTGGAAGCAGCTTCACCAGCCTTCCTCGTATGCGCAGCCATCTACGCTGATTCATCCGTCCGCCTTTGTTGATCCTTCTGCGCTTGTTGCGGGGAACGTTTCCATTGGCCCCTTCGCCTTTGTAGGCCCCAGAGCTCGACTTGACGAGGGGGTGCGGCTAGGCGCGCATGCCATCGTCGCTCAAGGCGCCAGCGTCGGCGTGGGCAGTCGCTTGGCCGAGCGAGTCACTTTGGGCGAAGACTGCAGCCTGGGGCAGCGGTGCCTGGTGCATCCTGGTGCCGTGATTGGCGCAGATGGTTTTGGCTTCGCACCGAACGCAGGGCGCTGGGAAAAGATCGAGCAGCTGGGCGCGGTGCGTATCGGCAACGATGTGGAAATCGGTGCGAACACCTGCATCGATCGTGGAGCCCTTGAAGACACAGTGATCGAAGACGGCGTCAAGCTCGACAATCTCGTGCAGATCGGTCACAACGTTCACATTGGCGCTCATACGGCGCTGGCGGGCTGTGCGGGTGTGGCTGGCAGTGCGCGCATAGGCGCGCATTGCACGGTCGGTGGCGGCGCGGTCATCCTGGGCCATTTGTCGCTGGCCGATCACGTGCATGTGTCTGCCGCTTCGGTGGTCACCCGCTCGCTCCTCAAGGCAGGGCATTACAGTGGCATCTTTCCCATCGACGACAATGCTGCCTGGGAAAAAAATGCAGCCTCGCTCAAGCAACTCCATGCTCTGCGCGACCGGTTGCGACACCTTGAAAAACAGCTGCAATCACAGCCAGTAACCCAAGCTGGCACGCCTTTCCAGAGCAAAGAAAAATCATGATGGATATCCACCAAATTCTCAAGCAGCTGCCGCACCGTTACCCGATTTTGCTGGTCGATCGCGTGCTCGAACTTGAAAAGGGCGTGCGCATCAAGGCGCTGAAAAACGTGACCATCAACGAGCCGTTTTTCGGCGGTCATTTCCCTCACCGCCCTGTCATGCCGGGCGTGTTGATGCTCGAAGCCCTGGCTCAAGCCGCTGCCTTGCTGGCCTTTGACACCCTGGGCACCACGCCCGACGACAAGACTGTGTATTACTTTGCCGGCATTGATGGCGCGCGCTTCAAGCGCCCCGTCGAGCCAGGTGACCAGCTCATCATGGACGTGACGCTTGACCGCATGAAGTCGGGCATCTTCAAGTTCAAGGGTACGGCACGGGTGGATGGGCAAATCGCCTGCGAAGCCGAGCTGATGTGCACCATGCGAACCCTGCCCTGAGGTGGCTTAACGTGACGGGCATTCACCCCACCGCCCTGGTCGACGCCAAGGCCGAGCTCGACAGCTCGGTCGCGGTGGGTCCCTACACCGTGATCGGACCGAACGTCAAAGTCGGCGCGGGCACCACCATTGGCGCGCACTGCGTCATTGAAGGTCACACTACGATTGGTCGTGATAACCGTATTTTTCAGTTCAACTCGCTGGGCGCCATTCCGCAAGATAAGAAGTACGCGGGCGAGCCTTGCGAGCTGGTGATTGGTGACCGCAACACGGTCCGCGAGTTTTGCACCTTCAACATCGGCTCGCCCGGTGACTTGGGCGTGACCCGCTTGGGCAATGACAACTGGGTCATGGCCTATGTGCACCTGGCCCATGACGTGACGGTGGGCAACCACACGATTTTTGCCAACAACTCTCAACTCGCCGGCCATGTGCAGGTGGACGATTGGGTGATCCTGGGCGGTTTTACCGTGGTTCACCAGTTCGTGCGCCTGGGGGCGCACAGCATGACGGCCATGTGCTCGCTGCTGTTCGCTGATTTGCCGCCTTTCGTGATGTGCCAGGGCCAGCCGGCAGCGGCGCGCTCCATGAATTTTGAAGGCCTGCGCCGCCGTGGTTTTTCGCCCGAGCGCCTGGCGGCCATCAAGGCCATGCACAAGCATTTGTACCGGGAACACCTGACGCTGGACGAGTCGCAGTTACGCATTCGCGCCTTGACGCAAAGCCATCCCGAAGCCGTCGCCGATGCGGCCATGATGCTGGATTTCCTGGCTGCCACCTCGCCGCAGCGCGGCATCGTTCGCTGACTGAGCATGTCGGCCCAGCCCAGCACTGCGTTGCAGCACGGCGGGGCGGCGACGCTGTCGCCGCGGCTGGCCATGGTCGCTGGCGAAACCTCCGGTGACCTGATCGCCGGATTGCTGCTGGACGGTTTGAAAACCCGCTGGCCTGGGCTAAAGGCCTTCGGCATTGGCGGGCCACGCATGCAGGCCCGCGGTTTTGAGGCCTGGTGGCCCAGCGCCAAGCTGGCGGTGCTCGGGCTGGTCGATGTGCTGCGCCACTACCGGGAAATTGTGGGCATTCGCCGGCAATTGCAGACCCGCTTGCTGGCCCAGCGCCCCGACGTTTTCGTTGGCGTGGATGCGCCGGATTTCAACCTCGATCTGGAAGCGGCGCTGCGCAGCGCGGGTGTGAAAACCGTGCATTTCGTCTGCCCCTCGTTCTGGGCGTCGCGGCCGCACCGCATTGAGAAAATCAAACGCAGCGTGGACCATGTGCTGTGCCTGTTTCCGTTCGAGCCGGCGCTGCTGGCTGAGCACGGTGTGGCGGCCACTTTTGTCGGCCATCCTTTGGCCCCCATGATTCCCCTGGTGCCTGACCGGGTCGCTGCCAGAACGGCGCTGGGCTTGGCGAACGACGCCCGGGTGCTGGCGCTGTTGCCCGGTAGCCGGGCTTCAGAAATCCACTTCATCGCGCCCCGTTTTTTTGCTGCTGTTCGTTTGATCCTGGCGACCCAGCCGCAGTTGCGCATTGTGTTGCCAGCCATTCCCGCGCTTCGGCCAGAAATTGAGCGGCTGGCCGGCGCTGCTGGCGTGCTGGACAGTTTGCTCATCATCAACGGCCAGTCTCACACGGCCTTGGCCGCTTGCGACTTGACCTTGATCGCCAGCGGCACTGCCACACTGGAAGCGGCTTTGTTCAAGCGCCCCATGGTGATCGCCTACGCCATGCACCCGCTGTCGTGGTGGCTCAAAGGGCGCAAAAAGTTGCAGCCTTGGGTCGGCCTGCCCAACATCTTGTGCCGCGAGTTTGTGGTGCCCGAGCTGCTGCAGGGTGCCGCCACACCGCCAGCCTTGTCGGCTGCGGTGCTGGACTGGTTGGAAGCCATTGACCATCACCCCGAAAAAATCCGGACACTGCAAGACCGATTCACCCAGCTGCACCAATCCCTGCAGCAAGACACCGCCCAATTGGCCAGCGATGCGATCCAAAAAGTTCTTGAAAGCTGAGCAAGCCCCTTTGGTGTGGGACACGCCTGGCCTGGTGGCCGGCGTGGACGAGGCCGGCCGTGGCCCGCTGATGGGCCCGGTGGTGGCCGCCGCCGTGATCCTGGATGATTTGCACCCGATCAAGGGCCTGGCTGATTCCAAGGTGCTGACCGCCTTGCGCCGCGAAAAACTCTACGACGAAATTCGTGCCAAAGCGCTGTGCTGTTCGATTGCGCATGCCACCGTCGAGGAGATTGACGAGCTCAATATCTTGCAAGCCTCCATGCTGGCCATGAAGCGTGCCGTCGAGGGCTTGCGGCTCAAGCCCGTCAAGGTGATGGTGGACGGCAACCGCCTGCCCAATATCGCCATCGTGGCTGAGGCCGTGGTGGGGGGCGACGCCCTGATCGCGTCTATTTCCGCCGCCTCCATCCTCGCCAAGGTCTGGCGTGACCGCTGGTGTGAAGCCTTTCACCTGGAATACCCGCAGTACGGTTTTGCTGCGCACAAGGGTTACGGCACGCCCGAGCACTTGGCCGCGCTGCGCCTGCACGGTGCCTGCCCGCAGCACCGCCGTTCTTTTTCTCCCGTGGCCGAGGTTCTGCTGTGAGCGATGTGACCTTGATCGCCTCGCGCGCCAACCCCTTCATCAAGACGCTGCGCAAGCTGGCCCAAGACAGCACTGCTTACCGCAAAGAAGGCCTGGTCTGGCTGGAGGGCGACCATTTGTGCCGGGCCTTGCTGACCCGGGGCTTGGCGCCCGAAACCGCTGTTTTTTCAGAATCGTTTTGGCCCCAAGCGCCAGCCGATTGGGTGCGCGCGGCCAAGCGCACGGTGGTGGTGGCCGACGCGCTGTGGCCCGACTTCAGCGGGCTGGAATCGCCCGCGCCCCTGGGCTTTTTGATGACGCTGCCCGCGCCGGCCGCGCTGCGGCCACAGGCGCCGACGGTGGTGCTGGACCGGGTGCAAGATGCTGGCAACGTGGGTTCCATCTTGCGCAGCGCTGCGGCCTTGGGCTTTGAGCAGGTGCTGGCTTTGAAAGGCACGGCGGCGCTGTGGTCGCCCAAGGTGCTGCGGGCCGGCATGGGCGCGCATTTCGGCCTGCATTTGATGGAAGGGCTGGAGTTGGCGGACCTGGAAGCGTTGCAAGTGCCCCTGGTCGTGACCAGCTCGCACGCTGGGGCGTATTTGCACCAGCAGCGCTTGCCCCGGCCTTGCGCCTGGGTGATGGGCCATGAAGGGCAGGGCGTCAGCCAGGGTTTGATGGACAAAGCCGCCCTGGCCGTGCGCATAGGCCAGCCCGGCGGCGAAGAGTCATTGAACGTGGCGGCGGCGGCGGCCATTTGCCTTCACGCCAGCGCGGTTTCGCCGGTGTAACAAGGCTTAACCGGGCCTTCGCTCGGCTATAATCAGAGGCTTTTCAAAAACAGCTTCGCCCGAGCGCAGAAAAAGCCACCCCCCTTCTCAAAAGCCACCTGAAAACGCCTGTCGCAAGACACCAAGGCCTTCTCGTGCACGCTTGGGCGAACCGTAACCAACCCGGAGTACCCAGTGCTTTTGTCTCTACAGGGAAACCACCCTTCCGCCATCCTGGCGCTCGCAGACGGCACAGTCTTTATCGGCAATTCCATTGGCGCCCCCGGCGCCACGGTCGGCGAGGTGGTGTTCAACACCGCCATGTCCGGCTACCAGGAAATCCTCACCGACCCCAGTTACTGCCAGCAGATCGTCACCCTGACGTACCCGCACATCGGCAATTACGGCGTCAACGCTGAGGACATCGAAGCCGCTAAAGTCCATGCCGCCGGTCTGATCATCAAAGACCTGCCTCTGATTGCCTCCAACTTCCGCCAGACCGTCTCGCTATCCGAGTACCTGGTGCGCGAAAAAACGGTGGCCATTGCCAACATCGACACGCGACAGCTGACCCGCCATTTGCGTACCAAAGGCGCACAAAACGGCTGCATTCTGGCGCTGGCTGCGGGTGAGGCCGTCAGCCAAGCCGCCATCGACAAAGCCGTGGCTGCCGCCAAGGGCGCGCCCAGCATGAACGGGCTGGACCTGGCCCGCGTGGTCTCGGTCAAGGAAAACTACAGCTGGACAGAGACCGAATGGAAACTCGCCCGCGAAGACGGCACGCCCGGCTACGGCGTGCAGGCTGCGCCACGTTTTCATGTGGTGGCCTACGACTTTGGCGTGAAGAAAAACATCTTGCGCATGATTGCCGAGCGAGGCGCGCGCATCACCGTGGTGCCGGCGCAGACGCCAGCGGCCGAGGTGCTCAAGCTCAAACCCGACGGCATCTTCTTGGCCAACGGCCCGGGCGACCCACAGCCTTGCGACTACGCCATTGACGCGGCCCGCGAACTGATCGAAACCGGCATCCCGACCTTCGGCATTTGCCTGGGCCACCAGATCATGGCCCTGGCCAGTGGTGCCAAGACCTTCAAGATGAAGTTCGGCCACCACGGCGCCAACCACCCGGTCAAAGACCTGGACAACCAGCGCGTGAGCATCACCAGCCAGAACCACGGTTTTGCAGTCGATGAGAAGTCGCTGCCGGCCAATCTGCGCCCCACGCACATCAGCCTGTTCGACGGCACGCTGCAGGGCCTGGCCCGCACCGACAAGCCAGCGTTTTGCTTCCAGGGTCACCCTGAAGCTTCGCCCGGCCCGCACGACATTGCTTACCTGTTTGACCGCTTCACGGCATTGATGGCCACGGCCCAGGAGAAAAAATAATGCCCAAGCGCACAGACATCAAATCGGTCCTCATCATCGGCGCCGGCCCCATCATCATTGGCCAGGCCTGCGAGTTCGACTACTCCGGCGTGCAGGCCTGCAAGGCGCTGCGTGAGGAGGGCTACAAAGTCATCCTGATCAACAGCAACCCCGCCACGATCATGACCGACCCGGCCACGGCTGACGTGACTTACATCGAGCCGATCACCTGGCAGACGGTCGAAAAAATCATCGCCAAAGAACGGCCCGATGCGATCTTGCCGACGATGGGCGGACAGACCGCGCTGAACTGCGCGCTGGACCTGTGGCACCACGGCGTGCTGGACAAGTACAAGGTCGAGTTGATTGGCGCCACGCCTGAGGCGATTGACAAGGCCGAAGACCGCCTGAAGTTCAAAGACGCCATGACCAAGATCGGCCTGGGCTCGGCCCGTTCCGGTATTGCGCACAGCATGGAAGAAGCCTGGGCCGTGCAAAAGACGCTGGGTTTCCCCACGGTCATTCGCCCCAGCTTCACGCTGGGCGGCACGGGCGGCGGCATTGCCTACAACGCCGAAGAGTTTGAAGTCATCTGCAAGCGCGGCCTGGAAGCCTCGCCCACCAACGAGCTGCTGATTGAAGAGTCCCTGCTCGGCTGGAAAGAGTACGAGATGGAAGTCGTGCGCGACAAGGCCGACAACTGCATCATCGTCTGCTCGATTGAAAACCTGGACCCGATGGGCGTGCACACTGGCGACTCCATCACCGTGGCCCCAGCGCAAACGCTGACCGATAAGGAATACCAGATTCTGCGCAACGCCTCGCTGGCTGTTCTGCGCGAAATCGGCGTGGACACCGGCGGCTCGAACGTTCAGTTCTCCATCAACCCTAAAGACGGCCGCATGGTCGTCATTGAGATGAACCCGCGCGTCTCGCGTTCGTCTGCGCTGGCTTCCAAAGCCACGGGTTTCCCGATTGCCAAGGTCGCGGCCAAGCTGGCCGTGGGCTACACGCTGGACGAGCTGCGCAACGAGATCACCGGCGGCGCCACGCCTGCGAGCTTTGAGCCCAGCATCGACTACGTGGTCACCAAGATCCCACGTTTTGCGTTTGAGAAATTCCCGATGGCCGACTCGCGTTTGACCACGCAGATGAAGTCGGTCGGCGAAGTCATGGCCATGGGCCGCACCTTCCAGGAGTCCTTCCAGAAAGCCCTGCGCGGCCTGGAAGTGGGCGTGGACGGCATGAACGAAAAGACCCAAGACCGCGAAGTGCTGGAAAAAGAGCTGGGCGCGCCCGGCCCTGACCGCATCTGGTACGTCGGCGATGCTTTTGCCATGGGCATGAGCGTGGACGAGGTCTTTGCGCTGACCAAGATCGACCCGTGGTTTTTGGTGCAGATCGAGCAGATCGTCAAGGTCGAGCTCGAACTGGAAACCATGTCGCTGGACCAGATCGGCGCGCCCACGCTGCGCGCGCTCAAGCAAAAAGGCTTTTCTGACCGACGCCTGGCGCGCCAGCTCAAGACCACCGACACCGCCATTCGCGACAAGCGCAAAGCCCTGGGCGTGCGCCCCGTCTACAAGCGGGTGGACACCTGCGCGGCCGAGTTTGAAACCAATACCGCGTACCTGTATTCGACTTACGAGGCCCACAGCGAGTTCAATACCAGCAGCGAATGCGAAGCCGCACCGACGGACAAGAAAAAAATCATGGTGCTCGGCGGCGGTCCCAACCGCATTGGCCAGGGCATTGAGTTTGACTACTGCTGCGTGCACGCGGCGCTGGCCATGCGCGAAGACGGTTACGAGACCATCATGGTCAACTGCAACCCCGAGACCGTGTCCACCGACTACGACACCTCGGACCGCCTGTACTTCGAGCCGTTGACGCTGGAAGACGTGCTGGAAATCGTCGACAAGGAAAAACCGTTTGGCGTGATCGTGCAGTACGGCGGCCAGACGCCCTTGAAGCTGGCGCTGGATTTGGAGAAGAACGGCGTGCCCATCATCGGCACCTCGCCCGACATGATCGACGCGGCCGAAGACCGCGAGCGTTTCCAAAAGCTGCTGCATGAACTGAAATTGCGCCAGCCTCCCAACGCCACGGCCCGTACCGAGCCCGAAGCGCTGGAAAAAGCCGCCGCCCTGGGCTACCCGCTGGTCGTTCGCCCCAGCTACGTGCTGGGCGGCCGCGCCATGGAAATCGTGCATGAGCAGCGCGACCTCGAGCGCTACATGCGCGAAGCCGTCAAGGTCAGCCATGACTCGCCGGTGTTGCTGGACCGGTTTTTGAACGACGCGATCGAGTGCGACGTGGACTGCATCCGTGATGCGTCGGGCGCCACCTTCATTGGCGGCGTGATGGAGCACATCGAACAAGCCGGCGTGCACAGCGGCGACTCGGCTTGCTCGCTGCCGCCGTATTCGCTGAGTGCCGCCACGGTCACCGAGATCAAGCGCCAGACAGCCGCCATGGCCGCTGCCCTGAACGTGATCGGTTTGATGAACGTGCAGTTCGCCATTCAGAACATAGCCGGCCAAGACGTGATTTACGTGCTGGAAGTGAACCCACGCGCGTCCCGCACCGTGCCCTTTGTCAGCAAGGCCACCGGCATCCAGCTGGCCAAGGTGGCAGCGCGTTGCATGGCCGGGCAGACCCTGGCGTCGCAAGGCATCACCAAGGAAGTGACGCCACCGTACTTCAGCGTTAAAGAAGCCGTGTTCCCCTTCGTCAAGTTCCCCGGCGTGGACACCATCCTCGGCCCCGAGATGAAGTCCACCGGCGAAGTCATGGGCGTGGGCAAGACCTTTGGCGAAGCGTTCGTGAAGTCTCAACTCGGCGCGGGTACCAAGCTGCCTACGTCTGGCCGCGTGTTCCTGACCGTCAAGAACAACGACAAGGCCCGCGCCGTTCAGGTGGCGCGCGATTTGGCCGCGCTGAAGTTCGATTTGGTGGCCACCAAGGGAACGGCTGCGGCCATCAATGCCGCCGGCATACCGTGCGGCGTGGTCAACAAGGTCACCGAAGGCCGGCCGCACGTCGTGGACATGATCAAAAACAACGAAGTGGTTCTGGTGATCAATACCGTGGAAGAGCGACGCAACGCCATTGCCGATTCACGTCAGATTCGTACCTCTGCCTTGCTGGCACGGATCACGACGTTCACCACCATCGCTGGTGCCGAGGCTGCTGTTCAAGGTATGGCGCACATCGACAACCTCGGCGTTATTTCGGTGCAGGAGATGCACGCGCAGTTGGTCTAAAGGTCGGCGGGGCAAGGTCGTGACCCATGGTCGCCCCTTGCATTAAACTGCCTTCCCATGCCCACCCGCCGCCAGTTGACTGGCGGCGGTTTCGTTTTTGTCGGAGCAAAAGAACATGACCACCTTACCTATCACCAAGCGCGGCGCTGAAAAGCTCAAGGCCGAATTGCATCAGCTCAAAACGGTTGACCGGCCTTGGGTCATCAATGCGATTGCCGAAGCGCGCGCACAAGGCGACTTGAGCGAAAACGCTGAATATGACGCTGCCAAAGACCGCCAAGGCTTTGTCGAAGGACGGATTCAAGAGATCGAAGGCAAGCTGTCAGCTGCCCAGATCATTGATCCAACGGCAGTGGATGCTGGCGGCAAGATTGTTTTTGGCTCGACCGTGGCGCTGGAAGACGAAGACACGGGTGACAAGGTCACCTACCAGATCGTGGGTGAAGATGAGGCCGACCTTAAGCTGGGTTTGGTCAACATCTCCTCGCCCATTGCACGTGCGTTGATCGGCAAGGAAGAGGGCGATACCGCAGAGGTGGTGGCACCGGGCGGCATCAAGCGCTACGAGATCATGGCGGTCGAGTACGTCTGAGTGGCAAGGCTAATGCAAGGAAGGCTGCGCTTTGGAGTGATGTTGGCTGCCCTTTGGTGGGGGAGCCTGACGGCCTTGGGCTTGCTTGTGGTGCCCCTGCTGTTTCAACACCTCGGCTCACCGCAGGCGGCAGGCGCCATGGCTGCCAAATTATTCGCGGCGCAAACGTGGCTTTCTATCATTTGCGGCCTCGTGCTGCTGCTTTTGCTTAACAAAAAAGACGAGTCTGCGCCGAACACCTTGGCTCAAGGTGTCACCCCCTGGTTGGTGGCTGGCTTGCTTTTGGCTGCGTTGGTGGAGTTTGGCGTTGCGCCGCGCATCGTGACGGCGCGTGCCACGGGAGGAGACCTCAAGCTGTGGCATGGCCTGGGCAGTGCGATGTACCTGGGCCAGTGGCTGAGCACCACCTCGGTGCTCTGGCGGATGACTTTCGCAGCTGCCCGGTAAATTAAAGCCGCTCGACTGCTTCCAGCGTGTTGACCAGCAGCATCGTGATGGTCATGGGGCCCACGCCGCCCGGCACTGGTGTGATGTAGCCTGCCACTTCCTTGACGCCGGCAAAGTCCACATCGCCGCACAGCTTGCCTTCAGCATTGCGGTTCATGCCCACGTCGATCACCACCGCGCCCGGCTTGACCATGTCGGCGGTCAATACGTTTTGCTTGCCTACGGCGGCCACAATCACATCGGCCTGCAGCGTCATGGCCTTGAGGTTGGCAGTAGCGCTGTGACAGATGGTCACTGTCGCGTTTTTTTGCAGCAACATGAGCGCCATAGGCTTGCCCACGATGTTGCTGCGTCCAATCACCACGGCGTGCTTGCCGCGCAGGTCGTAGCCAATCGATTCCAGCATCTTCATGCAGCCGTAAGGCGTGCAAGGCCAAAAGCCGGGTTGACCGACCATCAGCGCACCCGCGCTGGCCACATGAAAACCGTCCACATCTTTGGCGGGGGATATCGCTTCAATGACCTTTTGCGCGTCAATGTGCGCGGGCAGGGGCAACTGCACCAGGATGCCGTGAATGGCTGGGTCATTGTTCAGCGCGTCCACCCGGGCCAGCAAGTCCGCTTCGCTGAGCGTGGCGGGGTATTGCTCCAGCACTGAGTGCAGACCGTTGTCCTGGCAGGCCTTGACCTTGTTGCGCACGTAGACCTGACTGGCCGGGTTGTCGCCGACCAGCACCACGGCCAGACCTGGCTTGATGCCGCGGGCCTGCAGCGCAGCGGCCCGTTTGGCTACGTCGGCGCGAAGCTGGGCAGAAAGGGCATTGCCGTCAATCAGTTGGGCAGTCATGAGTTTTTCAGTCTTCAAAAGTGAAAACGCCCGCAACAAGCACGGGCGTTGGAAAGGCGCTCGGCGCGCCTGATTCAGGTTTTGGTACCTGCTGAGCCCAAGGCGATCTTCAGGAGGTCTGCCACAGTGTTGGCGTTGAGTTTTTCCATGATGTTGGCGCGGTGCGCCTCGACTGTTTTGATACTGATCCCCAGGTCGTCGGCGATCTGTTTGTTAAGCCTGCCCGCCACAATGCGTTCGAGCACCTGAGCTTCGCGCGAAGTGAGTTTGGCCAACAGCGCGTCGCGGCTGGCCGAGTTTTGATGTTCGCTGAAAGTGCCTTTGGCTTGGTCCAGCATGCGCTCGACAAGGCTGAGCAAGGCTTCTTCCTGGAAGGGCTTCTGGATGAAATCCATCGCGCCTTTTTTCATGGTGTTCACAGCCATGGGCACGTCGCCGTGCCCGGTGATGAAGACGATTGGCAGTGGCGACTTGCGCTCCACCAGGCGGTCTTGCAATTCCAGGCCCGTCATGCCGCCCATGCGGATGTCGACGATCAGGCAGGCAACTTCCCGGGGGTCGTAGCGACTTAAGAATGTCTCTGCCGAGTCGTAGCAACGCACGCGGTAGTCCTTGCCTTCCAGCAGCCATTGCAAAGAATCGCGAACGCCTTCGTCGTCATCAACGACGTAGACCGTGCCCTTTTTGGGAATCAAGCTCATGCAAACCCTTCGTGAATCAAAGTCCGCTTTTTCCGTCTTTGCCAGCCGCCAACTCGATGGGTGAAGGCGCTGCTGCAAGCAGAGGTTTCACCGGGATCCAGAAGGTAAACCGGCAGCCTACAACCTCTTCTCCATTGTAGAGGTTCTCTGCATGCATCCTCCCCTGGTGGGATTCGACGATGCTGCGGCACAGCTTCAAGCCGATGCCCATGCCTTCAGCCTTGGTCGAGTAGAACGCCTCATACAGCCTGGCGCTGACTTCTGCTGACAAGCCCTTACCGGAGTCGAGGACGGAGAACTCCACCACGCTCTGGTCTTCTATTTGCTTGGGCACCACGCGCAGCTCGACCGTGCGTCGCGCGTTGGTGCGTTTGGCCTGCTCGATGGATTCGGCGGCGTTTTTCATCAAGTTAATCAGTACTTGCTCGATCAAGATCGGATCGACCATGATGGCTGGCAGGCGGGCGGCGATGTAGTGACTCAGGCGCACATGGTGGCGGCGCAACTCGATCTCGGCCAACTCCAGCGCGTTGCTCACCATCGTCGGCACATCCGAGGACGTGCGGTTCGGCTCGCTTCGTTTCACGAACGAGCGGATACGGTGAATGATTTGTCCGGCGCGGTGGGCCTGACGCGCCGTTTTCTCCAGTGCGCCCAACAAGTCTTCGGTACTGATGGAGTTGCGCTGCAGACGTGACACCATGCCATTGCAGTAGTTGTTGATGGCAGTCAGCGGCTGGTTCAATTCATGTGCCACGCTGGACGCCATCTCGCCCATGGTGATCAATCGGCTGGCCGCCTGGGCGCGCTCGGCCTGAAGTGCCGCTTGCTCTTCCGCATTGCGTCGCGGTGTGATGTCGGTAGCAATCACCATCTGCGCCAGGCGTCCGTCCACCCAAGTCAGGTAGCGCGAACGCACTTCCAGCCATTTACCGAGCTCGGGCAAGAAGATTTCGGCGTTTTCTGTCCTTGCAGTGGTCAAGGTGTCTGTGGGTAAACCTGCCAGGCCATCGACGGCATCGGTTGCGTCTTCCGTTGGGGCAACTGCTGGTACGCCGGCTTGAGCAATGAGGTTCATGTGGCCCGAAACCACGGAACCAAACCAGGCGCGGTACAACTTGTTCGCAAACAGCAGCTCTTCGCTGCCCAGTGGGGCCACTGAGACTGCGGCGTCCAGACCTTCGAGGACGGTCGTGAAGCGCTCGTAGGAGTTGGACAATTCCTCGCGAATGCGCTTGGGCTCAGTGATGTCCGTCATTGAGGTCATCCAGCCCGCCTGCTGTCCGCGTGGGTCGATCAGAGGTGAGACGTACATGCGCGCGTCGAAAATGGTGCCGCTCTTGCGCTTGACCCGCACTTCAAATCCGCCAGGCGTAGAGCGCCCTTGTAATTCGTCATCCAGCCGTGCTGCCAGCCATTCACGGTCCTGTTCGGGCCAGTAGGGAAAGGGGGCGATTCGACCGACCAGTTCGTTTTCGGTCCAGCCCGTCATTTGGCAAAAAGCAGGATTGACGTAGGTAATGCGCCCCTGCAAATCCAGCGCACGCATGCCGGTGAGCATAGAGTTTTCCATGGCACGGCGAAAGTTGGTTTCAGAAATCAAAGCCTCTTGCGCCTGCACGCGCCGGCGCGTGTGCCGCCAAGTGCCCAGCAGCATCCACACGGTGAGCGCACTCAAGGCGGTAACTAGCCAGAAAAACCCGCTTCCCACCACGCCCAGCGAGGCGCGGTAGGCCTGGGCGCGGATCAGCAGCCCATTGCCGACAGGACTGACCGGTATTTCGTACTCAGGCGCTTCGTCCGTCCACGGCAATAAGCGAGCCGCCGACGTTCGCGGGCTGGGCAAGGCGCCCGCCAGCACGCTGCCCTTGTCATCCATCAAGGCCACGGCGTACCGCGCGTTGATCTCGGTCGGCACGCCAAAGCGCAGCATGCCGTCAAGTGAATATTCGCCAAGAATGACACCGCCGAACTTGCCTTGCTCCTCCAAGGGGACTTGGATTTGCAGCGTGGGGGAGGTGGTCCCGCCGTCATTGGCTGATGTCAATGGCCGCGAATACACAGGCTGACGGAGGTCGCGCGCCAAGCCGTACGTAGCGTCCGTCTCGCCACTGCGTAATTGTTCGTTGGGGCTGCGGTACTGCGCCGGATGGGCGCTGGGCGATGCATAAGCCACCCGAATGCGCCGTCTGGCATCCACCCAGGTGACGGCCAGCAGCTCCGGGTACTGGTTCACGAGCGACTCGGCTTGCTGCAAAAAGCCGCCGGCATCAACCTCCTTGTTGGAAACGTCGCGTCCCAGCCGCATCAGCTGCTCCTGGCGTTCGAGCAGTCGCAGCCGCAAGCGCTGCTGGGCATATTCCACATCTCTCCGAACCGCCTGCTGCTCTCGATCGATCTCTTCAATCCGAAGGTAGGCAAAGGCGGCCACAACGGCCGCCAGGAAAAGTGCCACCGCCAATAAGGGGCCCAAGGTGATGAAGCGGTCTTGCCGGGTGGGGGATTGTTTGCGCCACCACTGTCGCCACCATGCCAGCGCACTCGCCGGGCTTCGTGTGCGGGGGGTGATGGCCTTGATTTCTCGGGGGGGCGAACTTGGCATGAGGAGGGCAGTTTAAGGGAGTAGCTTTTCCGGTCTTCTTTTGTCCCGCCGGTGATGCATAGCAAGAAGGGTCAAGCTGTCGACGCTTGGGTACAGTTCATTTTAATTTCTCATTATGAAATGCGTGGGCACTATTTGAAATAATTTTAAAATTGTGGGAAACTGACAAGGACAGTCCGAATTGCGTTTACAACCGGTTTGGACGAGCGTTGGTCTTTTGGTCGGCTTGCCTTGCGGGAGGCGCTTGCCAAGACCCATCAAGAACAGTTTTATAAGTAGGAGACAAACCCATGGCTGCCAATCCTCAAGCCGGCGCAGAAGACATTCGCGCCGCCTCCACTGGTCCTGCGTCCGATTTGGATCGCCAGGAAACCCGCGAATGGATGGACGCGCTGTCCGCTGTCATCGAAAGCGAAGGCCCTGAGCGCGCCCACTTTTTGCTCGAACAACTGCTCGAGCATGCGCGCCAGCAAAGCATCGACATGCCGTTTTCGGCCAACACGGGTTACGTCAATACCATTGAGCCCGACCAGGAAGAGCGTTCCCCCGGCAACCTGGAAATCGAAGAGCGCCTGCGCGCCTACATGCGCTGGAACGCCATGGCCATGGTCGTCAAGGCCAACCGATTGCACCCGGCTGATGGCGGCGACCTGGGCGGCCACATTGGCTCCTTTGCCTCGCTGGCCAGCTTGTTTGGCGCGGGCTTCAACCACTTCTGGCACGCCGAGAGTGAAAACCACGGCGGCGACTGCCTCTACATCCAGGGCCATGTGTCGCCCGGTGTTTACGCCCGCGCTTACCTGGAAGGCCGCCTGACGGAAGAGCAGTTGCTGAACTTCCGCCAGGAAGTCGATGGCAAGGGTTTGTCCAGCTACCCGCACCCCAAGCTGATGCCCGAGTTCTGGCAGTTCCCCACGGTGTCCATGGGCCTGGGCCCACTGATGGCGATTTACCAAGCGCGCTTTTTGAAATACCTGCACGCCCGCGGCATTGCCAACACAGAGAACCGCAAGGTCTGGGTGTTTTGCGGCGACGGCGAGATGGACGAAGTCGAATCGATGGGCGCCATCGGCTTGGCCGCGCGTGAGAAGCTCGACAACCTGGTCTTCGTCATCAACTGCAATTTGCAGCGCCTGGACGGCCCGGTGCGCGGCAATGGCAAGATCATTCAAGAACTCGAAGGCGAGTTCCGTGGCGCCGGTTGGAACGTGCTCAAGCTGATCTGGGGCAGCAACTGGGACCCATTGCTGGCCCGCGACAAAGACGGCGCGCTGCGCAAAGTCATGATGGACACGCTGGACGGCGACTACCAGGCCATGAAAGCCAACGACGGCGCCTACGTGCGCAAGCACTTCTTTGGCAAGGACCCGCGCACGCTGGAGATGGTTGCCAAGATGAGCGACGACGACATCTGGAACCTGCGCCGCGGTGGTCACGACTCGCAAAAAGTCTATGCCGCCTTCCACTCGGCCGTGAACCACAAGGGCCAGCCGAGCGTGCTTCTCATCAAGACCGTCAAAGGTTTTGGCATGGGCAAGATTGGCGAGGGCAAGAACAATGTGCACCAAACCAAAAAGCTGGCTGACGAGGACATCAAGGCCTTCCGCGACCGCTTCAACATCCCGATCCCCGACAGCCAGCTGGCCGACATTCCTTTTTATAAGCCGGCTGACGACACGCCCGAGATGCAGTACCTGCACGAGCGCCGCAAAGCGCTGGGCGGTTACTTGCCGCACCGCCGCGTCAAGGCCGATGAGCAGTTCACCGTGCCTTCGCTGGAGACTTTCAAGTCAGTGATTGAGCCGACGGCCGAAGGCCGCGAGATCTCGACCACGCAAGCCTATGTGCGCTTTTTGACGCAGCTGCTGCGCGACCAGGCCCTGGGCCCGCGCGTGGTGCCCATCCTGGTGGACGAAGCCCGCACCTTCGGCATGGAAGGTCTGTTCCGCCAGATCGGCATCTACAACCCTGATGGTCAGCAGTACACCCCGGTCGACAAAGACCAGGTCATGTACTACAAGGAAGACACCAAGGGCCAGATCCTGCAAGAGGGCATCAACGAAGCCGGCGGCATGAGCAGCTGGATCGCAGCGGCCACGTCATACAGCACAAACAACCGCATCATGGTGCCGTTTTACGTGTACTACTCGATGTTCGGCTTCCAGCGCATTGGCGACTTAGCCTGGGCCGCTGGCGACATGCAAGCGCGCGGCTTTTTGCTGGGCGGCACCTCCGGGCGTACCACGCTCAACGGCGAAGGCTTGCAGCACGAAGACGGGCACAGCCACATCCTGGCCGGCACCATTCCCAACTGCATCAGCTACGACCCGACCTTTGCGCATGAAGTCGGCGTGATCTTGCACCACGGCCTCAAACGCATGGTGGAAAAGCAGGACAACGTGTATTTCTACATCACGCTGCTCAACGAAAACTACGCGATGCCCGGCCTCACCCCCGGCACCGAAGAGCAGATCATCAAAGGCATGTACATGTGCAAGCCGGGCGGCAAGTCGGCCCAGCGCGTGCAGTTGCTCGGCTCGGGCACCATCTTGCGCGAGAGCATTGCCGCGCAAGAGCTGCTTGAGAAAGACTGGGGCATTGCGGCAGACGTGTGGAGCTGCCCAAGCTTTAACGAGCTGACGCGCGAAGGCCAGGACTGCGAGCGTTACAACTTGCTGCACCCCACGGCTGAACAGCGCGTGTCCTTCGTGGCGCAGCAACTGGGCAAGAGCGAAGGCCCAGTGGTTGCGTCAACCGACTACATGAAGGCCTATGCCGAGCAGATCCGCCCCTTCATCCCCAAAGGCCGCAACTACAAGGTGCTGGGCACCGACGGCTTTGGCCGCAGCGACTTCCGCAGCAAGCTGCGCGAGCACTTCGAGATCAATCGCCACTACATCGTGGTCTCGGCGCTCAAGGCGCTGAGCGAAGACGGCAAGGTGCCGGCGGCCAAGGTGGCCGAAGCGATCCGCAAGTACGGCATCAACGCCGACAAGATCAACCCGCTGTACGCCTGATCCCGCGTCCGAACTGGAGAAGAACAAGATGGCATTGGTAGACATACAAGTTCCGGACATCGGTGACTTTGACGAAGTGACAGTGATTGAGTTGTTGGTCAAGTCGGGTGACACCGTCAAGGCCGAGCAGTCGCTGATCACGGTCGAGTCCGACAAGGCGTCCATGGAGATCCCGTCCAGCCACGCTGGTGTGGTCAAAGAGATCAAGATCAAGCTGGGCGACAAGGTCAAGCAGGGCTCGGTGGTGTTGGTGCTCGAAGCTGCGGGTGGCGCAGCTGCTGTTGCGCCTGCGGCGGCTCCGGCTGCAGCAGCGGCCCCAGCCGCTGCTAGCGGCCCGGTCGAGTTGCGCGTGCCTGATATTGGCGACTTCAAGGACGTGATCGTGATCGAGTTGCTGGTCAAGGCTGGCGACACCGTCGCGGCCGATCAATCGCTGATCACGGTCGAGTCGGACAAGGCGTCGATGGAGATCCCGGCCTCTGCGGCTGGCGTTGTCAAAGAGCTCAATGTCAAGATCGGCGACAAGATCAACATTGGCGACTTGGTTGCAGTGGTTGAGGGATCGGTAGCGGCTGCTGTTCCCGCTGCTGTCGTGACAGCCAGCGCCCCGGCGCCAGCGCCCACCGCTGCATCCGCTGCGTCTGCTCCAGCAGCGCAGCCCGTCGCCCAAGCCGCAGTGCCCGTGCAGGCGCACAACCCGACCGCCTTGAGCGGCCAGTTGCCCCACGCATCACCATCAGTGCGCAAGTTCGCCCGTGAGCTCGGCGTGCCTTTGGCTGAAGTCAAAGGCAGCGGTCCCAAAGGCCGCATCACGCAAGACGACGTGCAGGGCTTCACCAAATCCGTCATGGCCGGCGATGTGCGCACGCAAGCGCAAGCCGCCAAGGTGCCGGCAGCCAGCGGTGGCGATGGTGCAGGCCTCGGCCTGATCCCGTGGCCCAAAGTGGACTTCGCCAAGTTCGGCCCCATCGAGCGCAAAGAGATGGGCCGCATCAAGAAGATCAGCGGCGCCAACCTGCTGCGCAACGCGGTCATGATTCCGGCCGTCACCAACCATGACGACGCTGACATCACCGACCTAGAAGCCTTCCGCGTCTCGACCAACAAGGAAAACGAGAAGTCCGGCATCAAGGTCACCATGCTGGCTTTCCTGATCAAGGCTTGTATTGCCGCGCTGAAGAAATACCCCGAGTTCAACAGCTCGCTCGACGGCGACGCCATCGTCTACAAGAACTACTGGCACATCGGTTTTGCGGCCGACACACCCAACGGCTTGATGGTTCCGGTGATTCGCGATGCCGACAAAAAAGGCGTGCTGCAGATCAGCCAGGAAATGGGCGAGTTGGCTAAGAAAGCGCGCGACGGCAAGCTCGGCCCGGCCGAAATGACTGGCGCCACTTTCACCATTTCCAGCCTGGGCGGCATTGGCGGCAAGTACTTCACGCCCATCATCAATGCGCCTGAAGTCGCCATCTTGGGTGTGTGCAAGAGCACGATGGAGCCGGTGTGGGATGGCAAGCAATTTGTGCCGCGCCTGATGCTGCCGCTGAGCTTGACCTGGGACCACCGCGTGATTGACGGGGCAGCGGCCGCGCGATTCAATGCCTACTTGGGCCAGATACTGGCTGACTTCCGCCGCGTCTTGCTATGAGCTGCGCGGCAAGCCCGGCAGGCCGTAAGCTTGTCGGGCGCCACGCCCTTCATTGCGAAGATTCGGGAGATTGCGCATGACAACCTTGGTCATCGTCAAGAAAAACGGACAGGTGGCTATTGCAGCCGACACGCTGGTGACCTTCGGCGACACACGGCTGAGCAGTCGTTTCGAGTCGAACAGCAAGATCTTCAAGGTCGACACACCAGCGGGCGGCACCTACATCGGCATGGCCGGCACGGTGGCGCACTTTCCTGTGCTGCGCAAGGCCCTGGGCAGCATGCCCAAGGATCAGTTGCGCCTGGGCAGCAAGGACGAGGTGTTCGACACCTTCACACGTCTGCACCCGTATCTGAAGGACAACTTTTTCCTTCAGACCAAGGAAGACGACAGTGATCCTTATGAGTCCAGCCAGTTCAGCGTGGTCATTGCCAACGCCACCGGCATTTACGGCCTCTACAGCTACCGCGAGATCTTTGAGTTCAAAGAGTTTTGGGGCATCGGGTCGGGCCGGAGCTTTGCGTTGGGCGCCATGCACAGCGTTTGGGACAAGGCCAAGACGGCCCGCGAAGTGGCGATTGCCGGCATTGAAGCTGGTTGTGAATTCGATAAAAACTCAGCAGGTCCGGTCGAGGCCTACACGATGAAATTGAAAGTGAACAAATGAGCCAAGCCAATCTGATCGAAGTCAAGGTACCGGACATTGGTGACTTTGCAGAAGTCACCGTCATTGAGCTGCTGGTCAAACCCGGCGACAGCATCAAGGCTGAGCAAAGCCTGATCACGGTGGAAAGCGACAAAGCGTCTATGGAAATCCCGGCCAGCCATGCTGGCGTGATCAAAGAGATTCGCGTCAAGCTGGGCGACAAGGTCAAAGAAGGCTCTGTGGTGCTGATGCTGGAGGCGGCTGCTGGTGCCTCGGCATCGCCCGCTGCGGGGCCTTCTTCTGCACCTGCAAGCGCTCCCGCACCGGCCCCGGCTCCAGCCGCTAATGCCGGACCCGCACCAGTAGCTTCCAGCTTTGCCGGCGCGGCCGACTTGGACTGCGACCTGTTGGTGCTGGGCGCCGGCCCTGGCGGCTATTCCGCCGCGTTCCGCGCAGCCGACCTGGGTTTGAAAGTGATCCTGGTTGAGCGTTACGCGTCGCTGGGAGGCGTCTGCCTGAACGTGGGTTGCATTCCCTCCAAGGCACTGCTGCATGTGGCCGCCGTGATGGACGAGGTCAAGCACTTCGAAAGCCTGGGCGTGAGCTTTGCAGCGCCTGTGGTGGACATCAACAAGCTGCGCACCCACAAAGAAAAAGTTGTCAATAAATTGACGGGTGGCCTGGCCGCCATGGCCAAGATGCGCAAGGTCACCACGGTGCGCGGCCTGGGCCAGTTCGTGGGCGCCAACCACCTGGAAGTCAACGAGACCAGCGGCAGCGCGCAAGAGCAGACCGGCAGCAAGAAAGTCATCGCTTTCAAGACCGCCATCATCGCCGCCGGCTCCCAAGCCGTGCGCCTGCCCTTCATGCCTGAAGACCCACGCGTGGTGGACTCCACCGGCGCCCTGGAACTCAAAGAAGTGCCCAAGCGCATGCTGATCCTGGGCGGCGGCATCATCGGCCTGGAAATGGGCACGGTCTACAGCACGCTGGGCGCGCGCCTGGACGTGGTTGAGATGATGGACGGCCTGATGCAAGGCGCCGACCGCGACCTGGTCAAGATCTGGCAAAAAATGAACGCGCCGCGTTTTGACAACATCATGCTCAAGACCAAAACGGTAGGCGCCAAAGCCACGCCCGCCGGTATTGAAGTCACCTTTGAAGGCGAGGGCGCGCCTGCGCCGCAAACCTACGACCTCGTGCTGCAAGCTGTGGGCCGCACGCCCAACGGCAAAAAGATCGCGGCCGACAAAGCTGGCGTCAACGTGACCGACCGCGGCTTTGTGCCGGTGGACATCCAGATGCGCACCAACGTGCCGCACATTTTTGCGATTGGCGACATCGTGGGCCAGCCCATGCTGGCGCACAAAGCCGTGCACGAGGCCCATGTGGCCGCTGAAGTGATTGCCGGCGAGTTGCTGGGCAACAAGGAACTCGCCAGCGCGGCCTTCAACGCCCGCGTGATCCCCAGCGTGGCTTACACCGACCCCGAGGTGGCATGGGTCGGCCTCACCGAAGACCAGGCCAAAGCCCAGGGCATCAAGGTCAAAAAAGGCCTGTTCCCTTGGTCAGCTTCGGGCCGCGCGATTGCCAACGGCCGCGACGAAGGCGTCACCAAGCTGCTGTTCGACGACAGCCCGGAAGCCCACGGCCACGGCAAGATCCTGGGCGGCGGCATGGTCGGCACGCATGCCGGCGACATGATCGGCGAGATCGCGCTGGCCATCGAGATGGGCGCCGACGCCATCGACATCGGCAAGACCATCCATGCGCATCCCACGCTGGGCGAAAGCATTGGCATGGCGGCGGAAGTGGCGCACGGCAGCTGCACGGACTTGCCGCCAGCGCGCAAGTAAGCAGACGGCAAGGGGCGGCACGAGGCAAGACCAGCCCGTGCCGAGTCTGGCGAAAAGACTAAACCTGGCTAACTTCTTCCACCACCGCAAGGTGAGATGCGAGGACAGCCGTATTTTCAAAACCCGATGGGATCGGCAGCATTGACTCCAGCGCCGTCAGTACATTTTGCAAGCGCGGGTCAGTGGTTTTCGCATCATCGGTGGTGTCGTTGATGCAAAAAAACGCGAGCGAACCAAACTCCGCCACCAAGGCTTGAAGCTGTGCGTTTTGATTGTTCTCGCCGGTGGAAACGTATCGATGGCGGTAAGGTCGAATGGTGGCCACGCCATGCGCCAAGGCCCAGCGAAGTACGAAGTCAGACACGATGGTGGGCTTGTCCCAACTGCGAAAAACGGTGGATCTGACTGCCGCAAACAAATCGGGCGCGGTGTCCTCAAGCTCCAGCATGATTGACTTGAGCATTGGTCGCGGCGAATGTGCAAAGGTGCGGAAGGTGCTTTGGTACAAAGGATCCTGCTCGCGCAGCGTAGTCGAGCCTGATCTGGCCTTGGCCGTGAGCCATTGAATCGACATGCGGCAGGCATTTTCAAGTGACGTGGCGTCCATGCGCATGGCTTCGTCAGTAACCGCCGGTTCGTCAGACCAAGTGACGTGAAAACCGTCGGGGTGAAACCAGTCATCCACTTGCACCGGCGCACCAAAGAACACGTCGTCGTTGAAGTAAAAGTAGCGCTCTGAAAGGCCCGGTATGTGGTGAATCCAGGATTCAATATGCCCCGAGTCAAACGTGGGCAACGAGGCTGCAGGCATCAAGTCGCGGTGATCCACCAAGGTCAGGCGCTCTGAGGGCCGAAGCCACTCGGGTGCTTGGTCGTCGGTCACGATGTAAACGTGGCCGTGATCAGGGAAAAACTTCTCCAGCGCGCGCAGGCTGTAACGCAGTTCGTGGTTGTCCCGAAAGCGGCCTTCCACATTGCTGTAAAGGGCCATCGCGGCGTTTGAACCGCTGGGCAGCTGCATGAGCGCTGCGCGGCGCTTGGCCCGCCAGGCCGAGTCGTTCCCGTCAACCCACAAATAAACGATATCAATAGGCGAATCGCGGAGCAAGGCCGAGCTAAGGAGTGGTGATGTGTTGACTTCGGCCATGGTTTGTTAGGCGTTTTCGGCGGTCGATTGTCAACGGAAATGCCGCGCTGTTGACCAATCTCGTTGCCAGATCTCCCGCTGAATAGCCAAGAGATGTTTTCGCCGTGGTCTGAAAGACGCCTCAATATCGCCAATAAGTAATAAAAAAGAACTAAAATTTGCGATATCAAAGGGGGTGAATAATGATTTTTCGCATAATTTCGACGCTTGGGCTTGCTATGCTGATCACGGCCTGTGGTGGTGGCGGTAGTCCAGCGGCTCCGATCATTACCTCTAATCCGGCTGATGCAACGGTTTCTGCAGGTAACACGGCCGCCTTTAGCGTGGATGCCAGCGGCACCGCCGCCTTGGCTTACCAGTGGCGAAAGAATGGCTCCGCTATCGTCGGCGCTACGGCTGCAAGCTACACAACGCCCGAAACTGTGCCGTCTGACAATGGCAGTGCGTTTTCTGTCGTCGTCACCAATTCGGTGGGAAGCGTCACCAGCAGCAATGCCATCCTGACGGTGAATCCATTGACTGTTGCCTGCAGTGCTGCCAACTGCGGTGCCAGCAATCCGAACACCTATAGCGGCAGCGGTATCGGGGTATGGAAATTCCAAAACAATGCAATTTCATCGGCCAGCATCGACCTCAGCATCGCAGGCGTGTCGGCTGGCAAGCAGGTGACTTTGGCGTTTAGCAACGGCCAAGAGTCTTCTGCCTCATCCGTGCCCGATTTCGGCACAGCAGTGTCGGCGTCGTTGGGGTTGAGCCTTTCGGAGCGCAGTACTCAGCCTATCTCGGTCACGCCGATGTATGTTCAGCAGCATGAAGACTCACATCGCCGCATCTTGGAGTTGAACCAGGACGTCGTGCGTCGCCTTAAGAGTTTTGGGAAGACCAGCAGCGCCAAGGCTGCGCAAGTGGGTCGGCCGAGCTTCTCCCCGGCTGTAGGTGCTGCACGCAATTGGTTTGAGGACGGGTTCTCCGGCAACACCTACGCCAGCACCAACAAGTACGTGTGCACACTGCCCAATGGGCGCAATGTGGTGTTCTGGCAGGCCAACAGTGACACTGCTGTGACTAGCACGATCTTGAGCACCTTCTCTACCGCGGTGTGTGGTTCAGGCAAGGGTTTTGACAAGCTGATGGGTCTGATCGGTGACGCCTGGGGCAATCACCCATACGACGGCGATCTGATCTCAGATGCCTCTGGCAAGCAAGACATCAACATCGTATTTTTGCCCGCCACCGGTGCGAATTGGGCGGGCTATTTCTGGGCGCGCAATAATTTCTTAAGCACTTCGGCAGCGCTGCCGAAAGGAGCTCGCTCGAATCAGGCCCTGGTTTTCTTTGTCAACACTGAAGACTTGGCAAGCGATGTGAATTTTTACATTTCAACCTTGATTCATGAAGCAAAACACATGATCGGTTTTTACCAAGAATCGATCATCCGGGATAAGACTGTAGACACGTGGTACGAAGAGACTAGCGCCATGATGTCAGAGGACATCGTGGCCCACGCTGTGACGGGATCGAACAAAATCGCGCAATACAGAATACCGAGTTACATGAGGACAGGCGGCAACGTCAGCCTCAACAACTGGCCTTCTTTGTCGGGCAATCACTACGGCATGGGCGGCGCCTTAGGAGCGTTCTTGAACCGTCGCTACGGCACTAAATTATTTGAAGATTCCATAAAGACCTGCACAGCTGGCCCGTCACAAACCAGTAGTTACGCTTGTCTCGACGCGTTGATACGGTCTAGCGGCGGAACGGGCTTGGCCGAAGAGGTTGAGCGCATGGGGGCTAGCGTTTTTTCCAATGCGCCGAGCTCTGCATTGCCGCAAGGCTACGGGTTTCCACAGACCACTAGCAATGGTTACACCTTATCGGCGATCAATCTGTTGAACCCGCTGGTGGGGCCTACACCTGTGATGAGCAGCTACACATCCATGACGCAAACCCAGCTGACACAAACCGTGGGCGCTGGCGTCACGCGATACCAACGCAACAATGTGGTGGTCCCGGCCAACACAAGTCTTTACTTGGTCATTCGATGAAAACCCGCCTCACCCGCATCGCCCTCGTGCCCAAGTTTGCTTCAGCGGTGCTGGCTGTCACCCTGGGCGGTTGCAACTCCATTGCATCAGTCAGCGCGGTCAACTCCACTGCTATGCCTGCAAGCACTTCTGTGGCCGTCTCGCCGCCTTCCGTCACGCTGACCGGGCAACTGGTTTTGTTCGGGCCAGACCTGGATGCTTGGTTAGGCGTGCGGGACGCCACGGGCCGGGTGACGCGCTTGGTCTTTCAATCTAAAGAAGAGTTCGCGGCCCAGCGAATGCGACAAAACAAGAACGTGACGGTCACGGGCTCGCCTTTACCAGCCTACCTCGGTCGTCCTCAAGTTCAGGTCACAGACGTTCAACTCCAGCCCTGAGGCCCGGGGCTGAGGCCACGTCTCGTCCCTTGCCCAGCAGCCAGTGAGCCGCCGCGGCGCCCACCAGCATCGCAAGCATGCCAAGCGCCCAGCCGATCCAAAGTAGGGGGCCGATCCAGTTCATCAGGCTGTCGGTCGATGGCAAGGTCTGCCCCAGCCACTGCACCCAGCTCACCCCGAGTTCTTGGGCTTCCTTGAGCCAGGCCGCATCTACCCACACCAGCAGCCATGCGGGCAATGGGAGCTGGCTGGCGCTGCTGGCGAGGTCGGAAATCTGGCCTGACGCCATCGCACCCAGCGCCCATTCGCTGACTTGACTGGTCAGCAGGATCAGCCCGGTCCAAACGGCGGCGAGCAACAAAAAAGTAAACCAGATCAAGGTTTTCATGAGGGGTCTCCCAGGCTAAGCGGGGAGAACTTCCCCGGATGTTCTGAAGATAGGGCTTGCAGCCAACAGAAAAAAGCAGGGGAATGTTGAGCGAAATTCCGGTTTGTGCGAAGCCCAAGGCGCTGATTGCACGGCCTCCTGCCCACCTTTGAGGTGCACGATGCAGGGTTCACCCGCCTAGAGGGCATAGCTTGCGCGTGATACCTTTGTTCGTCTTTGAACAATAAGCGCAAAAGCACAGCACATGCCCACCCTGCAGGAAGTTTCCCGCGTCGCCGAGGAAGTTGTACGCGCCGCCGGCGCCATGATTCGAAGCGCTTTTCATGATCCGCAGCGCCCGGCTTACTCGCTCAAAGGCCGCCAGGACTACCTGACTGCCACGGACGGCGCGGTTGAGGCCTTTGTGCGGGAGGCGATTGCCAAGCATTTTCCGCAAGACGCCGTGATGGGCGAGGAAACGGGTGGTGTGACCGATGCGCCGCGGCTTTGGATCGTCGACCCTGTGGACGGAACGGCCAACTTTGCGCGGCAAATTCCGCATTGCTGCATTTCCCTGGGTTTTCTTGAAAATGGCCGCGTCATGGTGGGCGCTGTGTACGACGCGTTGCATGACGAGCTGTTTTTGGCCGAGCGTGGCCATGGGGCGCGCCTGAATGGCAAGCCGATCAAAGTCAGTCAGGTCGCCAGCCTGACGGCTGCGACCGTTGAAATCGGCTGGTCGACCCGAACTCCCGCTGAGCAGTATTTAACGATGGTTAGCCGGGGCGTTCACGCTGGCTGTGCCGTACGCCGTGCGGGCTCGGGCACGCTGGGTCTGGCCTACGTGGCAGCTGGCCGTACCGAAGGCTACGCCGAGGCACACATCAATTCATGGGACGTTGCCGCCGGCCTGTTGCTGGTTGAGGAAGCTGGTGGACGTGTCAACGATTTCTGGACCCCCGGCGCTATCGCCAACGGCAATCCTGTCTTGGCCAGCAATTCACTGCTCGCTGAGGGCATCAGCCAGCTTTGCGGCATCGGCTTGGCCGCTCAGTATCCCTATCAGCCTCAACCCAATGAAGGAGACCAACCATGACATCTAGATTCCTCAAGCCACTGGCTGCCGCGCTCATCAGCGCGGGCGCGTTGAGTCTGTCGCCAGCCATGGCGCAGTCCAATGAGCTCGTTGTTTACTGCGGCGTGCAAGAAGACTGGTGCCGGCCCATGATGGCGGAGTTCGAAAAGGCCACGGGCGTCAAGGTGTCGATGACACGCAAGAGCTCCGGTGAAATCTATGCCCAGGTCAAGGCCGAGTCGGCCAATCCCAAGGGCGACGTATGGTGGGGCGGCACGGGCGACCCGCATCTGCAAGCGGCTGAAGAAGGCCTGACTGAAGTCTACAAATCGCCCTTGCTGACCGAGCAGCAAGGCTGGTCCCAGCGGGTGGCCGAGCAGTCGGGGTATCGCACCGTTGGCATCTACTCTGGCGCTTTGGGCTACAGCTACAACAAGCCGATGCTCGCCAAAAAAGGGATTGCAGGACCCAAGTGCTGGTCTGACCTGATCAAGCCTGAGTTCAAGGGCGAGATCCAGGTAGCCGACCCCAACTCGTCGGGTACCAGCTACACCATGCTGGCGACCATGGTCCAGCTTATGGGCGAGGCCAAGGCCTTTGACTACATGAAGGCTTTGCACCGCAATGTGAACCAGTACACCAAGTCGGGCGCTGCGCCCGCGCGTGCGGCTGCGGTGGGCGAGTCCATCGTCGGCATCACCTTCATGCATGACGGCGTGACCCACGCCGTGACCGGCGCGCCGCTGGAAGTGGTGGCGCCTTGCGAAGGTACGGGCTATGAGATTGGCTCAATGAGCATCATCAAAAATTCCCGCAACCTGGCCAACGCCAAGAAGTTCTACGACTGGGCTCTGACGCCGGCTGCGCAAGGCATTGCGATCGGCGCCAAGTCCTTCCAGGTGCCGTCCAACAAGAAGTCTGTGGTGCCGCCGCAAGCGCCCAAGCTGAGCGACATCAAGCTGATTGACTATGACTTCAAGAAGTACGGCTCGTCGGCTGAACGCACCCGCTTGCTTGCCAAGTGGGATGCCGAGGTCAAGTCGCTGCCCAAGTGATGGTTTGCGCCCGCCCGAAGTTCTGGATCTTCTGAAATGACCGCCGTCCTGACTGCGCCTGTGGCGCCAGGCGGGTTCAGCCTTGCCGCGTTGCGGCAGGGCTGGGCCTTGCCCGGACTGCTTGTTTTGGCCTTGGTCGCGTTGACTGGCTTGCCTTGGTATTGGGACCGCTTGCCTCAATCGGCCCTGAACCTCGCCTGGGGCGGCGGACGCGCTTGGTTGGCCGCGCCGCTGCTGGGCTGGGCGGTGGTGGTCGTGGGCAGCTTGCTGGCGCGAACCAGTGTTTGGCATGGCCGCGTGATGACCGCCGGCGCGGCATTCGCCCTTCTGTGGATCCTCGTGCAAGGCTTCGCAGTGGGCATGCGTGGTCTGGACTGGACTTGGTTTGGCGTCTTTGCGCCAGACACGCAAGGGCAACCGGGCTTTGGCACAGGTGCTTTATTGGCCATTGGCGCATTCGCCTTGCTTTTGTCCCAGGGCATTGCGGCCATGGGGCATTTCCGGGGTGACCGGTTCGTCTCGGGTGCCGTCTGGGGCATTGGCCTGTTGGTCGGGCTCTTCGTTTTCTTCCCGGTGCTCAAGGCCCTGGAGTCAGCCTTTTTGGGCGCCAATGGCCACCTTGACATGGCGATGGCCATCAAACGCTTAACAGCACCGGACATCTGGGGCTTGGGCTGTATGGGCGGCGGCACCAGCTGCGGCGTTGCCTGGAATTCACTGATGCTGGCGGTCCTGGCCGGCGTGGGCAGCACCTTGCTGGGCCTGGCATTTGCCTTGCTCGCCTTGCGTTCGGGCTTTCGTTACAAACGCAGCCTGCAGGTGATGTCCATCTTGCCCATCATCACGCCGCCTTTTGTGATCGCGCTGGCGATCGTGGTCTTGTTTGGCCGCACGGGTATCGTCACCGGCTGGCTGGACGCCTGGTTTGGCATTGCGCCTTCACGCTGGATCTACGGCTTGCCCGGCGTGCTGATTTCTCAGCTGCTGTCGCAAACGCCTTTGGCATTCATGATCTTGCTGGGCGTTATTCAAGGCATCAGCCCGACGCTGGAAGAGGCTTCGCAAACCCTGCGCGCCACCCGTTGGCACACCTTCAAGACCGTGACCTGGCCGCTCATGCGTCCGGGCCTTGCCAACACCTGTCTGCTCGGCTTTGTCGAGAGCCTGGCGGACTTCAGCAACCCGCTGGTGCTGGGGGGCAACTTCGAAGTCCTTTCGACCAAGATTTTCTTTGCCGTCGCGGGCGCGCAAAACGACCCTGGCCGCGCAGCGGTACTGGCGCTCATTCTCCTGGTCTTCACCTTGGGCGCCTTTTGGCTACAGCACCGGTGGCTGGGTCGGGCTTCGTATGTCACGGTCACCGGCAAGGGCGACGGCGGTCTCCCCACACCTTTGCCGAAGCGCGTGGCCGGACTTTGCTATGCAACCGCTTTGCCGTGGGCATTTTTTACGGTGGTGCTGTACGGTCTTATTTTGGTGGGTGGCTTTGTGCTTGATATCGGGCGCGGCAACTTTGAGCCGACGCTCCAGCACTTTCACACCGGCTTTGCGGTGGAAATGGGCGCACGCGGCCTGCACTGGACGGGTTCTGCCTGGGACAGCTTCTACACCACGGTGCTGGTGGCCGCGATCGCCGCACCGCTCACGACCATCGTTGGCTTGCTGGCGGCATATGTGATTGCGCGACAGCAGTTCAGTGGGCGGCGGGCCTTCGAGTTCATGACCATGCTGAGCTTTGCCATTCCGGGCACGGTGATTGGCATTGCCTACATCGTCGCCTTCAATGTGCCGCCGTTTGAAATCACGGGCACAGGCTTCATCCTCATCATCTTGTTTGTGTTCCGCAACATGCCGGTGGGCGTGCGCGCGGGCATGGCGGCGCTCAGCCAGATTGACCGCAGCCTGGACGAAGCCTCGCTCACGCTGCGCGCCGGCACGGCCTACACCATTCGCCGCATCATGCTGCCGCTCTTGCGGCCGGCCATTGTGGCCACGCTGGTGTTCAGCTTTGTGCATGCCATGACGGCCGTGAGCGCGGTGATTTTCCTGGCCACAGCCAAGTACAACCTGGCCACGGTTTACATCGTCGGTCGGGTGGAAGCCGGTGAATATGCGCTGGCGATTGCGTATTCCACGCTGCTCATCGTCTTCATGCTGCTCGTCATCTTGCTCATTCAGTTCACGGTCGGCGAGCGCCGGCTGGGTCGGCGCGTGGCGCCGGCAGTCAATCTTCTCCAGGGAGCCCGTTGATGGCCGTTCAAGCCGCAAGTGTTGTTTTTGAAAACGTCAGCAAGGTCTTTGGCGACTTCACCGCCGTTGATTCGGTCAGCTTCACGGTCGAGGCAGGAACGCTGGTCACCTTGCTCGGTCCCTCCGGCTGCGGCAAGACCACCACGCTGCGCATGATCGCCGGGCTGGACACGGCCACCAGCGGCCGCGTGCTGATTGGCGGTAAGGACGTCACGCGTCATGCGGCTTCGGAGCGCGACGTGAGCATGGTGTTTCAGTCGTATGCGCTGTTCCCGCACTTGAGTGTGATCGACAACGTGGCTTACGGCCTGCAAGCCGGCGGCATGCGCGCGCCTGAAGCCCGCGAACGCGCGCGTGACAAACTGGCGCTGGTCGGTTTGGCCGGTCTGGATGCGCGTCTGCCGTCGGAGCTGTCGGGCGGTCAGCAGCAGCGCGTGGCCGTGGCGCGGGCTCTGGTGCTCGAGCCGCAGGTGCTGCTGTTTGACGAGCCGCTGTCCAACCTCGACGCGAAGCTACGCCGCAAGGTGCGCGACGACATACGCGCGCTGCAGCAATCGCTGGGCTTGACGGTGGTTTATGTGACGCATGACCAGTCCGAAGCGCTGGCTGTGTCAGACCAAGTCATCGTGATGTCGAACGCGAAGATTGCGCAGATTGGTGCGCCGCGCGATTTGTACGAGCGGCCTGCAGACCGCTTTTTGGCTGATTTCATTGGAGACGCCAACCTGATCACCGGTGAGGTTCAAGAGCTCGATGGCAACCCCACCTTTGTGGCGGGTAGCTTGATCATGCCTTTGGCAGCGACCGAGTCTCTGCGCGGCGCGGCGGTGTTTGCCGTGCGGCCGCAGCGTCTGAGCTTGCATAGCGTGCAGCCGGTGTCGGCTTTCATCATGGGCGAACTCGTCAAGACGGCTTACCTAGGCACACACCTGGAGCACAGCGTGCAGTCGGAGTTTGGGGAGTTGCTGGTGATTGACAGTCACATCGACACCAAGTTGCGGCCTGGTGCTGCGGTCTACGTCAGTCTGGATGCGGATGCGGGCGCCGTGGTTCGCGCTTAATACCCAGCCCTTAGCGCTTAGGTGCTTGCCCAGCCGGTGCAGCGCCTGAAGCCGCGCCCGATTCTGCTGCAGAAAGCGCAGATTTGACCGCTTCACCGGCGTCGGGCGAGACGCGCCGAGCGCCATCAAAACGCCGGTCCCAATAAGCCCCGGCCATGCTTTCCACCCGGACTTCAGCGCCGGGTTTGGGTGAGTGGATAAAACGGTTGTTGCCCACATAAATGCCGACATGGCTAAAAGCCCGGTGCAGGGTGTTGAAGAACACCAAGTCGCCCGGCTGCAAATCTTTCTTGTCGATGTTTTCTGTCGCGGCGGCCTGCTGTTCGGCCTTTCGCGGGAGCACCAGGCCCAGGGTTTGTTCATAAACCGCCTTGACGAAGCCGCTGCAGTCAAAACCCGTCTCGATGGAGCTGCCGCCCAGGCGGTAAGGCACACCCAGGAAACCCATGGCATGCACCACCAGCTCAGAGGCCTTGAGGCCCACGTTTTGCCTGACCTGGTCCAGTTGCACGAACAGGCCCTTGTCGGCCAGCCAGCTGTCCAGTTCGTCCTTGGCGGGCGCCGCCTGGGCCGGCGAAGCCGCCATCCAGCAGGTCATGGCCAGTGCGCAGCTCAAGCCACCGCGCCAAGCCATGCGAGCTGGCACGCTAAGGGAGCGTGTAGGCCGGCGAGCCAGTGGAGGACGGGAAAAATACATTGGCTGAGCTTACTCAGCGCGTCCAGCCGCGTCAAGCCGCACTGTCTGTGGGCAAGGTCTTCCCGGCGCTGGCATGATTTATTGACGCTCATTTCGTTCTGAACCGGAGTTCGCCCATGCCGTCTTCGTCCAGTGCCATTCGCCTGCTTGCTCTGTCACGCGCCCGGCGAATCGGGTCAGGCGTCATAGCCTGCCTGTTGGCCACCTTGGTCGCCTTTGCCCTGCCCGCGGCGGGTCAGGGTGTTCGCGTCGAGGTCGTCGCCACAGGTCTGGCGCATCCGTGGAGCTTGGCTTTCATGCCGGGCGGCGGCTATCTCGTCACAGAGCGTCCAGGGCGCTTGCGCTCGGTAAGCGCAAGCGGGCAGCTGAGCCCGTCCATCAAAGGCTTACCCGCCATGGATGCAGGCGGGCAGGGCGGCCTGCTGGATGTGCTGCTCGACGCCGACTTCGAACGTGAGCGGACGCTTTACTTTTGCTTTTCAGAGCCGGCGAACGCCCAAAGCGGCGGCTCAGGCCGTGGCAACAGCACGGCCCTGGCCCGTGCCAAGCTAAGTACGGACGGGCAAGAGCTGCAAGCGCTTCAGGTCATCTTCAGCCAAAAGCCGAAGGTTTCAAGCTCGGCCCATTTCGGTTGCCGCATCGTTGAAGGTCGCAACAAGGAAGGCCAAGTTGACGGCACGCTGTTCCTCACGCTGGGCGATCGCTTCTCGCGCCGTGAGGACGCGCAAACCTTGGACAACCACCACGGCAAGGTGGTGCGCATCCGCAAGGACGGTTCGGTGCCGCCTGACAACCCCTTGGTCGGCCGGGCTGGGGCACTGCCTGAAATCTGGAGCTGGGGCCACCGCAACGTGCAAGGCGCAACGCTCGCGCCTGACGGCCGTCTGTGGACACACGAGCATGGCCCGCAGGGCGGCGACGAGATCAACATCACCCAGGCTGGGCGCAACTACGGCTGGCCCGTGATTACTTATGGCAAAAACTACGACGGCAGCACCGTCGGCGCAGGATTGAGCGCCAAGGAAGGCCTGGAGCAACCCCTGCATCATTGGACGCCGTCAATTGCGCCCTCGGGCATGACCTTCCTGAGCAGCCAGCGCTATGGCCCTGCCTGGCGCGGCAATCTGTTTGTCGGCTCCCTCAAGTTCGGTTATCTGAACCGCATCGAGCTCAGTGAGCCGTTCAAGGGCCGTGTGGTGCGCGAGCACAAGCTGCTCGAAGGCGGCGAGCGCATCCGGGACGTGCGCCAGGGGCCTGATGGCTTGCTGTATGTGCTGACCGACAGTCCGAACGGGCGCCTGCTGCGTTTGTTGCCCAGCGGCTCCTGAAAGTCCGGGGTTCAACGGGCCTTCGAGTCCGCGCTCTTTAGAATGGCGCGGCCTCCCACTTCAGCGAGTCCGCGTGTCCGAACAAATCAAGGTCCTTTCCCAGTACGTCCTGCCCAAGCAGGCTCTCACGCGTTTTGCGGGGCGCGTGGCCTCACGTCAGCGTGGCCGCGTCACGACCGAGCTGATCCGCTGGTTTGTGGGCAAGTACCAGGTGAACATGAGCGAGGCGGCCGAGCCTGACATCAACCGCTATCTGTCTTTCAACGACTTTTTCACCCGCGCGCTGCGTCCAGATGCCCGCCCGCTGGCCCAAGCCGATCTGATTTGCCCGGTGGACGGCGCCATCAGCCAGTTCGGCCCGATTGACGACGACCAGATTTTTCAGGCCAAGGGCCATAGCTACAGCACCACCGCGCTGGTCGGTGGGGACGCAGCGCTGGCCGCGCAGTTCAGGCACGGCAGCTTTGCCACGCTCTACCTGAGCCCACGGGACTACCACCGCATCCACATGCCCTGCGACGGCACCTTGCAGCGCATGATTTATGTGCCGGGCGATTTGTTTTCGGTGAACCCTGCCACGGCACGCGGCGTGCCTGGGCTTTTTGCACGCAACGAGCGTGTGGTCTGCGTGTTTGACACGGCCCGAGGCCCCATGGTGCTGACGCTGGTGGGTGCGACCATCGTGGGCAGCATGGCCACCGTGTGGCACGGCGTGCTCAACCGCTCCCGCCAAGGCACCGTGCGCGAATGGGTGTATGGCGACGCTGGTCAGCCTGCGGTGCATCTGCGTCAAGGTGAAGAGATGGGCCGTTTTCTGCTTGGCTCCACCGTGGTGATGCTGTTCCCCGAAGGGCCCTTGGCCTTCAACCCGCAGTGGCAGGCCGGCGGCGCAGTGCGCTTGGGCCAATGCATGGCCAACTGCTGAAGCTTATGGCTCACCGCCCGTCTGCCCCTGTCAACGGTGCTGTTGCCGTGCTGCTGGGCTGGCTGGCCGGATGGTGGCGGGTGCTCTACGTCGGCGCCCAGGTGCTGGTGCTTGCGGTGTCGCCCAGCAGTTACTCGGCGGCCAATCGCTTGCGCCTGGCGCAACACATGGTGCAGGGCACAGCGCCCATGCTGCTGGGTTTTACCTTGCTCAGTGCGCTGGCCACTTTGGTGCTGACCCGCATCGTGGTGGTTACGGCCTTGAGCTATGGCCTCACGCAATACGCGCTGCAAGTGGTTATCCGGGTGCTGGTGCTCGAATTGATCCCTTTGAGCGCGGCGCTGTTTGTGGCGTTGCGCACCACCATCGCCGGCAGCGCTGCACTCGCCGACTTGCGTTTGAGCGGACTTTATGCATCGCGCAGCGCGCTGCTGCGCGACGAGGCCATGCCGCGCGTGGTGGCCGGGGTGTTCGCCAGCATCTTGCTGGCGGCGCTCAGCTGCGTGGTGGCGCTGGTACTGGCCTACCTCACGGTGTATGGTTTTACGCTCTCGGCTCTGCCGGGTTACACGCGGCTTTTTGGTCAGGTTTTTAATCCGGCGGTCACCTTGATCTTTGCGCTGAAAACCTTGTTCTTCAGTCTGGCCATTGCACTCATGCCGGTGGCGTCCGCGCTGCACGACCGTGGTGAAGAACAAGGCCCGGGTCCGCGCCATGGCGCCGAGTTGCGCGCACTGGCCCGCATGTTCGGCGTGATCTTGCTCATCGAGATCGTGTCCTTGGTGGGCAACTACTATTGAGCCATGTCCCCTCCTGAATTGAACGACACCCAAAGCGCAGCCGACGCTCGGCAAGTGCAACGCAAGGCCCAGCTACTCCTGGTCTTTATGCTGCTGCTGGTGCTGGGATCGGCCGCCTACGTGCTGTACGCGCGCGGTGCCTTTGAGCGAACACAGACAGTGGTGCTGATGGCCGACGATTCTGAAGGCGTGACTGTCGGCATGGACATGAGCTTCTCTGGATTCCCGATCGGGCGCGTGCGCCGGATTGAGCTGGCTCAGGATGGCCGTGCGCGCATCGTGGTTGAGGTGCCGCGCAAGGACGCGCATTGGCTGCGCGAGTCCAGCGTCTTTACCCTGGTGCGCGGCTTGGTGGGCAACACGAATATTCGCGCCTACAGCGGTATCTTGACCGCCCCGCCTTTACCCGACGGTGCGGTTCGCGAGGTCTTGCGCGGCGACGCGAGCGCCGATATTCCCCGCGCCGTCACTTCGGCGCGCGAGCTGCTGGAAACCCTGAACGCCCTGGCCGGCAATGAAGGCGCTTTGGGCGCGAGCCTGGGTCAGGTGCAAAAACTCACCGAACGACTCAACGGGCCAGGCGGTGCGGCGGGTGTCTTGCTAGGCGGCGACGCCCAGGCGCGCCAGCTGAACCAGACGCTGGAGCGCGCCAGCAGTTTGTTGGCGCGGCTGGACGGTTTGGCTGGACGCGCCGATAGCCAGGTGTTTGGCCCCGGCGGTGTGATGCCTGAAACGCGCGCGACGGTGGTCCAGCTCAATGCCCTGCTGGCCGAAGCACGCGGCAGCCTCAAGCGGGTTGATGCGGTGCTCGTCGAGGCGCAGGCTGTAGGCGCCAACGCCCGTGTGGCTACCGACGATCTGGCGCAACTGCGCGCCGAAGTCGAAAGCAGCCTCGGCAAGGTGGATCGGCTCATCAATGAGGTGCAACGCAAATGGCCCTTCAAGCCTTCTGCGCGAGACGCGCAGGTGCAACTGCCATGACCAGACTTTTTTTGACTTTGAGCGCTGTCTTTCTGACCGCCTGCAGCAGCCAGCCGCGTGTGCCCGACTGGCAACTCAATGCCAAAACCGCGAGTGATCGTTTTGTGCAGGCCGAGCTCACCGGCCGTACGCGAGTGGCAGCGCTTGAACTCGGTCGTGCGCGCCAGGAGCTTTCAGCCACAGGGCGGGGCGATTTGCTGGCGCGGCTGGAGCTGCTGGCTTGCGCCACCCGCCAGGCCAGCCTGGACTTCAGCGCATGCACCGGGTTTGAAGCCCTGCGCAGCCAAGCCGCCCCGGCCGAGCGCGCCTATGCTGACTACCTGGCTGGGCAATTGGCGGCTGATGCTGCGTCGCTTGACTTGCTGCCGCCGGCGCAGCGGGGGCTGGCCCGTCAGTTGACTCAGCCCCTGGCTGCTGACGCAAGCCAAGCTGTGTCCGCACTGCAAACCATTGATGAGCCTCTGTCCCGCCTGCTGGCAGCCGCTGTGCTGCTGCGTGCAGGGCAGGGCAGCCCGGCAGTTCTGCAGGACGCGATCAACACAGCCTCAGACCAGGGTTGGCGCAAGCCCTTGCTGGCCTGGCTGGGCTTGGCGGCGCAGCGTGCCGAGCAGGCCGGTCAGGCACCTGAGGCCGCGCGCTTGCGGGCGCGTATGGCCCTGGTGGCGCCGCTGCCATGAGCTATCGCGTTCGGCTTTACGCTTTTGAAGACGTGAGCGATGAAGAAAAGCGGCAGGCTGAGCAACGCTTTTGTAAGGCCTTGAACGAGGCTTTGGGCGACGCCGCGCTGGTGCTGCCGGTCTATGCCATGTACCGGCGCCTGGTGTCCATTTATGGTGAGGCGCCGGGGGAAGACGTGCTCAGCCCCGAGGAGCTGGAAATCTTCACCCAGTGGCAGACGGCTGAATCAGCCGCGCTGACGGCGGCATTGGGGCCGCATCGCTACATGGGCGACGCGGAGTTCGAGATCAGGGCTTAACGCCTAAAGCTTGAAGCTGAGGAGTCGCTTGGAGCTTGTGGGTCTCAATCCGCGTCATCCAGATCGCCCAGATCATCCTCGGGATGCAGGTCCTGCCCTGCAGCGCCTTCGGGCCGTGCTGTCCGATGGCCGGGCTTGGCGATGATTTCCACATAAAACTGCAGACCACCGGCGGCTGCCACGGCATCCATCTGGGTGGTGATTTCAGCCAGGTGCAGTGCTTGCGCCTGGGCTTGGTCAGCGCCAAAGCGGCAATCGAAGTCCCAAAAGTCCACCCCGGCGGGCAGCGGCACACGGCGCTGGCGTTTGACGTACTTGCGCACATCGTGTTTGCAGGCGTCCAGCACACGGTCGGGGTGCTTGCCTGGTACTTGCAGGGGATAGGTCTTTCTCACGGGCGCCTTTGAGGGGAACTGTCATTTTCGAAGCGGCTGATTATGCGGCCTGGGCGCTCGTGGAGCAGGGCGCGCCGTACACTCTGCCCCCGCCTTGCGCTTGATGCAAGCGGTCTGCGCCTCGCTCCTCACCTCGTTTTCAAGCTCACCCATGTCCTTTGCCAGCCTCGGCCTTTCGCCGCCTCTCCTGAGTGCTCTTGAAGCATTGGGCTACAGCCAGCCCACGCCCGTGCAGGCCCAGGTGATCGCACCTCTGCTGGCCGGGCGAGATGCTCTGGTGTCGGCTGAGACCGGCTCGGGCAAGACCGTGGCTTTTTGTCTGCCGCTGTTGCAGCGTAGCCTGGCCCAGGCCCAGGCGCAGACGGGATCTGTTTCGCGGACCACGCGTCCGACCCGCAACTTGAAAGCCCTGGTGCTGGTGCCCACGCGCGAGCTCGCGGTGCAGGTGGGCGACGTGGCCCGCGCCTTGGCCTTGCGGGCAGGTCTGGCCACCAAGGTGTCCGTGGTGTTTGGGGGGGTGTCCATCAATCCGCAAATGATGGGTTTGCGCGGCGGCACCGATGTGCTGGTCGCCACGCCCGGCCGCTTGCTGGACCTGGTGGCTCAGCGGGCGCTGGATCTTTCCAGTGTCCAGGCGCTGGTGCTCGACGAAGCTGACCGCTTATTGGACCTGGGCTTTGAAGAAGAGCTCACGCGCATCCTGGCGCTGCTGCCCGCACGGCGGCAAAACCTGTTTTTCTCCGCCACCTTTGCGCCGCCTGTCGAGGCCTTGGCCTTGCGTTTTCTCACCGATCCGCTGCGGGTCATCGTGGCGCCCGCCGTGCTGGACGTACAAGCCATTGCGCAGCGCGCCATCGAGGTGGACACCACCCGCCGCACGCCGCTTTTGCGCCATCTGCTGGTCACTGAGGCCTGGCCACGTGCGCTGGTTTTCGTGGCCACCAAGCATGCGGCCGAAATGGTGGCCGACAAATTGCGCAAGGCCGGCATCACGGCTGAGCCTTTTCATGGCGAGCTCAGCCAGGGCAAGCGCACCCAGGTGCTGGCCGACTTCAAGCGCGAGGATTTGCGTGTGGTGATCGCCACCGACATGGCCTCACGCGGCCTGGACGTCGCCTTGCTGCCCGTCGTCGTCAATTACGACCTGCCGCGCTCGGCCACAGACCACGTGCACCGCATCGGCCGCACCGGTCGGGCAGGGGCGGTGGGCCAGGCCCTGAGCTTTGTGACGCCCGCCACTGAAGCGCACTTTCGTTTGATTGAAAAGCGGCAGGGCCAACGGGTGGCGCGCGAGCGCATTGCCGGCTTTGAGCCGCTGGAGCAAGCGCCCGCGCTGCAGAATGCTGAAAGCCGCGATGCAGCCGGGCTGGCGACTGGCGGCGTCAAGGGCAGCCGGCCGAGCAAGAAAGACAAGCTCCGCGCTGCGGCAGCGGCGGCTGCTGCCGAACAAGACGCGGCCAAGGACTGATCGCAAGTAATAGCCGAGCTCAGCGAGCTCAGCGCGCTGCCTGCAGCTGAGCGTCGGTCCAGCGCACGATCTCCGCACTGCCCATGGCGCCGGCCTGCCGCGCAATTTCGCGGCCACCCATGAAGAGCGCCAGCGTCGGAATGCTGCGAATCTGGTAGCGCGCTGCCAGGCCCTGTGCTTCTTCGGTGTTCACCTTGGCCAGGCGCACGCGCGGCTCCAGCTGGGCAGCGGCCTGCTCGTAGGCGGGAGCCATTTGCCGGCAAGGCCCGCACCAGGGCGCCCAAAAGTCGACCAGCAAAGGGATCTGGCTGCGCTGCAGGTGTTTGTCAAACTGCTCTTGCGTCAGAGCGACCGGCCGGGCGGCAAAAAGCGGCTGATGGCACTGGCCGCAATCTGGCTGATTGCTCAGATCCGATTGGCGGACGCGGTTGGTGGTGTGGCAGTGCGGGCAGACCAGATGCAGCGATTCGTCAGCCATGGGGAGGGGTTCCGGTTGGTATTGAGCCATCCACTTGGGGTCGGGCAGCGCTGAATCAAGCTGCGACCAGCTTGCTGGCAAGTGACCCGTAGAATCTCCTCCCTTTTTCTGTTCCTTTTGACCGGCCCACCCATGACCTCCCAGACTTCCAGCCTTCCTGATGATGACGTCGAAATCCTGCAGACGCCCAGGTGCTGGCGCGGCGATGGCTGGACCGCCCAAGTGCTGAAAAACGAAGACGACGACGGCTGGGCCGTCGCCATGACGCGCGACGGCGCCGCCGAGCCCGCACTCGTCGGCCCCTGGACCATGGGACGCGACAAGAAAAACCCCAAGCCGCTGGACCCGTCCGCCTTCCATACCTTGGTCAAGACCGCGCATGAGTTCGTGCGCCGCAGCGAACAGCAACTGCACGCCACCTTGCACCAGAGCGTGGAGATCAGCGTGGACGGTGGGCGCGTCAACGTGCGCCTGGACATCGTGCCTGACGAGGACGAGCCCTACGCCATGCTGAGCGCGCGCGATGAGGCGGGCACCCTGCTGGCCGAATGGCGCGTGGCCGCGTCCTTCAAGCTGAACCGCAGCAGCGCTGAAGCCTGGGCCGGCCGGCAATTCAAGAAGCCCGCGTGAGCCGTTTGGAAACTGCAGGGGGCCAGAGCGGCCCGGCACGTGCCGTGGGGATCGACTTCGGCACGTCCAACTCCACTGTGGGCTGGCAGCGCCCGGGCCAGCCAGCCTTGCTGGCGCTGGAGGACGGCAAGGTCACGCTCCCATCGGTGGTGTTTTTTCATGCCGAGGACGGCCAGAGCCGTTATGGCCGGGCCGCCCTGGCCGACTACCTGAGCGGCGATGAAGGCCGCCTGATGCGCTCGCTCAAAAGCCTGCTCGGCACCTCGCTCATGGACGACTTCACCGAGGTCAATGGCCGCATCCTGCCGTTTCGGGAACTGCTGGGTCTTTTCATTGGTGAGCTCAAGCGCCGGGGCGAGATGGCGGCTGGCCGCAGCTTTGGCAGCGCGGTGCTGGGGCGGCCCGTTCATTTTGTGGACGATGACGCCGTGGCCGACCGCCTGGCCCAAAACACGCTTGAAGAGATTGCTCGGGCGGCGGGCCTGGCCGAGATCGAGTTTCAATATGAGCCGATTGCCGCGGCCTTTGACTACGAGTCGCAGATCAGCCGTGAAGAATTGGTGCTGGTGGTGGACATTGGTGGCGGCACGTCTGACTTTTGCCTGGTGCGGCTCTCGCCAGACCGAGCCCGGCAAACCGAGCGCAAGGACGACATTTTGGCCAGCGCCGGCGTGCACATCGGCGGCACAGACCTGGACCGCCAGTTGTCTCTGGCCGGCGTGATGCCTCACTTGGGCCTGGGCAGCTTGCTCAAGAGCGGTTTGCAGGTGCCGTCATCTCCTTACTTCAACCTTGCCACTTGGCACACGATTCACCAGGCCTACACGCGCAAGGCCGGCGCGCAGATAGCGGAGGTGGCCCTCAATGCAGCCGAGCCCGCCAAGCTGCAAGCCTTGCAACGCCTGGTGCAGCAGCGCGACGGGCATTGGCTGGCCATGCAGGTTGAGGGCGCAAAAATTGCGCTGTCTGAGCAGCCGCAAGCGGCACTCGATCTGATGCGCATCGGCTTGGGCGGCATGGGCTTGCCACGCGCAGTGTTTGACAACGCGATCAGCCCCTTGGTCGAACGCATCTGCCAGACAGTAGGCACATTGCTGAGCGAGGCCTGCTTGCGCGCAGACCAGGTGCAGACCGTGTTTTTCACCGGGGGCTCCAGTGGTGTGCCGCTGTTGCGCGAGACGGTGTCCGCCTTGCTGCCCCAAGCCGCGCGGGTTGAAGGCGACCTTTTTGGCAGCATCGGCGCGGGGCTGGCGATTGACGCTGCCCGCAAGTTCGGGCCGGCGGCCTAGCTTTTTGCAGGCTCTGCCTGTAGGGGCAAGCTGAAGCGAAAGCGCGCGCCTTGGCCCGGCGATCCGCTGGCGCTGATGTGCCCGCCGTGGCGTGTGACGATGCGCTTGACGGTGGCCAGCCCGATGCCGCTGCCGGGAAATTCGCTGGGCGAATGCAGGCGTTCAAAAGCGCCAAAAAGTCGGTCGGCATGTGCCATGTCAAAGCCTGCGCCGTTGTCCTCCACCACAAAGCAGGCCTGCCGGGCGGGCCCGGTGGCAGAGTCGTCCCTGGTCAGGCGAATATGCGCTTGCGGCTGCGCGCTGGTGAACTTCCAGGCGTTGCCCAGCAGGTTGGTCAGCAGCAGGCGCAGCAGGGCAGGGTCGCCGTAGGCGTGCAGCCCGGGCTGCACCTCCACCTGCACCACGCGCTGCGGTGTGTGCTCCCGCAGGGTCTGCACGATGTCAAGCGCCATGCGCGTCAGATCGCAGTCTGCCCACTCCAGCGGGCCACGGCTGATGTGCGCCAGAGCCAGCAGGCCGGATGTGGTCTGGCCCATTTGCCCGATCAGCGTGCCGATGCGGCTGGCGCAGTGCTGGGCCTGATCGGCTTCGTCCTCGCGCAATGCGCGCTCGAGCAGCACTCTGAAACCATCCATGGCCGTCAGGGGCGTCTGCAGGTCATGCGCCACGGCGGACGAAAAAGCCTCCAGATCGTCGTTGGCCAGGCCGAGCTGGCTGACCCGCATTTCCAGCGCGCCATTGAGCCGCTCGATTTCCTGACGGGCCTCGATCCGCTCAGTCACGTCCACCATGGCCACGTTGCAGGTGAGCTGGCCGGCCAGGGCCATGCCGGTCATTTCCACCGTCGAACCCATTTGGTCCACCTGAGACCGTAAACGCAGCTCGCAGAGCTTGCGCGGCTCGGGCTCTTCGGCCTTGGCTTCAAAAATCTGGTGCAAGAAGAGATCAAACGCAATCAGTGACGTCTCTTCGAGCAAGGCGGCAAATTGCTGCGGTCCCTTCTCAGGCATCGGCTGCCCCAGCCGCGCTTGGCCCATGCGATTGGTCTTGAGCACCAAGCCCGCAGGGTCGAGGGTGAAATAGGCCAGAGGCGCCAATTCGTACAAGGCCGCGTAGCGCTTGAGACCCGCTTCGATGTCGGCCTTGGCTCGCTCTAATGCGGCAAAGCCTTGTTGCAGAGCTTCGTTCTGTACTTCAAGCTCGATCTGCCTGACTTGCAGCTCGTGCAGCAGGTCGGCACGGTTCTCCAGCGGCACCATTCGTTCGTTCGAGGACGTGGCTCTGTGTTGCACCCGAAAAGCATAGGCCAAAGCCCTGAAAATTTAATGCTGAGCCACGGCGGCCTTTGTGGCGCAAGGGTGACGGTCCCTATACTTTGAAGATGACCTTCGCATCAGCCGCATTAGCCCTTCAGTCCGCTTTGCAGACAGCCGCGACTATTTTTCGGGCCTGCCGAGCCCGCTGTGTTGCGGCACTTTTTTCGTTTGTGTCGCTTGTGTCCCTTTCATGCCTGGCGCCCAGCCTGGCGACAGCCACCACCTTGGCCGCAGCGTCTGACTTGAAGTTCGCGATGGACGAGCTGACCCAGCAGTACCGAGCGCAAACCGGTCGCTCGGTGCAGGCCGTGTATGGATCGTCGGGGCAGTTCTTCATGCAGATCGCCCAAGGCGCGCCCTTTGACATCTTTTTATCGGCTGATGAAAGCCTGGTGACGCAACTGGCGGACAGGGGCCTGACGCAAGGCCCGGGCGTGCTGTATGGAATTGGTCGCCTGGTGCTGTTTGCGCCCAAGGGCTCGCCCCTCAAGCCGACGCTGGAGGACTTGCAACTTGCACTGCAAGACGGTCGTCTTCGCCGGCTGGCCATCGCCAACCCGACCCATGCGCCTTACGGCCGTGCCGCGCAGCAGAGCTTGCAAAAGCTCGGCCTGTGGCCAGCCATCGAGCCACGCTTGGTGCTTGGCGAGAACGTGTCGCAGGCGGCGCAGTTTGCCGCATCAGGGGCGGCAGACGGCGGCATTGTTGCCTTGTCTCTGGTGCTGTCGCCCACGCTCCAGCAGGCGGGAACTTACACCGAGTTGCCTGCAGAACTGCACGCGCCGCTGCGCCAGCGCATGGCCTTGCTGCGCCGCGCAGGGCCGCAGGCGCAGGCCTTTTATGCCTGGCTGCAAGAGCCGGCTGCGCGGGCCGTGTTGCAGCGCTACGGTTTTTCAATGCCGGCGCGCTGAGTTATCCCTCACAAGAATCCCCTCAGCATGGATTGGCAAGCATTTCGCATTTCAGCCGCTTTGGCGCTGGCAACCGCTGTGGTGTTGCTGGGGCCAGCACTGGCGCTGGCGCGCTGGCTGGCTTATAGCCAGGCCCGCTGGCGGCCTTTGGTTGAGGCTTCGCTGGCCCTGCCACTGATCTTGCCGCCCACGGTGCTGGGTTTTTATTTACTGACGGCGCTGGGCACAGCGTCTCCGCTGGGCGGGCTGTACCAGCTGCTGCTGGGCCAGCCGCTGGCGTTTTCGTTCAGTGGCCTTTTGCTGGCCAGCCTGGTGGTCAACATCCCTTTTGCTGTCATGCCCATGCAGCGCGGCTTTGCCTCGATCTCGCCAGAGGTGATGGATGCGGCACGCACCTGCGGCCTGCCGCGCTGGCGCACGTTCTGGCGGATCGAGCTGCCGCTTGCCTGGCCCGGCATCTTGACCGGCCTGATCATGACTGCCGCGCACACCGTGGGTGAATTTGGCGTGGTGTTGATGGTGGGCGGCAATATCCCGGGCGAAACCCGCACGATCGCGGTGTCCATTTACGACCGGGTGCAGGCCTTTGACATGCAAGGCGCCGGCCTCATGTCGGCCAGCTTGCTGGGCCTGTCGCTTCTTACCTTGCTGGGCACTGTCTGGCTGGGTCGGCGAGGTGCGTCAAGCGTGCGGGGGCTGCTTTGATGCTGTCCGTCAAGCTGCGTCAGTCAGGCCCCATTGCGCTGGACGCGCAGCTGAGCTGCGCGGCAGGCGAATTGCTGGCCCTGGTGGGGCCGTCCGGGGCGGGTAAATCCACCATCTTGCGCGCCATCGCGGGCTTGAGCCGGGTGCATCAGGCGCAAGTGCTGGTGGGCACCGACTACTGGCAAGACAGTGAGCGCGGCCATTGGCTGGACCCGCGCTCGCGCCGGGTGGGCATGGTGTTCCAGGGTTATGCCCTATTTCCCCATCTGAGCGTTCTGGACAACGTGGCCGAGGCGGTTTTTCACTTCCCGAAGGCCGAGCGCCAAGCCCGTGCGGCTGCGGCGCTGGTGCGCGTGCGCCTGGCGGGGCTGGAGTCACGGCTGCCGCACCAGCTTTCAGGTGGGCAGCAGCAGCGGGTGGCATTGGCAAGAGCCCTGGTGCGTGAGCCCGAGGTCTTGCTGCTCGACGAGCCTTTTGCTGCGGTCGATCAGATGACGCGGGAGCGCCTGTACGAAGAATTGGCCGAGCTTCGCTCCAGCCTGAAAGTGCCTGTCGTGCTGGTCACGCATTCCCTGATCGAAGCGCAACTGCTGGCTGACCGCATGGTCGTGCTGCGCCACGGCAAGACCTTGCAGGCTGGAACGCCCGCAGGCGTCCTGAGCCGCCCTGCCACCGAAGAGGTGGCGCGGCTGGTCGGCTTTGGCAATGTGTTTGAAACCGAGGTGCTGGCGGTCGAGGCGAACGACACGGTCTGGGTGGCGGCGTCACTGTCGCCCAAGAACTGCCCGCCGGGCAAGCCCGTGCCGCGCTTGGGCCTGACATTGCCGGCCGATTGGCAGGGCTGCATCCGGCCTGGTCAGGTGCTGCGCTGGGGAATTGCGCTGGGCGAGGTGGTGGTGCTCAAGGGGGGCAGGGCGCCTGACGACACAGCGCAATGCGTGGACGTGCGGCTTGAAAAGGCGATCACGCTCGGAGAGAGCGTGCGGCTGACTTTCGCGATGGACGGCTTGCGTTTGCGAGGCGCGGTCACAACCCGGTTTTTTGAACGCTCAGGCATGGCCGAGGGTGACCCGCTGAAGGTCGAGCTGCCGCGCAGCAAGTTGGTGGTGTTCCAGGTGCAAGACTTTCAGACGCAAGACGAGCCCTTTGCTTGAGCGTCAGCTCTAGCGGCTGCGAAAGCGGCGGCCGCAGGGTGCGTCATGCCTTTACTGCAGCGCCCTGGCGTGCACGCAAGCGCTGCGGCGCAAAGTGACCCAGGTTTTCTCAGAGATCAAGGCAGGGGTAGGGCTTGGTGGCAAACCGCTGGCGTAATGTTCGGTGGCAAGGGGCTGGCTTTGCGCTTTTGGATCGGGATGAAAACTGGCGCTGCGCCAGAAAGACTGCCCGCTGTCACAGCGCACCTCCAAAGTGGCCAGCACCGATGTGTAGCTGCCGTTAACCCGTCTAAGGGCTTTGGCCAAGCTGATCCTGACCTTGAGTTCCCGTCGGTCACCTCGCCAGCGCAGTGAGCCTACATCGACCTCTAAGGTGCCAAAGCCGTCGTCTGTGTCCACCTTGAACCAGTTGTCTGAATATGCCCTGGGCGTTGCCAGACAGCTGAAAGTCAGCACGCAGGCCGCTAGCCTGGAGTGCCTCACCGGAGCCCCTTCTTGCGTTGACCTGAGTCGGTGCTACGTACTCTGGCAAACAAAGTAAACATTACAAACATTATCGAATTTTACATTCTTGGGCGCTATTGCCTGACCTGAGTCGGGTGGCCTGAGACCGTGGGAGTCTTCTGACGCGGCCACCCCGGCATGGCTTACCAAGGCCTTGGCCTGCGTGACTTACCTTGGGCTTGTTCGGTTCAAAACGCATCTCAAACGCGCTTTCCAACGCGAGGAAGTCCCCCATGCTGGCTATGAATTACCGAGGTCCTTACCGGGTTCGTCTGTCCCACAAGTCCATGCCCGCGCTGGAACATCCGGCAGACGCCATCGTGCGGGTGACGCGCTCGTGCATCTGCGGCTCTGACTTGCACCTGTATCACGGCCTGGTGCCTGACACCCGCATCGGTTCCACGTTTGGGCATGAGTTCACAGGCGTGGTCGAAGAGGTGGGCTCTGCGGTGCGCCATCTCAAAGCGGGGGACGCCGTGCTCGTGCCCTTCAACATTTTTTGCGGCAGTTGTTATTTTTGCCAGAAAGAGCTCTACGGCAACTGCCACAACGTCAACCCGGAATCCACGGCGGTGGGCGGCATTTACGGCTATTCACACACCGCTGGCGGCTATGACGGAGGCCAGGCAGAGTACGTGCGCGTGCCCATGGCCGACGTGGGCCCCACCGTGATCCCGCCTGACTTGCATGTGGACGATGCCGTGTTGCTGACGGATGCGTTTCCGACCGGCTACCAAGCCGCCGAGATGGGCAGCATCCGCGAGGGCGACACGGTGGTGGTGTTCGGCGCCGGGCCGGTCGGGATTTTTGCGGCCAAGAGCGCCTGGCTGCTGGGCGCAGGCCGTGTCATTGTGGTGGACCAACTGGAGTACCGCCTAGCCTTCGTCCAGCAATTCGCTCAGTGTGAGGTGGTGGACTTCAAGCGCGTGCGTGACATGGCCGAGCACCTCAAGAAACTGACGGACGGCCTGGGCGCCGACGTGTGTATTGACGCCGTGGGTTGCGAGGCGGCAGGCAACTTCGCGCAGACGCTGACCGGCGTCAAGCTCAAGCTGCAAGCGGGTGCGGCCACCGTGCTGCACTGGGCCATCAACTCCGTCAGGAAAGGGGGCGTCGTGTCCATCGTGGGCGTGTACGGCCCGACCTTCAACGCCTTTCCCATCGGCAACGCAGTCAACAAAGGCCTGACCTTGCGCATGAACCAGGCCAGTGTGAAGCGCCATTTGCCGCGCTTGATCGAGCACATCCAGGCCGGGCACATCTCGCCGCGCCAGGTCATCACGCACCGCGTGCCCCTGGAAGAAGTGGCCGATGCGTACCATATTTTTTCCAGCAAGCTGGACAACTGCATCAAGACCGTTCTGGTGCCGCCGCGCGCTGCACTCACTGCGGCATAAGCGGTTTGACTCAAACCAAGACCGAGACAGGAGACACGCCATGACGCTGATGCAGGGCCCCGGGCCGGACGACGAAGCCGGCCGCCATGGCCATATTCCCGGTTGGGGCGCCGACCTCGACCACGCCAGGCGACCGGCCTATCCCAAAGAACGCACGCCGCCACGCTTGCCGGGCGGCCGAGCGATGCCGCCCGTGCAGCAATTGCAGCAGGTGCCCGTGTTTCATTCGACGGAGCGCAGCGGCATCACGCCCCTGTTCGGCTCCAGCGTGCCGCCGTCGGGTGTCAGTGGCCGTGTGCGTAGCCTGGCTTTTCGCTACAGCGAAAACGACCTGCGTCATTGGCTCTTGCTCTTGTTTGCCGACCGGGTCAACCAGTTTGAAGGCCTGGGCGATGACCTTCGCCACGGCCATGTGCCCAACTTCTATGCGGAGATGGGCGGGCCGGCCGAGTGGCGCTACAACCGCGCCGGTGTGGTGCGCAAGGCTGTTGTGGCCACGGCCGTCATTGGCCTGGCCGCGTACCTGCTGAGCCAGCGTCGGCGTTCCTAGCCCGCCGTCCCCGGCATCCACTTTTTGTCCTCTGTTCCGGGCGACCGGAGGAGTGCTTTCCATGATCAAAATAGCGGTCATCGATGACCACACGGTGGTCCGTTCCGGACTGCGTGACTTCCTTGAAAGCCAGCCCGACCTGCGGGTGGTGGGCGAAGGCAGCAGCGGCCGCGATGCCCTGGCGCTGACGCGCAACCAGGCGGTCGACGTGCTCTTGATGGACTTGTGCATGCCCGGCCAAAACGGTATGGACGCGCTGGCCGATGTGCTGGCACGCTCGCCTGATCTGCGCGTGCTGATCCTGAGCGGCTACCCGGAGTCCTTGTATGCAATGAGTTTGCTGCAGCAGGGAGCCTGGGGGTTTCTCAACAAGAACTGCGCGCCTGAAGACATCGTCACGGCTGTGCGCACGATCGCTGGGGGACGACTTTTTCTGCCTGCGGGGGTGGGGCGCGCAGAAAGTGCAAGGGCTGTAAAGGCCGCGAGGGCCTTGCCGTCCTAGCGGCTTTGCTGGCTATCCGCCTCGGGCTGTTGATGCAGCAGCAAGGTGACGAGCAGCGAGCTGTCGACTTCAGCCAGCACCGAATGCGGCTCGCCTGGCGGCAAGACCACCAACTGGCCCGGTGCCAGCTTGCAGCTGTGACCGGGTGAGCGAACGACGACCCGGCCTTCGATGCACAAAATGCTCACCTCGCCTTCCACGTGGTGCGGTGGCATCCCGTCGCCAGCCAGCAGCACCACCCGCATCAGTTGCAGCTTGTCGGTCTTGAGCAAGCTGTGACTGGGCGTTTCCTTTAAGGCTGCGTGCAGCGGATGAACGTTGATGACTTCCAGAGGTTGTGCATGTTCCAAGGCCATGCACCCAGCTTAGCGAAGGCGCTTCTGTCGGGCTGTCAGCCGAGGGCGCTTTAGCTGGAGAAAACGCGAGTCGCAGTGCCTAGGCTTGAACCACTTCCAGCAGCCGGTCCAGCCCACCTTCGTTGATGGCCACCATGGCTTGGGCGCGCACCTGGGGCTTGGCGTGATAGGCCACGGACAAGCCGGCCACACCCATCATCGGCAGGTCGTTGGCGCCGTCGCCCACGGCGATGGTTTGCTGCGGACTGATGCCTAGCTGCGCGCAGGTGGCCAGCAGCATCTTCTTTTTTTCCTCGCCGTCGCAGATGTCGCCCCAGGGCTGGTCCACCATACGGCCGGTCAAAAGGCCGTCTTCCACTTCAAGGTGATTGGAGCGCGTGAAGTCGATGCCCAGCGTGTCCCGAACGCGGTCAGTGAAAAATGTGAAACCGCCGCTGACCAGCAGCGTTTTCATGCCCGCTTGCTTGCACGCGGCCACCAGGTTCGCCGCGCCCGGGTTGAGTTGCAGGCGCTCGCGGTACACGGTGTCCATGCTGGCAACGCTGACCCCCTTGAGCAGGGCCACGCGCAGACGCAAGCTCTCTTTGTAGTCGGCAATCTCACCGCGCATGGCGGCCTCGGTGATGGCGGCGACCTCGGCCTTGCGCCCGACCGCATCGGCAATCTCGTCCACGCACTCGATGTTGATCAGCGTTGAATCCATGTCAAAAGCGATCAGCTTGAAGTCGCTCAGGCGCACAGGCGCTTTGAAACGTTGAGTGGCAAGGCCAGGGGCGAATTCGGGGGCGTTGGCAAAGGTCATGGTTGGATTATCAGATGGTGATGCATGGCGTCTGGCCGCTTGCTTGGCTATGATTTAGTAATTATTTTGACCTCATCTGTACACCGAGAAGCGCCATGACATCCTATTTACGAGCCACACCAACCTTCAAAACCTGGGCGGGCATGGCCTTGCTGGGCTGGGCCGCAGCCGCTACAGCACAGACCGCGACCGGTCTGATACCCACCGAGCCTACACAGGTGTTGAGCCTCAGCGCCACCGCGCGCCAGGAAGTCCAGCAGGACTGGGTGAGCGTGGTGGTGCGCGCCCAGTTGGATGGCAGCGACCCGACTGCCTTGCAGACCCAGCTCAAGGCGGTGACGGAGCGTGCCTTGGCTGGCCTGCGGCCGCAGGTGCAGCCTCAACAGCTGGAGGTGCGCAGCGGCACTTTTGGAATTTACCCGCGCTCTAACAACGAAGGCAAGCGGATAGGCTGGCAAGGACAAACTGAATTGGTGATTGAAGGCAGAGATGTGGCCAAGGTCGCGCAGCTGGCGGGCAATGTGCCGCAAATGACGGTGAGCCAGACCAATTTCTCGTTATCGGCCGAAGCCCGTCAACAATTGGAAGCTCAGGTGCAAAGTCAGGCGGTACAAAAGTTCCGGCAACGCGCCCAAGCCTTGGCCAAAGACTTCGGCTTTACCGCCTACACCTTGCGCCAAGTTGCCATCGGCGCGGTGGATCGGCCCGAGATGGGCCCGCAGTCGCGCATGATGGCGATGGCTGATGCGCCCACCGCGATTCCCTTGGCTGCGGGCAAGGAAGAGGTGCGCATCACGGTCAGCGGGAGCATTCAGCTGCGCTGAACACTTTGCCGCCTGCCGCCGATCTATCTCATGCCACTGCCGCCACCGGCTGCCCCAGACTCTTGAGCACATCCCGCACCATTTGCGCCCGGTCTTTGGCCTCGGGCAGTTCGCGCTCAATGCGCAGCTTGTCATTCCCAGCCAGCTTGATGTGCTTGTTCTTCTGGATCAAATGCATGATGGCCATGGGCTCGACCGGGGCGTCTTTCTTGAACGTGATGTTGATCACGCCGGGCGCCGCGTCGACCTTGACCACGCCATAGGGCTTGGCCAGCACGCGCAGGCGGTGCATGTCGATCAGCGTTTGGCCTTGCGCCGGCAGCTTGCCAAAGCGGTCCACGATTTCTTCAAGCAGTGTGTCGATCTGGTCGGTGGTCTTGGCCGTCGCCAGCTTTTTGTAAAAGCTCAGGCGCAGGTGCACGTCGCCGCAGTAGTCGTCGGGCAAAAGCGCCGGGGCGTGCAGGTTGATCTCGGTGGCCACGCTGAGCGGGCTGAGCAGGTCGGGCTCAATGCCAGCTTTGAGGCAGCGCACGGCTTCATTCAGCATCTCGTTGTAGAGCTGAAAGCCCACTTCCAGCATGTTGCCGGACTGGTTTTCGCCCAGCACCTCGCCCGCACCGCGAATCTCCAGGTCATGCATGGCCAAATAAAAGCCTGAACCCAGTTCTTCCATCTGCTGAATCGCGTCCAGCCGCTGGCTGGCTTGCTTGGTCAGGCCCTCAATGTCCGGCACCATCAAATACGCATAGGCTTGGTGGTGGCTGCGGCCCACGCGACCGCGCAGCTGGTGCAGCTGGGCCAGGCCGAACTTGTCGGCCCGCGCCATGACGATGGTGTTGGCACTCGGCACGTCGATGCCGGTCTCGATGATGGTCGAGCACAGCAGCAAGTTAAAGCGCTGGGCCACGAAGTCCTTCATCACCCGCTCCAGCTCGCGCTCGGGCATCTGGCCGTGGGCCACGGCGATGCGGGCCTCGGGCAGCAGGGCTTCAAGTTGCTCGCGGCGGTTCTGGATGGTCTCGACTTCGTTGTGCAAAAAGTAAACCTGGCCGCCGCGTTTGAGTTCGCGCAGCACGGCTTCGCGGATCACGCCTTTGGATTCGCTCCTCACAAAGGTCTTGATGGCGAGACGCCGCTGAGGTGCGGTGGCGATCACGCTCAAGTCACGCAAGCCTTCCAGCGCCATGCCCAGTGTGCGGGGAATCGGCGTGGCGGTCAGTGTGAGTACATCCACCTCGGCCCTGAAGGCTTTCATGGCCTCTTTGTGGCGCACGCCAAAGCGGTGTTCCTCGTCAATGATCAAGAGGCCCAGGCGCTCGAACTTCACGTCTTGGCTGAGCAGCTTGTGGGTACCGACCACGATGTCGATGGTGCCGTCGCCAATGCCTTTGATGGCGGCGGTGATTTCCTTGGCCGACCTGAAACGGCTCATTTCTGCCACTTTCACCGGCCACTTGGCAAAGCGATCCACCAGCGTTTGGTAGTGCTGTTCCGCCAGCAACGTGGTCGGCGCCAGCAGCGCGACTTGCTTGCCGCCGGTAATCGCAATGAAGGCTGCGCGCAAAGCCACTTCGGTCTTGCCAAAGCCCACGTCGCCGCAGACCAGCCGGTCCATGGGGCGTGGGCTGATCA
>JBBAPG010000006.1:0-144166 GCA_040400945.1 Polaromonas sp. | reverse complement strand
CGATCTTCAGCGTGGCTGATTACGGCCTGGAGGCCGATTTGTTCACGGCTGTGCCGGAGTTGATCAGCGCAGTCTGAGCCCTATACTTTTTGCTTTCACTCCTTCGGGGCTCGCCCCGCATCTGCGATGTCAGCAAATACCGTCATTGAGCACCTGGGCAGGCGTCTGCGTCTGGCCGTCATTGGGGGCGGGCCAGGCTCCTTCATCGGTGCCATGCACCGGCAAGCCGCGCGGCTGGATGACCGCTATGAGCTGGTGGCCGCTGCGCTGTCTTCGGACGCTGAGAGATCAGTTGCCGCCGGCATGGCGCTGGGCCTGCCCAAAGAGCGCAGTTATGGTGGCGGCCAGGCCTTGTTGGCCGGCGAGGCCGGACGCCCTGACGGCGCCGAGGTGGTGGCCATCATGACGCCGAACGACAGCCATTACCCGCTGGCCATGGACGCGCTGGCGCGCGGCCTGCACGTGATCTGCGACAAGCCGATGACCAACACGCTGGCCGAAGCCGAGGCGCTGCATGCGCGGGTGCAAGAGACGGGTCTCGTGTTTTGCCTCACGCACAACTACACCGGCTACCCGCTGGTGCGCCAGGCCCGCGCCATGGTGCAAGCCGGCGATCTGGGCGAAATTCGCTTGATTCAGGTCGAGTACGTGCAGGGCGGCCGTGCTGTGCCAGGCCCTGGCCGGCGCGCCTGGAAGGAAGACCCGGCGCGCGGCGGCCCGTCGCTGGTGATGGGCGACATTGGCACGCACGCACACAACCTCATGTGCTTCATGACCGGTCTGGAAGTGGCCGAGGTGGCGGCCGAGATGGGCGCCATCGTGCCCGAGCGCGCGACGCACGACTACGCTGGCGCCATGCTGCGCATGAGCAACGGCGCACGCGGCAGCTTCTGGGTCACGCAGGCAGCGGCGGGCGTTGAAAACGGTTTGCGCATCCGCATCAGCGGTGCCAAGGGCAGTGTGGAGTGGCATCAGGAGCAGCCGCAATTGCTGCACTTCAAGCCCATGGGCGCGCCCGCGCAGATCCGCACACCCAACGGCCCAGGCACCTTGCCGCTGGCCGCGCGTTCATCGCGCATCGTGGCCGGCCACCCCGAGGGCTTTCATGAAGCCTTTGCCAACCTCTACACCGACGCAGCCGACACCATCGCCGCGCAGATCAGCGGGCAAACCCCGGATCCGCTGGCGCTGCATTTCCCCACCTCGGCCCATGGCCTGGCCAGCTTGCGCTTTATTGATGCAGCTGTGCGGTCTAGCAAAAACAACGGACTTTGGACCCAGCCATGAACCTCCAGGACGACATCGCCCGCCTGGCCCTGCAAGAAAAACGCCTGGTGTTTCCCGCCTTCAACCACGCCACTGCCTGGGAGCTCGGCTACAGGCTTCAGCAAGAGGGCGTGAAAGCCGGCGCGGCTTTGGCCGTTGAAGTGCGGCTGGTGAAAGAGACGGTTTTCTTTTGCGCCTTGCCGGGCACCAAGCCGGGCAATACCGACTGGATTCGCCGCAAGCGCAACACGGTGGAGCTGCTGCAGCGCAGCTCTTATGCCGTGGGTCGCGCCTTGGCCCACGAAGGCACCACCTTGCAAGCCAAGCTGGACTTGCCCATGCGCGACTACGCCACGCATGGCGGCGGCTTTCCCATCTTTGTCAAAGACGTCGGTTGTGTAGGCTGCGTGACCGTGTCGGGCTTGCCTGAGCGCGAAGACCATGTGCTGGCGGTACGGATTCTGGCGGACCTGTGCCAGGTGCCGCTCGATGAGATTGCGCTTGCCTGAGCACTTGATCTCCTGAGCTGAAGGCATGGGTGGGCATCTGTCCTACCGGAGTGCGGGCTGTTTTCACTCGACATACCGCCTGTTTTGCCTAAACATGGATGAACTTGGGGGCGGGGCTTCTTGCCCCAGCAACCCATTCCATGATGCTTCCTCCCGTTCTTGCGCGCGTCCGGGGTTACCTGATCGCTGTGCTGACTGTGGCCCTGGCAGTCCTGGCGCGCTTGGCCTTGAACCCCTTCCTCGGCCACTATTCGCCCTTGCTCATCTTCACCTTGCCGGTGGTCATCACGGCGCTGTACGGCGGCTCCGGGCCAGCTCTGGTGGCCACGGCGCTGGGGGCCTTGGTCGGGGTTTATTTCTTCCTCGGTGGTCTTTCCTGGCCGGCCATGACCGTCGTCAACTCCACCGGCTTGCTGGTGTTCATCCTCATCGGCCTGAGCGTGAGCTTCCTGGGCGGTCGACTGCAGGCTTCTAGGCAGTCGCTGGAGGATGCCAGCCGGCGTAAAGACGATTTCTTGGCCATGCTCGGCCATGAATTGCGCAATCCGCTGGCCAGCATCAGCGCAGCGACTGAACTGCTCAGACGCATGCCCAAGGAGACGGGAGCCCAAGCCGGCCAGTCCGCTTCCATGGAGGTGATCCGCCGGCAAGTGGGCCACATGGCCCGCCTGATTGACGACTTGCTGGACGTCACGCGCATCGCTCGGGGCCATGTAGTGCTCAGCAAAAGCCGCGTCAATCTGCATCAGATCATGCGCGATGCGGTCGAGCAGATGCGCCCGCTCATCGAACAAAAACGCCACCGTCTTGACATGTCCAAGCCTGACGAGGCGCTGATCGAGGTGATGGGCGACCACGCACGGCTGGTGCAGGTGCTGGCCAACATCCTCATGAACGCCGCCAAGTACACGCCGCCGGGCGGCCAACTCCGGCTTGTCATGAGCATCGACGGCCCTTGGGTCAAGCTGCAGGTCAGTGACAACGGCGTCGGCATTGCTGCCGATCTGCTGCCGCACATCTTTGAATATTTTGTACAGGCCCAGCGCACGGCCGACCGCGCCGAGGGCGGCTTGGGCCTCGGTCTGCCCTTGGTTAAAAACGTGGTGGCGATGCACGGTGGCCGGGTGTCAGTGCATAGCAATGGGCCGGGCGAGGGCAGCCGCTTCACAGTGCTATTGCCACGCCTTGCCGGGCAGGCAGAGGCTGCAGTGCCAGCGCCAAGGCCAGGACTTGACAAGGTGCTCCCCATCGAGCGTGGCTTGCGCATTTTGGTGGTGGACGACAACGCCGACGCGGCCGTCAGTCTGGGGCAACTGCTGGAGGTTTATGGCCATGCGGTCACTGTGGCGTTTGATGCCGAGCAGGCCTTGCTCATCGCGGCTGAGCATGGCTTTGATGTGGCCCTGCTGGACATCGGTCTGCCCGGTTTAGATGGTTACCAGCTGGCCGAGCGGCTCAGGGGCCTGCCGCAATTGACCAGTTGCCTGCTACTGGCTTTGACGGGCTATGGCACGGCATCAGACAGCGCACGTTCACGCCGGGCCGGCTTCGACCATCACCTCGTCAAACCGCTGGACGTAGACCAATTGTTTGGACTGATCAGCGACCGGGCGCCGGCCGAGCCGATTGCCTAGGCCGGCAATTTCCACGTCGGTTTTTCTGTTCCGACCAGCGGGATAAAGGCTGACACCAACTGCCTGTCCTGGCGCACGCGCGCCGCGCCGCTTCAGCTTTCGGCGTCCGTGCCTTTGGGCTGATATTCAAGCATCCTCACATCTTGATTTTCTTGCGGGCTTTCATGAATTCCTTCGCCTACAGCGCCACCTCGCCCAACCTCAAATCCTTGCAGATCGTGCGCGCCATCGCCGCCATCAGCGTGGTCTATTACCACGTGGGGGCCATGCCTCACTTCGGCTCCTTCGGTGTCGATATCTTCTTTGTGATGAGCGGCTTTTTCATGGCACTGGTTCTGGCTCGCAAGCAAGACCCCTTCGTGTTTGCAGTGGACCGCCTCACCCGCATCGTGCCCCTGTACTGGTTTTTGACCACCTGCTTGCTGGTGATTGCCTGGCTGGCTCCGCAAGTCCTCAACTCGACCACGGCTAATCCGCACAACTACCTGAAGTCACTGATGTTTGTGCCTTATTTCAAGGAGGACGGATCACTGCGCCCCTTGCTGGCCGTGGGCTGGACCTTGAACTACGAGATGTTTTTTTACCTGTGCCTGTGGGGCTCGCTTTTTTTCACTAAACGGCACTACCTGCAACTGACGGCCATGCTGGTACTGGCCTGCTTTGTCTGGCTGGGGCATCGTGTTGACGATCCGGTACTGACCACTTTTTTCAAGAATGTGCAATTGCTGGAGTTCATTTTGGGCATGCTGAGCTACAAGCTGTTTACCAGTCGCGCCTGGCGCCAAGTTCGCCCCGGTCTGGCTTCAGCAGCTGCCCTGGCTGCCTTTTGCACCATGGCAGCCGGGGAAAGTTGGCGGCTTGAAATCAATGGCTTGTGGCTCTACGGCCTTCCGTCCACGCTGCTGGTGCTGGCCATGCTCAATCTGGAGCCACTTTTTAAAGGCAATGGCGCGGTGGTGAGGCTATGGACGCAGATGGGCGATGCCAGCTACGCCACTTACCTCAGCCACTATTACGTGGTCGAGCTGGTGCGAAAGTTCGCCTGGAAAAAATACCAGCTCATCGATCCCTACACGCCCTTTGGTGTGGCGCTTATCGTCCTGGGGTCCTTGCTGTTGGGCAAGTTGATCTACCAGCTGGTGGATCGGCCCATCATGCGTTTTTTCAAGAGCCAGGCGAGCGAGCTTCGCCTGCCGACGCGGCCGGCTTGAGTGCAGGGCTTGAAGCTTAAAGTGCGCGGTCTAAAAATGCGTCGTAGTCCGCCATGAACTGGTGGGGCACTTCAAACTGCGGCAAGGCACCGGTGGAGTAAACGCTGCATTGCCAGTTGTCAAAGCCGGGCTGGCCTAGCACGGTGGCTTTGGCCCGGTAGTCCGTGAAGTCGCCGCGGGCGCCGTGGCACATCCACATCGGCAGGCGCAGGCTTTCGTACACGGTGTTAATGTCGCCGCTGAACAGGCTGCCCGAGATGAAATGCAGGGGCGCAAATTCAGCACCCGGCTGGCGCGCCGACAAGATGTCGTAGCGCCACAGGTCTTCGTCAATGTCGGGGCTGCCCCAGGTCTTGGCCAAAAAGAAGCGGATCACGCCCGGCCGCGTCAGGCCATTGAAGATCGCCTTGCCCCAGCCGGGACCACGCAGTGTTTTGTACAGCCAGGCCATGTGCAGCGTGCTGCCTGCCAGGCCGCGGCGCGGCTTTTGCGCACCGCTGAAGCCGGTGGGGCTGACCAGTGCCAGCGTGGCGAAGGCTTGGGGCGCCTGCATGGCAGCACGCGCTAAAAACTCGCAGGACAAAGACAGCGCCAGCGCATCGATAGGCGCATCGCCGCAGCGCCGTACGATTTCTGCGCGCATGGCATGCAGAGCATCGGTCATGAGCTGGGGCGTGTAGTCACGGTCGCTGCGTTCGGAAAATCCAAAGCCCGGCAGGTCCAGCGAAAAGACCGTGCGGCCGGCGCTGTAGTGTTCATGCAAAGGCCGCACTTCGGCGGCGCAGGCGGCGGCATTGACGCTGTGCACCAGCAGCAGGGGTGGCCCTGTGCCCTGCATGTAAAAGCTCAACCGCCCGGCAGCGCTGTCGATCTCGATGCGCTCGCCCGGTAGCGCCGGCGGGAGGATGGGATGGCTGGCGTGGTCTGGCTGGACAGTCGTTGTAGGGGGCATGGGCCATGATAGACGTGGCCGCGATGCCCCACGCGCTGCTGCGGATTCGGCCGACAAGATCGGTCGCAGGCTCACACTAGCGTGTGCTCTTCTTTAACTTGGGGAGCTTGTGATGTACCGTTTTCTGCCATGGTGGATTTTGGGCGCGCCGCTGGTGCTGGCCTTGATTGACTGGATGCGAACGCCCAAGGTGCGTGCGGGCAAGTACTGAATACGGGCTGCTTCGCTTGGGCCTAGAATCCGGGTTTTACAACTACTTGAAGCGAGCCAGCATGAAGAGTTCCAATCGTCGCGTATTCATGATGCAAGTTGCTTTGGGCGGCACTGCCGTGATGGCAACGCAGGCCATGGCACAGGCCAAGGTCGACCCTAAAGACCCGCAAGCCGTGGCTTTGGGCTACGTGGAAGACACCACCAAGGTGGACGCCAAGAAGTACCCCAAGCACGCCAACACGCAAAAGTGCAATGGTTGCCAGTTGTTCACGGGCAAGCCGGCCGACGCCGCGGGCCCTTGCGGCTTGTTCGGCGGTAAGCAAGTGGCCGGTAACGGCTGGTGCAGCGCCTGGGTCAAGAAGGCTTAACTCGCTATTGACGAGTCAAAGGTCAGCCCTGGCGTCGCCAGCGGCTGACCATATCAGCGCCGTGGGCCAGCCCTGCGGCGCTGAGCCACGCGGCAATGGCCAGCCAAGGTGCGCCAAGCACAGCGGCGCGCACCGCCATCATCAGGCACAGGCCTGAGGCAAGATTCAAAATCCAATCACGGGCGGGGATGCCCCGGCCATTCAGGCGCCGGTAGAGCAGCAGCCCGGCCGCCTCCAGCAGCGTCAGCGCAATCACAGCGTTGACCAGCCACCCAGAATCCCAGAGTGTTTGCAAACTGTCTGCCCCTCTGTCCGTCGGTCCGCCAGCTCTGGCGTTCAGCCGAAGGGGCCGTTGAGCTGCACGGTGACCAGGTTCAGCACCGATGCGAACGACACCCACAGCAAATAGGGCAACATCAAGGCGCTGGCCCGCGGCGCGTAGCGGCGCATGGCCCACATCAGCGCCGCAATCGACAGCCACAGCAGGCCCACTTCAGCCAACGCCCAGTCAGGTCGCTGCAACTTGAAAAACAGCAGGCTCCACAGCGAATTAAGGGCCGCATTGAGGCCGAACAGGGCCAGCAACCAGCGCCGCGTAATGGCGTTCGGCGCGGCACGCCAGCCCATCACGCCGGCCGCAGCCGCCAAAATGAAAATCAATGTCCAGGCGGGACCAAACCAGAAGTCGGGCGGCTTCCAGGCGGGCTGGATCAGGGCCTTGTACCAGGGGCCGATTTCGGTGAGTTGCGCGCCCAGGCCAGCCACTGCCAAAGCGGCCAGGGCTGCGATCAGAGTGTGGTGAAAGCGGGCTTGAACTTGGCCGTTCATACCCGGGCAAGCCCGAGCAGGTGCGCCATGTCTTTGAAGAAGATGCGTACATGCGCCATCGGGTTGCGACGGGCCAGTTCTTTGTTCATGTAGGACTCGAATGTCAGTTGTTGCACATCCCGATCCTCGCAGATCTTCACGAAGCGTTCGCGCCGCTTGTCGCTGCGGTACCAAAAAGACTGCATGATGCCCAGCACCCAGAAGACGGTGCCGTGTGCTTTCAAAAAGCGTTTGCGCGCGAGCTTGAGTGCGCTGGCCTCGCCAGTCAGCAAAAACTCATGCACCGATTCAGCCGCCAGCTGGCCGCCCAGCATGGCGTAGTAAATGCCTTCGCCGGAAGCCGGGGCGACGACGCCTGCGGCGTCACCGGCCAGCACCACGTCGCGGCCGTTGTCCCAGCGGGGCAGGGGCTTCATGGGGATGGGCGCGCCCTCGCGGCGCAGGGTTTCAGTGCCATCCAGGCCGGCTGTTTTGCGCAAGGCCTCCACAGCGCCGCGCAATGAAAATCCTTTGTCTGCGCTGCCTGTGCCAATCGAGAGCGTGTCGCCGTGCGGAAACACCCAGCCGTAAAAGTCGGGCGACACCCGGCCTTCATAAAACACGTCGCAGCGCGAGGCGTCGTAGCCTGCGGGTTTAACGGCGGGGGCTTTGACGATCTCGTGGTACGCAAAGACATAGCGCGTGCGCTCGGCGCCGGGCACGGCTTGCCGCGCCACTTCAGAGCGTGCGCCGTCCGCGCCGATCACGCTGCGCGCACGCACGGTGACGGGCACCCCTTCACCGCGCATGTGGCGATCGCGCGCCAGGTAATGCACGACGCTAACTCCGTCTTCATCTCGGCTCAGTTTTTCAAAATTGCCCGTGCGCCGCACCGTGCCTGCGGAGGCGGCACGCTCGCGCAGCCATTCGTCAAAGCTGTCGCGATTGACCATGCCCACAAAGCCGTTGTCGATGGGAATGTCCACGTGCTTGCTTGAAGGCGCGATCATGCGCGCGCAGCGCGCCTTGGCCACCAGCAAGCTGTCGGGAATGCCGAAGTCTTTGATCAGGCGCGGCGGAATGGCGCCGCCGCAGGGCTTGGCGCGGCCTGCTCGGTCTAGCAGCAGCACTGAATGGCCTTGCTGCGCCAGCTGGTGTGCAGCTGTGGAGCCCGATGGGCCACCGCCCACGATCACCACGTCAAAGATTTCGGTCGTGTTCATGCGGTCACCTTCTTTCAAGCCTGTTGCGGCGATGGAAATTCAAATGCGTTGTCACTGGATGGGCTGGCGAGCGGCGTGGGCTGCGCCTCAGGCTTGGCTTCAGGTTTAGCCTCAGGTGCGCTGATCTTCCAGGCCAGCAGGGCCGAGACCAGGAACATCAGCGCCTCCCAGGCGAAAACGCTGGCGTAGGCCGCGCCGGGCGTGGCGATCAGCCAGCGGGCCAGGTCGCTCGCCGCCGTGCCCACCAGGCCGCCCAGGCCGAAGGCCACTGCCTGCGCCGCGCCCCACAAGCCCATGCGCACGCCTTCACGTGACTGCCGGCCTTCGTTGGCCATGCGCATCATTGAACCAATGGCGCCAATGGAGAACGCGCCGTTGGCCACGCCCAATGCAAACACGGTTTCCTTGAGCGGCCAGCCGGGGCCTATGCTGCCCGCCGCCACCAGACCGAGCATGGCCAGGGCCGAGGCCACGCAGCCGCCAATGGTCCAGCCGCGCAGGGAGCCGATGTTTTGCAGTCGCAGGAGCCAGGCAGAAGGCGCAAGCCTGGACGCCGCTGCCAGTGACAGCCGAGCGCGGCACCGCGCGCCCAAAGCCCCGGCCAGTGCCACCAGAATCATGCCCAGCAAGACGCCGCCATGCTGCACGCCTGACAACTTGGTAGAGCCACCCGGCGTGAAACCAAACACCGTGCCGGCGAAGGGTTCGAGGATCAGGTCTTGCGCGCTGTAAGCGAGCATGGAGACGAAAACAAAGATGGTGAAACGGCGCGCGGCAGGCTCTTGCCAGACCTCAATGAGCGCGCGTCGAAAGTCGGGCTTGGCTTGCGCCGTGTCACCTGAAGCCAAGGCGCTGTGCGAAGGCACAGGCCCTTCCAAGCCATACAGAGCGATGCCCGTGAGCACGAAAGCGCCGAGCGCCACCGCTGTGGCCACCACCAGCAGCCGCTCGGGCGAATAAGGGTCCAGCCAGTGGCCGGCCAGGCCCGCCGTGATGGCAAAGCCGGCAATCATCATCATCCACACCAGTGTGGCTGCACCGCCGCGTCGTGCGTCAGGCACGCGCTTGGCCAGCATCACCAGCAGCGAGGTCCCGCTGGCGCTCACGCCCAGGCCGATCAGCGTGAAGGCAAACACCGCCAGCGCAATGCCTGCTGTCCGGTGGCTTTCCATCCACACCGTGGCTGCGGCGGCCAAAACGCCGCCCACAGCCAGCACCGCCATGCCGCCAATGATCCAGGGGGTATGCCTGCAGCCTACGTCAGAGCCATGGCCCATGCGCGGGCGGGCGACCTGCACCAGGTAATGCAGCGCCACCAAAAAGCCGGGCAGCAGCGCGGGCAGGGCCAGCTCGACCACCATCACGCGGTTGAGCGTGGACGTGGTCAGCACCACCACCGCGCCCAGCGCCGCTTGCACCAGGCCCATGCGCGCAATGCGGCCCCAGCCGAAGTCGGGCAGAGTGTTCGGCGTGCTCATGTGCCAAGTCCCAGACTGTTCACACTGCTTAAACCGCGCAGGGCAAAAGCGCTGACCATCATGCCGGCCACAAACAGCGGCACACCGAAGCCGCTGTACCAAAGGGCGCGGCCGGTCGGATCTTTCAAGAATTGCTTCATCAGCACGGCCTGCAGCAGCAGCAGGGCGGCGACACCCAGCGCGTGCCAAGGCTGCGACCAAGCGGCGAGCAGCGCAATGACAACAAGCTGCGGCACCGCCATGAACCAGCAGGCCACGCGCGCGGCCTTGTCCACGCCCAGCTGCACGGGCAGCGATCGCACGCCCATGAGGCGGTCACCGGCCACAGCCTTGAAGTCGTTCAACGTCATGATGCCGTGGGTCGCTGCGCTGTAGAGCGCTGCCAAGATGAGCGACTGCCCGTTGGGCATGCTGCCGCCGGCCATGACGGCGGCGCCCGTGATCCAGGCGATGCCTTCGTAGCTGATGCCGCAGGCGGCGTTGCCCCACCAGCCGTTTTCTTTCAGGCGCAAGGGCGGGGCGCTGTAAGCCCAGGCCAGTAGCAAGCCCACGGCCGCCGCGCCAAAGCCCCAGGGGCCCAGCGCCACGGCAACCAGTAAAGAAACGAATGTCCAGCCCACCGCCAGATACAAACCCCAGCGGCCGGGCATGCGGCCTGAGGGAATAGGGCGCTGTGGTTCATTGATGGCGTCCACGTGGCGGTCAAACCAGTCATTGACGGCCTGGCTGGTGGCGCAGACCAAAGGCCCCGCGAGTGCGACACCAATGAGTGCCAAACCCCAGCGGCCTTCCATGGCGACACCGGAGGCCACCACACCGCAGGCGAAAGCCCACATGGGCGGAAACCAGGTGATGGGCTTGAAAAGCTCGGTGACGGTGGCGAGGGAGGGGCGGGAAGGGTGCACGATGGATGGGTTTTACATCGCGCCCCTTGAAGTGTCAATTGAGATTGACACTTAGATCTGTCAATTTTTAAATCAGTGTTCGACGTCTTGCGTCGCATCGCCGATGCCGAAGCGGCGCAGCTTGATGTAAAGACTCTGGCGCGACAGGCCCAGCATTTCAGCGGCCGAGGCTCGGTTGTCGCCCGTCAGCTGCAAAGCCGCCTCAATGCACAGTTGCTCGATCAAGTCAGTCGTCTCGCGCACGATGTCCTTGAGCGGCAGGCGGCCCACCAGCTCTGTCATCTGGCTGGCTGAGCGCGGCAATTCCTTGACGCCGCGGCCGTCTGCCGTCAGGCGCCGGCCCATGTCGCGAATAGTGAAGCCCAGGCAACGTTGCTCGCCCGTGGTCACGGCCACGGCCGAGATCTCGACTTCTGCGCTGGCGCCCAGATCGCCGCGCATTTGCGTGGCAAAAAGCTTGACCGAGCCATGCTGTCGCAAGTTGGACAGCAGCACGCGGAAATCGACGCCGGTGCGGCCCAGCCATTTGTCCAGCAGCTGGCCCTGGGCTTGATCTTGCGACGCCAACTGGCCAAGCTCCAGGAAGGCACGGTTGACTGTGAGCACGCGGCCGTCAAGGTCAGTCACCACAAAGGCATCCGGCGCGCTTTCCATGACTTGCAGCAGCTGCTGCTGACCACTGTCGCGGTGGCTCAACGGCAGGCCCAAGGGTTGCGCAAAGCGTAGCAAGAAGTGCAGGGTGTTGTCCTGGCGGAACTGGGAAGCCGTCAAGGTCAATGCCTGAGTGTGGCCCGCCAGATGCAGTTGCAAGGGCTCGGCCTTGCCCGTGGCGCGCAGGCGCTCAAGCAAGGCGCGCAATGCCTCGGCGTCCGCAGTTTCCAGGCTGTCCGCCAGGTTCCAGCCCGGGCGCTTGGCTTTGTCGCCAAAGAGTTCGTGCGCGGCGGGGTTGGCTTCTTCGACCTTGTCGATAGCACCGTTGAGGATGAGCACGGGCTCAGCCGCCATCTGGAACAGCAGGCGGTAACGCGTCTCGACCTGGCGCAGCCGCCAGTAATCGCGTTCCAGGGAAAGCTGGGCAGTGACCAGGCGCTGTTGCAGAGCGACTTGCGCCCGCAGGTCGCGGCCAAATGCCAGGGTGTGAGTCGATGCGCTGGCCGCTGGCTGGCCCTTACGCCTGACAGGCACCACTGAATAAGACAGCGGCAAGTCAGCACCGCCGCCCGTGACCGGGTGGTTGACGTGACGCCAGCGAACGCCGTCGCCAGACACAGCCTGCTTGAGCAAAGCTTCGATTTTGGGCTGGCTTTCGACTGTGGCGGTTTGCGCCCAGGTCTTGCCCAGCCATTCGTTGCAGCCTTGGGCCGCCAGGTCTTCACTGCCGAAGGCGAGGTCGCGGATCACGCCTGCCTCGTCCAGGATCAAAACCACATCGGCCGCAGCGGTGATCAGTTCAGCGGCCGCGTCAGCATCCAGATCGGCCAGGAACTGCCCGGGCATTTCAAAATGCCGGTCAATATAAGCCTGCGTTACCTGCTGCATGTGGGAAGGTCCGTGGGGTATGAGGTAGGAGATGGGGAATCCGAAGGTTAATTTCGCAGGGCACTGCGATTGACCAGCTTGTCGGCCAGTTCGGGGGCAGCGCTGCCATCAGTGATGATGGCATCCGCTGCAATTTGGGCCGCATATTCAGGATGCAAGGCAAAGACTGCTCCGCCCGCAATTATAGGGAGCATAGGGTTTTTACTGGCTTTTCTGACCTCGGCGATGGATTCGCCGAGCCGCGTCAGGCTGGCTTCGGCGCCCAGCGAAAAGCCCACCACGTCGTACCAGTCCTGGCTCACCAGCATCGCTGGCGAGACCTCATGGGCACCAAAATTGGTGGCCACATCCCAGCCAGCGCGGTGAAAAAACTCGGCCACCAGGGACAGGCCAAAGGTGTGCTGCTCACCCGGGCAGGGCACTAAAAGGATGCGTCGGCCGGGAGCCGGGTCGTTGAGCGCGGCGGGCTCGGCGAAGGCCACGCTGTTGTCGCGCAGAACCTGTTGCAGGCGGCCCAGGCCGACCGTGACTTCCGTGAAGTCGCACAGGTCGCGTTCCCAGAGCGTGCCCAGGTGGCGCGCCACGGGTGCCAGCAAATCAAGAAAAAGGGCTTGCAAGGGGATGCCCCGGCTGCGCAAAGCCGTCACGCTGGCGGCCAAGCTTTCATCGTCGTCCTGCAACACGCGGCGGGCGAAATCAAGCACATCGTCTGCGCTGACCTGGGCCAGGGGCGGCATATCAACCGCGCACTCATGCGGGTAGCGATGCGCCAGCATCAAGCGCGGAATGATCTCGTATTCAACGGCTTGGGCCAGCAACAGCGAGCGCAGGCTGTCCCGGTCATTGCCCTCAGGCGCGCTCGGGCTTTCCTGCCAGTCGCTTTGCGAACCGTAGCCGTTTGGCTCTTGCTCCGGTTCATATCTAGAAAACGAGCCCATCGAGACACTCCTGCGCTTGGGCGCGGTATTTTTCCGTCACGTTGCTGCCCGGCACGATAGCCAGGACAAGAGGCTTGTACTTGTGCTTGGGCGCAGGGTCAAAACATTTCAATCTTTACTAGGGAAAGCCCCGAGAGGGTTTTCGATAGGGCGTTTCAAAGCTCGAAGTGTAAATAAATATATACGTCAATAAAAGTTGACACAAGTCAATTCCACGTCTAAATTGCACACAAACCACACATGACTCATCCAATGCATCCCGGCACTTCCCGCCAAGCCAACCGCAGCCCGCCGCTTCGCCCTTTGTATACGGCGAGCGAGCGCGCCCGGCGCGATGCAACAGTCTGGACCCTGGTTCAGGGGGTGCTGGCACCCGTGCAGTTCGCCATCTTTCTGATCAGCTTGGGGCTGGTGATTCGCTTTTTGCTGACGGGCGAAGGGCAGGCCACAGCCACGGCCTCGGTCGTCATCAAGACCCTTGCCCTGTACGCCATCATGCTCACCGGCTGCATCTGGGAAAAAGTGGTCTTCGGCCGCTACCTGTTCGCCCCCGCCTTCTTTTGGGAAGACGTGTTCAGCATGCTGGTGCTGGCCCTGCACACGGCCTATTTGCTGGCGCTGGCCGGCGGCTGGCTCGATGCGCGAGGCCTGATGCTGCTGGCGCTTGCCGCCTATGCTGCTTACCTTATCAATGCGGTTCAGTTCATCTTGAAACTGCGCGCTGCGCGCCTGGGCGGCGCGCTTGCCGAGCAAGCGCTGCCTGCCGAGGGAGCCGCCGCATGAACGCCGTGATCCCGATTCGGAGCGAAGCCATTGGCTGCAGCGACGCTCCCGTGCTGCGCGAGCGCGGCCAGCGCGAAGTCTTTTGCGGCCTGACCGGCATCATCTGGCTGCACCGCAAGATTCAGGACGCGTTTTTCCTCGTCGTTGGCTCACGCACCTGCGCGCACCTTATCCAGTCGGCTGCCGGCGTGATGATTTTTGCCGAGCCGCGCTTTGCCACCGCCATCATTGACGAGCGCGACCTGGCAGGCCTGGCTGACGCGAACGAAGAACTCGACCGCGTGGTGACCCGCCTCTTGGCCCGCCGCCCGGAAATCAAGCTGCTGTTCCTGGTCGGTTCCTGCCCGTCTGAAGTCATCAAGCTCGACTTGTCCCGCGCGGCGTCCCGCCTGTCCACGCAGTTCTCGCCTTCGGTGCGGGTGCTCAATTATTCGGGCAGCGGCATTGAGACGACATTCACGCAGGGTGAAGATGCTTGCCTGGCGTCCCTAGTGCCCGTGTTGCCTGCTGCCGTTGAAGCGCAGGAACCAAGCCTGATGGTCGTCGGAGCCCTGGCTGATGTGGTGGAAGACCAGTTCGCCCGGCTCTTCAAGCAGCTCGCCATCGGCCCTGTGCATTTCTTCCCGCCGCGCCAGGCCAATGCGCTGCCGCCGATTGGCGCCAACACCCGCTTCTTGCTGGCCCAGCCTTTCTTGGCTGACACCGCCCGTGCCTTGGAAGCCCGCGGTGCCCAGCGCCTGCCTGCCCCTTTCCCGCTGGGCGAAGAAGGCACGACCGCCTGGTTGCAAGCAGCGGCCACGGCCTTCGGCATTTCGCCCGAGGTGTTCGCCCAAGTCACCGCCCCCGGCCGCGAGCGCGCCAACGCCGCGCTGGCTCGCCAAAAGCAGCAACTGGCCGGCAAAAGCATCTTTTTCTTCCCTGACTCGCAGCTTGAAATTCCGCTGGCGCGCTTCCTGTCGCGTGAGCTCGGCATGAAGCTGTCTGAAGTCGGCACGCCTTATTTGCACCGCCAACACCTGGCTGAAGAACTCGCGCTGCTGCCCGCTGGCACCGTGCTGTCTGAAGGCCAGCACGTTGAAAACCAACTTGACCGCTGCCGCGCCGCGCAACCTGACATCGTGGTGTGTGGTCTGGGGCTGGCCAATCCGTTGGAGGCCGAGGGCCTGACCACCAAGTGGGCCATCGAGCTGGTCTTCACCCCCATTCAAGGCTACGAGCAAGCGGGCGATCTGGCCCAGTTGTTCAGTCGGCCGCTGGTGCGCCGAATGCGCCTGGCGGCCTAAACGATTTAAGACGCGGCGATGCAACTCACCCTCTGGACATACGAAGGCCCGCCGCACGTCGGAGCGATGCGCATCGCCACCGCCATGGAAGGCGTGCACTACGTGCTGCACGCACCGCAGGGCGACACGTATGCCGACCTGCTGTTCACCATGATCGAGCGCTTGCCCAAGCGCCCGCCGGTCACTTACACCACCTTCCAGGCGCGGGACTTGGGCAGCGACACGGCTGAACTTTTCAAGAACGCCGCCCGCGAAGCCTACGAGCGCTTCAAGCCGCAAGCCATGATGGTCGGCGCGTCTTGCACGGCTGAACTTATTCAAGACGACCCAGGTGGATTGTGCAAAGCGCTGGACTTGCCGGTGCCCGTGGTGGCGCTGGAGTTGCCTTCGTACCAACGCAAGGAAAACTGGGGCGCGTCCGAGACTTTTTATCAAATGGTGCGGCACCTGGCTGTGCCGGTCGGCACGCCCGCGTTGACCGAGCGTCCCGTGCGCGCTGCCGGTGTGCGCCCCCGCTGCAACATCCTCGGTCCCACCGCACTGGGCTTTCGCCATCGTGACGACCTCAAAGAAATCACCGGCCTGCTGCAAAGTATGGGCGTCGACATCAATGTGGTGGCGCCGCTCGGTGCCAGCCCGGCCGACATGGCGCGCCTGCATGAAGCCGACTTCAATGTGCTGCTCTACCCCGAGATTGCCTCGGTCGCCGCGCAGTGGCTCACGCGCCAGTTCAAGCAGCCTTGCACCAAGACCGTGCCGATTGGGGTGCACGCCACGCGCGAGTTCATCGCAGAAGTCGCTGAGCTCGCAGGCATCGATTGCAGCGCCATGTTGGCAGAGACGAAATCACGTGCTGACTGGTACGCCAAGTCGGTCGATTCCACCTACCTCACGAGCAAGCGCGTGTTTGTGTTTGGCGACGCGACCCACGTGGTCGCCGCTGCCCGCGTGGCCACGCAAGAGCTTGGCTTTACTGTGGTGGGCATGGGCACTTACAGCCGCGAGCTGGCCCGTGAAGTGCGCGATGCGGCCAAGCTGTATGGCGTTGAGGCGCTGATCACCGACGACTACCTGGACGTGGAAGAGCGCATTGCCGAGTTGCAGCCTGAACTGGTGCTGGGCTCGCAAATGGAGCGCCACATTGCCAAGCGCCTGGGCGTGCCCTGCGCCGTGATTTCAGCGCCTGTGCATGTGCAAGATTTCCCGGCGCGCTATTCGCCGCAAATGGGTTTTGAAGGTGCCAACGTGCTGTTCGACACCTGGGTGCATCCGCTGATGATGGGCCTGGAAGAGCATCTGATTGGCATGTTCCGCGGCGATGCGGAGTTTCATGAAGACGCATCGCCATCGCACTTGGGTGGCGGCGTCAAGAAGGCTGCGTTGCAAGAGCCCGCGTCTGTGGCTGTCGCTGCCGAGCCTGCAGCGCCCCTCGCTGCAGAGCAGCCCGCCCAGCCCGCTGAAGCCGCCTGGGGCAGCGACGCTGAGAAAGAGCTGCGCAAGATTCCCTTTTTCGTGCGCGGTAAGGCCAAGCGCAACACCGAGTTGTACGCCCGCGAGCGCGGCGTGCCCCTCATCACTGTGGACACCCTCTACGATGCCAAAGCTCATTTCAGCCGCTGACAGCGGCAGGGCCCAGGCGGCAGCCGCAGGCCTGCGCGTGGTGCTGGTGACCATGGACAGCCACCTGGCCAGCGCGGCCGAGCGCGCCAACCGCCGCCTGGCCAAAAGCGTGTCCGGCCTCACGTTCAGCGTGCACGCCGCCGCCGACTGGGACGAAGACCCAGCCGCACTGACCCGCTGCCTGGCCGACATCGCACGCGGCGACATCGTGATCGCCACCATGCTCTTCATGGAAGACCACTTCACGCCGGTGCTGGAAGCCCTCAAGGCCCGCCGCCCGCATTGCGACGCCATGGTCTGCCTGATGTCTGCCGCTGAAGTGACCAAGCTCACGCGCATGGGAAAGTTCGACATGTCCGGCCCCAGCAGCGGCCCGATGGAATTTTTAAAGCGCCTGCGCGGCAAGCCGGCCAATGCCGACATGGCCAGTCAAAGCAGCGAAGAAAAAACCACCGCCGGCCACAAGCAGATGAAGATGCTGCGCAAGCTGCCCAAAATCCTGCGCTTCATCCCCGGTACCGCGCAAGACGTGCGTGCCTACTTTGTCACCATGCAGTACTGGCTGGCCGGCTCTGAAGACAACATGGCCAACATGGTCCGCTACCTGGTAGACCGCTACGCCGACGGCGCCCGCAAAGGCATGCGCGGCCTCAAAGTCGATGCCCCGGTTGAATACCCTGAAGTCGGCGTCTACCACCCGCGCATGGCCGAACGCCTGTCGGCCAGCGCTGCAGACCTGCCGCGCGTGGCCACCTCCGGCCAAAACGGCACGGTCGGCCTCTTGCTCATGCGCTCGTATTTGCTGGCCGGCAACACTGGACACTACGACGGCGTCATCACCGCGCTGGAAGCCCGTGGCCTGAAAGTAATTCCTGCTTTTGCAACAGGCCTGGACAACCGCCCGGCCATCGAAAACTTCTTCATGAAAGACGGCCGGCCCGCGATTGACGCGCTGGTGTCGCTGACCGGTTTCTCGCTGATCGGCGGACCGGCTTACAACGACGCCAAAGCTGCGGAAGACATTCTGGCCACGCTGGACGTTCCGTATCTGGCCGTCACGCCAGTCGAATTCCAATCCCTGGACAACTGGGGCGCTTCGGCCCGCGGCCTCCTGCCCGTTGAAGCCACGATGATGGTCGCCATTCCCGAGCTCGATGGCGCCACCGGCTCCATGGTCTACGGCGGGCGCAGCGGCGCGGCCAACGTGGCTTGCACCGGCTGCAGCAAGGGTTGCACCTTTGAAAGCGTAGCCGGCGCGCACGACATGCACAGCTGCAGCGAACGTGCTGACGCGCTTTCCGCCCGCGTGGCCCGCCTGATCGCCCTGCGCCGCACCGACAAAGCCCAGCGCAAGGTCGCCGCCGTGTTGTTCAACTTCCCGCCCAACGCCGGCAACACCGGCACCGCTGCTTTTCTTGGCGTGTTTGAGTCACTGTTCAATACCTTGGCGGCCATGCAAAAAGAAGGCTACACGGTGGACATGCCCGCCAGCGTGGACGACTTGCGCAAGCGCCTGATCGAAGGCAACGCCGAGCGCTTTGGCGCTCAAGCCAATGTGCATGCCTTCGTGACCGCTGACGAGCATGTGCGCCGCGAAAAGTATTTGAAAGAAATCGAAGCCACCTGGGGCCCCGCGCCGGGCCGGCAGCAAAGCGACGGCAGCCGCATCTTTGTGCTGGGCGAGCGCTTTGGCAATGTGTTCGTCGGCATCCAGCCCGCCTTTGGCCACGAGGGCGACCCGATGCGCCTGCTGTTTGAAAAAGGCTTTGCGCCCACGCATGCGTTCTCGGCGTTTTACCGCTGGTTGCGTGAAGACTTTGGGGCGCATGCCGCGCTGCACTTTGGCACGCACGGGGCACTCGAATTCATGCCCGGCAAGCAAAATGGCTTGACCGCCGAATGCTGGCCCGACCGGCTGATTGGCGACCTGCCTAATCTGTATTTATACGCGTCCAACAACCCGTCCGAAGGCACGCTGGCCAAGCGCCGCTCTGCCGCCACGTTGATTAGCTACCTCACGCCGCCTGTGGCGCAAGCCGGTTTGTACAAGGGCTTGATGGAGCTCAAAGACACGCTGGAGCGTTACCGCGGCCTGGAGCCCGAAGCCCAAAGCGAGCGCGACGAATTGGCTGTGATGCTGCAAGCCCAGGCCGCTGCGCTGGACTTGTGCGAAGCCGAGCCGGCTTGGGGGCAAACCGCTGCGGCGCGCCTTAACCAGCTCAACGACCAGGTGCTGGAACTGTCTTACACCCTGATTCCCTACGGTCTGCATGTGGTCGGCCAAGCCCCAACCCATGCTGAGCGCAGCGACATGCTGATGTCTTGCGCCGAAGCTTGGCACGGTGCGGCTTTGACGCGTGAAGTGGTGGATGCACTGGTGTCGGGCGCCGGTGCTGAGGCCGCGTTCAGGATGACGCAGGCCCAAGGCAACACGGTCACGCTGGCCCAGCTGCAAGCCCTGGCCGACGCGGACGCCGCCATGCAGCAAGACAGTGAAATCGAAGGCATTTTGAAAGCCCTGGACGGCCGCTTCTTGCGTCCCGCACCCGGTGGTGACTTGTTGCGCACGCCCGGCATCTTGCCGACCGGCCGCAACGTGCACGGCTTTGACCCCTTCCGCATTCCCAGCGCCTACGCCGTGAAAGACGGCGCCCGTCAGGCCGAGCGCTTGATTGAACGCCACATGAGCGAAGGCCATGACTTCCCCGAGTCGATTGCCATGGTGTTGTGGGGCACGGACAACCTCAAAAGCGAAGGCGGCCCGATTGCGCAAGCCTTGGCTTTGATGGGTGCACGTCCCCGCTTTGACGGTTATGGCCGCTTGGCCGGTGCCGAGTTGATGACGATGGCCGAACTCGGTCGCCCGCGCGTGGACGTCGTCATTTCTTTGTCGGGCATCTTCCGCGACCTGCTGCCGCTGCAAATCAAGCTGCTGGCTGAAGCCGCTTTCATGGCCGCTGGCGCTGATGAAGCGCCCGAGCAAAACTTCATCCGCAAGCACGCGCTGGCTTACATGGCCGTCAACGGTGGCGATCTGGAAACCGCCTCGCTGCGCGTCTTTGGCAATGCCGACGGCGCTTACGGCTCCAACGTCGGCAGCCTGGTCGACAACAGCCGCTGGGAAAACTCGGACGAACTGGCCGAGACCTACAGCCGCCGCAAAGGCTTTGCCTACGGCCGTGCCGGCAAGCCTGTGCAGCACGCCAAGCTGCTCAGTAGTGTGCTGGCTGACGTGCAGTTGGCCTATCAAAACCTGGACTCGGTCGAACTCGGCGTGACCACGGTCGACACTTACTTTGACACCCTGGGCGGTGTCAGCCGCGCGATTGCACGGGCCAAGGGCGAGCGCGACGGTAACGTGGGCGAAGTGGCCCCGGTCTATATCGGCGACCAGACCCAGGGCGGCGGCGCTGTGCGCACGCTGACCGAGCAAGTCGCCCTTGAGACCCGCACGCGCATGCTCAACCCCAAGTGGTACGAAGGCATGCTCAAGCATGGCTACGAGGGCGTGCGCCAGATCGAGGTGCACCTGACCAACACCATGGGCTGGTCGGCCACCACCGGCCAGGTGCAGCCCTGGGTGTACGAGCAGCTGACCCAGGCCTTCATGCTCGACCCCGAAATGCGCCAGCGCCTGGCCGAGCTGAACCCCACCGCCTCGGCCCGAGTGGCCAGCCGTTTACTGGAAGCCTCGGACCGCAAGTTCTGGCAACCCAACCCCGAAGTTTTGAAAGCCCTCCGCGAAGCCAGTGAAGAACTGGAAGACCGGCTCGAAGGTGTATTTGAAGGAGTCCCCGCATGATGGAAACCAGCGTTCCCCTGACCGACCTGAGGCGCGCCTCCGGCCGCGCCGGACGAACCGACGGCGAGGGCAGTGTTCAAGTGCAACTCGACCCGAACCTCAAGATTGGCAACGCCAAAGTTTTTGCCATTTACGGCAAGGGCGGTATCGGCAAAAGCACCACGTCCAGCAACTTGTCGGCAGCGTTTTCGCTGATGGGCAAGCGCGTGCTGCAAATCGGCTGCGACCCCAAGCACGACAGCACGTTTACCTTGACGAAAAAGATGCTGCCCACGGTCATCGACGTGCTGGAAACCGTGGACTTTCACGCTGAAGAATTGCGCGTCGAAGACTTCGTGTTCCCCGGCTACAACGGCGTGATGTGCGTGGAAGCCGGTGGCCCGCCTGCCGGCACAGGTTGCGGCGGTTACGTCGTCGGCCAGACCGTCAAGCTCTTGAAAGAACATCACCTGCTTGAAGACACCGACGTGGTGATTTTTGACGTGCTGGGTGATGTGGTCTGTGGCGGCTTCGCGGCCCCCTTGCAACACGCCGATCGCGCGCTGATCGTCACGGCCAACGACTTTGACTCGATTTTTGCCATGAACCGCATCGTGCAAGCGATTGGCGCCAAGGCCAAGAACTACAACGTGCGCTTGGGCGGCGTGATTGCCAACCGCAGCGCAGCCACCGACCAGATCGACAAGTACAACAACCAGATTGGCCTGAAACTCGCCGCGCACTTTCCAGACCTGGACGTGATTCGCCGCAGCCGCTTGAAAAAATCCACGCTGTTCGAGATGGAGTCTTCGCCCGAGCTGGAAGCCGTCAAAAAAGAATACATGCGCCTGGCCGCATCTCTCTGGCTGGGCACCGAGCCACTGAACGCCGTGCCCATGAAAGACCGCGACATTTTTGACCTGCTGGGTTTTGACTGAACTTCGCACAGATAAAAGCAAGCCATGAGCAACATGAACAGCAGCGGTTACCTCGAGCGACGCGGCGAGATCGAAACCTACTTCGACCGCACAGCGGCCAAAGCCTGGGAACGCCTGACCTCGAACGCGCCGCTGGGCCGCATCCGCGCCAGCGTGCGGGCAGGGCGCGACCAGATGCGCGGCACGCTGCTGTCGTGGTTGCCGCAAGACATGCGCGGTCTGCGCCTCCTGGATGCCGGTTGCGGCACCGGCGCGTTGGCCGTCGAAGCCATGGCGCGTGGCGCCGAGGTGGTCGCGATTGACCTGTCGCCAACCTTGGTGCAACTTGCAGCCGAGCGGCATCAGCAGCAACTGGCCCTGCCGGGCGCCATGATGGGCGCCAACGGCGGTCGCATCGATTTCCGCTCTGGGGACATGCTGGACGCCGCCCTCGGCCAGTTCGACTACGTGGTCGGCATGGACTCGCTGATTCATTACGACGTGCCGCACATGGTCGAAGCCATGCAGCAGCTGTCCTTGCGCACCAGCCGTGCCATCTTGTTCACCTTTGCGCCGCGCACGCCTTTGCTCGCGGCCATGCACAGCGTGGGCCGCTTCTTTCCGCGCAGCGACCGCTCGCCTTCGCTCACACCGGTGTCTGAGCCCGTGCTGCGTCAAGGCCTGCAATCGGGCATTGGCCCTGCGGGCTGGACAGAAGGCCGCACGCACCGCGTTGCCAGCGGCTTTTACACATCACAAGCTTGGGAGTGGCAGCGTTGACCCCAGCCAAAGCCACGGTTAAGCGCAAAGGCTTCAAAGCACCGGCCTGGCTGGCGGCCATGGCGGCGCGCTATGTGCCGTTTGCAGACGCTGCCTCAAATGAATTGCCACTGGGCCGCTTGTTGCGTTTGTCGCTTTTCCAGGCCGCCATCGGTATGACGACGGCGCTGCTGGTGGGTACCTTGAACCGCGTGATGATCGTGGAGTTGGGTGTTCCGGCCTGGTGGGTGGCGCTCTCGGTCGGCCTGCCACTGGTGTTTGCCCCACTGCGCGCGCTCATCGGCTACCGCAGCGACACGCATCCTTCGGCCCTGGGTCTGAAGCGCTTGCCGTATTTGTGGATGGGCAGCCTCCTGATGTTCGGCGGCCTGGCCATCATGCCCTTTGCCTTGCTGCTGCTGTCGGACCCGCCGCCCGGCATGGTCTGGGGCGGTCGCATCGGCGCAGCGCTGGCTTTCTTGCTGGTGGGTGCAGGCATGCAGATCACACAGACGGCTGGCATGGCCTTGGCCAGCGACGTGGCGCCTGAAGCCAAGCGCCCACGCGTGGTGGCCCTGCTGTACAGCATGCTGCTGCTGGGCCTGGTGGTGGGCAGTGCAATGCTGGGTTGGGTGCTGGCCGACTTCAGTCCCAAGCGCCTGGTTCAGGTGGTGCAGGGCACCGCGGTACTGGTGGTACTGCTCAACCTCACGTCCTTGTGGAAGCAGGAAGCCCGTCAAGCCCGGCGTGGTGCGCGCGAGGCTGACGGCTTTTCACGCAACTGGCAGCGCTTGATGGCGATTCCGCAGATGCGCCGCTTTTTGTGGACGGTGGGCCTCGGTACCGCGGCCTTCAGCATGCAAGACATCGTGCTCGAACCCTTTGGCGGTGAAGTGCTGGGTCTGGGCGTGGGCCTCACCTCTTCGCTCACGGCGCTCAGTGCTGGTGGCGCCTTGTTTGCTTTCATGCTCTCGGCCCGCTGGTCGGCGCGCGGAATGGACACCTGCCGTATTGCAGCCATCGGTGCCTTGCTGGGTCTGCCAGCGTTTGCCTGCGTCATATTTTCGGCCCCGCTGGAGTCTGCCAACCTGTTTCGCCTTGGCGCGTGCCTGATCGGCTTTGGCGGCGGTCTGTTTTCAGTGGGCATGTTGCTCACGGCCATGAACTTGCCCGAGCGTGAATTGACTGGCTTGGTGTTGGGAGCCTGGGGTGCTGTGCAGGCCACCGCCGGCGGCGCGGCCATGGCGCTGGGCGGCGTGCTGCGCGACTGTATTGCGAGCCTGGCCACCAGCGGCTGGCTGGGCGAGCCACTCAATTCGCCAGCCACCGGCTATAGCTTTGTCTTTCACCTTGAAATTTATTTGCTCTTTGTGGTGCTGATTGCCCTTGGCCCGCTGGTGCGGCGCGGCGCTGTGCAGCAGGGGGAACAAGGGGAGCAGGGCACGCCGGCGCGGCCCATGGGGCTGGCCGAGTTGCCGGGCTGATTTGTCTTTGAATATTTGGAATCAAAAGTTTTTTGCTTGATAGAAGGAGAACCTCATGGAAACAGGCGCTATTACCCAATACGTTGACGTTGCACAGCTCGTGCTTTACGTGTTCTGGGCTTTTTTTGCAGGCTTGATCTATTACCTGCTGCGTGAAAATCATCGCGAGGGCTATCCGATGGATTCGGGGCGCGCGAATGGTCCTAAACAAGAAGGCTGGCCTTCGGTGCCCACGCCCAAGGTCTACAAGCTGGCCGACGGTCGCGAGATGCTCAGCCCCGACTTGCGCCGCCCTGATGGCGACTACAGCGCCCAGCCCATGCACGGCTGGAACGGCTCGCCGCTCGAACCCGTCGGCAACCCGCTGCTGGCCGGCGTGGGCCCCGGCGCGTGGGCCGCGCGCGCAGACCACCCGGACATGACATTTGAGGGTGACGTGAAGATCGTTCCGCTGCGCGTGTCGCCCGAGCACGGCGTGGCCGCGCAAGATACCGACCCGCGCGGCTTGCCCGTGTATGGCGCAGATGGTGAAAAAGCCGGCACGGTGGCCGACCTCTGGATTGACCGCTCTGAAATCCTGTTTCGCTACATCGAAGTGTCGTTGTCCAGCGGTGCTTCGGTCTTGCTGCCGTTCAACTTCGCCTACGTCAGCAAGGGAGCCGTACGCGTTAAAGCCATTTTGGCCAGCCAGTTCGCAGATGTGCCGCTCACCAAAAGTGCTCAGCAAATCACGCTGCTCGAAGAAGAAAAGATCATGGCTTATTACGGCGCTGGATCCCTGTACGCCACGCCGCAGCGCCAGGAACCCCTGCTGTGAACGCGCACCACGAGCATGAGTTTGAGGCGGCTCCGGGCCTGCCCGAGCCCTTGCCCGCCGGTGAGCGCATCTTGTGGCAAGGCGCGCCTAACTGGCGCGTGCTGGCCGTGCAGGCTTTTCATGTGCGCAAGCTCGCGATTTACTTTGCCGCCATGTTGGGCCTGCAAGCGCTCTACATGAGCGGGCAGCCCGGTGGCTTTGCCTTGGCGCAACTGGCCACCAGCGGCGCCTTGGCGGTCGTCGCTTTGCTGCTGCTCAGCCTGATGGCCTGGTTTGCAGCGCGCACCACGCTTTACACCTTGACCAACCAGCGCATCGTCATGCGTGTGGGCATTGTGCTGACGCTGACTTTCAATTTGCCATTGCGTCAAATTGCAGGCGCCGCGCTGCGCCCGCAGGCCGGCAGCTTTGGCGACATCGCTCTCACGCTCAAAGGCCCGGATCGCATTGCTTTCCTCAACCTCTGGCCTCACGCCCGGCCTTGGGCTGTGAAGAACCCTGAACCCAGCTTGCGTTGCCTGCCTGATGCTGCGGCCTTGGGCGCGCGCATTCAAGCCGCTTGGCAAGCGGCCAACCCGGGTGTTGCGGCTTCGCTGGGCGAACCTTCTGCCAGCGCTGTGCCGCAGTCTCCGGCTTCCTCTGGCTTCGCGTCAGCCGGCCGTACGGCCGCGGTTTAAACCAAGTTTTCCTTCGCCATGAACCACGCCACTGCCTCAACCGCACTCAGAGTCGAATCGCCACTGGCCACCGCACGGCCTTGGCCGGCCTGGTTGCTCGGCGGTCTGGTGGTGGGCACTTTGCTGCTCGCAGCGGGCTGGCGCCTGACCGGCGCGGCCATCACCGAGCCTGCGGCAGCAGTGATGTGGCAGCGCAGCCTGAATTTTGAAGACCGACCCAACGGCGACATCGCCGTGCTGGACGCGAGCACGCGCCAGCAAATTGCCAGCTACCAAGGCGAGCAGGGCTTTTTGCGCGGCACGCTGCGCGCCTTGGCACGCGAACGCAAGCGCCGCGAGCTGGGCCCTGAACAAGCCTTTGAATTGATCGGCCACGTCGATGGCCGGCTGACACTGCGCGACCCGGCCACTGGCGCGCAGATTGCTCTCGAATCTTTTGGCCCGACCAATGCCGCCATCTTTGCGCCTTTGCAGTCGGCCACCCCTGTTAACGCTATGAGTGCCACTGGAGCCAAATCATGAACACGAGCGCTGCTTTCGCGTCGGACACTGACCACGTCGCCCTGTTGATGGACACGGTCGAAACCTCGGCCGACGCCAATGCCCGCGCCCTGAGCAACACTGTGCTGTCGCCGCGCTTTTACACGACCGACTTCGCCGCGATGGACAAGCTCGATGTATCGCCTGTGCGCGCCGAATGGGACGTGATGATGGCCGAGTACGAAGGCGACAACAACCACGACCACTTCCAGCGCGACGCCGCCTTTGCCGAAGAAGTGCGCACGCTCATGCCGCAGCTGTCGCCCGAGATGCGTCAGGAATTCATCGACTTTCTGATCAGCTCGCTGACGTCAGAATTCTCAGGTTGCATCCTCTACAACGAGATCCGCAAGAACATCAGCAACCCCGACATCAAGCAGTTGATGACCTATATGGCACGCGACGAATCGCGCCACGCCGGCTTTATCAACCAGTCGCTCAAAGACTTCGACCTGGGCATCGACCTGGGCAGCTTGAAGCGCACCAAGGCCTACACCTACTTCAAGCCCAAGTACATTTTTTACGCAACCTACCTGTCTGAAAAGATTGGTTATGCGCGTTACATCACCATCTTCCGCCAGCTGGAAAAGCATCCTGACAAACGCTTTCACCCGATCTTTCGCTGGTTTGAACGCTGGTGCAATGACGAGTACCGCCACGGCGAATCGTTCGCGCTCATCATGCGTGCGCAACCTGATTTGCTGCGCGGCCTGAACAAGCTCTGGATCCGCTTTTTCATCCTGGCCGTGTACGCCACCATGTATGTGCGTGACCACACGCGCCCCATGCTGCACGAAGCCATGGGCCTGGATTCGACCGAGTATGACTACACCGTGTTTCGCATCACGTCAGAGATCTGCCGTCAGGTGTTCCCGGTCGAGGTGGACATCGACAGCCCCGTGTTCCGCGGCTGCCTGGAGCGTTTGCTTCAACTGTCTTTGGCGCACGCCAAGGCGAAAGCGCGTGGCGACTTGTGGGGCAAGCTACAGGGTGCGGGTTACGCGGTGCAGGCCGCGCTGACCTTCGGCCGATTGTTCCTGGTCCCGGTCAAGTCAAACAAACTGCCAGAGCAAATTCGCTTTGCGCCGGTGTGGTGATCCTTGCCTGATTTCGCTTCAAGCACCTTGGCAGCCGTGCTGTTTGCATTGCTGTGCTGGTGGTTGGGCACGGGCTTGATCTTGTGGCTGGTGCGTTTGCCGCCGGCTACGTTTCGCTGGAGCCTGGGCCTTTGCACGGGCTTGCTCCTTTTGAGTTTTTGGGGCGTGTCCCAAAGCATGCAGGCCACCGGGCCTGAAGCGGCCTACCTGGGCTTTGCCAGCGTCATCCTGATGTGGAGTTGGCACGAGTTGGCCTTTTTGACCGGCTGGATCAGCGGGCCGCGCAAGACGCCGCTCGCGCTGGGTGCTGTGGGCGCGCTGCGCTTCAAGCAATCGGTGCAGGTCGTGATTCATCACGAACTCGCTTTGCTTGCGAACTTCATCGTGCTGTGCCTGATGCAGATCGGCAGCGTGAACCATGTGGCCCTTTGCACCTTTGCCTTGCTCTGGTGCATGCGATTTACGGCCAAGATGAATCTCTTTTTTGGCGTGCCGCAAGTCGGCGAGCAGTACCTGCCGCGCCACCTCGCTTACCTGGGCAGCTACTTCAGGCGCGCGCCGGTCAGCGGCTTTTTTTATGTGTCGGTGGGCCTGGCCTGCGGCACCTGGCTTTGGCTGATCTGGGAAGTACAGACTGGCCTGGTGGCTGTGACCACGGGCTGGACGCTGCTGGCGGCGCTGCTCGGTCTGGCCATCGTTGAACACGTGCTGATGGCCTTTCCGGTGCCACTGCAAAAGCTGTGGGGCTGGGCCATGTCGCGCCAGTCGGCCAGCCCTTATACGGACCAGGCATGAACGCTTTCACAGCCCACGAGCAAGCACAACTCTTTGGCAGCACGCCTTTGGATGCTGGTACCACTACCGACGTCCGACCTCACGCCATCATCATCGGCTCGGGCTTCGGCGGCTTGGGCGCTGCCGTCAGGCTGGCCGCCCGTGGCTGGCGCGTCACGGTGCTCGAAAAGCTCGACGCACCCGGCGGCCGCGCCTATGTGCACCACAGCCAAGGCCATACTTTTGACGCCGGCCCGACCATCATCACGGTGCCGCAACTCTTTGAAGAGCTCTGGGCGCTGGCTGGCCGGCGTTTTGCAGACGACATCACGCTCAAAAAAATGGACCCCTTTTACCGGATCCTTTTTGCGGATGGCGACCACTTCGACTACAGCGGCGACCCGGACAAGATGCGCGCTGAAGTCAAGCGCGTGAGCGCGGCAGATTCAGCCGGCTACGAGCGCTTCATGGCAGAGGCCGACCATTGCTACCGGTTGGGTTTTGAAGCGCTGGGCGCCAAAGCCTTTGACACGATTGGCGACTTGCTGCGCGCAGCGCCGTCCATCTTGCGCATGCGCGGATGGCGCAGCCTGCACACCATGGTGGCGGCGCACCTCAAGCACCCCAAACTGCGCATGGCCATGAGCTTGCAAAGTCTATTGATCGGCGGCAACCCTTTTGCCGTGACCTGCGTTTACAGCCTGATCAACGCGCTGGAGCGCCTGTGGGGTGTGCACTGGGCCATGGGCGGCACGGGTGCGCTGGTCAAAGGCTTGGTCAATGTGCTGCAAGGGCAGGGCGGCGTGCTTCGATGCAATGCCGAAGTCAAACGCATCGAAGTGCAAGCAGGACGTGCCACGGGTGTCACCTTGGCCAGCGGGGAACATATCGCTGCTGACATCGTGATATCGAATGCCGACACCGCCTGGACTTACAAGCATCTGATTGCGCCAGAGCATCGCAGCCACTGGAGCGACAAGCGGGTGGACAACGGCCGTTATTCCATGAGCCTCTTTGTCTGGTACTTCGGCACCAAGAAGCAATACGCTGATGTGCCGCACCACATGATGCTGCTGGGCCCACGCTACAAGGGCTTGCTGACGGACATCTTCAAAAAGCACAAGCTGGCCAAAGATTTCAGCCTGTATCTGCACCGCCCGACCGCGACCGACCCGGGCATGGCGCCCGAGGGTTGTGACACCTTTTATGTGCTGGCGCCTGTGCCGCACCTGGACAGCGGCACCGACTGGGCCACCCAGGCCGAGCCCTACCGCAAAGCGATTGCCGAGATGCTGGACAAGACGGTGTTGCCGGGTTTTGAGCAAGAACTCACGACCTCCTTTGTGACGACGCCGCAAGACTTTCATGACCGCCTGCTGTCTTTCAAGGGTGCCGCTTTTGGCCTGGAGCCGCTGCTGCTGCAAAGCGCGTGGTTCCGACCGCACAACCGCAGTGAAGACATTGACGGCCTCTACATGGTGGGCGCCAGCACCCACCCCGGCGCGGGTGTGCCGGGCGTGCTGATGTCGGCCAAGGCACTGGACTCGGTAGTGCCTGATGCTGCCGTGTACGCGGCTGCGCGTGCGCAGGGTACAGGCCTGCAAGCCCTCAAAGCCAAGAGGGCGCCGGCATGAGTGCGCAGTTAATGGATACCGCTAGCCACGCCCGCCAGCAGCGCGACCTGGATGAATGCGTGGATCTGATGCGTGGCGGCTCGAAGACATTTTTTGCCGCCAGCCGCTTGTTGCCCGCACGCATGCGCAGCGCCAGCATCGCGCTCTATGCGTTTTGCCGGGTGGCTGACGACCTGGTGGACAACTGCGCGGCCGAAGGCCGCTCGGTGCAGGAAAGTTTGAGCCAGCTCAAAGATCGGCTGGACGCCGTGTACGCAGGGCAGCCGCAAGGCTTTGTGGAAGACCGGGCGCTCGCCGCTGTAGTGCACCAGTACCAATTGCCCCGGCCCTTGCTGGACGCTTTGCTCGAAGGCTTCGCCTGGGACGCGCAACAGCGGATCTATGAAACGCTGGAAGATGTCCAGGCTTACGGCGCACGCGTGGCCGGCAGCGTGGGCGCCATGATGTGCTGGTTGATGGGCGTGCGCAATGCAGACGCGCTGGCCAGAGCCTGCGAGCTGGGCGTGGCCATGCAGTTGACCAACATTGCCCGAGACGTGGGCGAAGACGCCCGCAATGCGCGCCTGTATTTGCCGCGCCAGTGGCTGCGTGAATCGGGTGTGGATGTGGCGCTATGGCTGCAAGGCCCGGTCGCCACGCCCGCGGTTAAAACCGTGATCGAACGCCTTCTGACAGAAGCCGACCGCTTGTACTTGCAATCTACCCAAGGCATTGCCGCGCTGCCGCGCGACTGCCGTGCAGCCATCCTGGCGGCGCGATTGATTTATGCCGAAATTGGCGAACAACTGCGCCGCGACGGCCTGGACTCCGTGCATCACCGCGCTGTGGTGCCCACCTCACGCAAGCTCAGTTTACTGGCGTCGGCCTGGTTTCAATCGGCTTGGATCAACGCTGACTTCAGCAAGAGCCGGCAAACCGCATCCCTGCATGCCACGGCGTATCTGGTGCAGCACTGCACTGAGGCCGCCACGAGCTTGGCCGAGGCCGCGCAGCATGTCGCAGCCACAGGCGTGGCAGTCTTGCCCCGCCGCGCCCTGGGCGAGCGCGCCGAATGGATGCTGGAGCTTTTCGAGCGGCAAGAAGCAATGCGCCGCGCGCGGCGTCCGGCCAGATTGGGTGTCTCTCGCCCCGTTCTCTGACGGTTCAGGATTTCAGACTTCAGGTTTCAGTCCAGGTAGCGCACCAGCACGTAATGGCCCGGCGCAGGCGCCAGCGCGTCGTCCGGCGGGATCTTGCGAGCTGGCACTTTTGAGCTGCTGTGCACCTGAAGCCAGTCGTTCCACGCTGGCCACCAACTGCCGTCAAAGTTCTGCGCCCGACGCTGAAAAGCCTCGGGCGACAAACGCAAGTCGCTCGCTGGCGTCTTCATCAACTGGTAATGCCGCCCCGCATGCCCCGGCTCTGACACCACGCCCGCGTTATGCCCGCCGCTGGTCAGCACAAAGGTCACATCACCGCGCACCAGGCGCTTGACCTTGAAGGCCGAGCGCCAGGGCGTGACGTGGTCCTTGATGGTGCCCACAGCAAACACGGGCAGGCGCAGGTCAGCCAGCGATACGGGCTCGCCGCCGACTTCATAACGCCCTTCGGCCAAGTCGTTATGCAAATAAAAACTGTGTAAGTAGTTGCTGTGCATCACGGCCGGCATGCGCGTGGCGTCGGCGTTCCAGGTCATGAGGTCGTTCGGAATCTCGGCCTCGCCCAGCAGGTATTCGTGCATGCGGGCCGACCACACCAGGTCGCGCGCACGCAGGAACTGAAAGGAGCCGGCCATCTGCTCGCCCGTCAAAAAGCCGCGCTCGGCCATGACGTCCTCCAGCAGACCCACCTGCGCCTCGTCCAGCAACACGCCCAACTCGCCGGGGTCGCGGAAGTCCAGCTGCGCGGCCAAAAGTGTCATGCTGGCCAGCGGCGCAATAGGGTCGGTGTGCACGCCTTCAGGCCGGGCCAGCGCGGCCGCCCCAATTGACAGCAGCGTGCCACCCAGGCAATAACCCATGGTGTGAATCGGCACGCCTTCCGTGCGTTCAGTGATCTCGGCCAGCGGCTCAAACACGCCCAGGCGCAGGTAGTCCTTCATGTCCAGCAATGCATCGTGCTCGTCGGGGTTGCGCCAGGACAGCATGAACACCGTGTGCCCCTGATCCACAAGGTAGCGCACCATGGAGTTGTGCGGCGACAGGTCCAGGATGTAGTACTTCATGATCCAGGACGGCACGATGAAGATCGGCTCGCGCTGGACTTGCGCTGTGGTGGGCGCGTACTGAATCAGCTCAACCAGATGGTTTTTGAACACCACCGCGCCCGGCGTACACGCCACTTCCTGGCCCGGCCTGTACATCGGCTGGTCGAGGTTTTGCAGTGGGGACAAACCGTGAATTTGCCGCCAGTCGTCCATGGCGTGCGCAAATCCGCGCATCAGATTGCCGCCGCCGGTTTCCAGCGTGGACTTGATGACTTGCGGATTGGTCCAGGGCCAGTTGCTGGGCGCCAGCATGTCCAGCCATTGGCGTGACAGCAGTTGCACCACGTCCTGGTGGTGGTGGTCCATGCCGCGCAATTGTGTGGCTTCCCGCCACCAGGCTTCCGCCGTGTGGTGTGTGTTCGCGTAGGCGCAAAAAGGCCATTGGCTCCAGCCTTCGTACGCGTAGCGCAAGTCCCCCGAAGGCACCCCGCGGCAGGTTACCGCTTGGCGCATGGCGTCAGCCCAGGCCACTGCGCCTTCGGTGGTCAAGCGGGACATCGTGCCGGGGGCTGAAGCCAGGTGCCAGGCCCAGTCGGCCATGGCCAGACCAATGGAAATGGGCGACAGCCCACCGGTGAGCGAGCCCAGCGCCGAGCGAACGCGGCGGTCTAGCGCCGCAGCCGCTTCCGCCGCCGTACCAGGCTTGTGCCTGCGGCTAAAAAAGCCGTGCTTGGCGTCTGGGTGTTGCAAAGCCCGGCAGGTGCCGCTGACCGTGGGCTTGGCGGTTTGCTCGGGCACGACGGCGAGTGCATGCGCTGCAACACTGCCGCTGCTGTCACTGTGCTGGGACTCTGCCTTGCTGTTCATGGTGCCCACCTCAAGCCAAAACGCTTGATTCTTGGGGCCTCCAATGGGTCGGCCTGCGGGCCCGCACCCAGCAGCGCTGTAGGACGCGCAGACGCTCACTTCTTAAGCCCAGCTTGCGCCGTGCGTTCGATGTGCTTGAGAAATTCGACCGTGACAGGCGACAGCCGCTTGCCGCGCGGGTACAGCGTCCACCAGTTTGACTGCAGCGGAAAGCCTTTGACGTCGAGCACCGTGAGCTGGTCTTCACTCAAGTGGCTCGCCAGCGCATGGCGCGAAACCACCGCCAGGCCCAGCCCGCCCGCCACGGCCTGGATGATGGCCTCGTTGCTGCCCAGCTCCAGCCGCACATTGGGCGTAAAACCTTGCGTGGCAAAGTGCGAGTCGCAGGCCAGCCGCGTGCCCGAGCCACGCTCACGCATGATGAAGCGCTCAGCGTCGAGCTTGCCTAGCGGGATGTGGCGGCGCCCCGCCAGCGCATGCGTATGGGGAGCGATCACTACCAGCGGGTTGGGCAAAAACGCATGCTGCTCCAGCGCCAGGTGCGTGGGCGGCGCGGACATGATGTAGAGGTCGTCCCGGTTATCTTGCAGCCGCGCCACCACACCGTCGCGGTTCAGCACCTCGAGCGCAATGTCGATCTCGGGATGCGCCGCACAAAAGCTGCCCAGCAGGCCCGGCACAAAGTACTTGGCCGTGCTCACCACCGCCAGCCGCAGGCGACCGCGCGTCAGCCCCTTCATGGCGTCCATGCGCTGGCCAAAGGCCTGCCACTCGTCCACCATTGCACGCGCTGTGCTGGCCAGTGATTCACCGGCGGCCGTCAGGTACAGCTTTTTGCCGATCTGCTCATACAGCGGCAGTCCCACGGCCTCAGACAATTCCTTGAGTTGCATGGACACCGTGGGCTGCGTCACGTGGCAGGCGCGCGCGGCGGCGGTGATGCTCTGGTGATCAGCCAAGGCGAGGAAGAGCTGAAGCTGGCGAAAAGTAGCGTTCATAGAGTTATGTCGAAGGTAACCATCAAAACAATCGATTTTTAATTATCGACGAACCGCCCTACGATCCCGGCCCATGCAAGCCTTTTTAGACCCCGCCATCCTTTTCTTCGTGTTCGGCGTTCTCGCCGGCACGGTTCGTTCCAACCTCGAAATCCCTCCGCAAATTTCGCGATTCCTGTCGCTGTATCTGCTCATGGCCCTGGGCCTGAAGGGTGGTTTTGCGCTGGCCAAGTCGGGCCTGACGGCCGAAGTCGCCATCACGCTGGGCGCGGCGGTGGCGCTGGCCATCGTCATTCCGGCGGTCGGCTACATGCTGCTGCGGCGCTTTTTGAGCGGCTTTGACGCGGCCGCCATCGCCGCCACTTACGGCTCGGTGAGCGCGGTGACTTTCATCACCGCCATTCAGTACCTGGAAACCCAGCAGATCGTCTACGGCGGTCACATGGCTGCAGCCATGGCGCTCATGGAGTCGCCGGCCATCATCATGGCGGTGGTGTTTGCCAACGCCTTGCGGCAAAACCCGGCGGCCAGCGCGGTGGTGGGCCGAGGCGGGGCGGCGGCGCTGGTGGCGGGTGCGCCCTCGGGCGGTGGCCCCATTCCGCTGGGCAAGATTCTTCACGAGTCCTTCACGGACGGTGCTCAGTTGCTGCTGCTGGGCGCCATGGTGATCGGCATGACCACCGGGGCCGCCGGCCAGACCATGATGGCGCCGTTCTCCGTCGATCTGTTCAAAGGCATGCTCGCCTTCTTCCTGCTCGACATGGGCCTCATGGCGGCTCGCAACATTGGCGAGCTCAAAGGCAAGCCACCGGCCCTGCTGGCCTACGCTGTGCTTGCGCCGCTCGCCCATGCCGCTCTGGCGCTGGGCGTGGCGATGTTGCTGGGCATCTCGGCCGGCAACGGCGCGCTCTTGATGGTGCTGGCCGCCAGCGCCTCGTACATCGCGGTGCCGGCGGTGCTGCGTTACGCGATTCCTGAAGCCAAGCCTTCGCTGTACTTCGGCATGTCTCTTGGGCTGACCTTTCCCTTCAACATCTTGCTGGGGATACCGCTTTATGTGGCGGTGGCGCAGCGGGTGCTGGGCTAGCTACGGACGGGCTTTTTAACCCCGCCGCGGCATGCGCCAAGGCAGCATGGCCTGCACCACGGGCGACACGAGGCGCGGCACATTCAGCGTTTCATGAAAGCTCGTCACCGTCTCGCCAAGCAGCTTGCTTCGCAGCATGGCGCGTTGGTAAAAAGGGGTGTCTTCCAGTTGCTGCAGCACCTGCACCGGGCCGTCGCTGCGCATGCGGCGATTGATGCGCCAGGCCGTGCGCGGAAGACGTTGGCTGAGTGGCGCTTCAAACGGGACCACTTTCCCGTCGGTGGTGAAGCGCAGCGCCAGTAAGCGGCCTTTCAAGGCGTCTGGCTCGGTGTCGTAAATCACGGCGGTGCTGCCGTCTCTCATGAGCCCGCGTGACCAGTCCCATTCGGTGAACGCCTTGGCAATCGGCTCGTCGCCTTCGTTGCTGTCCAGGTAGGCGTGGCCTTGCCAGCGTTGGGCTGGGTGCTGCAACTCTACTTCAACGCGGGATTGCGGCGCCAGCGCCCCCCAGCGGTGGCGCCCGCTCGCGTCCAGCGGGGTGCTGAATTTGAACAACTGCTCGGGATGAATGCGAACAGTGCCGCGTATGCGCTGCGGAATCGGCATGCCTACTTCGTCAATCGTGATGACGAGGCTGCTGCCGTCCCAGTGCAGTGCGCTGGGGCCGATCTTGAAGTGATGTTCGTCGCGACTGCAATGGCGCGCACCGCGCTCAGTCATGGACCAGCGTTTGGCGCCTTTGCTGTAGAGCGCGACGTTCAGCGCGCAGTGGTTGTCGGCCGCCGGCGTGCGGCCACCGCGCTGGGCAAAGAGGTAGTAGGGCGAAAACACGCTGCCCACAAACGCAATGATGGACAGGCCCCATTGGCCGCAGTCGCTTAGCGCGTCAACGTACCACCAGAGGTAGCCACCCGATGGAACCGCCTGGTCAAAGCGGGGCTGGCCATGATGGCCGCGGCCGCCTGCTGGCCCGACATCGCTGCCATCGGCACGCCCGGCCCCGGATGCACGCTGCCCCCCGCCAAGTACAGACCCGCTATCGGCGTCGGCGCTCCCGGCCGGCTGAAGGCCGACATCCATCCGTGCGTCGCCTGGCCGTACAGCGCCCCGCCCGTGGCCGGGAACAACTGGTGAAAGTCCATCGGCGTGCTGCGTTGGCTGGGGCCCTGGGTGATCGTCAGGCCGCAGCGCTGCATCAGTGAAAAGCTCGAGATTTGACATGCGTGAAGTGCCTCGGGGGTGATGCGGTAGCGGCCCGTGTTGTCGCCAGTGGCCGGTGCGTTGACCAGGCAGAGCAGGCGTTCAGGGCTGCCTGCAGCGGGCGTGTCGCCTGCGCCCCGGTCTTGCGCGCACAAGTACACCGTAGGTGCTTGTGGCAGGCGCTGTTGGCGAAAAATATCCTTGAACTCGCTGGCGTAGTCGGCCCTGAAAAACACGTTGTGCCTGTCCAGCGCCAAGCCATCAGTTGCCACATTCATGGACCAGGTGACGGCCGAGAGCGAACGCTCTGCGGCTTTAACCGGCACGGCGGCCCGCGCGGGCGCACCAAGCAAGCCGGTGCGCAGGGCGGCAATGTCGCCATTGAAAACCACGCTGTCAGCTGCCATGCGCTCGCCCGACGCCAGCTGCACGCCGTTGATTTGCCCGCCCAGCACCTCGATGCGCTCGCAAGCTTGCCCGTAACGAAAGCGCACACCGCGCTCGGCGCCCAGGCGCGCCAGGCACTGCGCCAGCGCATGCATGCCACCTTCGACTGACCACACGCCGTCCATCTCGACCTGCGCGATCAACATCAAGGTGGCCGGCGCCTCCCAGGGGCTGGAGCCGCAGTAAGTGGCGTAGCGCGCAAAAAGCTGGCGCAAGCGTGGATCGCGAAACTGCTGGCCCAGGCTGCCCCACAGACTGCGAAAAGGGCCAATCCGCGTGAGCGCGGCCATGCCTTGCCGGCCCAGCTGGCCGGGCATGCTGGTGAAGCTGGGGGCTGGCGAGCGGATGAAGGGCCCCTCCAGCGCTGCGTAAAGTTTTTGCGTGGTCTGGCAAAAGCTGGCAAAGCGATCCGCCTCGGCGTTGCCCGCAAACGCGCGTACGGCTTCAAGTGATTTAGCCGGGTCGGCAAATAAATCCAGTGCCGAGCCGTCTTCCCAAAAATGCTTGGCGAGCACGGCCAGGGGCGTGATCTTGAGCTCGGCTTCGAGCGTGGTGCCGACCGATTCGAAGATCTGGTCAAACACCCAGCGCATGGTGAAGACTGTGGGGCCACTGTCTACGGGTGCATCGCCCACCCACAGCTGGCGCACCTTGCCGCCGGGGCCGGGTGCGGCCTCGACCACGGTGACGTTCAGGCCTTGGGCTGCAAGTTGCAGCGCGCTGACCAACCCGGCCATGCCCGCGCCCACCACGACCACGCGATGGTCAGCGGCCGGGCCGCGTTCAGCCATCTACCGGCAGGCGCGTGACGCTGGCAAGGCTGGGTGCCTTGTCGGCGTTGTTGGTAGTGTCAGCCTCGTGCGTTTTCCAGCGCCCTTGCTGGGACAGCACGCGCATGCGCAAAAAGAGTGATTCCGAGAAAAAGCCGTTGCGGTGCGCGGCTTCAATGGCGGTCTGGTGCGCGCCGGTATGGGCGTACGCCAGCATGGATGCCGTGTTGCGCCACAGGCTGAAAGTGCATTGGCGTACCAGCGGCACCTCGCCCAGGCCCATGGCCAGCAAGCAGCCGGGTGACCTTTCAAGGTCAGCTTGCGCGGCCGGCGCGTAGCGCCAAAACGCCATGGTCTTGGCGGGCCGAATGCTGGCACGTGTGATGACCGCCAAGGGCAGGGCAGGGCTGCTGTGCTCATCAAGAACCGAGCTTGCGTCTGGGGCGACCGGCGTGCGTGCCCAGGCTTGGCCGTCCCATTCGCCGCGTGCCGAGTCCACGCTGAGCATGGCTGACCATGATTCGCGGGCGCGCTCATGGCAGGCCGCAACGTAAGGGCTGCTCAAGAAATCATGGGCTTGGTCTGGGTGTTCAAAAACGGTGATCAAGCCCTGGTGGGAAGCACTGGGTCGCAAACTGAAGCCACCGCCGTGGCCGCTGCCCATGACCTTGGCAAAGCGCAGTCCGGGTGTGTCTTTGAGCGCACCGCCACCCTGGGCCAGGCGCAGCCATCCCCATGCCTGGTGGGGGCGAGCCAGGTCGGCCAGCACCACCACCATGGTTCCCGCCACGGCCTGGCGGCTGTCGTTGGCGGCTTTGTCCAGCCCTGCGCCAGGAGGGCCAAGGGGGGGGGTGGAGTGGAGCGCTCGTGGCGGCGGGTGGGACATGGTGGGCTGGCGGGTGATCTGCCCGCCAGGCCTCGTTTGCTTCTTGCTTGCTTTTCGTTTCTGTTACTTGGCCGCTGCAGCAGCCACCGCCACATCACTCGGCGTCAGCGCTGAGCCGACAGCCGCGCCTGAGGTGTAGCGGCTCAGCTCAGGATGGTCCTTGAGCATGGACGCACCATTGAGCGGCTTGTAGGCGCCTTGGTGGCAAGTCGCGCAGTTGAGCTTGGGCGCATCGCCGAGCTCGCCCTTGCGGTTGGCGGGGAAGGTGTCCGTCAAAGGCTCAAGGTAGGACAGGTTCAGGTCGCGTGCCATGCGGATACCGTGCCATGCGGTCACGCGCTGCGGCGGGCCACCTTCCCAGCTCGCAAAGGAGCGCGAGTTGTGGCAGTAGGTGCAGTTCACACCGAGTGACTGCGACATGTGCGTCATCAGGCCATAAGTCCATTCGGTCTGCTTGGTGGACTGACGGTTGCCAGTCGGCAGCGCGGTCGGGCCAATGACGCGGATCTCTTGGTTACCCAGCAAGAAAGGCGTGAACGGATCGTTCGGCAGGGACGACAGGTTGACCACCTTGGAGGGCTCGTTCTGTCCGGCCTTGTCACCAATAAAGTTGCTGCCGTAAGGCTGCGGATTGGCTTTGAACCAGACCGCTTGCGGCACAGGCTGGCCGCGGTGGCAGGTGTAGCAGGTCACGCCGGTTTCTGCCACGTGGGGCTTCCAGTCGGCGTTGATGTGCTGCGTCATCTGGACCATGCGGCGCGCCACGATCTTGGTGTACTTGGCGTCTTCCGCAAAGTTGGCGGCGTTGTGGCAATACGTACAGCCTTCGTCGGGCGCCACCCAAGCGGTCATAGAGACCATCAGGCGGGTGAACTCACCAATGCTCAGGTCGCCCAGCACCTTGACGTTCTGGTACACCTGCCCGGCCTTGGGGCCATCGGGTGAGGCCGCTTCAGGCGAAGGGGGCGGAATGTTGGCGGCGGTTTTTTCTTCGAGCGTGCGCGGGTTGTAAACCTGCACCATACCCGTGCCACGGTAGCCGTGTTGTACGGTGTCCATGGGCGGGCGCTCACAGGCGGCCAGCAAGACCAGGGACGACAAGCCCAGCAGCTGAAGACCGCGTCGAATGAAGTGGGATGGCTGCTGCATTATTTGACTCCTGAGCTCAGGGCGGGGTCCGTCACGGCCGGGAACACATCGGGGTACGGTGGCACCACGCCGTGCTTGACGGCCCACAGGAACCAGTTGTCCACGACGGTGCCGGTCAGCAAGATGCCGATACCACCCACCAAGGGGCAGAGCACGGCAAACCACCAGGCCCAGCGGTGAATCGATTCCATGGTGGCGTTAAAGCCCATGGTCCAGCGCCAGAACAAGGCAGCCCGCTCAGACGCCGTGCCGCGGTCCACGATCTGCTCGATCTCGCGCTCGCCGCCGAACTGGCTGACCGCCAGGATGGTGGCGCCGTGCATGGCAAACAGCAGCGTGGCGCCGTAGAGGAAGGCGATCGACAGCGCGTGGAACGGGTTGTAAAAAAGGTTGCCGTAACGCAGCGAGAAAGCCGCCGTCCAGTCCAGGTGCGGGAAGATGCCAAAAGGCACCGCCTCGCCCCAGCTGCCCATGAGCACGGGGCGGAAAAGGCCCAGCACCAGAAACAGCCAGATCGCGCCGGCAAAAGCCCAAGGCACATGCGTGCCCATGCCCAAGGCGCGAGCGCGCCTGTAGGTCCGGGCCCACCACAGCAAGACCGAGATGGTGAGGAACAAGCCGGTGATCTGCCACCAGCCGCCCTGGTTGAGCGGCGACAGGCCCAGGCCATTGCCCGGTGGCGGAGGTTCGAGCGCCAGCCAAAAAAGTTGGCGGATGAACTGGATCGGGTCCCAGTTCACCGAAGCCAGCATGTTCAGGCCAATGATGTTGAAGGCCAGCGTGCCGAAGACCAGCGAGGCCACGCCCAGGCCGCCGAGGTAGATCGGGCCGACCTGGGCATTGCCCAGCTTGCCCAGCCAGTAGAAAAAGCCGGGTTCATCGCCAATGCGGGCTTCGTTGCCGGGGCCGAGCGGGACGCCGTGATGCAGCGGGCCGGTGGCCTGCACGGTGGTAAAGAGGTTTTGGTATTGCGCCATAGTGTTCTCCTGTGCCTAGACTGTTTAGCGCCAGATTGGCATGTTCAGCCACCAGCCCCACCATTCGGGCCAGCCGCGGCTCCAGAACGGGCCGCTGATGACGATGCACAGCGCGCTGAACAGCACGGCGGCAAGCGCCAAAAACAGACCCACCCGGTGAATGCCCAAGGTGCCCACGGAGTAGCCAATGATGTCGCGAAAGAAGGTGTCTTCGTGTTCAGGCGTTTTCACGGTCTCGCCCTTGGGCGGGTTGGTGGCCGACAGAACCAGCGCACCGTGCAGCGACAGCGCAAACACCGTGGCAAAGAAAAAGCTCACGGCAATCATGTGCGCCGGGTTGTAGTGAAAGTGCAGGTACTGGTAGCCCACGTTGGACACCCAGTCCAGGTGGCTAAAGATGCCGTAGGGAAAGCCGTGGCCCCAGGCGCCCAGCAAGATGGGGCGGATCACCACCAGCGTCACATACGCCAGGATGGCGACACCGAAAGCAAAGGGCACGTGCAAGCCCATGCCCAGCTTTCGACAGATCTCGATTTCGCGCATCATCCATGACACGAAAGCGCCAATCGCGCAGACCGTAATGAGCTGCCACAAGCCGCCTTCCATGAGCGGCGCAAAGCGCAGGCCGTAGGACAGGTCAGGTGGGGCAATGCTGATTTGCCAGAGGTTCCAGGTCGGACCTTGAGATGCACCCCAGAGAATCAGGGCGGTGCCCAGAAACGTGAAGAACAGCGTCGTGACGCCAAAAAAGCCGACGAAGAAGGGGCCGACCCAAAAGTCGAACAGATCACCACCGACCAGGGTGCCACCGCGCACGCGGTATTTTTTTTCGAAGCTGAGCATGGCCATGTCGGCTCTCCTGTCGCTTGAGAGAATTCTTAAAAACTAAAAAAGAGCAGATGCTGCGCCGGCCAAGGCGCAGTGCAGCATCTGCACTTCGCCTGGGATCAGGACTTTGCTGCGGGCACCGCGGCAGGCATAGGCGCGTTTTGCGCTGCTGCAGCCACTGGTTTTTTTGCGCCGTCGAGCCAGTTGAACTTGTTTGTGCTCAGCAAGATGAGGTGAATCATCGCGGCCAGTGCAAACAGAAAAACGGCTTGTGCCACCATGGCACGTAACGGATCGAAAAGACGCCAAATTCTCCACATGGTCAGTACTCCTAAATGATGTGAGACATGAGTGTGTAAACCGCTGCATGGACGCCCGAGAAAAGGCTGGCCTTTTGCTCAGCGCCTGGCAGCCAGTTTTGCCAATGCAGCCCAACCAGCTGGCCGAGAAGCGCAATTGACAACAGCAGCACAAAACACGGGGCAAAGATCAGGACAAGCGTGAGCTTGTCGACTCGGTGAGACGGCTTAGGTGAGTAAGACATGTCGTTCATGGCAGTTTCTCCATTCATGAGTTAACCGAAACTTAGAACCAGGGTTTCCATGCCCACACCAGCGCATGCGCGACCACGGCGATTGCCGTGAACGCTACAAAACCCTGGATGTAGTACGTGTGAAACTCCTGAGCCTCCTCGTCGGTCAGGCCGGAAATTGAAGTCCGAGTTGACATTCGAATGCTCCTTCTCAAAAAGGCCAGATGGCCTGCGTTGCGCGCAGCCCGCGCAACATGGGCGTCCGCAGCAAATTGCCACGAAATTCGAATAAGCGGAGGCAGCTCATGCCGGCTCTCCAAGGCCCATGTGCTGGCCAGCGGCACTGACGTGCTGCTCGGTCACCAAGGCTTCTTTAGCGTCACGTGCCAGTTGCTCGGCGTGGTCACGCAAGCGTTTGGCCGCTGAAATTTGCACCAGCACCGGTTGCTGCGCCACCAGCGCATGCAGCTTGACCTGTGCCTGGTCTGCCCAGGGCGTGGCGGCTTCGCCTGTCACGCGTGCCAGCGTCGGCTCGGCCTTGTCCATGTCGGTGCCCAGCGGCAAGATGTGAAAGAGCGCATCAAAGAGCGCGTTGCACACTTCTTGAATCAGGTAAGTCGCGCCGCTGTAGCCCATGAAGGGCGTGCCCGTGTGGCGGCGGATGATGGCGCCGGGGAACGAGGCGGGAATGAAAGCCGCGCGCATGGGGCCGGTGCTTCCCGCCTCAGCCAAATACATGCGCTCGTTGTAGCTGCCAAACAAAATGAGCGGGGTCTGTTTGTGCACCAGGGCGCGGACAGTTTCGTTGTCGGTTTTGTTGCCGGCGGTGCGGGAGATGGCGAAGCGGCAGGGCAGGCCCATCTCGCCTTCGAGGAAACTCTTCAGCCCGCGCGTGTAGGTGTCAGTGGCCACCACGGCAAAGCTGGCCGTGGCAAAAAAGTCTTGCGTCACCGAGCGCCACAGATCCCACACGGGTTTCAAGGTGGTGTGCTTTTCACGCTCGATGAAAGGCTCCGGGTCCAGGCCCAGAATCTCGCCGAGCTTGCGCAGGAAAGCCGTGGTGCTGTGCAGGCCAATAGGCGCTTGCAAATAAGGCCGGTCCAGCGCTTCGCAGAGCATGCGGCCGAACTCACGGTACATGCAGATGTTGGCGTCAGCTTCCACCAGTTGCGAGACTTCGGCCAGGTGGCTGCCCAGCGGAAAGGTCAGGTTGATGTCGGCGCCTATACCTTGCACCAGGCGGCGAATCTCGGCGATGTCGCTGGCGCTGTTGAAGTTGCCGTAGCAGGGACCGATGATGTTGACGCGCGGCTTTTCGCCTTCTTTGCGTTTGCGTGCTGGCACTTTTTTCATGCCGTACTCGGTCCACAGCCAGTACATGGCGCGGTTGGCGCACTGCCACTGGTCTTCGTCAATCGTGCGCGGCAAAAAGCGCATGAGGTTGGTGCCCTCGGGCGTGACGCCGCCGCCAATCATCTCGGCAATGGAGCCGGTCACCACCACGGCGGGCAGGTCCGGGTCCAGCACGGCGTGGGCCTTTTTCATGGCGCCTTCGGTGCCTTCGCGGCCGAGCTGCTCTTCAGCCAGGCCGGTGACCACGATGGGCAATTCATGCGGGGGCAGGGCGTCGGTGTAATGCAGCACCGAGGTGACGGGCAGGTTCTCGCAACCGACCGGGCCGTCAATGACGACTTGCAAGCCTTTAATGGCCGTGAAGACATACACCGCGCCCCAGTAGCCACCCGCGCGGTCGTGGTCGATGACGTAGTTCATCGGCGGTTTCTTGACCGAAGGTGGCGAGCTGCCGGGCGTGGGCGTGGGCAGATTGCTCATGAGCCAATCGCCTCTTGCGCCGCGCGCTTCTTGGCCGCCTTTTCGCGCTGGCGTTTCATGTCAGCGCGGAAGTCCGGATGCGCCACGGGCACGTCGGCCCACACGCCGGCTTGGTCGGCCTTGCCGACTTCGCCAAAGAAAGCGTTCATGGTGTCAAAGCGCGCCTGGTTGCCCATGGCGCCGTTGATGACCTGTACCAAAGAACCTGCAGCCGCTGCGCCCATGAGCGGCCGGGCTGAAATCAGGTTGGTGAAGTACAGCGACGGAATGCCAGCTTCCTTGGCGAACTGCACCACGGGCGTGGTGCCAATGGCCAGATTCGGCTTGAATTCTTTGACCGCCGCCAGGTCTTGCTCGAGCGAAGCGCGGAACTGCACGTGCACGCCCTTGCTTTGCAGCCAGGCGGCATCGCTTGCGTTCCACGGGGTGGCGGGGCAGGCTGAGCCCACGTATCGCAAGTCAGCGCCGCATTCGACCAGCCAGCGGGCGACCAGCAGTTCAGAGCCTTCGTAGCCGCTGAGCGTGATGCGCCCTTGGATCTTGGTGTTCGCCAGCACGGCACGGATCTGGGCCAAGGCCTGGTTGCGGGCGATATCAATCTTGGCTTGCGGCACACCCGTGGCCTGGCCGATGTGGCCCAGCCAGTCGTGCGTGCCGTCAATGCCCACAGGTGCCGAGCCGATGATGGGCCGGCCTGCGGCCTGAAACTCACGGATGGACGCGGTGTAAAACGGATGAATCGCAGCAATCGCGGCACCGTCCAGCGCGGCATACAACTCGCGCCATTCGCGTGTAGGTGCGACGGTGCCCACGGCCAGGTCCATGGGCGCAATCATTTGCGCGATGAACATCGGGTCGGCGGGGAACATCTCGCCCAAGAGCGTGATGGTGGGCTTGCCGGAACGGGCTTGGCGCGGTGCAGGCACAGGGCCGGCCATGACTTCTTGGCGGGCATATTTCAGCATCGCGCCTGTAAGCACGTCTTTGGCCTCGGCATGGGTCGGAACGCCAAAACCGGGGACGTCGATGCCGATGATGCGCACGCCGTTGATGGCTTGGGGCAGCAACTGCAGCGGCACACCGCTGGCCGTCGGCACGCACAAATTGATGATGACGATGGCGTCCAGCTTGGCTGGGTCGGCCTGGGCGTGCACCGTTTCGCGGATGTCTTCAAACAGCTTGCCCGTGACCAGCGACTCGGAGTTGAAGGGCACGTAACCCACGCTGCGGCGGGCACCGTAAAAGTGGCTGGTGAAGGTCAGGCCGTACACGCAGCAAGCTGAGCCCGAAAGAATGGTCGCCGTGCGCCGCATGCGCAGGCCCACGCGCAACGAGCCGAAGGCCGGGCACATGCTTTGCGGCTGGTCGTGCGGGCCTTTGGGGTAGTCGGCGGCGTATTGACCGAGGATTTCGCTTTTGCCTGCGGCTGCGGCTGCGGCGGCGTCCAGCATCGCGTCCTTGCCGGCATGGCAACCCAGGCCGTCCACGCCGGGCGTGGTCTTGACAGGAACGATGGGGATGATGGACGACATGATTTGTGCTTTAGGGGTGCGTTAAATCAGGCGGCGTCGTAGACGACTTCAAGTGAAGGCTTGACGACGGTGGTTACGCCGCACATGTCGAATTCAGTGGCGGGCTCGAGCACCACATGGCGACCGACCGTGTCGGCGCTGAAGAGGCCCAGCAGGCCGTCTTGCGTCATGGGCTTGGGGCGCACGGGTGGGGCTTCGCCCACGTTCTTGGCCAGCTCTTCGAAGAGTGGGCCCCACTCGCTGCCGGGCTTGCCGATGATTTCGTAGCTGGCACTCTTGCGGCGGATGTCTTCGTTGGCCGGGATGGCGGCCAACACCGGGATGCCGACGTCCGCTGCAAAGGCCGCAGCCTCGCCGGTGCCGTCGTCTTTGTTGATGACCATGCCAGCCACGCCGACGTTGCCGCCGAGCTTGCGGAAGTATTCGACCGCGCTGCAGACGTTGTTGGCCACATAAAGTGACTGCAAGTCGTTGCTGGCCACGACGATGACTTTTTGGCACATGTCGCGGGCGATCGGCAGGCCGAAGCCGCCGCAGACCACGTCGCCCAGAAAGTCGAGTAACACGTAGTCAAAACCCCACTCGTGAAAGCCGAGTTTTTCAAGCGTCTCAAAGCCGTGGATGATGCCGCGCCCGCCGCAGCCGCGACCGACTTCAGGGCCACCGAGTTCCATGGCGAACACGCCGTCGCGTTTGAAGCAGACGTCGCCAATGCTCACGGTTTCGCCCGCGAGTTTTTTCTTGGACGAGGTCTCGATGATGGTGGGGCAAGCCTTGCCGCCAAACAGCAAGCTGGTGGTGTCGCTCTTGGGGTCGCAGCCAATCAGCAGCACTTTTTTGCCGCCTTGCGCCATGGAATAAGACAGGTTGGCCAGCGTGAAGCTTTTGCCAATGCCGCCTTTGCCGTAGATGGCGATGATCTGCGTTTCTTTGGTCGGCTCGCCGGTATGCACGGCGTCGGGCTCTTGCGAAGCCTCGCGGCGCAAGTTGTCCACAAAGTTGATGGTCTGCGACTTGCCAGATTCCAGATTGGTGGGGGAAGCGTTCATCAGTGTCTCCAGTCCAAAACCATCTTGAGGCACTCCGCGTCGCCAAAGGCGACCTCGTAAGCTTGGGTTGCACGCCCAGGGGTCTGGGTGTGCGTGATCAATCCATCCAGTGACAAGCGGCCTGAGCTGACCAACTCGGTCACGGCCAGCAGGTCAGCTCGCTTCCACTCGGCGGCCACGCGAATCTGCGCTTCGCGCATGAAGGCGGGGGCGTAGTTGAAAGCGATGCGCTCTTTGTAAAAACCAGCCAGTACAACCTCGCCACCGGCTTTGAGGCGCGGGATCACGCGGTCTAAAACGCTGGCGTCACCGCTCACGTCGTAAATGGCGGCGTAGTCGCGGCGCTGGTCTTCGTCGGGGTGAATAACTTGATAGCCTTCAGCGCCGTTGCGGCGGGCGGCCGTGGTGTCCCATACCGTCGGTGCAGGCAAGCCGGCAGCCACCGTCAGGCGCGCCAGCAGGCGGCCCATGACACCGTGCCCAATGATGAGTTCAGGTGGTGCGCAGGGCTCGCGTGTGCCGCCCAGTGCAACGCTGTGGTAGGCCGTGGCAGCCAGGGCCAGCAGGGCGGCGTTTGCACCCAACTCGGGTGCGACTTTCACCACGCGGTCTTGCTGGACGCGAAGGTGGGCTGCAGCGCCGCCAAAGAGGTTGTGCACGCCATCGAAGCACTTGGCGCCCGGCACGAATACTGTGTCGCCCACTTGAAGCGTGCTGTCGCCATGGATCTTGGTGATGGTGCCGACCGTCTCGTAGCCGGGGACCAGGGGGTAGCCCATGCCGGGGAAGGCGGGCATGCTGCCGTCCCACAAGAGGCGCTCGGTGCCGGTGCTGATGCCGCTGTACTGCACGGCCACTTCAATATCGCCTTCAGTGGCCGCATGCATTTCCAGGGACTGCACCGACAAACTGCAGGGTTGCTGGAAAACAATGGCCGGAGACTTCATGGGTGTATTTTTAGGTTGACATTGATAAGCGTCAATCTAAATTGACGCTTTTGACGATAATAAGCCAAATTGCGAGGGTAAACACTTAGATTTAAAGGGGTTTTTGGCCCAAAAGCAGGCCGGCATGCAGACGCATGGGGTTGCTCAGGCGCTTGATTTGCGCAAATCCGGCCTCGCTCATCAAAGCGGTCAGCTCTTGCGGCGTGCGCAATTTGCCGGCGCCCATGGCCAGCAAATAAAAGTGAAAGTAGGGGTCGCTCACAGCGGGGCTTCCGCCGGCTTCCTGCGCCATGGGCTCGGCCAGCAGCAGTTGCCCGCCGGCAGGCAGGGCGTCATGGATGGCTTTGAGCAGCACGCGCACCACCTCATCTGGATGGTCATGCGCCACGCGCAGCAAGGTCACGAGATCGGCGCCCTGGGGCAGTGCGTCGGCCGTGAAGCTGCCGCCATGGGCGCTGATGCGTTCGCTCAGGCCCTGCTGGGCGAATCGCCCACGGGCAATGGCCGCCACCGGCGGCAAGTCAAACAGCATGAGCTGCAGCCGGGGTGCGTGGCGGGCGAGTTCGGTCACCCAGCCACCTTGACCGCCGCCTACGTCGAGGACGCAGCGGTGTTTTGTAAAGTCGTAGCTGGCCAGCAGTTCTTCAATGACAAAGCGCTGCGAGCTGGACATGAGCTCGGAATAGTGGGCGGCTTGCGCAGCAGTCTGCTCTGGGCTCAGGCTGGGCGGCGGCGCTGAAGCTTCATCGGTGGCGCCATCTTTGGCATAAGTCCAGTACGCATGCATGCTCGCTTCTCGCGGCGCCTGCAAGAGCTTGAGCGGGTCGTTCATGTCGGCGTAGAGCAGGGCGTTGTGCTCGATCATGGCTCTGAGGCCTGCATGCGTGACCACGGGCGCACCCAGCGCGCCCAGGCCGTAGCGGCCACCTGAGCGCAGGTCGAGCAGGCGCAGGCTGACAGCGGACTTCAGCAGGCGCTCCAGCGCGGCAGGGTTGAGCCCCGTGTGGCGAGCCAGTTCTTCAGCGCTGGCGGGGCTGGCCAGCACCTTTTCAAGCAGGTGCAGGCGCACGCAGGCCAGCAAGACCTGGCTGTGCACAAAGCCGGCCATGAGTTCAAACAAGGCGTCAGCGCGGCGCCGCGTGATCCAGCGGCCCAGGGGGTTTTGCAAGGCCCAGCGGTACAGCGCCGGGCTGGTCATCCAGCGGTCGATCTGGCTGCTGATGCGCGCACTCAGGGGCGCGCCAGAGCCGTTCAAGCCAGGCGAGGACGAGGGCAAGGGCTTTATTGCCCCCGGCTCAGACGCTGGCACGCGCTGCCTGTTCAGCTTTCACGGCAATGCTGTCGCAAGCGCTTTGCGGCAGCAGGCGTTCGGATTCGCTGTGCACCAGCTGACGCATGGCGTCGCGGCTGGGGCAGGCGGGGACAGAGTCCACGGCAGCTTGCATCAGACGGCGGAAATAGGCCACTGCGCCCACCAGGCCCAGGTCGGCGGCGGTGCTGGGGCGGCCGTGTTGCGCGTCTTGGCCCATGGGCTTGCCCAGGCCGTGTGCGCCCATCACGTCGCGAATGTCGTCAGCCACCTGATAAGCCTCGCCCAAGGCATCGCCTAGCTCGCGCCAGGGCAGCGGGTCAGCGCCTGCGGCTTGGGCCCCAGCGCAGGTAGAGGCCACAAACAAGGCGCCGGTCTTGGCCCGCTGGTAGCGGCCCAGCTGCACGCGCGGCTCGCATTCCCAGGCTTGGCCGGCCACGATGCCGTCGGGGGCGCCTGTGCCTTGGCACAGCGTCAATAAAAGCGGAGCCAGGCGCTGTGGATGCGCAGCCCCGGCGGTTGCCAGCGTCTGGTAGGCCAGCACAATCAGCGCGTCGCCAGCCAGCAGCGCCAGCGGCTCGCCAAACTGCTTGTGCACGGTCGTCAAGCCGCGCCGGGTGTCGGCGTCGTCAAAGCAGGGCATGTCGTCATGCACCAGGGACGCGCAATGCAGCAACTCCAGCGCGCTGGCCGCGGCGTTGGTGAGTTCGGGTGCGTCTTCACCGCAGGCGCGGGCCACGGCCAGGCACAGCTGCGGGCGAATGCGCGCGCCACCCGGAAACACGGCGTGGCGCATGGCGGCCAAAAGGCGAGGGGGCGCACAAGGGCTGTCCGCCAGGTTGAGGGATCGCTCCAGCGCCTGTTCGATGCGCGTTGTCATGGTCATACGGCCCCGCTTCAGTGGGGTGACTGTCTGCAAATCGTGACAGTCACTTGTGTCAATTTAACAGGACACATCCATTTGTCAATTCGGCTAAGTTCTAGGGCGAGGTGCTTCGAGCGTGACGGCTTTGTAAGGCCGGGCCAGATGGATCACGTGCTGCGGCACCATGGTTTTCATGCGCGCAGGCTCTTCGCGCTGCAGGTGCACCAAGGTTTCCAGCGCCTTCATTTCAACCCGCGCCCGCGCAAACTCCAGCCCGCGCGGGCCGATGCGGGGCATCAGCCAGCTCACTATCGGCCGCAGCCAGTTGGGCATGCGGCGCAGCGGCAAGCCGCCAGCGGCCAGCTCCACGTTTTTCAAAAAGCCGCGCACGGCGCCGGCTCGCCGGCCTGCGCTGCCGGGCGGCTTGAGGCTGACTTCATCGCCCAGCAAATCCAGCAAATGCTGGCCGCGCTCATTGCGCACCAGTAGCCATTGCTGGCCTTGCCCGCCCATGTAGCCGACCGTGATGTCCGACAGCGTGTTGGTGTAGTCCACACAGGTGCGGCAGGTCATGGGGAAAAAGTCGGGCGGCAGTTGCGACAGCGGCAGGCTCAAAAAGGGCAGGGCCTTGACCTCGCCGCTTTTCAGGCGAATCTCGACGTGATAGTCCGCGCGGAATTCAAGGTAAGTGACGTTTTGCGGCTCGGGTGAGATGAGCCGCAAAAACTCATGAAAGCGCTCGGTCGTGGTGTTGTCTGAGCAGGGTGTGCCAATGACGAAAAGTTTCTCAAGGCCGCGCTCGCGCTCCAGCTGGGGCTGCAGGGCGCGCAAGGCGTAGATCTGGCAGGGAATGCCGATCACCGCCAGGCGCTTGTGGCCTTTCGCCAAGGCGGGTTCAACCAGAGCGATCAAAGGCGCATATCCCATGCGCATGCCCCGGCAGCGCGCCATGTCTTCAGGCCGGGTGACGACCACTGGCATGGGCCGCCAAGGATCGTCCGGGTGCGGCGCCATGGCGATCACCGCATCGACCTCGCCCGCACGCAAGAGCTTTTCTGCGATGCGGGTGGTGATGCCCGTCCATTGCGCGCCAACCAGGGGCTCCTTCAGCGCGGCTTGCCACATGTCCTGGTGCGGGCCGAAGAAGAGCTCGTCGTCGGCTTCCTCGCTGACTTTGGCGTCTGAACCAGGGCTTGGAAGGCGGCGCGTGCGGCCATGCACCCGGGTTTCCAGCGCCGGGTAGTCGGGCTGAATGAACTGGCAAGCCGTGGCGCAGCGCTTGGGCTCGGCCGTGCGCGACACGCCGCAGTCGGTACAAAAGTGGCGTTCCGGGGCGGGCGGTAGGTCGGCGGGCGTGAAGCTGGCAATGCTCATTTCAGGGTTTCATGGGTTGGTGTCCAGCACGTTGGATGATATAAGTGTCACATAAAGTTGACAGTCTGTCGCCAGACTGATCCGTTCGTCCCGTTCCTGCCATTCCTACCTCTGACAATGCCCCTGAATCCGCCGCAAACCGCCCCGGCCATGCTCTGGCTTAAAGCGCTGGGCTGCGTGCGCGGCGGCCGGCCGCTGTTCAGCGGGCTGCATGTAGAACTGCGTCCGGGCCAGTTGCTGCGGGTGCAAGGGCCAAACGGGGCCGGCAAGACCAGCTTGCTGCGCATGCTGTCCGGCCTCTTGATGCCAAGCGAGGGCCAGGTGCTCTGGCGCGGTGAGCCGGCCTTGCGTGCTGAGTCCTTCGGCCGTGAGCGCGTTTACCTGGGCCATGCCGCCGCGCTCAAAGACGAACTGAGCCCGCTCGAAAACCTGGAGGCTGCCTCCGCGCTGGGCGGCGTGCCTTGCCAGCGGTCTGAAGCCTTGGACGCGCTGGCCGCTGCTGGCTTGGCTGACTTTGCTCATTTGCCGGCCCGCCGCCTGTCGCAAGGCCAGCGCCGCCGTGCCGGCTTGGCGCGCCTGAGCCTGTGCAGCCATGCGCCGCTCTGGGTGCTGGACGAGCCCTTCAATGCGCTGGACACGGCCGCGACCGGCTGGCTTGAAGGTTTGCTGCGCGCCCACTTGCAGCGGGGCGGCATGCTGGTGCTCACCAGTCACCAGGGCCGGCCGCTGCCCGATCTGCCGCAACAGGTGCTCAGCTTGTGAGCGCCGTGCTGGCCGAAGTTCAGGACTATGAGCAAGCCGCTGCGCAGCTTTCGTGGTGGCCCGGCATCCGCAGCGTCTTCATTCGCGACCTGCGCGTGGCCATGCGCCGCCGCGCTGACAGCTTGGCCGCTCTGGCGTTTTTTGTCATGGTTGCCAGCCTGTTTCCGCTCGGTGTCGGGCCAGAAGCCGCGCTCTTGCGCAGCATGGGCCCGGGCGTGCTGTGGGTGGCGGCCTTGCTGGCCTGCCTGCTGACTTTGCCGCGCCTTTTTGCTGACGACTACCAGGACGGCACGCTGGAGCAGTTGCTGCTGGCGGCCCAACCTTTGCCGCTGCTGGTGCTGGCCAAGGTGGCCGCGCACTGGGTGGTGGCCGGCTTGCCACTGGTGCTGGTCGCGCCCCTGCTGGGATTGCAGTTTGGCCTGAGCGTGGGCACGGCTGGGGTCTTGCTGTTGTCTTTGCTGCTGGGCACGCCGGTGCTCAGCCTGGTTGGCGCTGTGGGTTCTGCCTTGACGGTGGGCCTGCGCGGTGCCGGCTTGCTGCTGCCGCTTCTGACTTTGCCGTTGTACGCACCGGTGCTGATTTTTGGTGCGGGCATGGCCGAGGCGCACAGCGCCGGCTTGCCCGTCAGTGGCCATGTGTCCTTGCTCGCTGCCTTGCTGGTGCTGGCACTGGCGGGTGTGCCTTATGCCGCGGCGGCGGCGCTTCGCATCTCGCTGGACTGACCCGCCCAGCCGCGCCCAACTTCAACCAATCCACTTGCCCATGGCCCGCTTCAATTTATTCGTCTACGCCGCACCTCAGCGCTTTTACCCGCTGGCCGGCAAGTTGGTGCCCTGGTTCGGCTGGGCCGCGGCCCTGCTGCTGGCGCTGGGCCTGTACATCGGCCTCGTGGTCGCGCCGACTGATGCGCAGCAGGGCGAGGCCTACCGCATCATCTTTGTGCACGTGCCGGCCGCGTGGATGTCCATGGTGATTTACCTGGCCATGGCCGGCTGGGCGGGCGCTGGCCTTGTTTTCAATTCGCGCCTGTCGTCCATGATGGCTTGCGCGCTCGCGCCCACGGGCGCGCTCATGACTTTTTTGGCGCTGTGGACGGGCGCGCTCTGGGGCCAGCCGACCTGGGGCACCTGGTGGGTTTGGGACGCGCGGCTCACCTCTGAATTGCTGCTGCTGTTCCTGTACATCGGCTTCATGGCCCTGCATGGCGCGATTGAAGACAGTCGCCGCGCCGACCGCGCAGCCGGCCTCTTGGCCTTGGTCGGCGTGATCAACGTGCCCATCATTTACTTCTCGGTGAAGTGGTGGAACACGCTGCACCAAGGCGCGTCTGTCAGCTTTAGCAAAGCGCCCAGCATGGCCACGCCCATGCTGCTGGGCATGCTGGTCATGGCCCTGGCATTTTGGGCCTACTGCATTGCCGTGGCCTTGATGCGCGTGCGCCTGATCATGCTGACCCGCGAGCGCCACACCGACTGGGCCGCCAAAGCGCAAAGCCGCGCGCCCAGCCACACCCTGGAGACGATATGAACACCTTCATGGACTTTGCCACCATGGGTGGCTACGCCTTGTACGTTTGGGGCTCGCTGGGCATGTGCGCGCTGGTGATGGGGGCTGAAGTCGTGTGGTTGCGCACGCGCCGCGCGGCCTTGCTGCGTGAAGCGGTCAGCCCGCTTGAGCAATTCGAACAAGCCAAGCAAGGCCAGCCATGAAAGCACGCCACAAACGCCTGGCCTTCGTGGCTGTTGGCATGCTGGCGCTAGGCCTGGCCGCTGCGCTGGTGCTCAACGCCTTTCAAAGCAATCTCGTGTTTTTCTTCAGCCCCTCGCAAGTCGCTGCCAAGGAAGCGCCGCAAGGCCGCAGCTTTCGCGTGGGTGGCTTGGTCGAGCGGGGCAGCGTGGTGCGTGAGGGCGGTCTGACGATCAGCTTCGTGGTCACGGACATGGCGCACAAGGTGCCGGTGCGTTACACCGGTTTGCTGCCGGACCTTTTTACCGAAGGCAAGGGCGTGGTCGCGCAAGGCAAGCTGGCAGCCGACGGCGTCTTCACGGCTGATCAGGTATTGGCCAAACACGACGAAAACTACATCGCGCCCGAAGCCGCTGAAGCTCTGAAAAACGCAAGACCCGGGGCGGCCGTCAGCCTGCCCGGGGCCAACACCTTGGTCAAACCATGATTCCTGAAATCGGTCACTTCGCCTTGGTACTGGCGCTGTGCGTGGCGCTGGTGCTGGGCGTCATGCCACTGTGGGGCGCGCAGCGCGGCCGTGCCGACTGGATGGCGTTGGCCCGGCCCGCTGCGCTGGCGCAATTTGCCTTGCTGGCAATTTCCTATGCCTGCCTGACCCATGCCTTCGTCACGCACGATTTTTCCGTCGCGCTGGCGGCCAATCATTCGCATTCAGACCTGCCGCTTATTTACCGCTTCACTGCCGTGTGGGGCAACCATGAAGGCTCCATCTTGCTGTGGTCCCTCATCTTGTCGGCCTGGACGCTGGCCGTGGCCACTTTCTCGCGGCAATTGGACGAGGCGATGGCCGCGCGTGTGCTGGCCGTGATGGGTTTGGTGAGTTGCGGCTTTTTGCTTTTTACGCTGTTCACGTCCAACCCGTTCGAGCGCCTGCTGCCTGCCGCCTTCAACGGCAAAGACCTGAACCCCTTGCTGCAAGACCCGGGCATGGCGATTCATCCGCCCATGCTGTACATGGGTTATGTCGGGTTTGTGGTGCCCTTTGCCTTTGCCGTGGCAGCCTTGATGGCCGGCAGGCTGGACGCCGCCTGGGCGCGCTGGTCGCGCCCCTGGACCACGGCGGCCTGGTGTTTTTTGACGGTCGGCATCGCGCTGGGCAGCTTCTGGGCTTATTACGAGTTGGGCTGGGGCGGCTGGTGGTTTTGGGACCCGGTTGAAAACGCGTCCTTCATGCCCTGGCTGGTGGGCACGGCGCTGATTCATTCTTTGGCTGTGACTGAAAAGCGCGGCGGCTTCAAGATGTGGACGGCGCTTCTTGCGATCCTCGCGTTCTCGCTTTCCTTGCTGGGCACCTTCATCGTGCGCTCGGGTGTGCTCAGCTCTGTCCACGCTTTTGCCACCGATCCCGCACGCGGCGTGTTCATTTTGATTTTCTTGACGCTGGTGGTGGGCGGCTCGCTGGCGCTTTTTGCCTGGCGTGCGCCGCAAATTGAACGCATGACTGGCAGCAGCGCCTTCACCTTGGTTTCACGCGAGGCCGCGCTCTTGGCCAACAACGTGCTGCTGCTGGTGGCGTGCGCGGCGGTGCTGCTGGGCACGCTGTACCCCTTGCTCATCGACGCGCTGGGCATGGGCAAGCTGTCGGTTGGCCCGCCGTACTTCAGCGCCGTGTTCGTGCCGCTCATGGCCCCTGCGCTTTTCTTGATGGGCGTGGGTCCGCTGGCGCGCTGGCGCCAAGCTGACGCGAAAGACGTGGCGCTGCGCCTGCGCTGGGCCGCCGGCGTGAGCGCTGCGACTGCCGTGCTGGCGGCCGTGCTTTTGCAGCGCTGGACGCCCATGACGGGCCTGGGCCTGTGGCTGGCGGTATGGATAGCGGCCGGAACCCTGGTGAATCTGGTCGAGCGTTTGCGCCTGTACCCTGGGCCTGGCCTGAGGGCGCGCTTTTCTGCCCAAGCCGCCAGCTATTACGGCATGTTGCTCGCGCATCTGGGCGTGGCGGTGTTCATCGTCGGCGTCACCGTGGTCAGCAGCTTTCAGACGGAAAGCGATGTGCGCATGCAAGTCGGCGAGACCGCCGAGGCCGGCGGCTACCAATTTGAATTGCAAGGCATTGAGCTGGTACAAGGGCCGAACTACAGCGCGGCCCGCGCGCGCCTCGCCGTGACGCTTGACGGCCAAGCTGTGGCTGTACTCAAACCCGAGCGCCGCGTTTACGCCGTGAGCCGCATGGCCATGACCGAGGTCGCGATTGACCGCGGCGTGACGCGTGATTTGTATGTGGCCCTGGGCGAGCCCGTCAGCAGCACGGCCTGGAGCGTGCGCGTGCACCACAAGCCCTTCGTCAACTGGATATGGGGTGGTTGCGTGTTGATGGCGCTGGGCGGCTTGCTGGCCGTGCTGGATGTGCGCTACTGCGCGCTGCGTACGCGGCGGGCCATGGCCACACTGTCCGGGCAGCCCGCATGAAGTCCAATTTGTTGCGCTGGTTGCCGCTGGCAGGCTTTGCCGTGCTGCTCGCCTTTTTGGCAGTGGGCCTGGGGCTCAAGCCGCGCGAAGTGCCCTCGGCCTTGATAGACCGGCCATTGCCGGCATTTACCTTGCCCACCTTGGCGGCACCTGGGCAAAGCCTCTCGCCGCAAGACATGCGCGGCCAGGTCTGGCTGCTCAATGTGTGGGCTTCATGGTGCGTGGCCTGCCAGCAAGAACACCCGGTGCTGGTGGCGTTTTCAAAACGCGAGACGGTGCCGGTGCTGGGCCTGAACTACAAGGACAAGCGTGAAGACGCGCTGCGCTGGCTGGGCAAATATGGAGACCCGTACAAAGCCTCGCTCTCTGATAGTGATGGGCGCGTGGGCATTGAGCTGGGTGTCTATGGCGTGCCTGAAACCTATGTGATCGACAAGCAAGGCGTGATCCGGCACAAGCACATCGGCGCGGTCACGCCCGAGGTGCTGCAGGACACCTTGCTGCCGCTTTTGAGGAAGCTCGGTGCTTAAAGCGATGCGACCTGTTTTGTGGGGCCTGGCTTTTGCCGCCTCCAGTTTTTTTGCTGCTGGCTCAGCTCACGCCGCAGGCACCGCTGCGCCGTCCGCCGCCGACCCCGCGCTCGAAGCGCGTGTGATGCACATTGCCGAAGAACTCCGCTGCCTCGTCTGCCAGAACGAAACGATTGCCGCCTCGCATGCCGAGTTGGCCGTGGACTTGCGCACGCAGATTCGTGAGCAACTGCAGCAGGGCCGAAACCGCCAGCAGATTCTGGATTTCATGGCTGAGCGCTACGGGGACTTTGTGCTGTACCGGCCGCCACTCAAGGCGCAGACGGTGCTGCTGTGGGCGGGCCCGTTCGCGCTGCTTTTGCTGGGTGCTTATGCGCTGTTCAGGCGCGCGCGCCATACCGCGCCAGCTGAGGCGCTGAGCCCGGCTGAACTGGCACAAGCGCAGCAGCTGCTGGGCGCGCCAAACGACGACAAGACACCCAAAGGGCAGGCATGACAGTTTTTGCGGCAGTAGCCGTTTTGCTTTTGGCGGGGGTGTTGGCGCTCTTGCTTTGGCCCTTCTTTCGGCCAGCCGGTCGTGCGCTGACTCAGGATGGCAACCTCGCCATCTTGCAAGAGCAGTCACGCCAGTTGGACGCAGAGCAGGCCAGCGGTTTGCTGAGCGCCGAGCAGTACGCCGCAGCGCGCATGGAATTGGCACGGCGGACCTTGCTGGAGCAGGAGTCGGCTGCTGCGCCGGCTGGCAACTCGCGTGAGGCACGCGCCAAGCCATTAGCAGCAACAAGCCGGCGAACCGCGTGGGTGATCGCCTCGCTGCTGCCCTTGCTAGCCTTGGCGCTGTACCTGCGCACAGGCACGCCCGAGGCCTTGGCGCCCGGCGCGACCCTGGCCGATGCCGGCAGCGCCGAAGTCAGCGCCGCGCAGGTCGAAACCATGCTGGCCACCATGACCGCCCAGCTCGAAAAGCTGCCGCCCGGCCAAGGCGACCCCGCAGGCTGGGAAATGCTGGGCCGCACCTTGGCCGCCTTGCAGCGCTTTGAAGAAGCCGACCGCGCTTACGCACGCGCCATTTCACTGGCGCCGAGCAACGCCCAACTACTGGCCGACCGCGCTGACCTGCTGATGCTGCTGCAAGGGCGCAACAAAGGCCTGCACGCACCGAAGGGACTGCCCGGACAAGCAGCCGCCGATGATCCGCAAGCCCTGATCGCCCAAGCCTTGGCCATCGACCCCAACAACCTCAAAGCGCTGGCCTTGGCCGGCAGCGCTGCCTTCGAGGCCAAGGATTTCAAGGCCGCGCAAAAGTACTGGAGCCAAGCCCGGCAACTCGCGCCTGCAGGCAGCGCCTTTGCCCAGGGGCTGGACGAAAGCCTGGCGGCATTGGCGCCCAGCGCAAACAATGCCCAGCCGGCGATGGCTCAACCCGTCGTCACCCCACTTGAAAATGCGGGCGCCAATCATGGCAGCGTCAGCGGCAAAGTACGCCTCGCGCCAGCACTGCAAGCCCGTCTGGGACCGACTGACACGCTCTACATCTTCGCGCGCGTTGCAGGTGCCGCTGGGAGCGGCGAGGGCGCAGCACCGCGCATGCCAGTAGCCATCTTGCGCTTGCAAGCCAAGGATTTGCCGCTGGACTTCAAGCTGGACGACAGCCTGGCCATGTCGCCAGACTTCAAGCTCTCGGGTCAAAAAACGGTGTTGCTGCAAGCCCGCGTATCGCGCTCAGGCCAGGCCATGCCCCAGACAGGCGATTTGATTGGGCAGACCGGCCCCGTGCAGGTGGGTGCGTCTGGCGTCGCGCTGGTCATCGACGCTGTGCAGCCTTGACGCTCAAGGAGACTGAAGTCTTTGCCGTAGCGACGCTGGCTTTTGGCGGCAATCGAGCACGCGCCAAACTTGTACTTCGTCTGCGGTAAGACGGTAATAAACGGCAAACGGAAATCGTTTTGAGAGCGTTCGGTAATACCCGAAGAATTTCTGGTGAACGCCTGCATAAAGCATCAGCGAATCTATGTCTGAAAAGAGGGAGTCTAGAAAATAGTCTCCCAGGCCCGCTTGCTGGCCTTCATAAAAATCCCGGCCTTTGTCGAGATCCGCAAGCGCCAGGGAAAGAACGCGGATCTTCAAGGGCGGGCGCGCTTTCTCAGTTCTTCTTTGGCCTGTCCCCAGTCCACAAAGCTCGCCTTGTCTGCCGCCAGGGCCTGCTCGGCATCTTTCAGTTTGCCTTCATGCCACGCAGGCGATGCCAACTCATCACCTGTCTGGTCTGACAAAGACTCCCAGAGCGTTTCCATCAGCTTGAGCTTTTCGGCGGTCGGCAATGCGGCAATATCAATGGCTGTCATGAAAGCTTCCTTAGAGGCCACATAAAGCCTCGCGCCTGCATGCTACCAAGTCCTGCCTTGCAGGGCTGCCCGTCCAGCCTTAGACATCAGGCCAAGCATCAGTTAGATAAATCTGTCCAGCACCCACTCTGCCACCATCGCCGGCTGCTCTTCATGCGCCAAGTGCCCGAGGCCTTCGAGCTTTAAGAGGCTGTGCGGCAAGCCAGCGGGCAGCCGGGCGATGACCCGTTCGGCTTGCGCGGGCGGCACGGTGCCGTCGCGGGTACCGACCATCAAATGCAGGGGCGTTTTCAGGCGTGGCAGGGCGTAAGCCAGTGCGTCCAGATCCCAGTTGGCCATCATGCCTAGCGCGCCTGCTGCGTGCCCAGGGCTGCTGACCAGGTGGGCGTAGCAGCGCAGGCCTTCGGCGTCGAGCTTGGAGCCGGTGCTGTCGATCAGGCGTTGCAATACTTTGGCGTCGCCTGCGCGCGAGGCGAAGTAGCGCGGCACCAGCGAGCTGCTGGCCATCAGCTTGGCCACGGGCGAAAAGAGTTGCCCGGCGAGGCCGCCCAGCGGCAGCAGCGCAGCGTTCAAGCCGATCACGGCTTTGAGCTCTGCGCGGCCGGGCTGCTGCGGTGCGGACTGTCGGTCCAGCGCCATGCGCACGCCTACCGCCGCGCCTGCGGAATGGCCAACGATGAGGTGCGGCTGCAGGTTCATGGCCTGCAGTAACTTGGCCACAGTGCTGGCCATGCCGGGCAGTGACAACAGATCTGAATTGGCGCCGCCTGCCGGCATGCTGGTGAAAGCATGGCCTGGCAAGTCGATGGCTACTACGTCGGCGTGGGCGACCAGCAAGGGGGCGAGGCCGCGCCATGAATGGGTGGAGGCGCCGGTACCGTGCAGCAGCAGAATCAAAGGTTGAGAAATTGGCTGGCTCGAGACATCCCTGGCCGCCGCCTGCCAATACTGCACATGCCAGCGCAGCCCGGCGGCTTCGACAAAACGGCTCCGGTCCCGGTGCGGCCAGTCTTGGCTATCGCGTTCCCAGTCGAGTCGGTCGGCTGCGCGCACAGCAGACTTTCAGCGCGAGACCGAGCCGGTGCGGCTGGTGCCGCCGGCAAGCCGCACGGCTTGGTTCAAGCCCTGCGCACCGGCAAAAGGCAGGGGCAAATAAGTCGCGCCCATGGCGCGCGCCAATTGCTGGGCCTGCGCTTGGGGCTGGGGAGAGGTGTCGATCAGCAAGGCGCTCACGCCGGCCAGGCTGAACTCGCGCGCCGCGAGCAGGGCGTCTTGCCCGGCCTGGCTGCGGCCCGGCGTGCCGTCGCGCGCCACGTTGGCGCGGCCGTCTGTCAGCAGCACAACCACCGGCGTTTCACCTTGCCGCGCGATTTGAACGGCGAGCTCGCGCGCGGCGTCCATGCCGGCTGCCAAGGGCGTGCCGCCGCCACCCGGCAGGGCCGCCAGGCTGCGCTTGGCGCGGGCCAGCGAGCGAGTGGGCGGCAGCAGCAATTGCGCCGCTGCGCCACCAAAAGAAATCACGGCCACGCGGTCGCGCCGCACATAACAGTCCGCCAGCAGAAGTTCGACTGCGCCTTTGGCTTCGGCCAGGCGATGAAGCGCAGACGACCCAGATGCATCCACCAAAAACAAGGTGGTGGTCGGGCGGTTCTGCTTGAAGCGCATGACGTGAAAATCTTCGCGCCGCACCTGAATGCGCGAGCGCGGTGTGCCCGTGAGTGCCGTGCGGCGCAGCTTTTGCCACGGGGCTGCTGCGCGCAAGGTGTCGAGCACGTGCAGCCTGGCACCTGCTGCGCGTGGCTCGCCGCGCCGGGTACCCACCGGTCGGCCGCGACGCTGATTTTTTTCAGCAGCGCCTGCACGGCCGCCGCGGGCGGCCTGGGCCTTGGCCTCGCCGGCTTTGAGCGCTGCCAGCAGCCCGGGCGGAATGGCTGCCAGTGCGGCTTCGACCACCATTTCTTGCAAGGCTTGCTGGATGTCTTCAGGCGAGGGCGTGTCGTCTTCTGCTTCGCTGTTAGCGTCGTTTTCGGTATCAGGCTGAGTCTCTGGCGGCGGTTCGTTCTCAGCCGCTTCCTCAACTTCTTGAGCGTCTTGACCTTCTTCGGTTTGCGCCGGCGCCTCCGCCGGCGGTGGCAAGCGCGTGGCGCGGGGCGCCAGCACCAGGCGCGCCGCCAGAGCGGTGTGGCTGTCGTCCACCTGCACTTCGCCGGTCAGTGCGGCGGCGGCACGCGCCACGCGCAAAGCCAGCAAAGGCCCGCGCAGTGAATCGACGCCCAGGACCAGCGCTGTGGCGCACAGCGTTTGCAAAGTTTGCGGGCTGTATTGCATCTGCGGCAGGCGGGCGCGCGCAGCCTGAATGTCGCTGCGCTGCCAGACAGGCGCTTGGCTTGAAGCTGCGCTTTTGTTTTCTTGTTTGCTTTGAGCTTCCGGCTGCCAACCCAGATCAAGTGAAAACGCCAGCCGGTCGCACAGCGCCGCCGGCAGTTGTTCTTCATCTGCCCGGCCTTCGTCCAGCGCCACCAAAGCCAGCCGCGCTGGGCGCCGCTCGCTCAGGCCTTCACGCGCCAGATTGATTTCGCCTTGGTCCAGCACGGCGGCCAAATGCGCGGCCATGCCTGTTGGGACGCGCTCGGCCATGCCAAGAAGCACCACACCACCATGCGCACGCGCCAGGAGGCCAGCTTGCGCCACAGGGCGGCCCATGGCCAGCGTGGCCGCCAGGTCCAGCCCGCCGAGCAATGCGGTGTCGCTGGCTTGCACGGGCAAGCGCTCCCAAGGTGTGCCTTCGGGGAGCAGTGCGCGCAAGTGTTTCAACCACGCGCTGCGCAATTCGGTGGCCGGGCCCTGCAGCCGAATGCCGCCCAGGCCGTGCGGGTCTACCGCGAGCAGGGCGGCGATCAGCGCCGCACCGGCGTCCAGTTCTGGCTCGGCGATGGCGTCGATATCAAAAGTCGGCCTCGGGCCGGCCGAAGAACTCATGCGGGCAAGAGTTCGGCCACGGCGCGGGCCACGCGTGCGCCCGAGCCCGCATCGTCCAGCGGATTGCGGCGCAGGCGGTGGCGCAGTGCCGGGCCGGCCACGGCGCGCAAATGCGTTTCGTTCACGGCGGCGTCGCCGTGCAGCGCGGCCAGCGCGCGGGCAGCGCGGATCAGCGTCATGTCACCGCGCAAGCCGTCGGTGCCCAGCGCCATGCACAGCTGCGAGGCGCGCTCGCGTGCAGCGTCGGGTACCTTGACTTCGTCCAGCCGGGCGCGCGCCGCCACCACGCGCTTGCGCGTCTTGTCGCCTTCTTTTTTCCATTGCTCGGTAAAGCCGGCCGGGTCTTGCTCAAAAGCGTCGCGTCGCTTGACGACTTCCACGCGGCTGGCCAGGTCGTCAGGCGTGCGCACTTCCACCGACAGGCCAAAGCGGTCCAGCAGTTGCGGGCGCAACTCGCCTTCTTCAGGGTTGCCGCTGCCCACCAGCACAAAGCGGGCAGGGTGGCGCACGCTCAGGCCTTCGCGTTCGACCACGTTCTCGCCCGATGCTGCGACGTCGATCAGCAAATCAACCAAGTGGTCTTCAAGCAAGTTGACTTCGTCGATGTACAAAAAGCCGCGGTGCGCGCGCGCCAGAAGGCCGGGCTCAAAGGCTTTGATGCCTTGCGACAAGGCTCGCTCCAGATCAAGCGCGCCGACCACGCGGTCTTCGGTCGCACCTAGAGGCAGGTCGATCACGGGCACGGGAATCAAATGCGCTTTGAGCGGCTTGCCTGCGGCGCGCAGGGCGGCGCATTCTTCACAGGCGGGCTGGCCGTCAGCGGGGTCGCAGCCGTAGCGGCAGCCTTGCACGGCGCGCATGGGCGGCAGCAAAGCGGCCAACGCGCGCACGGCGGTGGACTTGCCCGTGCCTCGATCACCCAAGACCAAAACGCCTCCGATACGCGGGTCGACGGCGGCGATCAGGATCGCCAGCTTCATCTCGTCCTGTCCCACGATCGCCGAAAAAGGAAATGTAGTTGCCATAGCCATTTGAGTATTGCACAGGCTATGGCCCGCTCGGGCGGGGGATAGTACTGAAAAGCTCAGGCCAGCGGCCCGGTCTTGGGTTCCTTGGTCGCCTTGGATTCCTCGGCGGCTTGGCTTGCGCGGCGGGCTTCTTCGGCCACGCGCTGGGCCTTCGCCTGCCTGACGTCATAAAGCTGCCACAAGCCCCAGCCCAGGACGACGATGAAGATGCCCAATTCCATCCAAATACCCATGGGGCTGCTCCTTGTGTTGCGCTATCAGCGCTTCTTCGATGAGGTAAATGATGCCATTGCCGGGCTGGCGCCCTGTTTGCACCTTCACTGAAATCCCGCACAATCTCCGGATGAGCACCACTTCGACCCCACATGTCGCCAGTGCCAACGCGCTGCTGCCGCCCGATGATGCCGAACGCCGCGCGCTGCACAACGAAGTGCATGCGCGGCCCACGGCGCGCATTCACCTGCCTGCGCTGGTGATCTATGTGGCGGTGCTCAATCACGGCATCAGCCGTGAGCAGGAGTGCGAGCACCTGCGCCGTCTGCCCGGTCTGTCTGGTTTGACCATCGACCGCCTGGCGGGTAATTTCTTGCGACTTCGATTTGACGGCTACACCGTCAAGTGGGAGCGGCACACCGAATTCACACGTTATTCCATCGTGCAGCCGCTGCCGCCCGAGGCTTTGCTGGGCGCAGCCGATCCGGACTTGCTGTCCGCCATGGTGGTCGAGCCGGATTGGTTGTCCAGCATTCCGGGGCGCACCATTGCCGCCGTGCAGCTGGCCATGGTCCATGGTGACATGCAGGCGCAGGACGATACATTGACCAAGGCCCGGCGCTGGTTGGGCGATTTCCCTGTCTTGGCCTCGGTATTGGGGCACAACGGGCATTCCATGGCTTTCAGCAACTTCCTGCTGCGTCCCGACGGCTTTGAGCGCATGTTGGTGGTGGCACCGTTGACCGTGTCCGACACCCGCGCGGGGCGTGTCTCGCAGCGATTGCTTGAACTCGAAACCTACCGCCTCATGGCCCTGCGCGGCTTGCCCGTAGCCAAGAAGCTGGGGCCCATGCTCACGCGTTCAGAAACGGCCTTGTCCGACATCATGGCCAAGCTGGAAGACAAGACCGCTGGCGACCAGGAACTGCTGGACACACTGGTGGCCCTGGCAGCCAGCGTGGAGCGCGCCACTGCTGAAAACGTGTACCGTTTTTCAGCCACGCGGGCTTATGAGGCACTGGTGGCGCAGCGCATCAACGAACTGCGCGAAAACGCTATTCCTGGTACGCAGACCATGGGCGATTTCATGCAACGCCGGCTCTCGCCGGCCATTGCCACGGTGGCGGCCACCGCGCAGCGGCTGAGTTCGCTGTCTGAGCGTGTGGCGCGTACCAGCGCGCTGTTGCGCACCCGTGTCGACATCGCCACCGAGGTGCAAAACCAGCAGTTGCTTGAAAAGCTCACGCGCGGCCAAGAGCTTCAACTCAGGCTCCAGGCGACGGTGGAAGGCCTGTCGATCGCCGCTATTTCCTACTACGTGATCAGCCTGATGCTTTACGGCGCCAAAGCATTGAAGGCCGCTGGCATACCCGTCAACCCCGAGCTTGTGGCCGGTGCGGCCGTGCCCTTCGTGCTCTGGGGCTCATGGACGGCGATCCGGCGCATTCACAAGAAGCTGCGCACGCTTTAATTCACCATCACCAGCTTGCCCATCACGGCGCGCGAGCCCATGTGTGCGTAAGCGGCCTTGAGTTCGGCCATGGGCAGCGTGCGATCGATCACCGGCTTGATCTTGCCTGCTAGGTACCAGCCCGCCAGCGTGCGCATCATGGCAGCGTTGGCTTCAGGTTCGCGTTTGGCAAAGTCGCCCCAGAAAACGCCGACGATGGACGCGCCCTTGAGCAGCGCCAGGTTCAGCGGCAAGGCAGGAATCGGCCCCGAGGCAAAGCCCACCACCAAGTAGCGACCGCGCCAGGCGATGGAGCGAAAGGCCTGCTCGGTCAGGTCGCCACCGACCGGGTCATAAATCACGTCAGGTCCTTTGCCGCCTGTGAGCGCCTTCAGGCTGTCGCGCAAGTTATCCCGGCTGTAGTTGATGGTGTCGTCGGCGCCCAGTTGTTTGCACAGCGCGCATTTCTCGTCGGTGGAGGCTGCGGCAATCACGCGTGCGCCCACGGCCTTGGCGATCTGGATGGCTGCCGTGCCCACGCCCCCGGCCGCGCCCAGGATCAATACCGTCTCGCCAGCCTTGAGCTGCGCCCGATCCACCAGGGCATGGTGCGAGGTCGCGTAAGTCATGATGAAAGCGGCGCCGTCGACATGCGAAAAGCCGTCTGGTAGGGGCAGGCACAGCGCGGCCGGCGCCAGGGTGTGCGTGCCAAAGCCGCCGGTGCCTGAGAGGCAGGCCACGTTTTGTCCGACCTTGAGGTGCTTGACGCCTTCGCCGACTGCCTCGACCACACCCGCGTATTCCGAGCCCGGCACGAAGGGCAGGGGCGGCTTCATCTGGTACTTGTTCTGCACGATCAGGAGGTCGGGAAAGTTCAGGCTGGCCGCCTTGATGGCCAGCAGCACCTGACCCGGGCCGGGCGCAGGTGTGGGCAGTTCTTGCCAGGTAAGAGCGTCAACGCCCACGGGATTTTCACAAAGCCAGGCGTACATGTCTTTTCCTTTGAACGTCGTCGTAGAAGCCGTGATTGGCACGGCCCATCATAGGCAAAACCCAGGCTGAAACTGCTCAGAGCAGGGCGTTCAGGTCGCCCGCTTGTCACAGGGGTGACCGTAGAATCACCTGCATGAAAATACTCATCTGTAACGACGACGGCTACCAGGCCGCGGGCATCGTGGCGCTTTACGAGGCGCTGCGCTCGGTTGCAGATGTCGAGGTGGTGGCACCTGAGCAGAACAACAGCGCCAAGTCCAACGCGCTGACCCTGCATTCACCCATGTATGTGCAAACGGCGGCCAACGGCTTTCGCTACGTCAATGGCACGCCTGCTGACTGCGTACACATTGCTTTGACTGGCCTTTTAGGCTACCGGCCGGACTTGGTGGTCTCCGGCATCAACAACGGCGCCAACATGGGCGACGACACGATTTATTCGGGCACCGTGGGTGCGGCCATGGAAGGCTATTTGTTCGGTGTGCCGGCGATTGCTTTTTCGCAAACCGAAAAAGGCTGGGCGCATGTGGATGTGGCTGCCGAGCGTGCACGCGAACTGGTGCTGCAACTCGCGCCTTCCATCGAGGTGCTGGCGCACGGCCAGCAGCCAACCGTGGCGCCCTGGCTCTTGAACGTCAATATTCCCAATTTGCCGCATGACCAGATCAAGGGCATGAAGGTCTCGCGCCTGGGTCGCCGGCATGCGGCCGAGCGTGTCATCACGCAGACCAGCCCGCGCGGCGAAACTATGTACTGGATCGGCGGTGCGGGTGCCGCCAAGGAAGACGGCGAGGGCACGGACTTTCATGCCACGCGCCAGGGCTACATGTCCCTGACGCCCTTGCAGGTGGATTTGACGGACCATGAGCGCCTGCCTTATTGGGCGCAAACGGCGGCCCGCCTGAACCAGGCCAGCACTGCCGCCCAGGCCCGGTCATGATTTCAAGCTCGCGCGCTCAGCCTTTGGATGTCCGCCCGCAAGCGGCCGACGGCAAGCGCCCGGGCTTTCCGCTGCGCATGCCGGCTGCCAATGCCGCGCCTGCGGTCAAGAGGCCTTCAGTGCCGCAGTCCACATTGCCCTCCGGCGTTGGTCTGGATTCACAGGCCGTACGCACACGCATGGTCGAAAAACTGGCGAAAGCCGGCGTGACGGATGCAGCCGTGCTGGCGGCCATGGGCACGGTCGAGCGCCACCGCTTCGTGGACACAGCGCTGGCCAACCAGGCTTACGAAGACACCAGCCTGCCCATCGGGCTGGGACAAACCATTTCCAAGCCGAACGTGGTGGCGCGCATGCTCGAGTTACTGCGCCAAGGGCCGGCCCTGGACGCCGCGGGGCGGCTCGGCCGCGTGCTGGAGATTGGCACCGGCTGCGGCTACCAGGCGGCCGTGCTGAGCCACCTGGCGCGCGAGGTTTACAGCATCGAGCGGCTGCGCGGCCTGCATGACAAGGCGCGCGAGAACCTGCGCCATTTCCGCCTGGCCAATGTGCATCTGCTCTTTGGCGATGGAATGCAGGGCTTTGCCCAAGGCGCGCCCTATGCTGCCATCATCGCCGCGGCCGGTGGCGAAGCGATTCCCGAAGCCTGGATTGAACAACTTGCCATGGGCGGCCGGCTGGTGGCACCCATGCACACCAGCACAGGGCAACAGGCTCTGGTGGTGATCGACAAAACCACGCAAGGTCTCAAGCAAAGTGTCCTGGAGGCGGTTCATTTCGTCCCCCTAAAATCGGGCACAAGCTGAGCCCGCTCACCCCCTGGAGAACCCCCATTCGATGTCCCCCAAAGCACGCTTCAGCCGTTTCGACCTAGCCACTTCAGAATTCTTATCCGGTTTCAGCTGCGGGCTGCGGGATCGCCGTTGGTCTGGTGCTGCGCTTGCCTTGACTGCTGCCATGCTCATGACCGGCTGCTCGTGGCGCTCACTCACCAATGCGCCCGTGGTAGACCGCGGTACTTCGGCGCGGGGGGGCAGTTCATCGAATGCGCAGAGTTCAGGCGTTGGCGCGGCGGCCAAGGCATTGCCCGGCGCTGAAAACGCGGGCAAACCGGGTTACTACACCGTCAAACCGGGCGACACGCTGATTCGCATCGGCTTGGACTCAGGCCAGAACTGGCGCGACATTACGCGCTGGAACAGCATAGACAAACCCAACCTGATCGAAGTCGGCCAGGTATTGCGCGTGGCACCGCCTGCCAGTGAGCCCACCGCGCGGCCGGTGGCGGCCAGCCAGCCGCCCGTCAGTACGGCCCTGCCACCGCAAGACAGCACGGCGGCCCGTCCGCCCGCGACCACGGCAAGCAACGTGCCCGTACAACCGTCCACTCAGCCCGCCTCCCAGTCGCAATCACAGGCGCAGGCCCAAGCGCCTTCGAGCGAGGACGAGGTGGCCTGGATCTGGCCGGTACCGGGCACCCCGATGACCGGTTTTGACGAAATCAAGAACAAGGGCATCGACATCGCAGGCAAGGCCGGTGAGCCGGTGGTGGCGTCCGCCGACGGCCGTGTGGTTTATGCCGGCGCTGGCCTGCGCGGCTATGGCAACTTGATCATCCTCAAGCACAACAACACCTACCTCACGGCCTATGCCCACAACCAGACTTTGCTGGTCAAGGAAGACCAGGCGGTGCGCCGCGGGCAGAAAATCGCCGAGATGGGCAACAGCGACACAGACCGCGTCAAGCTGCATTTCGAGATTCGCCGCCAGGGCAAGCCGGTGGATCCTTTGAAGTTTCTGCCTTCCCGCTGATCTGCACTGGTCAGCAATCATGGCCTGGCCCGTTCTCGTTTTTGACATTGAGTCCATTCCGGACGTGGCCGGCCTGCGCGCCCTGCGTGCTTCGCCGCCTGAAGCGAGTGACGCCGAGGTATATGCCGCTTATGTGGCCGAGCGCAAGGAGCGCGGTCAAAGCGACTTCATGCCGCTGCACTTGCAGCGAGTGCTGGTGATTAGCTGTGTTTTTCGCAATGCAGAGGGCCTGCGCGTGCATTCCTTCGTGGACCGCGAAGCCGACGGGGCGAGCCAGGAAGGCAAGATCATCCAGACCTTTTTCAACACCGTGGAAAAGCGCTTGCCGCAACTGGTCAGCTGGAACGGCGGCGGCTTTGATTTGCCGGTGCTGCATTACCGCGGCCTCAAGCACGGCGTAGTCGCCAGCAAGTACTGGGACATGGGCGAGGGCGGCGACCATGACAGCCGCGAGTTCAAGTGGAACAACTTCATCAGCCGTTACCACATGCGGCACCTGGACTTGATGGATTTGCTGGCCATGTACCAGCCCAAAAACAATGCGCCGCTGGACGCAATGGCCAAGCTCTGCGGCTTTCCGGGCAAGCTGGGCATGGACGGCTCTGCTGTGTACCCGGCTTACCTGGACGGCAAGCTCGAGGACATTCGCCGCTACTGCGAGACGGACGTGATGAACACCTACCTCATGTACTGCCGCTTTCAGAAAATGCGCGGAGGCTTGCTCGAGGCCGAGTACGCGCAGGAAATTGACTTTGTGAAGTCCACGCTGGGCGATTTGGCGCAGACCGATTCCCATTGGCAGGAATACCTGGGCGCCTGGGCTGCAGCCTGAGCGATTTTCCTGCATGCGCACCTGAGACAATCAGGCGCATGACGCAAGCCACGACGAACGCAATCTCTCCCACGCCAACACCCGAGCGCCCCCTGCTGGCCTGGCAAATCCCACCCGCTTATCCACTGGACCTGCTTGAAGTCGAGTCCCTCGACATGGAAGCTCAAGGCATTGCCCACCGCGCAGACGGCAAGGTGGTATTCATTGAAGGTGCGCTGCCTTTCGAGCGCGTCACTGCCAATGTCTTTCGCAAGAAAACCAGCTTTGAAAAAGCTACGCTGACCGAGGTCTACCGCGAATCGGCCCAGCGTGTGACCCCAGGCTGCCCTCACTTTGGCATGCACGTGGGTGCCTGCGGCGGCTGCAAGATGCAGCACCTGCATGTGGCCGCGCAGGTGGCCGTCAAGCAGCGCGTGCTGGAAGACAACTTCGCGCACCTGGGCAAGCTGAAAGCCGGCAATGTGCTGCGGCCCATCGAGGGACCTTCCTGGAACTACCGCTACCGCGCCCGTCTGTCGGTGCGTTATGTGCGTAAAAAAGGTACGGTGCTGGTCGGCTTTCATGAGCGCAAAAGCACCTATGTGGCCGATATCAAGGAATGCCATGTGCTGCCCCGGCATGTGAGCGACATGCTGCTGCCGCTGCGCGAACTGATTGGCAGCATGGAGGCGAAAGAAACCCTGCCGCAGATCGAGCTGGCCTGCGGTGACACGCCGGATGACGGCGGCCCAGCCGTCACCGCGATGGTGCTGCGCCACATGGAGCCACTGAGCGCGCCCGACTTGGCCCGTTTGCGTGCCTTTGCGGCGGAGCGGCCGGGCTTGCAGTGGTGGCTGCAGTCCAAGGGGCCTGAAACCGTGAAGCTGCTGGACACGGATGGCCCCGAGCTGAGCTATGGCTTGCCGGACTTCGGCATTCGCATGCCGTTTAAGCCGACCGATTTCACGCAGGTCAACCCGTCGATCAACCGCGTGTTGGTGGCACGGGCGCTGCGCTTGCTGGAAGTGAAAAGCGAAGAACGGGTCATCGACTGGTTCTGCGGACTGGGCAACTTCACGCTGCCGCTGGCCACGCAGGCGCGGGAAGTGCTGGGCATTGAAGGCAGTGATGCGCTGGTGGCACGGTCGCAAGAAAACTACGTCAGCAACCAGGCCAGCCGACCGGCCGCTGGCTTGCATCCGATGGCGCCCACGCGCTTTGTGGCGCGCAATCTGTTTGAAATGACGCCGGACTTGCTGGTGAAAGACGGCGCGGCCGACAAGTGGCTGGTGGACCCACCACGCGAGGGCGCTTTCGAGCTTTTCAAGGCGCTGGTGGCCCTGCATCCGCACGGCGCGCGTCGTGCAACGGTGTTTCAGGACGGCGTGGATACGGGCGTGCATGCGATTGCGGCCGTGGCGCCGCCGTCAGGCTGGACGGCGCCCAAGCGCATCGTTTATGTCAGCTGCAATCCGGCGACTTTGGCGCGTGACGCTGGCTTGCTGGTCAATGAGGCGGGTTATCGCTGTGTCTCAGCTGGCGTGGTGAACATGTTCCCGCATACGGCGCACGTGGAGTCGATGGCGGTGTTTGAACGGCCCTGAGCCGCGGCAGTGCGCAGTGCATGAAAAAAAGGCCGGCGCCCTTGCGGGTCCCGGCCTTTTCATTTGAAGCTTTGTGTTGCCTAGTCGCGCTCGCCGCCAAAGATGCCCAGCAGGGCCAACAGGCTCTGGAACACATTGAACAAGCTCAGGTACAGCCCCAGTGTGGCGCTGATGTAGTTGGTTTCGCCGCCGTCAATGATGCGCTTGAGGTCGTACAGGATGAAGGCGCTGAAGATGCCAATGGCCAGCATGGAAATCACCACCATGCCGGTGGAGGAGGCGACAAACATGTTGATGATGGCACCCACCATCAACACCACAGCGCCAATCGTCAGCCACTTGCCCATGCCGGTCAGGTCACGCTTGACGACGGTGGCTAAGCTAGCCATCACAAAAAAGACGCCAGCGGTGCCGCCGAAGGCCGTCATGATCAAGTCAGCGCCGTTCCTGAAGCCCAGCACCTGAGCAATCAGGCGCGAGAGCATGAGGCCCATGAAGAAGGTGAAGGCCAGCAACACGGGCACGCCAGTGGCCGAGTTCTTGGTTTTCTCGATGGCGTACATGAAGCCAAAAGCACCACCCAGGAAAACGATCATGCCAAGGCCGCCGCTTAGCGCTGCAGTGATGCCCGTCGCCACACCCAACCAAGCGCCCAGCACGGTGGGCAGCATGCTCAAGGCGAGCAGCCAGTAGGTGTTGCGCAAGACCTTGTTGCGTTCCGCGGCAGGCAGTACGTAGCCGTAGCCGTAAGGCCGGATGTTTTCGTTCATGGTCAGCTTCTCCTTAAGGTCGGCCAGCAGGGTGCTGGTGCTTCCCATTTTAGGTAAAACGATCGTTATTCAAGGCCTTTTGGAGCTCGATGCCTACTATTTTTAAGGGCACCTTCGCCCGCCGTGAGGGGAGTGACTCGGCTGGAACGGTCTAAATTTGCGTATGCTTGGCGGTTTTTCCTTCCGGACCAAGCCCATGAAAACCAAAGCCTTCCTCGAATCTGCCGACATCAAGATCATCGCCGCTGCCGCCGAAGCTGAAGCCTTGAAAAACAATTGGGCCGTCACCATTGCCATCGTTGACGACGGCGGCCACTTGCTGCACCTCGCCCGTCTGGATGGTGCCGCTGCCATGTCGGCGCATATTGCACCGGCCAAGGCCCACACGGCAGCTTTGTCGCGCAAAGAGACCAAGGTTTACGAAGACATCATCAACAACGGCCGCACCGCTTTCTTGAGCGCGCCGGAAATCAAAGGCATGCTCGAAGGTGGCGTGCCCATCATCAAGGACGGCCAGTGCCTGGGCGCCGTGGGTGTGAGCGGTGTGAAGTCGGTGGAAGACGCGCAAGTGGCGCGTGCCGGCATTGCTGCCATCGGCCTTTAAGTCGCTGGTCGTTGACCAATCACTCAAGCACCCATTTGATGGGCACGTTGAAAGTCATGGCTTCGGGCACGCCCAGGCGTTTGCCCGGCACGTAGCGCCACTGCATCACGGCGTCGTAGGCGGCTTTGTCTAGCCGGTCAAAGCCGCTGGACTTGACCAGCTTGGCGCTCATCGGTCGGCCATCGGCTGCAATCAAGACGCTGTGAACGACGGTGCCTTGCTCGTTCATGCGCTTGCTGAGCGGCGGGTACACCGGCTTGGGATTGCGCAGGTGATCGGCGTCGCTGCTGGGTAATTGCAATGCGGAGGTGTGCAACGCGGAGGCGCTGGCCGGACTTTCGCTTGAACCGAATATTGCACTGGATGTTGCGGCAGTTTCGGCAGTTTCGGCAGTTGCGCTAGGGGCGGCCGGCGCAGCAGTTAACGCTGTGTCCGACGCCACGGTGGCTGCTGACGTGGCGACTTCTACCCGAGGTTCTGGTTCAGCGCTTGTTGCCTTGGGCTGTATGGTTTTTGCTCGCGCGGACTTGGGCGCCGAGTCACCAACTGGCGGAGTTGAAGGCTTTTTGGCTTGCCCATTCGCCAGAGGTGCGGCGGGGGCGGCTGGCTCAGGTGACAGAACCCAGAGGCTCACCGGTACCCGCATTTCCCGAAGGGGCTGCTCAGCGTTGCTCTGCAGGGCCCACCAGAGCAAGCCGGCGTGCATGGCGAGAACGGCCGCGGCACAGATGACTAAGCGTGTGACGGCCCTGGGGGGGGCCGGGGGGAGACGGGCTGGAGAGGTTCGCCAGAGCACGGCTGTTTGGCTTCCGCGTTGTTGTGGGGGATCTTGTAGCTTCGATTGTCCACATTGACTTAAGTCAGCTTGACCGGCCGGTCCGCAGTGACCTCGCCGATGAATATGCCTATGAGCTAGATTGCGACTATCAATCCTGATTTTCGATAGACGTGAACTATCATTTGCAGGTCGCTTTCGCAAGTCACGCGATTCAAAGCTTCGCAGCTCCAAGTTTTCTTTTTTTCAATCAGCCCAAGGAATTCAACATGTCCCTGATCAATACCGCCGTCGCCCCGTTCAAAGCCCAGGCTTTCCACAACGGCAAGTTCATTGAAGTCACCGAGCAGAGCCTGAAGGGCAAATGGTCCGTGCTGATTTTCATGCCAGCCGCTTTCACCTTCAACTGCCCCACCGAAGTCGAAGACGCTGCCGAGAACTACGCCGAGTTCCAAAAAGCCGGTACCGAGGTCTACATCGTCACGACCGACACGCATTTCTCGCACAAGGTCTGGCACGAGACTTCGCCCGCCGTGGGCAAGGCCAAGTTCCCTCTGGTCGGCGACCCAACGCACGCCCTGACCAACGCTTTCGGCGTGCACATCCCTGAAGAAGGCCTGGCACTGCGCGGCACCTTCGTGATCAACCCGGACGGCATCATCAAGACCATGGAAGTCCATTCCAACGAAATCGCCCGCGACGTGAAAGAAACCCTGCGCAAGCTCAAAGCTGCCCAGTACACCGCTGCAAATCCAGGCCAGGTCTGCCCAGCCAAGTGGAACGAAGGCGCCAAGACTTTGGCTCCATCGCTGGAACTGGTCGGCAAGATCTAAATCTGATTTAGTTCTCTGTTTTTAGGCAGTACCGCTGCCTCATGGGCCCCCGCCACAAGCGGCAAGGCCCATGTCACAGCGGCATTCCGTATCGCTAATTCTCAGAAGGAGTCCACCATGCTCGACGCCACCCTCAAGTCCCAACTCGCCACCTACCTGGGCATGCTGCGCCAGCCCATCCGGCTGATCGCCACGCTGGATGACAGCGAGACCGGCGTGGAAATGCGCAGCCTGCTGGACGACATCGTCAGCTTGTCCGACAAAGTGACGCTGGACACCTCGGGCAACGATGCGCGCAAGCCGTCCTTCGTGGTGGCCCGTGAAGGCCAGACCGAAGGCGTGCGCTTTGCCGGCTTGCCGCTGGGCCATGAATTTACCTCGCTGGTGCTGGCGTTGCTCTGGACCGGTGGTCACCCACCCAAGGTTGAGCCTGAAATCATTGAGTCGATCCGCGCACTCGATGGCGATTTCAGCTTCGAGGTCTATATGTCTCTGAGTTGCCACAACTGCCCGGACGTCGTGCAAGCCTTGTCGCTCATGGCGATCTTCAATCCGCGCGTCAAAACCGTGGTGATTGAAGGCGGCGCCTTCCAAGCCGAAGTCAATGAGCGCCAGATCATGGCCGTGCCCATGGTGTTCCTGAACGGCCAGGTGTTTGGCTCGGGCCGCATGCTGGTTGAAGAAATCATCGCCAAGCTTGACACCCAGGCGGGCGGCCGCGATGCCAAACGCCTGGACGCCAAAGATCCTTTTGACGTACTGATCGTGGGCGGTGGCCCCGCAGGTGCGGCCGCTGCGGTGTACGCCGCGCGCAAGGGCATCCGCGTGGGTGTGGCGGCTGAGCGTTTTGGTGGCCAGACCAACGACACCATGGCCATTGAAAACTACATTTCGGTGCTCGAGACGGACGGCCCCAAGTTTGCCGCCGCCCTTGAGCAGCAGGTTCGCCACTATGAAGTGGACATCATGAATTTGCAGCGTGCTGACAAACTGATTCCTGCTCCCACGCCGGGCGGCTTGATCACGCTGGAAATGGCCAACGGCGGCAGCTTGAAAGCCAAAAGCGTCATCATTTCCACCGGTGCCCGCTGGCGCAATGTCAACGTGCCGGGCGAAGACGAGTACCGCAACAAGGGCGTGGCTTACTGCCCGCATTGCGACGGTCCTTTGTTCAAAGGCAAGCCCGTCGCAGTGATTGGCGGCGGCAACTCCGGCGTTGAAGCGGCGATTGACTTGGCGGGCCTCGTCAAGCACGTCACCGTGATTGAATTTGCAGATGTTTTGAAGGCCGACGCGGTGCTGGTCAGCAAGCTCAAGAGCCTGCCCAACGTGACGGTGCATGTGAACGCGCAGACCTCTGAAATTACTGGGGCGGACGGCAAGGTCAATGGCTTGTCGTACAAAGACCGCGTGAGCGGCGATGTGCATCACCTGCCACTCGAAGGCGTGTTCGTTCAGATCGGCCTCGTGCCCAACACTGAATGGCTCAAGGGCACGCTGGAACTTACGCGCTTTGGCGAGATCGTCATTGACGCCAAGGGCCACACCAGCTTGCCCGGCGTATTCGCCGCCGGTGACGTGACGACCGTGCCTTTCAAGCAGATCGTGATCGCAGCGGGTGAGGGCGCCAAGGCGGCGCTCAGCGCTTTTGACCACCTGATCCGCCAGCCGGCAGTGGTGGCTGCGCCTGAGTCGGCGGTCGCGGCTTAATAAACCAGGCGCTCCGGCCGGACCTCTTGCAAGATGGTCGTGGCGATTTCCTCAATCGACTTGGTCGTGGTCGAGAGCCAGCGGATGCCTTCGCGCCGCATCATGGCTTCAGCCTCGTGTATTTCGTGCTGGCAGTTGACAAGGCTCGCGTACTTGGAATTGGGCCGTCGCTCGTTGCGAATCTGGCTCAGGCGCTCCGGCGCAATCGTCAGGCCAAAGATCTTTTTGCGGTGCGGCACCAGCGCCGGCGGCAATTGCTTGCGCTCAAAGTCCTCGGGGATCAAGGGATAGTTTGACGCCTTCAAGCCGTACTGCATGGCCAGATACAGCGAGGTCGGCGTCTTGCCGCTGCGGCTGACGCCCACCAAAATTACATCTGATCCGGCCAGGTCGCGGTTGCTTTGGCCGTCGTCATGCGTCAGCGAAAAGTTGATCGCCTCAATACGGTCGTCATATTCCTTGCTTTTGGATGCGTCTGAAAATCGACCCACGCGGTGGTTCGACTTCAAACCCAGCTCGCCTTCAAGCGGCGCCACAAACATGCCAAACATGTCCAGCAGCATGCCGTTGCAATTGGCCTTGATGACAGCCAGCACATCCATATTCACCAAGGTGGTGAAGACGATAGGGCGTTTGCCCTCACTTTCGGCGGTGTGGTTGATCTGCCGCACCACTTGATGGGCTTTATCCACGCTGTCAACGAAGGGTAGGCGCACATGGCGCGGCTTGAGTTCGAACTGCGCCAGGATGGCATTACCAAAGGTCTCGGCGGTGATACCAGTGCCGTCAGAAATGAAAAATACGGTGCGATGGGGCATGCGATGTCTCGAAGTTCTCGGTTGGCGGCTGCTGCCGCTTGAGTTTGCAAAGTGGTCAAGCTGCTCAGCTTTGCGCCTCTACAATCGCGCCAATTATCCCGATTCCTCCTCCATGCCCCGCCCCGACCCCCTCCAAGAACAACAAGGTTGGCTGCCGCTCATGGTGAATTGCCCGGTTTTAAAACCTCCCGGAGTATTTTCATGTCCCAACTGTTTGAGGCGACCGCATTGGTCGTTCCGTTTGAAAAACTGAGGATGAGCGATGTCGAGGCGGTAGGCGGGAAAAACGCCAGCCTCGGCGAGATGATTTCGCAATTGCCAACCGGCCCCGCGGGGGTGCGCGTGCCCACAGGCTTTGCCACCACAGCCCACGCTTTTCGCGTGTTCTTGGCGCACGACGGCCTGGACAAAAAAATCAATGGCGTGCTCGACAAGCTCGACACCGAAGACGTGCGAGCGCTGGCTGTGGCCGGCGCACAAATCCGCGCACTGGTGGAAGCCCAGCCTTTCCCGGCCGACTTTGAAGCCGCCATCCGTGCAAGCTTCGCCACGCTGAGCGCTGGCAACGCGCAGGCGAGTTTTGCCGTGCGCTCCTCGGCCACGGCCGAAGACTTGCCCGATGCATCGTTTGCCGGCCAGCAAGAAACCTTTTTGAATGTGGTCGGCATTGAAGACGTGCTGCACAAGATGAAAGAGGTCTTTGCCTCGCTTTACAACGACCGCGCCATCAGCTATCGGGTGCACAAGGGCTTCGCGCATGCCGACGTGGCCTTGTCAGCCGGCGTGCAGCGCATGGTGCGCAGTGACCTGGGCGCGGCCGGTGTCATGTTCACGATTGACACTGAAAGTGGCTTTGAAGATGTGGTCTTCATCACCTCCAGCTACGGCCTTGGCGAGACGGTGGTGCAGGGCGCCGTGAACCCGGACGAGTTCTATGTGCACAAGCCCATGCTTGAAGCCGGCAATCGCGCCGTCATTCGCCGCAACCTGGGTTCCAAGTTGCTGCAAATGGAGTTCACCACGGCTGAAGAGAAAAAAGCCGGCGGCAAGCTGGTGAAAACCACCGACGTGCCCGTCGAATTGCGCAACCGCTACTCGCTTAGCGATGCGGACGTGGAGCAACTCGCCCGTTATGCGCTCATCATTGAAAAGCATTACGCCCGCCCGATGGACATTGAATGGGGCAAGGACGGCACCGACGGCGAGCTGTACATCTTGCAGGCTCGCCCTGAGACGGTCAAAAGCCAGTCCAAAGGGCAGGCCGAGCAGCGCTACAAGCTCAAGGGCACAGGCACCGTGCTGGCCGAAGGCCGCGCCATTGGCCAGAAGATTGGCACCGGCCCTGTGCGCATCGTGCGCCATATCTCTGAAATGGATCAGGTGCAGGCTGGCGACGTGCTGGTCACAGACATGACCGACCCCAACTGGGAGCCGGTGATGAAACGGGCGAGTGCCATCGTGACCAATCGCGGTGGTCGCACTTGCCACGCCGCCATCATTGCGCGCGAGTTGGGCATTCCGGCAGTGGTCGGTTGTGGCGACGCGACTGAGCACCTGAAAGACGGCATGCTGGTGACGGTGAGCTGCGCCGAAGGTGACACCGGCAATATCTATGACGGATTGCTCGAGACAGAAGTGACTGAAGTCCAGCGCGGCGAAATGCCGCCGATTGACATCAAGATCATGATGAACGTGGGCAATCCACAGCTCGCGTTTGATTTCTGCCAGATACCGAACCAGGGCGTGGGCCTGGCCCGGCTCGAGTTCATCATCAACAACAACATCGGCGTACACCCCAAGGCCATCCTTGACTACCCCAACGTCGATGCCGACCTGAAGAAAGCCGTCGAATCCGTGGCACGCGGCCATGCCTCGCCGCGCGCTTTTTATGTGGACAAGGTCGCTGAAGGCATCGCCACCATTGGCGCAGCTTTTTGGCCCAAGACCGTCATCGTGCGCCTGTCGGACTTCAAGTCCAACGAATACCGCAAGCTGATTGGCGGCTCCCGCTACGAGCCAGAGGAAGAAAACCCGATGCTGGGTTTCCGTGGTGCGGCGCGCTACCTCAGCCCCGACTTTGCCGAGGCCTTCGCCATGGAATGCGATGCGCTCAAGCGCGTGCGCAACGAGATGGGTTTGACCAACGTCGAAGTCATGGTGCCTTTCGTGCGCACGCTGGGTCAGGCCAAGGCCGTGACCGAATTGCTGGCCAAGCATGGCCTCAAGCGCGGCGACAACGGGCTGCGCCTCATCATGATGTGCGAAGTGCCGAGCAATGCCGTGCTGGCTGACCAGTTCCTCGAGTACTTCGATGGTTTCTCCATCGGATCGAACGACCTGACCCAGCTCACGCTGGGTCTGGATCGCGACTCGGGCCTGGACATTCTGGCCAAGGACTTTGACGAGCGTGACCCGGCAGTCAAAGCCTTGCTTAGCCTGGCCATCAACGCCTGCAAGCGCCAGGGCAAGTACGTGGGCATATGCGGGCAAGGCCCCAGCGACCACCCGGACTTTGCGCTCTGGCTCAAGGCCGAAGGCATCGGTTCGATCTCGCTGAACCCTGACACCGTGATCGACACTTGGAAGAACCTGGCTCGCTGAGCCGGACCGTCCTGGCTCAAGCGCGTCAAGCATGCTTTTTCTGACCTCTGCCCTGAAGATGGTCTTTGAAATCGCCTTGCTGGCGTTGCTGGGCCAAGGCCTGCTTGGCTTGCTGATCGGGCAGCGCCAGCAGGGCAATTTCTTCTATCAAATTCTGCAAAAAGTCGGCCAACCCTTTGTGCGTCTCACACGGCGCGTCACGCCGCGCTTTGTGCTGGACCGGCATGTGCCTTTGGCTGCGTTTTTCCTCTTGCTGCTGCTTTGGCTTACCAGCACGGTGGTCCGCATCGGGCTGTGCCTGCAAGTCGGTGTGGCGCAATGCGTGTGAATAACCAGGGCTCAATGTGAACGTTCCAATGGATGAAAAGGGCAACCGAGGCGCGGCCTACTGGGCCCTGCGTGCGCTGGCCAAGAGCCTTCTGATGCTGGGCTGGCCAGGAGGCGCCTTGGCTATATTCAGGCAAATCTTGCGCCGCGCGCCGCGTGATTTGCATGCCAGTGGCAGCGCCGCGCATGTGCTGGGCCAGATGGGGCAGCGGTCTGAGGCCATCCGACTCCTGAAAGACGCCTTGACGTCCCATGCCAGTCACGCGGCCACCTGGTTCAACCTTGCGTACCTCCTGGAAGCTGATGGCCGGGGGAATGAGTCTGAGCCAGCCTTTCGGTCTGCCTTGGCCCTGGACCCCGCCATGGACCGTGCCTGGTACGGACTGGCCTTGGTGCTGATGCGTGAGGACAGACTTGACGAGGCGACGCACGCGCTGGAGGAAACCACCCGGCTGCAACCCCTCAGCCCTTATGGCTGGTACCAACTCGGCAAGTTGCAATCGCAGCGGGGTCATGACGACTTGGCGCTCAAGGTGATTCGGCACTTGCGCAGCTTTGAGCCTCGCGTGGCAGCCCGTCTGGCGCTGGAATGCGGCCTGGACACTGCATGGGACGCCCGGCCGTGAACGTGTTCGGTGAGCGCGAATCGAGCGCGCAGACGCAAAGTCTCAGGGCCCACCAACAGCGCCTCAACTATTGGCGCAAGACCCAGCGCATGACCGCTTTGCTCATGCTGGTTTGGTTTGGCGTGACCTTTGGCGTGAGTTACTTTGCCCGCGAACTCAGCTTTGACTTCTTCGGCTGGCCTTTCAGTTTTTGGGTGGCGTCTCAAGGTGCGCTCTTGGTATACGCCTTGATCGTCGCTTTTTATGCCTGGTACATGGGCCGGCTGGACCGGCGCTATGGGCTGGGCGAAAGCGAGGCGGACTAAGGCCATGGCGGCAATGGAGTCCACCTCGGAAAGCAGAGCCTTCAAGGGCGCCATCAACCGGGTTTTCGCCTGGTTTGCTCTGGGCTTTCTCGTCTTTGTGTTGACGCTGGCTGTTTTCGAACAGATGGGCATGTCCCGCCAGCGGATCGGTCTGATCTTCTTGCTCGCCACGATCGCGCTCTACGCGGGCATCGGCATTCTGAGCCGGACCACCGACGAGGCCGAATACTATGTCGCCGGCCGGCGCATCCCCGCGGTCTACAACGGTATGGCCACCGGTGCCGACTGGATGTCTGCCGCATCATTCATTGGCCTGGCGGGCACCTTGTACCTCAGCGGCTACAACGGTTTGGCTTTCATCCTGGGCTGGACGGGTGGTTACTGCCTGGTGGCCTTTTTGTTGGCGCCTTACTTGCGCAAGTTTGGCCAATTCACGATTCCTGACTTTTTGGGGGAGCGCTATGGCGGTCATGCGCCGCGCTTGCTAGGGGTGCTCGCAGCTCTGCTGTGCTCGTTCACTTACGTGGTGGCGCAGATCTATGGCGTGGGCATCATCACCGCGCGGCTCACGGGCGTGGCATTCGAGCTGGGCATCTTCCTCGGGCTGGGTGGCATCTTGCTGTGCTCGTTCCTGGGCGGCATGCGTGCTGTCACGTGGACCCAAGTCACGCAGTATTTTGTGCTCATCGTCGCTTACCTGCTTCCGGTGGTGTGGTTGTCAGTCAAGCAGACAGGCGTGCCGCTGCCCCAGGCGATCTACGGTTACCAGCTGCAAAAAGTCACGGCACGTGAAAAGGAACTCGTCAGTGATGCGGGGGAGCTTGAAGTACGCGAGTGGTTCAGCCAGCGTGCGAGCGAACTCTCGGCCAAACTGCTGGATCCAGCTGGTGCCTTGGCCAATGACCGGGCGCGCGCAGCCAAGGCTGTCGCCGAACTCAAGGCCAAAGATGCGCCCTTGGCGAGTATTTACGCTGCAGAGCGAACCTTGTCCACCTTGCCTCGTAATGCGGAGGCGGCGCGACTTGCTTGGGCCGCCGCCAAGGCTGAGGCCGAGGCCAAGTCCAGGCCCTTGAATGGCATGGCGCCGCATGCTCAGCAGTTTTTGGGCGATCCGAATGGCAACGCGCAAGAGCGCACTGACTTTGACACCTCCCGACGCAACTTTTTGGCGCTGGTTTTTTGCCTGATGGTGGGTACCGCCGCGTTGCCGCACATCCTGATTCGTTACTACACGGTGCCCAGCGTCAAGGAGGCTCGTCGTTCCGTGGCCTGGTCGCTGCTTTTCATTGTGCTGCTTTACCTCACGGCGCCGGCCCTGGCTGTGCTGGTCAAATACGAGATCTTCACGCTCGTCGTGGGCACGCCTTTCAGTCAGTTGCCCGAATGGATCACTGCCTGGAACAAAGTGGACCCCAAGCTCTTGTCCGTGGTAGATGTGAACCGGGACGGACTGCTGCAACTCAACGAGTTGTCCATCAGCAGCGACGTCATCATGCTGGCCGCACCGGCCATTGGCGGCTTGCCGTATGTGGTGTCGGGTCTGGTGGCCGCCGGGGGGCTGGCGGCAGCGCTGTCCACCGCAGACGGCTTATTGCTCACCATTGCGGGGGCGCTCAGCCACGATGTGTACTACAAGATGATCGACCCCAACGCGTCCACCGCGCGGCGGGTGACGTTGTCCAAGGTCCTCTTGTTGGTGGTGGCGCTCGGCGCCGCCTATGTGGCTTCACGCAGGCCAGCCGACATTTTGTTTTTGGTCTCTGCGGCTTTTTCGTTTGCCGCGGCGGCATTTTTCCCGGCCCTGACCTTGGGCATTTTTTGGAAGCGGGCCACCGGCATCGCCGCCTCGCTCGGCATTTTGGCCGGCCTGGGCACCACACTGGTCTACATGATGCTCACCCAACCCTGGATGCGCGGGCTGTTCGGCATCACCCGGCCAATCCAATTGTGGTGGGAGATTCAGCCGATTTCGGCTGGGGTCTTTGGCGTGCCCGTGGGTTTTGCCGTGATCATTCTGGTCAGCTTGGTCACACGCCGGCCCGACGCGGCGGCTAGAGACCTGGTTGAGTTCATTCGCTACCCAGGTCTGCCCAGCCCGACCGTCAACGCATCCGCTGCGCAAAGCGGCGGCCCAGGCCGGACGTTCTGAAGCCCCGGCCCGGCCTCGGGCTATAATCATGGGCTTCGCCTTGCTGCACCCTTAACGACGCTGGGGCAGCTTTCATCATCCACAAGGAGAACTTATGCGTCACTATGAAATCGTCTTGCTGATCCACCCGGATCAAAGCGAGCAAGTCCCAGCCATGCTGGAGCGTTACAAGGGCATGATCACCGCTGGCGGTGGCAAAGTCCACCGTGTCGAAGACTGGGGTCGCCGTCAACTGGCTTACCTGATCCAGAAGCTGGCCAAAGCCCACTACCTGTGCATCAACATCGAAGCCAGCCAGGCCGTGATGGATGAAATCGAACACGCGTTCAAGTTCAACGACGCCGTGCTGCGCCACATGACTGTGGTGAAGAAAAAGGCCGAGACCGGTCCTTCGCTCATGATGCGTAACGTCGAGCGCGAAGAAGCCCGTAAAGCCCAGCAAGCCGAATTCGCTGGCTCTTGAGCTGCGGCTTCCCGTACTTCGTGAATTGATGGCTGCGCAAACTGATTATTGAGTGAACCAAGTTGATTTGACGGCGTGTGTGGTGGAGGTCAGTCCTCTGCGCTACACGCCAGCCGGGATACCCGCCGCCAACCTCGTGCTAGACCATGCGTCCGAAGTGGTTGAGGCAGGCACCCCCAGGCAAGTCAAGTTGAGCATCAAGGCTGTCGCCTTCGGCGCCCTGGCTGAAAGAGTTGGTAAGCTGCCTTTGGGGCAGGCCTTCAGGTTCAGTGGATTCCTCATCTCAGCGCGCACCAACAAGAGCGTCATTTTTCATCTTCAAGATCTGAACACCCTTTAAGGAGTCCATCATGCCCGGACCAAAACGTTTCAATAAAGACAAGCGCCCCAAGCGCAATACCCAATCCCTGCTGTTCAAGCGCAAGCGTTTTTGCCGCTTCACCGCTGCTGGCGTGGAAGAGATCGACTACAAAGACGTGGACACTCTGCGTGACTTTGTTGCCGAAAACGGCAAGATCATCCCCGCCCGCCTGACCGGCACGCGCGCGATTTTCCAGCGCCAGATCAACACCGCCGTCAAGCGCGCTCGCTTCCTCGCGATGCTGCCTTACAGCGACCAGCACCGCACCCTGTAAGGAGCCGAACATGCAAATCATCCTGCTCGACAAAGTAGTCAATCTCGGCAACCTCGGCGACGTCGTCAAGGTCAAGGACGGCTATGCACGTAACTTCCTGATCCCTTCGGGCCGCGCACGCCGCGCCACCGCTGTGGCCATCCAGGAATTCGAAGCCAAGCGCGCCGAACTCGAAAAAGTCGCCGCTGCCAAGCTGGCCGAATCGCAAGCCCAGGGCGCCAAGCTCGGCGGCACCGTGATCAAGCTGACGCAAAAAGCCGGTGTTGACGGTCGCCTGTTCGGCTCCGTCACCAACGCTGACGTGTCGGCTGAACTGACCAAGCAGGGCTTTCCTGTGGTCAAGGCTCAGATCCGCATGCCTAACGGCCCCCTGAAAATCGTGGGCGACCACGCTGTCAGCGTGGCTCTGCACACGGACGTGACCGTGGACATCACCGTCACGGTTTACGGCGAAACTGCTTAATTGACGATAAAGCGCTTAATCCCCGCTTGAAAAGCCGCTCTTCGGAGCGGCTTTTTTCATGGCCTCGCCCGATTTGCGTGCAAGAAGTTCTCCCCAGGAAGTCCCTGCAAATCCACGCTGCGTGCACCGCTTATGCACAGACTTATCCCAAGGTGATTGGCCGCTCTGGCTTTAGTATTGCCGGGTCTTTTCAGGAAACTCATGTCCGCCGTACTCTCCACGCTCAACGACCCCGCCTACAGCACCGACAGGCAAATTGCCCAACTCCGCATCCCGCCGCATTCCATTGAGGGCGAGTCCAGCGTGCTGGGCGGCTTGTTGCTGGACAACAGCGCCTGGGACCGCGTGGGCGATTTGCTGGTGGACGACGACTTTTACCGCTACGAGCACAAGCTGATTTACGCGGCCGTAGGCGCCCTGGTCAATGCCAGCAAGCCGGCCGATGTGATCACGGTCTATGAGCACCTGCAAAGCCAGGGCAAGGCCGACGAAGTGGGTGGCCTGGCTTATCTCAACTCGCTCGCGCAGTACGTGCCCAGCGCCGCCAACATTCGGCGTTACGCCGAGATCGTGCGTGAGCGCGGCATCTTGCGCAAACTGGTCAAGGCCAGCGACGAGATCGCCACCGAGGCTTTCAGCCCGCAGGGCAAGCCGGTGGCGATGATCCTGGACGAAGCCGAGCAGAAGATCTTCAAGATCGGCGAGGCTGGTTCCCGCATGAAGCAGGGTTTTCACAGCATGGACACGCTGGTGGTCGAACTGCTGGACCGCGTGGAGGAAATGTCGCAGAACCCGAACGACATCACGGGCGTGCCCACCGGTTTTTACGACCTGGATCGCCAGACGTCTGGCTTTCAAAGTGGTGACTTGATCATCCTGGCGGCGCGTCCTTCTATGGGTAAAACAGCGCTGGCCATCAACATCGCTGAGCATGTGGCGCTCAATGAAGGCCTGCCTGTGGCTGTGTTCTCCATGGAGATGGGTGCGTCCCAGTTGGCCGTGCGTATCGTTGGCTCCATCGGCCGCATTGACCAGGGCCACCTGCGCACAGGCAAGCTGACCGACGAAGAATGGCCGCGCCTGACGGACGCGATTGAGCGCCTGCGCAATATTTCGCTGCACATTGACGAGACGCCGGGCCTCACGGTCAGTGAGCTGCGCGCCAACGCGCGGCGGCTGGCGCGTCAATGCGGCAAGCTGGGCCTCATCGTGGTGGACTACTTGCAGCTCATGAGTGTGTCGACCAGCATGAACGACGAGAACCGCGCGACAGCTGTCGGTGAAATCTCACGCGGCTTGAAGATGCTGGCCAAAGAACTGCAGTGCCCGGTGATTGCGCTCTCACAGCTCAGCCGCGGCGTGGAGTCGCGCACCGACAAGCGGCCCATGATGAGCGACTTGCGCGAGTCTGGCGCCATCGAGCAGGACGCCGACGTGATCATGTTCATTTACCGTGACGAGTACTACACCAAGGAGGCCTGCAAGGAGCCGGGTGTGGCCGAGGTCATCATCAGCAAGCAGCGTAACGGCCCGACTGGCACCGTCAAGCTGGCTTTTATCAACCGCATCACCAAGTTTGAGAGCCTGGCCAGCGGCGGCGGCGAGTTTTAGCAGGCCGGTGAATGAAGCCGCTGCGCTATTCTTTAGCGCATGCCCAATTCACAGCCCTTGCGTCTTCACAACTATTTCAGGTCGTCGGCCTCGTTCCGGGTGCGTATCGCGCTGGGCCTGAAGGGCCTGGCCTACGACTACATGCCCGTTCATTTGGTGCGCGGTGAGCAAAAGCTCGCGCTCTTCGCGGCCCTGTCACCTGATGCGCTGGTGCCGGTCCTGGAAGTCGATGGCGAGCACCTGACGCAGTCCATGGCCATCATCGAATACCTCGACGAGACCCATCCCGAGCCACCGCTTTTGCCACGTGACGCGCTGGGGCGCGCCCGGGTGAGAGCGCTGGCGCAGTCGATCGCCTGCGAGATTCATCCGCTCAACAACCTGCGCGTCCTCAAATACCTGGTGCACGAACTCAAGGTCGATGAGGCGGCGAAAGACGCTTGGTATCAGCATTGGTGCCGCCGTGGGCTGGAAGCGTTTGAAAGGCAACTGGACTTGCTCCCCCAAGCGACGTATTGCCATGGCGAGTCGCCCAGCCTGGCCGACTGCTGCCTGGTGCCGCAAATCTTCAACGCGCAGCGCATGGGCGTGCCGCTGGACAGGCTGCCGCGCACCATGGCCGCCTTTGATGCCTGCATGGCGCTGCCCGCGTTTCAGGGCGCGCAGCCTGCCGCCTGTCCAGACAACACGCCATGAACGGGCACCACAAATTGCCTGCAAGCATGAACGCTGACTGGCTGGTCCCTGATTGGCCGGTGCCACCCGGCGTGCGCGCCGTGTTCACCACGCGCGCAGGCGGTTTTTCCTCCGTCCCCTATGACAGCCTGAACCTGGGCCTGCATGTGGGCGACGTGCCGGCGGACGTTGCGAAAAACCGCCTGACTTTGCAGCGTGCCATCGGCGCCATCCCGGTTTTCATTAACCAGTTGCATGGTGAGTCGGTGCTGGTGATCACACCAGACGCTGCTCAGGGGCAGGACGCGGATGCCAGTGTTTCAAGCGCCGTCGGGGCGGCCTGCACGGTGATGGTGGCGGACTGCCTGCCTATCTTGCTAGCGCATCTTGATGCGCCGGTGGTGGCTGCTGCACATGCCGGTTGGCGGGGCTTGTCGGGTTGTTTGCCCCATTGTTTGCCGGGTTCGCCGGCGGGGCAGGGGGCCAGCGCCGGCGTGTTGGCAGCGACTTTTGAAAGCTTTGTCGCCACCGTGAACAAGACCTTGCCGGCGCCGTTGATGCGCGAAGCCGTGGCCGCCCGAACCCTGGCTTGGCTAGGCCCTTGCATCGGGCCATCGGCTTTCGAAGTCGGGGCCGAAGTCAAAGCTGCATTCGAGGCGGTAGAGCCTGCTGCCGCCAGTTGCTTTGCTCGGCACCCGTCAGTGGGCGGAAAGTACCTGGCAGACTTGGCCGCGCTGGGCCACTTGCGGCTGGCCGGGATGGGAATCCATCGGGTCTATGGCAATGACGGCAGTCCGCCCTGGTGCACCGTCAGCCAGGCTTCAAGATTTTTCTCGCACCGCCGCAGCGGCAGCGTGGGCGCTGACAGGGTCAGTGGGGTCGGCGGCACCGGCCGCATGGCCGCTTGCGTCTGGCTGACTTGAACCGGCTTCCTGATTGGCGGCTGCGCTGGCCGCCGCATCGGCCCGCCTTTGTTGCTCCAGCGCTTTGAATGCCCTGCGCCTGGAGGGCGTGCCCATCAAATACATCACGATGGACAGCGGCAGTACACCGTAGAGCAAAAAGGTCATGACAGCCCCCAGCACAGTGCCCGTGACGCTTGTCGCTTCGGCAATGCTCATCAGCAACACCACATAAATCCAGGCGATGACAGTCAAGTACATAAAAGTTGGTGCATAGTCAGGAACACGAAACAAAGTTTGTACATAGTCGGTTCCAAGCGGTCTAAAAAAGGCGGCATCAGAGTCTCTTCCAGAGACCCAGGAACCCTAGTTCGAGGAGGAGGCAAGACATGAATTCTGACCCAAACTGGGCCAACGCGGCCCGCCAATTCCAGGAGACCCTTGGTGCGAGCATGCAGCAAGCCTTCGCCGCCATGGCGGGCGCTGGCACTGCAGGTTTCCCGGCGGCACCCAGTGTGTTGATGCAGGGCATCCCGCAGCCGCAAGACGCGCTGCCCGCCCTGCAGATCGACCCGGCCAAGCTCCTGGAAATTCAAAACCACTACCTCCAGCAAGCCACAGCGCTGTGGAATGGCAGCCTCGCAGGTGGCCAGGGCAGGGCCCCGGCGGACAAGCGTTTTGCCAGTGAGGCCTGGCAAAACAATCCGATTGCCAACTTTTCCGCTTCCGCCTATTTGCTCAACGCCAAGGCCTTGACCGACATGGCCGAAGCCGTTGAAGCGGACGACAAGACCAAAGCCCGCGTGCGCTTTGCTGTCGAGCAATGGCTGGCCGCCATGGCGCCGAGCAACTACCTGGCGCTGAATGCCGAAGCGCAGAAAAAAGCCATCGAAACCCAAGGCCAAAGCATCGCCCAGGGCATTCAAAACCTGGTGCACGACCTCAAGCAAGGTCATGTGTCCATGACGGATGAGAGCGTCTTTGAGGTGGGCAAGAACGTGGCCACGACCGAAGGCGCGGTGGTCTTTGAAAATGAATTTTTTCAGCTGCTCGAATACAAACCGTTGACCGCCAAGGTCTACGAGCGCCCCTTCTTGCTGGTGCCGCCTTGCATCAACAAGTTTTACATCCTGGACTTGCAGCCCGAGAACTCGCTGATTCGTTACGCGGTCGAGCAGGGCCACCGCACCTTCGTGGTCAGTTGGCGCAACCCGGACGAGTCCATGCAGGACAAGACCTGGGACGACTACATCGAGCATGCGGCCATCAAGGCCATCGAGGTCACGCAGGAAATCACGGGCGCAGAGAAGATCAATGCCCTGGGCTTTTGCGTGGGGGGCACCATCCTGGGCACGGCGCTGGCGGTGCTGGCCGCGCGCGGTGAAAAGCCTGTTGCGTCCTTGACCTTGCTCACCTCGCTGCTGGACTTTTCAGACACTGGGGTGCTGGACATCTTCATCGACGAAAAAGCGGTGCAGTACCGTGAGATGCAGATGGGCAAGGGCGGTTTGCTCAAGGGGCAGGACCTGGCTTCGACCTTCAGCTTTTTGCGCCCCAACGATCTGGTCTGGAACTACGTGGTGGGCAACTACCTCAAGGGCGAGACACCGCCGCCGTTTGACCTCTTGTACTGGAACAGCGACTCGACCAACTTGCCCGGCCCGTTCTACGCCTGGTACCTGCGCAACACCTATTACGAGAACAATTTGCGCCAGCCCGGCAAGTTGCGCGTGTGCGGACAGAAGGTTGATCTGCGCAAGTTGGACATGCCGGCTTACATCTACGGCTCGCGTGAAGACCACATCGTGCCCATCGGCGGCGCTTACGCCAGCACGCAGTTGCTGCCTGGCCTCAAGCGTTTCGTGATGGGCGCGTCCGGGCACATTGCCGGCGTGATCAACCCGCCGTCAAAAAACAAGCGTTCGTATTGGACGCAAGACAAGTTGCCGCCCGCGCATGCGGACTGGCTGGCTGCCGCCAAGGAGCATCCGGGCAGCTGGTGGACGGACTGGGCCAGCTGGCTGAAAAAGCATGCCGGCAAGCAAGTGGCTGCGCCGCGCAATTACGGCAGCCGCAAGCACAAACCCTCCGAGCCAGCGCCTGGCAGCTACGTCAAGGTCAAGGCCTGAAGTTCTCTGCTGAAGCTATTTATTCACGCATTCAATTCATAAAACCACGAGGAAAAAATGGAAGACATCGTTATCGTTTCAGCAGCACGCACAGCCGTCGGCAAATTTGGCGGCTCGCTGGCCAAGACCCCGGCTACTGAACTCGGCGCTGCCGTGCTCAAGGCCTTGATCGAGCGTTCAGGCCTGAGCGCAGACCAGGTGGGTGAGGTCATCATGGGTCAGGTGCTGACGGCGGGTGCTGGTCAAAACCCGGCTCGTCAATCCGTGATCAAGGCTGGCTTGCCGCACGCGATTCCTGGCTTGACGATCAATGCCGTCTGCGGCTCAGGCCTGAAGGCTGTGATGCTGGCGGCGCAGTCGGTCGCCACGGGTGACAGCGAAATCGTGATTGCCGGTGGCCAGGAAAACATGAGCGCTTCCCCGCACGTTTTGGCCGGTTCGCGCGACGGCCAGCGCATGGGCGACTGGAAGATGATCGACTCCATGATCGTGGACGGCTTGTGGGACGTCTACAACCAGTACCACATGGGCATCACCGCCGAGAACGTGGCCAAGAAGTACGGCATCGGTCGTGACGCGCAAGATGCGCTGGCGCTGGCCAGCCAGCAAAAAGCCGCTGCCGCGCAAGATGCAGGCAAGTTCAAGGACGAGATCGTGCCTTTCTCGATTGCGCAGAAGAAGGGCGACCCGATTGTTTTTGCGGCCGATGAATTCATCAACCGCAAGACCAACGCCGAAGGCCTGGCTGGCCTGCGCCCTGCGTTTGACAAAGCCGGTGGTGTGACCGCAGGCAATGCCTCGGGCATCAATGACGGCGCGGCTGCCGTGATGGTGATGACGGCCAAGAAAGCCGCTGCGCTGGGCCTCAAGCCCTTGGCCCGCATCGCCAGCTACGCCACCAGTGGCCTGGACCCCGCCTTTATGGGCATGGGCCCCGTGCCAGCATCCACCAAAGCCTTGCAGCGCGCCGGGTGGAACGCGCAAGACCTGGACCTGCTCGAAATCAATGAAGCCTTTGCCGCGCAAGCTTGCGCCGTCAATAAAGAAATGGGCTGGGACACCAGCAAGGTCAACGTGAACGGCGGCGCCATTGCCATCGGCCACCCGATTGGCGCGTCTGGTTGCCGCATCTTGGTCACATTGCTGCACGAGATGGTGCGCCGTGATGCCAAGAAGGGCATTGCCAGCTTGTGCATCGGTGGCGGCATGGGCGTGGCCCTGACGCTGGAGCGCTGAGCCTCAAGAAATCACTGGGCCGCCGCAAGCGCGCCCGGCAACAAGAAGACCCTGAAAAGGGGCGCAGAGAAATTTTCAACAAGAACCTTTGAGGAGTGAGACATGACAAAAAAAGTAGCGTACGTGACGGGGGGCATGGGTGGCATCGGTACCGCTATTTGCCAGCGACTGGACAAGGACGGCTACACCGTGATTGCCGGTTGCGGCCCAACGCGCGACTACACCAAATGGCTGGACGAGCAAAAGGCCCTGGGCCATACGTTCTACGCTTCGGTGGGCAATGTGGGCGATTGGGATTCCACCGTAGCGGCTTTTGACAAGGTCAAGGCCGAGCACGGCCCGGTCAGCGTGCTGGTCAACAACGCCGGCATCACGCGCGACGGCCAGTTCCGCAAGATGAGCAAGGCCGACTGGGATGCCGTGATTTCGACCAACCTGGACAGCATGTTCAACGTGACCAAGCAAGTCATCGAAGGCATGATCGAAGCGGGCTTTGGCCGCATCGTCAACATCTCCTCGGTCAACGGCCAAAAAGGTCAGTTCGGTCAGGTCAACTACTCCACTGCCAAGGCGGGCCTGCACGGCTTCACCATGGCCTTGGCGCAAGAAGTTGCCGCCAAGGGCGTGACCGTCAACACCGTGAGCCCCGGCTACATCGGCACCGACATGGTCAAGGCCATTCGCCCTGACGTGCTGGAGAAGATTGTTTCGGGTGTTCCGGCCAAGCGCCTGGGCACGCCCGAGGAAATTGCCTCCATCATTTCGTGGATCGCTTCGGAAGAAGGTGGCTACGCCACGGGCGCGGACTTTTCACTCAATGGCGGTTTGCACATGGGCTAAAGCAGAGGAAGCAAGGCGTCAGCCTTGTGCACTGCAAAAAACCCGCTTCGGCGGGTTTTTCATTGTCCGAGTCAAGTCAGGTCCTCAATGGCCAGCCGATGGTACTTCTGCCCATAGACCATAGGGACACCCTGCAAGGCCTGCATCAGCCGTTCGGTGTCCTCGTCCTTGGGGGCGTGCACCATGAGTCCCTGGTGGCCGTCGCGCGCCAATTCAACAAGGCGCGAAACGGTCTTGCCCTCTGTGCCGACCGACGGCAGTGCCAGACCGGAATCGCCCAGCATCTTGCCGATGTCCCGCAGGATGGTCTGGGGCGGCAGGTGCATCATGCGCTGCGGGTCAAAGCCCGCCTTTTCGAGTTGGCGGCCAATGTCTTCAAGGTCCTGATCTGGGCCGAGCATGAGCACGGCATAACCCGTGGGATAAAAGGTCCCACCCAGCGTGCGCATTCCGCGTTCCATGACAAAAGGCTTCATCTGGACTCATCCCCCTGTTGGACGTCGAGTTGTCGCTTTCCTTTTCAGAGTCGCCATGCTCAGGCGGGCGCTGCGGCCGGGCTGTCAGTGTGAGCGTTGCATCAGCGTAAGCAGGTGGAGTTTGCGCCCCATCTATTCAAGGCAGAGCCTCAAGCCTGACGGTGGGCGGCGTCATGATGCGCGCCAAGCCGCCTTCGACATTTACGAGGCCTTGCGTGGCAAAACTGGATGCTGCGTCCGGCTCCAGAACGGCGACCACCAGGTTGCCGTACGGTTGGTCTACCGGCACATAAAAACTATCAACGGGTGCGTCAATCACGCCACGCACCAGGCCGAATCCCAAATAGGTGTCGCCCAAGAGTGATGCCGGTTCGGCCACGCGCATGACTTGCACACCGTGCAATCGCAGCCGCTGCACAGCTTGGCCCGCGGTGGCCGCTAACCAGTAGCCGCAAGGCTTGATGCGGCTCAGCAGCGGCCCGGGCTGCTGTTCGCGCCGCCCAGCGTCGGTCGCTGACGGCGCGATGGTTATTTCGGCGCCTGTATTCAGGTTTAGCCACTGCCCTGCTTGCATCTGCGGGGCTGGATCGGCAGGGTTTGGTGCCGCCTCGATCACGACGGGCTGGCGGCAGGCTTGGGTCGTCACTTCGCGGTCCAGGTAGGGCTTGAGTTCTGACAGTTCCGCGGCTCGCCTGGCCGTGCTGGCCAGCGCGTTGCTGATCGCGGTGACGTGAGCGTGCACGCGGCGCTGTACGTGCGCGCGCCCCAGGTCGCTGCCCGCAGTGAGCACTTGCAGGCCGATGCGGTTTTTAAGCGCTGCGGCAATGACGCTGTTTTCTTCGCGGGCACCAGATGGCAGCAAGGTTTGCGAGCCATCCGTGCGCAAGGCCTCAGCTTGGAGCGCGGCCGCCATGGGTTGGGCAAACCACTGGTCGGTAGCTCGCGTCAGGAACTCTGGCAGGTTGCGCAGATGAGCTTGGAGGACCGCCACATCTGCCAGGTGCATGGCTGTTTGGCTGCCGATGGTCGTCATGGCCGGGACTTCATCGGCCGTGAGCACCACGGTGGCCTGCTGCGCTTGCGCCAGTTTGGCCAGCATCTGCGCGCTGGCCGTGTTGAGTTGCAGATGATCTTCGGTGGACGCGAGCTCAGTCTGGTTTTCTGCGGTGGTGGGTACAAGGACTACATTGATGCGTGCCAGCAAAGGACGGAGCTTGCCGCGTGTCAGCTCCTGCGCGACCACGAGCAGAGCCTCGGTGGCGGCCGATGCCTTCCGTCCACCGACCAGCAGCACCGTCGGGCGCCAGGGCGGTGCGCTCGGTGGGGTCACCGCTGCGCCGGGCGAACTGGGCTTTGCACTGAGATGGGTGATGGGCGGGGTGCTGAGGAGCAAAGCTGGCAAATCCGTACCTGCCCCGGCAGTGGCCTCAGTGGCCTCGGTGCCTCCAGTGCCTCCAGTGCCTCCAGTGCCTCCAGTGGCGGAGGCTCCGAGCGGCATTGGCAATCGTAATGGCAAGGCAAGGACGGTGGCTATCCGCACGTTGCTGCGATTGCGGCCTGCGGGCGGGGCGGTCAGCTCGCGCAGCCAGCCTTTTATCTCGTCGGCAGTGCTCCATTGAACGCGTCCCTCACGCAAGCCCGGCGTGACATAGCGCACGGGCGGGTCTGGAAAGCGGGCAGCCGCGGCGGCTGGCAGTGCCTCTGCTTGAAAGGCCGGTCCGACAAGGGCTGGCGGCGCGGGTGGCACGGGTGGCGGGGGCGCTGGCAGTTCGTCGACCGCTGGGTTGGGCGGCTGTAAGGGCGGCGGCAGGGCAGGCGGGAATGGGGCAGCTTGTTGGGTTGGTGCTGCTGGAAGTGCTGCTACTGGTGTTGCTGGCGGCCCCTGCAACTGGGCGCAGGCCGACAGCACAAGGGCGCTGGAGTACAGGCTTGCCAGCGACAAGCGACGCGTTGGCCGCGCAAAAAGGCAAAGGGAAAGGGTGGCGAACATGGGTCAAGCATGGACCCTGGCGCGAAACCCGGCTGTAAGACATCGCTGACACGAAGCCCGCGGCTTGGCTGATATCTCATCAGCGGACCCGGCAGGAAGATGAGGCATCTTTTGAACGGCCACGAGCAAAGGAGCCCATCATGAATCGTCACCGATTTCATTTGCCGTCCTGGAGCGAGTTGTTGACGCATTTGCCTCCGCACCACTTCACGTCGGACACACAGGCCTTGCTGGCTTACGGCTTGGTGGTGGCGCTGGGTGCGGCGGCGGCGGTGCTGATCTTGACGGGAGCGCCTTATGCGCATGTCCCCATGGGCATTTAGCTGACACAAAAGCCGAGGCGGGTCTTGTTCAATCTAAGTTGTTGACTATCTGATTTTTGAGGAAACCATCATGAACACACTTCTTCCCCAGCAGGACAGCCCGAGCGGCCCTAAGGACAACTCGAAGTCCCGCAACACCACCAGCCGCAAGAGGGACGAGCCGCATCCACGCTTTGCCTGAATTGGCTCGGTCGTCCACTGACATGGGCGCACGCCGCAGCCATCTGCGTCTGCTCGCGCTCAGCGTGGAGGAGCAAGCGCCGGGCAAATTTGTCTGGTGTCTGCGTGAAAGCACCGGCGATGCTTTGGTGTTCGAGCCCCTGCAGCGCGCGGCGACCGTTTATCCGAGCTATGGGGCGGCTATCACGGCCGGTTGTGCCGAATGGCAGCGCCTGACGGCAGCCGACGGCGAGAGCGGGCCGCGCACCGCCAACGAGGATGAAAATGCCGACCCTGTCGGTGCACGGGTGACCGCAGGCCCCTTGCTGCCGCCTGGCAAACTGTCGAAGCACAAACTGTCTGGATCACCGATTGCGAAGCCGCCTTCGGAGGGGCCGTGAACGAGCTTGTTGGTGCCCTGCAGCACCGTTACGGCCAGTTGCGTGCGCAGCTTGAGTCACTGCTGGCCCAACCCGACAAAGACATGGTTGAAGTGGACCGGCTTGTGGACCAACTTGAGCGCTGCCAGCTCGACATCAAGGCAGAGCTTGGTGTCCAAGGCAACAACCCGAACGAATAGATTCAAGGGCTCGCGGCAGCCGAACAAGATGAAGGCATTGCTTCAGCGAAAATGCGAAGCTATGCCTTCCATGTCCCCGTCCAGTACCAGCCTAAAGAGTGCACCGATTTCCGTGAGCCCTGCATTCCAGGGCCGCATATCCGTTGCGCCCATGATGGACTGGACTGACCGCCATTGCCGTTACTTCCACCGGCTGCTCTCCAAACACGCTTTGCTTTACACCGAGATGGTGACCACCGCGGCGCTGCTGCATGGCGACGTGGCGCGGCATTTGCGCTTTAACGCCGAAGAACATCCCGTAGCCCTGCAACTTGGCGGCAGCGAGCCGGCCGATCTGGCGGTAGCCGCTCGACTGGGCGAGCAGTGGGGCTATGACGAGATCAATCTCAATTGCGGCTGCCCCAGCGAGCGGGTGCAACGCGGCGCTTTTGGCGCTTGCCTGATGGCCGAGCCCCAACTCGTGGCCGACGGTGTGAAGGCCATGCGTGACGTAGTGAGCGTGCCCGTCACGGTCAAGCACCGCATCGGCATTGACAAGACCGAGTCGTACGACTTCGTGCGGGACTTCGTGGGTGTGGTGAGCGAGGCGGGTTGCCAGAGCTTCATCGTGCATGCGCGCAATGCCTGGCTGCAAGGACTGTCGCCCAAGGAAAACCGTGAAATCCCGCCGCTGCGTTATGAGCTGGTGCACCAACTCAAGCGCGACTTTCCGCATCTGTACTTCAGCCTCAACGGCGGCGTGCGCGAGACCGAGCAAGTCAAGGCGCAGCTGGCGCAGGTCGACGGCGTGATGGTGGGTCGCGAGGCTTATCACAACCCTTGGTGGCTGGCGTCGTGGGATGCCGAGTTGTTTGGTCTGGGCGTGGGCGATGCCTCGGACTCGCTGACGCCTGAAGACGTGGAAGCGCAGATGGTCGCCTACATGGAGCGCGAAGCCGCACTGCACGGCACGCCCTGGAGCGCGATAGCCCGGCACATGCTGGGCCTGCGCCACGGCCTTCCCAGTGCCAGGCGCTGGCGCCAGGTCTGGAGCGACCACCGCAACAAGACTCTGCCCGCACGCGAGGTGATGGCGCTGGCGCATGCGCATGCGCATGACCGCGCCCATGAGGGGGCCTAAGCCCCAGCTCGCCGTGCCGCCGCGCCCGGCAGCGCCATCAGGGCCGCAAAGCCCAGGGCCCCCAGGGCCGCCGAAAACCACAAGGCAGCACCGCCCCAGCGGTCCAGCGCCAAGCCAAAAAGGTAGGGCGACAAGGCCTGGGCAAAGCGTGCCGGCACCATGAGCAAGCCCTGGCGAAAGCCGTAGTCGCGCGTGCCAAAGAGCACCAGCGGCAAGGTGCCCTTGGCAATCGTCAGCACCCCATTGCCCGCGCCATGCAAGAGCGTGAAAGCCGCGCCCGCCGGCACGCCCAGGGCCAGAAAAGCCAAGGCACCTACCGAATGCAAGGCACCGGCCACACGGGCAGATGTGACCGAATCGACCCGCCGCAAAAAGCTGTACTCCGCCAGCCGACCCGCCACCTGCGCCGGCCCGACCAAGCCCGCCAGCAGCAGCGCTGTGGCCAAGGGTACGCCTTGGGCTTGCAACAGCCGCGGCAAATGCGCCGCCATGGCCGTGCTGATGAACCAGGTCACGGCAAAGATGAACGCCAGCAGCGCTGCGTTGCGAGGGGCTTGCGCCGGATTGACCAGGCCTGCCTGAGAGCCGCCTTGGGCTACGCTGGAAGCCGTGCTGGTGCCCAGCTCTTGCAAGACCACGGGCTTGCGCGGCAAGAGGCTGTTCAAGGGCAGGCCTAGCAAGAGGTGCAGCCCGGCCCAGCCCAGGCAGGCGCCGCGCCATCCCCACTCCAGTTCCATCCACGCCGACAAGGGCCAGCCCACGGTGCTGGCAAACCCGGCCAGCAAAGTGATGCCCGTGATGGGTGCGCGCGAGCTGTGACCGTAGAGATGCACCAGCGTGGCAAAAGCTGCTTCATACAGGCCAGCGGCCATGGCCGCACCCATCAAAGTCCAGGCGAGAAAAAAGAGGATAGGCCCTTGCGCTGCGGCCATCAGGGCGAGCGCCAGGGCAAAGACCCCACTGGTCAGCATCAGCACGCGCCGTCCGCCCCATTGGTCAATCACGCGGCCAGCTACAGGGCCCAGCATGGCTGACACCAGCAAGCCCCATGAAAAAGCCCCAAAGACCGTCGCCGTGTTCAAGCCCAGGTCGCGCGCCATGGCCGTGGCCAGCATGGCAGCCAGGTAGTAGCTGGAGGCAAACGCCAGGGTTTGCGCCAGGCCCAGGCAAGCCACTGTGCGGCGCAGGGCGCTTTTCTCTTTTGACATGCCAGAAATGTAGTTGAGGCTTCAGAAGGCCTTGCGACGGAAGCCCCGCGGTGTCACACGGCTGTCACCACGGCTTTCCAAAATGCGCAGGAGCGAAAGTCGAAAAAAACCAAGCAAGTCGAATCAAACAGCCCCGAAAAGGCCAAAGGAACTTCAAATGAAAACGTCCTCCCCCTCTGCCTTTGTCGATCCGGATGACCTGAACAACAACAGCTCGGCCAACCCTTCGTTTGACGGCGTGCTGCGCGCCCGCGTGGACCGTCGCTCGCTGCTGGGTGGCGCTGCCGGCGCCCTGTTTGGTAGCCTGGCGGGCACGGCACTGCCCGCCAGCGCGCAGGCTGTGAGTTCGACAGCCTCCGAGGCCACGGCGAATGCAGCGCCCAAGCGTTTGCTCGGCTTCAAGGAAGTTCCCAAGGGCCTGGCCGACAAGGTGGTGGTGCCGGCCGGCTACAGCGCCCAGGTGCTCTACGCCTTGGGCGACCCGTTGAATGCCGCCACTTCGGATTTCAAGAACGACGGCAGTGACAGTGACTTTGAAAACCGCGCCGGCGACCACCATGACGGCATGGAATGGTTCGGTCTGGACGCGCAAGGCCGGCCTTCCAACCGCGCCAATCAGCGCGGCCTTCTGGCCACCAACCATGAGGCCACCACGGACGAAAAACTATCGTCCCTTTTCTTGCACGCCAACGGTGGCACCAGCTCGCTGCCGCGCCCGGCGGCCGAGGTGGACAAGGAGCTGGCCATTCACGGCGTGTCCGTCGTTGAAGTGCGCCGTCAGGGCAATCGCTGGGACTACCTCAAGACCTCGGCTTTCAATCGGCGCCTCACGCCGCTGAGCGAAATGCAGATGCACGGCCCAGCGCGCGGCAGTGCGCACCTGGTCACCAAATATTCGCCAGACGGCACGCGCACGCGCGGCACCTTGAACAACTGCGGCACTGGCAAAACGCCCTGGGGCACGCTGCTGACAGGCGAAGAAAACTGGGCCGGGTACTTTGCGCGGCCCCAAGGCGACGACCAAGCCCGCGCTGGCAACAAGAGCCTGGTGGCCTTGCGACGCTACGGCCGCGCTGAGGGCGCTGCCTCACGCCACGGATGGGAAACGGCAGGCAGCGAAGACCGTTTCCAGCGTTGGAACATCGCCCAGACTGGCCGCAGCGCCGACGGCAGCGACGACTACCGCAACGAGATGAACGGCATGGGCTACATCGTCGAGATGGATGCCTACAACAAAGCTCAAGCCGCCCGCAAGCGAACCGGACTGGGCCGCTTTGCGCATGAGAGCGCCGCCTTCGGCCTGCCGGTCGCGGGCCAGCCTTTGGCCGTGTACCAAGGTGACGACTCGCGCGGTGAATACATCTACAAATGGGTCTCGGCCGCCGCTTGGGACGCTGCAGACGCCAACCCGCGCGACCGCCTGGCTGCCGGTGACAAATACCTGGACCAAGGCACGCTGTATGTGGCGCGCTTCAAAAGTGACGGCAGTGGTGAATGGCAGCCGCTGTCCATGGCCAACCCGGCCATCAGTGGTTACGCCGCTTACACATTTGACGGCGCCGCTGACATTGCGGTGCACACACGCCTGGCCGCTGACGCGGCCGGTGCGACCAAGATGGACCGGCCCGAGTGGTGCTCGGTCAACCCGGCCAATGGCGAGGTTTATTTTTCGCTGACCAACAACAGCAACCGCCGCGCGGAGCCGGCCAATGCGTCGCAGACCGCACCCGACAGCGCCAACCCGCGCACCTACACCGACATCAAGAATGCGGCCACGGTGCAGCAAGGCAATGTCAATGGCCACATCCTGCGTTTGAAAGAGGGCGCGGGCGGCTCGGCGGCCACCAGTTTCATGTGGGACGTGTACCTCTTTGGCGCTGAAGCCAGCGCCAGCCCGGGCGCGGTCAACCTGTCCAAACTCACGGGCGAGCAGGACTTCTCCAGCCCTGACGGTCTGGCCTTCAGCCAAAGCACTGGCATCTGCTGGATTCAAACCGACGACGGCGCTTACACCGACGTGACGAACTGCATGATGCTGGCGGCCCTGCCGGGCCGCGTGGGCGACGGCCAGAAAGTCAGCTTGCGCTATCCGCGCAGCACGGGTGGTCCGCTGGAAGTCACGACCTTTGTTGGCAAGACCCCCACGCCAGACCGGCTCAAGCGATTCCTGGTCGGCCCCAAAGGCAGCGAGATCACGGGCCTGGCTGAAACGCCGGACGGCCGCACTTTGTTCGTGAACATCCAGCATCCGGGGGAAGACACGGCGCAGGCCGACATCAGTAACCCAGCCCGCTATACCAGCCAGTGGCCAGCCAATACCGGCTACGGCGCGGGCAAGCGACCGCGCTCGGCCACCATCGTGATCACGCGCGACGACGGCGGCGTGATCGGGACTTGAGTTTGCACATGCTCAACCAACAAGCCTTCGGACTTTTCTGGGACAGCGCTGCGCGCCGCCCAGGCTCGGCATCAGTGGCGGGCGAACACTGCATGCGTCAGGCCAAGCTGCGCATCTTGCGCTGCACGGCGCTGGCTTTCAAGCATGAGCCGGGGGGCTTGCGCTTCGTGCCGGGCAGCCGCCCGTGGCTGCCCGGTGCGGGCGATGACGCTGCACCGTGCACTGAAAAAATCGCGACCGGATGGCGCACCTCATGAAGGCCTTGGTTGACAGCCGCTTTGTCCAGGACGCTGTGCCCCGCCTGGGCTGGCTGGACCGCGACCAGAGCACCCTGGCCTTCAACGAGCGCGTGCTGGACTGCGCAAGGCAAGCGCATATTCCCTTGCTTGAACGGCTGCGCTACCTGTGCATCGTGTCGTCCAACCTGGATGAATTTTTTGAAGTCCGGGCGGCGCCGCATTTGCTGGCGGCGCGTGACCAGCAAACCGGCGCCATCAACCCGGCTGCCAACTACCAGGCCCTGTCGGCCAAGGCGCAGGCCCTGGTGGCGCGCCAATACCAGCTTTACAACGAGGTCTTGTTGCCAGCGTTTGGCGAGCATGGCATTCGCATCGTCTCGCACGGCGAGCGCAACGCGCAGCAGCGGCGTTGGGTCAAGGCCTACTTTGACCGGCAAGTCCGGCCGCTGTTGATCCCGGTCGGACTCGACCCGTCGCATCCCTTTCCGGCCGTGGCCAACAAGTCGCTGAACTTCATCGTGCGGCTAGGCGGGCGCGACGCTTTTGGACGCGAGAACGAGATCGCCATCGTCAAGGTGCCGCGTGTGCTACCGCGCCTGATTCACATGCCGCAGCTGGCGGATAAAAAGGGCCGCAAGTCCTCTTTCGTTTCCCTTTCGAGCATCATCCGGGCGCATTTGGCCGACTTGTTTGCAGGGCGGCAGCTGCTGGCGTTTTCGCAGTTCAGGGTCACGCGCAACTCTGACCTCGCTGTTGATGAAGAGGACGTGCAGAACCTGCGCACCGCCTTGCGTGCCGGCCTGGCGCAGCGTCACTACGGCCAGGCCGTGCGCCTGGAGGTTTCAGCCAGTTGCCCCGAAGAACTCTCGACCTTCCTGCTCGACCAGTTTGAACTTCCATCCGAGGCACTGTACCGAGTCCATGGCCCTGTCAATCTGGTGCGCCTGGGCCAGTTGGTGGACCTGGTGAACGACCCGGCGCTGCTGTTCACGCCCCACCAGCCGGTGTACCCGCTGCAACTGCAGGGGGCGGCGTCGGTCTTTGCCCGCCTTAACCAGGGCGACGTGCTGATTCACCAGCCCTTTGAAAGCTTTGATGGCGTACTCGCCTTTTTGCGCGAGGCCGTGAGCGACCCCAACGTGCTGGCAATTCGCCAGACGATTTACCGCACCGGCGCCGAGTCCGAATTGATGGCGCTGCTGCGCGAAGCCGTGCGACGCGGCAAGGAAGTGACGGTGGTGCTCGAACTCAAGGCCCGCTTTGACGAAGAGGCCAACATCAACTGGGCTGAAATGCTGGAGTCCATTGGCGCGCAAGTGGTGTACGGTGTGCTGGGCTTGAAAACCCACGCCAAGATGCTGCTGGTGACGCGCCGTGAAGGCCGGCAACTCAAGCGCTACGCGCATTTGTCAACCGGCAACTACAACCCGCGCACGGCCAGGCTGTACACCGACTTGAGCTACCTCACGGCCTGCCCGCAGATCACGCAGGACATTGAAAACGTCTTTTTCCATCTGGCCAGCCAGAGTCGCCTGCCGCGTCTGCGCCAGCTGTTGCTGGCGCCGTTTCACCTGCACCGCAAATTGGTAGACCGCATCACAGCCCTGGGCCGGGCCGCACAGCGCGGGGGCGATGCGCGCATCGTCGCCAAGATGAACTCGCTGACAGACGAAGGCTTGATTCGCGCCTTGATGGACGCTGGTCGCGCGGGCGTGAAGATTGACCTGATCGTGCGTGGCGCGTGCATGCTGCCGGCGCAGCGGCCCGGTGTGACGGACAACATCCGCGTGCGCTCGGTGGTGGGCCGCTTTCTGGAGCATTCGCGCGTGTTTTACTTTCGCTTGGGCGATGAGGAAACGCTGTACCTGTCCAGCGCTGACTGGATGAACCGGAACATGTTCGGTCGCATTGAACTGGCCTGGCCGGTGACGGATGCCGCCTTGCGCCAGCGCGTGGTGGACGAATGCCTGGTGCCTTATCTGCATGACAGCGTGGATGCCTGGGACCTGCAGGGTGACGGCAGCTATGTGCGTGCCGGTGGCATGCCCTTTGACAAGGGATTGAAGAAGCATGGCGCCCAGGCGGCACTGATGGCCTTGTACCAAGCACCTGCGGCCACGCAAAAGCCGAGTCAGGAGGCGAGTCAGCTGACCCAGGGCTTCAAAGGTCGCCTCATCAAAGGCCGTTGAGTATCAGGGGGCAGGGGGCTTTTGCCCACGCCAGCGCCTCTTCCCGCAGCAGGTAGGCCGATTGCGGGAAAGCCGTGGCCCAGCCGTCCTTGGCGCTCAGCACCATGCGCGGCCGCGCGCCACTGTCAAGTTGCAGCGACAGGCCTTGCAATTGCGGCGCCCGGCGCGCATGGCACAGGATCACGGCCAGCCGCAGGGCCAGCACCTGGCGCATGAAAAGCGCATCACCGAAGTCGGCTTCGAGCTTGCGCAGCTTGCCGCGGTGGCCCAGCACCAGGCGGCTGAGCCGGTGCATTTGCTGCTGCGCAAAGCCGGGGGCGTCAGCGTTGTCCAGAACGTAGGCCCCGTGCTTGTGATGCTCGCTGTGCGAGATCGGCAAGCCCAGCTCGTGCAGGCGAGCCGCCCAGCGAACTTCTGAAAGCGCGAGGGCCGCCTCTGGCGCCTGAACCGGCAGCATGCTGAAAAGTGCCGCCGCGGCGTCAGCCACGCGAAGCGCTTGCGCTTTATCAACGTGGAATTTCTCTGTCAGCTGCGCGACTGTCAGCTCCCGCCGGTCCAACTTGTCTGGCAAATCAAGCAGCTCATGCAGCACGCCGTGGCGCAACGCCCCTTCGGCCACCCGCATGTGTGCAACGCCCAGCAGGCTGAAGACGGCCCGCAGCACACTCACGCCGCCACCAATCACCATGCGGCGGTCTTCCTTCAGGCCCTCGATCTTCAGGCGGTCTGCGCTTTGGGCCTTGAGCAGCTTGTCCAGCAGCCAGTCGAGCGCTTTCATGCTGATGTCGCCCACGGGCCAGCCACTGGCCGCCAGCGCGTCGGCAACGGCGCCCGCCGTTCCCGACGAGCCATAAGCCGTGTCCCAGTGGCCAGCCTCAAAGGTATCCAGTCCTTCTTCGAGCACAGCCTTGGCTGCGATTTCGGCCGCTTTGAAGGCGGCGGCGGTGAACTGCCCATCCGGAAAATAGCGTTGCGACCAGGCCACGCTGCCCACTTGAAAGGACTCAACCTGCAACGGCTTGAGGCCCTGGCCAATGATCATTTCGGTCGAGCGCCCGCCAATGTCCACCACCAGACGCCGCTCCTCGGACAGTGGCAGCGCGTGCGCCACGCCCATGTAAATCAGGCGGGCTTCTTCCCGGCCGGAAATTACGTCGATGGGAAACCCAAGGATGCTCTGCGCTTTGGCAATGAAGTCGTCCCGGTTGCGCGCCTCGCGCAGGGTCTGCGTGGCCACGGCGCGCACGCAGCGGCTGTCAAAGCCTTGCAGCCGCTCGGCAAATCGCGCCAGGCAGTCCCAGCCGCGCTGCATGGCCACTTGAGACAGGCGCTGCTCGGCGTCCAGGCCGTTGCCCTGGCGCACGGTTTCCTTGAGGTAGTCAACCCGCCGCAGCAAGCCGTGGTCCAGCCCTGCGATCTCAAGGCGAAAGCTGTTGGAGCCGAGGTCAATGGCGGCGTAAAGCGGTGGTGTTGGCATGGGGTGGCGCGAGCTGAAGAGCCGGAATTGTGACTGAGCACTGTGACGCAACAAAGTCGCCATTTGTCACCCGACTGTCACATTGGGCCCCTAAAGTTCAGCCTGTTAGCGGGATATGGCTTCTTATCGGCTTCTTGATCTTTAAAGATGAGGTTATTCATGAACACCAAGCGCACTTTTCTCAAAACGGTAGCCGTCTCGGCTTTTGCCAGCCTGAGCATGGCTTCGGCCTTTGCCGCCGACATCACAGGTGCAGGCGCAACCTTTCCCTTCCCGATCTACGCTAAATGGGCCGAGGCCTACAAGCAGCAGACCGGTATTGGTCTGAACTACCAGTCCATTGGCTCGTCCGGTGGCATTCGCCAGATCCGCGCCAAGACCGTGGCTTTCGGAGCCTCTGACGCGCCCCTGTCAGGCGACGAGCTGACCAAAGACGGCATGGTGCAGTTCCCGGCCATCATCGGCGGCACGGTACCCGTGTTCAACCTGGAAGGCTTTGGCAATGGCGATCTGCGCGTCACCGGCCCGGTGCTGGCCGAGATGTTTCTGGGCAAGATCAGCAAGTGGAACGACCCCAAGCTGGTCGCCCTGAACCCTGGCAAAAAATTGCCTGACCTGGCCGTCACCATCGTGCACCGCGCTGACGGCTCGGGCACCACCTTCAACTGGACAGATTACCTGGCGTCCGTGAGCAAAGAGTGGCTGGACACCGTGGGTCGCGGCGCAGCGGTCAAGTGGCCAGCGCCGACTTCCGTGGGCGGCAAGGGCAATGAAGGCGTCGCCGCCAACGTCACCCGCACCAAGGGCGCGCTGGGTTACGTCGAATATGCCTACGCCAAGAAAACGAAAATCTCCGCCATGGCCATTCAAAACAGGGACGGCCAGTACGTGATGCCCGACGACGAGACCTTCGCCGCCGCAGCCGCTGGTGCTGACTGGTTCAGCGTGCCGGGCATGGGCTTGTCCATCGTGAACCAAAAGGGTGCCAAGGCCTACCCTGTAACGACCGCTTCCTTCATCTTGATGTACAGCAACCCAGCTGACAAGGCGCAGTCTGCTGAAGTGCTGAAATTCTTCGACTGGGCCTTCAAGAACGGCAAGAAGATGGCCGAGGACCTGGACTACGTGCCTCTGCCCGACGCCCTGACCGCGCAGATCCGGACCAAGGTCTGGTCGCAGATCCAAAAGTAAGCTGATCCTTGGTTGCCAGCATCCGCCCTTGCGACACAATCGCGGGCGGATGTTTGCTTACTGAACAGCCCCGAACCATGGACCGGACTATTGCCATGAGCCCAGGATCGACCTTGACGACCACGCCTTTTGAATCGCTGAATGCTGTGGAGCCTTCAGCTTTGCCTGCACTAGCCGCGCCTTTGTCAACTGCGCCGCACAACGGCAGTGCCCGCATGATCCGCATTGCTCGGCGCCAGCATCTGCAAGACGTCGTTTTTCATCGGGCAACGCAGGCGTTCTCCCTGCTGGTGCTGGTGGCTTTGATGGGCATCATCGTCTCGCTTTTCGTCAACGCCTGGCCGACCTTTCACCGCTTTGGCCTGAACTTCATCTGGCGCGTCGAGTGGGACATCATCAATGAAGAGTTCGGCGCGGCCATTGCCATCGTCGGCACCCTGGCCAGCGCAGGCATTGCGCTCTTGATCGCCGTGCCACTGGCCTTTGGGGTTGCGCTGTTTTTGACTGAAACCTGCCCCGTGTGGCTGCGTCGCCCGCTGGGCACAGCCATTGAATTGCTGGCCGCCGTGCCCTCCATCATTTACGGCATGTTCGGCCTTTTTGTTTTTGCGCCGCTCTTTGCTGACTACCTGCAGGTTCCGCTGCAAAAACTGCTGGGTGGCTTGCCCATTGTGGGCGGTCTCTTTGGCGGCGCAACCAACGGCATGGGCATCCTGGCGGCTGGCATCGTGCTGGCCTTCATGGTGTTGCCCTTTGTGGCCGCCGTGATGCGCGACGTGTTCTCCATCGTGCCGCCCATCTTGCGTGAGTCGGCCTACGGTCTGGGCTGCACCACCTGGGAAGTGGTGCGCAAGGTGGTGCTGCCGTACACGCAAAAAGGCGTGATTGGTGGCGTCATGCTGGGCCTGGGCCGCGCTTTAGGCGAGACCATGGCCGTGACCTTTGTGATCGGCAATGCCAACCGCATGCCGACCTCGCTCTTTTCGCCGGGTACCTCGATTGCCTCCACCCTGGCCAATGAGTTTGGCGAGGCGGCGGACCTGCATTTGTCCACCTTGTTTGCGCTGGGCTTTTTGCTGTTCAGCATCACCTTTGTGGTGCTGGCGCTGGCCAAGCTCTTGGTCATCCGGGCCGACCGGGCCAAGGGAACTTGAGTGGCACTTAAGAGGCATCTGAGATGAAATTCGATCAAAAAATTTACGGCAAGCGCCGCCGCGCCAACGCCATCGGCTTGGCGCTGTCCATGGTCGCCATGGCACTGGGCCTGGCCGTGCTGCTCTGGATTCTGGGCGTGCTGTTTTCCAACGGCCTGGCTGCGCTGGACTGGAACCTGTTCACGCACGACACGCCTGCGCCCGGCAGCGAAGGCGGCGGCTTGCGCAACGCCATCGTCGGCAGCCTGATGATGGTGGGCCTGACGGTGCTGGTGGCCACACCCATCGGCATCCTGGCCGGCATTTACCTGGCCGAATACGGCGACCAGAGCAAGACGGCCGAGCTCACGCGCTTCGTGACCGACATCATGCTGTCGGCACCGTCCATCGTGCTGGGCCTCTTTGTGTATTCGATTGCAGTGGCCACGGTCGGCAAGTTCTCGGGCTACGCGGGTAGCCTGGCGTTGTCACTGATTGCCATCCCGGTGGTGGTGCGCACCACTGAAAACATGTTGCGCCTGGTGCCAGGCAGCCTGCGTGAAGCCGCTTTTGCGCTGGGGGCGCCACGCTGGAAAGTGGCCACCATGGTCACGCTGCGCGCAGCCAAGGCCGGCGTGATGACCGGCTTGCTGCTGGCCATTGCCCGCATCAGCGGCGAGACCGCGCCTTTGCTTTTCACGGCCCTGAACAACCAGTTCTTCAGCCTGGACATGAGCTCACCGATGGGTAATTTGCCGGTCGTGATCTTCCAGTTCGCCATGAGCCCTTATGACAACTGGATCCGTCTGGCTTGGGCCGGCGCGCTGCTCATCACGTTGGCGGTGCTGGTGCTCAATGTGCTGGCGCGCGTGTTTTTTCGCGACAAGGTGCGTGCTTGAGCGCACTTTTTTGTTTCTCACGATCTTTTGGATTGACCCATGCCTGACGCCAAACTGCTCGCCTCCAAAAACGCGCTGGAAGTGCGCGACCTGAACTTCTTTTACGGCAAGTTCCAGGGCCTGAAAAACGTCTCGATGAATATTGCCGAAAACAAGGTCACAGCCTTCATCGGCCCTTCGGGCTGTGGCAAGTCCACGCTGCTGCGCACGCTGAACCGCATGTACAGCCTGTACCCGGGCCAGCGTGCCGAGGGGCAAATCAATTTCTACGGCCAGAACATTCTGGACAGCAAGCAGGACTTGAATTTGCTGCGCGCCCGCATCGGCATGGTGTTCCAAAAGCCCACGCCGTTTCCGATGACGATCTACGACAACATCGCCTTTGGCGTGCGTCTGTACGAAAACCTGAGCAAGCTGGACATGGACGACCGCGTGGAGTGGGCGCTGTCCAAGGCCGCGCTGTGGAATGAAGTCAAGGACAAGCTGGGTCAGAACGGACTGTCGCTCTCGGGCGGCCAGCAGCAGCGCCTGTGCATCGCACGCAGCGTGGCGGTCAAGCCTTCGGTGTTGCTGCTTGATGAACCGACTTCAGCCTTGGACCCGATCTCCACCGGCAAGGTCGAGGAACTGGTGCACGAGCTCAAGAAGGACTACACGATTGCCATCGTCACGCACAACATGCAGCAGGCAGCGCGCTGCAGCGACTTCACGGCCTATATGTACCTGGGCGAGTTGATCGAGTTCGGCGCGACCGAGCAGATCTTCTTCAAGCCCAAGCGCACCGAGACCGAGGACTACATCACCGGGCGTTTTGGTTGATCTCTTGAATCGCCAGGCCGGCTTAATTTTCACTTTGCCCCACGAAAGACTGTTATGAGCGACAAGCATATTTCCAGCCAGTTCGACGCTGAACTCAACTCGATCTCCACCCACGTGCTGGAGATGGGCGGGCTCGTGGAGTCACAACTCCATTTGGCCGTGTCGGCCTTGGTGCACATGAGCCCCGAGTCAGCAGACCAGGTGATTGAAAACGAAGCCCGCATCAACCAGATGGAGTTGATGATTGACCAGGAAATCATCTCGACCATCGGTCGCCGCCAGCCCACCGCGCGTGACTTGCGTTTTCTGATGGCGATCTCGCGCACCACGCAAAACCTGGAGCGTGCAGGGGACGAAGTGGCGCGCATTGCGCGCATGGTCAAGTCCATCATTCAGACGGGCACCCCGCGCAATCTGCCAAGCTCTGAGTTGCGAGTGGCTGCCGACCTGGCCTCGTCAATGCTGCGCAAGACGCTGGACTCCTTTGCCCGTCTGGACACCGCCATGGCTGTGGCCATCATCAAGCAAGACAACGAGATCGACGACGAGTACAACGGCTTCTTGCGCAAGCTCATCACCTACATGATGGAAGACCCGCGCACCATCTCGCCCAGCCTGGATTTGCTTTTTCTGGCCAAGTCCATCGAGCGCGTGGGCGACCATGCCAAGAACATCGCCGAGCAGATCATCTTCGTGGTCAAGGGCGAAGACATTCGCCACATGTCCCTGGAAAACGTGGAGTCCGTCGCCGGATGAAAAAGCCCCGCGTGCTGGTGGTGGAAGACGAGCCTTCCATCGCCGAGTTGATTGCCGTCAATCTGCGCCACAACGGCTTTGCCCCCACGGTGGTGTTTGACGGCGCAGCGGCCCAGCGTGAAGTTGACACGCTGCTGCCCGACGTGATCTTGCTGGACTGGATGCTGCCGGGCCAGAGCGGCGTGTCGCTGGCCCGCCAGTGGCGCAAGGCAGAGCGCACGCGCGCCGTGCCCATCCTGATGCTGACCGCGCGCGGCGATGAATCAGACAAAGTGCAGGGCCTGGATGCAGGCGCGGACGACTACATCGTCAAGCCTTTTTCAACGCAGGAGCTGCTGGCGCGCATTCGTGCGGTGCTCAGGCGCCGGGCGCCCGAGGCGGACAGCCAAGCCGTGCAGTTGGCTGAATTAACTTTGGACCCGGGCACCCATCGTGTGGACTTTCGAGGACTGGAGCTCAAGCTGGGGCCGACCGAGTTCAAGCTGCTGCACTACTTAATGACGCACGCCGAGCGCGTGCACAGTCGCAGTGCCTTGCTCGACAAGGTATGGGGCGACCACGTCTTTATTGAGGAACGCACCGTCGATGTGCACATCAAGCGCCTGCGCGAATCCCTGGGTGACGCCGCGCCGATGGTTGAGACCGTACGCGGCGCCGGCTACCGCCTGACGGCTTCGGCCTTCAAGTCTGTCCAGCCTTCTCCGCCTATCCAGCTTTCTGGCTCTGCATGATTCCGCGTCTCGTCCTTTATGTGCTGGCACTGCTGGCTGGGGCTGCGATGGGCCTTTTGGCCACCGCCTTGACGGGCGAGGTTCGTCTCTGGAGTGGCGTGGCTAGCGTGCTTGCTGGCGCACTGCTGGCCAGCGTGCTCTGGTTTGCCGCAGAGACCTGGCTGATGGCGCGGCTGCTGGCCTGGCTGCAAGCTGGCAAGGGCCGCAAAGACATGGACGATGACCGCACGCCGCAAGCCCTGGGCTGGGGCGGCTTGAGCGACGGCCTGCGGCGCCTGCTGCGGACCTTGGACAGGGCGCAGCAAGAAAGCCGTGCCCGCCTGGAAGATTTTCTTTCAGCCATGCAAGCCTCGCCCAATGGCGTGGTTTTACTGGATGCACAAGGCCGAATCGAGTGGTGCAACCAGACGGCGACCCAGCATTTCGGCATTGACCCCAGCCGCGACCTGCAGCAGTACGCCGCCAACCTGATCCGCGACCCGGCTTTCACACGCTATCTGGCCACCGGGGACTTCTCCAAGGAAATCCTCATGCCTGGCCGCCACAACACGGCCGCCCGGGCCCAGCGCCTGTCTGTTCATGCCCATGGCTATGGTGGCAACCGCCACTTGCTTTTGTCGCGTGACATCACGTCGCTGGAGCAAGCCGAGGCCATGCGGCGCGACTTTGTAGCCAACGTGTCGCATGAAATTCGCACGCCGCTGACCGTCCTGGCCGGTTTCGTCGAGACCCTGCAGACGCTGCCGTTGGAGGACGTCGAGCGCCAGCGCTACCTGGGCCTGATGGCGCAGCAGTCCACGCGCATGCAGACCTTGGTGCACGACCTGCTGACCTTGTCGCGCCTGGAGGGCAGCCCGCTGCCGGGCCGTGAATGGGTGGCGGTGGACACATTGCTGGCCCAGTGCGAGGTGGAGGCGCGGGCGGTAGCGAGTTTGCTGTCCTCAAGCGGCGGGCATGTGGTGCGCTATGACATGTCGGCGCCTTGCGAGCTGGCGGGTGGGCAGTCCGAGCTTTACAGCGCCATGTCCAACCTGGTCAACAACGCGCTGCGTTACACGCCCGCACCGGGGTCCGTCACGGTGAGCTGGCGCGTGCTGGCTGACGGCCGGGGCGAGTTTGCGGTGAGCGACAGTGGGCCGGGCATTGCGCCCGAACATTTGCCGCGCCTGACCGAGCGCTTTTACCGTGTGGACCGCAGCCGTTCACGCGAGACCGGTGGCACGGGCCTGGGTCTGGCCATCGTCAAGCACGTGGCCCAGCGCCATGGCGCGGAGTTGCTGATCACCAGCCAGCTCGGAAAAGGCTCGGTGTTTGCCATCGTGTTTCCGGCGGCGCGGGTGCGCAGTGTGGCACCTAGCAGGACGCCGGTCACGACCTCAGCTTAAATCTGGTCAAGCTGACCCTGTGCCTGAGCTTTGCGCTGGGCATGCCACAGCAAGCCCACGAAGCTGGCAGCCACCACGGCCAAGGCCAGGGTGGCCGCGGACCAAAAGCTGCTTGGTGCGTGCGTGGCTGGCCAGGCTTCGGTGCCCATATAGCTCAGTGCATAGCCGCCGGCCAGGCCGAGGCCCCATAGCAGCACGCCGTAGATCACGAGCGGCGCGAGCGTGATGCGGTAGCAGCGCAGCAAGAATGAGCACACTGCCTGTGTCGAGTCAGCCAGGTGATAAAACCCGACCCAGATCAGCAGCGAGGAGGCCGTAAGGACGACTTCGGGATTGGCCGAATACCAGGCCGGGATGCGCGTGCTCAACACCCACAGCAGCGTGGCCAGGGCAGTGGCGCTGCACATGGACAGCATCAAGGCCAGACGCACTACGCGCCGGGCTTGCCGGCTGTCGCCAGCGCCAAGCCAATACGACAGCCGGGCGCTGCAGGCAATGGCCAGCGACAACGGCACCATGTAAAGCACGGCTGCCAGGCTGGCCGCAATCTGGTGGCTGGCGGCCGGCACAGTGCCCAGCCGCGCAATGAACAAAGCCATCAGCGTGAAGGACGTCACCTCCACCATGTACGACAGGCCGGCCGGAAAGCCCAGGCGCATGAAGGTCTTGATCTGCGCCCAGTCCGGCTTTTCCATGCGGGACCACAGGGCCAGTGGCGCATAAAGCGAGTGCCTGCGCAGCAGCATCACGCCCATCAACAGCAGCACGAAATTGACCACCAGCGTAGCCCAGGCGCAGCCCACCACGCCCAAGGCTGGCAGACCTGCGCCTCCGGCCACAAACCAGATTGACAAGGGGATTTTCACGGCCAGGGCGATGACCTGCAGCCAAGTGACCAGCACGGGTTTGCCCAGGGCTTGGTTGAGCGTGCTGAACAAGCGAAACAGCAAGGCGGGCGCGAAGGCAAAGGCCAGCACGTTCAGGTAGGCGCGCACATCGGCCTGCATGTCAGGCGGAATCTTGGCCCAGGCCAGCAGCGGGCCCGGAAAGAGCAGGGCGCCCATGCCGGCTAGGGTGAGCAAAACGCAGAGGTACAGGCTTTGCCGTATCGAAGGCCCAACAGCGCCATGACGGCGAGCGCCTCGCATTTCAGCCCAGATGGGCAGCAAGGCCTGCAGCACCCCGATCAGGCCCACGTAGACGCTCACGTAAATGGCCGAGCCCACCGACAAGGCCGCCAGCGTGGCGTCGCTGTAGCGGCCGGCGATCACGGTGTCTGCCACACCAAAAGCCATGACCGCGAGCTGACCCACCAGCACGGTGCCGGTATGCCGCGCGATCACGCGCAATTCAGTCACGGCTTGGCCGAAGGTGGGCCGTCTGGCGCGGCGCCTTGCGCGGCGGCAGGCCCGGCTGTCGGAGCCGTGATGGGCACGGTCTCCACGCGCTTGAAGATCATCAGGTTTTCATTGCGGTCGGTCGGCCGGCGTACGGTGCCTACGCGCGTCCATTCGCGTGGGCTGACGCTGCTGGCCAAAGCCTGCTCTTGTGCCAAGGCCGTGGGGCCGTTGACGCCGACGCCAACGGCCAGGAAGGGGCATTGGGTGCCCTGGCCGACCGGTTTGAGCGTAAGCCCGGCGTGGTATCGCAGGGCCGCGACTTGCGCCGGGCTCACGCCCAGCACCTCGACGCAGGCTTGGCGGTCTACCCGCTTGGCCACCTGGGCGGACAGCGTGGCGTAGCTGCGGGCGTAGTCCAGCAGCGGCAGCCACAGCGTCATCAGCAGCAACCAGCACAAGGTGGTGCCAGCAGCAGGCAACACCAGCGACTTCCAGATAGGGGCTTGTTGGCGGCTGGCCCGCCAGCGCACCAGCCAGATCCAGGCCAGGGTCGCCAGGGTGGCTGCGGTAAATGCAAGCAGAGAAAAGCTAGGCTCAAAGCCAGGCGCAAGCTTGGCCACGTTGGCCGCGGGCTGGCGCGGCATGCCGGTTTGCATGGCCACCCAGATCACCCAGATCACGATAGCGCAGGAGGTGAAAAACAGCAGCGTAAACCAGTCGATCAGCGAGGCCACGCTGCGCCGCAAGGTGGGCAGGGCAAAGGCCGCCAGTGCTGCCAGTGCGGGCAGACTGAGCAACAAGCTGCGGTCATTGGCCGTGGTCAACAAGGTGGTGCCCACGGTCACGCAGACGAACCACAGCGGCAGCGCCACATGGCGACTGGCCAGCTGGCGGCGCCAGCGGTACAGCGTCCACAGCGCCAGCGGCCAGGCCGGCCAGGCAAACCAAAGCACCAAGCGAAGAATGCTGCCCCAGTCCTTGTTGGGGTGGGTGCCGCTGACGGCGCTCACATTGATTCGCCAGCCCCATTGGCCCAGCGCATATGAAATCGCGGCGGCCAACGCGGTGGCGCCCAGCATCAGCAGCAGCCAGGGTGCGGCGGCCTGTGTGGGCGCCGAGTCCTGATGCGTATGCGCAGGGCCGCGCGGGCCACCCCAGCGGCCCTGCGCCCACTCCACCAGCACGCTGCCAAGGCCCAGCATGGCGGCCACCGCGGGTGCCCCACTCAAGGCCAGCCCGAGCATGCCGACGACAAAGCCCAGCCCTGGGGCCAGGGCCATTGGCGTTTGTCGGTTCGGCCCTGAAGCTACGCTGAAGAACAAGAGCGCTGTAAAGCCCAACTGCGCCACTGCCGGTGTGGTCTCGTGCGAAAGCTGGGCCAAGCCCAGGCTGGCCATCAGTGCCAGCACGCCGCCGTCCGCCATGGCGCGCGCGTAGTCCGTAGGTTGGGCCTCGCCACCAAAGGCAAAGGCCACGGGCTGCGCCTGCGGGCTGCGCGCCAGGTGGTAGACCGCGTACCAGGTCGCCAGCAGCGTCAAGGCCAGCAGCAGGCCATAAGGAATGCGGGCCGCCAAGGCTGAGTCCAAAAAAGGCATGGCCTGAATGGCCAAGGCCCCTAGCCAATAGGGCAGGATGCCGTCAAAACCAATCGTCTGACCCATGATCTGCGGGTGCAGCCAGCCTGCTCCGGTGCTGGCCAGTTGCTGCATCACGCCAAAGGCAGTGATGTCCGCACTTTTCCACGGCCCGCGCCCCACCAGTCCGGGCAGCACATAAGCCAGGCAAAACAGCAGCAGCGCCAAGCGAGGCATCCGGCGTACAGCGGACTGCGCAATGATGGCGGGTGAGGGCATGTTCATTGAAGGGAATTCAGGCGCGTGGACCTGGATGATGCGGCAACACGGACGAAAAAAAAGCAGCCTGGAACCAGGCTGCCATTTTGAGCTGATGCATCAGCTGCATCACTTGCAGGAGGGCGGCAGAGGCAACCCGCAAAAGTTGCACTCGCCGTCCGTGGCCGATTACTTCTCGGCGGCAGCTGCAGCTGCGGTGGTCTTGCCGAAGCGGTTGCGGAACTTCTCGACGCGGCCACCCATGTTGTCCACGGATTTCTGTGTGCCCGTGTAGAAAGGGTGTGACTCGCTGGAAGTGTCCAGCTTGTACAGCGGCAGTTCGCGGCCGTCTTCCATCTTCACCATTTCTTTGGTGTTGACGCACGAACGCGTGACGAACTTGAAGTTGTTGGACAAGTCCAAAAAGCAAACTTCACGGTAGTTAGGGTGAATGCCGTCTTTCATTTCATTTCCTTAGAGTCGTTGCGGTAGCCACCCAAGCCAGTCCCAGGCACTTTCCGCGAAGCCCGCCATTATTGCACGGTTAGAGATAGCTGTTCCCCGTCTTCACCAGCCAGGGCCGCGGTCCGGCTCCGCCGGCCGCAGGCGCAGCGCCCCCTCGGGGGGCAGCGAACCACACGAAGTGGGGAGCGTGGGGGCTAACCTCCACGCCGCATCATGTCGAAGAATTCAGAGTTGTTTTTGGTGGCCTTCATGCTCTTGATGACCATCTCCATGGACTCGATTTCGTCCATGTTGTACATGAACTGGCGCAAGATCCGCGACTTTTGCAGGATCTCGGGTGCCAGCAACAACTCTTCCTTGCGGGTGCCGCTGCGGTTGAGGTTGATGGCCGGGAACACGCGTTTTTCGTACAGGCGGCGGTCCAGGTGGATCTCGCAGTTGCCGGTGCCCTTGAATTCCTCAAAGATCACCTCGTCCATGCGGCTGCCGGTATCGATCAGGGCGGTACCGATGATGGTCAGGCTGCCGCCTTCTTCGATCTTGCGGGCCGCGCCGAAAAAGCGCTTGGGGCGTTGCAATGCATTGGCATCCACACCACCGGTCAGCACCTTGCCTGATGAAGGCAAAACGTTGTTGTAGGCACGGGCCAGGCGGGTGATGGAGTCCAGCAGAATGACCACGTCCTTGCCGAGTTCGACCAGACGCTTGGCGCGTTCGATCACCATTTCAGCCACGTGCACGTGGCGTGCGGCGGGTTCGTCAAAGGTGGAGGAAATCACTTCGCCGCGCACGCTGCGCTGCATCTCGGTCACTTCTTCAGGGCGCTCGTCGACCAGCAGCACCATCATCACGGCCTCGGGGTAGTTGGCGGTGATGGCGTGGGCGATGTTTTGCATCATCACGGTCTTGCCGGACTTGGGCGGCGCCACCAGCAAGGCGCGCTGGCCTTTGCCGATGGGGGCAATGATGTCGATGATGCGGCTGGTCAGGTTTTCTTCAGCCTTGATCTCGCGTTCCAGCTTGAACTGCTCGCGTGGGAACAGCGGCGTCAAGTTCTCGAACATCACCTTGTGCTTGTTCGCCTCGGGCGCGCCGTCGTTGATCTTGTCGAGCTTGTTCAGCGCAAAGTAGCGCTCGCCGTCCTTGGGCGTGCGCACTTCGCCTTCGATCATGTCGCCGGTGTGCAGGTTAAAGCGGCGGATCTGGCTGGGGCTGATGTAGATGTCGTCGGTGCTGGCGGTGTAGCTCGAGTCCGGTGCACGCAAGAAACCAAAGCCGTCGGGCAGCACTTCGAGCACGCCATCGGCCACGATGGTCTCGCCCGTCTTGGCGCGCTTTTTGATGATGGCGAACATCAGCTCTTGCTTGCGCATGCGGCCGACGTTTTCGATCTCAAGGGCTTCGGCTTGCTTGAGGACTTCAGACACGTGCAGTGCCTTGAGTTCGTTTAAGTGCATGGATGTACCTGCGAGGGGAAGGATCGCCGGAAGCGGCGGTCAAGGGAAAAACGGGGGTGTTGGGAAAGCCGGCCCGGCGAAGGCTTGGTAGCTTCTGGGGCGGGAACCGCGCAGCCAGACTTGGGGTCGGCAGCAGTTGGCTTGGATTATGACAGGAAATATTTCCGCTCTTTCCAGTTCAGCCAAACTGCGATCAGACACAAAAAAAGGAAGCATCAGGGCTTCCTTTTTTTGTGCTCGCCCTGCGCGAGTGAGTGTAAGCAGGTGAGATCAGGTCAGGATCAAGCGAGTTGCTGGTCGATGAAGGCCGTCAGCTGGGCCTTGCTCATGGCGCCGACCTTGGTGGCGGCCAGTTGACCGTCTTTGAATAGCATCAGCGTGGGGATGCCGCGGATGCCGAACTTGGCCGGGATATCGCGGTTCTCGTCCACGTTCATCTTGGCGATTTGCAGCTTGCCGTCGTAACCAACGGCGACTTCATCCAGGATGGGTGCAATCATCTTGCAGGGGCCGCACCATTCGGCCCAGTAGTCCACCAACACGGGCTTGCTGGCCTGGAGCACGTCAGCTTCAAAAGTGGCATCGGTGGTATGTTTGATCAGGTCGCTGGCCATGACGGCTCCTTCTGGAAAAATGGGTTCAGGAGAGGGCTAAAGTTCACTTCATTGTGGCAGAAAGCCAAAGCCTTCGTTGCTGCCAGCTGCTGAGTTTTGCCTATCTTGCTCATAGTCAACCCGTCTTTGCTCCTTACCTGACCTCCGCTCTTTCCGCATTTTTTCTTCACCATTTCCCATCTTTAGGCCTCGCGCCTCATTGCCTTGACGTCTGACGCTTTCACATCTGCCCACTGGTCCGGAGTTCTCTCGCCCTTGCGCCAACTCATCGCCGCTCAGGGTGTTCACCCGGGCGACGTCGTCGTGCTGGTGCCCTACGCGCAACTGATGCACGAGGCGCGCGTCGCCTGGGCCGCCAGTGGTGAAGCCTCTTTCGTACCGCGTTTTGAAACCACCCAGAACTGGGCTTCGGCCTTGCAGTCTGCCAGTGCGCAGAATTCGTTCACTGCTTCGCCCGACGACATACGCCAGGACGCCGCCTGCGACTGGCTGACGGCTGCCAGCTTGCTGGATCGGGCGGGCTTGTCGTCGCACAAGGAATTGCTTGCCGCACGCCTGGTCGAGTCGGCCTGGTCCTTGACTCGGTTGGCCGCGGCAGTTGCCCCCAGCGAGCGAGCGCAATGGGGCCAGCGACAAGCTGCGGCCCTGGCCGCGGGCATGGACGCCCCTGTGCTGGCCCTGGAGTCCGCCGTGGGCCAGTTGGCTCTGGCCTGGGCCGCCACATCCGCCTATGCCACCGACGTCTTGTTCGACGCCACTTGCCCTTTGCTGGTGATCATTGAAGGCTTTCAAGCCGACCCGCTGGGTCAGGCCTTGGTGGCGCTGTGGCAGGCGCGCGGCAGTTGCGCGCAGACCTTGCGCTTTCCGGACACGCTCGACTTGTCGGCTTCAGCGCCATCCTTGCAAGCGGCGCTGGACGCCGAAGACGAGGCTGAGCGCGCTGCCGCCTGCGTGCTGGCGCGGCTGGCTCAGGGCCAGCATCCCGTTGCCCTGGTGGCCCAAGACCGCGTGCTGACCCGGCGCGTGCGCGCCATGCTGACCCATTACGGCCTGCGCGTGCGAGACGAAACCGGCTGGAAGCTGTCCACCACGCGCGCGGCCGCCAGCCTCATGGGCTTGTTGCGCGCCGCCCAGTGGGACGCCAGTTCAGACACCGTGCTGGACTGGCTCAAACATGCGCCCGCTTTGAACCCGAACGCCGTCAGCGCCGCGGAGGCGCAATTGCGGCGCGCCGGTGTGCGGCAGTGGCAGGGCATCAGCCCGACGCATGATGTGGCGCATGCCTTGGCCGCGCAGGTCAAGCCCTGGCTGGCGCTGGTGCAGGGCAGCAAGCCCCTGGTCGGCTGGCTGCGCCATGTGCGAGAAGCACTGACAGCCACTGGCCAATGGCAGGCGCTGCTGGACGACACGGCGGGGCAGGCCTTGCTGGACGCCCTGCGTTTGCGCGACGGACAGGAAGACGAGTTCAGCAGCTTTGCTGCGCGCATGAACTTGCGCGAATTCACAGCTTGGGTCAACCAGACGCTGGAGTCGGGCAGCTTCACGCCTGAACATCCGCTGGACCCCGAGGTGATCATCTTGCCGCTGAGCCAGTTGCTGGGCCGTGTCATCGCGGCCGTGGTGCTGCCCGGGGCAGATGAGGTGCGCCTGCCGGTGTCGCCCGAGCCGCCGGGTGCTTGGTCGCCCGCGCAGCGTGCGCTGCTGGGTTTGCCAACGCGTGAGGCCCTGGCCTTGGCCACTCGCGCAGCCTGGCAGCATGCCTTGTGCTGCGCGCCTATCGATGTGCTCTGGCGCAGCAGCGAATCGGGCGAGCGCCTGATGCCCAGCGGCTTTGTGCAAGCCCTGTTGCTGGCCGATGCCACGCTCTCGCCAGACGCCCGTATCGCCCGGGCTCTGCCGCTGAACGCCACACAACTGCCCGCGCCTTCGGGCCAGGCTCTGCCTATCACCAAGCTGTCTGCCACCGCGTATGACGATCTGCGGCGCTGCCCGTATCGCTTTTTCGCCATGCGCCAGTTGCGGCTGCAAGAGGCCGACGAGCTGGACAGTGAATTGGAAAAGCGCGATTTTGGCAACTGGCTGCACGGCCTCTTGCGGCATTTTCACGAAGCCTTGCAGGCCAGCCCCACGCCCGACGAGGATCTGCGCCGCACCATGCTGGATGCCGCTGCTGCGCAGAGCACGCGCGAGATGGGCTTGTCTGAAAGCGAATTCCTGCCCTTTGCCGCTGCGTGGCCACGCGTGCGCGAGGGATATCTTGTCTGGCTGACCGGCCATGAAGCCGAAGGCGCGAAGTTCGTGGCGGCCGAGGTGGAGCGCGAAATGCCTCTGGGCGCGCTCACGCTGATGGGCACCATAGACCGGCTGGACCGCACAGCCGGTGGCCACACGCTGGTGATTGACTACAAGACTGAAGCCCGCGACACCACCGTGCAGCGCATCAAGTCGCCGCAAGAAGACACGCAGCTGGCCTTTTATGCCGCGCTGCTGGACGACGATGAACTTGAAGGCGCCTATGTGAGCCTGGTGGAGAAAGATCCGACGCGAAGCTATACCCAGCCGAACATCGTTGACTTGCGCGATCAGTTGATAGCGAGCATTCAGGCCGACATAGGCCGCATCGCAGAAGGTTCGCCTTTGCCCGCCATGGGCGAGGGCAAGGCCTGCACCTTTTGTGCGGCGCGCGGCCTGTGCCGCCGTGACTTCGTGGAGGCCAAATGATGCAAGCCATGACCCAAGCGACCAGCCAGAGCGTTCCGGCTGCCTATGAATGCAATGGAACGTTGGTGCCTGCCGAGCGTTTTTATGCGCTGGCCTGTGACCCCAAACGCAGCGTGGCGGTGGAAGCCTGCGCAGGTGCAGGCAAGACCTGGATGCTGGTGTCCCGCATGCTGCGGGCGCTGATCGAAAGCGGTGAGGCGGATGCCACGCTCAAGCCCCAGGAAATTTTGGCCATCACCTTCACCAAGCGGGCGGCCGGCGAAATGCGCGAGCGGCTTTATGAGTGGCTGGCGGAGTTTGCCCAGGCCGACACGGAGCGACTGGTGCATGAGCTGCGCATTCGAGGCGTGCAGGGCCTGGACGATGCGGCGACTGCCGAGCGCATGGCCGCGCAACTCAAGGGCCTGTATGCGCGCCTGCTGCTCACGGGGCCTGCGGTGCAGATACGCACTTTCCACGGCTGGTTTGCGGCACTCTTGCGCAGTGCTCCGGTGGCCGTTTTGCAGTCGCTGCGCTTGCCGGTCAATTACGAACTGCTCGAAGATGACAGCCAAGCGCGTAGCCTGGTGTGGCGCCGCTTTTACCAGGCGCTGGTCGAGCAGCCCGAGCTGCGCGCTGACTTTGAAGCGGTGGTGCTGGCCTATGGCCGCTCGCAGGCCGACAAAGCCTTGCGAGCCGCGCTCGACAAGCGTGTGGAGTTCGCCCTGGCTGATGCGGCGGGCGTGCCCGAACAGTCTGTGGATGCATTTGGCGCTCAATTCCCGGTCTTTGCGGGCTTGGCTGATCCGGGGGAGGCCTTGCAGCAAGCTGCGGTGCGCCAAGCCTTGTCGGCCGCGGCCCAGGCGCTGGGGCGCGCCACGCAAGTCAGTTATTCGGCCAAGGGCGCTGAGCTAGAGCGCGCGCTGACCGCCGGAGATGACGAGGGCATTTTTACCGCCTTGCTCACAGCCGACGGCAAGTGCCGCAAATTTGGCGACAAGGTAGCAGGCATCGAGCTTGTGCGTGCCGCGCAAACCCTGGTGCTGGAAATCAAGGCCGCCGGGCAACAGCACGAGGCCTGGCTTTACCAGCAGCGCATGCTGCGCTTGACGCGGCAATTGATCGAAGAGTTCACAGCGCTGAAACAAGAACGCGGCTGGATCGACATGAATGACGTGGAGCGCGCGGCGCTGGCCATGCTCGGCGATCCGGTGCTGTCGGGTTGGGTGCAGGAAAAGCTGGACGCCCGCGTGCGCCACTTGCTCATTGATGAGTTCCAGGACACCAATCCGCTGCAGTGGCAAGCGCTGCTGGCCTGGCTGGGCAGCTACACCGGGGCAGGGCAGGCGCCCAGCGTGTTCATCGTGGGTGACCCAAAGCAAAGCATCTACCGCTTTCGCCGGGCCGAGCCGCAGGTGTTTCGTGCGGCCCAGGCCTTTGTGCAAAGCGGCCTGGGTGGTGATTTGCTCAGCTGCGACCACACGCGCCGCAATGCGCGGCAGGTGATCGCCACGGTCAACGCCGCCATGAGCCAAGCTGTGGCAACGGACGGGTACGAAGGCTTCAGGTCGCACAGCACCGACGCCAGCCGCCTGGGTGAATTTGTCTACTTGCCTGTGATCCCGCGCCCCGAGGCGCTAGATGCAGCACCAGCCGACGAAGCAGTTTGGCGCGACAGCCTCACCGAGCCGCGCGAAGCGCCCGAGGAAACCTTGCGCAGCCTGGAGGGCCAGCAAGCCGCCGCCTGGATTGCGCAGCTTGTGAAGACTGGGGGCCTTCAGCCTTCGCAAATCATGGTGCTGTCACGCAAACGCGCGGGCCTGCTACCGCTACAAGAGGCCTTGCGCGCCTGGGGTATCCCGGCGCAGATTGGCGAGAACACGGCGCTCATCGACTGCTGCGAGGTGCAGGACATCGTCGCGCTGATGGACGTTTTGGTGTCGCCCCAGCATGACTTGTCGCTGGCGCGGGTGCTGCGCTCGCCTATCTTCGGCCTGGACAGCGCAGATTTGGTGCCGCTGGCCCTGGCCAAGCGCCGCCTGAATTTGCCCTGGTTTGCCTTGCTGCAAGAACACGCGAAGGCGGCCGTTGATGAATTGCAGGCCGCACCCGCGCTGAGCACCGCGACGCTGGCCCTGACACGCTGGCAGGGCTGGCTGGCCGTGCTTCCGCCGCATGACGCCTTGCAGGCGATTTACGACGACGGCGACTTGCTGGCCCGCTACGCGGCAGCCGCGCCCGGCGCGCAGCGCAGCGCCGTGCTGGCCAATTTGCGTGCCTTGCTGTCCGTGGCTCTTCAGGTCGGAGGCGGCCGCTACATCACGCCCTACGCGCTGGTACGCGCACTCAAGGCCGGCGGCATTCAGGCCCCGGCCAGCGTGCCCGACAACGCGGTGCGCCTTTTGACCATCCATGGCGCCAAAGGCCTGGAAGCCGAGGCCGTGCTGCTGCTGGACACCGACACGCCGCCCCGCGCGGCAGACAGCATGGGCGTGCTGGTGGATTGGCCGGGCGAAGCGGCGGTGCCGCGCCGCTTTGCTTTTCTGGTCAGCGAAGGCCGACCCCCAGCCTGCTGTGCGCAGGCGCTGGAGGCTGAAAAAGCAGCCCGGCACCGTGAAGAACTCAATGCCCTTTATGTGGCGCTGACTCGCGCGCGACATACGCTGGCCATCTCTTCCATTGCCCCGCACCGCGACGCCAGTGGCAGTTGGTGGCAGCGGCTGGTGGCCTTGTCGGCGCCTTCGCCAGTGCTTGAAGCCGCGACGCCGGGCGTGCCTGCCTCGGCTGCTGGCGAGGCTGAACAGATCAAGCTCGCCGTGCTGCCGCCCGCGCCGCCGCGCATAGGCTCGGCGGTGCGCGCCACCGACTCCGTCGCCTCGCGCACGGGCCAGGCCATGCATCGCTTGCTCGAGTGGGGCGCACTGTCGGAGCGGCAAATTCAGGCCGTTGTGCGCGAGTTCAAGTTGGACGCCGCGCAAAAGCAAACTGCCGTGGCGGGTGCCCGCCGCATCTTGGCCGGCGCGGGCGCCTGGGCCTGGGACTCAGCAGTGGTTGCTTGGCAGGGCAATGAAGTGGCACTGGCCTACCAAGGCCAAAGCTTGCGGCTGGATCGCCTAGTGCAACGGCGCGATGCCGGGCATGAAGGCCACTGGTGGGTGCTGGACTACAAGTCGGGTGCGGCGCCCCATGAGCAAGCCGAGTTGCGCGCGCAGATGCAGACCTACCGCGCGGCGGTGCAGGCCATCCAAGCCGGGCAGGTGGTCAAGGCGGCGTTTTTGACGGCCAGTGGTGAATTGATCGAGCTTGACTAGTGGCTTGCCGAGGGTCCTGTTGGCTCTGGTGCGCGCTGGGCGAGTTGCATAATCCGCGCTCTGCGCGTGCGGGCCTCTTTGCCGTCATTTGCCGCGCCTGAACGGATTTTTTTGACCACTTTGACCAGTTCGACCCCTCTCCATCAAGCAACGGCTGCCAAGCCGCTGCGCGTGGTCATCATCGGTGGCGGCCCAGCAGGCCTGATGGCTGCCGAGACCTTGGCTGCGGCCGGCCATTCACTGGAGTTGCAGGTGTTTGACGCCATGCCTTCGGTCGGGCGCAAGTTCTTGCTGGCCGGCAAAGGCGGCTTGAACCTCACGCATTCCGAAGCGCCTGCCGCCTTCAACAAGCGCTATGGCGAGGCTGAGCCCGCCTTGACCCCGCTGCTCGCAGCCTTCGATGGCGCAGCCCTGCGCGACTGGGCCCAAGGCCTGGGCGTCAGCACCTTTGTGGGCTCGTCGGGCCGCGTGTTTCCCACCGACATGAAAGCCGCGCCCTTGCTGCGCAGCTGGCTGCATCGCCTGCGTCAGTCGGGTGTGCAGTTTTTCATGCGCCATCGCTGGCTGGGCTGGGCTGAAGACGGGGCGTTGAGCTTTGCGTCGCCCGCTGGCGAAGTGCGTGTGGCCGCAGATGCCGTCGTCCTCGCTCTGGGCGGCGGCAGCTGGGCCCGGCTCGGCTCAGATGGCGCCTGGGTGCCTTTGCTTCAGGGTCAGGGCGTGGCGGTGCATCCATTGCAGCCCAGTAATTGCGGTTTTGACGCGGCCGGGCGCGCGGGCCTGGGCTGGTCGGCTCACTTTGTCGAGCGCTTTGCTGGCCAGCCCTTCAAGTCGGTTGCCATCACTTGCGCGGATCCAGCGCAGGCTGGCGCACCCTTCAGCCGGCGCGGTGAGTTTGTCGCGACCACAACCGGTGTGGAGGGCAGCCTGGTGTATGCCGCCTCCAGCCTGCTGCGCCGGGAAATCGTACGCAACGGGCACGCGACGTTTTTGCTCGACCTCTTGCCCGACAAATCGGCGGCCCAGGTGCTGGCTGAAGTGCGGCACCCTCGCGGCTCGCGCTCTTTGTCCAGCCACCTGAAAAGCCGCTTGGGCCTGGACGGCATCAAAGCCGGCGTCTTGCACGAATTGCTGGACAAGGAGGCGATGGCCGATCCGCTTCAATTGGCGGCGGCCATCAAGGCCCTGCCGGTGCAGGTGTTGCGGCCTCGCCCTTTGGACGAAGCCATCAGCAGTGCAGGGGGTGTTCCCTTCAATGCCATGGATGGACAGCTTGCCCTGCAAGGTCTGAGCGCGCCAGCCGCCACCGCGCCCGTGTTTTGCGCCGGCGAGATGCTCGATTGGGAAGCGCCCACCGGTGGCTATCTGCTGACGGCCTGCATGGCCAGTGGCCGTGCAGCCGGGCAGGGCGTGTTACAGCGTTTCGGCTTGGCCAGTGCGGCGTTTTCGCCTACGCGCTCTGCGCTGGCCAACAGTGACGCATCAGCAACGTCAGCGTCAGATTTAAAGGAAACCCCATGATCGTGCGTTTTCACCTCGACCAGTTCGAGCCCGGCAGCTTCGAGTACCGCGTCACCCATGAGGGCGAAACCCTGTATGCCGACGCAGGCCTGGCCAGCCTCGAGGAATGCATCGTCGCCGCCCTTGAAGGCTTGGGCCAGGACGCGCTGGGGGCTGAGGTGGCTTACAAAAGCGTGATCAGCGGCACCTATCCCTTGGCATCGCTGGCACTGATGGCCGCGCAAATAGCCGAGCATGCAGAGAACTCGACAGCGGCCATTGAAGAGGTCCTGCGCCAGCCACTGGGGCGTTAAGCCCGTCTCCTACGCCAAAAGTTGCGCTTTTCTCATGGCTGTGTGGGCCTCGCTGACCTAGAGTGGGTTTCTGGTTGTTGGCACCAGTTTCAAACCGTCAACTTCTAAAGAGAGCCTCTCGCCATGAAGATCATCACGGACCTTTTCAAGCCCACGCCCGCCGACATCATTGTTCACGAGCAGCTGTATGAAGCTCAGCGCAAGCTGGTCGAGCACGAAGCCGCAGCCGAGCATCACGCTGCACTCACTGAGATGTACCGCCGCCGCGTCGAACGGCTCAGTGGCAACGAGCCTGGGCAGCGCATTGAAACCGCCGCGATCGATCTGAAAACAGGCCTGCGCTTGCAGGCTTGATTGAATAAGGTGACGAGCCTCGACCCCGGCACTGGCTCCACAGTTAGGGCTGCTTGGTTCCCCACCTGACCCGGTTGGCCGCTTCACCATGCGGGAAGGCCCGTCGCTGTCAATTGTAAGGCGACTTGGACATCGACGCTGACTCGACCGATGCCCAGCACAGGGATTTTTTGCCCTGCACTTTAGAATGCCGGCATGTCCTACCTCGTCCTTGCCCGCAAATACCGTCCCAAGAATTTTTCGGAGATGGTGGGGCAGTCGCATGTGGTTCAGGCCTTGGGCAATGCCCTGCAAACGCAGCGCCTGCATCACGCCTACTTGTTCACCGGCACGCGTGGTGTGGGCAAGACCACGGTGTCGCGTATTTTGGCCAAGTCACTCAACTGCACAGGGGCTGACGGGCAGGGCGACATCACGGCCGAGCCTTGCGGCCAGTGCCAGGCTTGCGTGGACATCGACAGCGGGCGCTTTGTGGATTACACCGAACTGGACGCGGCGTCTAACCGAAGCGTGGACGAGGTGCAGGCCTTGCTGGAGCAAGCGGTTTACAAGCCAGTGCAGGGCCGCTTCAAGGTCTTCATGATCGACGAGGTGCACATGCTCACCGGGCATGCGTTCAACGCCATGCTCAAGACGCTGGAAGAGCCGCCGCCCTATTTGAAGTTCGTGCTGGCCACGACCGATCCGCAGAAAGTGCCGGCCACCGTGCTGTCGCGCTGTCTGCAATTCAATTTGCGCCCCATGGCGCCTGAAACCATTTTGGAACACCTGGCGCATGTGCTGGGCGCTGAGAACGTGGGCTTTGAAACGCAGGCGCTGCGCTTGCTGGCCCGCGCCGCACGCGGCTCCATGCGTGATGCACTCTCGCTGACTGACCAGGCGATTGCCTTTGGCTCAGGCGCCTTGGCCGAAGCCGGTGTGCGCCAGATGCTGGGAAGCGTGGGTTTGAGTCATGTGTACCAGTTGCTTGATGCGTTGGCACGCGGCGATGGCCGCGGCATCGTGGAGATGTCTGAGGTCTTGCGCGTCAATGGCCTGAGTCCGCAGTCCACCTTGGAAGAAATGACCACTGTCTTGCAGCGCATGGCCGTGCTGCAGGCGGTGCCTGACATGGCCGCGAGCGACGACTCGGCCGACCCTGACGTGGCCGAAGTCGCCCGCCTCGCCCAGGCGATGCCTGCGGATGAGACGCAGTTGCTTTACAGCCTGTGTTTGCATGGCCGGGCTGAGCTGGGTCTGGCGCCAGACGAATATGCGGCGCTGACGATGGTGCTGCTGCGGCTCTTGCCCTTCAAGCGGCCAGCAGGCGCAAGCGCGTCCTCAGGTGCTTCTGCAGAAGCGAGGGGCGCCGTCGAGCCCCCAAAAAAGCCGCAGCTGGCTGAAATCGCACGGGCTGCGCCCGTGCCGCCCGTGCCCTTGGCAGCGCCGCCGGTCGCTGCGCCCAAGCCCGTCGCAGCCCCCGTGCCTGCGCCCAAGCCCATGGCTGCCCCCGCCGTATTTGTCGAGCCGATTTCTGCCCCGATCTCGGCCCCAATTTCTGCCCCGATTTCAACGCCTGCCGCGGTGCCCGTATCTGCGTCGACTCCAGCGCCAGTTGCTGTGAACCCGCCCGCGGCTGAACTGCAAACCACGCCCTTGGGCGACGCTTGGGCTGAACGCGTGCAAACGTTGATGGCAGCCGAGATGGTGGGCGGCCTGGTGCGTGAACTGGCACTGCAGTCGGAGTTGCGGGCGCAGGATGCCGAGGCCTGGACTTTGCGCGTGGAGCGCCAGTCGCTCAACCATGCCAGCGCCTGTGAAAAGTTATTGCAGGCCTTGCAGACCCTGGACGAGGCCGCCGGCCAGACGCCGGTCGCCGCGCTTGTCATTGAAGTCGGCCCTGTCACCGACACGCCCGCCCGGCGCAATGGCGCGGCGCAAGCTGAGCGGCAGCGCCTGGCCGAAGAAACGATTCATGCGGACCCCTTCGTGCAAGACATGATGAAGAACTGGGGTGGACGCATCGTGCCCGGCAGCATCCGCCCGCTCGCGGCGGCGGCAGGCAAGCCGATATGATCGAAACATTGATTTAAAGGACTCCAGAACATGTTCAACAAGGGACAACTTGCCGGCCTCATGAAGCAGGCGCAAGCCATGCAGGACAACCTGAAGAAGGCTCAGGATGAGCTGGCTTTCGTGGAGGTCAGCGCTGACGCAGGCGCCGGCCTGGTGAAGGTCACCATGACCTGCAAGCATGAAGTCAAGCGCGTCGAGATCGACCCGAGCCTGATCGTGCCGGACGACAAGGAAATGCTGGAAGACCTGGTGGCTGCTGCCTACAACGCGGCCTTGCGCAAGGCTGAAGAAGTCAGCCAGGAAAAGATGGGCAAGATCACCGCGGGCATGCCCGGTTTGCCCGGCGGCATGAAGTTGCCTTTCTGAACGCCGCTCTCAAGTCCATCAAACCCGCCCGCGCGGGCGAGAGCCTTGCCTGATGGCCGATTCCAACGCACTCGAAGGACTGACCGAAGCCTTGCGCCGCCTGCCGGGCGTGGGCGCCAAGTCGGCTGCGCGCATGGCTTTTCATCTGCTTCAGCATGACAAGCCCGGCGCATTGCGCATTGCCAAGGCCATTGAGCATGCGGTGCTGAGCGTCAAGCATTGCGAGCTTTGCAATACCTTGACCGAGCAAACGCTGTGCGCCACCTGCCAGAACCCGCAGCGTGACCGCAGCAAGCTCTGCGTGGTCGAAACCCCCGCCGACCAGGCCGCGCTGGAGCGCACGCTGGCTTACCGCGGCCTGTACTTTGTGCTGATGGGCAAGCTGAGTCCGCTCGACGGCATCGGGCCCAACGACATCGGCTTGCAGCGCCTGTTTGACCGCGTGCTGCCCAAAGACGCGGCAGGTGCGCCAAGTGAGGAGGCGCGCGAAGTCCAGGAGGTGATCCTGGCCACCAATTTCACCGCTGAAGGCGAAGCCACCGCGCACGTGATCGCGCAGGCCCTGAAGGCGCGCGGCGTGCAGGTCACGCGGCTGGCACGCGGCGTACCGGTCGGCAGCGAGTTGGAATACGTGGACTTGGGCACGATTGCGCACGCCTTGGTGGACCGGCGTTAAAACTAATAAATGGGTTAACAAAGAGGACACTTCATGGTTTCAGGTTTCACCATCGCTTTCGGCTGCATCCTTGTGATGGCCGCGCTGCCCATCGTGTGCGCGGGCATCGCCAAGTCGGGCAAGTTCGGCGTGCGCCGCAGCGAAGGCGGCTATGACAACCACGACCCGCGCCGATGGCTGGAGCAGCAAAGTGCCTGGCGCGCCCGCGCCAACAACGCGCAGGCCAACACCTTTGAAGCCTTGCCCTTCTTCTTTGCGGCCGTGATCGTGGCCCACCTGCTTCAAGCGCCGCAGCTGTGGGTAGACGCACTGGCCGTCGCTTTTGTTTTGCTGCGCATGGCCTACGTGGCAGCTTACGTGGCTGACAAGGCCAATCTGCGCAGTCTGGTGTGGGCGCTGGCCTGGGCTCTTAACGCCGCCCTCTTGTTGATCGGTATCGCCCGCTAAGTCAAGCGCGGCTGCGGCCGGCTTGGGTAAAACCCGAGAGGGGGATGTTCCCGATGCGAAACATTCAGCGCGCGCCTACGCTTCAGGCATGGATGACACGCATGCCAAGCCGCAAGACAACTGCCTGAAAGAAGGGCAGTCAGAAGGGCTTTCCGAAAGGCCGCCGTGCGGAGTGTCGCGCCGGGATCTGATGGGGTCGGCCCTGTTGCTGGCGGCTGCGTCCGCTGCGCCTTCACTGCACGCGCAAGCCAAGCCTGAACGCGTCAAGCTGACGCTGGCCGTGGCTGGCAAGGCGGGGCTCTACCATTTGCCCCTGACCATCGCCGAGCAACTCGGCTACTTTCGGGCCGAGGGCCTTGACGTCGAGATCATTGATTTACCAGGATCCTCTTTTGCAGCCGTGCAGACCTTGTTGGCGGGCATGGCAGACGTGATCTCTTGCGGCTTTGAGCACACCATCAGTGCTCACGCGCGCAACCAGTTCCTGCAGGCCTTCGTGATGCAGGGGCGTGCGCCCCAGGCCGTCTTGGGGGTGTCCACCCGCAGCTTGCCTTTTTACCAGTCGGTGGCAGACCTCAAGGGGCGGCGCATCGGTGTCGCCAGCATGGAGCCGCTCAGCAGCCTGCTGCCCAGCGTGTTGCTGGCCAATGCCGGGGTTCGGCCGACCGACGTCAGCTTTATCGACGTGGGCTCCACGGCCAATGCCCTGGCGGTGTTGCGCTCCGGTCAGATCGACGCCATCAGCCACACCGACCCGCTGATGACGATGCTGGAACAAAAAGGCGACGTGAAAATCATCTCGGACACCCGCACGCTCAAGGGCACGCAAGAAGTGTTTGGCGGCCCCATGCCGGCGGCTTGCCTGCAAGCGTCGACCGAATTCATCAGGCGCCATCCCAACACCTGCCAGGCCCTTGCGAGCGCTTTAGTGCATGCCCTGAAGTGGCTGCAAACCGCCGGGCCTGGCGACATCATCAAGACCGTTCCCGAGGCCTATTTGCTGGGTGATCGCGCCTTGTATCTGGCGTCGTTCGCCAAAGTGCGCGAGTCCATCTCTCTGGACGGCCTGATGCCTGAAAAGGCGCCGGAAACTGCGCTGAGAGCCGTAGCCAATCAAGACCTGGGCGTGAAAGAGGCCCGTGTTGACCTGAGCAAAACCTTCATCAATACCTTTGCGCAACGCGCCAAGGAACGTTTCAAGGCTTGACGCTTTTTGCTTCGCCTGGGCCCTGCTGTAGAGCAGGCGCGTGACATCGTCTGCATGAAGTTTGAAATCGGCGCTGCCACCAGCGCGCGCCAATGGTTTACCGCCATGGCCTGAAGTGGCCAGTCGTGCCTCGCCAGGACTTTTGGGCCCTGGCCCGCTTGGGCCTCGCAGGCCATTTTTTGCACGTCAGCATGGTGACCTACGGTATCCACTGGTCCACCGCTTTTTCCAGTTCGCTCATTCTGGCTTGCGGCCCCTTGTCAAGCTGCTGGGCGGGCAGTTGCGCGCTACAGGCGGCGATCTCTTCTTGCTCGTGGCGGCCAGCTTTTTTTCCTATTACACAGTGGGGGCCAAACCGCTGATCGAGCGCCACGGCGGTGTGCTGACCATGACTTACGCCACCTTGCTGGGCAGCGTTCCCATCCTGGTGTTTACGCTGCCTGCGGCGCTGGCTGCGCCCTGGTTCGAGCTGTCCTGGCTGGTCTGGGCGGGGGTCGGCTGGTCGGTGCTGGTCAGCTCGTTCCTGGGCTGGCTGTTGTGGGGCTGGATCAACGCGGTGCGCGGCGTGGCGCGCACCGCCCCCCTGATTTACCTCATGCCGCCAGTGGCTGGCGCTGTCGCTTGGCTGTTTGCCGGCGAGCAGTTCACGGGCGTGAAACTGACCGGCGCTGCATTGACGTTGGCCGGTGTGGCGGTGGCGCAATTCAGCGCCAAGACCGTGACCGTGCGCGAGTCGCCCGCACCTGTCGATTGAGCCAGTTGATGGGGCTGGGCAAGTTTGCTGGGCTTTAAAGGCCCAGGAAGCTGGCCAATGCTTCAGTCGTCATGGCGCCTTCCTGCGTGATCAAAGCGCCGGTTTGCGCATGCGTTGCCACGATGGTCGGGATGGAGCCAAAGCCGAAACTGGTGAGCAGTTGCGTGTTCTTTTCAATCGCCGCTTTTTGCGCGTCGATGTTGGATGCCGCCGTGATGCCACCAGCCTTGGCGCGCATCGAAGCCTCATGCGTGTCCATCGCCGCTTCGGGATTGGCCGATGCCAGCAGTGTCGCGCCCTGGCTCACGCTGGCGGCATTCAAGATGCCCACGGGAATCCAGACAAAGCGGGTCTTGGCCTTGAGTGGCTTGGCCGCTTCCCACAAGGCGGTGCAGTGTGGGCATTGCGCGTCAAAAAACACATACACCGGCCTGGCGCTCATGGGCACGCCCACACTAAAGCCCTGGGCACCAGCCTCGATGGCAGCGATGGACACTGCCTGCGGGCTGGGCTTGGCGGCGCTGGACGAGGCTGAGCCGCTGGCCGGCTGGTCTTTGCAGCCCACCAGGGCAAAGCTGGTGGCAAGGAGGAGAGTGGCTATGAAGCGCAGACGCGAGGTGTTCATGGGTTCAATAGTTGAATAAGGGTCAAGGTGCCTCGCAAGGTTAGGCGCAAAACCGGGTCTGGCCTCAGCTCATCGTTTGGCTGTTTGGGTGCCGGCCGGCTTTTTGGGCGCGGCGGCTTTGGCCTGAACCTTTTCTGCTTTCACTGGCTTGCCTGACTTCGCTGCTTTTGACGTCCGCGAGTCAGCCACAGCCGTCCGCGCCCCCTTGGTTTTGACCGGCAAGAACAGCACGATCGCCTGGCCCACCTTGAAGCTGCTGTGCGCCGTGGTGTTGTTCCAGTCGGCCACATTCAGTGCCGTGACGCTGTATCGCTTGGCCACTGTGGCCACCGTTTCACCTTTTCGGGCTTTGACGGTGGTGCGACGTGTCACGATTTCCGGGGCCAGGCTCATCTGCCCGTTGTCGGCCACCTGGCTGGTCACGTCAGCGGCCATCTTGGCCGAGCGCGGCACCAGCAGCGTCGAGCCTGCCTTGATCAGCATGCGCGGAGGCACGTTGTTGATCGACCGCAGGTCCGCCTCGCTCATGCCTGTGCGCCGCCCGGCTTCGGCCGGCGTCATGGTGCTGGGGACAGTCCAGGCCGTCCAGCTGGCATATTGCCCCAGCGTATAAGCCTCGAAGTTGCGCTGGAATACTTTGGCGTTGTCCCAGGGTAGCAAGATCTGCGGCGTGCCCGCCGCCAGGATCACGGGTCGGCTTGCTGATGAGTTGAGCGCCTTGAAATCTTCGAGCTTGACGTCCGCGAACTTGGCAGCCAGGGCCACATCAATGTCGCGGGAAATGGCCACTTCCTGAAAGTAGGGGTGGTTTTCAATCCAGGGCAACTCGGCCTGAAAGGCTTGCGGGTCGGCAACGATGTTCTTGACGGCCTGCAGCTTGGGTACATACAGCCGTGTCTCAGCAGGCATGACGAGGTCTGTGTAACTGGTGCCCAGGCCAGCCTTCTTGTTGCGGGCGATGGCGCGGCTAACGCTGCCTTCGCCCCAGTTGTAGGCGGCCAGTGCCAGGTGCCAGTCGCCGAACATGCCGTACAACTTTTGCAGGTAGTCCAGCGCCGCACGGGTTGAGGCCAGCACATCGCGCCTATCGTCCCTGAAGACGTTTTGCTTGAGGTCGAAATAGGTGCCCGTTTGCGGCATGAACTGCCACATGCCCGCTGCCTTCGCGCTGGACACGGCTTGCGGATTGAAGGCGCTTTCAATGAAAGGCAGCAGGGCCAACTCGGTCGGCATGTTGCGCCGCTCCAGCTCTTCAACGATATGAAACAAGTACTTGCTCGAGCGCTCCGTCATGCGCTGGATGTAGTCGGGCCGGCTCGCATACCACTTCTCGCGATCTGTCACCAGTTCGTTTTGCAGGTCGGGCATGCGGAAGCCTTGTCGGATGCGCTCCCAGAGCTCCCGCGGTGGCTCGAGGGGTGCGACGACCGAGCCTTTGCCGTCGGTGACCGCATGCAGGTCTGTGTTGGGCGTGAGTCCCTGGCGGTTGCCGGAGAGTAAGGTGGGCGACCGCGCCTCGGTCGACGGCAGACTGGATTCCGTGTGCATGCCGCCCACAGGCGATGGCGCCATCAGCGGGCCACCTACCAGGCGGGGATCTGCGCTTGCTTTGGACGGACCCCCCGGTGCAGCGCAGCCGCCCAGCATGGTCAGGATCGTCAACACAGGAAGCCACTGGCTCATGCGGGACCAGGCAGGCCGAAAAATTGCGCTGTGGTTTTGGAAGGTCATGGTCAAAATTTCCTGGAGGCCAATTGGACTGTTTTGAAACTGACTGTTTTCGAACGGAGTGGCAAAACAGACAAAGTGTTCGGCATGGCCGGTTGACTAGAATCGGGCTTGCCTGCGAGCGGGGCGCACAAGGCCGATAGTTCGGCTATCTGGGCCCGTGCTGATATTGCTCGAAGGCCTGATTGTGTGTCGAGCTGCAAGTCCTGGTCAGCCCGTCTGTAGCCCGCCGACCAATATGAACAACAACCTGCCGGTGGATCCGATGAGCTCGAGAATTATAGATTTGAGCGCTTGGCTGAAGACGCCACCCGGAGCTTATCTGCTGGCCTGGGAGCGCGCACGTTTTGACTTGGCGGTGAGCGACCTATTTGGTTACCACGCGCTGCAGCTGGGTTTGCCCGAGATAGATACCCTGCACACCAACCGGATGCCGCACCAGTGGCTGAGCCTTGACAATCTGGCCGCCGTGGACGAATTGCCGCGTGAACCTTCTGACGGGCCCAAGAGTGATGCCCCGCCGCGAAAAATTGCGTTGCTCACGCACTCCGCTGCCTTACCTTTTCCCGCCAATAGCCTGGACCTGATTGTCTTGCCCCACACGCTTGAACTGAGCCCCGACCCACACGCCACGCTGCGGGAAGTCGAACGCGTGCTGGTGCCTGAAGGCCGGGTTGTCATCAGCGGACTGAATCCGGCCAGCTTGTGGGGCTTGCGCCAGCGCCGCGCGCAGCTGGCGCGCCGCCTGGGCTTTGGTGAGTTGTATCTGCCGCAGGGCGGCGACTCCATTGGCCACTGGCGTTTGCGTGACTGGCTGCGGCTGCTGAGCTTTGAGGTGGAGTCGGCTCAGTTTGGTTGCTACCGGCCGGCCCTCAGCAGCGCTCGCTGGCTCAGCCGTTTCGCCTGGATGGACCGGGCTGGCAGTCGTTGGTGGCCCATTTTTGGCGCTGCTTATTTTTTGGTGGCTACCAAGCGTGTGCGTGGCATGCGCTTGCTGGAGCCTGCCTGGAAAGCGCGGCCAGCTCGCTCGCCCGCGCCCGCCGTGGTGGCCAATCGGCGTGGTGCGCAGCAGCGCGGCACGACTTCTTTTTCAATTGACGAGCAAGACTAAAAGCATGAGTGATGAAATGAATCAGGCTGCCCCGGTGGTGATCTACACCGACGGTGCCTGCAAAGGGAATCCAGGCCCCGGTGGCTGGGGCGCTTTGCTGACCGCAGGCGGGACGACCAAGGAAATCTTTGGTGGCGAGCTGGGCACGACCAACAATCGTATGGAAATTATGGCCGTGATCGAAGCTCTGTCAGCCTTGAAAAAGCCCTGCCACGTCATCTTGTACCTCGACAGCGAGTACGTCAGGAAGGGCATCACGGAGTGGATTCACGGCTGGAAAGCCCGGGGCTGGCGTACGGCAGCCAAGGCACCGGTCAAGAACGTCGACCTTTGGCAGCGTCTGGATGCTGTGGTCGAGTCTGCTGGCCACCAGATTGACTGGCGTTGGGTGCGCGGCCACGCGGGCGACCCGGGTAATGAGCGGGCCGACGCCCTGGCCAATAAAGGTGTCGATGTTGCCTTGCGCGGCGCCGGTGGGGCAGGCCGCTGAGGTGATGACCCGACGGGCCGTCCCAAGGTTACATTCATCAATGTTGCCATGCGCATGTCCAAGCTACGCATTCAGCCTCAGGCTACGTAGTTGCCGAAGCCCAGCGTTTGTTCACGCTGTTACATTGTTACGTTACTCATCTATAGCGGAGCGCCCTTTTCATGGCTTCCAAAGCAATTTATTCGGTTGTCGCCGTTGTCGGCATTGCGACTGCAGGCGGTGCCGCCTGGTGGTACCAGAACAAGCCGGCGGCCTCTGCCGCTGAGCCAGGCGCGGCAGCTGCGCCCGGTCCTCTGGGCGCTGCGAGCGCGCCCGGCGCTGGCGCGACAGGTGGGGGTGGAAAGCCCGCCGTGGAGGTCGCCAAGGTCGAGGGCGTGAAACTGGTCGACGACAACCAGTCTGTGGGTTCCTTGCGTTCACGGCAAAGCGTGGTGTTGCGTCCTGAAGTCAGTGGCCGCATCACGCAGCTCAACTTTCGCGACGGCGACCGCGTCAAGAAAGGCCAGCTTCTGGTTCAGTTCGACGACCAATTGCCTCAAGCCCAAGTCCAGCAGGCGCTGGCCGAGCTGAGCATTGCCCAGGTCAATTTCAAGCGCAACCAGGAATTGGTGGAGCAGAACTTCATCAGCCGCCGCACCGTGGACGAGAGCGCGGCCGGTTTGCAAGTGGCTGAAGCCAAACTGGCCCTGGCACGCGCCACGGCTTCCCGCCTCAGGCTGGTAGCGCCTTTTGACGGTCTGGCCGGCATTCGCGGTGTGAATATTGGCGACTTCCTCAAGGACGGCGCTGACATCGTGAACATCGAAGACATCGAAGCGATTTACGTGGACTACCGCTTGCCAGAGCGCTTTCAGTCCAAGGTGCGCCGCGGGCAAAAAGCAGTGATCGACCTGGACGCCTTGCCGGGCCGAAAGTTCAGCGCTACGGTACAGGCGATTGATCCGCTGATCGACCCCAACGGTCGCTCGGTCGGTATTCGGGCCTGCATCGACAACCGCCGCCTGCAGTTGCGCCCCGGCATGTTTGCCCGCGTGAACACCGTTTTTGGTCAGCGCGACAACGCGCGCGTGGTGCCTGAAGAGGCCATCGTGCCGCAAGGCGGCAAGCAGTTCGTCATCAAGCTGGTGGACGGCCCGGACGGGCAGCGCACCAGCCAGCGCATGGAAGTCAAGGTCGGCTTGCGCAGCCCGGGCAAGGTCGAGATTCTCGAAGGCCTGGAACTTGGCGACACCGTGGTGGTGGCAGGTCAGCAGCGCTTGCAAAAAGACGGTACAGCCGTGCGTGTGGTGGACCTGTCGGCAGGTCGTCAGGGCGGCGCCGGCTCAGGTGCGGCCGGTGCCCCGGCGCAAGGGGCTTCTGCTCCTGCAGCCGCCCCCGCTGTGACCGGTGCGACAGGGGCAGGTGCTCCAGTGGCGCCCGTCGCGGCGGCAGCCTCCTCACCGGCAAGCCCAGCGGCCGGCGCACCGGCCAAGCCGCTGCCTCCGCTGGTCGGCCCCGACCCTTGCCTCGTGGCTGGCGCTGATGCTGCCGGCTCGGGCGCCGGTGCAGGTGGCCGTGGCGCCGCTCGACCTGGCCGTCCGGCCGGCCCTGGTGCCGAATCGCCCCCTGCAGAGCGCGGCCGCAAGCCGGCGCCTGAAGCCAGCCCGGCTGGTCTGCCCGTGCAAGCGCCAGCCTGAGCAACGCGTCCACAGCCTAGCCGTCAAGCCCCTATTCCAGACCGGACACTGAGTCATGCAACTCGCTGAAGTTTCCATTCGCAGGCCGGTGTTTGCCACCGTGCTGTCGCTGCTGATCGTTTTGATCGGCGCAGTCAGTTTCCAGCGCCTGACGGTGCGCGAATACCCCAAGATTGATGAGCCGGTCGTCACCGTCAGCGTGCGCTATCCAGGCGCCTCGGCGGAGGTGATCGAATCGCAGGTCACCAAACCCCTGGAAGATTCGATCGCCGGCATTGATGCGGTGGATGTGATCACCTCCATCAGCCGCGAGGGGCAGGGCCAGATCAGCGTGCGCTTCAGGCTCGAAAAAGACGCCGACTCGGCCGCTGCCGAGGTGCGTGACCGCACTTCCCGTGTGCGCAACCGATTGCCGCAGGCGATTGAAGAGCCCGTCATCGCCAAGGTGGAGGCTGACGCGTTTCCTGTCATTCAGATCGCGTTTTCCAGCGATTCGCTGAGCCAGCTGCAGATCAATGACTTGATCAACCGGGTCGTCAAGCCGCGCTTGCAAACCGTCACCGGCGTGGCCGATGTGCGGATTTTTGGCGAGCGCAAGTACGCCATGCGCGTCTGGCTGGACAGCGACAAGCTCGCCGGCTTCAAGCTCACCACGCAGGACGTGGAAGATGCGATCCGCCGCAGCAACCTGGAGTTGCCGGCCGGGCGTATTGAGTCGCAGCAGCGCGAGTTCAGCGTGACCTCGCAGACCAGTCTGGTACGTGCCAGCCAGTTTGGCGACATCGTCATCAAGACCGTGAACGGATTTTCGGTCAAGCTGCGTGATGTGGCGCGCGTCCAGGAAGGCTCTGCCGATGAACGCACCGCCGTGCGCCTGAACGATCGGCCCGCAGTGGCCGTCGGCGTGATTCGCCAGGCGACGGCCAACCCCTTGGACTTGTCCAAGGGCGTGCGGGATGCCCTGCCCAAGTTGCAAGCCGATCTGCCAGCTGACATGCTGATCGACGTTGCCAATGACAACTCGGTGTTTATTGATCGGTCGGTCAAAAACGTTTACAGCACCATCTTTGAGGCCGTTGTGCTGGTGGCGCTGGTGATCTTCGTTTTCTTGCGCACGCTGCGCGCGTCCATCATTCCCATCATCACCATCCCGGTCAGCTTGGTAGGTACTTTCGCGCTGATGGCGCTGGCCGGCTTTTCGATCAACACCTTGACGCTGCTGGCGCTGGTGCTGGCCATTGGCCTGGTGGTGGACGATGCCATCGTGATGCTGGAGAACATTTTTCGCCACATTGAAGAGGGGATGGACCCGTTTTCAGCCGGCATCAAAGGCGCGCGGGAAATCGGCTTTGCCGTGATCACCATGACCGCCACGCTGGTGGCGGTGTACGCGCCGCTGGCTTTCACCCCGGGCCGCACGGGGCGGCTGTTCGTTGAATTTGCGCTGGCTCTGGCTGGCGCGGTGGTGGTGTCGGGCTTCGTGGCGCTGACGCTCACGCCCATGATGTGCACGCAGTTGCTGCGCCACAACCCCAAGCCCAATCGCTTTGACCGTGGCATGGAGAGTCTGCTCAACAAGATCGCCGACGGCTATGGCCGCGCGATTCGCTGGGTCATCACGGCCAAACATCGGCCGGGCCCCAATGCGGGTGTTTGGGGTTGGTTCAAGAGCTGCTTGTTGCAGGCGCGCTGGCTGGTGCTGACTGCCATGGTGCTGAGCGCTGGTGCCATCGCACTGGTATACCCGACCATGAAGCAGGAGCTCTCACCCATGGAAGACCGTGGCGTGATTTTGGCCAACATCACCGCGCCAGACGGTTCCACCCTGGACTACACCGACCGCTATGCCAAGGCTATGGAGCGCATGGGCAAGCCCTTCAAGGAGTTTGACCGCATCTTCGTGATCGCGGGCAACCCGACGGTGGCCCAAGGCACGGTGGTGTTTCGCACCCTCGACTGGAGCGAACGCACAAAATCCACCATGGATCTGGCCAAGGAGATCCAGCCCAAGTTCGGCGGATTGCCCGGCATCACGGCCTTTGCCATCACGCCGCCGTCATTGGGTCAGGGCTTTCGCGAGCGCCCCATCAACTTCGTGGTGCAGACCTCCGACAGCTACCAGGCACTCAACGGCGTGATGCGCCAGTTTCTTGACGAGATCGCCAAGAACCCGGGCATCGTTGCGCCTGACGTGGACCTGCGCCTGAACAAGCCCGAGCTCCGCGTGGACATTGACCGCGAAAAAGCGGCTGACCTGGGCGTGAGCGTTGAAGTCGTGGCCAAGGCCATCGAGACCCTGCTGGGCGGTCGCAATGTGACCCGCTACAAGCGCGACGCCGAGCAATACGACGTCGTGGTGCAGACCCAGGACAGCGGACGCAACACGCCCGACGACATTGACCGCATTTATGTGCGCGGCCGCAATGACGCCATGATTCCTTTGGGGGCTCTGGTCAAGGTACGCGAAAGCGTTTCACCGCGCGAGCTGAACCACTTTGGTCAGCGGCGCTCGGCCACTATCACGGCCAGCTTGTCGGGCGACTACTCGCTGGGTGAAGCCTTGAAGTTCATGGACGACACGGCGACCAAAGTTCTCAAGCCCGGCTACACCACCGACCTGAACGGAACGTCCCGCGAGTTCAAGAAGTCTCAAGGCGCGCTGGGCATCGTATTCGTGTTGGCGCTGGTGTTCATTTTCCTCGTGCTGGCCGCCCAGTTCGAAAGCTTTATTGATCCGCTGGTGATCATGTTGTCGGTGCCGCTGTCCATGATTGGTGCCCTGCTGGCGCTGAAGTGGTCGGGTGGTTCGCTCAACGTGTATTCGCAGATCGGCCTCATCACGCTGGTGGGCTTGATTACCAAGCACGGCATTTTGATCGTCGAGTTCACCAACCAGCAGCGCGTGGCTGGCCTGGATTTGGTCGAGGCTTTGGTGAAAGCTTCGTCACAGCGCTTGCGCCCCATCTTGATGACGACCGGCGCCATGGTGCTGGGTGCCGTGCCACTGGCGCTTGCCAAGGGTGCTGGCGCTGAAACCCGGTCTCAGATCGGCTGGGTCATTGTGGGCGGGATGTCCTTGGGCACTTTACTGACCATCTTTGTGGTGCCCACCATGTACGCCTTGTTTGCCCGAAAGGCCGTGCCGGGTGCCAAGACCGATGAGCTACGTGAGGCTCCTGTCGCACATGCGGCCGGTCACGCCGAGCTGATCGCCAAGTAAGTCAAGGTCGATCTGAGCCTGTGACTGAAGTCAGGGCTTAGATCGCGCCGTCAAACATCATCACGTCCACCAGGTCGCCGACTTCGGCGCTGCCCTGGGCGTGATGCAGCACGATGAGGCCATTGGCCTCGGCCATCGAGCTTAAAACGCCTGAACCCTGATTGCCCGTGGTGCGCACTTGCAAGCGGCCGTCTGGTGCGCGCGAGACCCAGCCGCGCTGGTATTCGGTGCGGCCAGGTTTCTTGCGAAGCTTTTCCTGGCTGTGGGCTTGCAGCATGGGCGGCTCGCTGTCAGTGCAGCCAGCCATGCGCTGCAAGGCCGGGCGCACGAAAGCCAAAAACGTCACCATCACGGCCACCGGATTGCCAGGCAGGCCGAACAGCACCGCGCCTGGTTTAGCGGCTTCCGCGCCCGCCAGGCGACCCACGGCCATGGGTCGGCCCGGCCGCATGGCCACGCGCCAGAAAACCACGTCGCCGAGCTTGCGCATCATGGCTTTGGTGAAGTCCGCTTCGCCCACGCTCACGCCACCACTGGTGATGACCGCGTCTGCCCGGCGCCCGGCTTCTTTGAAGGCGGCTTCCAGCGCCGCTGGCTCATCTTTGACCACGCCCAAGTCGATCACTTCGAAGCCAAGACGGCTCAGGAGGCCAAAGACGGTGTAGCGGTTGCTGTCATAGACCGCGCCCTCGCGCGGCGCTTCGCCGAGCGACAAGATTTCGTCGCCGGTGGAAAAGTAGGCCACGCGCAGGCGGCGCAGGCATTGGAGTTGCGGCAAGCCCAGCGATGCGGCCAGACCCAGACGCGCCGGTGTGAGGCGCTGACCGTGCTTTAAAGCCGCCTGGCCGTGCGCCAGGTCTTCGCCCGCCAGACGCCGGTTGTCGCCCGGCTTGAGGGTTTGAAGTGTCTGTGCGGGCAGCGTCACGCGCTCAGCACCGGGTTCAGTGCTCACGCTCACCAACTCCTGAGGCACCACGGTGTCCAGGCCGGCTGGCATCACGGCGCCGGTCATGATCTTCACGCACTCGCCCGCGCCGACTTTGCCTTGCCAGGCTTTGCCCGCGAAGGCGGTGCCGACGACTTTCAGGTCCAGTGTTGAAGCAGAGCCTGCCGTTTGCACGCCGGCAAGTTGCGCGCCGTCAAAGGCATAGCCGTCCATGGCCGAGTTGTCATGCGGCGGCACGTTGAAGGGCGAAATCACGTCTTCTGCCAGCACGCGGCCCAGGGCCGCAAACAGCGGCAGAGTCTCGGTTTCGGTGACGGGCTTTACCAATTCGGCCAGGAACTCGTTCACGGCATCAGCGGGCAGGGCGCTCGGATCGTAGCCTTGCAGCGCCGCGCCAATTTGCGCCGTGGTTTTCAGGCCGTCCTGGCTTAGCGCGTCAGTCTTGGGCTGGGTCATGCGTTCAGCGGCTTTCGAGCTGGTGCAATTCGGCCAGCGTGTTGGCATTGAAAAAGGCGCGCGCATCGTCACCCGGCTGATCAAAAGCGACCAGCGCCGTCTTGTGCTGCGCCGTCCAGGCGTCAATCTTGCGGCCGCCGCCGGCGGTAAAGCGGACCAGGCTTTCGAGCAAGTGTGTGCGCAGCAGGCAGAACACGGGTTGTGGGCGCAACTGGCCGTCTTCCTCGCGCGCAGCGGCCATTGCAATTTCCGCGTCTTCAGCTTCCAGTGCGTCAAGCAAACGCTCCACGAGGTCGTGCGGAAACAGCGGCGTGTCGCAGGGCACGGTCATCATCAACGGCGTTTCGCTGCGCTCCAGGCCGGTCAAAACCCCAGCCAGTGGCCCGGCAAAGTCACCCAGGCTGGCCGCGTCTGGCCATACCGGAACGCCGAAGGATTCATATGCGGCCAGATTCCGGTTGGCGTTGATCAGCAACTCGCCCACCTGCGGGCTCAGGCGCAGTTGCGTGTGCAAAGCCAGCGGCACGCCGTTGAAGTTCTGCAGCCCCTTGTCGGCTCCGCCCATGCGAGAGCCGCGGCCGCCGGCCAGAATGACGCCGGTGATGTCTTGGGTGCTGTTCATGTAAAGAGAGTTGAAAGATAAAAACAGTAAAAGAGTCAGCGCATGCGCTGGCTACGCCCAGCCGGGGCTCACCGGCCAGATGCGCGTCACCCGCCGATGTAGCTCATCTCGACACGCTTGCCCTGGCCGTCCGTAGCCAGGGTTGTGTCTGCTGGCAAGGCGGCGCGCATTTCTGAATAACGGTCACCCCGCGCCTGCCAAACATGGCCAATGGCTGCGGCGATCTGAGCGTCTGAAAAGTCCCCGCGCAACAAGGGTCGCAAGTCATGGCCCTGGCTGGCAAACAGGCACAAAAAGAGTTTGCCCTCGGTGGACAGGCGGGCACGGTTGCAGTCACCACAAAAAGCATGCGTGACGCTGCTGATCACGCCGACCTCACCCGCGCCATCGGCATAGCGCCAGCGCTCGGCGGTCTCGCCCGTGTAGTTGGCGGCAATCGGGCTCAGGGCATAGGCTGACTGCAGGCGCTCGATGACTTGCGCGGACGGCAGCACCTCGTCCATGCGCCAGCCGTTGGTCGCGCCCACGTCCATGTATTCAATGAAGCGCAGCACCACGCCCGAATGGCGAAAGTGGCTGGCCATGGGCACGATCTGGTCGTCATTGGTGCCGCGCTTGACCACCATGTTGACCTTGATAGGTGCCAGGCCCACACGCTGGGCCGCCTCGATGCCTTTGAGCACATCAGCCACCGGAAAGTCGACGTCGTTCATGCGCCTGAACACGGCGTCGTCTAGCCCGTCCAGGCTCACCGTCACGCGTTGCAGGCCGGCATCCTTGAGGCTTTGCGCTTTCTTGGCCAACAGGGAGGCGTTGGTGGTGAGCGTGATGTCCAGCGGCTGACCGCTGGGCGTCTGGATGCGTGCCAGCATCTCAATCAACACTTCCAGGTTTTTGCGCAGCAGCGGCTCGCCGCCCGTTAAACGAATCTTTTCCACCCCGTGGGCCACGAACAGCCGCGCCAGGCGGGTGATTTCCTCAAAGCTCAGCAACGAGCTTTGCGGCAAGAAGGTGTAGTCCTTGTCAAACACTTCGCGTGGCATGCAGTAACTGCACCGAAAGTTGCAGCGGTCGGTGACGCTGATGCGCAAATCCCGAAGCGGGCGGGCCAAGGTGTCGGCCAAAAGCCCGGTGGGTGCGGCGAGCTGGGCGGGCACTGTGGGCACCCGGCTGGCGTAGCGGATGTCGGCGAGGGGAATGTATTTGTCAGTCATGAGATCGAAGGTCGAATTTACCTCATCGCCTTGTTCCAGATCGTGGGAATATTTGAGTTCACTTGGGTAAGTCCGCTTGATCGGAGCGGGCTGATCGAGACAATACCGATGAACGCGCGTCCATCGCCGTCCCGAACAACTGTTAGCTGAGCCCCAAGGAGACCCCATGATTCGCAGAAACCTCATCAGCCTGGCTGCCGCAACGGCGGTTGCCGCCATTGGCGCGATGCCGCTGGCCGCCCTGGCCCAGGCCGACTACCCCAACAAGCCGGTCAAGCTCATCGTGCCCTTTCCACCGGGCGGCACCAGTGACGTGATGGGCCGCATGGTCGCGGAAGAGCTGGGCAAGATCATGAAGCAGCCCTTCATCATCGAGAACATCGGCGGTGCGGGCGGGGTGATCGGCACCGAGCGTGCCTTGAAGATGCCGGCCGACGGCTACACCCTGATCCAGACCGGCATTGGCCAGAACGCCGTGGCGCATGGCCTGGACCCCATGCCCAAGTACAACTCCAACACCGACTTTGCACACATCACGCAAGTCCACTCCGGCCCCAACGTGCTGGTCGTGCATCCAAGCCTGCCCTTCAAGACGCTCAAGGATCTGGTGGACTACGCCAAGGCTAACCCCGGCAAGCTGGACTACGGCTTCACGCCAGCGGCGTCCGGCCACATGGCCATGGAGCAGTTCAAGCAGACGGCAGGTCTCTTCATGCTGGGCATTCCTTACCGTGGCGGCGGCCCCATGATGACCGACATGCTGGGTGGCACCATCAAGCTGATGTTCATCAACCAGGACGTGGCTTTACAGCACGTCAAGGCCGGCAAGCTGCGCGCTCTGGCCGTCAGCAGTGCCCAGCGCAACCCGCTGTACCCCGATGTGCCCACAGTGGCCGAGTCTGGCTTCAAAGGCTTTGAGGCGCTGTCGTGGTCGGGCTTGTCGGCGCCCAAGGGCACGCCGCAGCCTATTTTGGACAAGCTCGAAGCCGCCATGGCGCAGGTCATGCAATCGCCGGCCATCAAGCAGCGCATGGAGTCCCAGGGTTTTGTGGTGCCTGTGCAGGGTCACAAACCCTATGCGGAATTCGTGAAGAGCGAAGAAGCACGCTGGACGCGCGTGATCAAGACGGCAGGTATCAAGTCCTGAAGGTCAGCTGCTTTCGCGCTCGATGATTTCAAAGCCCATGTCGGTCACGCCCGGCTGGGCTGTGCGCTCATCTTCATGGGCATGGGCATTTGCGTTGGCGTCACCCTGCAGCCTGGCCAGCAGCAGTTCGCCCGCCCGCTGACCAATCTCGCGTGAGCGCACGCGTACGGTGGTCAGCGCCGGCGCGCACACCGAGGCGATTGGCAAGTCTGAAAAGCCGACCACGGCCATGTCTTGCGGCACGCGCAGGCCGCGCCTGCGGCATTCCGCCAAGGCACCCATGGCCAGGGTATCGTTGCTGCAGAAGACGGCTTGCAAGCCGGGCTGACGGGCCAGCAGTGCGGCCAGACGGCGGGCACCGTCCTCCATGTTCGAAGGGGCCAGAACTGTCTCGGCCATGAGCTCTGTCAAGCCAGCCTGCGCCATCGCTGCACGCAGGCCTGCCTGGCGCTTGCGTGATCGAACTTCTTCAGCGCCGATAAAGCCTATTTGCTGGCGTCCCCGCGCCAACAAGTAGGCCCCGACAGCGTGGCCGCAAGCCTCGTTTGAAAAACCAACGACCTGGTCAATCGGCTCGTCCGTCAGATCCCATATTTCCACGGTCGGCAGGCCCAGGCGTCGTAGCTTGGCGGCCGCAGCGGGGTGGTGCACCACGCCGGTCAGCATCAGCGCATCGACTTTGCGGCCGATGAAGGTGTCGATCAGGCGGGTTTCATCGTCAAGTTCGTAGCCGGACTGACCCAACATCAGTTGGTAATTGCTGCTGTTGAGAGTTTCGGCCAAGCCATCGAGCGCGTCAGCGAACCAGGCGTTGGCCAGCGTGGGGATAACAGCCCCAATGATGCGTGAACGCTTGGACGCCAGGCTGCCCGCGGTGAGGTTGGGCACGTAGCCCAACCGCGTGACGGCCGCCCGTACGGCCGACAAAGTGTCGGGTGATACTTTGTCAGGATGGCTGAGCGCGCGTGAGACGGTGACCCGCGCCACTCCTGCCTCGCGCGCCACGTCCTCCATGCGGCTGGTCGCCAGACTCGGAGGCGGCGGTGGCTTGGGCACGGGCGTTAGCGTGTGGACTCAGCGGCCCTTGGCTTTGCGCCACACCACAAAGTCGTCCTTGGACTGCTGCTGCGTGGGCGGGTACAGGCCAATGATGCTGCGGCCCTTGAGCACTTCTTCTGTCACGAAGTCTTCAAAGGCGGTCATCTCCACCGCCTCGTCGGCCACCTCGTCGGCCATGTGCGCCGGGATGACGAACACGCCTTCCTTGTCACCCACGATCACGTCACCGGGAAACACCGCCACGTCGCCGCAGCCAATCGGCACGTTGATGTCCATGGCCTGGTGCAGCGTCAAATTGGTCGGGGCCGATGGCCGTTGGTGATAGGAGGGAAAAGGCAGGGCGGCGATTTCAGGTGAATCGCGAAAGCCACCGTCGGTGACCACGCCGGCGACACCGCGCACCATCAGGCGCGAGATCAGGATGGAGCCGGCCGAGGCGGCGCGTGCGTCTTTGCGGCTGTCAAAAATCATGACCGATCCGGGCGGGCAGGCCTCAACAGCTTTGCGCTGCGGATGCTCGGGGTTCTGGAACACCGTCATGGGGTTCAGGTCCTCACGCGCCGGGATGTAGCGCAGCGTGAAAGCTTCGCCCACCATGTTGGGCAGCTTGGCGTTGAGCGGGCGCACGTCCTGGATGAACTGGTTGCGCAGGCCGCGCTTGAAGAGTGCGCTGCACAGCGTGGCCGTGCTCACGGTCATGAGCTTGGCGCGGGTGCTGTCTGAAAGTGCCATGTTTATCTTTCTTGTTTTAAAAATTTTTCAGAAAATATCGGGCTCGCCCACAGGCGCGCCAAACGATGTTTCCAGGTAATCAAAGTCGCAGCCCTGGTCGGCTTGCATGATGTGCTGGCTGAACATCCAGCCGTAGCCACGCGCAAAGCGCTTGGGAGGCGCGACCCACGCGGCCTGCCGTGCGGCCAGTTCTTCGTCGCTCACTTCAAGGTGAATGCTGCGCGCGTCCACGTCCACACTGATCATGTCGCCGGTCTTGACGAGCGCGAGCGTCCCGCCCAGGTAAGCCTCGGGCGACACATGCAAGATGCAGGCGCCGTAGCTGGTGCCGCTCATGCGCGCATCTGAAATACGCAGCATGTCGCGCACGCCTTGCTTGACCAGCTTCGTCGGGATGGGCAGCATGCCCCACTCGGGCATGCCGGGGCCGCCTTGCGGGCCGGCGTTGCGCAGAATCATGATGTGCTCGGGCGTGACCTCCAGGTCCGGGTCGTCCACGGCTTTTTTCATGCTCGGGTAGTCGTCAAACACCAGGGCCGGGCC
>JBBAPG010000005.1:0-158418 GCA_040400945.1 Polaromonas sp. | reverse complement strand
TCGTCAAAGCCTTTTTGACGGACAACGGCCACATTGCGACCAACGCCTGCATGCAAGTGTTTGGCGGCCACGGCTTCATCAAAGAGTGGGGCATGGAGCAGTACGTGCGGGACAACCGCATCAACATGATTTACGAAGGCACCAACACCATCCAATCGCTGGACTTGCTGGGCCGCAAGGTGCTGGGCAACAACGGCGCGACGCTGAAAAAATTCGGCAAGCTGATTGGCGCGCTGGTGGCTGAAGAAGGCGTGAACGAACAGATGGCTGAGTTCATCAACCCCCTGGCCTACATGGGCGAGCAGATGACCAAGTTCACCACGGAGCTGGGCTTCAAGGCCTTTCAAAATCCGGACGAAGTGGGCTCTGCGGCGGTGGACTATTTGCGTGTGGCCGGACACCTGGTGTTTGCTTACTTCTGGGCTCGCATGGCGCAGGTTGCGCTGCAAAAAATCGCAGAAGGCAACACCGATCAGTTCTACGTGGCCAAGCTGCAAACGGCGCGCTTTTACTTTGCCAAGCTCTTTCCAGAGACGGCAACGTTGATGCGCACCGCTCGCACGGGCAGCAAGCCGCTGATGGAAACCGATGCGGCGCTGGCTTGATGGCCGACTGCTCCTAGCCTGAACTTCAATCGAAACAAGAGACACTCATGAAAAAAATCTACAGCGCCCTCCTTTTGACCGCCATCACCTTGCCAGCTTTTGCGCAAATGTCCCCCGTGGGCCTGTGGCGCAATGTGGACGACAAGACCGGTGAAGCCAAGGCCGAAGTGCGCATCACTGAAACGCCGAACGGCCTGGTCGGGAAGCTTGAAAAACGCTTGAGCAAAGAGGCCAAACCTGACGACGTGTGCAAGGAATGCAGCGACGACCGCAAAGGCCAGCCACTCCTGGGGCTTGAGATCATTCGCGGCGCCAAGAAGGCCGAGGGTAAGGACGTGTGGGAAGACGGCAAGATCATGGACCCCGAAAACGGCCGCAACTACAGCCTCAAGATGACGCCCATAGAAGGCGGCAAGCGCTTGGAAGTGCGCGGTTCACTGATCGGCCCGATCGGCCGTACGCAGACCTGGACCCGCATCCAGTGAGCGCAACTCTCGCCTCATGTCCTGACGCCTCAAGGAAACTCCAATGACCTCACGATTTCTGGTGAAGAAAGTCGCCGTGCTCGGCGCGGGCGTGATGGGTGCGCAAATCGCGGCCCATCTCGTCAACCTCAAGGTGCCGGTCATCTTGTTTGACCTGCCCGCCAAGGAAGGCCCCAAGAACGGCATCGTCAGCCGCGCGATTGACGGTTTAAAGAAGCTCAAGCCCGCGCCACTGGGCGTGCCGGAAGACGCGGCACTGATTGGCCAGGCCAACTACGAAGAGCACATGGAGCTGCTGCGCGGTTGCGACCTCATCATTGAGGCGATTGCCGAGCGCATGGACTGGAAGACCGACCTCTACCAAAAGATCGCGCCTTTCATCAACCCGCGCGCCATCGTGGCCAGCAACACCTCGGGCTTGTCCATCACGCAGCTGAGCCAGGCGCTACCTGACGCCCTCAAGCCGCGCTTTTGCGGCATCCACTTTTTCAACCCGCCGCGCTACATGGCGCTGGTGGAATTGATCAACACGCCGACGACCGAAGCCGGCGTGCTCGACGACCTCGAAGCCTTTGCCACCAGCACGCTGGGCAAGAGCGTGATCCGCGCGCTCGACACACCCAACTTCATCGCCAACCGCGTGGGCATCGCCGGCATGTTGGCCACCATCAAGGAAGCCGAAAAGTTTGGCCTGAGCTACGACGTGGTGGACGACCTCACAGGCAAGAAGCTGGGCCGCGCCAGCTCGGGCACCTTCCGCACGGCTGACGTGGTGGGCCTGGACACCATGGCGCACGTCATCAAGACGCTGCAAGACAACCTGGGCCCCGGCAAGATTGAAGACCCGTTTGCCGCCATGTACGGCACGCCGCCCGTGCTGGCCAAACTGCTGGAGGCCAAAAGCCTGGGCCAAAAAACCGGCGCCGGCTTTTACAAAAAGCAAGGCCGCGACATCTTGCGCCTGGACCCTGAAAACATGGAATACGTGCCCGGCGGCGCCAAGGCCAATGACGTGGTCGGCCGCATGCTCAAAAAGCCCGCGGGCGAGCGCCTCAAGTTGCTGCGCAATGCCGAAGGTGCTGAAGCACGCTTCTTGTGGGCCATCTTGCGCGACCAATTCCATTACGCGGCTGTGCATTTGCAAAGCATTGCTGAGACCGCACGCGACATCGACTTTGCGATGCGCTGGGGCTTTGGCGCCAAGCAAGGCCCGTTTGAGCTGTGGCAAGAAGCGGGCTGGTTGCAGGTCGCCGAATGGATTGCAGAAGACATCGCCAAGGGCGAAGCCATCAGCAGCGCACCCTTGCCCGACTGGGTCTTCAAAGGCCCGGTGGCTGAAGCGGGCGGTGTGCACACGCCTGAAGGCTCTTGGAGCCCGGCGGCGGGCAAGTTCATCCCCCGCCGCGTGCTGCCTGTGTATGCACGCCAGCACTTTCCTGAAGACGTGTTGGGCGCCAAGGCCGCCTCTGCCAAAACGGCCGGCACCACACTGCACGAAGACGACGCGATTCGCCTCTGGACGCTGGACGGCGAGGTGCTGATTGCCAGCATCAAGACCAAGATGCACGCCATCAGCCCGGACGTGGCGGAAGGCCTGGCGCGCGGCGTCGAACTCGCTGAGCAAAGCTACCAAGGCATGGTGATCTGGTCCAACGACGAGATGTTCTCGGCCGGTGCTGATTTGCAGGCCATGCTGCCGGCTTTCATGATGGGCGGCGCGTCGGCCATTGAAGGGGCAGAGGCGGAACTGCAAGCCGTGATGATGAAGCTGCGCTACGCAGCCGTGCCCGTGGTGTCGGCCGTTCGCGGCTTGGCGCTGGGTGGCGGTTGCGAATTGGCGGTGTATTCGGCCAAACGCGTGGCCGCGTTTGAAAGCTACATCGGCTTGGTGGAAGTGGGCGTGGGTCTGGTGCCGGGCGCAGGTGGCTTGACCTACATCGCTCGCCGCGCTTTTGAAAATTCGCAGACCTCGACCAACAAAGACGTGATGCCGTTTTTGACCGAAGGCTTCACCGCTGCGGCCATGGCCAAGGTGGGCACCAGCGCACTCGACAGCAAAAAACTCGGCTACTTGCTGGAGAGCGACGTGATTGTGGCCAACAAGGACGAGCTTTTGTTCGTGGCGCTGCAAGAAGTCAAGGCCATGGCGGCTGCTGGCTACCGCGCACCGCAGCCGCGCCAGATTGGCGTGGCCGGCCGCAGCGGCATCGCCACCATTCAGGGCCAGCTGGTCAACATGCGCGACGGCGGCTTTATCAGCGCGCACGACTTTCACATTGCCTGCCTGATTGCCAACGTGGTTTGCGGCGGCCCTGTGGACGCCGGCACGCTGGTGACCGAGGACTACCTGATGACGCTGGAGCGCAAGGCGTTTTGCTCGCTGCTCGAACACCCCAAGACGCAAGAACGCATCATGGGCATGATGAGCACCGGCAAGCCGGTGCGGAACTGAATTCAGAAAGATCACCATGTCCAAACAACTTCAAGACGCTTACATCGTCGCCGCCAGCCGCACGCCCATCGGGCGTTCACACCGCGGATTTTTCAAGCACACGCGGCCTGACGAACTACTGGTCAGCGCCCTGCGTGCCGCACTCGCCCAAGTGCCATCGTTGGACCCCAAAGCCATCGAAGACATCATTTGCGGCTGCGCCATTCCGGAAGGCCCGCAGGGCCTGAACATCGCGCGCATTGGCGCGGTGCTGGCCGGCTTGCCCACCAGCGTGGGTGGTATCACCGTCAACCGCTTTTGCGCGTCGGGCTTGTCGGCCGTGCAAATGGCGGCAGACCGCATTCGCGTGGGCGAGGCCGACATCATGATTGCCGCTGGTACTGAAAGCATGAGCATGGTGCCCATGTCAGGCAACTCGCCGTCACTCTCACCCGCCATGTTCAAGCATGACGAAAACGTGGGCATTGCCTACGGCATGGGCTTGACGGCTGAAAAGGTCGCGCAGCAATGGAAAGTTTCGCGCGAAGCGCAAGACGAGTTCGCGGTGGCTTCGCATGCCAAGGCTTTGAAGGCGCAGCAGGCTGGCGAGTTTGCGGCTGAGATTTCGCCGGTGGAAGTGACTGATCGCCAGCCGGATCTGGAAAGCGGTGAAGTGCACAAAACCACACGCATAGTCAGCCTGGACGAAGGCCCGCGCGCGGACACGTCTATGGAAGGCCTGGCCAAACTCAAGACCGTGTTTGCGGCACGCGGCTCTGTCACGGCGGGCAACTCATCTCAGACTTCTGACGGCGCAGGCGCGCTCATCCTGGCGAGCGAGAAAGCCATCAAGGAACACGGCCTCAAACCGTTGGCGCGTTTTGTCAGCTACGCCAGCAAAGGGGTGCCACCGCACATCATGGGTATCGGCCCCATTGAGGCGATTCCGGCGGCGCTGCGTTATGCGGGGCTCAAGCAAGACGACATTGACTGGTTCGAATTGAACGAAGCCTTTGCCGCGCAGTCTCTGGCCGTCATCAACACGCTGGGCCTGAATGCGGCCAAGGTCAACCCCATGGGCGGCGCGATTGCACTGGGCCATCCGCTGGGAGCGACGGGCGCGATTCGCTCGGCCACCGTCATCCATGCTTTGCATCGGCACCAGCTCAAGTACGGCATGGTGACCATGTGCGTAGGCATGGGGCAGGGCGCTGCGGGAATCTTCGAGCGTGTCTGATTTGGCTGCGGACGCAGGGCTGCGCGCCTTCAATCACGTCTTTGACGAAGCCATCGCGCTGCAAGCCGCCCCAGGCCAGCCCGGCGTTTACAAAGGCACGCCCAGCCAGGCCTACTGGAACATGGTCGGCCCCTTCGGTGGCACCACCGCTGCCACGGCCTTGCAAGCCGTGCTGCGCCACCCCGACTTGCTCGGCGAGCCGCTGTCATTGACCGTGAATTACGCGGCGGCCCTGGAGGCCGGTGATTACGAAGTCACTGCCCGCCCGGTGCGCACCAACCGATCCACCCAGCACTGGACGGTGATGCTCACGCAGGCCGATGCTGAAGGCCAGCCCGCCGTGGTGATGACCGCCACTTTGGTGACCGCTGCGCGCCGGGCGACCTGGAGCCAGAACGACAGACCGCTGCCTGCCGTGCCCGGACCGCAAGAGGCCGAGCGCACGCCGCTTTACAAAGGCGTGGAGTGGATCAATCGCTACGAGATGCGTCCGGTGCACGGCCACATGCCCGCCGTGATGGACGACAGCGGTGACCACAGCCTGACGCAGCTCTGGCTGCGCGACTCGCCGCCGCGCCCTTTGGACTTTCCTGCGCTGGCCGCCATGGCCGATGCCTTTTACCCGCGCGTGTGGTTGCGCCGCGCGCGGCGTGTGCCTGCGGGCACTGTGTCTTTCACGGTGTACTTTCATGCCGGCAGTGCGGAGTTGGCCGAGTGCGGTGACGGCTATCTGCTCGGTCAAGCCGAGGCCCAGGCTTTTCGCAATGGCTTTTTTGACCAGTCGGCCCTGCTATGGTCAGAGGCGGGCGTGCTGATGGCCAGCACCCATCAGATCGTTTACTACAAAGAGTGAAAGAAAGACAGCCATGAGCAGCACCCAAGACATCCTGGTCCACACCGAAGCGCATGTGATGACGCTCACCATCAACCGGCCCGACAAGAAAAACTCCATCACCGCCGCCATGTACGCCGCGATGGCCGACGCCCTCGAAGCCGCCCGCGACGATGATGCGGTGCGTGTGCTGGTGTTTCAAGGCCACGCCATGGTGTTTTCGGCGGGCAATGACATCGCCGACTTTCTGAACAACCCGCCCGCCACGGCCGACGCGCCGGTGTTCCGTTTTCTTCGTGCCGTGAGCAGCTTTCCCAAGCCCGTGCTCGCGGCTGTGTGCGGCCCGGCCGTGGGCATAGGCACCACGCTCTTGCTGCATTGCGACCTGGTTTATGCCGGTGACAACGCCGCGTTTTCCATGCCCTTCGTCAATTTGGGCCTGTGCCCTGAAGCCGCGTCCAGCCTCTTGCTGCCGCAGCGCGTGGGTTACCAGCGCGCGGCCGAGGCCCTGCTGATGGGTGACCCCTTCATGGCAGAAACTGCGCTGGAGTGGGGCTTGATTAACCGCATCGTGCCCCCCACGGAAGCGAATGCCCTGGGCCAGCAGCAAGCGCAAAAGCTCGCCGCCAAACCGCTGCCCTCCCTCATCGAGACCAAGCGCTTGATGAAAAAAGGCATTGCCGCCGATGTGGATGCCCGCATGAACGAAGAAGCCGCGAGCTTCGGTCGCATGCTCAAGGAGCCCGCTGCACGCGAGGCTTTCACCGCCTTCATGGAAAAGCGCCGGCCCGACTTCGCCAAGCTCTGAGCCTGGGTGGCCTGGGTGGCTTAAAGGCTGAGCCACAATCTCGGCATGACACCGACCCGATCTGCTGCGCCTTTGTCCTTGCCCCCCGAAGCCCTGGCCTTTGAGCCCGAGTTCATCGCGGGGCTGACGGAGCTCTTCGAGCACAAGATCGTTTTCAACCAGGTGCTGGGCTTGAAGGTGGTGTCCATCACGGCCAACGAGGTCAAGGCGCGCATCGAGATGCGGCCCGAGTTGGTCGGGCACTTCTCCCACAACCGCGTGCATGGCGGCGTCATCAGCGCCGCGCTCGACGCCTTGGGCGGCCTGGCTGTGATGGCCGCCATAGGCGCCCGCCACATGGACGAAGCGCCGCAGCAGCGCCTGCAGCGCTTTGCCAAGCTCGGCACTATTGACCTGCGCATCGACTACCTGCGCCCTGGCATCAGCGATCACTTCGAGCTGAGCGCTGAGGTCCTGCGGCTAGGCTCTCGCGTGGCCAGCACGCGCATGGCCTTTCATGGCGCCAACGGCAAGCTGCTGGCCGCCGGTTCGGCCGCCTACATCGTCTCCTGACCATCCCTTTTTTGCGAGCTTCCCTCTCTGTGACTTTGCAGAGGGCGGACGGCCGAGCTCATCCGGCGGTGTAGTCGTTTCCTCCTAGACGCCGCCCGCCAGACGCGGACCTTTGTACCAGTGCAATCAGGACGGCGTTCTCATGCGCCTTGCCCGCTTGATTCCTAAAGTCAAGTCAAGTTCGTTCAGCCAAACATTTCCGTGTTGGCGACGAACTGCAAGACCGCCCAAATGAACGCACTGCCCGGAGAACGCCATGCCCTCCCTCGAATTGAGGTTTTCTGCCATGGCGCACTTCTTGGTGGACGAGGCTGGTGCTTCACCCACCGAGTTCTTGCTGGTGGGTTCGCTGGCCGTCACTTTGCTTTGCCTGCTGGTGCTGGCCTTCGACCAAGGCCTTCATCCCAGTCGAGCCTGAATGACTGACCTCAGTAACAAAAGCCATCTGATCCCTATGGACAACTCTCAAGCCCTTGCCGAGCTGATGTGGATGCTGCTTGGTGACCTTCGCAACAGCGTGCTGCTGGGGCTGCTGGCGGTGGCCTGCATCGTGGATGTGCGCAGTTTCAAGATTCCCAATTGGCTCACCCTGGGTGGTGCTGCCTTTGCCTTGCTTTACAGCGCCGTGGTGCCCTTCTCGGGTGGGCATGGGCTGCTGTGGTCGCTGGGCGGGCTGGGTCTGGGCCTGCTCATCATGTTGCCGCCCTATGGGCTGGGCGTGATGGGTGCGGGCGACGTCAAGCTCATGGCGATGGTGGGTGCTTTCATCGGCCTGACCTCGACGCTGCAGGCCGCGCTGTTTGTCTTCATTTGTGGTGGTGTTCTGGCGGTAGGCCAAGCCCTTTTGCGCGGTGCCCTGCTGCGCATGGCGGTCAACGTCAAAAACATCTCGCAGGGTGCGCTTTACGCGGTGCTGGGCGGCATGCGCCCCCAGGCGCAGATGTCACCGGCCCAGTCCATCGGAAAGATGCCGTACGCCCTCAGCATTGCCCTGGGTACGACGGTGTTCATGGTGGCCGAGCAGCTGGGCTATGTCAGCTAGGCCCGGCCCCAAGACTCATTCAACGCCCTGTTTAAAGAAACCGACTCATGAAAAATCTCAAGGCCTTTGCGTTGCTGTTCCTGGCTGTGCTGATCGGTCTGGCCGCTGCCGTGTACGCGGCCAACATGGCGTCCAAGCAGACCGTGGCTTCCAACAAAGTGGTGGTCGCTGCGGTCGATATTGACCTGGGCGGGCGCATCACGACGCAAATGCTGACCACCATGGACTGGCCGGCGGCCTCAGTCCCGGCCGGTGCGTTCAAGAACATCAGCGAACTGCAGGACCGGGTAGTGAAGGTTGGCGTGATGAAGGGTGAGGCCGTGGTCGAACGCAAGTTGGCCCCCGCCGGCTCTCAAGGCGGCTTATCGGCAGTGATTGCCGAGGGCAAGCGCGCCATGACCGTGCGCGTGAACGACGTGGTGGGCGTGGCCGGCTTTGCGCTGCCCGGCAACTATGTGGACGTGATGGTCAACGCCCAACAAGACAAAGGCACGGGCAAGAACGAAGAGAGCCGTCAGATCAGCAAGACCGTGCTGGAGCATGTGCTGGTGCTGGCCGTGGCGCAAGAAGCCAACCGCGACGACACCAAGCCGCGGGTAGTCAGCGCTGTGACGCTGGAGCTCAGCCCCGAAGACTCTGAAAAGCTGGACCTGGCGCGCAGCGTGGGCACCTTGTCCCTGGTCTTGCGCAATCAGGTGGACAAAGAAAGCGTGGCCACGCAGGGCATCACCAAGAGCCAGCTTTTTACTTCGACGCCCACCGCCAACTTGGTGGCCGTGAAGTCGGCCCCGGTCAGCACGGTGTCGCGCCCCCGGCCCCAGCCAGTGAGCGCCGCTGCCGCGCCAGCAGCGCGTGCGCCGGTATGCGTCGAGGTGATCCAGAACGGTAGCCAGGCCTTGAATTGCTTTTAATAAAAACGTCAACGAGGGAACTGCTTTGCAACATAAAAACCACCTGAGAGCGTCGGCGGTGCTGACACTGCTGGCTTGTGCGCTGAGTTCGGCAGCCCTGGCCCAAAGCCAGGCACCGGCCACCGGCGCTGCGAGCACCCGCCCCGCGCGGCCCAGCATGGCGCCTTCGCCCGCCTTGCAGCCATGCGCCTCGGTGGCAGTTGACCCACCCAGCCTGGTCACGCTCGGAAAGTCCAGCGTGATCCGCTTGCCGGTACCGGTGGTCCGTCTGGTGGTGGGCGGTCAGTCCAATAGCCGCACCTCAGCACCTACGGCAGAAACCACCTTCAATGCCCCAGCCGGCGCAGGTGGTGCGCAAGCCGCACCCCGTCAGGCTGAATCAGACGGCGTGGCGGGCGTCGAGATCACGCTGCTCAGCCCGACCGAGCTGTACTTTTTGGGCAAGAAGTCGGGTTCGATGAACATCATCTTGCAAGCCAGCGACGGTCGCTGCTTTATCCGCGACATTGTGGTGACCGTGGACCCCGGCACCCTGCAGGCCAAGCTGGGCGAGTTGATGCCTGAAGAAACGCAGATCAAGGTGCGCGGCGCTGAAAATGCGTTGGTGCTCAGCGGCACCGTGAGCGACGCCGTCAAGCTCGACGAAGTCATGAGCCTTGCCAACTCGTATGGGGACGGTCGCAAGGTCGTCAACATGCTGCGGCTGACGTCGCCGCAGCAGGTGATGCTGGAGGTCAAGATTGCGGAGGTCAGCAAGACTTTGCTGGATCGCTTTGGCATTGACTATTCACGCCTGTTGACCAACGGCAGCGGCTCCCGCGTGATGTCGGGCATCTTTGGCGGCGCGCCAGGCTTGTTCGGTCGTTTCACGGGCGGCACGGGCAGCATCGCAGGTTCGGCGGTCGCGGGCGTGGCGGGCGCATCGGCCGCGGCGACCGGCACCTTGTCGGCCACTGCCGGCAGCGCCAGTTTTCTGGGCATTGATGCCCAAAAGCGCGATGGCCTGGTGCGCGTGCTGGCCGAACCCAACATCATGGCCATCAGCGGCCAGTCGGCCAGCTTCTTGTCGGGTGGTCGCATCTTCATTCCGGTCGCGCAAAACCGCGATGGCGGCGGCAGCACCATCAGCCTGGAAGAAAAAGAATTCGGCGTCGGCCTGAAGTTCATGCCCACGGTGCTCGACGGCACTCGCGTCAACCTCAAGCTGGTGACCGAGGTGTCGGAGCTGGCGCAAACGGGGTCGCCTTTCACCACTGTGGGCGGCGTGACTTCGGTGCTGCCCTCCATCAGCAGCCGCCGGGTGGACACCACGGTGCAGTTGCAAGACGGCCAGAGCTTTGCGATTGCGGGCCTCATCAAAAACAACATGACAGAGAGCATCAGCCGCTTCCCCGGCCTGGGTGACGTGCCGCTGGTGGGCGCTCTGTTTCGCTCCACTGAATTTCAAAAGGACCAGACCGAATTGATCTTTGTGGTCACGCCCCGTCTGGTCAAGCCGCTCATGAAAGCCGCCCTGCTGCCCACCGACAACCACGTCGAGCCGAACCGCGCTGAAGCGCTGTTCATGGGTGTCTCTGAAGGCAAGAGCCCGAGTACAACTCCCCCCGCCACGTTGGAGGCCCCATGAACCGCCAAGAACACGCTGTCCTTCCCTTTCACCCCGCCGCGGTTCATTCCATGAAAAAACGCACGCTCGTTTCCCTGTTGACGCTCTTGTCACTCATCTCGCTGGCAACGCTGGTGGCGCTGTTGGCAGGTTGTGGTTCAACCACGCCGAACTACGACACCAAGTTTGGCGACGCCGTGCGTCAAGCCCGCTTTGACATGACTTTGAACCCCAACGCCGGCCAAAACCCGGACCAGGTGCTGGGCATGGACGGTGTGTCTGCCAAGGAAGCGATGACGCGCTACCAAGGCACTTTCAAGGCGCCACCGCCCGTGACCAATGTGATCAACATTGGCGGTGGGGTAGGAAGCAGATAAGAGGAGAAATCACAGCCTGCTGCGCGCAGAGGAGACAAGCAACAAGCGCGTTGCAGGCATGTGATCGGTTGTTCAGGCAAGTCGTCTTGCCAAGCGTTATTAGCGGCTTTATCAATTCACTTAAAGAGGTTTTTCACATGAACAAGTTCATCAAATCCATCGGCTCTTCAGTCACTGCCTTTGCCAAAGAGGAAGAGGGCGCGCAGGTGGTGGAGTACGCCTTGATCATCGCGGTGGTTTCCATCGGCCTGGTGATCTTGCTGTCCACCTTGCTGGGGAGTGGCACCGGCGGCGCTTTTGCGACCTTCATCAGCCGCGTCCAGGCGTGCCTTGGCACCTCCACCTGCGTTTAAGGTCCAGGGCCGGCCGCCATGTTGACCCGGCGGCTGGCTTTGCACACCTCGATCACTTCTTTTTCAACAGGAGTCCAGCCGTGAAACGCGCCCCATCCAAGCCAAGCCAACAAGGCGCCGTCATCGTCACGGTGGCTTTGATGCTGCTGTTCCTGCTGGGTTTTACGGGCATTGCGCTGGACTTCGGGCGGCTATTCATCGTCAAGACCGAGTTGCAGACCGCCATGGACAGCTGCGCCCTGGCCGCTGCCCAAGAGCTTGATGGTTCGAGCAGCGCCATCACGCGCGCTACGGCTGCAGGCCTCACGGCGGGCAATCTCAACAGGGTCAACTTCCAGACCTCCCCGGCTGGCCTGGCCGATGCCAATGTGCAGTTCAGCGACACACTCAACGGCACCTACAACCGAGCAATCTCGCCAGCCAGTGCGCGCTACGTGCAGTGCCGCCAGCTCAAATCAGGCATCGCGCCTTGGATCTTGAAGGCCTTCACGGCCTTCAGCGGTCAATCAGGCTACGCCGCTTCCAATGCAGTGGCAGCAGCCGGTGTCGCCACACTGGCTTCGGCCCAGACGAACTGCATGTTGCCCGTGGCCATGTGCAAGCGCCCGGCGAGTGAGCGAACCAGTTCCAAGCCCTGGGGCTTTGCGCGCGGCGACTGGGTCGAGGGCGTGACCAATGACTCCAAAGCCAATGATCCCTCGCTGTTGTCGGGCCAGTTCAAGTGGATTGACCTGGGAGCTAATGAGCAAGGCACCAGAGGCATCAAGGACTTGTTGTCGGGTACCGACCAATGCAGTCTGCCCGGCACATCCACCACAATCTCTGAGACCACCGGCAAGCCAGGCAAGAGCAATGGCGCAGTGGCGGCATGGAATACGCGTTTCGGCATCTACACCGGAAGCTACGACGCCGTGAACAACCCGCCTGACTTGACGGGCTATGCCTGGTATCACGATGGCGAGCGGAGCACGTTGCCGACCAACAAGTTGGGGCGCTACGACGACACCTCCAGCCGCGGCTTTGCCTACCAGCGGGCCAACAACACGCCCTATCAGTCAGACACCAAGAACTACGACCAGGGCGGCCTGATCGTGAAAGAAGGGTCCAAAGCCAACCAGACCGTCCATGCCAGCGGATCAAACCGACGCATCGTCACGATCGGCGTGATCGAAGACTGCTCTGCTGCCATCAAGCTGGTGGACTTTGCCTGCATGCTCATGCTGCATCCGCTGCCGACCAACGCCAATGGAAAGCAGCCCAAGATGTGGCTGGAGTTCATTGGCGATGCCAGCAGCCCCACCAACAACCCTTGCGCAACCATCGGCCTTCCGGGTGGCTCTGGCGGTTTGCGTGTTCCGACATTGGTGCGCTGATGCGAAAGGTCAGGTCTTGCATGACTCCAAAGTCCTGTCATGGCGCACGGCAGCGCGGTGTTGCGCTGGTGGAATTTGCGCTGGTCTTGCCACTGCTTTTGGTGGTGAGTTTGCTGGTCACCGAGCTGGGTCGCGCGCTCTACCAATACAACACGCTGGCCAAGTCAGTGCGCGACGCGGCACGCTACCTGTCGGTGCAAGACCCCAGCATCAAAACCACGAATCCAGCGCGCATATTGACAGCACGCAACCTGGTGGTCTTCGGCAGTCCCCTGCCCACTTCGGATAGCCAGCCGCTGGCCTTGAACCTTAGCCTGGCCAACGTGCCCGATGGCAACATCACATGGGCCACCCGCGGCAGCAATCCACTCATCAATACAGTGACCGTGGAGGTCACGGGTTATGCCTTCAGGCCACTGTTGAGCAGCGCGTTTGGCGTCCAGTTTGGAAATTCTGCGGGCGTCATTCCTTACGGCCCCATCAGGGCCACCATGCGGGCCCAGCTATGACAAGGCAAGCGCAACGCGGCGCAACTGCGGTGGAGTTTGCGCTCACCCTGATTTTCTTCCTGACCGTGGTGCTGGGCATCCTGGATTTTTCCAGAATGCTCTGGACCTGGAATGCGGCCAACGAGGCCACGCGCTGGGGCGCTCGAACTGCAGTGGTCTGCAATCAGGGCGCGGCCGCCGTCGTGCGCAACATGCAAGCCTTCTTGCCGCAACTGACGAATGCCAACGTTCAGGTCCGCTGGTTTGACGCCGCAGGGCAGCTGAGCACGACATGCAATGCCAGCAACTGTGCCGGCGTGGAGGTGCGCATTCGCAATCTGAACTATCAATGGCTGTCGCCCGTGGGCTTCTCAACCTACGGTGCCATTGGCATGCCCGGATTTTCAACCTACCTGCCGCGCGAAGTGATGGGCCAGGACCCGAACAGCGCTAGTGTTTGCAGCTGATCGCCTGCACTTTTCGTTTTGTGATTTATTGAAAATTTGAGCCATGAAAATTGCCCTGATTTCCCCCAACCCCGCGCACCTTGACGACATGGGCAGCCACCTGGCCAAAGGCAAGCACGAGACGCGTCGCGTGCTGGGCGGTAAAAGCCGCATGCGCGAAATTGCCGAGCAAGACGCGCCTGACCTGATGCTCGTGGACGGGATGTGCTGCGACCCCGCCGAGCTGGCGCAGGTCGAGCACATTACGCTGAACCACCCGAACACGGCCGTCATCTTGCTCTGCGCATCGCAGACGCCGGAGTTTTTGATCAACTCCATGCGCGTCGGTGTGCGTGAGGTGTTGCCTTCGCCTGCCTCTGCAGAAGCATTGGATGGCGCGCTGGCACGCGTGGCGGCCAAGCTCAAACCTGTTGTGAGCCAGCGCGAGCCGGGCAAGGTGCTGGCCTTCATGTCCAGCAAGGGCGGCAGCGGCGCTACTTTCTTGGCGGCCAACCTGGGCTTTCAATTGGCTGAAACCAAGTCCGTCTTGCTTGTGGACTTGAACCTGCAGTTTGGCGATGCCCTGTCTTTCGTGCACGACGGCGCGCCGCACGCCACCTTGGCAGACTTGTCGCGGGACATCACCCGGCTTGACGCGTCCTTTCTGGCCGCGTGCACCGTGAAGGTGGCGCCGAACTTCCAGGTGCTGGCCGCGCCTGAAGAGATGGCTCAAGCCATGGACGTCAAGCCTGAACACATTGACGCGATTTTGGCCGTCGCCGCAAGCCACTATGACTTTGTGTTGCTCGACATGAGTCGCACGCTGGACACCCTGGCCATCAAGGCACTGGACCGGGCACATCAAATATTTCCTGTGCTGCAGGCGGCGCTGCCTGGCGTGCGCAACGCTTGCAAGTTGCTGGCCGTCTTCCGGTCGCTGGGCTATTCGCCCAGCAAGATCGAGGTCATCGTGAATCGCTATGAAAAGACCGGTCAGGTCAGCCTGGAGGGCATCCAGCGCTCGCTGGGTGTGACCAGCCTGCGCACCGTCCCCAACTCCTACAAGGAGGTCAACGACGCCATCAATAACGGCACGGCCTTGGCGCGAGAAGCCCGCTCCAACGCGGTGACCCGTAACCTGGCTGAATTCGCGCTCGCACTGAGCCCCCGCGCTGAAGAAAGTCGCAGCCTGCTGGGCCGCTTGTTCCGGCGTGCCTGATTCACCCAGACCAGAAAGGGTCCTTCATGTCGCTTCGTGAGATTTTCAAGGCCCGGCCCACAGGGGCGGTGCCTGACGCGGTGCCAGCCACGCCCGCTGCACCCGATGCCCCGCAAGCCCGGCCCATCCCCGTCGTTGCGACAGCGACAGGCGCCTACCAGTTGCTCAAGGAGCGCATGCACCTCAAGCTGCTGGACAAGTTCGACTTGACGGTGCTTGAGTCGCTGCCACCTGATGCGCTGCGCCATGAGATCGCGGTGATGGTCGAACGGCTGCTGCTGGACGATCTGGCCGCCATCAATGACCTGGAGCGGCGCTCCTTGATACGAGACATCCAGCATGAAATGCTGGGCTTCGGCCCGCTTGAATTGCTGATGGCCGACCCTACGGTGTCCGACATTCTGGTCAACACTTACCAGCAAATTTATGTTGAGCGCAAAGGCCGGCTGGAGCTCACCAACGTGACCTTTACCGACGAAAAGCACCTGCTTCGCATCATTGACAAGATCGTGTCCCTGGTGGGGCGGCGTATCGACGAGTCCAGCCCCATGGTGGACGCTCGCCTGCCCGACGGCTCGCGTGTCAACGCCGTGATTCCGCCGGTGGCGCTGGACGGACCCATGATGTCGATCCGCCGTTTTGCACACATTCCACTCAAGATGCACAACCTGATTGACGGCGAGCACAAGAGCCTGACGCCCGATATGGCGCTGCTGCTGGAAGGCCTGGCCAAGTCCAAGGTGAACATGATCATCTCGGGCGGCACGGGCGCCGGCAAGACCACGCTGCTCAACATCTTGTCAGGCTACATTCCGACTTCGGAACGTGTGGTCACCATCGAAGATGCGGCTGAATTGCAGATGCAGCAGCCGCACGTGATCCGCATGGAAACGCGGCCGCCCAACATCGAAGGCAAAGGCGAGATCACGCAGCGGGCGCTGGTGCGCAATGCGCTGCGCATGCGGCCAGACCGCATCGTGATTGGCGAGGTGCGCGGCGCTGAAGCCGTGGACATGCTGCAAGCCATGAACACTGGCCACGAAGGCTCACTCACCACCATCCATGCCAACACCCCACGTGACGCGGTTGCGCGGCTCGAAAACATGATTGGCATGGCCAACCTGAACCTGCCGCACCGCGCTGCCCGCCAGCAGATTGCATCGGCCATCACGGTCGTGGTGCAGGCGCTGCGCCTCTTGGACGGCAAACGCAAGATCACCAGCATTCAGGAGATCACCGGGATGGAGGGCGACGTGGTCACCATGCAGGAGCTTTTCACCTACCGACAGACGGGCATCGGCCCGAATGGCGAGGTGCAGGGCTACTTCCAGGCCACGGGCGTACGGCCGAAATTTGCAGACCGGTTGCGTGCTTTCGGTGTCGAGCTGCCCGACGACATGTTCGACCCCACGCGCTTGCACCATTGAAAGGCTGACGATGACTGCGTTCAACCTCAACCCCGTGCTGGTCACGGCAGGCCTGACATTTTTGGCGGTGCTCTTGCTACTTCTGGCCTTCAACGCTTTTTGGCAAAGTCACCAAGGGCCGGCAGCCAAAAAGATCGAGCGTCGGCTGCGGGCCCTGAGTGCGGAACACGATGGCAGTGCCCAGACCGCGCTTTTGAAGGAGCGCATGTTCAGCCAGGTGCCCTTCATTGACCGCGTGCTGCTGAGTGTTCCGGGTGTCCAGCGTCTGGACCAGTTTGTCTTGCAGTCGGGGCGTGAATGGTCTGTTTTTCGCCTTTTGTCAGGCAGTCTTCTTGCCGGTCTGCTGGTGTTTTCCGCACTCTGGACCTGGTTGCTCCAGCCCTGGCTGTTAGCGCTGACCATTGGCACTGCAGCGACAGCGATGCCTTGGCTGTACCTGGCGCGCCTGCGCAGTCAGCGCCTGGCCAAGCTGGAAGTGCAATTGCCTGAAGCCCTGGACTTGATGGGCCGCGCGCTGCGCTCGGGTCATGCCTTTTCGTCGGCTTTGCAGATGGTGGGCGACGAGATGCCAGACCCGATTGCCAGCGAGTTCCGCGCCGTGCATGACGAGGTGAACTTTGGCGTCTCACTGCAACAGGCGTTGACCAACCTGACCGAGCGTGTGCCGCTGACCGACTTGCGCTACTTCGTGGTGTCAGTGCTGATTCAGCGGGATTCCGGCGGTAACTTGACCGAGGTTCTCGGCAACCTGAGCCGGCTCATCAGAGAACGCCTGAAGCTGCTGGCCAAGGTGCGCGTGTTGTCATCCGAAGGGCGACTGTCGGCCTGGATTCTGGCGCTGATGCCTTTTGCGCTGGCCGGCTTGATGAACATCTTCAACCCCAAGTTCATGTCGCCCTTGTGGACAGATCCCATTGGCATCGACATCGTGAAGTACATGCTGCTGCTGATGGCATTTGGGGTCTTGATGCTGCGCGCGATCGTGCGCATTCGGGTTTGACTGAAGGGCTGTTCATGTTGTTTCCTCTTTTGGTTTTTTTGGCGGTCACCTCGTGCCTGGCAGGCCTGGTGCTCTGGCTCTTGCCAACCCGCACCGAGCAGCGGCTTGAAGCCATGGCTGCCGGGCCGGATCGGGCTTGGGCGCAGACCGTGGTGCGCCTGGCCGGCCCGCTGGCCAAACTCTCCGCGCCCCCTGGTGACTGGGATGCCTCGCCGCTGCGCGTGCGCTTTTTCAATGCCGGTATTCGCCAGGCTTGGGCCCAGCCGGTTTACTACGCGGCCAAGACGGCTTTGCCTTTTGCCTTTGGCTTTGCTTCTTACCTGGCCCTGGGCTTGCTGGGCCAAAGCGAAGGCTTGGTGCTGCTGTTTTTTGTCGCCACCGGCGCGATGCTGGGCACCTACATTCCCAACCTGGTGCTGTGGTGGCTGGTGCGCCGCCGGCAGCGCGAGATATTTGAGACTTTCCCCGACGCCGCTGACTTGATGCTGGTCTGCGTGGAAGCCGGTCTGGGCCTGGACGCGGCCCTGTCGAAAGTGGCCGAGGAAATCAAGATCAAGAGCGTTGCGTTGGCTGAAGAGTTGCATTTGACCAACCTCGAAATGCGCGCAGGCGGTACCCGGAGCAAAGCACTGCGCAACCTGTCGGTCCGCACCGGTGTCGAAGAGTTGGGAACATTCGCCGTCATGCTCACGCAGGCCGACAAGTTCGGCACCAGCATTGGTGAGTCGCTTCGGGTTTTTTCAGATGAACTGCGCCACAAGCGCCAGCTCAGGGCCGAAGAGTCTGCCGCCAAAGTGCCAACCAAGATGCTCTTGCCGCTGGTGGTGTGTATTTTTCCGGCCATCTTGATGGTTATCCTGGGCCCTGCCGGTATTCAGATCATCAGGACCATGATGCCGATGTTTGCCGGAGGCGGCTGATGGACGTTCCCGGGGGCTCAGTTGGACTTTTCGGACTCCACCCCGATCTGATGCTTGACCGCATAGACATACAGCTCCAGCCGGTTCCCGATGTCGAGCTTGTGATAAACCGAGGTGAGGTGATTGCGCAGCGTGTGCTCTGAAATAAAGAGCCTCTGGGCCAGTTCTTTGTTCGAGGCGCCCTGGCCGTCCACGATCATCTGAATGATCTTGCGTTCGCGGCCAGTCAGACTGGCCTGCTTTTCAGCCTCAGGGTCCAGCCTGCTGGCTGCAGCTGGGTCCATGAACTCGGTGAACACGCGGCCCAGCGTGCCGCGGTCCAGCCAAAGTTCACCTTCATGCGTTTTTTCGATGGCCTTGAGCACATGCTCCGCGGATGCGTCCTTGCGCAAGATGCCGCGCGCGCCCTTTTGCACCGCCTGGTCCAGCACCGCCTGGTCCAGCACCGCCTGCTTGCGCTCGCCGGTCAGGATCAGCACCCGCGTCACGGGGTTTTGCAAAAGGCGCGGCAACAGATCCAGCCCGCTTCTGCCATCGAGATCCAGGTCCAGCAGCACGACGTCCGGCGCTGCCTGGCCTTGGCGCGCCAGTCGTTCGAGCGCTTCTTCGGGTGAGCGAGCGGTGGCGACGACTTCCATCCGCGGTTTTTCGCCGCTGATCAATTTGTCCAGGCCCCAGAGCATGGTGGGGTGGTCGTCAATGATCATGACCTTGATTGCTTGCAGCGTTTGCATGGGGTTCCCTCAATAATCGAATTCACACAGGCAGGGCAATCTGCACCGAGGTGGCACCCTCATGGCCATTGGCTACCTGCAGCTTGCCACCCAGTGCCAGCACGCGCTCTTTGATGGAGCGCGGGCTGAACTCGGTTGCAGGCGTGTCGCCGCTGGCGTTGTCAATTTGAATATGCAGCCAGCCTTTGCTGCGCTTGAGCGCCACCCGCCCGTGCTGTGCCTGCGTGTGGCGGCAGATATTGCTCAGGCCTTCCCGCACGATCTGCAGCACCTCGGCCTTCATGCGGTCATTGATGCGCAGGTCAGGCTCTGCGCTGAGCGCAATGTCCACCCCATACAGGGCCTTGATCTGGGCGGCCTGCTCATGCAGCACCCCTTCGAACTGCAGCTCGTCACCGCCGCTGCTCCGAAAGCTGCCCGCGTAGCGCCGCAGATCGGCAATCGCCTGGTGTGCCACTTCGTCCAGCTTGTTCAGGTCGTCGATCAAGGGGTTGCCGGGCGCTGCTTTCTTGCGCACTGCGGCCAGCCCCAGTGCCAGCCCGATGTAGGGCTGCACGGCCCGGTCATGTATGTCCATGGCGATTTTCCGGCGCTCCTGCAGTGCAGCGTCTGAAGCCATGCGGTCCACGAGCTCAATGTTTTCGATCACCGGAAACGCCTGCGCCACGATGTGGGCGAGAAACAGCGCGTCAGACCGGTCAGGGTGGCGGCGCTGCGTGACCACAAAGATGCGCCCCTGCGCACGCCGCAGCGACAGGTGCGCGCTGATGAAGGCCTGCCCGTCGAGCAGGTCAGCCAGCGTCTGTCCGGTGCGGGCGTCACTGGCTTCGCTCCACAGTGCGGTCTCGGGGTTGTAACTCTGCAGGCTGGCCCAGCGCTGCAAGGGCCAGCGGCTGCGTGCAAACAGCCACACGCGCGTTTGTGCGAGCGCCAGCAACGGGGCGGCGGCGTCAGCGTCCAGCGCTTCTGCCTGCACCATTTGCGCCTGGCGGCGGGCATGGACCAGGCGCATGTGGCAAGCCCCGGTCTCCTTGTCGCGCAGCACCAGCACGCAGCTGCTAGCGCCAAAAAAATCTCTGATTCTTTCAAGCACGCGCGTCACGGTGTGGTCCACACCAAAGCGCGGGTTCGACAACTGACTGACATCGCGCAGCAGGGCCAGGCGGCGATTGAGGGTGACTTTGGTTTCTCCCCAGTAGGCGCTCAGATAGCCCAGTGCCAAGAGAAAACTGCTACGCAACAGCAGCCGGGGCAGGTCCGGCTCAGCGCCGGGGAAATAGGCCGTCAACACAAAAAGCGCGGTGGCGGCCAGGCTGACGCGCGCCCCTTCTTCAAAGCCCCAGCGGAAGGCTGCCGTCAAGATGGCGAAGAAGAAAAACAGGAACAGGAGGCTGCGGCTGCCCCCTGTCAAGGCCACGAAGACCGCGTACCAGACCAGGTCCAGCCAGTGCGCCACCTTGCCCAGCGCGACGCTTTGCTGCCTGAGCGACAGGGCATGCAAAACGATTCCGTGCAACACATAAGCGGCAAAGAGCACCCACACCAAGCCCGTGCCCCGAAAGTCCGAGGGGTCAATCAGCGAGGCCAGCAACACGGCGGTGGCCAGCACCAGACGCATGGCGCTGACCAATTGCGCATCGGCTGCCTCGGCGGCCAGGCCCGTGGGCGATTCCTCGTGTTTGTCTATGCCGTCAGCAAGCATCTGCTGGTGTCCCGCCAGGCGGGTTCGCTGTTGATGTTTCGACTGAGTAGCAACTCCACTCAATCGTTACAAATGATAGGCGAAATGAAAAGCAACGAATAGCACGAAAAATGATGAGCTTGTCGGCGCCGAGCTTGGCTCATCGGTGGGCGCAGACCGCGCCAAAGCTCAGTCGCGCTCAGTCAAGCACGGTCTTTTTGATGGGGCGTGGCTTGCCGGCGTCGTCAATCGCCACGTAGGTCAGGCTGGCTTCTGTGACCTTGATGTAACGGCCTTGCGCGTTGTAGCGCTCCGCATAGACCTCGACCTGCACCGTGATCGAGGTGTTGCCAATGCGGCTGACCGAGGCAAAAAACGACAAGATATCACCCACCCGCACCGGCTGCTTGAAGATGAACTGGTTGACAGCCACCGTGGCCATGCGGCCATCCACATAGCGCGCCGGCACCACCGAGCCTGCCAGGTCCACCTGGGCCATCACCCAGCCGCCAAAAATGTCGCCGTTGGCGTTGCAATCGGCGGGCATCGGAATGACCTTGAGCACCAGCTCCTTGTCAGTCGGAAGTGTGACGGGTGAGCCGACGGGCGCTTGCGTGTTCATGTGGCGGGGTATGGCGGGGCCGGAAGCGCTTGAATCGGGGGACATAGGCACAATCGAAGATCAACAGTTGATTAGATTGTGCTTCATGCGTTCTCGAGCTACCCCCGACATCTTGGACATGCCCCGCGCCCCCGCTGGCAAACCCGTCCCCGCCCCCCGGTCTGACCTGGACACCCTTAAAAGGCTTTTCCCTTACCTCTGGGACTACAAGTGGCGGGTGATGGCCGCCCTGAGCTTCATGATTGCGGCCAAGGTGGCCAATGTGGGCGTGCCCCTCTTGCTCAAGAACCTGGTGGACACCATGAGCTTCAAGCCCGGCGCGGCCACGGCCGTGCTGGTGGTGCCGGTGGCACTGCTGGTGGCCTACGGCTTACTGCGGCTGTCCACCTCGCTTTTTACCGAGTTGCGCGAGCTGGTGTTTGCCAAGGCCACCGAAGGCGCGGCGCGGCGGATCTCGCTGGAAGTGTTTCGCCATCTGCATGCGCTCAGCCTGCGCTTTCATCTGGAGCGGCAAACCGGCGGCATGACGCGCGACATCGAGCGCGGCACGCGCGGCGTGCACTCGCTCATTTCGTATTCGCTGTACTCCATCGTGCCCACGCTGATTGAAGTGACGCTGGTGCTGACGCTTTTGGCCGTCAAATTCGACGTCTGGTTTGCGGGCATCACCATCATTGCGCTGGTGCTTTACATCTTTTTTACCGTGACGGTGACCGAGTGGCGCACGCAGTTCAGAAAGCAGATGAACGAGCTGGACTCGTCGGCCCACAGCCGCGCCATTGACTCGCTGCTGAACTACGAAACCGTCAAGTACTTCAACAACGAAGACTTTGAAGCCCGCCGCTACGACGAGAACCTGGACCGCTACCGACGCGCTGCCGTTAAAAGCCAGCGCACGCTGAGCCTGCTCAACACCGGCCAGCAACTCATCATCGCGATCGGTCTGGTGGCCATGCTCTGGCGCGCCACGCAAGGCGTGGTGGATGGCCGCATGTCGCTGGGCGATTTGGTGATGGTCAACGCCTTCATGATCCAGCTTTACATTCCGCTGGGCTTTTTGGGTGTGATCTACCGCGAGATCAAGCAAAGCCTGACAGACCTGGACAAGATGTTCAACCTGATGGAAAAAGAGCGTGAAATCGCCGATGTGCCCGGCGCGCGGCCTTTGCAGTTTTCATCGGGGTCAGATGGCCAGTTGGATGCCGGCGTGCGCTTTGAAAACGTGAGCTTTTCTTACGATCCCAGCCGGCCCATCTTGCACCGCATCAGCTTTGAAATTCCGTCAGGCAAGACAGTGGCCGTTGTGGGTTCGTCGGGTGCAGGCAAGTCCACGCTCGCGCGCCTGCTGTTCCGCTTTTATGACGTGAGCAACCCCCAAGAAGGCGGGCGCATCACCATCGGCGGGCAAGACATCAAGCAAGTCACGCAGGCCAGCGTGCGCCAGGCCATTGGCATCGTGCCGCAAGACACCGTGCTCTTTAATGACACGGTGGAATACAACATTGCCTACGGCAAGCCGGGCGCCACCCGCGAAGAAGTTGAAGAAGCCGCGCGCGCCGCCCGCATTCACGACTTCATCAGCAGCACGCCCAAGGGCTACGCCACCATGGTCGGTGAGCGCGGCTTGAAACTGTCAGGCGGTGAAAAGCAGCGCGTGGCCATTGCCCGCACCCTGCTCAAGAACCCACCCGTCGTGATCTTTGACGAAGCCACCTCAGCCCTGGACTCAACCAACGAGCGCGCCATCCAGGCCGAACTGCGCACCGCCGCGCAAAACAAAACCACGCTGGTCATCGCCCACCGGCTATCGACCGTGGTCGATGCGCACGAGATCTTGGTCATGGAAGCCGGCCGCATCATTGAGCGTGGTCACCACCTGGACCTGCTGGCCCAAGGCGGGCGCTATGCGGAGATGTGGGCCATGCAGCAGCAAGGACAAGATGTGTAGGACTCATCAAGCTGCCAAGCCCTGCAAATACTCATCCGCCCGCATGATCTGAATAGCGCCTAGCGCATGGCTGTGGGGCAAATGGCGCACCACCTGCACCGCTTGCGCTTGAGGCTGTTCGCCCGCAAAGCGCAGCAGTGCGCGGTGGGGTTTGGGGTCCGTCAGTTTGCATTCCACCAAGTGGGTGAGTTGGCCTTTGTTACTCAGGGCAAAGTCCACCTCGGCCCCGTCTTTGGTGCGGATGTAGTGCAGCCCGGTTTCTTGGCCTTGCACGTCGTGCTGCCACTGCACATGCTTGTGCAAGGCGGTGGCCACCAGGTTTTCAAAGCGTAGGCCGTCGTCGCCCACCACCAGGCCGGTGTCGTAAAAGTAGACCTTGGGCGTTTGCAGCACGGCGCGGGCGATGTTGTCGTGAAACGGGCGCACCACAAAGACGATGTAGAGCGCCTCCAGAATGGCGAGGTATTTTTTGAGCGTGACGGGCGACACAGCCAGGTCGCGCCCAATGCTGGCCAGCGACAGGGGCGAGCCCACGCGCGAGCGAAGCAGTTCGGCAAACAGGCGAATGGCATTGACCTCTTGGATGCGCGAGAACTCCAGCACGTCGTTGCGCACCAAGCCGTCAAAGTATTGCCTGCGCCAGCGTTCGGCCTCTTGGTTGTCGGGGGCCAAGCAGGGCTCGGGGAAGCCGCCGCGCTCTAGCAAATGCGTGAGCGCCGCATCGGGCGCGGCCCCGGTTTGTTCGCACCATTCGCGCACCGATATCGGGTGCAGCCGCAGCCCAAAGAAGCGCCCCGCCAAGGATTCTCCACTTTGCCGAAAGGTGTCCATGCGGGCGCTGCCGGTCACCAACAAGTGTTGGGTGGCGGGTTTGCCGTCCACAACGCCTTTGAGCCAGGCTTTCCAGTCGGACATTTTGTGGATTTCATCAAGCACCAGCAGGGGTGCCTGTGGGTTCCAGCGTTGGTGCAGAACGATGGCGCGGTCGGCGGGCACGTCGTAGTTGAGGTATTGCCCGCCTTGCTGTGCGATGAGCTGGCGGCTGAGCGTGGTTTTACCGACCTGGCGCGGGCCGGTCAGGAACACCATTTTTTTAGCCAGGTCGGCCCGCACACGGTCATCCAGGTAGCGCTTCATGCGGGAATTTTACGACTAAACGAAACAACTTTATTAAAAAGTTGCGACCAAATTAAAAAGTTGTGTTGTTTGGTCGATGAATGACCAGGGTCAGGCCAGCGCTGTTTTGCCGTAGGCGGTAAGAATCAGCGGCGAATGACTCAATAATCCCAGCCATGGAAACCAAATGGTTAGAAGACTTCGTCAGCTTGGCTGAAACGCGCAGCTTCAGCCGCTCCGCGCAGCTGCGACATGTCACGCAACCCGCGTTTTCGCGGCGCATTCAGGCGCTCGAAGCCTGGGCTGGCACCGACCTGGTGGACCGCAGCTCTTACCCCACGCGGCTCACGCCTGCCGGTGAGACGCTGTACGCGCAGTCTCTTGAAATGCTGCAAGGCCTGCAGTCCACGCGCGCCATGCTGCGCGGCCACACGGCCGCCGGGCAAGACGTGGTGGAGTTCGCCGTGCCGCACACGCTGGCCTTCACGTTTTTCCCGGCCTGGGTCAGCAGCCTGCGTGAAAGCTTTGGCCCGCTCAAAAGCCGCCTGATTGCCCTCAATGTGCATGACGCCGTGCTGCGTCTGGTCGAAGGCAGTTGCGACCTGCTGATCGCCTACCACCATGCTTCGCAACCCTTTCAGCTGGACGCTGACCGCTACGAAATGCTGGTGTTGGGCGAAGAGTTGTTGGCCCCCTACGTCAAGCCCGCCGCCAGCGGTGCGCCGCTTTACACCTTGCCCGGTACGCAGGCGCAGGCGCTGCCCTACCTGGGCTACGCACCGGGCGCTTATCTGGGGCGCGTGGTTGAACTCCTGCTAAAGCAATCAGCCACCGCCGTGCACCTGGACCGTGTGTACGAGACCGACATGGCCGAGGGATTGAAAGCCATGGCGCTTGAAGGCCACGGCATTGCCTTTTTGCCGGCCAGCGCCGTGCGGCGCGAAGTACGGGCCAAAAAATTGATGAGCGCCGGCAGCGGTTTTGACATGCTGATGGAAGTGCGCCTCTACCGCGAAAAGCCCAGCGAAAAAGCGGGAAAAGCACCCAAGACCTTGGCGCAAACCCTGTGGAACTACCTGCAAAGTCAGGCCGAGACTGCGGCTGCCAAATCTCAGACTCCAAACAAACGCACACTACCCAAAGCGACGAAAGCCTCCACATGATCGAACTCAAAAACGTTTCCAAATGGTATGGCCCCGTGCAGGTGCTCAACGACTGCAGCACACGCATTGCCAAGGGCGAAGTCGTGGTGGTCTGCGGGCCGTCTGGCTCTGGCAAGTCCACCTTGATCAAGACCATCAACGCGCTGGAGCCGTTTCAAAAAGGCGAGATTTATGTGGACGGCCAAGCCGTGCACGACCCCAAGACCGACCTGCCCAAGCTGCGCAGCCGCGTCGGCATGGTGTTCCAGAACTTTGAATTGTTCCCGCACCTGAGCGTGACCGAGAACCTGACGCTGGCGCAAAGCAAGGTGCTGGGTCGCAACGACACAGACGCCAAAGCCCACGGTCTCAAGTACCTTGACCGCGTGGGCCTGATGGCCCACAAAGACAAATTTCCCGGTCAGCTCTCAGGCGGCCAGCAGCAACGCGTGGCCATTGCCCGCGCGCTCAGCATGGACCCGATTGCCATGCTGTTTGACGAACCCACCTCAGCGCTGGACCCGGAAATGGTCGGCGAAGTGCTGGACTGCATGATGGGCCTGGCCCTGGACGGCATGACCATGATGGTGGTCACGCACGAAATGGGCTTTGCCAAAAAAGTCGGCAGCCGCGTGATCTTTATGGACGTTGGCGGGCGGATGCTGGAAGACTGCAGCAAGGACGCGTTTTTTAGCGAGCCTGAGAAGCGGCAGCCGCGGACCAAAGAGTTTTTGAACAAGATATTGGCGCATTAACGGGCAGCACCATTTTTTTAATCGGTCCACGGGTTGTATTCGTCCGGCTCGGTCTCAAAACCGCTACCGCCGCAGCCAGGGCATTTACCTGAGCCACTGCAACTGCTGCACTTTCTATTTACCCATTCGCCTGCGTGTCGAATTTCACCGTCGCCATCGCAGTAACTGCAGTCTCCGCTACCGTCGCACTGACTGCATTCCTCACGTTCTATGTGCTTGACCATGACTTAAAACCTCGCTGGTTCATCCGGACAGGGGGGTGAGTGCTTGGATTACTAGTCTAAGGAATTACAGAATTGGTCAGGTCCTCGCCTCGCCCGCCACCTCGGGCTTGACCCGGGACGACGGGGCTCTGTATCTGCAAGTCCCGATGACGGAGGCGGCGGTTTGATTTTGGGACAATGCCTGCCATGAATACCGCAACTGCCTCCGCCCCGGCTTCCACAGCTGCCTCCGCCCGCCAGGGCACCCGCCTCACCATCACCCGCCCCGACGACTGGCACCTGCACGTGCGCGACGGCGACGCGCTGTCCACTGTGGTGCCGCACACGGCCGCGCAGTTTGGGCGCGCCATCATCATGCCCAACCTGCGGCCGCCCGTGACCACGGCTGCGCAGGCTGTCGCTTATCGCCAGCGTATTCAGGCCGCTGTGCCTGCGGGCGTGCAGTTCGAGCCTTTGATGACGCTGTACCTGACCGACAACTTGCCGCCTGATGAAATCAAGCGCGCCAAGGATGCCGGAGTGGTCGCCGCCAAGTTGTACCCGGCCGGCGCCACGACCAACAGCGACGCGGGCGTGACGGACTTGAAGAAGACTTACAAGACGCTGGAAGCCATGCAAAAAGAAGGTTTGCTGCTGCTGGTGCATGGCGAGGTGACCAGCCCAGACATCGACCTCTTTGACCGTGAGGCGGTGTTCATCGACCAGCAATTGATTCCGTTGCGCCGTGATTTCCCCGAACTGAAAATCGTCTTTGAGCACATCACGACCAAGGAGGCCGCGCAGTATGTGGAGGCGGCTGACCGCTTCACGGGCGCGACCATCACGGCGCACCACTTGCTCTACAACCGCAACGCCATCTTCACCGGTGGCATTCGCCCGCATTACTACTGCCTGCCGGTGCTCAAGCGCGAGACGCACCGCCAAGCACTGGTGGCCGCAGCCACAGGCGGCAACGCACGCTTTTTCTTGGGCACTGACAGCGCGCCGCACCCGGCGCATCTGAAGGAGCACGCCAGCGGCTGCGCCGGGTGCTACACGGCGCACGCCGCGATGGAGCTGTATGCCGAGGCTTTTGACCAGGCCGGCGCGCTTAGCCAACTGGAAGCCTTTGCCAGTTTCAATGGCGCCGACTTTTATGGCTTGCCGCGTAACAGCGGGCAGATCACGCTGGAAAAGAAATCCTGGACGCCGCCTGAAAGCTACACCTTCGGTGGCGCTGAGCTCAAGCCGCTGCGCTCGGGCGAATCGCTGGCCTGGCAGTTCGTCCCAGCTTGAGCACTGGCACCCAAGCCCTGGCCGAGTCCATTGACTGGACGCGGCCTTGGTTGTCTCCCTGGCGCGAGTTTGCGCCCGCCTTGCTCGATGCCGCCGATCAGCCAGTGGCTGCCGCACTGAATCAGCTGCAGGCTGCCCGACCTGCTGCGAATTTTCCTGAGTACCCGCGCTTTGTCAGCCAGTCCGCTCTGCCAGAAGGCGAGGCCTATGAGGCCTTCATCTTCAAGAACCGCCAAGTCCCTACGCGCGACAACCTGCACGACCTGTTCAATGGTTTGTGCTGGCTGCAGTTTCCGCAAACCAAGCGCCGCTTGAACGCCTTGCAAGCCGAGCAGATTGCCGAGGCTGGTGTGCAGCCGTTGCGCGGGCCGGTGCGCGATGCGCTGACGGTGTTTGACGAAAACGCGGCTTTTTTGAGTGCTCCCGCTCCACTGTGGGAGGCTCTGGCCGCCCGCCAGTGGCAGCGGCTGTTTGTGGACTTGCGCCCGCTGTGGGCCGAAGCGCGGCTGGTGCTTTTCGGCCACGCCTTGCTTGAAAAGCTGGTGAATCCCCGCAAGGCCATCACGGCGCATGTCTTTGGTGGCCCGGCCCCGGCTGGATCGTTGGCTGAGTTAGACGCCTGGGCCGCAGGCCAGCTCAGTGCCGAGTTGCTGGCGACCAAGCCTTTTGTGCCGCTGCAGGTGCTGGGCGTGCCGGGCTGGTGGGAAGCCAATGAACATGCGGGGTTTTACGAGGACCCCGGCGTTTTCCGACCGGCGCCAGCCGGACAATGACGGTTGTGTGGTTTTTGGCGGCTTGATATGGTTCGGCCTGCCCCCAATTACTGACTTCTCGACAAACTGACCGCATAGAAAGAGAACAAAACCATGAAGCGTATTTTCTTGTTCGTGATGACCAACCTGGCCGTGGTGGTGGTGCTGGGCATCGTCGCCAGCCTGCTGGGCGTGAACCGCTACCTCACGCCACAGGGCTTGAATCTGGGCATGCTGCTGGGCTACGCCGCCGTGATCGGCTTTGGTGGCGCCATCATTTCGCTGCTCATCAGTAAGCCCGTGGCCAAGTGGAGCTCGGGCGTGCGCGTCATCAACGAGCCGAGCAACGCCGACGAAGCCTGGATCGTGGAGACCGTTCGCCGCTTTGCCGACAAAGCCGAAATCGGCATGCCCGAAGTTGGCATTTTTGAAGGCGAGCCCAACGCCTTTGCCACGGGTGCTTTCAAGAACTCTGCGCTGGTCGCGGTGTCGACCGGCTTGCTGCAGGGCATGACGCGCGAGGAAATCGAGGCCGTGATCGGCCACGAAATCGCGCACATCGCCAATGGCGACATGGTGACCATGACTTTGATCCAGGGCGTGATGAACACCTTTGTGGTGTTCCTGAGCCGGGTGATCGGTTACGCGGTGGACAGCTTTTTGCGCCGCGGCAGCGACAACAACTCGGGCCCCGGCATTGGTTACTACGTGAGCACCATCGTGCTGGACATCGTCCTGGGCTTTGCCGCTGCCATCGTGGTGGCCTGGTTTTCCCGTCAACGCGAGTTCCGCGCCGACGCCGGTGCCGCGCAGCTGATGGGTCGCAAGCAGCCCATGATCAACGCGCTGGCACGCCTGGGCGGCATGGTGCCTGGCGAGCTGCCCAAGGCGCAGCAGGCCATGGGTATTGCTGGCGGCATCGGTTCGCTGTTCAGTACGCACCCGCCGATCGAGCAGCGCATTGCGGTGCTGCAGAGCGCGCAGCCTGGTCAGGTCTGATTCGGTTCTGCGTTGTTTGAAAGCCGCCTTACGGGGCGGCTTTTTTGTGGGCGCTGGAATTCGGGTTCGGGGGCGGCCTTGGTTGGCTTGGCCTGGAAGCGGGCTCCGGTGGCTCCGCTTAGGCGCCGTTGACAGCTGGCGCGGTAACCGCAATCCGATCCCGCGCCCCTCCAAGCGAAGTGAGGAGGTTCCCGCCACCGTAAGGTGAGGCGGGGATAGGCCGGCGGGGGATTTGCGGTACCCCGCCATGAGCCCGCCGGGCTATCCCCGCCTCACCGCCCAGCCCGAAGCAAAGCAAGCGGCCATACCCGCATCCGAATCCGAACCCGCTCCCGAATTCAGCAGCCACCGCGAATGCTCAAGGCAACAGCCTCAGCCACCTCAATCCCATCCACCCCGGCCGACAAAATGCCGCCCGCGTAGCTCGCGCCTTCACCCGCCGGGAACAGGCCCTTCACGTTCAGGCTCTGAAAATCGTCGCCTCGCGTGATGCGCAGCGGCGACGAGGTGCGTGTCTCCACACCCGTTAAAACCGCGTCGTGCATGTCAAAGCCTTTGATCTTCTTGCCAAAGGCCGGCAAGGCTTCGCGCATGGCCGTGATGGCGTACTCCGGCAGGGCTGCCGCCAAGTCCGTCAAATGGACGCCCGGCTTGTACGACGGCTCCACGCTGCCCAAAGCAGTTGAAGGCCGCGACGCCAGAAAGTCGCCGACTAACTGGCCAGGTGCTTCGTAGCTGCTGCCGCCCAGCACGTACGCGTTGGACTCCAAGCGCCGCTGAAACGCAATGCCGGCCAAGGGATGCACCGGCTGGCCCTGCGCCGGCTGCTCGTCTTCAGGCCCCAAGTAATCTGGCGGCGCGATGCCGACCACGATGCCCGCATTCGCGTTGCGCTCATTGCGCGAATACTGGCTCATGCCGTTGGTCACTACGCGCCCCGGCTCAGACGTTGCCGCCACCACCGTGCCGCCCGGGCACATGCAAAAGCTGTAAACGCTGCGGCCGTTGGCGGCGTGATGCACCAGCTTGTAGTCAGCCGCGCCCAAGAGGGGGTGGCCGGCGTGCTGGCCCAGGCGCGCGCGGTCAATCAGCCCCTGCGGATGCTCGATGCGAAAGCCGATGGAAAAGGGCTTGGCTTCCATGTACACGCCGCGCTTGTGCAGCATGGCAAAGGTGTCGCGCGCACTGTGGCCGGGGGCCAGCACCACGTGGTCGGTGCGCACGGTGTAGCTGCTGCCGTCTTCCAGGTTTTCTACCGTCAGGCCACGAATGTGTTTACCGGCGGCGCCGTCTTCAATCTCGATATCGCTCACGCGCTGCTGAAAACGAATCTCGCCGCCCATCGCTTCAATCTGCTCGCGCATGTGCTCGACCACCTTGACCAGCTTGAAGGTGCCGATGTGCGGCTTGCTGACCAGCAAGATTTCTTCAGGCGCGCCGGCCTTGACGAACTCGGTCATCACCTTGCGACCCAAGTGGCGGGGGTCTTTGATCTGGCTCCACAGCTTGCCGTCTGAAAACGTGCCGGCGCCGCCTTCGCCAAACTGCACGTTGGATTCAGCATGCAGCACGCGCTTGCGCCACAGGCCCCAGGTGTCTTTGGTGCGTTCACGCACTTTTTTGCCGCGCTCCAGCACGATGGGCTTGAATCCCATTTGCGCCAGCAGCAACGCCGCAAAAATGCCGCAGGGCCCAAAGCCAATGACCACGGGCCGCAGCGCGGGGCTGGCGGGGTCAGATTGCGCGGGGGGGTAATAAGCCAGGTCAGGCGCGCGGCTGATGTGTGGATGGCCGGCAAACTTTTGGAGCAGCGCAGCTTCCAGCGCGTCGCTGGCCAGCGTCACATGCGCGATGTAGACCAGCAGCAGCTTTTGCTTGCGGGCGTCGTAGCTGCGCTTGTGGATGTGGTGGCTGATGAGCTTGGAAGGCTCGATGCCCAGCGTTTGGACAATAAGTGCGGGCAATGCATCTTCAGCATGGTCCAGCGGGAGCTTGAGCTCGGTGAGTCGCAGCATGGCAGTAACTTTCTGTGGGCCCGTTTTTCGGGCCAAGGTGAAGCATTGATTTTAAGACGCGGATAATGGAGCCCGTGAAGCGCGCCAGACCGCCGCTGGTGCAATCTGGGAAACCAGGCACTGGAGGAACGTCCGGACTGCACAGGACAGCGTAGGAGGTAACACCTCTCCACCGCAAGGTGAGGATCAGAGCAACAGAGACGAGCCGGTTCAGTCCGGGTGAAACGGGCAATCTCTACGCGCAGCAATACCAAGTAGGTCAGCCCGAGGCGCTGTGGTTCGCCACAGCTGTTTCATTCTGTGGTCCGCAGGAATGGTTGACGGGTAGGTAGCATTGAGCCGGGTGGGCGACCCCCGGCCCAGATTAATGGCGGTCACGCCGCAGGCTCGCAAGAGCAGGTGGTGCACAGAATCCGGCTTATCGGTGCGCTTCACACTTATTTCCCTTGGCATTTCAACGCCTTATCAAGCTCATTCATGGCTCAGCCTTTCGCGTCAAATTCCAGCCTCTGGCGTATTTATCTGGCGTTCCTGGCGCCCATGGTGCTGTCCAACTTGCTGCAGGGCCTGTCAGGCACGCTCAATGGCATTTACATCGGGCAGATGCTGGGCACACATGCGCTGGCAGCGGTGTCGGGCATGTTCCCGGTCTTGTTTTTCTTTATCTCGCTGGTGATTGGCATAGGCGCGGGCGCGTCGGTCTTGATTGGCCAGGCCTGGGGCGCGCGCGAGCCGGCCAAGGTCAAGGCGATTGCGGGTTCCGCGCTGGCTCTGGGCGCCTTGATGGGCATCGTTGCGGCCTTGCTGGGCAGTGTGTTTGCGCGCGAAGCCTTGCAGCTGCTGGGCACGCCCGCCGATGTGCTGGACGATGCCACGGCCTATGCGCGCTTCATGATGCTGCTGATGCCGCTCATGATGGTGGTGATTTTGTACACCCAGCTGTTGCGCGGTGTGAGCGACACCGTGACGCCGCTGCTGGCCCTGTTCTTGTCCACTGGCTTGGGCCTGTTGCTGACGCCCGCGTTCATTAAAGGGTGGCTGGGCTTTGCGCCCATGGGCATTCAAAGCGCGGCGCTGGCGGGCCTGATCTCCCAGGTTGCGTCGCTGGGCTTTTTGGTCTGGCGACTGAGCCACAAGGGCAGCGTGCTGGCGCCTGACAGGGTGCTGCTCAAGGCTTTGCGCCTGGACGGGGCGATTCTTGGCAAGGTCATGCGCATTGGCCTGCCGACCGGCTTGCAGATGGTGGTGATTTCGGTGTCCGAGCTGATCGTCTTGTCGCTGGTCAATGGCCACGGGTCCAAGGCCACAGCCGCTTATGGTGCGGTTACTCAGGTCGTCAACTACGTGCAATTCCCGGCGCTGTCGATTGCGATCACCGCGTCCATCCTGGGTGCGCAAGCCATTGGCGCAGGCAAGCACGAGAGGGTGGTCGCGATTTTGCGCACCGGTCTTTGGCTCAATCTGTGCATCACGGGCGGTCTGGTGCTTCTGGGCTATGCCCTGTCGCATTGGCTGCTGGGCCTTTTCATCACGCAAGAAGACGTGCGCTTGCAGGCTGAACACCTGCTGCACATCATGCTCTGGAGCATGTTGCTGTTTGGCTTTCAGGCGGTGGTGGGCGGCATCATGCGCGCCAGCGGCGTGGTCTTGGTGCCGGTGGCCATTTCCGTGGCTTGCATTTTGCTGGTGCAGTTGCCCGTCGCATACGCCCTGGACATTCGCTTCGGCTTGGACGGCATCTGGATGGGCTTTCCTATGGCCTACGCCGTCATGCTCTGCTTGCAGACGGCCTACTACAAGCTGGTGTGGCGCTTTAAAAAGCTCGAACGCTTGGTGTGAGCGCCTGTCTTATTGACCGCCTGAAGGGCTGAGCCTCTCAGGTCATGGCCGTAATGCGCTGCACGTGCGCGAGCAACGAGCGCTTGGCCACCGGCCAGATGCGCGCATCCACATCGTCATAGGCCAGGGCTACCCAGTCGTCCATGCTGCCCTGGGGCAGCGCCTGCATCGCTTTGAGCACCTTGGCTTCGCGCGCCAGCCGGTGCGCCTTGAGCTTGGCAATCGCGCTACGCGCCTCGCCCAGCACATAGCCGTGGGCCGGCGCAATGTGCGTGAGGCCATACGCGCTGCAAGCAGCGCTCAGCTTGTCCAGCGAGGCCAGGTAATCATTCATGTCGCCATCGGGCGGGTCCACCACGGTGGTGCTGCCGTTCAAGATGTGGTCGCCGCTGAACAGCAGACCGTCTTCGAGCAGCAGCAGACACAGGTGGTTGGCCGCGTGGCCGGGCGTGTGCATCACTTGCAGGGTGTGAGTCACTTCTTCCGCTTGCACCGCTTGCACCGCTTGCAGTACCAGCTTCTCGCCGTCTTGCAGCGCGCGGTCGGGCGTGAAGGCGCTGGCCGCGCGGGCGGTGTCGGCCGATGGCAAGCCGAGGATAGGCGGTCGCGTTTTGCACAGTGCCTGCAAGGGCAGGGCGCCGGGTGAATGGTCCGGGTGCGAGTGGGTGCAGACGATGAAACGAATGTCGCCGCCCGCTGCGCGCCACAGGCGCTCAATGTGCTCGGCATCAGCCGGGCCGGGGTCAATCGCGATATAGCCTGTGTCGGGGTCGCCGACCAGATAGCTGTTGGTGCCTGGCCCTGTCATCACGCCCGGGTTGGGCGCGGTCAGGCGCATCACGTTTTTCAAAAGTGGCACTGGTTGCTCAAACTGCCAGTCGAGCGCGTGCACGATCTGCCCGTCGGGGCAGACGAACTCCAGTTCGCCAAAGGCGGGTTCATGCTCCATCAAGCGCTCCGTGCGCCCACCCAGCAAGCCCGCGCGCGGGCAAGACGTCCACAGCGGCTCGTCCGTCACGGCGCAGGCGGCCAGCACACTTTCCACGTCGGCGTACTGCTGCAAACGCTCCAGCGTGCGCACCGTTGGGAACAGCATAAAAAACCCGCCTGCAGCGTGCCGCGCCAGGGCGTCGGCCGGCTTGACCCAGCAGGGCTCGAACTGCTCAGCTTCATCGGCCACGGGCGTTTGCCCCTCGGGCATGCGCGCCACCAAAAAAGGCACATCAAAGCGCTTGGGCAAATCGCGGTCGGTCACCCAATGCGCCAGCACAAAAACATCGGCACCGGCCAGCATCAAACCGCGCTCTTGGCATTGCGCGGCAAAGGGCGCCTTGCGGTCCAGTGCGGCCACGACTTCGGTAGTGACAAAGCTGCCGTCGGCATGCCGGGCCAGCAGCACACCCAGTTCTTCAAAGCTCTCGCGAATGGTGGCAATCGCTTGCGTCAGGTGTAAATCGCTTTGCGCGCTGCGGCGCGTGGACTGGCCGTGCGCCTGGGCGTCAGCCGCCTCAATGCCGCCGCCAGGAAACACATAGGCACCGGGCGCAAAGCTGGCCGTGGCCGAGCGCCGCGTCATCAGCACTTCAATGCCGCCCGGCGTGTCGCGCAGCAGCAAGACGGTGGCGGCAGACAAAAGAGGCGCGGGGCTGCGCGCGGGGTGGAGCAGTTGGGAAGTACGGGCCATGGCCTGATTTTGCGCGAAGCGCGGACGCGCTTGCGCGGGCCGCAAAGCAAGCGCCACTACGCAAGAGCCGCTACGTAATTTCCGCAGGTGATTGCACTGGGGTAGAACTGATACTGAAGTCTGTTCAGAACACGACAAAAGAGGAGACAGCTCATGCCATCTTTCAAGCAACTCTTCAAGCGCAGCGCGCCAGCGCTGCTGGCCGCCTTCTGCCTGGGCAGCGCCGCTACCTCGGCCCTGGCCCAAGCCTGGCCCAACAAGCCCATCAAATTCATCGCCGTCTTCCCGCCCGGTGGCTCGGTAGACCAGGTGGCACGCATCCTGGCGCAGCCGCTTTCCCAGCAACTCGGCCAGAACATCATTGTCGAAAACAAGGGCGGCGCCTCGGGCTCCATCGGTACGGCGGCAGTGGCTGCGGCCCCGGCCGACGGCTACACCTTCGGCGTGGTGTTTGACACGCACGGCGTGAACCCCAGCCTGATCCCCGGCATGAGCTTTGACACCCGCCGCGACCTGGCGTCGATCGCGCTCATCGGCACTTCGGCGATGGTGTTGGCCACCTTCAATGCCTCTGAATACAAGAGCTTCAACGACGTGGTGGCGGCCGCCAAGGCCAAGAAAAACGTCAACTACGGCAGCATCGGCTCGGGCAGCCTCGGCCACTTGGCCATGGCGCTCCTGAGCAAGAACGGCAACATCGACTGGCAGCACGTGCCTTACAAAGGCGGTGGTCCGCTCATGACCGACGCCGTGGCCGGCCATGTCCCTTTGTCCATCGGCTCCGTGTTCGTGACCAAGCCGCACATTGACAGCGGCCGCATGCGCCCGCTGGCCGTGACCACCAGCAAACGCTCGCCCGAACTGCCCAACGTACCGACCGTGGCCGAGAGCGGCTTTGCCGGCTTTGACGCGCCCGCCTGGTGGGCCATCATTGCCCCGGCCAAGACGCCGCCCGAGATCATCAAGCGCATGAACGAGGAAGTGAACAAAGCGCTGAAGAACCCCGACATCGCGCAAAAGCTCGGCGCCCAGGGCATCAGCATCACCGACAGCACGCCAGACAGCACCCGGATTTTCATTGACCGCCAGATCGACACCTGGGCCAAGGTGGTCAAGGACAACAACATCAAGGCTGACTGACAGCATGCGCATTCCTGACTGGACGCCAGCGCTCAAGCCGCAGCCCGAGGATTTGGTGAGCGCCATCCTCGCGCGCCGCGGCGGCACGCTGATCAACCTGGACAAAGCCTTGCTGTGGAGCGAGCCACTGGCCCGCGCCTGGAACGTGTACCTGGGCGCGGTGCGCACGGGTTTGCCCACCAGCCGCCGCCTGCGCGAGCTGGGCATTTGCACCGTGGCGCTGCTGACAGGCGCGCAGTATGAATACCACCATCACGCGCCTGACTTTTTGGCCGCCGGCGGTAGCCAGGCCGAGCTGGATGCCTTGAACCAGTTGGTCAAGCAAGACGCCCGCGTATCTGCCGCGCATCCGGCGTTGGGGCCAGTGGAGCAGCTGGTGGTGCAGTACGCCGCGCAAATGACGCTGGACGTCAAGGTGAGTGACGCGGTCTTTGACGGCCTGCGCCAGCACTTTGACAACACGGCCTTGGTCGAGCTGACCAGCGCGATTGCCACTTACAACATGGTGGCGCGCTTTTTGGTGGCGCTGGGCGTTTCTCCGGAGGCCTGAAGCCTCGAAGGCTGGCGCTTGATTGGCCGGCGTGGGGCATTTGCCCGCAAGCCCGGCCGATAATGCCGGCATGCGAATTCGATTCACCAAGATGCAGGGCGCGGGCAACGACTTTGTCGTGCTCGACGAGACCCGTGGCCAGCTTGATTTAAGCGCTGCCCAGTACCGCTTTTTGGCCGACCGCCACTTTGGCGTGGGTGCCGACCAGATATTGAGCGTGCGGCCTGCGCCTGCGGGCAGCCAGGGCATCGACTTTGCCTATGCCATTCACAACGCCGACGGCAACGAGGTCGAGCATTGCGGCAACGGCGCGCGCTGCTTTGTGCGCTACGTGCATGACACCGGCCTGAGCCAGGCCAGCACCGTGCGCGTGCAGACTCTCAACCGCGTGCTGGACCTGAACCTCGCCGCTGATGGCCGCGTGAGTGTGGACATGGGCGCGCCTGATTTTGAGTTGAGCGCGCTGCCTTTTGACGCCGCCGGGCTTGAGCCCCGCATGGTGCAGGGCTGGGCAACGTGGCCGCTTGATGTGCAATCCCAAGGCGAGCGCACTACGCTGCTTAGCGCTGTGCTTTCCATGGGCAATCCGCATGCCGTGCAGTTGGTGGACAACGTGGATACCGCGCCGATTGCCGAGTGGGGCCCTCAGATTGAAGGCCATGCCCGCTTTGCGCGGCGTGTGAATGCTGGCTTCATGCAAGTGCTGTCGCGCCGCGAGGTCAAGCTGCGCGTGTACGAGCGCGGTGCTGGCGAAACCCTGGCTTGCGGCACCGGCGCTTGCGCCGCTGTGGTGGCTGGCATTCGGCTGGGCCTGCTAGACGCCGTGGTCGACGTGCACACCCACGGCGGCCTGCTCACGATTGAATGGCCAGGCCATGACAAGCTGGACGCGCCCGTCATCTTGCGCGGTCCGGCCACGCGGGTGTTTGAGGGCGAGATTGAACTGCCTGCGCTTTGAATAACACCCTTGCACGAACAACGACTTCTAGAAAAATCACATGAACCCCCTGCACCCGACCCAGCACCCCATCACTGAAGACGACATCGCCAACTTCCTGGCCAACACGCCCGACTTTTTTGAGCGCCACGCCGAGTTGCTGGCCACGGTTCAGCTGTCCAGCGGCCACGGCGGGCGGGCCGTCAGCCTGGCTGAACGCCAAGCCGGCATGCTGCGCGACAAGATCAAGGGCCTGGAGCTGCGTTTAGTTGAGATGATCCGCAACGGCCAGGAAAATGTGGCCATTGCCAACAAGATGCAAGCCTGGACGCGCAAGCTGCTGCTGACCACCGCAGCCGAAGACTTGCCCACTGCCATCGCCTCAGAATTGCAAGCGCAGTTCTTGGTGCCGCAAGCGGCCATCAAGGTCTGGGACGTTGCCCCCGCCTTCGTGAACGCGGCCTTTGCCCAAGGCGCCAGCGAAGCCGTGCAGCAAGCCGTCAGCGACCTGGCCTTGCCCTACTGCGGTCTGGTGGCCGGCTTGCCCGCAGGCGCCGGCCGTGAAGCCCTGGCCTGGTTGCCCGACCCAGCCTCGGCGCGCTCGGTCGCCTTCATCTCCTTGCGCCCGGGCGCATCGCCACAAGCCTTCGGCCTCCTGGTGCTGGCTTCGGCCGACGCAGACCGCTTTTCAAGCGCCATGGGCACAGACTTCTTGCAGCGCATCGGCGAGCTGGCCAGCGCGGCGTTGGCGCGGGTGCGGCCAGTCACGCCAGTGCTGCAAGCGGGTGTCTGACCCGGGCCTCAAACCCGCCCTGCCAGGCTCAAAGCCGCGCGCAAGGTGTCATTGATGCGCGTTTGCCAGCCGTCGCCGCTGGCGCGCAGGGCGGCCAACACGTCGGCATCCAAACGCAACTTGACGGGTTCTTTGGTGGTTGCTGCTTTGGGGCGGCCGCGTGCCTTGAGCCGGGTTCCTTCGTAAAGATCGGCCGATCTGAAAAATGCAGCCGTCAACTCGGGTGCGTCATCCGGGTCGCTCAAGGCTACGGGCAAAGAGTTCTTTTTCGCGCTCATTGGCTTTCCTCATGCTGATGATGCGGCGCACCGCGCCGCGGGGAGTCCAGACCAAAACGACCAATCGGGCTTCCAGCCAGCCCACCGTGATGAATCGGTCTTCTTCGTACACCACTCGAATGTCTTGACCCGTGAGGTGAACGCCTTCAAAAACCTCTTGGGCGCGGGCAAAGTCCAGGCCACGCTCCAATAAAGTCTTGTTTCGCTTGTCCGGATCGAACTCGAGCTCCATTGAATTAGTGTACCCCCAATAAATTGACCTCGCCAGAGCCAAGTGTCCAACGATCTGGACCTTTAATAAGTCTTGGGGGTCTTGCATTTCATTGCAGTGATCAGTCATAAGCCAGACAATCGTTCGATGCCTCAAGTCCCCGACCCACTGGTCCTGCGCTACCTCGACCATGCGCGTTATGAAAAGCGCCTGGCCGAGCGCACGCTGGCGCTTTACACGCTGGACCTGGCCAAGCTGGAGGCGGCGGCGCTTGAAGCCAATGTCTCGCTCGTTGGCGTGACGCCGGTGCACATGCGCCGCTGGGTGGCACAGATGCATGGGCGCGGGCGCAGCGGGCGGGGCATTGCGCTCATCTTGTCGGGCTGGCGCGGTTTTTATCACTGGCTGGGGCGCGAAGGCCTGGTCAGCAGCAACCCGGTGCAAGACCTGCGCGCACCCAAGGCGGCCAAGCCACTGCCCAAGGCGCTGAGCGTGGACGAAGCGGTGCAATTGGCCAATTTTTCAACCGAGGACACCGAACACCACCCCGGCCTGCAGGCGCGCGACGAATGCCTGACTGAATTGCTCTATGGCTGCGGCCTGCGCATTGGCGAGATCGTGGGCCTGGACGCGCAAGCCAGCGCCGCCGCACGCGGCTGGATCGATCTGGACGCTGGCGAAGCCCAGGTGATGGGCAAGGGCCGTAAGTGGCGCAGCGTGCCCGTGGGTAGCAAGGCGCTCGCGGCGCTGCGGCATTGGCTGGCAGTGCGCAGTGAGTGGTTGAGCACGGGCGATGCAGGCCCGAGCGCTGAAGCCACCAGCACAGCCCCTCATGCGCAAGCGGGCGCTGTGGATCCCAACGCGCTCTTCATCAGCGCACGCGGCACGCGCCTCACGCCGCAGCACCTGCGCGTGCGGCTCAAGCAGCGCTCATTGCAAGCGGGGCTGGCCACGCCGGTGCATCCGCACATGCTGCGCCATTCATTTGCCAGCCACGTGCTGCAGTCCAGCGGCGACTTGCGTGCCGTGCAAGAGCTGCTGGGCCACGCCAGCATCACCACCACGCAGGTCTACACGCGGCTGGACTTTCAGCACCTGGCCAAGGTTTATGACGCGGCGCATCCCCGCGCTCTGGCAACTAGCGAGCCTGCGTCTGCCGCCTGGCCCAATACCGAGCCCGCCGCCATTCAAGCTCGAAAAGCCAAGTGATGGGCAGTGGCCGCGACAATAGCGGCCATGAAATCAATTCGACTCCGCGAAGGCAAAGAACGCTCGCTGCTGCGCCGCCACCCCTGGATTTTCGACGGCGCCATCGCCAAAGGCGGCGGTGACGCTGGCGAAACCGTCAAGGTCGAAAGCCATGAAGGCCGCTTTTTGGGCTGGGCCGCTTTCAGCCCTGCCTCCAAGATCCGCGCCCGCGTCTGGAGCTTTGATGAGGCCCAGCGCATTGACGCCGCGTTTTTCTCGGCGCGCATTGCCGCCGCCCTCAAGGCCCGCAGCCTGTTCGACATCCAAAGCAATGGCATTCGCCTGGTGCATGGCGAATCCGACGGCCTGCCCGGCTTGATCGTGGACCGCTACGCCGACACGCTGGTGGCGCAGTTCACCAGCTGCGGCACCGAGCGCTGGAAGAGCGTGATCGTGCAGGCCTTGCTGACACACACCGGCTTGACCCGGCTGTACGAGCGCTCTGACGCCAGCGTGCGCGGCCTGGAAGGCTTGCCCGAAGCCACCGGCTGGCTGGCTGGCGCGCCAGAAAAGGGTGAAGAGGGTGAAGAGGGTGAAGACCCAGGCATCGAGATCGTGATTCGCGAACACGACTGGCAACTGGGTCTGAACATCGCCGAGGGCCACAAGACTGGGTTTTATCTCGACCAACGCGACAGCCGCCACAAGTTTGCGCAGCACGCCAAGCGCCGGCAGTTCCAGCGCGTGCTCAATTGCTATTGCTACACCGGTGGTTTCACGGTGGCGGCACTCGCTGGTGGCGCGGCGCACGTCACGTCGATTGATTCGTCCGGCCCGGCCCTGGCCAAAGCCAGCGCCAACGTCGCGCTCAATGGTTTTGACGCGGCTCGCACCGAGATGATCGATGCCGACGTGAACGCCATGCTGCGCCGCTACATTGCCGTAGGCCGTACCTTTGACGCCATCGTGCTCGACCCGCCGAAATTCGCGCCCACGGCCGCCCATGCCGAACGTGCGGCGCGCGCCTACAAAGACATTAACCGGCTGGCCCTGTCCCTTCTTGAGCCCGGCGGCACACTCTTTACCTACTCGTGCTCGGGTGGCATCAGCGCCGACTTGTTCCACAAGATCGTGGCCTCGGCCGGCACGGATGCGGGCGTGGACGCATTCATCAGTGAGCGTCTGGGCGGCGCGCCCGACCACCCGATGACGGTGACTTTCCCCGAGGGCGAGTACCTCAAGGGACTGGTGCTGGTCAGAAAGCCTTGAAACAGGGCGCGGCACCGGCCCACGCCCGCGCCGCTAAACTCCCGGCTCGCCCGTTTTCCTCCTCTCGCCATTCTTCGTTCTTAAGCATTCAATTTAGGCATTCATGAGCTTGATTCCAGTCACCATCCTCACCGGCTTTCTTGGCTCAGGCAAAACCACCTTGCTCAAGCGCGTGCTGACCGAAGCCCACGGCCAGAAGATCGCCGTGATCGAAAACGAGTTCGGCGAGGAAAACATCGACAACGAAATTCTGGTGAACGACACCCAGAAGGAAAACATCATCCAGATGAGCAATGGCTGCATCTGCTGCTCGATCCGTGAAGACTTGCGCGAAACCCTGCAAGAGCTGGCCGCTAAAAAACGCAAGGGCCTGCTGGACTTTGACCGCGTCGTGATCGAAACCACGGGCCTGGCCGACCCTGGTCCCGTGGCGCAGACCTTCTTCATGGACGAGGAAATCGCCGAGCAATACCTGCTGGACTCCATCTTGACGCTTGTGGACGCCAAGCACGCGGCCGTGCAACTGAACGAGCGCCAGGAAGCTCGGCGCCAGGTTGGCTTTGCGGACCAGATCTTCATCAGCAAGGCCGACCTTGTGGCGGCCGATGAGGTCGAGGCCCTGATGCACCGCCTCAAGCACATGAACCCGCGCGCCCCGCAGCGCGCCGTACATTTTGGCGAAGTACCCCTGGCCCAGGTCTTTGATTTACGCGGCTTCAACCTCAACGCCAAACTGGACATCGACCCGGACTTCCTGAAAGAAGACGCGCACGGGCACGACCATGCGCATGGCCATGATCACGTCCACGGTGAGCATTGCGACCACCCGTCGCATGCGCATGAGGGCACTGGCGGCGATAAAGACGCCGTCAATGGCGGCCATGGCCACCATCACCACCATGACGATGACGTCAAAAGCTTTGTGTTCCGCGCTGACAAAGCTTTCAGCCCGGCGAAGCTTGAAGACTTTCTGGGCGCGGTGGTCAATATCTATGGCCCGCGCATGCTGCGCTACAAGGGCGTGCTGAACATGGAAGGCACCGAGCGCAAGGTGATCTTCCAGGGCGTGCACCAATTGATGGGCAGCGACCTGGGCCCTGCCTGGGCCGAAGGCGAGGCTCGGGTCAGCAAGATGGTGTTCATCGGAATTGACCTGCCCAAGGATATTTTTATGCAAGGGCTGGAGCAGTGCCTGGTTTGAGGCCGGATTGAGTTAGTCTCTGCGCCAAATTCGAGCTTGCGTACTGATTTTGTAGAGATTGGCGATAGAAGGCTGGAGGCCGAATGTTTGTTTCATTTTTGCAACGATTTGGATGGCTGCCCGGAGGACCGGTGGACGCGCCGCTAAAATCGCGCGCCGATCAAGGCGGCGTGTCCATCAAAAGGCCCAAAGTGGCTTCTTCGGACCGACCGGCCTCGCATCCGGGCGCCTCGGCGACCGGGGTTCATCCACAGGCCCAAGCCCAGAGGAGACAAGCAGTGAAATCCCCCGCCAAGAAGAACAAGACGCCCGCCAAGGCCGGGGCCAAGCTCGCGCCTGCCGCCAAATCGGCCAAGGCCGCTGTCAAATCCGCTGTCAGGTCGCCCGTGAAGGCGCCCATAAAGTCGCCCGCAAAAGCGCCCGTGAAAGCGCCCGTGAAAGCGCCTGTGAAAGCTTCGGCCAAGACCTCGGCGAAAGCCGCAGTCAAAGCCAAACCAGTTGCCAAGCCCTTGGCCAAGGTTGCGAAGGTGGCCGCCAAGGTTGTCAAGACCGCCAAGGCGGTAACCAAACCCGTCGCCAAGTCGACCAAGTCCGCCAGCAAATCTCCAGTCAAGGCGGCCTCAAAGGTCGCCTCGAAAGCTCCGCTTAAAGCGGCCAGCAAGCCGGCTACCAAGCCCCAGCCCAAGGCCGTCCCTCATTCCGCCGCTGCAAAACCCACTTCCAAACCAGCGGCGAAAGCGCGTCCCCTGACGCCATCCGCTCCTGCTGCCAAAGCCGCTCCTGTGGCGGTCAAGGCAGTGTCTCCGTCCACCCGGCCGGCGTCTGCAAAGCAGCCGCCTAAAGCCGTGGCCGGCGCCCCATCTGCTGTCTCGGCGGCCGCTTCTGCTGCCACCGTCAAGCCCATGGCGCCCGCGCCTCAGCCCGCCGCACCAACCGTTTCTCAAACCATGCTGACCCCACCTCCACTCAAACCTGGCCGCCGTAGTTCGGCCCGCACTGCGGCCGCGTCGCCGCCGCCTGCACCCATGGTGCCCACCCATTCGCCTGACGCCGCCAAGGCCAGCTATTCGACGATCGCAGACCGCGTGATTTCGCCAGCACCCCACGTGGCTGCGCGCAAGGACCCGAAGCTGGCCAACAACTGGAAAACGAAGGAGGCCAACGAATTGACTGACGAAGAAGTCAAGGCCATGCCTGACGCTGAATACATGAATGAAAAGCAGCTGGCGTTCTTCCGCCACAAGCTGTCTTTGCTCAAGCAAGAGATTCACGCCAGCGCCGGTGAGACCACCGAGCACCTGCGTGAGGACACCGTGGTGGTGCCAGACCCGGCCGACCGCGCGACCATCGAGGAAGAGCACGCGCTGGAGTTGCGCACGCGTGACCGCGAGCGCAAATTGCTCAAAAAGATCGAGCAGTCGATCGCGCGCATTGACGCAGGTGACTATGGTTACTGCGACGAGACGGGCGAGCCGATTGGCGTGGGCCGTCTGATCGCGCGCCCCACGGCCAGCTTGTCGCTCGAGGCGCAGCAGCGTCGTGAGCTCAAGCAGAAGATGTTTGGGGATTGATCCTTCTTGTCCTTGCCGTTTGCCCTTTGCCCCTTGCTGAGGGCGGGGCGGTGAGGCGGGGAGAGCCCGGCTGCCTCATGGCGGCTACCGCAAATCGGCTGCCGGGCTCTCCCCGCCTCACCTGTCGGTGGCGGCACCCCGAAACGCCTCGTTGATCGGGGCGTTTTTCGTTCGAAGACTGCATCTGCTTGCAGCTCTCACTTTCTGTTCGCACACCTTGCCGGTGATGGGCCTTCATCCGGGCTATCCTGCTTGCCAATGCTGTGAGTGGAGGCTCCGCGCCTACAGCGCAGCGCGCCGGAATCTGACAACGGGCCTTGCGACCCGCGCATCTGCTCAGATTCTTCCTTTCAGTGTCGTCCCTGAGAAAGCACTTTCAGAGACTTCGCTAAGTGCTTAATTTTGAACGCTTTTATGTTTCCAATGATTTGGAAAACCGCTCTAAGTGCTTGATTTCATTGAAATTTTTGTGATTAAGTGCTTGCTTGCTGGACGATTCCTGATAAAGTGGGGAAAAGTGCAGTTTTGTGGTGAAAAGTGTTTTCAAAGGTCTGACCAGCGTGTTTCAAGGGGCTTCATCCATTGTTCTCGATGCCAAGGGGCGGCTTTCAGTGCCGACCCGGCACCGTGACGTGCTCGTCGCCACCGCAGCAGGTCAGCTCACCATGACCAAGCACCCGCACGGCTGCTTGATGATTTTTCCGCGCAATGAGTGGGAAAAATTCCGCGAACGCATCGCGTCATTGCCCATGCAGGCGCAGTGGTGGAAGCGGATTTTTCTGGGCAACGCCATGGACGTCGAACTCGACGCCACGGGTCGTGTGCTCATCTCGCCCGAATTGCGCGTGGCTGCCGGCATCACGAAGGAAACGGTGCTGCTCGGCATGGGCGGCCACTTCGAGCTGTGGGACGCCAGCACCTACGCGGCCCAGGAGGCCGAGCAGATGAAGGGCGAGATGCCCGATGTCTTCAAGGACTTTTCGTTCTGAAAGATGACGGTGCAAGACACATGGACACACCGCACCGTCTTGTTGAACGAAGCAGTCGAGGCACTGCAGATCAACCCGGACGGGCATTACATCGACGCGACCTTTGGTCGGGGTGGCCACTCGCGCCTGATCTTGTCGCAGCTGTCCGCCCGGGGCCGCTTGACGGCCTTCGACAAAGACCTGGACGCGATTGCCGAGGCGGCCACGCTGAACGACGCGCGCTTTGCCATTCGCCACGAGGGCTTCAGCCACCTGAACGACATGCCTGCTGCCAGCGCGGCCGGCATCTTGATGGACCTGGGCGTGAGTTCCCCGCAGATCGACAACGCGGCGCGGGGCTTTTCATTTCGGGGCAACGGCCCTCTCGACATGCGCATGGACACCACCCGTGGCCAGAGCGTGGCCGAGTGGCTGGCCGATGCTTCCATCGAACACATGACGGAGGTCATTCGTGACTATGGCGAAGAACGGTTTGCTGGGCAGATTGCAAAGGCGATTGATCGTCGGCGCCAGGAGCGGGGCCCGCTTGGAAGCACCGCAGAACTGGCCGAGGTCGTGGCTGGCGCCGTCAAAACCCGCGAGCCGGGCAAGGACCCTGCAACGCGCACATTTCAAGCTTTTCGGATTTTCATCAACGCCGAGCTTGAAGAGCTGCAACAGGCGCTGAGCGCGGCGCTGAAAGTACTGCAACCGCAAGGACGTCTGGTGGTGATCAGTTTTCACTCGCTCGAAGACCGCATCGTCAAGCAATTCATCGCCGAGCACTCGCGCGAGGTGTTTGACCGCCGGGCGCCTTTTGCCGCACCCAAGGCCATGAGGCTGAACGCTTTGGGTCGCGTCAAGCCCAGCGCTGAAGAAATTGAAGGCAACCCGCGTTCGCGCAGCGCTGTCATGCGCGTGGCCGAGCGCACCGAGGTGGCAGCATGACACGCGTGAATGTGCTGCTGAGTGCGGCTGCGCTGTTCAGCGCGCTCTTTTTGGTGCACACGCAGTACGAGTCGCGGCGCCTTTTTGTCGAGCTGGAAAAAGCCGGTGCCCAGGCGCACAAGCTGGAGGTGGACCACGAAGCCCTGCTGGCTGAAAAGCGCGCCCAGGCCACGCCACAGCGCGTCGAGCGCCTGGCCAAAGACAAGTTGCAGATGCGACAGGCGACGCCATCCATCACGCAGTACGTGAGCAATGGAAGCAGCCAGGCAGCCACCGCGGTGGGTAGCAAGCCATGAGCCGCAGCGTGCGTTACAGCGCCAGTCCGCTCCTGGCCAGCAAGACGCCAGTCTGGCGCAGCAAGTTCATCGTGGCCGCCATTGCGATCGGCTTCGCCGTGCTGGCGGTCCGCGCGGCGTACATCCAGATTTATGACAACGCGTTTTTCAAGCAGCAAGGTGAAGTGCGCTTCACCCGCACACTGGAATTGCCGGCCAGCCGGGGCCGAATTCTGGACCGCAATGGCGTGATTCTGGCCACCAGCGTGCCGGCCCCCAGCATCTGGGCGATTCCGGAGGATGTGGACGCCACGCCTGCGCAGCGGCTGGAACTTGCTCGCTTGCTGGACATACCCAAAGCTGATCTGGACAAGAAGCTGGCCGACGAAGACAAGAGCTTTGTCTGGCTCAAACGCCAAGTCGACGAGCCCGTCGCCCAGCAGATCACGGCACTGAACATCAAAGGCATTTACCAGCGCAAGGAATACAAGCGTCAGTACCCCGACGGCGAGGCGACTGCGCACGTGGTCGGATTCACCAATGTGGAAAACCATGGCCAGGAAGGTATGGAGCTGGCCTTTGACAAAAGCTTGGGCGGCCATGCCGGCTCGCGCCGCGTGATCAAGGACCGCTTGGGCCGCGTGGTTGAAGACGTGCGTGAACAAATGCCGCCGGTCGATGGCGCGGACTTGCAGTTGTCCATTGACTCGAAGGTGCAGTATTTCGCCTATCAAAAGTTGCGCGATGCCGTCCAGGCCAACAAGGCCAAGGCCGGCAGCGTGGTCGTGCTTGACGCCGTGACCGGTGAAGTGCTGGCCTTGGCCAATTACCCCAGCTATGTGCCTGACAAGCGCAAGAACCTCAGCGGCGAGCAGCTTCGCAACCGCGCACTCACCGATACCTTCGAGCCAGGCTCGACCATGAAGCCTTTCATCGTCGGTTTGGCGCTTGAAAAAGGTCTGGTCCAACCCAGCACCATGATCCAGACGGCGCCAGGCCGCATCGTCGTTGGCGGCTCGACGATCACGGACTCGCACCAGCTGGGCCTGCTGAGCGTTGAACAAGTGATCCAGAAGTCCAGCAACGTCGGCACCGTCAAGATGGCGATGCAGATGCAGCCACGCGAGATGTGGGAGATTTACACCGAAGTCGGCTTTGGGCAAAAGCCTCAGTTGCCCTTTCCTGGTGCTGTGAGTGGGCGCCTGCGTCCCTACAAAACATGGCGGCCTATTGAACAGGCGACCATGAGCTACGGCTACGGCCTGTCGACGTCCTTGTTCCAGCTGGCTTCGGCCTACACGCTGTTTGCGCGCGGCGGCGAGGTCGTGCCGCCCAGCCTGATGAAACTCCAGGACGGCAACCGTGTGGCTGGCACCCGCGTCATCAGCGAAAAAAATGCACTGGCCGTGCGCCACATGCTGAACCTGGTCGCGGGGCCTGAAGGCACAGCGCCCAAGGCCCAGACGGTCGGCTATTCAGTGGGTGGCAAGACCGGCACAGCCCACAAGCAAGAAGGCAAGGGCTACGCTGACAAGAAGTACCGCGGCTTTTTTGTGGGCATCGCGCCCATCGAGCCGCCGCGCATTGTGGTGGCCGTGATGATCGACGAGCCGAGCGCTGGCAAATATTTCGGTGGTGACGTGGCCGCCCCCGTTTTCAGCGACACCGTGCAGCAAACGCTGCGCATGATGGGCTTGAAACCGGACATGGCCGTCAAGCCGCAAATCGTCACCCAGCACGTGGAGGAGTCGTTTTGAGCGCGCTCCACCAGACCTTTGCCAACCCGCAAGCCGCAGCCCAGTGGCTGCGCCATCACACGCTTGGCACACTGCGCAGCGACAGCCGGCAAGTGCAGCCGGGTGATGCGTTCCTGGCCTGGCCCGGTGCCGCCACAGATGCGCGCAGCCATGTGGCCGCCGCGCTGGCTGCGGGCGCTTCAGTGTGCCTGGTGGAGGCTGAAGGCGTGAGTGCTTTTGATCTGGACCCGATCCGCGTGGCGACCTACACGGGCTTGCGCCAAGCCGCCGCGCCCGTGGCTGCCGCGTACTTTGAAACGCCTAGCGCGCAACTGGCTTTGCTGGCCGTGACCGGCACCAACGGCAAGACCTCGACCGCCTGGTGGCTGGCGCAAGCCCTGAGTCAGTTGGGCCAGCGCTGCGCCCTGGTGGGCACCCTGGGCATTGGCGAGCCCGGCGCGATGGTGCACAGCGGCCTGACCACGCCCGACCCCGTTTTGTTGCAGCAGCAGCTGCGCCGCTTGGTGGAACAAGGCTTCAAAGCCTGCGCCATTGAAGCGTCGTCAATTGGCCTGGCCGAGCACCGGCTGGACGCCAGCGCCGTGCACACCGCCGTCTTCACCAACTTCACCCAAGACCATCTGGACTATCACGGGTCTATGGAGGCGTATTGGCAAGCCAAGGCGGCGCTGTTTGACTGGCCCGGCTTGAAGGCTGCGGTGATCAACATCGACGATGCCAAAGGTGTGGCGCTGGCTGAAGGCTTACAAAGCCGAGGTGAGGCGCTGGCCTTGTGGACGGTGTCTTGCGATGGCCCGGCCCGGCTGATGGCGCAGGGCATGCAGCACGGCGCTGACCTGATGCGCTTCACCGTGGTTGAAGCAGGCGGTGCATCGGTGCAAGTCACAGCGCCCATCGTCGGCCAGTACAACGTGCTCAATCTGCTCGGCGTCATCGGCACCTTGCGCAGCCTGGGCTTGCCCCTGGCCGCTGCCGCAAGCGCATGCGCCCAGCTCACGCCAGTACCTGGCCGCATGGAATCGCTGGCCCAGCCCGGCAAGCCGCTGGTGGTGATTGACTACGCCCACACGCCGGACGCCCTGGACAAAGTGCTGGGCGCGCTCAAGCCGCTGGCCCTAAGCCGGGGCGGTGCGCTGTGCTGCGTTTTCGGCTGCGGCGGCGACCGCGATGTTGCCAAGCGCCCCTTGATGGCACAAGCCGCTGCGCACCAGGCCGACCGCTTGATCCTGACCAGCGACAACCCGCGCAGCGAAGAGCCCGCTGCCATCCTGGCTGACATGGCCGCAGGATTGCCTGCAGGCAGCGATGCCCGCCAGCAAGCCGACCGCGCCCTGGCCATTGCCCAGGCCATCACGTCGGCTTCCCCGCAAGACGTGGTGCTGATCGCCGGCAAGGGCCATGAGGATTACCAGGAAATCAAAGGCGTCAAGCGACCGTTTTCGGATCGCTTGCAGGCCGAAGCTGCGCTGGCTGCGTACAGCCAAGCAACGCAAGGAGCCGCCGCATGATGCGCTTGCAAGACGCTCTGGCCATGCTGCCTGGTGCCCAGCTGAAGGGTGAGGGCGCCCTGCAGTTTGAGCGCGTGCACACCGACACGCGGAGCCTGAAGGCGGGCGACTTGTTCGTGGCCCTGAAAGGCGAGCGCTTTGATGCGCATGACTTCTTGCCGCAAGCGAGCGCTGCAGGCGCCGTGGCGGCGCTGGCCAGCCACGGTTTGGCAGAAGCCGAAATGCCCGGCCTGCAAGTCGCGGACACCAAGGCTGCCTTGGGCCAGTTGGCCGCGGCTTGGCGCGCACAGTTCAGCCCGCCGCTGGTGGCCGTAACGGGCAGCAACGGCAAGACCACGGTCACGCAAATGATCGCGTCAATACTGCGCGCCTTCAAAGGCGAGGCCGCTTTTGCGACTGAAGGCAATTTCAACAACGACATCGGCGTGCCACTGACCTTGCTGCGCCTGCGCGCAAGCCATGCAGTCGGCGTGGTCGAGCTGGGAATGAACCATCCCGGCGAGATCGCCGAGCTGTGCGCCATCGCCAAGCCCACGGTGGCGCTGGTCAACAACGCGCAGCGCGAGCATCTGGAATTCATGGCCACCGTCGAGGCGGTGGCGCGAGAAAACGGCGCGTCTATCGCAGCCTTGCCGGCTGATGGCGTGGCCGTGTTCCCCGCTGACGACGATTACACGCCGCTGTGGCTTGAGTTGGCCGGCGCGCGCCGCGTGATGACGTTTGCCATGGACTCGGCCACCGCCGACCTTAATTGCGTGAGTGGCAGCGCCACCTGGACGGGCAGCGCCTGGGCCGTGCAAGCGAGCACACCTGTCGGTCCGCTGGCTTTCACCCTCGGCGTGGCCGGGCGTCACAACGTCAAGAACGCATTGGCCGCAACGGCCGCCTCGCTCGCCGCAGGCGTACCGCTCGCCGCCATTGCCCAAGGCCTTGCAGCCTTCGCACCCGTCAAAGGCCGTTCGCGTGCGGTCTTGCTGAACTTCGCAGGTTGTCCGCTGACGCTGATTGACGACAGCTACAACGCCAACCCCGACTCCGTACGCGCCGCCATCGACGTGCTGGCCGAGTTGCCCGGCCCGCGCCTCTTGGTGCTGGGCGACATGGGCGAAGTGGGTGACCGCGGCCCTGAATTTCATGCCGAAATCGGCCAGTACGCGGCATCGCGCGGCATTCATCAACTCGTTTGCACCGGCGTGCTCATGCAGCATGCCGCCCAAGTATTTGCAGGCGCACGGCACCACGCCGCCATCGAGCCGCTGCTGGCCGACGTGACCGCGGCCCTGCCAGCCGTGGCCAGCGTGCTGGTCAAGGGCTCGCGCTTCATGAAGATGGAGCGTGTGGTGGAGGCTGTCGCCCAGCTTGCGGCCAACGCCAGCGCCGACAAAAAGGAAAACCCATGTTCTTGAGCCTGGCCCAGTGGCTGCAAACCCTTTCGCCCGAGCTGGGTTACTTCCGCGTGTTCCAGTACCTCACGCTGCGCGCCGTGATGGCCGCCGTGACGGCGCTCCTGATCGGCCTGATTGCCGGCCCCTTCGTGATCCGCCGCCTGATCTCGCTGAAGATCGGTCAGCCCATCCGCGACTACGCCATGCAGACGCACATCAGCAAGAGCGGCACGCCGACCATGGGCGGCGTGCTGATTCTGTTGTCGATTGCGATTTCCACGCTGCTGTGGGCAGATCTGAGCAACCGCTTTGTGTGGATCGTGCTGCTGGTCACCCTGGGCTTTGGCGCCATTGGCTGGGCCGACGACTGGCGAAAGGTCGTCAACAAAGATCCTGAAGGCATGCGTTCGCGCGAAAAATATTTCTGGCAATCGGTCGTCGGATTGCTGGCCGCGCTGTACCTGGTGTTCAGCATTTCCGAAAGCTCCAACCTGCGCGTGATCGAGTTGTTCATCAACTGGGTCAAGTCTGGCTTTGACGTGAACTTACCGCCCAAGGCCGGCCTCTTGCTGCCCTTCATCAAAGAAGTCAGCTACCCGCTCGGCGTGTTCGGCTTTGTGATCTTGACTTACCTTGTCATCGTCGGTTCCAGCAATGCAGTGAACCTGACCGACGGCCTGGATGGCCTGGCCATCATGCCCGTGGTGATGGTCGGCTCAGCGCTGGGCGTCTTCGCCTACGTCACCGGCAGCTCGGTGTTCTCCAAGTACCTGCTCTTCCCCTACATCCCCGGCTCGGGTGAGCTGCTGATCTTTTGCGCCGCCCTGGCGGGTGCAGGCCTGGCCTTCCTGTGGTTCAACACCCACCCGGCTCAGGTCTTCATGGGCGACGTCGGTGCGCTCGCGCTAGGCGCTGCCCTGGGCACCATCGCCGTCATCGTGCGCCAGGAAATCGTGCTCGCCATCATGGGCGGCATCTTCGTGGTCGAAGCGCTGTCCGTGATGCTTCAAGTGACCTACTTCAAGTACACCAAAAAGAAATTCGGCACCGGCCGCCGCATCCTCAAGATGGCGCCGCTGCATCACCACTTCGAGAAAAGCGGCTGGAAAGAAACGCAAGTCGTCGTGCGTTTCTGGATCATCACCATGCTGCTCTGTCTGGTCGGTCTGTCGACCTTGAAGCTGCGATGAAAAACCTGGCTGGTCTTCGCGTACTCGTTCTGGGCCTGGGCATCTCCGGCCTGGCGCTGGCACGCTGGTGCGCCCGCTTCGGCAGCACCGTCACGGTGGCCGACACGCGCGAGGCACCGCCCCATCTGTCGAAGTTGCGCGAAGCCGTGCCCGAGGCTCGCTTTATTGCTGGCGAATTGGGCGCACTGCTGGCTGGCGACGAACACTACGACCTGATCCTGAAAAGCCCAGGCTTGTCACCCGCTGAATTGGCGCCCGTGCTGACACCTGCGGCTGAGCGCGGCATTGCTGTTGGCAATGAAGTCACGCTGTTCATGCAGGCGCTGCGGGAGTTGGGCGAGATCGCTGAAGTTGAGACGGAAGTAGTCGCAATGGCTGAAGTGCCAGAGCATGTGGCAGCGACTGAAGTGGTGCTTGGGGAAGAGGCAGCTGAAGTAAGCGAATCGGCTCAAGCGCCCGAAACTGCAGAAACGATTGAAGCTGAACAAGCCGAAACAACGGATGCTGTTGAAGCAGAGCCGGTTGAAGAAATCATCGCCACAACGCAAGCCGACGACGAAGACAGCTTGCCGGCTCCACCCCCGCCTGCCATTCCAGCACCACGCTACCAGCCCAAGGTCCTGGCCATCACCGGCACCAACGGCAAAACGACAGTCACCTCGCTCACCGGTCAACTGGTGCAGCGGGCAGGCAAACGCGTAGCCGTCTGCGGCAACATCGGCCCCAGCTTGTTGGACACCCTGGTCGAGTGTTTGGACGCCCAAGAACAAGCACAAGCCGCAGTGGAGTCGGCTGGGCCGGCAGCCGATGTTGAGCTTGCGTCTGAGGCTGCCGGCCCAGCCGGCTCCACTGTGGCGTCTCAACAAAATCAGCCGATCACGTTCGCAGAAACCCTCCCCGAAGTCTGGGTCCTGGAACTCTCCAGCTTCCAACTAGAAGGCGTCACAGACTTCGAACCCACGGCAGCCACCGTCCTCAACCTCAGCCAAGACCACCTCGACTGGCACGGCAACATGGACGCCTACGCCCAGGCCAAAGCCAACATCTTCGGCCAGCACGGCCTCATGCTTTTAAATCGTGACGACCCGGCCGTCATGGCCATGCTCCCCGCGCCCACCAAAGCCCCCGGCAAAAACCCCTTCAAGCCCAAAGTCCAGCGCGCCCACCAAAGCTTTGCCACCAGCACCCCCGAGCGCCCTGGCGACTGGGGGATTGAGACCGTCAACGGCATGGCCTGGCTCGTGCGCGCCGCCGAGGCGGACGAAACCTTCAAGCCCCGCAAAGGCGAAGAAATCCCCCTCTACGTCCAGCGCCTCATGCCCGTGGACGCCCTGCATATCAAGGGCCTGCACAACGCCACCAACGCCCTGGCCGCACTCGCCTTGGGCGCAGCCGCTGGCTGCAATATTGCCCCCATGCTCCACGGCCTGCGCGACTACCGCGGTGAGCCGCACCGCGTTGAATCTGTGGCCGTGGTGCAAGACGTTGAATACTTCGACGACAGCAAAGGCACCAACGTTGGCGCCACGGTGGCCGCGCTCAAAGGCCTGGGCGCCTCCCGCCAATTGGTGCTGATCCTGGGCGGCGAAGGCAAAGGCCAGGACTTCTCACCGCTGGCCGAACCCGTGTCGCGCCACGTGCGCGCCGTTGTCCTCATTGGCCGTGACGCCCCGCTGATCCGCGAGGCCTTGCTTGACGCTGGCGTGGCGCTGCTCGACGCCGATACCCTGCCACACGCCGTTGAAATGGCAGCCGCCCGCGCCCAGCCCGGTGACGCCGTGCTCATGTCGCCCGCCTGCGCCAGCTTTGACATGTTCGACAACTACGGCCACCGCGGCCAGGTCTTTTGCGACGCCGTGCGCGAGCTGGCGCTGGACGCGGGGGTACTCGTATGAGCCTGGGCCTGCGCCTTGTGAACTGGTTTGGCCGCGATGGCAGCGCCGACAGTGATGCCCTGCCTGTGCGCACCGGCCTGGACCGGGGCCGCGGATCGTCCCTGCCAGTGCGCCTCATGGGTTTTGACCAGGCCATGCTCGCCGTGGTCTGTGCGCTGCTGATCTGGGGCTTGGTCATGGTGTATTCCGCCTCGATTGCCATGCCGGACAACCCGAAGTTCGCCCGCTACGCGCACAACCATTTCCTGATCCGCCACCTCATGTCGCTGGGACTGGCTCTGGTCGTGGCCTTCATTACTTTTCAGGTGCCACTGGCCACCTGGGAAAAGGTGGCGCCCTATCTTTTTGTCGCCTCGCTGGTGCTGCTGGCCCTGGTGCTGCTGCCCTTCATCGGCAAAGGTGTGAACGGCGCACGCCGCTGGATCTCGCTGGGCTTCATGAACTTTCAGCCGTCCGAGCTCGCCAAGTTCGCGGTGCTGCTTTACGCCGCCAATTACATGGTGCGCAAGATGGAAGTCAAAGAGCGCTTTTTTCGCGCCGTGCTGCCCATGGGCGCGGCAGTCGGCATCGTCGGCGTGCTGCTGCTGGCCGAGCCGGACATGGGCGCCTTCATGGTCATCTCCGTGATTGCCATGGGCATTTTGTTTTTGGGCGGCGTGAATGCCCGCATGTTCTTTGCCATCTCCACCGTGGTGGTGATCGCCTTTGGCCTGATGGTCGCGCTGAGCGACTGGCGCCGCGAGCGCATTTTTGCCTACCTCGACCCGTGGGACGAAAAGCATGCGCTGGGCAAGGGCTACCAGTTGTCGCATTCGCTGATCGCTTTTGGGCGTGGCGAATTTTTTGGCGTGGGCCTGGGTGGCAGCGTTGAAAAGCTGCACTGGCTTCCAGAGGCACACACCGACTTCTTGCTCGCCGTGATTGGCGAGGAATTCGGTCTCTTGGGCGTGCTCGTCGTGCTGGGTCTCTTCATGTGGCTCACGCGCCGGCTGATTCATATCGGTCGTCAGGCCATCGCGATGGACCGGCTTTTTGCCGGCCTGGTCGCGCAGGGCGTGGGCATCTGGATGGGCTTTCAGGCCTTCATCAACATGGGCGTGAACCTGGGCGCGCTGCCCACCAAGGGCTTGACGCTGCCACTCATGAGCTATGGCGGCTCGGCCATCTTGATGAACCTGATCGCACTGGCCGTGGTGCTGCGCATCGACTATGAAAACCGGGTGTTGATGAGAGGAGGGCGGCTGTGAAAACCGCCTCAAGAACCGCACTCATCATGGCGGGCGGCACGGGTGGGCATATCTTCCCCGGCTTGGCCGTGGCCGAAGTCTTGCGTGAGCGCGGCTGGCAAGTGCACTGGCTGGGCGGCAAGGGCCGGCCTGGCCAGGCGAGCATGGAAAGCCAGCTGGTGCCTGTCCGCGGCTTTGCCTTTGAGGCCGTTGATTTTTCGGGCGTGCGCGGCAAGGGTGCGCTCACGCTGGCATTTTTGCCGCTGCGGCTCTTGCAAGCTTTCTGGCAAAGCCTGCAAGTCATGCGCCGCCTGCGGCCTGACGTGGTGGTGGGCCTGGGCGGCTACATCACCTTTCCGGGCGGCATGATGAGCGTGCTGGTGGGCGCCAAGCTGGTGCTGCACGAACAAAACTCGGTGGCCGGCATGGCCAACCGCGTGCTCGCCGGCATTGCCGACAAGCTGTTCACGGCCTTTCCGGACGTGTTGAAAAAAGCCGAGTGGGTGGGCAACCCGCTGCGCGCTGCCTTCACGCAGCAGCCTGCGCCTAGCGAACGCTTTGCCGGCCGCAGCGGGCCGCTCAAGCTCCTGGTGGTCGGTGGCAGCCTGGGCGCCCGTGCGCTCAACGACATCGTGCCGCAGGCCTTGGCGCTCATGAGCGAAGCCAGCCGTCCGCAGGTGATTCACCAAAGCGGCGCCAAGCAAATCGACGCGCTGCGCGCCAACTACGCGCAAGCGGGCGTCAAAGCTGAACTCGTCCCCTTTATCGACGACACCGCCCAGGCCTTTGCCGACGCGGACATGGTGATCTGCCGTGCAGGTGCCAGCACCGTGACCGAGCTTGCCGCCGTGGGCGCCGCTGCGCTCTTCGTGCCTTTCCCCTCGGCGGTGGACGACCACCAGACGCACAACGCCCGCTTCTTGGTGGACGCCGGCGGTGGCTGGTTGCTGCGCCAGTCCGACCTCACGGCCGAAGGTCTGGCAGGCCTGCTGCAAACGCTGGACCGCGAAGGCCTTTTGGCCCGCGCCAAGGCCGCTTACCAACTCAAACAAGTCAACGCGGCGGCCCGGGTGGCCGACGCCTGCGAGGAACTGATGCTATGAAGCACGCCGTCAAGAACATTCACTTTATTGGCCTGGGCGGCTCGGGCATGTCGGGCATTGCCGAAGTGCTGCACAACCTGGGCTATGTGATTTCCGGTTCAGACCTGTCTGACAGCGCCACCCTGCGCCGCCTCGGTGACCTGGGTATCAAGACCTTCGTGGGTCACGCCGCCGAGAACCTGGCCACCGTCGATGCGGTCGTGACGTCAACGGCCGTGCGCGCTGACAACCCCGAAGTGATTGCCGCACGCGAGAAGAAAATCCCGGTGGTACCGCGCGCCTTGATGCTGGCTGAGTTGATGCGCCTCAAGCGCGGCATCGCCATTGCCGGCACGCATGGCAAGACGACGACCACCAGTCTGGTGGCCAGCGTTTTGGCCGAAGGCGGGCTGGACCCGACCTTTGTGATCGGCGGGCGGCTCAACAGCGCGGGTGCCAATGCCAAGCTCGGTTCGGGCGACTACATCGTGGTCGAGGCCGATGAATCCGACGCGTCCTTCCTGAACCTCCTGCCCGTGATGGCGGTCGTTACCAACATCGACGCCGACCACATGGAGACTTACGGCCACGACTTTGGCAAGCTCAAGGACGCCTTCGTGGACTTTTTGCATCGCATGCCTTTTTACGGCACGGCGATCCTGTGCTCGGACAACGCCGCCGTGCGCGAGATCAGCGAGCAGGTGTCCTGCCCAGTGACGACCTATGGCCTGGGCGAAGAAGCCCAAGTGCGCGCGGTCGATTTGGAGCATGCCGATGGGCAAATGCGCTTTACGGTGCAGCGCCGCAATGGTGTGACGCTTCCTGACATGGCTGTGGTGCTGAACCTGCCGGGCGAGCACAACGTGCTGAACGCGCTGGCGGCGATTGCGGTTGCGGTCGAGCTGGACATTCCCGACGCCGCCGTGCAAAAAGCACTGGCTGACTTCCGCGGCGTGGGCCGGCGCTTCCAGCGCTATGGCGAAGCGGCGGCAGCAGGTGGCGGCAGCTTCACCGTGATTGACGACTATGGTCATCACCCGGTGGAGATGGCTGCAACATTGGCCGCTGCGCGCGGTGCCTTCCCTGGCCGGCGTCTGGTGCTGGCTTTTCAGCCGCACCGCTACAGCCGCACCCGCGATTGCTTTGAGGATTTCGTGAAGGTCATTGGCCAAGCGGACGCTGTGCTCCTGGCCGAGGTCTATGCCGCTGGCGAAGCGCCCATCGTGGCCGCTGACGGCCGCTCGCTGGCACGCGCGCTGCGCGTGTCGGGCAAGCTCGAACCGGTGTTTGTGGACGCCATCGACGCCATGCCCCAAGCCGTGCTGGACAACGCAAAGGCCGGCGACGTGGTGCTGTGCATGGGCGCCGGATCCATCGGCGCTGTGCCCGGCAAGGTGATGGACTTGTGCCAGGCGGGCAGCACGCCCGTGCTGAAGGTGGTCGCATGAGCCAGGCCGCATTGACTACGCCCGCAGCGCTCGGCAAAGTCGCCGTGCTGATGGGTGGCCGCTCGGCAGAGCGTGAAATTTCCATCATGTCAGGCACTGGCGTGCTGGCCGCCCTCAAGGCGCAAGGCGTGGACGCGCATGCGTTTGACCCGGCCGAGCGTTCGCTGGACGCGCTCAAGACCGAAGGCTTTGACCGCTGCTTCATCGCGCTGCACGGCCGCTTTGGCGAAGACGGCACGGTGCAGGGTGCGCTCGAACTGCTGGGCATTCCCTACACCGGCTCGGGCGTCATGGCGTCCAGCATCGCCATCGACAAGATGATGACCAAGCGCATCTGGCAGGCCGTTGGGCTGCGCACACCGGCTTCTGTCTTGCTGCGCCGCGGTGCCTTCAGCGAAGCCGATGTGGCTGCCGTCCCCACGCAGCTAGGCCTGCCGCTCATCGTCAAGCCTGCGCGCGAAGGCTCGTCCATCGGCCTGACCAAGGTGACCGAGGCCAGCCAAATGCCAGCGGCCGTGGCCCAGGCTGCGCAACTCGATGCAGACGTGTTGTGCGAGCAGTTCATTGCCGGCGACGAAGTGACTTGCCCGGTGCTGGGCAGCGGCGCCGATGCGCGGGCGTTGCCTGTCATTCGCATCGTTGCGCCTGAAGGCAATTACGACTATCAAAACAAATACTTCACTGACAGCACGCAGTACCTGGTGCCCTGCGGCTTGCCTGAAGGCGAAGAGGCGGCCATCCAGCAACTGGTGCTGGCCGCCTACCGCAGCCTCAACTGCCGCGGCTGGGCCCGCGCGGACGTGATGATCGACGCGCGCACCCGCTTGCCCTACCTGCTGGAGATCAACACCTCGCCCGGCATGACGGGCCATTCGCTGGTGCCCATGTCGGCGCGCGCCGCGAGCCTGTCTTATGAGGCGCTGTGCCTGCAACTGCTGCAAAGCGCGGCGCTCGACTACGCCCCAACAAGCAGCCCCACAGCGAAGGACGCCACCGCGTGAGACGCATGCCCGTCGCCGCCGTTGTGCCCGAGCTGCCGCTGGACGTGCGGCTGATGAACCTCGCCTCTGGCGTGTTCATCGCTGCGTTTGCGCTGCTGGCTTTGGCGGGTGGGCTGGCGTGGCTGGGGCAGCAGAGCGTGTTCACGCTCAAGGGCATTCGCGTGGACAAGGAATTGATGCACAACAACGCGGTGACCTTGCGTGCCAATGTGGCGCCGCGACTCAAGGGTAACTTTTTCACCTTGGATTTGGCTCAGGCCCGCACCGCCTTCGAGGCCGTGCCCTGGGTGCGCCATGCTGTGGTGCGGCGCGAGTTTCCGGACCGCTTGCGCGTGGGCCTGCAAGAACACGTGGCCGTGGCCTTTTGGGGCAATGAGGCCGATGCGCGCCTGGTCAACAGCTACGGCGAAGTGTTTGAAGTGAACCAGGGTGATGTGGAGCCCGACGAGTTGCCGCTCCTGACCGGGCCGCAAGGCCAGGCGGGTTTGGTGCTGCAAGCGTTTCGCGCGGTCGAACCCATGTTTGAGCAACTCGACAGCGCGCTCGTGCATCTGGAATTGACAGGGCGTGGCAGCTGGCGTGGCCACCTGGAAGGTGGCGCCGTGATCGAGATGGGACAGGGATCGCCTGCAGAAATTGCCGAGCGCGTGCAGCGCCTGGTCACCACCTTCACCCAGACCGCATCACGTTTTGGCCGCGACCTTGAGTCAGCTGACCTGCGTTATCCGAACGGCTACGCCATCAAGCTGCGCGGGGTCACGACCCTGGGCGCAGAAACAAAAGACAAGAAATAGGGGTTAAGGACTATGGCCAAAGAATACAAAGATCTCGTCGTCGGGCTCGACATCGGCACCAGCAAGGTGATGGTGGTGGTCGCTGAAATCCTGATGAACGGTGAGCTCAAACTCGCCGGTCTGGGCATTGCGGCCAGCAGCGGGCTCAAGCGCGGCGTGGTGGTCAATATCGACGCCACGGTGCAGAGCATCCAGCAGGCGCTCAAAGAAGCCGAGCTGATGGCCGACTGCAAGATCTCGCGGGTCTACACCGGCATCACCGGTAGCCACATCCGCGGCATCAATTCCAGTGGCATGGTGGCGGTGAAAGACAAGGAAGTCAGCCAGGCCGACGTGGCCCGGGTGATCGAAACCGCCAAGGCCATCAACATCTCGACCGACCAGCGCCTGCTGCTGGTGGAACCCCAAGAGTTTGTGATCGACGGCCAGGACGTGCGCGAGCCCATCGGCATGAGCGGCATCCGGCTTGAAGCCAAAGTGCACATCGTGACTGGCGCGCAAAGTGCGGCGGAAAACATCATCAAGTGCGTGCGCCGCTGCGGCCTCGAAGTCGATCAGCTGATGCTCAACCCGCTGGCGTCCAGCCTGGCCGTGCTGACGCAAGACGAGCAGGAACTTGGCGTGGCCTGCGTGGACATTGGCGCGGGCACCACCGATGTGGCGATTTTCACGGGCGGCGCGATCCGCCACACGGCCGTCATTCCGATTGCCGGCGACCTGATCACCAGCGACATCGCCATGGCGCTGCGCACCCCCACCAAGGACGCTGAAGACATCAAGGTCGAAAACGGTTATGCCAAGCAACTGCTGGCCGACCCCGAGCATCAGGTCGAAGTGCCTGGCCTGGGTGACCGCGGCCCGCGCATGCTCAGCCGCCAGGCCCTGGCCGGCGTGATCGAGCCGCGCATCGAAGAAATTTATTCGCTGGTGCAGCAAGTCATTCGCGAGTCGGGCTACGAAGAAGTGCTGTCCTCGGGCATCGTCATCACGGGCGGCAGCGCCATGATGCCGGGCATGGTCGAGCTCGGCGAAGACATCTTTTTGAAGCCGGTGCGACGCGGCATCCCGCGCTACAACAGCGCGCTTTCAGACATGGTGGCGCAGGCCCGTGCGGCCACCGTGATGGGCCTCCTGGAAGAAGCCCGATTGGCCCGCATGCGCGGCTTCAAGGTGGCGCAAAAAGCCGGCAGCGTGCACAACGCTTTCGGCCGCGTTAAAGACTGGCTGGTGGGGAACTTCTGATGAACCATTCAATCGATTTGCGTCACGCGTCCTCATGCCCCACCCATTCGGGCGGCGCGGACCCGCCTTCATGAGCCCGCCATCACGTGTCTTCGCGTCTTCAGACGCCGATAAATAAAAGATTCAAAAACCCAAGTTCAGGCAACTGCGAAAAAACAGGAGGCTCTCATGAGCATCGAAATGATTGAGATCGAAGAGTTCAACCAAGGCACCCAGATCAAGGTGATCGGCGTGGGCGGTGGCGGCGGCAACGCGGTCGAGCACATGATCGAAAGCGGCGTGCAGGGCGTCGAATTCATCTGTGCCAACACCGACGCGCAAGCGCTCGGCCGTGGTACGGCTCACAAAACCATCCAGCTGGGCGGCAGCGGCCTGGGCGCTGGTAGCAAGCCAGAAAAAGGCCGTGACGCGGCCGAGCTCGCTGTGGACGACATTCGCGAAGCCATTCAGGGCGCGCACATGCTGTTCATCACGGCTGGCATGGGCGGCGGCACGGGCACGGGCGCAGCGCCTGTCATTGCCCGGGTGGCCAAGGAAATGGGCATCCTGACGGTGGGCGTGGTGACCAAGCCTTTCGACTGGGAAGGCGGTCGCCGCATGACCAACGCCGACAGCGGCCTGGCCGAGCTCGAAGCCAATGTGGATTCGCTGATCGTGGTACTCAACGAAAAGCTGCTCGATGTGCTGGGCGATGACATCACGCAAGACGAAGCCTTTGCGCATGCCAACGACGTGTTGAAAAACGCGGTCGGTGGCATTGCCGAGATCATCAACGTGCCTGGCCACGTGAACGTCGACTTTGAAGACGTGCGCACCGTCATGGGTGAGCCCGGCAAGGCCATGATGGGCACGGCCAACGCCAGCGGCCCGGACCGCGCGCGGATCGCCGCTGAACAAGCCGTGGCTTGCCCGCTGCTCGAAGGCATTGATTTGTCCGGTGCCAAGGGTGTGCTGGTGCTGATCTCGGCGGCCAAGGGCTCGCTCAAACTGAGCGAATCCAAGCTGGCCATGAACACCATCCGCGCCTACGCCTCGCCTGACGCACACGTGATTTACGGCACGGCCTATGACGACGCGCTTGGCGATGAGATCCGCGTTACGGTGGTGGCCACCGGTCTGTCGCGCCAAGGCACGCGTCGCACTGCGCCGCCGTTGACCGTGCTGCGTACCGGTACTGACAACCTGCCTGTGCTGAACATGGCTGTGGGCAATATGTCCAACATGGGCGGTGGCAGTATGGGTGGTTTGGGCGCGATGGCTGGCTTGGGCCAGCAGTCCGTCTCGGCACAGCCGATGGCTCGCGCGCAAGCCGACTACGGCAGCAACGTGGATGTGCCCAGCGTATGGCGCACCAACCGCACGCAAGCGGCAGCCAAGGTGGATGCCTTGGCTTCGGGTGGCATGGATGACTTCGAGATTCCAGCTTTCCTGCGCAAGCAAGCTGACTAATCAGCTCCCCCTGAGTCGCCTTCGGCGTCATCCCCCTCAGGGGGACACCCGCCGTGGCCTGGCAGAGCCAGTTCCACGCGGGTGCTTGGTGGGAGGTTTGTTTCCCCTCATCTGCCGCCGGAAGGGCTGCGCCTTTAAAATCAGTCCATGCTCGCTCAACGTACCCTCAAATCCCTGACCAAGGCCGTGGGCGTTGGTTTGCACAGCGGGCAGCGCGTTGAGCTGACTTTGCGGCCTGCTGCGCCGGGCACGGGCATTGTGTTTAGGCGGGTGGATTTGCCGCTGCCAGTGGACATTCCTATCTCTGCCTTGGCGGTGACGGACACGCGGCTGGCTTCGACTGTTTCCAATGGCAATGCCAAGGTGTTCACGGTGGAGCATCTGATGTCGGCTTGCGCCGGCTTGGGCATTGACAACCTGTACATCGACATCACGGCAGAAGAAGTGCCGATTCTGGATGGCTCGGCAGCGTCCTTTGTGTTCTTGCTGCAGTCTGCTGGCATTGAATTGCAGAACGCGCCCAAGCAGTTCGTGCGCGTGATTGCGCCTGTGGAAGTGCGCGAAGGCGAGGGTGCGCAGGCCAAGTGGGCGCGTCTGGTGCCTTACCAGGGCTACAAGCTCAGCTTTGAGATTGATTTTGACCACCCGGCTGTTGATTCCACCGGCCAGTGCGTCGAGTTCGACATGGGCACCGGCAGCTACACGCGCGACATTGCGCGTGCCCGCACTTTCGGCTTTACCAAAGACGTGGAAATGATGCGCGCCAACGGCCTGGCCCTGGGCGGCGGGCTGGACAACGCCATCGTGATGGACGACTACAAGGTGCTCAATTCAGACGGCCTGCGCTACAACGACGAGTTCGTGAAGCACAAGATCCTGGACGCCATGGGCGACTTGTATTTGCTGGGCAAGCCCCTGCTGGCCGCCTACAGCGCCTTCCGCTCAGGCCATGCGCTGAACAACAAATTGCTGCGCCAATTGCTGGCCCAGCCCGAGGCTTATGAGATGGTGAGTTTTGACGACGTGCGGCACGCGCCCAAGGGACTGGCGCAGCTGGCACCGGCCTGGTAGCTTACAAAGGCCATGGCCATCGTTCGCACGCTCATCTTGCTGCTGCTTCTGGTCGCTGCGGGCTGCTTTGGCTACTTTGCCGCAACGGGCCAGCAACGCTACAAAAGACTCGGACTTTTGATCCTGAAGTGGACGCTGTTTGCGGCCTTCGGATTCTTTTCTGTGCTGATCGTTCAGCGCCTGATGTAAGCGCTTTGAGCATCCGCTTTTATACGCTGCGCCCGTCGCGGTAACTGCCCGCCAGCCGGCCACCTGCACCAAAGCCCTGCGCCGCTGCCATGCGCGCCATCGCCGGCCCCACATGCGCATGCGTGATGGCCAGGCCCAGCGCATCGGCCGCGTCCTTGCCGGGCAGGCCCGGCAGGCGCAAGAGCCGCATCACCATTTCCTGCACCTCGGCCTTGCCGGCCTTGCCGTAGCCGGCCACGGCTTTTTTCATTTGCAGCGCGGTGTATTCGCTCACGCTCAAATCGCCGGAAACGAGTGCCGTCACGCAGGCGCCGCGGGCTTGGCCCAGCAGCAGCGTGGCTTGCGGGTTGGTGTTGACGAAGACGATCTCCACCGACGCGGCGTCGGGCTGGTAGCGCGCCATGACTTCACGCACGCCATCAAACAGCACTTTGAGGCGCAGCGGCAAGCCGTCCTTGACCATGTGCGAGGTTTTGATGGTGCCGCTGGCCACATACGTCAGGGCCGGGCCGTCAACGTCGATCACGCCGAAACCAGCGGTCTGCAGGCCTGGGTCTATTCCGAGAATGCGCATGCGGTCGAGTTTAGGGTGCTCGCCGCGACACGGCTCAACATGGCGGGCCTCAAGGCACATCCACCCCGCCCATGCGGGCCATGATGGTGTTGGCCCGGCTGGCCAGGTAGTCGGAGTTCGGTCGGGTTTCAAAGTAGCGTGGGCGCGGCAGCATCACGGCCAAGCGGGCGGCTTCGTAAGGGCTCAGGCGCGCCGCGCTTTTTCGAAAGTAGTGCTGCGCCGCGGCCTCGGCGCCAAACACGCCCTCACCCCACTCCACATGGTTGAGGTAGATCTCCAGAATGCGCTGCTTGCTCAGAAGGCTCTCAAGCATCAGCGTCAGCACCAGCTCCTCACCCTTGCGCAGCAGCGTCCGCTCGCCCGACAAAAAAAGGTTCTTGGCCAGCTGCTGCGTGATGGTGGAGCCGCCAATGATCTTGGGCGGCTTGGCTACCGGCCGTGCGGGCGGATTGATTGGCGCTGTGGCGTTGGCCGCCAGCTTGGCGGGCTTGCGCGCAGCAGCCTGGGCGGCTTGCTTGTCAGCCAGCTTTTGGGCGCGCTGCTCGGCCACCGCATTTTTCTCCCAGGCCTTTTCAAGCGCTTCCAGGTCCACGCCATCATGCTCGGTGAAGCTGGCGTCTTCCGATGCGATCACTGCACGCTTTAAGTGCGTTGAGATCTGCGAATAAGGCACCCATTCCTGCCGCCATTTCAGTGCGCCTGTGCTGCGTACCACCCGCAAGACCTCGGAGCGCTGAAAAGCCGTGGACTCGGGCGGCAGCACATTCATGAGCGCAATGCGGCCCACGAAATAAAGCTGCAGCAGCAAGAAGGCCAGACCTGCCAGCAACAGGAGGCTTGCCAGCGGCTTCAGCAGCTTTGAAAGGCGGCTTCGGCCGGCGCCTGGAGCGCTGGCCTTGCTCACGCCTGCCTTGCTCACGCAGCAGCCTGCATTTGCCGCATCTCCTGCAGCACTTGGGCCGCCGGTGGGCGCACGCCGCGCCACACCGCAAAGGCTTCGGCCGCTTGCTCGACGAGCATGCCCAGGCCGTCCCGCCCTACGGCGCCATGCGCAGCGGCCCAGGCCAGCAGCGGCACAGCAGCCGGGCCGTACATCATGTCGTAGACCAGGGCGCCGGGACGCAGCACACCGGCCGACACCGGCACGGCCGCGCCACCCAGGCTGCTGGCGGTGGCGTTGATGACCACGTCAAACTGGCCGCTGATCTTGTCGAGCGCTGCGCCTTCGAGCGCGCATGTTGCCAGCGCTTCCTTCAGTGCAGGATGGGCCTGATGCCGTGTCACGAGCGCGTGGGCTTTGTCGGCCGTGCGATTGGCCACCACCAGCCTGCGCGGGCCTGCCAGCAGCAAGGGTGCCAGCACACCGGCCGCTGCACCGCCTGCGCCTATCAAGAGCACATCGCGGCCGGCCAGCAGCACGCCTGCGTTGTCCTGGATGTCGCGGACGATACCCGCGCCATCGGTGTTGTCGGCCAGCACTTGCCCGCTTTGAAATGACAAGGTGTTGGCAGCTTGGGCCAGCTCTGCCCGGGCCGTGCGCACCGCCGCTGCGGCAAAGGCCTCAAACTTGAAGGGCACGGTGACGTTGCAGCCCCTCGCGTTGCTGGCGAGCAGGCGCGCCAGCGTAGGTGCCAGGTCGTCCAGGGCGACCAGCTGGCGCTCGTAACTCAGGGCCTGACCAGTCAGCTGGGCAAAGCGCGCATGAATCTCGGGTGATTTGCTGTGCGCAATCGGGTTGCCCAGAACGAAATAGCGGTCCATTGAATTTTGCTTTCGGGTGCGCTGATTGTGGTGTTTTCAGGGGGATGCGCTCAGGGTGGCGTGGCGGCAGCCTGCACGCTGCCGTCGCGTGCAAACTTAAAGCGCGAGACCAGCACATGCACATCGCCTTGGCGGCGCATGGCAGGCGTGAATGCGCCAAACGGAGCGGATCGTAGCGCAATGTGCTGAGCCTGCCGGTCCAGCGCAGGCTGGCCCGAGCTCTGCGTGACTTCTGCGCTCAGCATGCGGCCGTCGAAGTGAATGGTCAGCATCAAGGTGAGCTCGCCATAGAGCTTTTGGCCCGCCAAGGTTGGAAAGGACTGCGTGCCTTCTTGCTCGATACGCCGGCGCAGGGCGGCGTAGTAAGCCGCATGCGCCTGGGCCACTGTGCTGGGGCTCACGTAATGCTTGCGCGGACGTTGGTTCTCGGTGTTGATGCGGTCTTCGATCTCGGCCAGGGTGCGCATCAGCAAGCGCCGTTTTTCTTCACGCGCCACCTGCGCGGGCTGCATCGCCTCGGTAGAGCCTTCGGGCAGGGGCGTGGGCAAGGCTGCCAGTTGGCGTTTGAGCTGGGTCAGTAGTTGCACCTGCTGGGCCTGCAAGCTGGCGATCTGACGCCGCACTTCTTCAGTGCTGTCACCGGCCTGGCTCAGGGCCGATGCCGTGGTGGGCGAGGTGGCGCGGCCCTTTGCGCTGGCGCCGCCACCGGCCAGGTTGTGTTGGGCGATGGCCTGAGCCTTGAGCGGCTTGGCGGGCGAGCTGCTTTTCACAAGGATGACCTCCAGCGGCTTGTCGCTGAACAGCTTGTCAAAGCGTGCCGGGTCGGCGATGCGAAGGCCCAGCAGGGCGGCATGCAAGCCCAGGGACAGGCCGAGTGCCAAGTGCAAGTTGCTGGGCCTCTTCATCAGCTTCACCGTGCTGCAACGCGGGCGTCAGCAGCGCAGGCGTTCAGCCCGGCTGCGCCACCGCTTCGTCCTTGGCCTTGCCATCTGGGGCCTCGGCGGCCTCGGCCGACTCCGGTGCTTCGTCCATGTCCACCGCAATCGAGATGGGGCCGGCGGCGAGTTCGGATTCTTCCGAATCGGCATCGTCCTCGGCCAGGCCTGCATCTGCTGCATCCGGTGCAGTGTCCAGCCGCTCAATCACCGTGCCATGCACGTCCAGCGTGATCTCGTCGATAGAGCCTATGCGCACGCGCACACGGGCGCCGCGTGGCAAGCCTTGCGCACCGGCGGCCCCCAGCACCAGCGGCAATTCGTCAGCACGTACCAGGTTGTCCTTGAAGGCCGACGCTGTGAGTTCCGTGATGCCTTGCTGCTGCAGATACTTCAGCGTCCAGTAGCGTTCGATGCCGGCCTGAAAACCGTTGTAGGCGCTGTAGGCCGCGTCAAAGCCCGAGATGATGGCGAATAGCTCGGTGTCCTTGGGCTTGAAGGGCGCGGCCAAGGCGGCGGTGCGGCCGTGGCGCACACAGGCAATGATCTGCCACTGATTGACCAAGTCCACGTAGCGGCGCAGCGGCGACGTGGACCAGGCGTAGCTTTTGACGCCCAGGCCGGCGTGCGGCTGTGCACGCGTGCCCATGCGCACTTTCACGCCGGGCGCCATGCTGGCCTGGCTGCGGTAAATGCCCGGCACGCCGTGTTCATTAAGCCACTCGCCCCAGGTGCTGTTGGCCAGAATCATGGCCTCGGCCACGATCAAGTCCAGCGGCGCGCCGCGCTGGCGCACGCTGATGCTCACCGCTTCGTCGCCGGCCGGCTCGCCGCCTGTGGGGTTGTCTAGCTTGAAGTTGTAGTCAGGCCGGTTGAAGTTTTCAGGCTTGCCGCGCACGACTTCGCGGCCGGCTTTGAGCTGGCGCGCCAGGCGGTGCAAGAAGCGAAGTTCCGCGCCCCAGGCGGGTTCGATTTCTGCCGAAGCCGGGCCTGCTTCAAAGTAGGCTTCGGTAAACGTCGTGTCCAGCTTGTCGTGCCGCAGGTTGGCCGCAATCGGCACGCTTTCAAGCCTTGTGACGCTGGACTGCACGGCCAGCGTGGCTTCGTCCAAGGTGACGTAGAGCGACAGCGCCGGGCAGTTGCGGCCTTCTTGCAGGGTGTAGATCTGCACCACTTCGTCGGGCAGCATGGTCAGCTTGTAGCCGGGCATGTAGACGGTGGACAGGCGGGCGCGGCCCAGCAGGTCAATGGCGTTACCGGGTTGCACGGCCAGACCTGGCGCGGCAATGTGAATGCCCAGTGTGACGGTGCCCGTGCCCAGGCCCTGGACGGACAGCGCATCGTCAATTTCGGTGGTGCTGGAGTCGTCGATGGAAAAGGCTTGCACCTCTGCCAGCGGCAGTTCGTCCTTGGCCTGCGGCGCTTGCAAGCCGGCGGGAAAGCCTGTGCCCTTGGGAAAGTTTTCGAACAAAAAGCGCTTCCAGTGGAACTGGTAGGCCGAGGTGATGGCGCCTGCTTTTTGCAGCAAGTCCAGCGGCTGCAAATGGGTGGCGCGTGCCGCCTCGACCACGGCCTTGTATTCGGCGCTGTTCTTGTCGGGCTTGAAAAGGATTTTGTAAAGCTGCTCGCGCACGGGGGCAGGGCACTGGCCTTGGGCAAGTTCCTCGGCCCAGGCCGTGATTTGCGCGGCGAGCTGCTTTTTCTTCTCGATCCCGGCCAGGGCCAGTTGCAAGATGTCGGCGGGCGCCTTTTTGAAGCGGCCCTTGCCGGCGCGGCGAAAGTAATGTGGCGACTCAAACAGGCGAAAGAGCGCGGCGGCTTGCTGCTCCAGGCTGGCGGCCTGGCTGGGATCGGCGCTGAAATAGTCGCGCGCCAGGTCGGCAAAGCCAAACTCCTCGTCACTGGCGAATTCCCAGGCCAGGTCCAGGTCGATCTCCTGGCTCAGCGGCTGGGCTCTAGCCAGCAGCTCGCTAGGTGCGGGCTTTTCAAATTTCAACAGCGCGTTGACGGCCTTGACCTTGACGCGCTTGCCCGAGTCCAGCTCAACCTGCAAAGACGCATCCGTGGCAGACAGGATGCGGCCAGCGAGGAACTTTCCGGCTTCTTCAAACAATGTAAACATGGGCTCGATTGTCCCATCCTCACAACCCCAAAAAGTTGAGCAAGCCAGGCATATGCTGTGCAAAGTTGCTCAGGGCATGGTCGCCGCCTTCGAGCAGCTTGACCTGGCAGCCGGCGTGCCGGGCCGTCATTTCCCGCCAGTCCAGCACTTCGTCGCCCTTGGCGATCACGGCATAACCCAGAGCCGGGTCAGGGCTGGGGCCTGCCGCCAAGCCTTTGAGCTCGTCCACAAAACTGGGCTGGAAATAAAAAGATTCGCTGGGCTCGTGCCAGTTTTTTTGTTCGCCGATGTAACGGGCGAGGTCGCGCGCCGGGTTGACTGCCGGGTTCAAAAGCGCATAGCGGCAAGCCGTTTGCCCAGCCACCCAGGCCGCGTAAAAACCGCCCAGGGATGAGCCCACCACCGCCATGCGCGCCCGCGGCCAAGTGCTGATGCCCTTCATCACCATGGCCATGGCCTCGCGTGGCGAAGGCGGCAGTTGCGGGCACCACCACTGCACAGCAGGGTGCTCGGCAGCCATGCGCTCGGCCATCAGGCGCGCCTTGGCAGACCGGGGCGAGGAGCGAAAGCCGTGCAAATAGAGCAGGTGGGTGATGGGTTCGGGGCGGTTCGCCGTGTTTTGCATGGCTTGCATGGTAATGACCAGGAGGGGGCATCAAGCCCTTTTCTCCAGACAGTTTCTGCCGCGCTGCCCGATAATCCCGGCCATGTCCGCCGTCTTTGACAAACCCTCGCTTTTTCGCCGCCTGGTCCCGCTTTTCGATGGCTTTGACGGACCCTTGGCTTTCGCCGTGTTCCTGCTGGCCTGTGCGGGCCTCTTGATCATGTATTCCTCGGGCTACGACCATGGCACGCGCTTCGTTGACCACGGACGCAACATGCTGATCGCTGGCAGCATCATGTTCGTGGTGGCACAAATTCCGCCGCAGCGCCTGATGACACTGGCCGTACCGCTTTACATGGTGGGCGTGGCCCTGCTGGTGGCGGTGGCGGTGTTTGGCATCACCAAAAAAGGCGCCAGGCGCTGGGTCAACATCGGGGTGGTGATTCAGCCGAGCGAAATCCTGAAAATCGCCATGCCCCTGATGCTGGCCTGGTGGTTTCAAAAGCGTGAAGGCCAGTTGCGGCCGCTGGACTTTTTAGCCGCTGGCTTGCTGCTGGTGGTGCCTGTGGGGCTCATCATGAAGCAGCCTGACCTGGGCACTTCCTTGCTGGTGCTTGCCGCTGGCTTGGCCGTGATCTTTTTTGCCGGACTCAGCTGGAAGCTCATCATTCCGCCCGTGGTTCTCGGCTTGGTCGGCATCGCTGCGGTGGTCATTTTGGAGCCCACGCTCTGCGCAGACGGCATGCGCTGGGTGGTCTTGCACGACTACCAGCAGCAGCGTATCTGCACCCTCCTCGACCCTTCGCGCGACCCGCTGGGCAAGGGCTTTCACATCATTCAGGGCATGATCGCCATTGGCTCGGGCGGCGTGGTGGGCAAGGGCTTCATGGCCGGCACGCAGACGCATCTCGAATTCATTCCCGAGCGGACGACCGACTTTATCTTTGCCGCCTATGCCGAGGAGTTCGGCTTGATCGGCAACCTGTGCCTGATCGCCGCTTTTGTGTTTCTGGTCCTGCGTGGGTTGGCCATCGCGCTCGAGGCACCGACTCTCTTTTCTCGCCTTCTGGCGGGCGCGATCGCGATGATCTTTTTCACCTATGCCTTCGTCAACATGGGCATGGTCAGCGGCATCTTGCCGGTGGTGGGGGTGCCGCTGCCTTTCATCAGCTATGGCGGCACAGCCATGGTCACGCTGGGCTTGGCGGTCGGCATGCTCTTGTCAATTGCCAAGGCCAAGCGATTGGTGCAGTCTTGAACTGGCGGGTCATCGCCCGGCCGATGACCCTGGACAGGGCAGTCTGCCTACAATGGCTCGATGACTTTTCTCAACGCCGCGCCCAACCCCGTCCGCAAGTCTGCTAAAGCTACCTCGTCCCTTGTCACGGCACGGCCCAGCACGGGCGCCACGAATGAGCGCCTGGCGATTGCTGACCAGCTTTTGCTGGCGCCTTTTGGCCTGACGCCTGCGCATCTGAGCCGCGCACTCGGCGAGATTGCGTCTCACGGCGCTGATGACGCCGACCTCTACTTTCAGTACACCCGCAGCGAAGGGTGGAGCCTGGAAGAAGGCATCGTCAAGACCGGCTCTTTCAGCATTGACCAGGGTGTGGGCGTGCGCGCGGTCAGCGGCGAGAAGACCGCCTTTGCCTATTCGGACGATATTTCAGAAGCCTCGCTGCTGGACGCGGCGCGCACAGTGCGCACCATTGCCGCCGGCCCGCAAGCCGGTCGCGTCAAAGTCAAGGCACCAGCGCGTAAGGTAGCCAACAGCCGCTCGCTCTACCAAGGCGTGGATCCCATCGGCTCGCTGGACAGCACGGCCAAGGTCAAGTTGCTTGAAAAAGTCGAGAAGCTGGCCAAAGCCAAGGACCCGCGCATCGTGCAGGTCATGGCCGGGCTGGCCAGTGAATACGACGTGGTGATGGTCGCGCGCGCCGATGGCACTTTGGCGGCCGACGTGCGGCCACTGGTGCGTTTAAGCGTCACGGTGATCGCCGAGCAGAAGATTGGCGGCGCCAACCGCCGCGAAGTCGGCTCTGGCGGCGGCGGCGGCCGCTTTGGCCTGGCTTATTTCAGCGACGAGCAGATCAGCCATTACGTGGACGACGCGGTCAAGGCTGCGCTGACCAATCTGGAAGCGCGCCCGGCACCCGCCGGCGAGATGAGCGTGGTACTCGGCCCCGGTTGGCCCGGCATCTTGCTGCATGAAGCCATTGGCCACGGCCTGGAAGGCGACTTCAACCGCAAGGGCTCGAGTGCTTTTGCTGGCCGCATCGGCGAGCGCGTAGCGGCCAAGGGCGTGACGGTACTGGACGACGGCACGCTGGCAGACCGCCGCGGCTCCCTGAACGTGGACGACGAAGGCAATGTGAGCCAGCGTAATGTGCTGATTGAAGACGGCATCTTGAAGGGCTACATCCAGGACTCGCTGAACGCGCGTCTGATGGGCGTCAAGCCCACCGGCAACGGCCGACGGGAGAGCTACGCCCACATGCCCATGCCGCGCATGACCAACACCTACATGCTGGGTGGTGACAAGTCGCCCGAAGAAATCGTGGCCAGCATGAAGAAGGGCCTGTACGCGACCAACTTCGGCGGTGGCCAAGTGGACATTACGTCAGGCAAGTTTGTGTTTTCTGCCAGCGAAGCTTTCTGGGTCGAAAACGGCAAGATCCAGTACCCCGTCAAGGGCGCGACCATTGTGGGCAACGGCCCGGATGCGCTGACGCGTGTGACCATGATGGGCAACGACATGCAGCTTGACAGTGGCGTGGGCACCTGCGGAAAAGAAGGCCAGAGCGTGCCAGTGGGTGTGGGTCAGCCGACGCTGCGCATTGACGGCCTGACGGTGGGTGGTACGGCTTGATGCACAACTACACGTCAAATTGGCAAGCCAGGCTCAAGCCTGTGCTACATTGCGACGCATGACTTTCGCAAAGTTTTACTTTACGTATTTTTGGTTCTCAAGCGCCTTTGGCGGTAGAGAGATCTTCGCGTAACCCTCCCAGTTCGCATCAAGACTTCTGAAAACCGCCGGCACCCCGGCGGTTTTTTTTTGCCTTTTGTTTTTCAAGCCATCCTTAGAAGGAGTTAGCCATGAATGTCCAAGCCCCCCAGACCAGCGATACCTGGTATCCGCGTCCCGTCGATAAAACCAGCCAGACCGACGACGAACGCATCAAGGACATCACCGTGCTACCTCCTCCTGAACATCTGATCCGCTTTTTCCCGATCAGCGGCACGCCCGTCGAATCCTTGATCAAGGACACGCGGCAAAACATCCACAACATCATGGCCGGCCGCGACGACCGCTTGCTGGTCGTCATTGGCCCTTGTTCGATTCACGACCCCGCCGCCGCACTGGACTACGCCCGCCGCCTGGTTGAGCAGCGAAAGAAGTTCGCCGGCACGCTGGAGATCGTGATGCGCGTGTACTTCGAAAAGCCGCGCACCACCGTGGGCTGGAAGGGCTTGATCAACGACCCGTACCTGGACGAGAGCTTTCGCATTGACGAAGGCCTGCGCATTGCGCGGCAGTTGCTGATCGACATCAACCGCCTGGGCCTGCCAGCGGGCAGTGAGTTCCTGGACGTGATTTCTCCGCAGTACATCGGCGACCTGATTGCTTGGGGCGCGATTGGTGCGCGCACGACGGAAAGCCAGGTGCACCGCGAGCTGGCCTCGGGCATCTCGGCGCCCATCGGTTTCAAGAACGGCACGGACGGCAACATCCGCATCGCCACCGACGCGATCCAGGCGGCGGCGCGCGGCCACCACTTCTTGTCGGTGCACAAGAATGGCCAGGTCGCCATCGTGCAGACCAACGGCAACCGCGACTGCCACGTGATTCTGCGCGGCGGCAAAGCGCCGAACTACGACGCTGCCAGTGTGGCCGCTGCCTGCAAGGACCTGGAGGCCGCCAAGCTGCCCGCCACCTTGATGGTCGATTGCAGCCATGCCAACAGTTCCAAGCAGCACGAAAAGCAGCGCGAGGTGGCTCACGATATCGCTGGGCAAGTGGCCGCAGGCTCACGCCAGGTTTTCGGTCTCATGGTCGAGAGCCATTTGCAGCCCGGCGCGCAGAAGTTCACACCGGGCAAAGACGACGCCAAGGCCCTGACCTATGGCCAGAGCATCACCGACGCCTGCCTGAGCTGGGAGCATTCGCTGGAAGTGCTGGAAGGCCTGTCGCAAGCCGTCGAGGCACGCCGCAAGCTGGTTTGAAGCTGGCCAGAGGCTGGATGGGCGCTGTAGCCGGGGCTGTCTAGGCCGCGAGAGCGGCCAGCAGCTTGGCGTGTATGCCGCCAAAGCCGCCATTGCTCATGCACAGCAAATGGTCGCCAGGGCGCACGGCGGCCATGATCTGGGCCACTACGTCGTCGATGTTGCTGGCCACTTGTGCGCGCTGGCCCATAGGCGCCAGCGCGGCTTGAGCGTCCCAGTCCAGACCACCCGCATGACAAAACGCGAGGTCGGCGGCCTCCAGGCTCCAGGGGAGTTGGGCCGTCATGGTGCCTAGCTTCATGGTGTTGCTGCGCGGCTCGAAGATGGCCAGGATGCGGCCGGGCGCCGCACCCGTAACCGTTGCGCGCGCTTTGAGCTGACGGCGCAGGCCATCGACCGTGGTGTGGATGGCCGTGGGGTGGTGGGCAAAGTCGTCGTAGACGGTGATGTCGCCACCCTGGCGTTTGATGACGCCACGCACTTCCATGCGGCGTTTGACGTTTTCAAAGCTGGCCAAAGCGTCGGCGGCTGCGACTGGGCTCACACCGACGTGCGCGGCGGCGGCGATGGCGGCCAGCGCGTTGTTTTGGTTGTGCACGCCGCCCACGTTCCACCGGACTTCGGCCACGTCTTGCCCGGCCAAGCGCACGGTAAAGGCTTCGGGTTCGCCATGCGCGGTAAAGCCGCTGGCCTCGGCGCCGGGGCCAAAGCCGACTACTTCGCTCCAGCAGCCTTGGGCTATGACGCGCTTCAAGCTGTCTTCAGACGCGTTCACGACCACGCGGCCAGACGCAGGCACGGTGCGCAGCAGGTGGTGGAACTGGCGCTCGATGGCGGCTAAGTCAGGGAAGATGTCGGCGTGGTCGAACTCTAGGTTGTTGAGTACGGCGGTGCGTGGGCGGTAGTGGACGAATTTGCTTCGCTTGTCGAAGAAGGCGGTGTCGTATTCGTCGGCTTCGATGACGAAAACCGGACGCTGGACGGCGTTGGGTTGGCGGGGCGGCTGCGCGTTTTGCGAAGGTAAAGGAGGAGGCTGCGAAGCAGCCGGGGGACACGTAGCAAAGCGCGCAGCCGCCCCGCCGACCCTGGCTGATACGCCAAAGTTCAGAGGGACGCCGCCTATCAAAAAGCCTGGTTCCAGCCCGGCCTTTTCCAGAATCCAGGTGAGCATGGCGGTGGTGGTGGTTTTGCCGTGCGTGCCGGCGACTGCCAGCACGTGGCGGCCTTGGAGCACGTGCTCGGCCAGCCACTCTGGGCCGCTGGTGTAGGGCAGGCCGCGTTCCAAAATGGCTTCCATCAGCGGGTAGCGGCGGCTGCCATCGGGCAGGCGGGCGCGTGAGACGACGTTGCCGACCACGAACATGTCGGGCGCAAAGCCTGGGGTGTCGAGCACATCGGCGGCGTAGCCTTCTGTCAGGGCGATGCCCAGAGCGCGCAGCTGGTCGCTCATGGGTGGGTACACGCCGGTGTCGCAGCCGGTGACTTGATGGCCGGCTTCGCGTGCCAATGCGGCGAGGCCGCCCATGAAAGTGCCGCAAATGCCGAGGATGTGAATATGCATGCGGTATTTTAGAAGCGGGCTCTGCCGCAAGCTAAGCGCTTGGCCTGTGCATCCGCCTTGGCTTTGACCCTCGCGCTGAAGGGCGGGCGCTGCAAATGCAAAAATAAGGCCATGACTTCGCACTCATCGCCCAGCCTTCACGATCATTTCGCACACGGACCTGCCAGTGTTCAGAGCGAAATTGCCGCATCGGCGGCCGCCATGGTGGTGGAAGAAGGCCTGGAATATGGTCCGGCCAAGCGCCGCGCCGTCAAACAGCTGGGCTTGTCGGCACGCACGGCGCTGCCGGGCAATGACGAGGTGGAAGACGCGGTGCGCGAGTACATCAGCATCTTTTGTGCGGACACCCAGCCTGCCGAGCTTGCCGCCCTGCGCGACTTGGCCCTGGTCTGGATGGAGCGCATGGCCGAGTTTCGGCCGCATTTGGGCGGCTCGGTCTGGCATGGCACGGCCACACGCTTGTCTGATATTTACATCCAGCTGTTTTGCGATGACCCCAAATCCGCCGAATTGGCGCTGATCGAGCACAACGTGGACTACGAGCCGCGCACGGTCACAGGCTTCACGGGTGATAGCGTGGACGCTCTCAGCATTCGCAGCCTGTGCAAGCCCTTGCAGGAAACCGTGGGCGTGCACCTCATGATTTATGACCACGATGATTTGCGCGGCGCGCTCAAGCCCGACGCCAAGGGCCGCACGCCGCGCGGCAACTTGGCAGCGCTCAAGGTTTTGCGGGCGGCCAGCGGGCAAGAGGCCAAGCCATGAGCCAGCCAGCCCAGCTCCAGGCGAGCCCGAGGCGTCGAACAGCTTTGATCTACGGCGGCGCCGCCCTGGCTGCCGGATTGGCGGGCGTCGGTGCCGCTTGGTGGCGATCGGGAGCCAGCCCGGCGACGGCGTCAGGCGGGGCTGCTGGCACGCCTGCTGCTGCCTTTTGGGCGCTGACCTTGGACAGCCCGGACGGTGTGCCGATGGCCATGCAGGGCTTTGCCGGCAAGCCCCTGCTGCTTAATTTTTGGGCAACATGGTGCCCGCCTTGTGTGGAAGAGTTGCCGCTGCTGAGTCAATTCCAGGAAGCTCAGCGCAGCCGGGGCTGGCAGGTTGTTGGCTTGGCAGTAGACCAGCCTAGCGCTGTGCGCGCTTGGCTGGCCCGATCGCCGCTCTCTTTTCCGGTGGCGATGGCTGGCTTGGGCGGGACGGACTTGAGCAAGCAACTGGGTAATTTGACTGGTGGGCTGCCATTTTCCGTGGTGCTGGGCGCTGATGGGGCCTTGTTGCACAGCAAGGCGGGTCAGCTGACGCCTGAAGATCTCGCGCTCTGGGCTCGGCTGTCCTGAAGCCTGGGCGCCAGAGTGGCAGCCAGACTGCTGCGATCAAAACTCCAAAACTCAGCGGTAAATTACGTTAAAGTTCACGCTTTGCGGGGCTTGACTGCTGGGATTCGCCGAAGATGGTGGCTGACTCTTGACGCCAAAACACGCGTCCCAAGCCAAACTCAGGGTCTAAAACCCAGGGGGCCTTTTGCGAGAAGATTACAATTCGCTGCACTTAGGCAGCTTTCACGGATGATTGCCAAAAATAAAGCGATATCGGAGTTTTGCCAGGCCTTGCCGGCAACTCTGCGCCAAGTCAGAAGACCGGGCCTCTAGCCCGTCCCATTTTTCCCCGTTCCGGAGTACCCCATGGATCTACGCAAACTCAAAACCCTGATTGACCTTGTTTCGGAGTCCAACGTGTCCGAACTCGAGATCACGGAAGCCGAGGGCAAGGTGAGGATCGTCAAGTCCGCCGGAGCCGCGCCCGTGGTGATGCAAGCGCCCGTGGCAGCCGCTGCCCCCGCCGCGGCACTGCCGCCGGCCGCGCCCGCTGCAAGCCCAGCCGCAGCGCCTGCTGAATCCACCGGTCATGCCGTCAAGTCGCCTATGGTTGGCACCTTCTACCGCTCGGCCAGCCCTGGCGCCAAGGCTTTTGTTGAAATCGGCAGCGTGGTCAAGGAAGGCGAGACGATCTGCATCATCGAGGCCATGAAGATCCTCAACGAAATCGAGGCCGACAAGTCCGGCACGATCACTGCCATCCTCTGCCAAAACGGCCAGGCCGTCGAGTACGGGCAAGCACTCTTTACCATCGAGTGACGCCCGCGCCATGTTTAAAAAGATCCTGATCGCCAATCGGGGCGAAATTGCCCTGCGCATCCAGCGTGCCTGCCGAGAACTCGGCGTCAAGGCCGTGATGGTTTATTCAGAAGCCGACCGCGAAGCCAAGTACATCAAGCTGGCGGACGAGTCGGTTTGCATTGGCCCGGCACCGTCGGCCCAGAGCTACCTCAACATGCCGGCCATCATTTCGGCTGCCGAAGTGACGGACGCCGAAGCCATTCACCCCGGCTACGGCTTTTTGAGTGAAAACGCCGACTTTGCCGAGCGCGTCGAAAAAAGCGGCTTCAAGTTCATCGGTCCCACGCCTGAGTCCATCCGCATCATGGGTGACAAGGTGTCTGCCAAGCAGGCCATGATCCGCGCGGGCGTGCCCTGCGTGCCCGGCTCCGAAGGCGCATTGCCGGACGACCCGGCCATCATCAAGCGCACCGCCAAGTCCGTCGGCTACCCGGTCATCATCAAAGCCGCAGGCGGCGGTGGCGGTCGCGGCATGCGCGTGGTTCACACCGAAGCGGCGTTGATTCATGCCGTGCAGACCACCAAAGCCGAGGCGGGCGCTGCCTTTGGCAACCCGGCGGTCTACATGGAAAAGTTCCTGCAGAACCCGCGCCACGTCGAGATCCAGATCCTGGCCGACCAGCACAAGAACGCGGTCTGGCTGGGTGAGCGCGATTGCTCCATGCAGCGCCGCCACCAAAAAGTGATCGAGGAAGCACCTGCGCCAGGCATCCCGCGCAAGCTGATCGAGAAAATCGGTGAGCGTTGCGTGGCAGCGGTCAAGAAGATCGGCTACCGCGGCGCCGGCACCTTTGAGTTCTTGTATGAAGACGGTGAGTTCTATTTCATTGAAATGAACACCCGCGTGCAGGTGGAGCATCCGGTCACCGAATGGGTCACCGGCATTGACATCGTCAAGACGCAGATCATGGTGGCCGCTGGCGAGAAACTGCCCTTCACGCAGCGTCAGGTCGAGATCAAGGGTCACTCCATCGAGTGCCGCATCAACGCCGAAGACCCGTACAAGTTCACGCCGTCGCCAGGGCGCATCACGACCTGGCACACGCCGGGCGGCCCGGGCGTGCGGGTGGATTCGCACATCTATGCCAACTACTTTGTGCCGCCCAACTACGACTCCATGATTGGCAAGATCATCGTGCACGGCGATACGCGCGAGCAGGCTCTGGCCCGCATGCGCACGGCGCTGGCCGAAACCGTGGTCGAAGGCATCAACACCAACATCCCGCTGCACCGCGAGTTGATGGTGGATGCCAAGTTCATGGACGGCGGCACCAATATCCACTACCTGGAAGAGTGGTTGTCAAAGCGCCAGCGCTGATGTCGGCCCAACTTCATGAGCTGGTCTTGCTGGCACCGGCAGGCAAGGTCGAGGCGCTGAGCGACGCCCTGGAGGCCCTGGATTCCTTGAGCGTGTCGGTCGAAGATGCCGACGCCCAGACGCCTGCCGAGCAGGCGCTTTTTGGCGAGCCCGGCATGCCACCGCCCAAGGCGGGCTGGGAGCGCTCGCGCATCGTGGCGCTGTTTCCTGATGCGGCCAGTGCGCAAGAAGCTGCTGGCCTGTTGGAGCTGCAGGACTTCTTTGAAGGCTGCGAGCGCGTCGCCATCAGCCCGGTGGCTGAGCAAGACTGGGTGCGCCTGACGCAATCCCAATTCGCCCCGGTGGAGATCACACCCAGTTTTTGGATCGTGCCCACCTGGCATGAGCCGCCTGCCCAGGCGCGCGAAGTGATTCGCCTGGATCCAGGTCTGGCTTTTGGCACCGGCACGCACCCAACAACCCGCATGTGCCTGCGCTGGATCGCGGGTGGTCAAGCAGGGCAAGGGTCCAGCCGCGTGCTCGACTACGGCTGTGGCTCCGGCATTCTGGCCATTGGCGCTGCCAAGTTCGGCGCCCAGCACATTGATGCGGTGGACATTGACGAAGCCGCGGTTCAGTCCACGCGCGCCAATGCCGAGGCCAACCACGTGCAGTTGCAAGCTGGCTTGCCTGACAAAGCCTCAGGCCACTACCAGACCGTACTGGCCAATATCCTGGCAACCCCGCTCAAAGTGCTGGCGCCGCTGCTGTGCGCTCATGTGGCCCCTGGAGGCCACTTGGTTTTGGCCGGTATTTTGGAGCGTCAAGCCGACGAGCTCAAGGCTGCTTACGCACCTTATTGCCTGCTGAACGTGGCTGACAGTGAGGACGGCTGGATCTTGATGACCGCCAAGTTTTGAGCGCTCTGGCCGGATTGGCTGAGCTGCCCGACGGCAAGCCCTACAATCCGCGCCGATGAGCCTCATTACCTGCTGCCCCGCCTGCCAGACGATGTTCAAGGTCTCCGGCGAAGACCTGCGTGTTTCCGACGGCTGGGTGCGCTGCGGCAAGTGCGACGGCGTATTTGACGCGTCGGCACATCTGCAGATGGCGCCTCCCGCGCCAGCGCAGGGCGATGCCCAAGCTGAGGCTTGGGAGAGCGAAGCGAGCATGGCCCCAGTGGCTGCACCGCCGCCAGCGCGTCCGCCCAGCCCGCCTTCAATGTCCTTTCCAGTGGATGAGCGATCCTCACTGTTGCGAGCCGAGACTTCGGCCGAAGCACAAGCCCCGGTTGCCGTGTTCACCTCTGCTGAGGAGGCACCTGCGACGGAGCCCGACGTTTCCCATCCTGCTGCGCTGCGCCGCGAGGACCGTTCCGGCCGTGCCTCCTTGGTACCAGAGCCGGTCAGCTTTTTTAGCCATCCGTCACGGCGATCGCCATGGCGTGTCGTGTTCTGGCTGCTGGCCGCGGCGGCCCTTTGTGCTGCCTTGATCGGTGGGGTACGTCATGAGCGCCAGACCTTGGTTCAGCGTGTGCCCGCCATGCTGCCTTTGCTCGATGGACTTTGCCTTTTCACCGCCTGTGACATGCTGGCTCCACGCTTGCTGGAGGCTGTCGCCATCGAGGGCGCTTCTATGGAAGAAGTCGGACCGTCGGAGTACAAGGTCCAACTGCTGCTGAAAAACGTGGGCGAGGTAGCCGTGTCCCTACCGGCATTGAATGTCACGCTCACGGGCTTGCAGGGTGAGGTCTTGGTACGCCAGGTGGCGTTGCCCGCTCAATTTGCGCCTGGGATCGTTCGCTTGCAAACCGGCACGCCGCTGAGCGTTGTCCTCACGCTCAAGGCTGCAGTGTTAGCCCAGCCTGCCGAATCGCTCGCTGCCCTGCCGACGGGGGCGCCTACCCCGACTGAAGTCGCAGCGCTGGGCTTGCCGGCCGTGGCACCTGCCCCCGCCGAGGCCGTGGCGTCGCCTGCCTTGGCCATCAGTGGCTACCGTGTGATCGCTTTTTATCCCTGACCTTTTCACTTGAAACCAAAGACCTGTCCATGCCTGCCCTGATCTGTGGCTCCCTTGCCTTCGACACCATCATGACTTTCGAGGGCCGCTTTGCCGAGCAGATCATGCCCGAGCAACTGCACATCCTGAACGTGTCCTTTCTGGTGCCGGGTCTGCGGCGCGAGTTCGGCGGTTGCGCAGGCAACATTGCTTACGCCCTGAGTCAGCTGGGCGGCCATCCGCTGCCCATGGCCACGGTGGGCAACGACGGCCAGGACTACCTGGCGCATTTGCGCAGCAAGGGCATTAATACGGAGTTCATTCATGAACTGGCCGACGGTTACACCGCGCAAGCCATGATCATGACCGACCGCGATAACAACCAGATCACCGCCTTTCATCCTGGCGCGATGATGCAGGCGCACCAGCGTAAGGTTCAAGCGCGAAGTGACATCAAGCTGGGCATCATTTCGCCTGACGGCCGTGACGCCATGCTCGAGCACGCTGCTCAGTTCAAAGCGGCTGGCATTCCTTTCGTGTTCGATCCCGGACAGGGCCTGCCTATGTTCAGCGGCGACGAGCTGAGCAAATTCATCGATCTGGCCACCTGGGTCACGGTCAACGACTACGAGGGCCGCATGCTCACCGAACGTACGGGCTTGTCATTTGCTGAAATTTCCAAGCGGGTACAAGGCTTGGTGGTCACACTGGGCGCGCACGGTTGTGAGGTTTGGGTGGACGGTGACATGACCTTGGTGGCGCCCGTCCAGGCTGAGAAATTGGTGGACCCCACCGGTTGCGGTGATGCCTTTCGCGGTGCCTTGCTCTTCGGCCTGGAACAAGGCTGGTCGCTGGCGCGCTGCTGCGAGTTGGGCAACCGCGTGGGTGCGCACAAGATTGCCACGCCGGGCTGCCAGAACTACACGCTGGACCACCTGCACCCGCTTTAAGGCCTGCGTCCGACCTGGGTTGGCACCACTTAGGGCTGTGCCAGCAGAGTGGCCCAATCGGCTTGCGCTGCAGAGGCGGCGCTCACGCGTATTTGCTTGTGCCTGGCAGTGCTCCCGCGTACCAGCGTCAGGTCGCGCTGGGCCAGACCGAGTTGTTTAGCCAGCCATTTGATCAGCGCTTCATTTGCTTGGCCATCGACGGGTGCGGCCTTAAGTCTGACTTTCAAAACTCGCTGGCCCGGCTCGCAGTGCAATCCATCCAGGCGTGTTTGCGGGGCATTCGGCATCACGTGCAAGTCGATCAGCACGTCGCCCGTTTTGGGCTCGCGCCTGAGAAATTCAGCAGGAAATTCAGCGGCGGCAGGCGTCAACTTCGGCTTGGTCAGAGGTGTACGGGTCATGCATAAAAAAAGCCCGGCACCTTGCGATGACGGGCTTTAGCAGAGTTACCTTACTGCTTTAGGGCTTGCTGGCTGTTGGAAACGGCCAGGCAGCTTGCGGGTTCAGAGTTGTCTGAGCCGCAGGGCCGGCCGGGGCAGCGGGTGCTTTGGCAGCGGGCTTTTTCGCGGCTTTTTTAGCAGCGGGCTTTTTCGCAGCTTTCTTGGCAGCTGGCTTTTTGGCCGCTACTTTCTTGGCTGCTGCTTTCTTGGCAGGCGCTTTTTTAGCAGCGGCTTTTTTGGCCGGTGCTGCTTTTTTAGCTGCGGCTTTCTTGGCCGGTGCAGCTTTCTTGGCGACTACCTTCTTGGCAGCGACTTTTTTAGCCGGCGCTTTTTTAGCTGGAGCTTTTTTGACAGCGGCTTTTTTGGCCGGTGCTTTTTTCACTGCAGCTTTTTTCGCTGGCGCTGCTTTTTTGGCAGCTGCTTTTTTAGCCGGTGCGGCTTTCTTGGCGGCTACTTTTTTAGCAGGAGCTTTCTTGGCCGGTGCTTTTTTAGCGGCCGGGGCTTTTTTTGGTGCAGCTTTTTTAGCCGCAGGTTTTTTCGCAGTTGCCATAGTTTTCTCCTTGATCACATTGCAAAGAGCACTTCACGTTTGGAGTACGTCAAGCGATTCACGGCGTTGGGCTGAACGGAGAACCGCAGCCCAGCGCCGAGAACAGGGGAGCCCCAAGCACTGCGCGCTCTGGGGCGAGCTGTTTGCTTCGGGCATTTTTCAAAAATCATTTTGCTACAGACTTCAGTCCCAGGAAAGAGCGCCACCAGACTGGTACTCGATCACGCGGGTCTCGAAGAAGTTGCGTTCCTTCTTCAGGTCAATCATCTCGCTCATCCAGGGGAAGGGATTTTCTTCATTGGGGAAGAGTGTCTCCAGGCCGATCTGGGTGGCGCGCCGGTTGGCGATGTAGCGCAGGTAGCCTTTGAACATCGACGCGTTCAGGCCGAGCACGCCGCGCGGCATGGTGTCCTCGGCATAGCGATATTCGAGTTCGACCGCCTTCATGAACAGCGCCTTGATCTCGGCCTTGAACTCGGCGGTCCACAGTTGTGGATTTTCCAGCTTCAACTGGTTGATCAGGTCGATGCCGAAATTGCAGTGCATGGACTCGTCGCGCAGGATGTACTGGTACTGCTCGGCGGCACCGGTCATCTTGTTCTGCCGGCCCAGCGCCAGGATTTGCGTGAAGCCCACGTAGAAGAACAAGCCTTCCATGAGGCAGGCAAAAACGATCAAGGACTTCAGCAGTGTCTGGTCAGCCTCGAGCGTGCCGGTCTTGAAGTTCGGGTCCGAGATCGCGTCGATGAACGGAATCAGGAACTGGTCCTTGTCGCGGATGGACTGGACTTCGTTGTAGGCATTGAAGATCTCGGCCTCGTCCAGGCCGAGCGACTCGGTGATGTACTGGTAGGCGTGCGTGTGAATGGCTTCTTCAAAGGCCTGGCGCAGCAGGAACTGGCGGCACTCGGGCGCGGTGATGTGGCGGTAGGTGCCCAGCACGATGTTGTTGGCGGCCAGCGAGTCAGCCGTGACAAAAAAGCCGAGGTTGCGCATGACCAGGCGGCGCTCGTCGTCAGTCAGGCCGTTGGGGTCTTTCCAGAGCGCGATGTCGCGCGTCATATTCACTTCCTGCGGCATCCAGTGGTTGGCGCAGGTGGCGAGGTATTTTTCCCAGGCCCACTTGTACTTGAAGGGCACCAACTGGTTGACGTCGGTCTGGCCGTTGATGATGCGCTTGTCAGAAGCTTTGACGCGGCGGTGCACGGCGGGTGCCGCTGTGCTGCCGGCCACTGATGGCGTTGGGGTGACTGCTTGTGGCGCAAGCGCTGCGTCGTTCAGCATGCTGGCAGGAGCCGCTGCGTTTGAAGTCAGAGGTGGGAGCGCCATCGAGCGGCTGTCATGCGAGCCGCTGGCCAGATGATTCTGCAGTGATGGTTTGACTTCTTCGTCCCAGGTCAACATAAATTATTCCAATCCGCTGGATTATGAAAGCAGCACTAAAAAATGAAAAGTATTTCAGTCGATTGCACTGAAATGAGTGTTGTTCAATTACATCGAACTGAGTGCCGCGCGATACCGTTGCATCGCACAGCACTCAAATTTTTAACGGTCAAATTTTTACTGGCAGGCCTCGCAACCTGGGTCATCAATCGCGCAGAACTTGATGTCGGTTGCGGGCGTCGCACTCATCTGCGCCTGCGCTGCCGCAGCTGCAGCTTCGAGTGCGCTGACACGGGTGTTGTCTTCGGTAGAGCCCGAGGACACGGCGTTGAGCTTGCCCGCTTGCACGGTTGATTTTTCGGCGTGCGTGGCACCGCGTGTGCGCAGGTAGTACGTCGTCTTCAAGCCGCGCAACCAGGCGAGCTTGTAGGTGTCATCGAGCTTCTTGCCCGAGGCGCCTGCCATGTAGATGTTCAGCGACTGCGCCTGGTCAATCCATTTCTGGCGACGTGACGCGGCTTCGACCAGCCAGGTGGCGTCGACTTCAAAAGCCGTGGCGTACAAGGCCTTGATCTCTTGCGGAATGCGGTCGATCGGGCGCAAAGAGCCGTCGAAGTGCTTGAGGTCGACGACCATGACTTCGTCCCACAGACCCAGACGCTTGAGGTCACGCACCAGGTAGCCATTGATGACGGTGAATTCACCCGACAGGTTGGACTTGACCGAGAGGTTGCCAAAGCAAGGCTCGATGCAGGCGTCCACGCCGATGATGTTGGAGATGGTGGCGGTCGGGGCGATGGCCACGCAGTTGGAGTTGCGCATGCCGTCCACGGCGATCTTGTTGCGCAGGGCGTCCCAGTCCAGGGTGGTGCTTCGGTCTACTTCGAGGTAACCGCCGCGCTCCTTGGCCAGCATGTCCAGGGTGTCCAGCGGCAAGACGCCTTTGTCCCAGAGCGAGCCCTTGTAGCTGGCGTACTTGCCGCGCTCTTTAGCCAACTCGGTCGACGCCCAGTAAGCGTGATAGCAAATGGCTTCCATCGACTGGTCGGCGAACTCGACGGCCTCCTGGCTGGCGTAGGGCACGCGCAACTCGTACAAGCAATCCTGAAAGCCCATCAGGCCCAGGCCCACCGGACGGTGGCGCATGTTGGAGTCACGCGCCTTCTTGACGGCGTAGTAGTTGATGTCGATCACGTTGTCCAGCATGCGCATGGCCGTGGTGATGGTGCGCTTGAGTTTGTCGTGATCCAGCGATTTCGTGCCATCGGCGGCTGTCTTCAGGTGCTGCACCAGATTGACGGAGCCGAGGTTGCAGACCGCGGTTTCGGTGTCGCTGGTGTTGAGCGTGATCTCGGTGCACAGGTTGGACGAGTGCACCACGCCAGCGTGTTGCTGCGGGCTGCGCACATTGCAGGCGTCTTTCCAGGTGATCCAGGGGTGGCCAGTCTCGAACAGCATCGAGAGCATCTTGCGCCACATATCAGTGGCTTGCAGCTTGCGCGAAGGCTTGATCTCGCCGCGCTCGGCCTTGGCTTCGTAGGCCGTGTAGGCCTTTTCGAACTCGATGCCGAACTTGTCATGCAGATCAGGCGTGTCCGACGGCGAGAACAGCGTCCAGCTGCCTTTTTCCATGACGCGGCGCATGAACAGGTCAGGAATCCAGTTGGCTGTGTTCATGTCGTGCGTGCGGCGGCGGTCGTCGCCGGTGTTCTTGCGCAGTTCCAGGAACTCTTCAATGTCCAGGTGCCAGGTTTCCAGATAGGCGCAGACGGCGCCCTTGCGCTTGCCGCCCTGGTTCACGGCCACGGCCGTGTCATTGACCACTTTCAGAAATGGCACCACGCCTTGGGATTCGCCGTTGGTGCCCTTGATGTGGGCGCCCAAAGCGCGCACAGGCGTCCAGTCATTGCCCAGGCCGCCCGCAAACTTGGACAGCAGCGCGTTTTCCTTGATGGCGTCGTAAATGCCGCCGAGGTCGTCGGCGACGGTGGTCAGGTAGCAAGACGAGAGCTGCGAGCGCAGCGTGCCGGCATTGAACAGCGTGGGCGTGCTGGACATGAAGTCGAAGGACGACATGATTTCGTAGAACTCGATGGCCCGGGCTTCGCGGTCCACTTCGTCCAGTGACAAGCCCATGGCCACGCGCATGAAAAAGGCCTGTGGCAGCTCGATGCGTTGCTTGCGTACGTGCAGGAAGTAGCGATCAAACAAGGTCTGCAGGCCGAGGTAGTCAAACTGCATGTCGCGCTCGGGCTTGAGCGCGGCGCCCAGGCGGGTCAGGTCGAAGTCCAGCAGTTTTTCGTCGAGCAGTTCGTTGTCCACACCTTTCTTGATGAATTGCGGGAAGTACTCGGCGTAGCGCGTGCTCATTTCCTCATGTGCCACTTCACCGCCCAGCACTTCACGGCGAATGGTGTGCAGCAGCAGGCGGGCCGTGGCGTAGGTGTAGTCCGGGTCTTTTTCGATCAAGGTTCGCGCTGCAAGAATGGACGCCTTGTAGACCTCGTCGATAGGCACACCGTCGTAGAGATTGCGCATGGTCTCGGACACGATCGGGTCCGGCTTGACGTCAGCGCCCAGGCCGGCGCAGGAAGCTTCGATCAGTGCTTGCAGACGCTGCACGTCCAGCGCGACTTTCTGGCCACGGTCAATCACGTGCAGGGCGGGCACTGCGGGCATTTGATGGCTGCGGGCGGTGGCGCGCTCTTGCGTGCGCTTTTCGCGGTACAGCACGTAAGCACGTGCGATTTCATGGTGGCCGCCGCGCATCAGGCCGAGCTCGACCTGGTCTTGCACGTCTTCAATGTGAAAGGTGCCGCCGCCTGGACGCGAGCGCATCAGCGCTCGGATCACGGCCTGTGTCAGGCCATCGACGGTTTCGCGCACGCTGGCAGAAGCCGCGCCCTGTGTGCCGTGCACGGCCAGGAAGGCCTTCATCATGGCCACAGCAATTTTGTTCGGCTCAAAAGGTACGACTGCACCGTTGCGGCGAATGATCTGGTACTGGCTGTAGACCGTCGGGTTGTGCATCGGCTCGGCTGCTGCCGAGGCTCCGCCTGGTGCGGGGCCGGATGGATTGTGGAGGCTTGTTTGCATGGATTTCCTCGGTTGCATTGAATTTGGGCGCTCTATCTTTTCGGCAAAATGTGTCAATTCACAAGTGGCGAAAAGGCGCTTGGGCACTATATCTAGTGTCTGAGCCTAATTCAAGCACTACATGTAGTGTTTCTTGAAGATAAACCCGTGTTACAAATTGTAACGAGTGGCGAGACTGACGCCGGATGTGCTAAATGGGCTCAAGACCTGCCGTTTGATGGGCCGCGAGGCTCAAGGAACGCGTCAGGCGCGGCCAATCGAAGCCCGGTCCCGGGTCTTGTTTACGACCTGGCGCTATGTGCTCATGGCCAAGCACCTGGCTGATCGGATAGGCAGCCAGCAATGCCGCGCCCAAGCTCGCCAGGCTTTCATATTGAGCTGATTCGAAGGTGTCTCCCTCCAGACCTTCGAGCTCAATGCCAATCGAATCGTCGTTGCAATTGGCTTTGCCGCGCCAGGAGGAGGCACCGGCATGCCAGGCGCGCTCATGGCAACTAACGAACTGCCAGAGCTGACCGTCCCGCGCCACGAAAAAATGCGCCGATACCTGCAGGCCGCGGATTCCCTCAAAGTAGGAATGGGCGCTCCAGTCCAGCTGGTTTGTGAACAGGCGCTGCACCTGGTCTGTGCCGTACTCACCGGGCGGCAGGCTGATCGAATGAATCACCAGAAGCTCGCAGCGGCTGCCGCTGGGCCGTGGTCCAAAGTTGGGTGAATCCAGCCGCCGGGCAAAGCGGTACCAGCCTTCAGTCCAGAGCGGCGCCTGATCAGGCACTGCAGCCGACACCGCGGGGGACGTGCTCAATGGCTACGCTCGCCCTGAAGGCGGTGCGCCTCACAGCAGTAGCTGGCCTGCCGAACTTGCAGCGCCTCATGCCGAGGCAAGTGCAGTTGGCACACGGCGCAAGCCACCATGTCGGTGGTTTGCAGCTTGGCTTGACGGCTTGGCCGGGCGCTTGAGCCTGGTGGTTTGCGCTGGCTGATCTCTGCCCGCCGCTTGGCTTGCCAGAAAAAAAACACCAGCGCCACCAGCGCCAACACAAGAAGGTATTTCATAAGCTTGAAGTCATCAGCTCAAGGCAACAGCCAAGGGCTCACAGGCGGTGCAACAGCACTTCCAGCACGAAACGCGAGCCGATGTAGCCGAGCAGCAACAGGCCGGAACCCAGGTAGAGCACATGCCTGGCCTGCCGCCCGCGCCAGCCAAGGCGGGCGCGACCCGCCAGCAGGCCCGCAAACGTCAGCCAAGCTAAAACAGAAAATACAATTTTGTGGCTCCACACCTGCACGTGACCTGCGCCATACAGCTTTTCAGCGAACAGCCAGCCCACCAGCAAGGAGGCTGTCAGCAGCAAAAAGCCGGCTTCCACGAAACGAAAGGTCAGGCGTTCCAGCTTGAGCAGGGGCACGCCCGGTTCGGTGGTGCTGGCCAGGCGCATGGCGCGCTCGCTGCGCGTCATGAGCCAGCCGTGCAGCACGGCAGTGCCAAAAAGGCCGTAAGACGCCAAGCCCAGCGCCCAATGCAAAGGCAGCCAAGGCGAGGCAATGCGCTCGTAACTGCTGCCGGGAAAAGTCAGCGATAGCAGCACGGCACCGGCGCCCACGGCGGCCAAGGCCCAGCGGGCGCGTAATTGCGGAATGAGCCGGCTTTCAATTGCGTAAACCGTGATCACCAGCCACACCGTAGTGGACAGCGCAGGCGCAAAGCCGAAGCGCGGGGGTTGACCCAGCAGCCCCTCTGCCAGGGTGAGCGCGTGCAGCAGCAAGGCGGCCAGCAGCAACGCGCGCGCGGTGCCATCGGCCATGCGCCGGCTGCCGACGGCGAGCACGGCATAAACCAGTGTCGCCGCCAGTCCTGTGGCAAAGCCAAACCATGCGCTGAAAGCTAAAATCATGGCGACAGTTTAGCCCTTCCCCTCGCGTTACCAACCTCAGCTCCGCTCGCGGAGCCCGCTCATGGCCTCAGCTCTCACAGACAAACTCTCCCGCCTCGTCAAGGAAATGCGGGGCCAGGCCCGCATCACCGAATCCAATGTGCAGGACATGCTGCGCGAGGTGCGTATGGCCCTGCTTGAGGCCGACGTGGCCCTGCCCGTGGTGCGCGACTTCATTGCCCGTGTCAAAGACAAGGCGCTCGGCCAGGAGGTGATGGGCTCGCTGTCCCCCGGTCAGGCACTGGTCGGCATCGTCAACCGCGAACTGGCCGCCACCATGGGCGAAGGCGTGAGCGACATTAATCTGGCGGCGCAACCGCCGGCGGTGATCCTGATGGCGGGCTTGCAGGGTGCCGGTAAAACGACGACGACGGCCAAGCTGGCAAAGCACCTGATTGAAAAGCGCAAGAAGAAAGTGCTCACGGTCTCCGGCGACGTCTACCGCCCAGCCGCCATTGAGCAATTGAAGACGGTGACAGCGCAGGCCGGCGCTGAATGGTTCCCGAGCACGCCGGACCAAAAGCCCGCCGACATTGCCCGCGCCGCGCTCGACCACGCACGTCGGCACTTTTTTGACGTGCTGCTGGTGGACACCGCCGGCCGCCTGGCCATTGACGAAGCCTTGATGAATGAGATCAAGGATTTGCACGCCATCTTGAACCCGGTCGAGACCCTGTTTGTGGTCGACGCCATGCAGGGTCAGGACGCGGTGAACACCGCCAAGGCTTTCAAAGAAGCGCTGCCTTTGACCGGCATCATCTTGACCAAGACCGACGGTGACTCGCGCGGCGGTGCGGCGCTGTCAGTGCGGCAGATCACGGGCGCGCCCATCAAGTTCTCGGGCACCAGCGAAAAGATCGACGGCCTGGAGGTGTTTGACGCCGAGCGTCACGCTGGCCGCATTCTGGGCATGGGCGACATCGTGGCCCTGGTCGAGCAGGTGGCTGCTGGCGTGGACATGGCGGCCGCACAAAAATTTGCCGCCAAGATGAAAAGCGGCAGCGGCTTTGACCTCGAAGACTTCCTGGGTCAGCTGCAGCAAATGAAAAGCATGGGCGGGCTGTCGAGCCTGATGGACAAGCTGCCGGCGCAGATGATGGCCAAGGCCGGTCAGATGGACATGGACAAGGCCGAAAAAGACATCAAGCGCAAGGAAGGCATCATCCAGAGCATGACGCCGCTGGAGCGCCGCAAGCCCGAACTCATCAAAGCCACTCGCAAGCGCCGCATTGCAGCGGGCGCTGGCGTGCATGTGCAAGAGGTCAACCGCCTGCTCAACGAGTTTGATCAGATGGCCGGCATGATGAAGAAGATGAAGGGCAGCGGCATGATGAAAATGATGAAACGCATGGGCGGCATGAAAGGCATGCCGGGTATGCCGAAATTCTGAGTCGGAATTCTGAGCCGAAACGCTGATCTTTATCGCCTGCCGGGGCGATTCGGCGGTTGCGCGAGCAACAAATCAGCATACGCCCGGCCCTTGGCCGAGATGTGTTCACGCATGGCATGCGCGGCTTGATCACTCTGGTTCTTCAGCAATCCTTCCACGATCAACCGATGGTCGGCCGCTGAAGCCTGCAGCCGCCCCGGCTGGTCGCGCACGCGCCGCCTGAACCCGGCCAACTTCAAACGCAGCAGGCGCACCTGTTCCACCACGATGGGGTTGCCTGAGCCCTCGTACAGCGCATCGTGAAAGCGCTCATTCGCGTCCTCAAAAGCCAGGCGGTCACCCGCCGCTGCGGCCAGCTCGGTTTCTGTGCACAACGCGTCCACCACTTGGCGCTGCGCATGGCCCATGCGCAGCGTGCACAAGCGCACGGCAACGGCCTCCAGTTCAGACAAAGCCTCCAGCATGCCCACCAGCTCGGTGGCGTCGGGTGCGTGCACAAACATCCCGGAGCGCGGCAGGATGCGCACGAGGTGCTGCGAAGCCAGGCCGAGCAAGGCTTCCCGGACAGGTGTACGCGAGACCTCGAAGCGTGCGGCGAGCGCCTTTTCGTCCAGCGAAGCGCCCGGCATCAGGGCGCCGCTTTCAATGTCGCGCATCAAGGCCAGGCGAATACGGTCAGGCTGGCTGAGGAGGGCGGCATCTGCCTCGCTCGCGCGGCCATCAGCGTAAGTACGGACATCATTTTTCATATCACTGCGCCTTCTGGATATATCATTTGTTGTATCTGATATCTCAGATGAGACTCCAGAACCAGTTTAGATCAAAGGATCCAGAATGAAGAAGACCCTGACCGCCCTTGCATTCGGTTTGGCGCTGAGCCTGGCAGGCGCCCAAAGCGCCTTTCCCAGCCGCCCTGTGACCTTGGTCGTGCCCGTGCCGCCCGGCGGCATCCTGGACACCGTGGCGCGCATGGTCGTGCCGTCCATGACGCAAAGTCTGGGTCAGCCGGTCATCATCGACAACAAGGCCGGGGCTGGCGGCAACATTGCGGCCACCGCCGTGGCCAAGTCAGCGCCGGACGGTCATAGCCTTCTGGTGGGTTACTCCATGTTCCACGTGGGCAACCCATCGATGTACCCGAATCTGGCCTGGGACCCGCTGCGCGACTTCACACCCATCGGCATGCTGGTGGTGTCGCCGCACGTGCTGGCCGTGAACCCGTCGGTGCCCGCCAAGACGCTCAAGGAATTTGTGGATCTGGCGCGTGCCAACCCTGGCAAGTTGAACTACGCCACCTCAGGCAACGGCTCCGTGCCGCACGTGGGCGTGGAGCTTTTCAAGCAGCAAAACCGCATCTTCATCACGCACGTGCCGTACCGCGGCGCGGGGCCGGCCATGCTGGACGTCGTAGCCGGCAATGTGGAGATGACAGTGGCCACGCCGCCCTCGCTGCTGGCTTTTGTGCAGTCCGGCAAGATGCGCCCGCTGGCGGTGGCAGCGTCCAAGCGTTTGCCGCAGATGCCGGATGTGCCGACGGCGGCAGAAGCCGGTTTTCCTGGGTTTGAACTGGAAGCCTGGGTGGCGCTGTTTGCGCCCATGGGCACGCCACCGGCCACCATCGCCAAGCTGACCGAAGCCGCCAAGACCGCCATGGAATCGCCTGCGGTGCGCAAGTCGGCCGAGGCCGCTGGCGTCGAGATCCGCTACATGACGCCGACGCAACTCGACAGCGTGGTGCGCAAGGACATCGCCTACTGGTCCAAAGTCATCAAGACCGCCAACATTCGCGCGGATTGATTTTTTACTTCGTTTCCCTTTGAGACTTACGCAACGGCTTTCACATGACGACCTCTGATTCTTCTGCCAACTTTGTAGCCCGCGCCCTGGCGCTTGACTGCGCCGCCCTGAGCGATGCGCTGGACCGCTCCGGCGTGGCCGGGCAGTGCTACAAGATCGCGCCTTGCGACCGCAAGTTCCGCATGGCCGGCCATGCCTACACCGTGCTGTACCGCCCGGCGGGCCACGGGGAAGAAGGCCATGTGGGCGACTTCATTGACGACGTGGCGCCAGGCAGCGTGATCGTGATCGACAACCGCGGCCGCGACGACGTGGGCACCTGGGGCAACATCCTGACGGAGATGGCGCACCACCGAAAAATGGCCGGCACCGTGATCGACGGCATCAACCGCGACGTGGCTTTGTGCAGCGAACTGAACTACCCGATCTACAGCCGCGGCAATTGGATGCGCACCGGCAAGGGCCGCATTCAACTGGCGGGTTTGCAGGTGCCAGTCACGATTGGCGGCGTCACCGTGCATCCGGGCGATCTGCTGCGCGGTGACGCTGACGGCGTGGTGGTGATCCCCAAGGCATTGCAAGAACAAGTCTTGACCTATGCCGAAGAAATCACGGCCAAGGAAAACGCGATTCGGGACGGCATCCGCCGAGGCTTGCGCATGGACGAAGCGCGGCGCCAGTACAGCTATCACCAGCTGCAAAGTCCGGCGTACACGGCAGGCAAGGCCGCCAAGTAAGGCTCAAGCCGCCCGCGCCTTCAAACCGAGTGCAGCCAGGCCGCGGGCATGCAACCACGCCCGCCTGAGCACAGCGGGCGAACGCGCTTCTTCCGGAATCAAAAGATAGCCCTGGGCCTTGAGCGCTGTGCCCAGGCCGGTCTGGCTGGTCAGCACCGTGACGGGAGTGGCCAGCAGCAAAGGCAAGCCCACGGGCGTGAGCCAGACCAAAGCGCGCGGGTCCACCGCCGCCACCAGCAAGGCCAGCACCGCGACGAACACGGTTTGCGGTGCAAAGCGTTCGATGGCTGTGGCCCAAGGCACGGCGTTGGCTTCGCGCGGAGGCGACTTCCAGTCCAGCTTCAGGCCGGTCAAAGCGGCCACCACAAAGAGCGAATGCGCCACCATGCGCACTGGGGCTTGCAGGAGCGCGACACCCGTCTCCAGGAAGGCGCTGCGCAGCAAGGCGGCGCCACCACCAAAGCTGTGTTGCTCGCCACGCATGAAGACGGCGACCAAGCCCAAGATGCGCGGCAGGAACAGCATGGACAACGTCCACATCCACAGCGCGATCAACTCGGCTGGCAGCAAGTCCCAGGCTTGCACCAGCGCTGTGTCCATCATCCAGAGCGTGGTACCCAGCGTCATAAAGCACAGCCACAGCGGCGCTGACAAATAGGACATGGCGCCCGTGCCAAACATGCAGCGGTGCACGCGGTGAATGCCGGGCTCGGCAATCAGGCGGGCGTTTTGCAGATTGCCCTGGCACCAGCGGCGGTCGCGTTGCAGCTCGGCCAGCAAGTCGGGTGGCTGCTGCTCGTAGCTGCCGGCGAGATCTGCGACCAGCCACACGTAGTAACCCGCGCGGCGCATCAGCGCGGCTTCCACAAAGTCGTGGCTCATGATGCTGCCCGACATGCCGCCTGTGCCCGGGATGTGCGCCAGCGCGCAATGCTTCATGAAAGGCTCAATGCGAATGATCGCGTTGTGGCCCCAGTAATGCGACTCGCCCATTTGCCAGAACTGCATGCCCAGCGTGAACAGCCGGCCCGTGACGCGGGAGGCGAACTGCTGCGTGCGCGCATGCAGCGTGACGTGGCCGATGGCCTGCGTGGCCGTCTGGATGATGCCGGCGCGCGGGTTGGCTTCCATCAACTTGGCCATGTTCACCAAGCAGTCGCCGCTCATCACCGAATCGGCGTCCAGCACCACCATGTAGCGGTAGTCCTTGCCCCAGCGACGGCAAAAGTCCGCCACGTTGCCGGCCTTGCGGTCGGTGCGGCGCTTGCGCAGGCGGTAGTAAACCTCGACCTGGGGCTGGCCTTGCCCTGCGGCTGTGGCCAAGCTTGCGCGCAGCGCCTCCCAAGCCGCGCGTTCGGCGCGTTGCAGGGCGGGGTCGGCGCTGTCAGACAGCACAAACACGTCAAAGTTGCCCACATGGCCCGTGGACGCGACCGATTCGCAGGTGGCGCGCAGGCCGGCAAAGACGGTGGTCACATCTTCATTGCAGATCGGCATGATGATGGCCGTGCGCACCTCGGGCGCAAGACTCTGGTGTCGTACTTGCTTGACGGACAGCGCATGCTTGTCGCCAAAGATCGAGACGTAAAAACCCATCAGCGCGGTCAAAAAGCCTGTCACCACCCAGCCCGAGAGCAGCGCAAACAAGGCAAGCTGGCCGTAGCGCAGCCAGTCGTTGTCGTAGGCGGGCTGCATGTGCGCAAACAGCACGGTGGCCAGCAGCGTGCTCAGCACCGTGGCCACGGGCAAGAAGACGCGGCGGCGGTTGGTCGCTTTCATCCATGGGGCTGCCGCTTGCGGCTGCGCAGCTTTGCCAGCGTCTGACGCGTTTTCTGTTTCTGTTGCGGCCAGCAGCGCGGCCGTGCCCAGGCTGTTCCAAAAGCCGCGCCACGGGCGCGGCACCATGGAGCCGCGGTTCAACGGCGGCGCGGTGACCGAGTTCGGATGGCGTTCTTCGCGCAGCGTGTGTGCGTTGGCGGGCGCGAGTGCTTGCGCGCAGGCCAAGCTCGCTTTGTCGGCCGCTTCAATCAAGGCGTGATGAGAGTGGTCCATGTTTCGCTCAGGGTGTGGTTGTCGTGTTGCAAAAAGGCGCGCACCTCGACCGGCTTGGCCGCGTCAATGCGTTGCACGCGCAGCGTGAGGCGCCAAGCGCCGGTGACGGGATGTCGGTAAACCAGGCTTTCGAGCACTTCACCGTTGCTGTCGGCCGTCGCAATGCCGCGCACAGGCGCGTCTTCTGTCAGTGCATCCAAGGCCGGGCCTGTGAAGTCGATGACGTACTGCACCTGTCGGTCCCGTGCTTCAGGCGTGGCAGCTGACCAGCCGACGCCGCGGCGCGACTGTGCGGCCCAGCCGTTGGGCGGGCGTTGTTGGTTGGTGCCTTGCCAGGCCAGGCGGTAAGCAAAGTCCATTGACTGGCCGGGCTGCGGCAACTGCTTGGGCACCCAATAGGCCACGACGTTGTCGTGCGTTTCATCTGGCGTGGGCAGCTGCAGCAGTTCCACCTTGCCCGGCCCCCAGTCGCCCACGGGCGTGACCCACACGCTGGGCCGCATCTCGTAGCGGGCTTCCGTGTCTTCGTAGTTGGCAAAGCTGCGGTCGCGCTGCATCAGGCCAAAGCCCTTGAGGCCTTGCATGGCGAACGACGTGGGCAGCGGCGCGCTCGGGTTTTGCAAGGGCCGCCACAGCCATTCACCTTCTGTGGTGGCGATCATCAAACCGTCGGAGTCATGCACTTCGGGCCGGAAGTCACCGGCGCCCGGCGCGCGCTGGTTCTCGCCAAAAAAGAACATGCTGGTCAGCGGCGCAATGCCCAGCGTGGCAATTGGCTTATCGGTTTGCCTCATGAAAATGCGCGCCTGCACCTCGACCACTGTCTCATCGCCGGGTTTGACGTCAAAGCGGTAGGCGCCTGCCAGACGCGGCGAATCCATCAGCGCCCAGAGCGTGGCCTGGCGTGCGCCGCGTGTAGGCTTCTCCAGCCAGAAATCAGTAAAACGCGGAAATTCTTCAGGCACCCCGCCCACGGTGTCCACCGCCAGGCCGCGCGCTGACAAGCCGTAGCGCTGGTCTTTGCCGAGCGCGCGGAAATAGCTGGCGCCTGCAAACGAAATCAGCTCGTCCTTGTGTTGGTCCGAGTTGAGATGGCCCAGCAGACGCACACCCGCGTGGCCAATGTCGCCCCAGGCATCGGCCGTGAAGCGGTTCTTGCCGTAGTCGAAGTCCAGTGCGTCAAAGCGCAGGCGCCGCTGCCCGGTGGGCGTGACTTCATGAATGCGCACGCTGTCGCCATTTCGGCCGGCATGGAACAGCATGGCTTCAATGGGTGATTGATCGGCTTGCCACAAAGCGCGGTCGGGTTTGAAGCGGATGTCGCGGTATTCGTCGTAGCTCAGCGCTTTGAGGTCGGGCGGAATGGCGGCGGCGATGGGCCGAAAGGGTAGGGCCGCGCGCTGGGCGGCGAGGGCGGCGACGTCGTCCAGGCCCCAGCTTTTTGAGGTCTTCTTTTCGCTCTTGCTGGTGCTCGCTTGTCTGCCCAGCGGCTGCGCTTGAGCCAGCCCAAAGGACAGGCTCAGCAAGAGCAACAAGGGGGTGAAAAACGCCTTCATGGCCTGACTAGGGCAAACCCTGTGCCAGGTCTGAAAACTGCTTCTAGATCAAGGGCTTATGTTTATCGCTGAGCCAGGGACTCAAGCTTGCAGGCGGCGATGTCCTTGAAAGCAGCCCTAAATGTCGCTGCGCAGCGACGGGCTGACGGCAATTTTCTAAAGGTCTTTGTGAATCAAAGACTTGGCTTGTCGCTGGCTGGCGACGCTGAGCCTGCTGCCCCATCGGCCTTGAAGTGCCCGGGCGTCAGGCCGTGCTTTTGCATGAGCCTGTAAAACTCGGTCCGGTTGCGCTCAGCCAGGCGCGCGGCGTCGGCCACATTGCCGTCGGTCAGCTTGAGCAAACCCACCAGATAGTCGCGCTCAAAACGCTGGCGCGCCTCGGCCAGGCTCAGCACCTGCATGCTGGGCGAACGCAGCGCACGCTGCACCAAAGCCAGCGAAATGAGCGGCGTGGTCGACAGCGCACACACCTGCTCGACGACGTTGTGCAACTGACGCACATTGCCGGGCCAGGCTGCCATGCTGAGCGCCTTCAAGGCTTCAGGCGCAAAACCGCTCAGGCGCTTGCTGTACTTTTGCGCGAGTTTGAGCAAGAAATGGTTGGCCAGCAAAGGAATGTCTTCACGCCGCTCCGACAGCGGCGGCAAGGTCAGCGTGACCACGTTCAGGCGGTAATACAGGTCAGCGCGAAACAAGCCTTCAGCCATGGCGGCGTCCAGGTCATGGTGCGTGGCCGAGAGAATTCGCACGTCCACCTGGATCGACTGGCTGGCGCCCAGCGGCCGCACCACCCGTTCTTGCAACACGCGCAAGAGCTTGACTTGCAGCGCAGGCGGCATGTCGCCGATTTCGTCGAGCAGCAAGGTGCCGCCATCGGCCGCCTGAAACAAACCCTTGTGGTTGGCTACGGCGTCCGTGAAGGCGCCCTTGACGTGGCCGAAGAGCTCGGACTCCAGCAGCGCCTCAGGAATAGCGCCGCAGTTGACGGCAATGAAGGGCTTGCTGGCGCGCGCGCTGGCCTGGTGAATCGACTGCGCCAGCAACTCCTTGCCCGTGCCGCTTTCACCGCGGATCAGCACGCTCGCGTCAGTCTGCGCGACCATGCGCGCCTCGGCCAAGGCTTCGGCCATGCGGCCCGAGCGGCTGATGATGCCGCTTTGCCAGACGCTTTGGCCGGGCTTGGTCGCAGCGTCTGGCGGCGCGCTGAGCGCGAGCGCCTGCGCAATCTTGTCCAGAAGCGCCTTGCCATCAAAAGGCTTGGTGAGGTAGGTGAAAACGCCGCGCTCGGTGGCCTGCACCGCGTCTGGAATGGTGCCGTGCGCGGTGAGCAAGATCACCGGCAGCGAAGGATGCAGTTGTCGCACTTCATCAAACAGCGCCAGGCCATCGCGGCCGGGCAGCTGCACGTCGCTCAGCAGCAACTGAGGCCGCTCGATGTGCATTTGCGTCAGCGCCGCCTCGGCCGATGTGGCGGTGCTCACGCGGTAGCCGGCTGCGTCCAGGCGCATGGTCAAAAGGCGCAGCATGTCGGGGTCATCGTCCACCACCAGAACCTGCGCCCCTGTCTGGGCGCTGTGTTTATCACCTGACTTAGGGGGTGCGCTCATGGCTGCGGCACTGACGCGCGGGGTGCGGGCGCGCGCAGGCGGTTGCCGGCGCCGGGCGCGGAAGAAGGCGCGGAAGAAGGCGCTACGGGCGTGGGCCGGCTGACCAGGCTGCGTTCAATGGCTTTGAGCGCTTCAAGTCGCTCTGTGGTCTGGTCCAGTCGGCGCTGCAAATCCCTGGCCTGTTGGGTCTGCTTGTCCAGCAGGTCTTCCAGCCGGCGCTGCTCGCTCAGCCGAACCATCAAGAGCCGCGCCAGTGGATGCAAGGCCTTGGCCTCTTCCGACCCATTGCCCAGCACCTTGGCGACGGTGTCTTGCGCGCGAATCAGCTCTGGGATTTGATTCAGCTGTGCCAGCGCCAAGGCCAGTTGCAATTGCTCTTGCGGCGCATTGCTGCTGCCGAGCCGCGTCAGCTCGGCGTTCAGCTCGGGGGCGCCCAAGTTGCGCACGCGCTCACCGTAGTTGGCCAGTGTCAAAGCGCCTGCTTCGGCGGGACTCGGACCTGCTTGCTTGGCCTCCCCTGCGTTAGCTGCACTGACTGCCGTGGCTGATGGCAGCCCAGCCTCCGCGCCGAGCTGCCTTGCAGCGGCGGTCTTAACTGCTTGTGCAGGTGGCTGGCTGGTCGGGCTCAGCAGCGCGCAGCCGCTGATGAGCAAGGGCAGCAAGAGCGGGAACAGCAAGAAAAAATTAAAGGGCGATCGCATGGGGAATTTCTATCTTGAAGTGTGCACCAGGCTGCTCGGGCAAAAGCACAATGCGCCCGCCGTGGGCGGCAATGTATTCATGCACGATGGACAGGCCAATGCCGCTGCCGCGCACAGCGCCTGCCGGCTGGCGCTCACCCCGGTAAAAAGGCTCGAAGATGCGCGTGCGATCCGCCTCGGCGACGCCGCTGCCTTCGTCATCAAAGCGGATGCTGATCCAACTCGGCTCGTTGCTCAAGGTGATGCGTATCAAGCCGCCGACTGGCGAAAAACGGATGGCGTTTGACAGCAGGTTGCCCAGCGCAACGCCCAGTTTTTCGGCATCGACTTCCAGCCTCAATCCCTGCGGGCCAGTCGGTGTGTCAATCTGCACGCGCAACTCGCGTGCGCGCCACTGAAGCTGCTGCGCCTCAACCTGCGCTTCGATGAGCGGCAGCAAATCCACGGGCTGCCTGTGCAGCTGACGCGCTTCAAAAGCGGCCGCATTAAAGCGCAGCAAGTCTTCTATCTGGCTTTGCAAAACACCCGTGTTGGCGCGCAAAATTTCCACGATTTCTTTTTGCTTGGCACTCAAATCGCCGACCACGCCGTCTTCCAGCAGCGACACACCTTCGCGCAGCGAGGCCAGCGGAGTTTTGAGTTCATGCGAGATATGGCGCAAAAAGCGCGCCTTGTCGGCGTCCAGTTCCACAAGGCGCAGGCGTAGCCAGTTCAGGCGTTCGCCCACCAGGGCCAGGTCGGCCGGGCCTTCAATGGCAATGGGCTTGTCCAACTGGTTTTGGCCCAGGCCGACGATGGCGCGCTCCAGCCGTTTGAGTGGGCGCGTGAGCCAGATGCCGAAGGTCAGCGCCATCACCACGGCCAGTGCGATGGCCCAGCTGACTTGCTGCGTCAAGCGCCGTCGGCTGTTTTCGAGCTTGCCGAGCAGGGCATCGTTGCGCGCTTGCAGTGCCTGCCTGACGCCTTGGGCCATGGCGGTGTGAATGCGGTCCAGATCGCGGAACTCCTGTGCCAGCAAGCGCTCGCGCTCAAGTGCGGAGTCGGGCGGGCCGGTGAGCAGTTCGCGGATGCCGTGCATCTGCGCTCGCCAGCGTTCGACTTGCGCCCGCGGCACACCAGCCTGCGCCAACCTGTCCACGGTCTCTTCGGTTTCCTTTGCCTCGTCGCGAAAGCGCTCGCGCAGCACGCGGTCGTCCAGCACCACCGACTGGCGCGAGCTGCGCTCCATAGCCACGCTGCGCTCGGCCAGGGACTGCGCTTCGGCGCTGAGCGCCAGCGCAGCCACGGCGCTGTCGCGGCTTTGCATCGTCAACTCTTCCAGCGTGAAAAGGGCGCGCAAGGAGGCCGCACCCAGCAGGGCCGCCACCAGAAAAAACGCCAGCGCCAGCAACTGCCGGAAGGAAAAGCGTTGCAAAAGCCGGTTGACGGTGCTGCGGCCCGCCTGGGGCATGGCCTCGGCAGACGCCTCGGGAGATTGAACGCCCTCCGAAGGCTCGGTCGGGGGCGGGCGCGCGGCCATCAAACTGCCAGTGCTGGGTCCTGTGTGGTCAGCACTTCGCCGCGCAAGGAGCGCTGCATGGCCTCGGTGATCTTCACGTCGATCATCTGGCCGACGAGCCGGGGCTGGCCCTTGAAGTTCACCACCCGGTTGCATTCGGTGCGCCCCATGAGCTCGGTCGAATCCTTGCGGGACGTGCCTTCCACCAGGATGCGCTGCACCGTGCCGTGGCGGCTGGCGCTGATGGCGCGCACGTTGGCGTCAATGGTTTCTTGCAGGTGGCGCAGGCGCTTGAGCTTGACGTCATGCGGCGTGTCGTCAGGCAGATTGGCCGCGGGCGTGCCCGGGCGCGGGCTGAAGATAAAGCTGAACGAAGTGTCATAGCCGATGTCGTCAATGAGCTTCATCATCTTGCCAAAGTCGTCATCCGTCTCGCCCGGAAAGCCGACGATGAAGTCGCTGCTCATCGCCAGCTCAGGTCGGATGGCGCGCAACTTGCGGATCGTGCTCTTGTATTCCATGGCGGTGTAGCCGCGCTTCATGGCCATCAAGATGCGGTCACTGCCGTGCTGCACCGGCAGGTGCAAATGATTCACCAGCTTGGGCAGGCGTGCATACGCGTCGATCAAGCTCTGCGTGAATTCGTTGGGGTGGCTGGTCACATAGCGGATGCGCTCGATGCCCGGGATGTCGCTCACGTAGTCCAGCAGCATCGCAAAGTCAGCGATCTCAGCGCTGCCGCTTTTGCGGTCGGCCGTCATGGGGCCGCGGTAGGCGTTCACGTTTTGCCCCAGCAGCGTGACTTCTTTCACGCCCTGGTCAGCCAGGCCCGCTACTTCCACCAGCACATCTTCAAACGGCCGCGAGACTTCTTCACCCCGCGTGTAAGGCACGACGCAGTAGCTGCAGTACTTGGAGCAGCCTTCCATGATGCTCACGAAGGCGCTGGCGCCCTCGGCGCGTGCGGGCGGCAGATGGTCGAACTTTTCGATTTCAGGAAAGCTGATGTCCACTTGGGAGATGCCCAGGCGCGCACGGGCCTTGAGCATCTCGGGCAGGCGGTGCAGGGTCTGCGGGCCAAACACGACGTCCACATAGGGCGCACGCTTGACGATGGCTTCTCCCTCCTGGCTGGCGACGCAGCCGCCCACGCCAATCAGCACGCCTTTTTTCTTGAGGTGCTTGATGCGGCCCAGGTCGCTGAAGACTTTCTCTTGCGCCTTTTCGCGCACCGAGCAGGTGTTGAACAAGATCAGGTCGGCTTGCTCGACGTCTTGGGTGGGCTCGTAACCTTCGGCGGCATGCAGCACGTCGCTCATCTTGTCCGAGTCGTACTCGTTCATCTGGCAACCGAAGGTTTTGATAAAGACTTTTTTGCTCATGGGCGTGGCGCCCAATGGCGGTCAAAGTGAGAGGAGAAAGTGCAGCGGTTCATGGTGTGTGTCCAGAGGCTGTTGAGGGGAGCCGATCATTATAAAAGGGCACAGCCTGAAGACGGGCCGCTGTCACTCGAGATAACTTTTTGCTGATGCGCTTGTACGGCCTTCCTTGACCGGGTGAAGATGGTGCCCATGCCCGAACCCGGCCCGCCAGGACTTGACGCTGCCACGGCAGCAGCGCGGCTGCAAGCCGAAGGCCCGAACCAGATCGGGCCGCACGAGCGCCGCAAGCTTGGCGCCATTGCGCTGGAGGTGGCGCGCGAGCCGATGTTTTTATTGCTGCTGGCCTCGGGCAGCATTTACCTGGCCATGGGCGATCCGCATGAGGCTTTGGCGCTGCTGGGCTTCGTGCTCATCATCATGGGCATCACGGTGGCGCAGGAGCGCCGCACCGACAACACCCTGGACGCGCTGCGCGACATGTCCAGTCCGCGCGCCCGCGTGATGCGCGGCGGGGCCTTGCTGCGCGTTGCCGGGCCAGAGGTGGTGCGTGGGGACTTGCTGCTGCTGGCCGAAGGCGAGCGCGTGGCCGCTGACGGCGAGGTCTTGCAAGCGCACGAACTCGCCGTGGACGAGTCGCTGCAAACCGGCGAGTCCGAGCCGGTGGCCAAGCAGGCCGGCAGCACGGTGCTGGCCGGCACGCTGGCGGTGCGCGGCCAGGCGCTGGTGCGCGTGACGGCCACCGGGCAGCACACGGCGCTGGGCCGCATGGGCAGTGCCTTGCAAGACATTGAGCTGGAACCCTCACCGCTGCGCACGGAGATCAGTCGGCTGACGCAGCGACTGACGGTGCTGGCGCTGGTGCTGAGCCTGCTGCTGGCGGGGCTCTTTTGGCTTTTGCGCGGTGACGGCTTCGAGGCCATTCTGGCGGGCATCACGCTGGCCATGGGGCTGTTGCCGCAGGAGCTCGCCGTCTTCATGATTGTGTTTTTTGCACTGGGCGCGCGCCGCCTGGCAGCCCGGCAGGTGCTGACGCGGCGCCTCAACGCCATCGAAACCCTGGGCGCCACCACCGTGCTGTGCGTGGACAAGACCGGCACCCTGACACAAAACCGCATGGCGCTGGCGGCCCTGTGGGCGGATGACCAGACTTGGCAGGTAGGGGAGAGCGGCCCTTTGCCTGAGGCCTTTCATGAACTCGTGGAGTACGGCGTGCTCGCCAGCGAGATCGAACCGCACGACCCGATGGAAGGGGCCCTGCATGACTTTGCCGCGCTGCACCTTGGCGGCACCAAGCGTCTGCACCCGTCCTGGACGCTGGCGCGGGAGTACGAGCTGTCACCCGGCTTGTTGGCCATGTCGCATCTTTGGCAGGGCGACGCCAACGCCGATGGCGTGGTGGCCGCCAAAGGCGCACCTGAAGCCGTGGCCGCGCTGTGCCGCCTGGCGCCTCCCCAGCATGCACGCGTGGTGGCGCAGGCGGCGAGCTTGGCCGGTCAAGGCCTGCGGGTGCTGGGCGTTGCCAAGGCCAGCCACCGCAGCGCCGAAGCCTGGCCCGAGCATCAGGCGGCCTTTGACTTTGAATTCGTGGGTCTGCTCGGGCTGGCCGACCCATTGCGCCCCGAAGTGCCCGCAGCCGTGGCGCAATGCCAGCGCGCTGGCATTCGGGTGGTGATGATCACCGGCGACCACGCCCACACCGCGCTTGCCGTGGCCAGGCAAGCCGGCATCCAGAGCCAACAGGCCCTGAGCGGGGCCGACGTGCAGGCTCTGCCTGAAGCAGATTTGGCCCGCTTGCTTCAAACGCCTGGCCTCGACCATGACCGGCCAGGCGAAGCGGTGAATGTGTTCGCCCGCGTCACGCCCGCGCAAAAGCTCAAGCTGGTGCAAGCGTTCAAGGTCGATGGCCAAGTGGTGGCCATGACCGGCGACGGCGTGAATGACGCACCGGCCTTGAAGGCCGCGCACATCGGCATAGCCATGGGCCAGCGCGGAACCGACGTGGCACGCGAAGCCGCAGCCCTGGTGCTGCTGCAAGACGACTTTGGCGCCATCGTCGCGGCCATTCGGCTGGGGCGGCGCATCTACGCCAACCTGCGGCAGGCCACGGCCTACACGCTGGCCGTGCATGTGCCCATACTCGGCGTCACCTTGCTGCCCACCTTGCTGGGCTTGCCGCTGGTGCTGGCGCCTTTGCACATTGCCTTTGTCGAGCTGGTGATTGACCCGGCCTGTTCCATCGTTTTTGAAGCGGAGCAAAGCGAGGCGGGCGATGCACCCCTGATGGCACAGCCGCCGCGTGCGCGCACGGAGCCGCTGATCGGCAAGCGCCAGGTGCTGGAGGCCTTGCTGCAGGGGGTCCTGACGACGCTGATGGTGATGGGGGTGTACGCCGGGATGCTGGCCGCTGGCAGCGAGGTGGGCGCAGCCCGCGCAGCCAGCTTTGTCACCCTGGTCACGGGAAATGCAGTGCTGATCTTTCCAAACCGGACGCGCCATAGCCACCATAGCCGCAATAACCGCAACAGCGACTGGCGCCAGATGTTTGCGGGCCTGAGCGCCACGCCGCTTTGGGTCTTGGCCGCCACGGCGGCAGGTCTTTTGACCGTGACCTGGGTGCCCGTGGTGGCCGGTGCCTTTGGTTTCGCCCTGCTGACCCCGGCGACATGGCTGGGGGCATTTGCAGCCGGACTGGCCTTGCTGCCGCTCTTTGCGTTGAGCAAGAAAAAAGCCCCGACGCCGGAGGCGTCGAGGCTTTGAATTTGGTGGTGATAGGTGGACTTGAACCACCGACATCAGCATTATGAATGCTGCGCTCTAACCAACTGAGCTATATCACCGCGCGGTCAAGATTATAGCCGCATCGAAAGTGGGTTTTCAGCGACCGGTGCTTTCAGCGGTGCGTAAAGACGGGTTTGCGCTTCTCCAGGAATGCGGCCATGCCTTCTTTTTTGTCAGCTGTGGCAAACATGCCGTGGAACAGCCGGCGCTCAAACATCAGGCCGTCAGACAAACCACTTTCAAAGGAGCGGTTCAAGGCTTCCTTGGTCGCCATCACGCTGAGCTGTCCGTAGTCGCAGATCATCAGGGCCGCGCCCAAAGCTTCGTCCATGAGCTTGTCGTAAGGCACCACGCGGCTGACCAGTCCGGCGCGCTCGGCTTCATTGGCGTCCATCATGCGGCCGGTCAGCGCCATGTCCATGGCCTTGGACTTGCCCACGGCGCGCGGCAGGCGCTGCGTGCCGCCGGCACCCGCAATGATGCCGAGCTTGATCTCAGGCTGGCCGAAACGGGCGTTGTCTGCGGCAATGATGAAGTCGCACATCATGGCCAGTTCGCACCCGCCGCCCAGGGCAAAGCCGCTGACGGCGGCAATCACGGGCTTGCGCACGCGGCGAATGGTTTCCCAATTGCGGCTGATGAGTTCCTGGCCGTAAGCGTCGGCGAATTCAAGCGGCGCCATGACGCTGATGTCAGCGCCGGCGGCAAACGCTTTTTCGCTGCCCGTCAGCACAATGCAGCCAATCTTGGGGTCTGCGTCAAAGGCCAGCAAGGCCGCGCCCAGCTCGTCCATCAGCGCATCGTTCAGCGCGTTCATGGCCTTGGGGCGGTTCAGCGTGATGATGCCGACCTGGCGACCCTCAGGGCCTTGGGTGCTGACGAGGATGTTGGCGTAGTCCATTGAAGATCTCCCTTGTTGTTGGTTTTGATTCAGTGCGTGTTCTGTGAGCCGTCCAGCCAGCGGTCGATCGCGCTGGCGTCTTTCACGGCCAAGCGCCAGGTGTTCACCTCGGCAGGCAGACTCAGCGGCAATTGCAGCAAGCGCTTGTCGCGTGCCACCAGGGCTTGCACGCGGGTGGCCTTGCCGGCATAAAACAGCAGGTCGTCCAGTTTGTTGAGCCGCCAGGCAGGGCCTGCGGCGGCCTTGCTGCGCACGCCGGCCAAGGGCGCGACACACAGCCACTCGTCGCCTGCGGCCAGACCCGCTGCGTGCGCGGCACCGCCATGGAGCACCGCCTTCACCGTCAGGTTGCCGCCCGCTTCGCTCACGCGCAAGCCCAGGCGCTGCGCCAGCTGGGCCGGGTCTTCATGGACGGCCACGCCATGCTGTTCAAGCAGGGCTTTCAGCGGCAACTCGCCCCGGCCATGTACCCACGCGGCCAATTCCTTGGCGAAGTCTTTGCCGCTGACAGCTTGCAGCTCAGCGGCAAAGTCGGCTTCACTCATGGGGCCATCCTTGGCACCAGAGGCGCAACGCGCCCACAGGCCGCGCATGACGGCGTCCAGGCTTGAAGCATTTGAAGCGGTCCCTGCGGCCCGCAAACTCAGGTCAAAGCACAGCGCAACCAAGGCACCCTTGGTGTAGTAGCTCACCGTGGCATTGGGCGTGTTTTCGTCCTGCCGGTAGTACTTCACCCAGGCGTCAAAACTGGCCTCGGCCACGGCCTGCACCTGGCGGCCCGGCGTTTGCATCACCTGATTGATGGTCTTGTTCAAAAGCTTGAGGTAGCCCGCGTTGTCCAGCAATCCGCAGCGGCGCAGCAGCAGGTCGTCGTAGTAGCTGGTAAAGCCTTCAAAGAACCACAGCAGTTCGGTGTAGTTCTCGCGCGTGTAGTCGTAGCGCGCAAACTCGGCCGGTCGCAGCCGCTTGACGTTCCAGGTGTGAAAGTACTCGTGGCTGATCAAACCGCGCAGCGTGGTGTAGCCCTCGGACACTTTTTTGTCGCCTATGCGCGGCAGGTCGCGGCGGTTGCAAATCAGCGCGGTCGAGTTGCGATGCTCCAGCCCGCCATAGCCGTCGTCTACGGCGTTAAGCATGAAGACGTAGCTTTCAAACGGCGGCTTTTGCTTGCCGTGCCAAAAGCGAATCTGCGCTTCGCAAATTTTCCTGGTGTCGGCCAGCAGTTGCTCGCCGTCAAAACTGGGCGCGGCGCCGGCCACCACAAAGCGGTGCGGCACACCGCAGGCTTCAAAGCGGCCGCTCCAGAACTCGCCCATTTCCACCGGGCAGTCCACCAGTTCGTCGTAGTTTTGGGCCCGGTAAAGGCCAAAGCCGCGCTTGTCGATTTGCTGCGCAGCCAAGCCTGTAGCCATCGACCAGGCTGCGCCCGATTCAGGCGCGATGACCTCCAGGCCATGTGCAGTCTCTTCCTGGCCTTCCACACGCAGGCACAGGCTGGTGCCATTGAAAAAGCCGCGCACATCGTCCAGCGTTGCGGTGCGCACAGAGGCGTCCTTGGCGTACACCTCATAGCTCAGCACCAGGGGCTTGGCCGGGGTGCAGCGCAGCGTCCAGCTGCATTTGTCCAGTTGCGTGATGTGGGCTTGCGGCAGGGCGCGGCTGCCTTGCTTGGCCGTCAGCTTGTGCAGATGGCCAGCAAATTCACGCACCAGATAGCTGCCCGGAATCCACACTGGCAGCGACACTTTTTGCAAGGCGGCTGGCTGGGCCACGGTGAGCGTGACCTTGAACAGGTGCGCCGCGTGATCGCTGACTTCGACGCGGTAGTGAACCGGAAACGGGTTGGGAGACGCGGATGCTTTGGCGTTTTTAGAGCGGGAGGTGGCCATCTGGGACTCTGGCCTTTAAGGCGTCTTGCTCAGGTTCTGCTCGACCTGCTGGGCGGTCAGCGCACCTGCAACGCGCGAGCCGTCCGCAAAAATCAGGGTCGGTGTGCCGTTGATGCGGTACTTGCGGCCGAACTCGAGGTTGCGCGCGATGGCGGCGGTGTCGCAGTTGGCGTTGGGCAGGGTCTTGCCGGCCACCATCATGTCGGTCCACGCCTTGGCCTTGTCGGCCGCGCACCAGACATGCTTTGACTTTTCAGCCGAGTCCGCGCTCAGGATGGGCAGCAAGAACAAATGAATGGTCACGTCATTGACTTGCTGCAGATCGCGCTCGAAGCGTTTGCAGAAACTGCAGTTCGGATCTTCAAACACGGCCAGCTTGCGCTTGCCGCTGCCGCGCACGATGGTCACAGCATCCTTGATCGGAAGGCTGTCAAAAGCCACCATGCTCAGTTTTTCAGTGCGTTCCTCGGTCAAATTGCGCTTGCCCTTGGCGTCGATCAAGGTGCCCTGGATCAGGAAGCTGCCTGTGGCGTCGGTGTAAAAAATCTCGTTGCCATTGACCCGCACTTCAAACAGGCCCGCCATGGGCGTTTTTTGCACCTCCTCGATCTTGGGGAGCGAGGGCAGGCGTTCAGGGAGGTTTTTGCGGATGAGGGCTTCCTGGGCGTGCGCCGGCGCGGCCAGGAGCCCGGCGAGGCCGAGAATGAACGCGGCAGTTGCCCGGGTCAGGCAGCGTGTGTTGAAAAAATTCATCGGGTGTTTTCCTTGTGTCCGGTGGCTTGGCGCGTGAGCCAGGCCTTGAGTGGATGGCTTCGCGCCACGCCTTTCATGCCCCAGTTTCGCAGCGCCTGAAAGCGTGCATCGGGTTGCGCAAAGAGGCTGTGCAAACCATCTGTGACGGCGGCCATGGCCAGCACCCCGCCTTTGCGCGCGCGTTCATAGCGGCGCAGCAGTTTTTCGTCGCCCAGGCTGCGGAAATATTCGCGGCCCTTGATCACGGCCGCCAACTCGCGCACGTCGGCCAGACCCAGGTTCAGGCCCTGGCCCGCCAGGGGGTGCACCGTGTGCGCCGCGTCGCCCGCCAGCGCCCAGCCCGGCCCCACCCAACGCTCGGCGCTGGACAAGGCCAGCGGCCAGGTGGCAGCCGTGCTGTCCAGGCGCAAGTTGCCGGCCTCGCTGCCGCAGACGGCTTGCACAGCGGCTGCCAGTTCGTCGGGGGGCAGCAGAGCCAGCTGCTCGGCTTTGGCCGTGGCTACAGACCAGACCAGCGCAAAGCTGCTGCCGGCTTCTCCGCCCGCGGGCAGCAGCGCCAGCACCTCGCCGTTTTCAAACCATTGGCGCGCCACGCCGCCGTGCGGCTTGTCAGACAGCAAGCGTGCCGCGACAGCTTTCTGGTCATAAGGCTTCACAGTCCAGGCGGCGCCAAAGGCCTGCCGGCTGCTGCTTTTCTGGCCTTCGCAAATCACGGTGAGCTTGGCCGGCGCTTGCGCTGCGTCGGACACGCGCTGGACTTCGGGCGCAAATTTCAGCGCCTGATCCAGGGTGCTTTCAAGGGCGGGCACGTCCACGATCCAGGCCAGATCAGAAGCGCCTTCAGAGCGCAGGCCGCCAAAGTCCAGGCGACCGCCGCTGTCGCCCCAGACGCGCATGGCGCGCACGGGCGTGGCCGAGGCAGGCTCTGGCCAGGCGCGAAGGTCTTCAAGCAAGGCGCGGGAGGCGGCGTTCAAGGCATAGGCGCGCACATCTTCTTGCGGCTTGGTTGCAGCCGAGAGGTTGGGGCGGCCGACCAGCGCCACGCGCAGGCGCTCACGCGCCAGCAGCAGCGCCAAAGTGCGGCCCACAATGCCGTCGCCGCGGATGCACACATCAAAATTCTTGGGCATTCGGCATTCTAGGAGGCGAGGGCACTCGTATCGGGGCCTGGCTTGTTACACCTGCTGAGCTGGCGGGCTTAAATGGCGGCGGCGGCCCGTGCGCGCAGGCTGTGCGCCAGCCAAACGCCCAGCGCAAAGATCACGAGGCCCCCACCGGCAATGACGCGGCCTGAACCTATCCAGGTGCTCAGGCTGGCGGCGGCCACCACGCCGATGGCCTGGCCCATGAACAAGAATGCAGCAAAGAGTGAGACCGCCGTGCCGCGTGCGGCGGGTGCCATCTGCGTGGCCTGGGTCTGCATGGTGTTGTGAAACATGAAAAACCAAAAGCCCGCCGACAAGCTGGCCAGCACCGTCAAAGGCCACCACGTGGCCAGGCCCAGCAAGCCGAAAGACAGTGCCATGCCTGTGCCCCCGGTCAGTGCCAGGCCGGCTTCTCCAAGTCGGCGAATCAGTGTTTTGGCCAACGCCATGTAAAGCATGCCGCCCAGACCAAAAAGGGCCGCCACCGCGCCCGAGCGCGACAGCGACAAGTCCAGCTCATGGTGCAGGTGCGACGCCACGATGGCCAGCACGCCAAAGCCCGCCGCGCCTTCAATGCAGGCGGTCAGCAGCACTTGCCCCGACCAGCGGCCTGACAACATGGCCCAGGCTTGCCTGGCAAACCCCGTTTGCGCACTGGCTGCATGGGGCGCAGGAATTTGCCGGCCCATGTCGCGCAGCAGCAAAAAGCCAACCGCCGTGAACAGCCCGGCCAGCAAGGCAAACGCCCAGCGCCAACCCAGGGTGTCGGCCATCAGCCCGCCCAGCAACTGCCCGCTGACCAAACCCAGGGTGGTGCCCAGGCCCACGCGCGCCAATGTTTCTTGGCGCTGCGCATAAGGCACGGTGTCACCAATCCAGGCCATGGTCATCGGAATGATGGCGGCTGCGCACAAGGCCGCCAACACCCGTCCGGCCAGCAGCGCGTCCAGGCTGCCCGCCAAGGCCGAAGCCACACTCCCTAGGCTGCAGCCCAGCGTGGCCAGCACCACGGTGCGGAACTTGCCAAAGCGGTCACCCAGCGGGCCATAAATCAGTTGCGACAGGCCGTAGATCACTGCGAAAAACGAAACGACTTGCGCAGCTTGCGCCATGCTCACACCAAACTCGCGCGACAGCTCGGGCAGCATCGCGTCGCACACACGCTGCGTAGCCATGCTGCTGAAAGTGGCCATTGAAAGCAGCAAGACAGAACGCTGGACGGCGGCGGGAAGTGCGGCCGGAGTGGCCACGGGAGCAAGGGGCATGAAGTGCTTTGAAGTGAGGCACTATTTTAGGAAGCGGATCGAGGTAGTGGATTGATGCGCGGGAGGCTGCCTGTTTTTTTAGCAATCTCTGCCGCGCCAAGGCTGGCGCGGCTTGCCAGACTTGTTCGCCGGCTTATCCACAGCCTAGGGCACAGCTGGCGTGGACAAGCCAGCTGGCACATGCGCGGGCTCAGGGAAGCATGGCCGACAGAACGCCGTCCTTGAGCACCAAGTGATGGTAGAGGGCTGCAGCGGCGTGCAAGCCGGCCAGCCACATGATGGCGTCGCCCAGAAATTGGTGTACGTCGCCCCAGTCGGCCAGTTCCGCAATTGGAGAATCGGCAATCAAAGGAGCCAGGTCAATGCGCACACCGCCCAGCAGAGTCACTGGATGGACTTCACTGCCCAGGGCCAACAGCGCAGTGATGGGTAGCGCCAGCAGAAGGGTCCAGAGGGCCACATGCCCCAGTTTGCCCATCACTTTCATCCAGCCAGCCATCTTGAACTGCGGCGCAGCAGGGCGAAATGCCACCCAAAGCAGGCGTAACACGGTCAATAACAAGACCAATAGCCCCAGTGATTCGTGCCAGACGATGTCACTCCGGCTTGCAGGGTCGATACCTTGTCTCATGAGACGACCGAAACCACCTGGTCCGAGAATGAAGGCGACGGTGACAACGATGGCCGTGATCCAGTGAAAGGCTAGGCTGAGGGTGTCGTAGCGGGAGGGGGATTGCTTGTTCATGGAGAGTCAAACTGGAAATTGAAGCCAATATCATGACGCACGACGATGGCTTCTACCCTCGAGTAAATCAAACTTTCCATATCTTTACCGTCTTCGACTATCGCGTTCGTCATCACTTGAGTGCGCAAGTTGACGTCAAGTCCCCGCCAGCAGGGACTCGCTGATTAGTACAATCACAACCATACCCCCCACGGTAAGACCAGGACAAAGCCCCGCAATTTCGCGCTATGGGCGCAGCACTGTCCGGCAAGCCGCTGCAGGCGCGGATCAGGCAGCTCCACGATGCCGACGTTCGCCTTGAGGTGCAGATGGGGTCTTGATTCCAAAGGAAATTCCATGAGTTTGAAATGCGGCATCGTGGGCTTGCCCAACGTTGGCAAGTCCACCCTGTTCAATGCGCTGACCAAGGCCGGCATTGCGGCTGAAAACTACCCGTTTTGCACGATTGAGCCCAACACGGGCGTGGTCGAGGTGCCCGACACCCGCCTGGCACAGCTGTCCGCCATCGTCGAGCCCGAGCGCATCGTGCCCGCCATTGTCGAGTTTGTGGACATTGCCGGCCTGGTGGCCGGGGCCAGCACGGGCGAGGGCCTGGGCAACAAGTTTTTGGCGCATATCCGCGAAACAGACGCCATCGTCAATGTGGTGCGCTGCTTTGAAGACGACAACGTGATCCACGTCGCCAACAAGGTGGACCCGATTGCCGACATCGAAGTCATTCAGACCGAGCTGTGCCTGGCCGACCTGGCCGCTGTTGAAAAAGCCTTGCACCGCGTAACCAAGCTGGCCCGCTCGGGCGACAAGGAAGCCGTCAAGCAAGTCGCGATCCTTGAAAAATGCCAGACCGCGCTGAACGACACGCAGCCGGTGCGCACCATCGACTTCAGCAAGGAAGAGCGGGCGCAGCTGCACCAGTTCTTCCTGATCACGGCCAAGCCCGCGATGTTCGTGGCCAACGTCGCGGAAGACGGCTTCGAGAACAATCCCTTTCTGGACCGCCTCAAGGCTTTTGCGGCCAAGCAGAACGCGCCCGTGGTCGCCATTTGCGCCAAGATCGAAGCCGAGCTGTCTGAAATGGAAGACGCGGACCGCCTGGAGTTCTTGAAGGAACTCGGCCAGGACGAGCCGGGCCTGAACCGCCTGATCCGCGCCGCCTACACCCTGCTGGGCTTGCAAACTTACTTCACGGCTGGCGTGAAAGAAGTGCGCGCCTGGACCATTCATGTCGGCGACACCGGCCCGCAAGCCGCTGGCGTGATCCACACCGACTTTGAAAAGGGCTACATCCGCGCCCAGACCATTGCCTTTGACGACTTCATCACCTTCAAAGGTGAGCAAGGCGCCAAAGACGCCGGCAAGATGCGCGCCGAAGGCAAGGACTACGTCGTCAAGGATGGCGACGTGATGAACTTCCTGTTCAGTTCTTGAGCGCTGCCATGCAACACGCTGGCGAGCCCATCCGACTCGCCAAGCGCGTGGCCGAGTTGCGCCAATGCTCGCGCCGCGAAGCCGAGCAGTACATCGAAGGCGGCTGGGTCACTGTCAATGGCCAGGTGGTGGAAGAGCCGCAAGCCCGGGTGTCGAATGAAGACGTTCGCATCAGCCCTGATGCGAATTTGATGGCGCTCACGCCGGTCACGTTTTTGCTGAACAAGCCCGCAGGCGTGGCCGCTGGCCTGGGCGCTCTGCAAGGCGCGCCTGATGCAGCGTCCCTGTTGAGTGCAGGAAATCACTTTGCGCAAGACCGCTCAGGCTTGCGATTGCTGAAAAAACATTTGACCGGCCTTGAACTCATGACGCCGCTCGCCCCGCGCGCCAGTGGCTTGGTCGTGTTCACGCAAGACTTTCGCATTGGCCGCAAGCTGAGCGAAGACGCCAGCGAGATGGAGCACGAGGTGCTGGTCGAAGTCAGTGGCGACATCCGTCCTGGCGGGCTGGAGCGCTTGAATCGCATCGACCACGGCCTGACGTTTAACGGCCGCTTGCTTGGCCCCGCCAAGGTCAGCTGGCAAAGTGAAAAGCGTTTGCGCTTTGCCCTCAAAGGCGAGCAGCCCGGGCAGATTGCTTACTTTTGCGAAGCGGTCGGCTTGCAAATTGACGCGATGAAGCGCATCCGCATCGGCCGCGTGGCCATGAGCAGCTTGCCTGCGGGCCAGTGGCGCTACCTGCTGCCGCAGGAAAAGTTCTAGCCCGCTTTAAAGCCCGCCCCAGGGCCAGCCGCCCGGGAAGGCCCACACCAGAGTGCCCGTCATCAGCACGTAGCGGGCGAACTTGCCAATCGCCATGTAAAAAACGCAGGGCCAAAAAGGCAGCTTGAGCCAGCCCGCCACCGCGCACAGCGGGTCGCCCACGGCGGGCAGCCAGGCCAGCAGGCAGGCTTTGGGCCCCAGCTTTTCAAGCCATTTCAGGGCACGAGAGTGGGTGGGCGATTTGGCATAGCGATCCGCCACTTTGTTGGCGCCATAGCCCAGCCACCAGTCCACTGCGCCGCCCATCGTGTTGCCGGCGGTGGCGACCAGAATCGTCGGCCAAAAAAGCGCCGGGTTGAGCTTGACCAAGCCAAACACCACGGGCTCCGAGCCCAGGGGCAGGAGCGTGGCCGAAATGAAGGACACCACAAACACCGTGCTCAGGCCGTACTCGGGTAGCGCGAGCAGGTGCATGAGTTGATTGAGCCAGGCTTGCATGAGGCGCGAGTATAGGTACCCACTCCTGCGCAAGCTAGGGATGCCCCTAGGCCGCGTGGCCTTGGCCAGGCCTGTGCTGAATTTTTGGGCAGATACAATGGCCCTCCGCCTTTCGCCCCTCTCCCTCCCCAGTCTTTTCCCATGCACATCGGCCCTTACGCTTTGGCGAACCGCGTGTTCGTCGCGCCCATGGCTGGCGTGACGGATCGCCCGTTCAGGCAACTGTGCAAAAAACTGGGCGCGGCCTACGCGGTGAGCGAAATGGTCACCTCGCGCCGCGACCTCTGGCACACGCTCAAGACTTCTCGCCGCGCCAACCATGATGGCGAGGTTGAGCCGATTGCCGTGCAAATTGCCGGCACCGACGCGCCCATGATGGCCGATGCCGCCGCCTACAACCTGCAGCGCGGCGCGCAAATCATCGACATCAACATGGGTTGCCCGGCCAAGAAGGTGTGCAACAAATGGGCGGGCTCAGCGCTGATGCAAGACGAGCCGCTGGCGCTGTCCATCGTTGAGGCCGTGGTGGCCGCCTGCGCCCCGCACGGCGTGCCCGTCACTTTGAAAATGCGCACCGGCTGGTCGGCTGAAAACAAGAACGCCGTGCGCTTGGCGCGTGCTTTTGAAGCCGCGGGCGTGCAGATGATTGCCGTGCACGGCCGCACGCGCGAGCAAGGCTACAAAGGCCTGGCCGAATACGACACGATTGCCGAAGTCAAGGCCGCACTCAAGATTCCGGTGGTGGCCAATGGGGATATCACCTCCCCCGAGAAAGCACGCGACGTGCTGGCCTACACCGGCGCTGACGCCGTGATGGTGGGCCGCGCAGCGCAGGGCCGGCCCTGGATTTTTCGCGAGATCAGCCACTTTTTGGAAACCGGCCAAACGCTGGCCTCGCCGCTGGTCGCTGAAGTTCAGCGCCTGCTGCTCGACCACCTGCTCGACCATTACGAACTCTATGGCGAGTTTGCCGGCGTGCGCACTGCGCGCAAGCACATCGGCTGGTATGTGCGCAGCCTGCCCGGCGGTGAAGACTTTCGCGCAAGCATGAACCTGCTGGAAAGCTGCGAGCAGCAGCACGCCGCAGTGGCTGATTATTTCGAAGGCCTGAAGGCCCGCATGGACCGGGTGCCACCCGCCAGCGCGGCGCCGGCCGACACAGAACAACAAGAGGAAGTCTCGGTATGAGCAAGAAGCAGATCGAAGAATGCGTGCGCAGCAGCCTCGAAGGCTATTTCAAGGATTTGCATGGCACCGAGCCGGCCAATATGTACGACATGATGGTGCGCGTGCTGGAAAAGCCGCTGCTTGAAGTGGTGATGCAGCAAGCCGACCACAACCAGTCCCGCGCGGCCGAATGGCTGGGCCTGAACCGCAACACGCTGCGCAAAAAGCTGCTTGAGCACAAGCTGCTCAAGTAAGTCCGTCAAAGCAAGCCCACCCCTGTTTTTAAATCTCCAGAGCCCGTAGTCTTCTTAGCTTCCTTAGCCCTTATGACCTCCACCCTGACCGCCCTGATTTCCGTGTCTGACAAGACCGGCGTTGTTGACTTTGCCAAAGGCCTGCACGGCCTGGGCATTCGCCTCTTGTCCACGGGTGGCACTGCCAAGCTGCTGGCCGAGCAGGGCTTGCCCGTCACAGAAGTCGCTGACATGACGGGTTTTCCCGAAATGCTGGACGGCCGCGTCAAGACCTTGCACCCCAAGGTGCACGGCGGCCTCTTGGCCAGGCGCGACGTGCCCGAGCACATGGCCGCTTTGAAGGAACACGGCATAGGCACCATCGACCTGCTGGTCGTCAACCTCTACCCCTTTGAAGCCACAGTCGCCAAGCCCGGCTGCACGCTGGAAGACGCGATCGAAAACATCGACATCGGTGGCCCGGCCATGGTGCGATCAGCCGCCAAGAACTGGAAAGACGTGGGTGTGCTCACCGACGCGGCGCAATACGCGGGTGTGCTGGCAGAGTTGAAAGCCGACGGCAAGCTCAAAGACGCGACCAAATTCGCGCTGTCTGTTGCGGCCTTCAACCGCATCAGTCAATACGACGGCGCCATCAGCGACTACTTGTCTGCCATTCAGGCTGACGGCAGCCACAGCCAGTTTCCTGCTCAGACCAACGGCCGCTTCATCAAGCTGCAAGACCTGCGCTACGGCGAGAACCCGCACCAGCAAGCCGCCTTTTACCGTGATCTGCACCCGGCTGTGGGTTCACTCGTTACGGCGCGCCAGTTGCAAGGCAAAGAGCTGAGCTACAACAACATTGCTGATGCTGACGCCGCCTGGGAATGCGTCAAGAGTTTTGATGCGCTCAAGGGCGAAGCCGCTTGCGTCATCGTCAAGCATGCCAACCCTTGCGGCGTGGCTGTGGGCAAAGACGCGCTGGACGCCTACAGCAAAGCCTTCAAGACCGACCCAACCTCAGCCTTCGGCGGCATCATTGCGCTGAACTGTCCGCTCGACGAAAAAGCCGCGCTGGAAATCTCCAAGCAGTTCGTTGAAGTGCTGATGGCCCCGGCCTTCAGCCCCGAGGCACTGGCCGTGTTCAAGAACAAGGTCAACGTTCGCATCCTTGAGATCCCACTGCCCACCGGCGGCGACAGCGCTTGGCAACAAGGCCGTAACCTCATGGACATCAAGCGCGTGGGCTCCGGCCTCTTGATGCAAAGCGCGGACAACCACGAGATCACGCTGGCCGACATCAAAGTCGTGACCAAGCTGCAGCCGACACCGGCGCAACTGCAAGACCTGCTGTTTGCCTGGAAGGTCGCCAAATACGTCAAGTCCAATGCCATCGTGTTCTGCGCGGGCGGCATGACGCTGGGCGTGGGCGCCGGCCAGATGAGCCGCATCGACTCGGCCCGCATCGCCGCCATCAAGGCCGCCAATGCCAACCTTGATTTGACCAATTCAGCCGTGGCCAGTGACGCGTTTTTCCCCTTCCGCGACGGCCTGGATGTGGTGGTGGACGTGGGTGCGAGCTGCATCATCCAGCCCGGCGGCAGCATGCGCGACGCTGAAGTGATTGCCGCTGCTGACGAGCGCGGCGTGGTGATGGTGACGACGGGCGTGCGCCACTTCAGGCATTGAATTGCAGGGGCTGGCCCGAGGGGGGATGGTGGCCAGCCGTTCAGGTCACGGCGTTTTTTTGCTTGAATTCCGCACGCTGCCACTCGCCGGTTGCAAGAACTTGTCGCAAGTGCTCCACTGCGTTCCACACGTCTTCAAAGCCGGTGTAAAGCGGCGTAAAACCAAAGCGAAGAATGTCCTTGTGCCGCCCGCCATCACCCGCGCGGAAGTCGCCCACCACACCCCGCGCGATCAGCGCCTGCACGATGGCGTAAGCGCCCTCGTCTCGGGTCAGGCACACCTGCGAGCCACGCTGGCTGTGCGTCAGCGGCGTGGCCAAGCCCAGGCCGTGGCCGGCGCATCGTTCCTCAACCAGTTGAATGAACAAGTCGGTGAGGGCCAGCGACTTGCGACGCAGCGCGGCCATGCCGCCCAAGGCTTGGGCCTTTTCAAACACGTCGAGTCCGCACGCCAAGGCTGACAAGCTGATGATGGGTTGTGTGCCGCACTGGTAGCGCGCAATGCCGGCGGCGGGGCGGTAGTCAGGCGTGAAAGCAAAGGGCGCGGCATGGCCCCACCAGCCGGCCAAGGGTTGCCAAAAGCGGTTGGCATGGCGCGGGTTCACCCAGACGAAGGCCGGCGCGCCGGGGCCGCCGTTAAGGTATTTGTAGCCACAGCCCACGGCGTAGTCAGCTCCGGCGCCTGCCAGGTCCACGGGCACCGCTCCCGCGCTGTGCGCCAGGTCCCACACCATCAGGGCGCCGGCTGCATGCGCGGCGGCAGTCATGGCGGGCATGTCGTGCATGAAGCCGGTGCGGTAGTTCACATGGGTGAGCATGAGCACGGCTACATCGGCGCCCAGCGCGGCTGCAATGTCTTCGGGCTCGACCAGCACCAGCTCCAAGCCGCGTTCTTTACACAGCGCCTCGGCGATGTAGAGGTCGGTTGGGAAGTTGCTGCGCTCGCTCACCACCCGCTTGCGCTGCGGTGCATCCGCCGCGCTCAGGTTCAGCGCGGCAGACAACACTTTGTAGAGGTTGATGGAGGTGCTGTCGGTGGCGACCACTTCGTTCGGTCCGGCGCCAATCAGGCGGGCGATTTGGTCGCCGACACGCAGGGGCAGGTTGAACCAGCCGTGCTTGTTCCAGCTTTGAATCAGGTCGTTGCCCCATTCTTGGGCCACCACTTCGGCTACGCGCGCGGGTGTGGCCGCGGGCATGGCGCCCAGCGAATTGCCGTCGAGGTAAATCGTGCCTGCAGGCAGGTGGAACTGGGCGCGCAAGGGGCGCAGCGGATCTTGGGCGTCGAGGGTCTGGCAGTCTTGTTGGGTGGTCATGGCCACATTTTCAACGCTTGAGCCAAGGATCAAGCCAAAGTCCAGTTATCGTCCAAGCCCATGAACATCCTCTTCGTTTGCATGGGCAACATCTGCCGCAGCCCCACGGCTGAAGGCGTCATGCGCCAGCACCTTGAAAACGCCGGCCTGGCCGACCGCATCACGGTGGATTCAGCTGGCACCCACAACTACCACCCCGGCAAAGCGCCCGATGCCCGCAGCCAAAAGCACGCCGCCCAACGCGGCTACGACCTGGCACCCCTGCGCGCCCGGCAAATCACAGACGAAGACTTCGAGCGCTTCGACCTCATCCTGACCATGGACTGGGACAACCAAGCCCTGACCGAAGCCATCTGCCCGCCCGCGCACCTGAAAAAAGTGCGCCGTCTGGCCGAGTTCTTCAAAAAGCATTCAGACACCGTGGTGCCCGACCCGTACTACGGCGAGGCGGCCGAGTTTGAGCGTGTGCTGGATTTGGTGGAGGACGGGGTGGAGGGGCTGGTGGCGCATTGCCAGGGGCGGCTGGGCAGCTGAAGTTAGGAAAATCAACCTTGCAATTCATGGAATGAAACTCCATAATTGCAGGGATGTTTGACAGACTTCTTGAGCCATTATTGCGGGATGAACTGGCTTTCTCCCCCGCCGTTGCCCTGTTGGGGCCGCGCCAGGTGGGCAAAACCACTTTGGCGCTGGCCGTGGCAGGCCAGCAGCCGCATGTCTACCTTGACCTCGAATCCGAACGCGACCGCAGCAAGCTCGCTCCCGCCGAGCTCTACCTGGAAGGGCACCTCGACAAACTTGTCATCCTGGACGAAGTTCACCGTGCGCCCGGGCTCTTTCCCCTTTTGCGCGGCTTGATTGACCGAGCCCGCCGCAATGGCCAAGGTGCCGGACGCTACTTGCTGCTCGGCTCGGCCAGTCTGGATGTGCTCAAGCAGTCAGGCGAGACCCTGGCCGGCCGCATCGCCTATCTGGAGCTCGCGGGCCTGAACGTGCTGGAGACCGGCGCCGACCGGCAAGACGCCTTGTGGCTCCGCGGCGGCTTCCCGCCCAGCCTACAAGCGCCCTCCGACGCACGTAGCCTGCAGTGGCGAGAGAACTTCATCCGCACCTATCTCGAGCGCGACATTCCGCAGTTCGGACCGCGCATTGCCGCCGAAACCCTGCGACGCTTTTGGACCATGCTGGCCCACCACCAAGGCGGCTTGCTCAACGTGGCACAGCTCGCCCGCAACCTTGGCGTGGATGCCAAAACCGCCAACAGCTACATCGACCTCCTGTGCGACCTGCTGCTGGTGCGTCGCCTGCAGCCTTGGCACGCCAACTTGGGTAAACGCCTGGTCAAGTCGCCTAAGGTGTATGTGCGCGACAGCGGCCTGCTGCATGCGCTGTTAAGCATCGCTACGCGCGAGCAACTGCTGTCGCACATGGTGGTCGGCGCCAGCTGGGAAAGCTACGCCATAGAAAGTCTTCTCTCCAGCGCCCCGCAAGGCGTCACCGCCTACTTCTACCGCACCAGCGGCGGCGCCGAAATAGACCTGCTGCTGGCCTGGCCCGGCGGTGATTTATGGGCCATTGAGTTCAAGCGCAGCCTCGCACCCAAGGTGGAGCGAGGTTTTCACAGTGCTTGCGAAGACTTACAGCCCACCCGCAAATGGGTGGTCTACCCGGGTCAAGAGAGTTACCCGATGGCGGCCGACATTCAGGCGGTGTCGTTGCACGGTTTGTGTGAGGTGCTGCGCACTGGCTAGGCAACAAGGCGGAAATCCGCCTCAATGCTTGAGATCCCGGTAAAAGTTTTCATGCGAGCCTATGGCTTCCAGGTAGACCAATCGCACGCCTTCGTCCAAGGTGTAGCCCAGCAAGTACAACTGCCCCTGGCTTTTGAACTTGTAGACCCAGAGCTTGGCCAGATCGCCCTTTTTTCGTTCGCCGGCATAAGGGGTTTCGCAGACTGACGCGACCGCGGCATCCACATCAGCAGCGACGTTGTCGTGCATCTTTTTGTACTGACGCGCAAACCGCCTCGTTTGCTGCGCGTCAAACGCCATCGGCCGTCCCGGTGCCAGGCTTGCGTGATCGGGGCACGAACGGGGTGGCCTGCTCGCGTGGCTCGGCCAGCGAAGCCAGCGACTCGGCCACAAAGGTTACCGGCAAGTCAGGGTTGTCCAGCGCGGCGCGCCCCACCATGGCCCAGTATTCGATCTGCCCGGCGATGGTGCGCTTTTCGATCTGCGCTTCCGTGCGGGCCAACTCATAAAGTTGGTCTTCGATGCGAACGGGCATGCCCATGGTGCTAGCTCCAGTGTGATTTGCTACAAAAGTAGCGAAAGTTTAGGGTGCTTTCTGAACGGGTGCAAGGCGAACCTTCTGTACGGCCTTGTGTGGTGGTCCCATGCTTAGAACCCAACGTGGTGGCACCAGACTCGGCTATGCACCGCACTGCACAACGTGGTCACCACACGACGGCCCCTCACGGGGGCCGCCGGTTTGCGGCCCTGCGGCATGCACCAATCGCAAGGTGGCGGCGATGTACTGCGTCTCCATACCGCGCCACGCTTGCATGGGCTCAATTTCAAAATGCATCGGCTTGAAGCCGCTCAGGTCGTAGCTGGTCAGGTCTGCGCTGGCCACGAAGTCTTCTGCTGCATCGTCCGAGCGCAGGGATGGCATGGGCTTAGTTTTGCTGCTCATAGTGATCGACCTCCTTCTGGTGCATTTAGCGGTCGCTGATAGGTCTAAGCAATGTACTGCCACTCTGTTCACGAAGCATGAAAACCAGGAAGACATAGCGCCCTTCTGACGTCTTTCCGATGGCTCTCATGCGCGGTTCGTCGGTGTGCGGGTCTGGCATCACGGCTGGCGTGCCAAGCAGTACGGCCTCCACCTCCTCGCGAGAAACGCCGTGCTTGCCGCACTTCGGCCAGTTGCCTTCGTCCCAGTCGAAGCCAACGACCTTCATGGCCTTAGCATTCACATTTGTGTAGACATTTGCAGGATGCTTGCGTACTCAACCGCTCCCGCGCGCTGGTCCGCAGGGGGGACCTTCATGCGCCTTGGCCCCGCCCGGTTTACTTGCGCATCAACTTAAAGCATTCCCGCGCAGCCGCCACCGTGTCGGCAATGTCTTGCGGCGTGTGCGCGGCGCTGACAAAGCCAGCTTCGTACAGCGCGGGGGCGATGTACACGCCGCGGTCGAGCAGGCCGTGAAAGAGTTGGTTGAACATGGCGTTGTCGGTCGTCATGACCTTGGCGTAGTTCTGCGGCAATTCGTTGAACAAGAAGAAGCCGAACATGCCGCCTTCGCTGTCGCCGCACAGAGGGATGCCTTCGGCCTTGGCGGCAGTGGTCAGGCCATCGACCAGTGAGCGGGTGGTGGCTGAGAGCTTGTCAAAAAAGCCGGGCTTTTGCAACTCGTGCAGGGTGGCCAGGCCGCAGGCGGTGGCTACGGGGTTGCCGCTCAGGGTGCCCGCTTGGTACACGGGGCCCAGGGGCGCGAGCAGTTGCATAGCGGCTTTTTTGCCGCCGAAGGCTGCCAGCGGCATGCCGCCGCCAATCACTTTGCCCAGCACTGTCATGTCAGGCTCAAAGCCGGGAATGGCCTTGGCGTAAATGCTTTGGGCGCTGCCCAATGCCACGCGAAAACCGCTCATCACTTCGTCAAACACCAACATGGCGCCGTACTGCGTGCACAGCTCGCGGCAGCGCTTTATAAACGGCACGCTGGCGCGCACAAAGTTCATGTTGCCGGCAATCGGCTCGATCATCAGGCAGGCGAGTTCAGGGCCGTGCAGCTTGAAGGCTTCTTCAAGTTGTTCGAGGTTGTTGTACTCGAGCACCAGCGTGTGCTGAACAACCTCAGGCGGCACGCCGGCACTCGTCGGGTTGCCAAAGGTGGCAAGACCCGAGCCGGCTTTGACCAGCAGCGCGTCCGCATGGCCGTGGTAGCAGCCTTCAAACTTCAAGATCTTGCTGCGGCCGGTGGCGCCGCGCGCCAGGCGCAGCGCGCTCATGGCCGCTTCAGTGCCGGAGCTGACCAAGCGGATCATTTCGATGGACGGGACGAGCTTGATGATTTCTTCCGCCAGTTCGACTTCACGCTCTGTCGGTGCACCAAACGAGAAACCGTCGAGCGCGGCTTTTTGCACGGCTTCCAGCACGCCGGCATGACCGTGACCCAGGATCATCGGGCCCCAGGAGCCGATGTAGTCGATATAGCGGCGGCCGTCAGCGTCCCAGAAATGCGCGCCTTTGGCCCGCTGCACAAAACGCGGCGTGCCGCCCACGGCCTTGAAGGCGCGTACCGGCGAATTCACACCGCCTGGAATGACCAGCTTGGCGCGGTCAAACAGAACGTCGTTTTGCGAGAGCTTGAGGTCAGCGGCGGGATTAGTGTTTTGTGCCATTGGGTGGGATGTCAAAGGAAGGGGGCGAGGCCAGGGGGTCGAGGGGATCGGTGTGGGCGGTCAGGTGCGCAGCGGTGGTGTCGGCTTCTTCGGTTTCTTCACCATCGGCTTCTTCAGCTTGCGCCCAGAACATGCGGTCGGGCACCAGGTGGCCCATGCCGGGTTGAAAGCCGGCGTTCAAGCTGTGGTCGAGAAAGGTCAGGGCTTCAGCCGCAGCGCTTTGCAGGTCATGGCCGTTGGCCAGCAGTGCGGTGAGCGCAGCGCTCAAGGTGTCGCCGGCGCCGGCAAAGCTGGCCTCGAAATGCTCGAACTTTTCGCTGTACAGCACGCTGGTCGGCGTGGCCAGCACGTTCTCTATCAGTTGTTCAAGCGTAGGCATACCGGTGACCAGCACATAAGGCACACCCAACTCAGCCGCAGCCTTGGCGATGTCACGCGGGCCTGGGCTTTTTTCGCCTGTCCAGTCGGGCAAGAGCCAGCGCCAGAGCGTGCTGTGGTTGCCGCAGAGCACGGTGGTCTGCGGCAGCATCAGTTCGCGGAAAGCGTCGAGGTAGCTGTCGAGTTCTGACTCGTCCCACCAGGACAGGTTGGGCATGTAGGCAATGAGCGGCAACTCGGCGTAGTCGGCCGCAATCTCGGCAATGACGCTGATGTTTTCAGGTGAGCCGACAAAGCCCACTTTGATGGCACTGACGGCCATGTCCTCAAGCGCTGTGCGGGCTTGCTCGGACACGGCGTCGTCGTCAAAGGCAAAGTGGTCGAGAATCTCTGCGGTGTCGCGTGAGTAGGCACCGGTGACGACAGCCAGCGCATGGGCGCCGGCTGATGAGATGGCCAGGATGTCAGCGCTCAGCCCGCCTGCGCCGCTGGGGTCGTTGGCGTTAAAGCTCATCACGCAGGCCGGTGCAGCTTCGGCTTCTTCGCCTGCAGTCAGCGTGTCGTCTGAGGGGGTAGAGGGGTGTGCCATAGACGTGTGTGACGGTGGTTGATTTTGCCCCTGCAAGAGGCGATACAAAGGAGGAGGCACATCCTCACCGATACAATTCTTTCATTCTATTCTGAGCAAAGCGATACCTGTGACCACTACGACAACGACGACCTGGATGTGCTTGATCTGCGGCTGGCTTTACGACGAAGCCGCTGGCGCACCCGACCACGGCATTGCCCCCGGCACCCTGTGGGCCGACGTGCCCATGAACTGGACTTGCCCCGAATGTGGCGCGCGCAAGGAAGACTTTGAAATGGTTCAGCTCTGAGACTAGTCAAAGCGACTTCTTGACCACCGCATAGCGGGCCAGCGTGCGGGCCCGCGCCTCGTCGTGGCGCACGATGGGCAGCGGGTAGTTGTCACCCAGGCGAACATTGGCAGCTTGCAATTCCAGCGGCGCTGCCTCCCAGGGGCTGTGGATGGCCTTGTTTGACAACTCGGCCAGCGCCGGCAGATAGCGGCGAATGAACTTGCCCTCCGCATCAAATTTCGTGCTTTGGCTCACGGGGTTGAAGATCCGAAAGTAAGGCTGCGCATCACAGCCGCTGCTCGACGCCCATTGCCAGCCGCCGTTGTTTGACGCCAAGTCAAAATCGTTGAGCTGCTGCGCAAAGTAGCGCTCGCCCCAGCGCCAGTCAATTCCCAAGTCTTTGATCAAAAAGCAGGCCGTGACCATGCGCAGGCGGTTGTGCATGTAGCCCGTTTGGTTGAGCTGGGCCATGGCAGCGTCCACCAGCGGGTAGCCGGTACGGCCTTCGCACCAGGCTTTGAACAGAGCTTCAGCCTCTGGCCCTTGTTCCCACTCAATGGCGTCGTAGTCGGGCTTGAAAGACGCTTTTTCAACGCGCGGGAAGTTGCTCAGGATCTGCACATAAAAATCGCGCCAGATCAGCTCGCTCAGCCAGGTGGCGGCGCCCGCGCTGCCCGCTGCCTGGCGTTGCCAGGCATGGGCCGCCATGTCCCGAATCGACACCGTGCCAAAGCGCAGGTGCACGCCCAGGTAGCTGGGCCCTTTGACAGCCGGGAAGTTGCGCGTGTCGTCGTATGCGTCCATGCGCTCCAGGAATTCATTGAACAGCGCAGCCCCGCCCGAAATGCCCGTGGGCAGCTTCATGCTGAGCAAGTTGCTGGGCGTAAAACCCATGGACTCAAGCGAGGGCATGGTCGCTGCGTTCGCAGGCTTGTCGGCCAGCGCCCCGGCCAGCTCGGCCACAGGGTAGGGCGCCAGATGTTCGTGCGTGACTTTTTTCAACCAAGCGTTTTTGTAGGGCGTAAACACGCCATAAGGCTTGCCGCCCTGGGTCAGCAATTCGGCCCGCTCAAATATCACGTGGTCTTTAAAGGTGTGCAGCTCGATCCCGGCTTGTGCCAATTGCGCGCTGACTGCCAGATCGCGGTCAATGGCAGCGGGTTCGTCGTCGTGGTTGGCAAACACGGCTTGCGCGCCCAGCGCGGCGGCTTGTTCGGCCACAGCAGTGCGTGCCCGCGCGTAATGCACCACCACGCCCGCACGGGTTTTGCCGTGCGGCAGAGCCAGGGATTGCAAGGCGGCGTCCAGCTCGACCAGGCTGTGCCAGATGAAGTCCACCCGGCGGTCGGTGCGGGGCAGCGCGTCAAGAATTTCGCGGTCCAGCACAAAGATGCAATGCACCTCCTTGCAGCTGGCCAAGGCGTGATGCAGGGCGGCGTTGTCATGCGCCCGAAGGTCGCGGCGGAACCACATCAGGCCGCGCTCGTATTGTTTGCTCATGGGCGGGGATGTTAGCGGCCCAGCTTTGACCCTTGCGCATGGCCGTTCAAAGTGCGTTGGGGTGCATCGCGCGTAAAATCAAGCCATGGCTATGGACCTCGAACCGATCAACTTCACGCATCATTTCTTGATCGCCATGCCGAGCCTGGACGATGAGCCGTTTGCGCGCAGTGTGATCTACATGTGCGAGCACAGTGAGCGCGGCGCCCTGGGCCTCATGATCAACAAGCCCAGCGACATCAGTCTGAAAAGCCTGTTTGACAAGGTTGAGCTGCCGCTGCGCCGCGAAGACCTGAGCGAATCGCCGGTGTTTCAGGGCGGCCCGGTGCAAACCGAGCGCGGCTTCGTGCTGCATGAATCCATGATGCCGGGCAGCGAATCGGTGTATGCCTCGACCATGAGCATTCCGGGCGGTCTGGAAATGACGACGTCCAAGGACGTGCTGGAAGCGCTTTCGACAGGCGCCGGCCCGCGCCGCGTCTTTGTGTCGCTCGGTTATTCAGCCTGGGGCGAAGGCCAACTGGAGTCCGAAATATCGGAAAACAGCTGGCTCACCGTGGCCGCTGACCCTGCCGTGATCTTTGACACGCCGGTGGCGCAGCGCTACGACAAGGCATTGATGCTGCTGGGTTTGCAGAGCTGGATGCTGTCTCCCGAGGCTGGCCACGCATGAAGGGCGGGGACGCCAGCATCCTGGCCCCCCATGCGCAAACCTTTCTGGCTTTTGATTTTGGGCTCAAGCGCACCGGGGTTGCCAGCGGCAACCGCCTGACGCGCACCGCCACCCCGCAGCCAACGATTTCCGCCCTGGGCGACGCCCGCTTTGCGCCGATTGCCGCGCGTATCAAGGAGTGGCAGCCCGACGCGCTGGTGGTGGGCGTGCCCTTTCACCCCGACGGTGCACCGCATGAAAACACAGTGCGCGCCCAAAAGTTTGCGCGCCAGTTGCGCGGGCGCTTTGGCCTGCCGGTGTTTGAGGTGGACGAGCGTTACAGCACCACCGAGGCCCATTCGCAAGGCGCCAAGGATGCCGACGCCGCCTCTGCCTGCATAATTCTTGAGCAATTTTTGAGGAGCCTGCCTTGAGGAATAAAAAGATGAATAAACAACTCACCGGGGCGTACGCATGAGCCGGCTGACCCTGGACGCCGAGGCTCTGTACCTGGAACTCCTGCGCGACATGAAGCAGCTACTGGCCAGCACGGCAGCCACGCCACGCCTGGTGGGCGTGGCTTCTGGCGGGGCCTGGTTGGCCGAACGCTTGAAGCAAGACCTGGGGCTGGCCGAGCCGATTGGCGTGCTGTCTTCCGCCATGCACCGTGACGACTTTGCCTCGCGCGGCCTGGCGGCCAGCGGGTCGACGCTGCTGCCTTTTGACGTGAACGGCGCGCACATCGTGGTGCTGGACGACGTGCTCTACACCGGCCGCACCATCCGCGCCGTGCTCAACGAATTGTTCGACTACGGCCGCCCGGCCAGCGTGAAGCTGGCTGTGCTGGTGGACCGCGGCGGGCGCGAGTTGCCAGTGCAGCCCGACATCGCGGTATCGCGCATCACCTTGCCCGCCGGGCAGAGCTTGCAATTGGCACGCGCTGAGTCCGGCTTGTTCAGTTTTGAAGTCCAGGGAGCCTGAAGCCCGTGCTGTACCGACGTAACCCCCAACTCAACAAGCACGGTGAACTGATTCACCTGCTGTCCACCGAAGGCCTGCCCAAGGCCACGCTCACGCAGATCCTCGACACCGCGGCTAACTTTGTCAGCGTGAGCGACCGTGAAGTCAAAAAGGTGCCGCTCTTGCGTGGCAAGAGTGTGTTCAACCTCTTTTTTGAGAACTCCACCCGCACCCGTACCACGTTCGAAATCGCCGCCACGCGCTTGTCGGCTGACGTGATCAACCTGGACATCGCCCGCTCGTCGGCGTCCAAGGGCGAATCGCTGCTCGACACGATTGCCAACCTGAGCGCGATGGCGGCCGACATTTTTGTGGTGCGCCACAGCGAGTCGGGCGCGCCGTATTTGATTGCCCAGCATGTGGCGCCGCATGTGCACGTGGTCAATGCGGGTGACGGCCGGCACGCGCACCCGACGCAAGGCCTGCTGGACATGTACACCATCCGGCACTACAAAAAAGACTTCAGCAACCTGACAGTCGCCATCGTGGGCGACGTGTTGCACTCACGCGTGGCCCGCTCCGACATTCATGCGCTGACCACTTTGGGCTGCCCTGAAGTGCGCGTGGTTGGCCCTAAAACGCTGGTGCCCGCCGACGTGGCGCAGATGGGTGTGCGGGTGTGCCACACCCTGGAAGAAGGCATCAAGGACGCTGATGTGGTGATCATGCTGCGCCTGCAAAACGAACGCATGAGCGGTGCGCTGCTGCCCAGCAGCCAGGAGTATTTCAAGAGCTTTGGCTTGACACCCGAAAAGCTGCAACTGGCCAAGCCTGACGCCATCGTCATGCATCCTGGGCCAATCAACCGCGGGGTCGAGATTGATTCGGCCGTGGTTGACGGTGCGCAAAGCGTCATCTTGCCGCAGGTCACTTTTGGCATCGCCGTCCGCATGGCAGTCATGTCCATTGTTGCGGGGAATGTGTGAGCCCCCACGCTCCCCGCTTCGCGTGGTTCGCTGCCCCCCGAGGGGGCGCTGCGCCTGCGGCCCGGCTAAGCCGGTTCCGCGGCCCCGGCTGGCTGGAAAATTCTTTCGGTTTTTAGGTTTGCACTCATGAAAATTCTGATTAAGAACGGTCGCGTGATCAACCCGGCCACAGGCTTTGACAGCGTGGCGGATGTGGCGATTGCTGCGGGCCGCATCGTCAGCATCGGCAGCGTGCCGGCTGACTTTGCCGCCGACAAGACGCTGGACGCCAGTGGCTGCGTGGTGGCGCCCGGTCTGGTGGACCTGGCCTGCCGCCTGCGCGAGCCTGGCCATGAACACGAAGGCATGCTGGAAAGCGAACTGGCGGCTGCCGTGGCAGGCGGCGTGACCAGCTTGGTCTGCCCGCCAGACACCGACCCGGTGCTGGACGAACCTGGCTTGGTGGAGATGTTGAAGTTCCGTGCTGAAAAACTGCACCAGTCGCGCGTGTTCCCGCTGGGTGCGCTGACCAAGGGCTTGCGCGGCACGGCGCTCACCACCATGGCGCAGCTGACTGACGCCGGCTGCGTGGGCTTTAGCCAGGCCGAGGTGCCTCTGGAAGACACGCAGGTGCTGCAACGCGCCCTGCAGTACGCCGCCAGTTACGACTACACCGTGTGGCTGCGCCCGCAAGACATGCACCTGGGCAAGGGCGTGGCCGCCAGCGGGCCGCTGGCCACTCGGCTGGGCCTGTCAGGCGTGCCGGTGGCCGCCGAGACGATTGCGCTGCACACCATTTTTGAGCTGATGCGCTCCACCGGCGCTCGCGTGCATTTGTGCCGCATCAGCAGTGCGGCGGGGCTGGCGCTGGTGGCGCGCGCCAAGGCCGACGGCCTGCGCGTGACCTGCGACGTCAGCATCAACAGCCTGCACCTGACCGACACCGACATTGGTTACTTCGACAGTCGCATGCGGCTGGACCCTCCGCTGCGCCAGCAGCGTGACCGTGATGCGCTGCGTCAGGGCTTGCTAGACGGCACGGTGGACGCGCTGGTGTCTGACCACACGCCGGTGGACGAAGACGCCAAGACCCTGCCTTTTGCCGAGGCCGAGCCAGGCGCGACAGGGCTTGAGTTGCTGCTGGGCCTGGCCTGCAAGTGGGGCACCGAGAGTGGCGCTGGTTTGGTGCGCGCCCTGGCAGTTCTGACCAGCGAGCCGGCGCGTGTGCTGAGCCCGGCGCTTGGCGCGCTGCAAGCCGGCGCGGGTCAGATCATCAAAGGCGGCGCTGCGGACGTTTGCGTGTTCAGGCCTGACACACCTTGGACGGTGACGCCCGAAGCCTTGCGCAGCCAGGGCAAGCACACGCCGTTTTCAGGCTACGAATTGCCTGTCCAGGTGTGCTGGACGCTGGTGGGTGGGCAAGTGGCTTTTGAGCGTGGGCTGACCAAGCCAGTCGTCGCGGCATGAAGTCGCTTCGCGTCGCGGCCAAGCTGTCGCGCGCCTTGGTGCACACGCTCTCGGGTTTCTGGATCATTCGCACGCACTTTCCCAAGTGGGACGACGCGGCGCGCCAGCAGGCCGTGAGCGCCTGGGCGCGGGAGATGCTTCGCACCATGGGGATCGAGCTCGTGCTCAGGGGCCAGCCGCTGGCCACAGGGCCGGTGCTGCTGGCGGCCAACCATGTCTCGTGGCTGGATATCTTGGTGATGCATGCCGCAGGCTATTGCCGCTTTGTGTCCAAGGCCGACATCAAACACTGGCCCATGCTGGGCACCATGGCGGCCGAAGCGGGCACGCTGTTCATCGAGCGTGAATCGCGGCGCGACGCGCACCGTGTGGTGCATCACATGGTGGAACACTTGCAGGCTGGCGAAGTGCTGGCCGTGTTCCCTGAAGGCACCACCGGCGACGGCCTCACGCTCAAGCCTTTTCATGCGAATCTGATTCAGGCGGCGATCTCGGCCAATGTGCCGGTGCAGCCTCTGGCGCTGCGCTTTGTAGATGGCCACAGCGGCCAGACCAGCCAGGCGCCGCGCTATGTGGACGACGACACGCTGCTGAGTTCGGTGTGGGCCACGCTCACCGCGCGCGGCCTGCAGGCTGAGGTGACAGTGGGTCTGCCCAGCTTGGCCCAGGGCCGCGATCGCCGGGCTTGGGCGGGTGATTTACGGTTGGAAATCGAAGCGCTGCGGGACGGCGCTTAAAGCGACTGTAAAGCGGCTGGAGAAGAGCGGCTGACTCAGACCGCTTCGCGCGGAAAAGTCACCACGTGGTCCACCGCCGCGCGAATGCCAATCCATTCACCCAGCGCGTGGTCATGGTGAGAAGGCACATGCGCCATCACGGCTTCGCCGCTTTTTAATTTCAGCGTGTACAAGAACTCTGAACCCCTGAAAGACTTGCGCAAAATCTGCGCTTTCACGGGCGCCGCGTCGTCATGCACGATGTCGTCAGCCCGCAGCAGCACATCGCACAGACCGTCCGGGTAGGCGCTGGGCAGGGGGCACTCGTCCATGTCGGTCAAATCACCCAGAGCAGTGCGCACCACCACGCGGCCGTCCAGCTGCTGGATTTGCGCATGCGCAAAAACGCCGTGGCCAATGAAGTCCGCCACAAAGCGCGTGGCCGGGCGGTGGTAAAGCTCATAGGCCTGGTCCCACTGGTGCAGCTGGCCCGCGTCCATCACGCCGATACGGTCGCCAATGGCAAAAGCTTCGAGTTGGTCGTGCGTGACAAACAGCGCCGTGGCGCCGGCTTTCTTCAAAATGCCGCGCACTTCATGCGCCAGGCGTTCGCGCAAATCCACGTCGAGGTTGGAAAAGGGTTCGTCCAGCAACAAGAGGCGCGGGCGGGGCGCCAGCGCACGCGCCAGGGCCACGCGCTGCTGCTGCCCGCCTGACAGCTGGTGCGGATGCAGCGCGCTGGCGTCAGCCAGGCCCACCAGCTCCAGCACTTCTTGCACGCGCACCTTGCGCTCGCCAGACTTCAGGTGGTTCAGGCCAAACGCCACGTTGCTGGCCACGTCCAGATGCGGGAACAGCGCGTAGTCCTGAAACACCATGCCGATGCGGCGCGACTCAGCAGGCAAGTGGGTGTCCTGGCTGCTCACGATGTCGCCGGCCAGCCGGATGCTGCCTGCTGTGGCTCGCTCCAGCCCGGCCACCGCGCGCAGCAGCGTGGTCTTGCCGCAGCCCGAAGGGCCAATCAGCACACCGATCTCGCCAGCCCGAAGGCTGAAGGTCGCGCCATCGACCGCGCGGTGCGTGCGCCCCGCGTAGTGAACGCCCAGCTGAGAGACTTCCAAAAACATGGGTTTAATTGTAGATGCTTACAATTCTCATTTGCACTTGCGGGCCTTGTGCCCCCGAGTAGCCACCTCCTCACAGCCCGCCACCGGACTTCATGCTGCGCCGCTTCACATCGTCCTTTTCGGCCTCTTCGGCATCTTCGGTCGCGTCGCTCGCCTCGCGGCTCGCGCCATTGATTTTTCTGGTGCTGGTGCTCTTTTTGAGCTTGCCAGTGCTGGCCATTGCGCTGTCCTGGGCGCAGCTGGACAGCGTGGCCTGGGGCATCCTGCGCGAAATGGGCAACACCGTGCTGCCCAACTACGCCGGCACCACACTGCTGCTATGCGTTGCCGTGGCGCTGGGCGTGACGCTGCTGGGCACCGCCACGGCAGCCATGGTCACGCTGTTCGACTTTCCGGGTCGGCGAACGTTTGAATGGGCCTTGCTGCTGCCGCTGGCCATGCCGGCGTATGTGGTGGCCTATGCCTACACCGACTTTTTGCAATTCTCAGGCCCGGCTCAAACCTGGTTGCGCGTAGCCTTCGGCCTGCAAGGCCGCGTGCTGCCTGAGGTGCGCAGCCTGGGCGGCGCGGTGCTGGTGTTCACGGTCTCGCTCTACCCCTATGTGTATTTGCTGGCGCGTACCGCGCTGGCTGAACGCGCTGTGCATTTGATGGAAGCCGCGCGGCTTTTGGGCGCACCGCTGTCGCGCCGCATTCGCCAGGTCGCCTTGCCCTTGGCGCGGCCAGCGGTCGCGGCAGGCGTGGCCTTGGCGCTGATGGAAACGCTGGCTGATTTTGGTGTGTCCAGCTACTTCGGCATTCAGACCTTCACCGCCGGCATCTACAAGGCCTGGCTGAGCATGGACAACCGCATTGCCGCTGCGCAACTGGCCACGCTGCTCCTGGTGTTGGTGGCGGTGCTGCTCAAGATTGAACACAGCGCGCAGCAGCGCCTGCGCTTTTCGGGCGGCAGAGGCGGGCGCGCAGGCGCGGCCGACGCGCTGCCCACGAAGCTCAAAGGCCGCCGCGCCGCCATGGCTTTCACGGTGTGCGCGCTGCCGATTGCATTGGGTTTTGTGCTGCCAGTCACCTTTATGCTGCGGCCCTTGAACGAAGGCTGGGATGCGCTGTCCTGGCTGTCATTTGCGCGTTGGTCCTTCAACAGCATCTGGCTGGCCGGCCTCACCGCGCTGCTGGCCACGGCCTTGGCTTTGGCGCTCGCCTTTGCCTTGCGCCACCGGCCCAGCGGCATGAATCGGGCTGCCGTGCAATTGGTCAGCCTGGGCTATGCCGTGCCGGGTGCCGTTATCGTGGTGGGCTTGCTGCTGCCCGTAGGCTGGCTGCAACAAGCCGCACCGCAAACGCAGGTGGGCTACTGGGTTACGGCCACGGTGCTCGGTCTGGTCTGGGCTTATCTGGTGCGTTTTTGCGCGGTGGCGCTGCAGTCTGTGCAAAGCGGCTACACGCGCATTGGCGCCAGCCTGGACGACAGCGCGCGCATGCTGGGTACCACCGGCTTTGGCCTGCTGACCCGCGTTCATTGGCCGCTGCTCAAGCGATCGGTGGCGGCGGCCGGCTTGCTGGTGTTTGTGGACGTGATGAAGGAGCTGCCCGCCACGCTGGTGCTGCGACCCTTCAACAGCGACACGCTGGCGGTGGTGGCTTATCAGTTGGCCCGCGACGAGCGCCTGGCAGAAGCCGCCTTGCCCGCGCTGGCGCTCGTCTTGGTGGGCCTGCTGCCGGTGGCGCTGCTGAGCCGCACGCTGCGCAGCCGCTGACAAAGCACGGCGCCTGACAAACACGGCGCAAATTACGTCCCACGCCTGGGTAGGCAGCGGCCTACGCCCAAGCCCCGGTCGCGCCTACCGCCGCGTGCCGGCGCGAATCCTAGAGTGAATTTGACTCAGCCATGGCTGGGCACAAAACTCATCAAAGGGACCATCATGAAACACCACATCGCTCTCCTCACGCTGGCCGCATCATTCGCCTGGAGCGGTCACGCGCTGGCTTTGACCAAGGCCGAACACGACGCGCAAAAAGACCGTATCGAGGCCGACTACAAGGCAAGCCGCGAACGCTGCTCCAGCATGCAGGCCAATGCCAAAGACGTCTGCCAAGCGGAAGCCAAGGGCAAGGAAAAAGTTGCCCGCGCCCAGCTCGAAGCTCAGTACAAGCCTTCAGCCCGCAATGACCAGAAGGTCAAGGATGCGCAAGCCGATGCCACCTATGACGTGGCCAAGGAAAAGTGCGACGACATGAGTGGCAACACCAAAGACGTGTGCATGAAAGAAGCCAAAGCCGCACACACCAGCGCCAAGGCCGACGCCAAGGTCACCCGTGCGCAAAGCAATGCGCGCCCAGCCGCTGCAGGCAACACCGCCAACACCAGCGCAGCGGGCAAAGGCATGACGGACAACAGCAGCACCGCAGCCGGTACCGCCGCAGGCAGCCGTCAGGGCGCCGTGGCTGAAGCACGCAAAGACGCCGCTGAAGACAAAAGCAAAGCCCAGTACGAAGTGGCCAAAGAGCGCTGCGACGCCATGTCCGGGAATGCCAAGGACAGCTGCATTTCGGCGGCTAAATCCAAATACGGGCAATAACCCGCGCCCATGAAAAAAGGCCTGACCCCTCGCGGGGCCAGGCCTTTTGTTTTGGGCTCGAAGCCTGCGTTTACTTCTTGGCTTCCACGCCCGGGCCGTTGGCCGTGCGCACGCTCAGCAGCATGGTGGCTGCCAAGATACCGACCACCACACCCAGGGACACGCCCACCGGGATCTTGAAGATGTCGATCAGGCACATCTTCACGCCGATGAACACCAGGATCACGGCCAGGCCGTAGTTGAGCAAGTGGAACTTGTTGGCAACGGCCGCCAGCAAGAAGTACATGGCGCGCAAGCCCAGGATGGCGAATACGTTGCTGGTCAGCACGATGAACGGGTCTTTGGTGATCGCGAAGATTGCGGGGATCGAGTCGACTGCAAAGATCACGTCAGTCAGCGCCACCAGGCAGATCACCATGAACAGCGGGGTCGCGATTTTCTTGCCGTTTTCCACGGTCCAGAATTTTTCGCCGTCGAAGTTTTGGCTCACCGGAAGGATCTTGCGCAGCAGCTTGAGCGCTGGGTTTTCAGCCAGGTCAGGCTCTTTGCCAGCAGCCCACCACATCTTGACGCCGGTGAGGATCAGGAAGGCGCCGAAGACGTACAAGATCCAGTGGAACTGGGCCAGCAACCAGCCGCCCACCAGGATCATCACTGTGCGCAGCACGATGGCGCCGATGATGCCGATCATGAGCACGCGCTTTTGGTAAGCCGGCGGTACCGCGAAGTACGTGAAGATCATCAGGAAGACAAAAATATTGTCGACCGCGAGTGATTTTTCGATCAGGTAGCCGGTGAGGAATTCGAGCGACTTTTCGTTCGCCAGTTCCGTCGAGCCGCTGCCGTCCTTGACGGCCCACCAGAAAAGGCCGTTGAACAAGAAGCTCAGGGCGATCCAGATGAGCGACCAGTTCAGGGCTTCCTTGACGCCGATTTCATGGGCGCCCTGCTTTTTGAGCACCACGAAGTCGACGAACAAGGACGCCAGCACGATGGCCACGAAGGTGGCCCAAAGCCAGAGGGGGGCAATAGTTTCCATAGGAGCAGCAGCGCTTTATTTTTAGTTATTCGTTCGAGCCGCCAAAGCCAAACAGGCTGAGCAGGCTGGTGAACAGGTTGAAGATGGAAACAAAGAGGCTCACTGTGGCCAGCACGTAGTTGGTCTCGCCACCGTTGACGATGCGGCTGGTCTCAAAGAGTATCAGGCCCGCCGACAGCAGCGCGACCATGGCTGACACCGCCAAGCCCAGCGCAGGAATCTGGAAGAACATGGCGCCCAGGCCGGCCAGCAAGGCGATGACCATGCCGGCAAACAGGAAGCCGCCCATGAAGCTGAAGTCGCGCTTGGTGCTAAGCACATAGGCCGACAGTGCCAGGAAGGTGGCGCCGGTGGCTGCCAGCGCCATCATCACGGTGTCCGCGCCGCCGGGCAGCGCCAGGGAGCGCGACAGCACTGGGCCCAGGGTGTAGCCCATGAAGCCTGTCAGGCCGAAGACGGCAGCCAGCGCCCAAGCGCTGTTTTGCAGCTTGTGCACGGCAAACAGCAGACCGAAATAGCCCACCAACGTGATGATGAGGCCCGGCGAGGGCAGCTTGAGCGCGGTGGACATGGCCGCCACACCCGCGCTGAAGAGCAGGGTGAGCGATAGCAGCGCGTAGGTGTTGCGCAACACGCGCGCGCTGGCTGCGGGCAGGGTCAGATCAGATGGGCCAGACGCACTGGGAAGCAGACTGTCGCGCGCAGAAGGAATGCGTGAGTTCATGGTGGACTCCTTGATAAAAATGAAGAACGGCGCCTGTCCAGCAGGCCTGGGGGCAACCATAAGGGCTATGCCGATTCTTAAAAAGCAGACAATGGCGGATTGAAGTTCCTAAATTAACGAAGAGTCGCCAGACATGAGCATTCACTTCAGCTACAAGCATCTGTATTACTTCTGGGTCGTGGCCAAGGAGGGCGGCGTGTCCAAAGCGGCGCAGCGCCTGGGCATGGCGGTGCAAACCGTGAGCTCCCAGGTGCGAGAACTCGAGCGCAGTCTGGGCTATGCACTGCTCAAGCCGGCAGGGCGAGGCTTGGCGCTGACGGAAGCAGGACAGGCCGCCGTGCGGCAGGCCGACCTGATCTTTCAGTTGGGTGAGGCGCTGCCCCTGGCCGTCAAAGAAGCGGCCAGCCAGCCCAGCGTGCGTTTGGCTGTCGGCATTTCAGACGGCATCCCCAAGCTGGTGGTGCGCCGCCTGCTCGAACCCGTGATGCAAGAGCCCAATTTGCGTTTGCTCTGCCACGACGGCGAGTTCGATGATTTGCTGGGCGAGTTGGCCCTGCATCGGCTCGATCTCGTGATTTCAGACCGCCCGGCGCCTGGCAACCCCAACATGAAGCTCTACAGCCACGCCCTGGGCAGCTCGCCCATGGCTTGGTACGCCACACCGGCCGTGCACGCAGCCGCGCTCGACGGCTTTCCACAGTCATTGGCCCAGGTGCCGGTGCTGCTGCCTACCGGCCACACGGCGGTGCGAGCCCGGCTGGACCACTGGTTTGACGAGCTCGGCATCTTGCCAAAGGTGGCGGGCGAGTTTGAAGACAGTGCCCTGCTCAAGACCTTTGGCGGCAGTGGCATGGGTGTGTTCCCCGCAGCAACACTGATGCACGACGAAATGAGCGCCCGCTATGGTGTTGAACAAGTCGCCTTGTGCAGCGGTGTGGAGGACCACTTTTTTGCTATCACGAGCGAAAAGCGAGTGCAGCATCGCTTGTTGCGTCAGTTGACGGGGGCTTGACGGCAATTTCTATCAGCACCTGTTCACCTCAATTGGTTTCTACAGGTGCGACTTCACCGCAGTTAAGCTCGGCTCCTTCCCGTTAACGCCAGCGAAAAGCTACACCCGCGCCAACGCCATAGTTCTTGCCTTCGGAAGCCACACCCACGTTGTACTGGACCTTGCGCGATTCACTCAATGCTTGAAAGTTAACGGATACCGCTGTCTTGCCCTCGTAGGTGCCCATGCCAACGCCAACGCCTTTTTCTCCTGGCTCTGTCAGCGCAATACGGGCCGAGTTCATGGCAAAACCCATGGCAACGCCAGCGTAGGCTTTTTTGGCCACATCATCGACGCGTGCGCCAACACGATTCAACTGATTCACATTGACTGCATCAGTTCCTGCGACACCCTCAGCGAGATTCACAATGCGTCGCTCCGCGCCGATCTGGCCCACGGATACCGTGTTTGCCTCTGTTGCCACGGAGCCGCTGCCCAGTGCGACTGAGCCATTAGCGTTGGCAAGGGAACCGGCACCCACCGCCGTGGAGTCGTTCACCTGGAGCTTGTTATTCACATCGCTGCTGCTACCTGCACCGGCACCGATCGCCACATTGTTGTTACCTTTAAGGTTATTGCCCGAGTTAATGCCGGCTGCCGTGTTGTTGTCTCCCTCAACGTTGCGGCTTGAATTCACGCCGCTACCAGTATTGCCGTTACCAGTAATGTCGTAGCTGGACTGTGACCCCGAGCCTGTGTTGTTGCTGCCCAATACATTGAAGCTGGACTGGCTGCCGCTGCCGGTGTTTTGATTGCCTGTAACGTTGTAACTCGAGCTGCCGCCAATACCAGAGTTATTATTACCAGTGACGCCGGTGCTTGACTGTGCGCCTGCACCGGTGTTATTGTTGCCCGTGACATTGTTACTCGAGCTCTGGCCCAAACCTGTATTTGACTCGCCAGTTACGTAGGTGCTGGCATTTGCACCTATACCGGTATTCCTGTCACCATTAACTTCGGTGCTTGCCTTGTAGCCTATTCCCGTGTTGAAAAATCCATCTACCGTCGTCAGCGATTGACTACCGACCCCCGTGTTGGCAGAGCCGGTCACGCCTGCACCCGCCCCCGCACCATAAGCTGTGCTAAACCCGTCGCCACTGGTCGTGCCTGGGTTATATGCATTTACACCGTACACATTACTTCCATCGGCGGTGTCTGCAAAAGCTGAAGTCAGCAGTAAACCAGAGGACAGCAGGATCGCTAGTGGAATTTTCTTCAGAGAAAAGTTCTTTGACTGACCCTGCGAGGAGGAATTTTTCGGAGAAATGAATAATATTGACATACTAATTTAATATTCGATGAGAATTTCATCTTTTTAAATTGTAAGCCAACGATCATAAGGAATGGGGTTCAGTGTCATAGAAACGACATAAATTCACCTGAAGCGCTCTGAAGCTACAGCGTAGTTACTACACTAAAAGCCATTCCTTGGTCGAAAATAGTATTCCTGCGGCTTCGAGGAGTTTTCTTGGTACCACCAACAGGAATCGAACCTGTATCTAGCGCTTAGGAGGCACTCGTTCTATCCATTGAACTATGGCGGCAGCTCTGACTGCTTGGCATCTGGCGGCCCAGCCGCAAGAAGAGGCTTGATTGTAGGGCGGGCTATTCGTAGGGTACGGTGAAGATCAGATCGACCGCGGCTTGTTCACCGGCTTGTGCGCGCACGGTCAGGCGTTGCGACAGGTCGTAGAACAGGAAGAGCGTGCCGACGGCGCCCGAAAGACTGCGCTCGTAGGCGGCGTAGAAGTTGCGCGAAAAACGCTTGCCCAGCGTGATGGCGCCGCCGCTGGCGGTGCCTGTCTCGGTGCTGCTGGGCGTGCGAAATGAAAGCTCGTCCAGACCCAAAGACGCCGCCAGCCCGCCGGTGTTGGCACCCGTGCGGCTGCCCAGCAGGGCAATGGCGGCTTGCTGCAAGAGCGCGGCTTCAGCACCACCGCTGGCCGATGAGCGGCCGAGCACCAGCCATGACAGTTTTTCAGCGTCTGGCAGCTCGGGCTCGGCATACAGGCGCACGCGTGGCAGCAAGGCCGTGCCGCTGATCTGCACGCCCACGCGCTGCGTGAGGTTGGGCCGAATGGCCAGGATGTCCAGCGAAGGGTTGTCCAGCGGGCCGGCAAAGCGCAGCACGCCTTCTTCAATGTCAAGCCGCTGGCCGTAGGCGCGGTACTGTCCGTTGGATGTCAACAAAGTCCCGTAAAGCCGCGGCGTGGCCAGCGAGTCACCCAGCAGCGCCAGGATGCCGCGCATGCGCGTGTCCAGGCCTCGGCCCTGAATCAGGAAGTCTTCACCCAGGTCAATCTGCACTGCCAGCTTGACGGGGGTGCGGGGCCCGCGGCTGAGGCCGGCCTTGGCAGTGACTGCGCCGCGCACCACCACGTCCTCGCCCAGTTGGGGTCGGTCTTCGTCGGGCAGCGTGATGCGTGCCTGGTCGATCTTGAGCAGCCCATTGATCTCGGGCTGGCCGTTTCTGAGCGCTGCTTGGAGCTGGCCTGACAGTGTGATTTCGCGGTCGTTGCGCACGCTCACGCGCAGACGTTCCAACTGTGTGTTCAAGCTAACCTGGGGCTGGCCTTCGACCCAGGCTGCTTCACCGGCTGCGCGCAGCACGCCGCCCGTTCCGCGCGGCCCGGCGCCTTGCAGGCTGAACTCACTGATGCGCATGCGCGTGCCTTCGAGTTGCGCGCGCAACCGGCCATTGCCCAGCTCAATGCCGTCCACCACCGAACGCAAGGCCAGGTCATTGGCCTCCAGCGTGCCGGTGACTTGCGGGTCGCCGCGTGTGCCCTGAAGGGCCAGATCGGCATTGACAGCGCCGCGCAAGCGCCAACCCGGAGGCGCCAGCACCGACCACACGCCGATGCGCGGCAACTGCGCCTTGACCTGCCCGCGCAATGCGGCGTCTTCGGGCCACAGCCAGCGGGGCTCGGTTTCGCCGGCGGGTGTGCGACGAGACAGTTGCGTGCGCAACTCGGCCTGCACGTTGCCTGCGCGTTCACTGGCCCAGCGTAGTTGCGCCGTGACGGCGCCACCATCGCTCTGCACATCCAGCCGGGCCTCGCGCAGGCCGGCTGCCACGCGGGCGGCCTGGCCTTCGGCGGTTTCTGCTTGTACCGTGAGGTCGCCGCTGCTGCGCGCCAACTGCGCTTTGAGCTTGAATTCGCTGCCCACCACCACGTCCCATTGCCCGTCAAACAGCAGCGCGCCGCTCAGGCCCGTTTGCCCCAGTGGTGAACCCAGCAGCGCGTCGGCCCAGGCCAGCGGCAGGCCGCGCAGCGTGCCGGCGGTGGTCCATTGGCTGGCTTGCCAGCGTGTGGCTTGCCAGGCCAGAACAGCTTGCGTGGGCGTGCCACGTGCCCCTCCGCTGACGCCGCCGCTGACGTTGATACTGGGCGGTGCCGTCAACACGGCCTGCCCCGGGTCCAGCTCAAAGCTCTGGGGTGTGCCGCGCGCAGCCACAGGTTGCTGCAGGCCCAGCCGCCATGCGCCAGCGCCTAGAGCCGGGTCTTGCATCGTGGCTTCCAACTGGCGGAGCACGCCTTTCCAAGTCAGCAATGCAGGCGCAGCGCGGCGGGTGTCAACCACGGCGCCGGCGTCCGCCTGAACTTGCAGAGTCAAACGGCGGGCGCCGGACTCAGCCCGGCCCTGCAAGCTGAGCCGGGCTTCGCTCAGGCGCCCGCTGAGGCTGGCTTGCACATCGCGCAGGCGCAAGGGTCCGGGTGAAGATGCAGCTGCGGTTGAAGATGTGGGTGCGCTTGCAGGTGTTGGCGTGCTTGCTGAGGGCGTCAACCAGTCGAGCTGCGGCATGCTGAGCTGGGCTTGCAAGAGCGGGTCGCGCCAGCCGCCTTGCCAGGCCAGCGTCAGCCGGGCTTGGCCGCGAGCGCTGGTGTCTTGCAAGGCATTCAGCGGTGGCAGGCCCGGCAAACCGCTCAGCCAGCGCAGGGCACGCTGCGCATCGCTGCTGTCCAGGCTTAGCTGGCCGTCGCCGCGCGTGGGCTGCAGTTCGCCGGCTGCGGCGAGCTTCATGCCCGGCGCGCGCAAGCTCACCTCGCCCCGCCCGCTCAAAAGGCCGGGCTGGAACAAGCCTTTGGCCTGGAGTTCTGCGTCGGCGCTGCGCACGCGCAAAGTAGCCAGGTCCAGCGTGCCGGCTGCTGGCGATGGCGCTGATCGCGCAGCGCTGACCCAGGCGCCGCGCGCGCTGACTTCGCGCAGTAGCAGTTGGCCGAGTTGATTGATGAGCGCGTTGCCGCCCTTTGGCTCTGTTGACGCGGTGATTGTCGGGGCGCTGGCTTGCAGCGCGATATCAAAGCCCAAGCGCAGGCCAGTGGATTGCGCACTGGCCCGCCCGCTCAGGCGCTGCGCGGGCAGGGCTGAATACAGCGCAGCGGCGTTGACCGCGTCGAGCGTGCCTTGGACTTCCCAGTTGCCGCGGCCAGCGGGCAAGGCGCCCGTGCTGGGCGGCGGCTCCAGTGCAGGCTTCCATTGGCCGCTGCCTTGCAGTCGGCCGCCGCCCAAGCGCGCGTTGAGCGAGTGCAGCAGTGCTTGCCCGTCGCGCCATTCGCCTTCGGCTTGCACTTGCTCTGCGGGCAGGCGTTGACGGTCCCAGGGGCCGGGGCTGGCGTTGCGGGCGTCCAGCTGCAAACGCCAGGCCTTGGCCGGCAGTGGCTGCACGCTGGCGCTGCCGTTCAGGCGCGTTTGCGGTGCGGCTGGCCACAGCATGGCCAGATCCAGCGCGCGAAAGAGGGCCTCAGCTTCAGTCACTGGCAAGGCGCCCCAGGGTGCAAGGCGGGCTTTGAGTTGCGCTCGCGGGCTGTCGGCCTGTGCAGCTTGGCCGGGAACAGACGGGGCGGTGGGCGGAACTGGCGCGCCGTTCAAATCAGCCTGCACCTGTAAGTCAGTCAAGAGGCCTTGGGCGCTGGCCTGCAAAACCAGCGGCAAGGCGGGCGCACCGGCCGGCACCGACGCTGCCAGCGTGCCGCTCAGTGCGGCTTCAAGCGCAAACGGTGCATCGCTGTTCACCTCGGCTTTGCCTTGGTAGCGGCCGCCGGCCCACACGAGTTCTGTCAGTGCAATCTGATGTTGCGCCCCGGTGTAGGCATAGCGGCCGCTTAGCTTGCCTGTGCTCACAGGCCTTGTGCCTTGCCATGTCAGCTGGTCAATCTCCAGCGCGTCAATGTTCAGGCTCAGGCGCGCAGGCAGCGCAATTCGCAGTGAGGTCGGTGGCGCCGACGGCGGTGCATCAGCGCGCTCGATGGGCGCGACCTCCAGTGACGCTGCGCGCAGCCTCTGCACATGAATTGAACGCCTGAGCAAGGCCAGTGGCTCCCATTGCAAGTCGACATCCAATGCCGTCAAGCGCAGCCCTTGGCTTTGCCAATTCAACTTAGCCACGTGGCCACCGCCGCGCAGCGAACCGGTGACGCCGTTTGATTCCAGAGCGGGCGCACCTTGGGTCGACGTTTGCGCGGCCCAGCGCAAGGCCGTGGCCAGCGAGCCTTCACTGCCCGCCCACAGCCAGGCGGCGGCAGGTATCACCAGCAACACGGCCAGCACCCAGACCGCGCGTTTGAGCCCGGTCCACACGGCAGCGCCAATCACGCTGCCTGCGCTCTCACGCGGCGCTCGTTCGGGGCGACCGCTGGGCGTGGCGGCGTGGGTGCCAGGGGGTGCGCTCAAAACACGAAACCCACGCTCAGGTGCAGCCGTGTTTTGCGGCTCTGGAGACCATAAGCCACATCCACGTCGAGCGGGCCGATAGGGCTCTTCCAGCGGGCGCCAGCGCCCACGCCCACGGCCAGGTCTCGTCCCAGTTCGGCAGGCTTGTTGGTCACTTGACCCGCATCCACAAACACCGTGGCTTCCCAATCGGTTGGCAGCCCGGCGCGCAGCAGGGGCTGCTGCCATTCAGCGCTGCCGACTGCCATATAGCGGCCAGGGCCGGTGCTGCCATTGGGCAGGGTGATGCCGATGTCGCGAAGGCCATAGCCGCGCACCGTGATGTCACCGCCCGTGCGAAAAAGTTGTGTGGCTGGCAAGCTGGCGTTGTCGGCGGCCAGCACTGCGCCGCCTTCAGCGCGCAGGGCCAGGCGGCCCCGGCCCAGAGACGGCACAGGCAAGAGCCCCAACCAACGGCCGACCAAGCGCGTGTAAGGGTCGCGTTGCTGGCCTAGCGTGCTACCGCCGCCCACTTCAAAAGCTATGCCGTAGCCGCGCGATGGAAAGGGCAGGCTATCGAAGTAGCGGCCCGTCCAGCCGTAGTTGAGGCTGAGCGCCGAGCCTTCGCCGATGCGCGAATCCTCAATGCCCGGCACCGCTGCGCTCACCAGAGCGCGGTCGTACTGCAGATACACATCGCGGTCTATGCGCTCGCTGGCTTGCAACCTGCCAAAGCGCAGGGTTTGTGTCCTCGTCACCAGCGCTTCGTCATCCAGCCGCGCTGCACGGGCCAGAGCGACCCAGCGCCAGTTGCCTTCGTCAGGCAGCGAGGTCCATTGCGTTTGGGCTAGCGGCGACTTGCGTTCGAGTTGCAGCTTGCTCACAGCACGCCAGCCGATGCCGGGCAGGCGGTTGTGCGTGTGCTCGATCGATGCGCGCGGCCCGCTGTCGGTGGTCAGGCCCAGCCCGAGCACCACTTTTTGTAGCTTGGCTTCACGCACCTGCACCGACACCGGGGCCGCCGCAGGGTCACTTGCGGTGTCTACCGTCACAAAGGCCGAGTCAAAGTAACCACTGCCCGCCAGGCGCTGCTGCGCCTCCACCAATTTGCGTTGGTCGTACACGTCGCCCGGGTTCAGGCGCGCCAGGCGCGGCACCAGCACCGGGTCGTAGCGCTCCAGCCCTGTCACGCGCAATTCGCCCAGGCGGTACAGCGGGCCTGAATCGAGTTCGAGCGTGAGGCGTGCGGCGCGGTTGGGCGGGTCGATGTCGGCCAGGCTGTACGACACCGAGCCGGCCGGGTAGCGCCTTGCCACCAAAGCGCGTAAGGCTTGCGTCTTCGCTTCGTCCCAGCCGCCTTGGGTAAAGCGCTGGCCCGGCGGCAGCCGCCAGTCTTGCGTGATGGTGTTCTTTTGTGCGGTCGCATCTTCGTCGTTGCTTTGCGCCATGTCCCCTTTGAAGCGCAGATCGACGGAGGCCACCTGGGTGGGAGCCCCGGGCTCGACGGTCACCACAATGGTCGGACGGCCGCTTGCGGCGGCCGGGCCTCGGCGGATGTTGATGCCCGCATCGAAGTAGCCCAGAGTCCCCAGCAAATTGCGCACATCGTCCTGCGCCAGCAAGATCAAGCGCGCCAGTTCGTTGTCGTCCAGGTCCGTGACGGCGCGGTAGCGGCGCAACTGCATTTGCCTGTCCAGCAGGGCGGCTATGTCGCTGGGTGCTTCGATGCGCAGGTCAAAGGCTGCGTCGCCGGCCAAAGGACTGGTCGCCTGGGCCCATGCGCCACCAGCGTGTAAGCAAGCCAGGCTGGCCAGGGCCAACACCAGGTAGCGTGCTGAATGGAGTGTCACGCGCTCAAGTTTACGTCTCACTTCGTGAGTAAACGCATGGCCTCTTCAAGCCCTTTGAGGGTCAGCGGAAACATGCGCTGACTGACGAGCTGTTGCATCACCGCAATGCTCTGCCGGTACTGCCAAACGCCTTGCGGCTCAGGGTTGATCCAAGCGAATTTGGGGAACGCATGGGTCAGCCGCTGCATCCATTCAGCGCCAGATTCTTCGTTGTTGTATTCCACGCTGCCGCCGGGCTGCAAGATCTCATACGGGCTCATGGTGGCATCGCCCACAAAGATGAGTTTGTAGTCCTTGTTGTACTTGCGGATGATGTCCCAGGTGGCGAATTTTTCGCTGAAGCGGCGGCGGTTGTTCTTCCACATGAAGTCATACACGCAGTTGTGGAAGTAATAAAACTCCAGGTGCTTGAATTCGGTCTTGGTGGCGGAGAAAAGCTCCTCGACGCGCGCGATGTGCTCGTCCATGGTGCCGCCCACGTCCATCAGCAGCAGTACCTTCACGTTGTTGTGGCGCTCGGGCACCATCTTGATGTCGAGCCAGCCGGCGTTGGCGGCTGTGGAGCGAATGGTGTCGTCCAGGTCCAGCTCGTCAGGGCTGCCTTGGCGTGCAAACTTGCGCAGCCGGCGCAGCGCCACCTTGATATTGCGGGTGCCGAGTTCTTGCGTGTCGTCGTAGTCTTTGTAGGCGCGCTGGTCCCAAACTTTCACTGCACTTTTGTTGCGGCTTTTTTCCTGGCCGATGCGAATGCCCTGCGGGTTGAAACCATTGGCACCAAAGGGCGAGGTGCCGCCCGTGCCTATCCATTTGCTGCCGCCTTCGTGACGCTCTTTTTGCTCTTCAAAGCGCTTTTTCAGCGTCTCCATGAGCTCGTCCCAGCCCATCTTTTCTATTTTTGCCTTGTCTTCGGCGCTGAGGTCGAGCTCGAGATTTTTGCGCAGCCACTCCAGCGGGATGTCTTGCGTGAAGTCGGCCACCATCTCCACGCCCTTGAAGTAAGACGCAAAGGCGCGGTCGAACTTGTCGTAGTGCTTTTCGTCTTTGACGAGCACGGTCCGGCTGAGGTAATAGAAGTCGTCGATCTTGTAGGCGCCTTCGCCAGACGGGGTGTCGGCTCCGCTATTGGGCCCGACCACGCCAGCCTGCAAGGCTTCGAGCAGCATCAGGTATTCCTTGACCGACACTGGCAGTTTGGCCGAACGCAGGGTGTAGAAGAAATCGATCAACATGCGAGCTCCACGGTCGAGTCAGTGGCTGAATTCCTCAGCGCGGCTTGTCCAGCAAATACAGCAGCTGTGCCTTTACCTCGGGCCATTCGCCAGCCGTCATGCTGAACATCACGGTGTCGCGCACACTGCCGTCGGGCCGCAGCGCGTGGCCGCGAATCACGCCATCCTTGCGCGCGCCCAGCCGCTCAATGGCGCGTTGCGAAGCGAAGTTGAAATTGTCAGTGCGCCAGCCAACGGTCTTGCAAGCCCATGTTTCAAAAGCGTGCGTGAGCATCAGAAGTTTGCAAGTGGTGTTGACGTGGGTGCGTTGGTTGCGCTTGGCATACCAGGTGTAGCCAATTTCGGCACGCTGCACGGCAGGCACGATGTCGTGGTAACTGCTCGTGCCCAGCACAGTGCCTGTGGCTTGCTCCACCACAGCAAAGGCCATGCGGTGCCCAGCTGCACGCCCGGCGAGCGCCGTTTCAATGTAGTCGCGCGTTTGGGCTGGCTTGGGTACGGACGTTACCCGGATGCGCCAAAGCTCGCCGTCGGCAGCCGCCGCAGCCAGACCCGCTTCGTCGTCAAGCGTCAAAGGCCGCAACTCAATGCCACGGGCCGCCAGGGTGAACGAGTTCAGTTGAATCATGGCCAGATCAGCGCTTGGATGACGATTGAGCCTGCTCAGCCTTGGCGGCCCGCAGGGAGCGCCAGCGCCGAGCCAGTTGCAGCCCGACACCACCGCCCAAGCCCACCAGCACGATGCCTCCGATGGCCTGCGTGTCATAGCCTTGAGAAAACACGTTCAGGCCCAGTAAACGCCCGACCCAAAAACCCAGCAAGGCACCGCCGACAAAACCCACCGCGTCAGACAGCCCTTCAAGCCACAAATTCTTGTCCATTGGCAAAGCTCCGTTCAGCGGTTGTGGCGCTGCATGAACACCAGCTTTTCAAACAGCGTGACGTCCTGCTCGTTCTTCAAGAGCGCGCCGACCAGCGGCGGCACGCTCACCTTGTCGTCCTTGCTTTGCAGCACGTCCAAAGAAATGTCTTCAGCCACCAAAAGCTTGAGCCAGTCCAGCAGTTCAGAGGTGGATGGTTTTTTCTTCAGGCCCGGCAAGTTGCGCACCTCGTAAAAAGTTTTCATGGCCGCCGCCAGGAGTTCTTTTTTCAAGCCCGGGAAATGCACGTCCACGATTTTCTTCATGGTGTCGGCGTCCGGGAACTTGATGTAGTGAAAAAAGCAGCGACGCAAAAAGGCGTCGGGCAGTTCTTTTTCGTTGTTGGACGTGATGAACACCAGCGGCCTGTGCTTGGCCCGAATCAACTCCCGGGTTTCGTAGCAGTAAAACTCCATGCGGTCGATTTCCCGCAGCAAGTCATTCGGAAACTCAATATCGGCCTTGTCGATTTCATCAATCAAGAGTGCCACCGGCTCGTCGGCCGTAAAAGCTTGCCAGAGCACGCCTTTGAGGATGTAGTTGTGAATGTCCTTGACCTTTTCCTCGCCCAGCTGCGAGTCGCGCAGGCGCGACACCGCGTCATATTCATACAGGCCTTGCTGGGCTTTGGTGGTGGACTTGATGTGCCACTGCAAGAGCGGCAAGTTCAGGGCCTGGGCCACTTCTTCAGCCAGCATGGTCTTGCCGGTGCCAGGTTCACCCTTGACCAGCAGGGGCTTTTTGAGCATGGCCGACGCGTTGACCGCCAGCATCAGGTCGTCGGTGGCGACGTAGTTTTGCGAGCCTTGGAATTTCATTTGCAATAGCACTTAAAAAGCGGAGGGTCGGGAAAATCTGGGGTGGTCCGGCAAGGCCGCGGGGACATGCTGAGCCGTCAGCTTCAGTCAGGTGCGCGTCGCTATAATCGCCGGTGGTTTCAAGATGAATCTCATTGATTGTGCGCGCAAAATGATTAAGCTGTTCTCCACTGTTTTCGCTGTTGCTGTCTCGTTTGTGACGCTCACAGCCCACGCCCAAGGCACCCCTGGCAACGCCAAAGCCGGCCAGGCCATCAATGCCATGTGCATTGGCTGCCACGGCATCAAAGGCTACCAAGCCAGCTTCCCCGAGGTCTACAAAGTGCCCATGATTTCGGGCCAGAACGCCAAGTACATCGAATCTGCGCTCAACGCCTACAAAAAGGGCGAGCGTCGCCACCCGACCATGCGTTCGATTGCCACGACGTTGACCGACCAGAACATCGCTGACCTGGCCGCCTATTACAGCCAGCATGGCGTTGTGGAAGGCCAGACCCTCGCAAAAGATGCGGCGCCTGCCAGTCCTGCCGTCGCTGCCTTGCTGGGCAAAGCCAATTGCGCGTCTTGCCACGGCGCCAACTTCAGCAGCCCGATTGACCCGTCTTACCCCAAGCTCGCAGGTCAGCACGCCGACTACCTGTTTGTTGCTTTGAAGGCTTACAAGCACTCTGACAACGTGTCCACCGGCCGCGGCAACGCCATCATGGGCGGCATGGCCAAGCAGTACAGCAACGCTGAACTCAAGCAATTGGCCAGCTATCTGTCTGATTTGCCGAGCGACCTCAAGGTAGTGCCGCAAAGTCGCTTTCGTTAAGCCGCACTGAGCGGGCCATGAGGCTCGCCCCAACCAAGAAAGCCGGTCAATTGACCGGCTTTTTTTGTTTTGCCCGACGGTTGACGCTGCGTCAGTCGCGCGTCGCGTGGCGCTGCACGCAGTCGATGTAGGCCGCGCCATCGGGCGGGCGGCCGGCGCGCTGGCTTTCCCAGACCATTTGCCCCAGGCAGTCCATGGCTTCGTGGTGCGCTTGATGCAGCGAGTCGCGCTTGGCTGCCAGCAGTTCGACGGCTTGGCGAATTCCGCGGGGCTGGTCGATGGAGCATTGCTCGCTAATGGTCAGATGCATGGACAGGTGCAAGAAGGGGTTGGTCTTGCCGTCCTCGACTTCATACATACGGGCCACGGCGGCCTCGGCGTCGCTCAAGTCCAGGTGGTATTCGGGATGCTCCTGGATCCATTGGCTGACCAGGGTTTCCATGGCGTCCAGTGGTGTGCCGGCCAGGGTCTTGGCGTGCACGGCACAAAAGAATTTGCGGACATCGGATTGGGATGGCGTGAACATCTTTAAAGCGTAGCACGCGGCTCATGTAGCTCGGGCGGCTCAGGCAGTTCTTGGGCAGCGGGTTGCAGGATCAGCGCTTGCCTGAAAGCAGGCCCGAGATGGTTTTTGCAGCGGCCAGCAGACTGGGCAGCATCTGCGTTTGCATGGCCTTGGCGTTGGTCCGCATGGCTTGGCCGCTGATGTTGAGTGCCGCCACGGTGCGGCCTTCGCGGTCCGTCACGGGCGCAGCCAGTGACACCAGCCCTTCCTCCAACTCTTGGTCCACCAAGGACCAGCCCTGCTTGCGTGCTTGCAGTACGCGGGCCATTAATTCATCGACCGCCGTCACGGTGTGGCGCGTGCGTGCCAATCGCTCGCTCGCTTCGAGCCGCTGGCGCAACTCAGCGTCCGGCAGGCCGGCCAGCAGCACCCGGCCTAGCGACGTGCAGTAAGCGGGTAAGCGCGAGCCCACGCCCAAGCTGATGCTCATGATCTTGTGTGTGGGTACGCGCATGACGTAAATGATGTCGGTGCCATCGAGCGCGGCCGCTGAGCAGGACTCTTTGACTTCTTCGACCAGGGCTTCCATCACCGGTTCGGCCAGGTTCCAGATGGGCATGGACGACAGGTAGGCAAAGCCCAGGTCGAGGATGCGCGGGGTGAGCGAGAACATCTTGCCGTCAGTGCTGACGTAGCCCAGGGTTTGCAGGGTGAGCAAGATGCGACGGGCGCCCGCGCGCGTCAGGCCGGCGCGCGCGGCGACCTCGCTCAGGGTCTGGCGCGGCGCGTCGGCGTTGAAGGAGCGTATGACTTGCAAGCCACGCGCAAAAGACTGAACGTAGCTGTCGCCAGGCACAGTTGCAGCCGTGTCGTGGTCTTGGGTTTTGGACGGGTTTAAAGCTGCGGTTGCCATCGTTGTGCAAATCTCCTAAAATTCATTATACGAACATATGTTCTTATGGCGAACAGGAGACAAGTGAAATGATCAACAAAATTGCCCCGTCCATCGAAAGTGCGCTAGCCGGCGTGAAAGACGGCGACACCGTGCTGATTGGCGGCTTCGGCACGGCCGGTATTCCGAACGAACTGATTGAAGGGCTGATTGCCCAAGGGTCCAAAGACCTGGTGGTGGTGAACAACAACGCCGGCAATGCCGAGACCGGCCTGGCCGCGCTGCTCAAGGCCGGCCGCGTGCGCAAGATCATTTGCAGCTTTCCACGCCAGGCCGACAGCCAGGTCTTTGACGGCCTGTACCGCAGCGGCAAGCTTGAACTCGAACTCGTGCCGCAGGGCAATCTGGCCGAGCGCATCCGTGCGGCCGGCGCTGGCATTGGTGCATTTTTCTCGCCCACGGGCTTTGGTACTGACTTGGCCAAGGGCAAGGAAACGCGCGAGATCAATGGCAAGCAGTACGTGCTGGAAATGCCGATTTACGGCGATGTGGCCCTCATCAAGGCCGAGCGGGGCGACCGCTGGGGCAACCTGATGTACCGAAAGGCGGCGCGCAACTTTGGCCCCGTGATGGCCACGGCCGCGCGCATGACGGTGGCCACCGTCCATGAGATTGCCGAACTCGGCACCCTGGACCCCGAGCACATCGTCACCCCCGGCATTTACGTCAGCAAGATCGTTCGCATTGACCGCGTCGCCACGGCGGCAGGCGGCTTCAAGAAGGCAGCATGAACATGAACTACATCAAACGCAGCAAAGACGAAGTGGCCCAACGCGTGGCCCGCGACATTCATGACGGCGCTTACGTCAATCTGGGCATTGGCATGCCAACGCTGGTGGCAAATCACTTACCGGCTGGCATCGAAGTCATCTTGCACAGCGAAAACGGCATCCTGGGCATGGGCCCGGCCCCTGCGGCGGGCGAAGAGGATTACGACCTGATCAACGCTGGCAAGCAGCCGGTGACGCTGCTTGCTGGCGGCGCGTACTTTCATCATGCCGACAGCTTCGGCATGATGCGCGGCGGCCATCTGGACATCTGCGTGCTGGGTGCGTTTCAGGTCAGCGCCACAGGCGACTTAGCCAATTGGCACACCGGCGAGGCCGATGCAATTCCGGCCGTGGGCGGCGCCATGGACTTGGCGATTGGCGCCAAGCAAACCTGGGTCATGATGGATTTGCTGACCAAAAAAGGCGAGAGCAAGGTGGTGGCCAATTGCAGCTACCCGCTCACGGGCATCGCATGCGTCAAGCGCATTTACTCAGAACTTGCCACGCTGGAATGCACGCCCCAAGGTTTGCGGCTCATCGACAAAGTTGAAGGCCTTGAGCTCGCTGAACTTGAAAAGATGCTCGGCCTGCCGATTGCAGTCTGAAAAACCATTCACATCCAATTCAAAGAGACATTAAATGAGCACACACGCTTTTATTTGCGATGCAATCCGCACCCCCTTTGGCCGCTACGGCGGCGCACTCTCCAGCGTGCGCGCTGACGACCTGGGCGCCATTCCCATTAAAGCGCTGATGGCCCGCAACCCGAATGTGGACTGGCAAGCCGTGACGGACGTGATTTACGGCTGCGCCAACCAGGCTGGTGAAGACAATCGCAACGTGGCGCACATGTCCAGCCTGCTGGCCGGTCTGCCCTTTGAAGTGCCAGGCTCCACCATCAACCGCCTTTGCGGCTCCGGCCTGGACGCCTTGGGCACGGCGGCCCGCGCCATTCGCGCAGGCGAGGCGGGCTTGATGATTGCCGGCGGTGTGGAAAGCATGAGCCGCGCGCCCTTCGTCATGCCCAAGGCCGAGTCGGCCTTCAGCCGCAGCAACGCGGTGTATGACACGACCATTGGCTGGCGCTTCATCAACAAGTTGATGAAAGAAAAATACGGCGTGGATTCCATGCCCGAGACGGCAGAAAACGTCGCGACCGATTTCAAGATCGAGCGTGAAGCGCAAGACCGCATGGCTCTGGCCAGTCAGCGCAATGCCGTGGCCGCGCAAAAAGCCGGTCACCTGGCCCGCGAGATCACGCCCGTGACCATTGCCCAGAAAAAGGGTGATGCCATCGTGGTGGACCAGGACGAGCATCCGCGCGACACCAGCCTGGAAGCGCTGGCCAAGCTCAAGGGCGTGGTGCGGCCTGACGGCACGGTGACGGCCGGCAACGCCAGCGGCGTGAACGACGGCGCATGCGCTTTGCTGCTGGCAGATGAAGCCAGCGCCGCCAAGAACGGCCTCACGCCGCGTGCCCGCGTGGTGGGCATGGCCACAGCCGGCGTGCCGCCGCGCATCATGGGCATGGGCCCTGCGCCAGCCACACAAAAGGTGCTGGCACTGACCGGCCTGAGCTTGGCGCAACTCGACGTCATTGAACTCAACGAAGCCTTTGCCGCGCAGGGCCTGGCCGTGTTGCGCCAGCTCGGCCTGCAAGACGACGACGCCCGTGTGAACGCCTGGGGCGGCGCGATTGCGCTGGGTCATCCTTTGGGAGCCTCTGGCGCGCGCCTGGCCACGACGGCGGTGAACCGTTTGCACGCCACCGGCGGGCGTTATGCGCTGGCCACCATGTGCATTGGCGTGGGGCAGGGCATCGCGGTTATTCTTGAGCGGGTCTGAGGCTGCATTTCGGGCTGCGCCCTGAAGCGCACGGCAGCTTCTTTTCTTGCCGCTGAATGCTTTGAACTTTCCCCTCATCACCGACCCCGGCTTTTACGCCGTCGCCATTCCGGCTGTGCTTTTGCTGGGCCTGAGCAAGAGCGGCTTCGGCGCGGGCTTCGGCTCGCTGGCCGTACCCATGATGGCGCTGTCCGTGACGGTGCCGCAGGCCGCAGCCATCTTGATGCCCGTGCTGTTTTGCATGGACCTGATGGCCTTGGGTGCTTTTCGCAAGGACTTCGACTTCAAGTTCTTGCGTTTTCTCATTCCTTATGGCTTGCTCGGCACGGTCATTGGCGCGCTGCTTTTCAAGTGGCTGGACGCCCACACCGTCGCGGGCCTGGTCGGCGGCTTTACTTTGCTCTTTTTAGCGCAGCGATTGCTCTTTCCGCCCCGGCCTGACAGCCAGGCGCCGCCGCGTTGGGTGGGCGCCTTGCTGACCATGACTTCCGGCTTCACCAGTTTCGTATCGCATTCCGGTGGCCCGCCCATCAGCGCGTACATGATTCCGATGCGCCTGTCGCCGGTCAAGTTCAGCGCCACCATGGCCTTTTTCTTTTTCACCATCAATTTGTCCAAGTGGGTGCCCTACGCCTGGCTGGGCCTGCTGGACCTGCGCAACATGGCCACTTCGCTGGTTTTGCTGCCGCTGGTGCCCATTGGCGTGGGCACGGGCGTGCGCCTGGCCAGACGTGTCAGTCCGGTCTACTTTTATCGCTTTATCTACATCGGCATGTTCCTCACGGGCGTCAAGCTGCTGTGGGACGCCTTTGCGCCCTGAGCCTTCTGCGCACTGAGCCTTCTGAGACTGACCCGCGCGCATCGGGCTGGTTAAAGTCGCGGTCATGAAGACCTTTGACACCCTTTCAGACCTCGCCGAAAGCCAAGGCCAGGAAATCCTCAGCGATTGGATAGACATCACGCAAGCCCAGGTCAACTTGTTTGCCGATGCCACGCATGACCATCAGTGGATTCATGTGGACACGGAAAAGGCCAAGGCCGGGCCCTTTGGCGGCACCATTGCCCACGGCTTTTTGACGCTGTCCTTGTTGCCGGTATTTTTTGATTCCGCTTTCAAGGTGGTGCACGTGGGCATGGGCGTGAACTACGGGCTCAATAAAGTGCGCTTCATGGCGCCGGTGCCGGTGGGCAGCCGCTTGCGCGCCCGCATGACGCTGCTGGACTGCGCCCCCATCGATCATGAGGGCCAGCAGTTCACTTGGGCCGTGACGGTGGAGCGTGAAGGCCAGACCAAGCCGGTGTGCGTGGCCGAGTCCCTGGTGCGCTGCTACCCTTGAACCTAAGCAGATGCCGTCAAGGGCATCTCAAAGCCGGTCTGCCGCCAGGCCTCAAACACGGTCACGGCCACCGCGTTCGACAGGTTCAGGCTTCGCTGACCGGCCAGCATGGGAAGTCGCAGGCGCTGGGCGGGGGCAAACTGCTCGCGAACTGAATCGGGCAAGCCCTGGGTCTCCGATCCAAAAACCAGCCAGTCGCCGGCTTTGAAGCGCACCTCAAAAGCATTGCCTGAGCCGCGTGTGGTCATGGCAAACATCCGTTCTGTCAGCGGCTGTTCGGCTTGCGAAAAAGTCGCCCAGCTGGCGTGCCGTTTCACACGGGCGTACTCGTGATAGTCCAGCCCGGCGCGGCGCAGGTTCTTATCGTCCATCGAAAAGCCGAGCGGTTCAATCAAATGCAAATGGCAGCCGGTGTTGGCGGCCAGCCGAATGATGTTGCCGGTGTTCGGCGGAATTTCAGGGGCGACCAGGACGATGTGAAACATGGGCGCGATTATGTCGGCGCGTTCAAGTCGGTGCCGTTCGGGCCAGCACCAGCGCGCTGACCCGCTGTACGCCGGCCTGGTGCAGCACCTGGGCCGCTGTCTTCAAAGACGCACCACTGGTCATCACGTCGTCCACCAGCACCACGTCGCGGCCTTGCAGCGTAGCGGCGCGCAACGGATCCACGGCAAACGCGCCGTGTAAATTGGTCAGCCGTTCGCTGCGCTTGAGTTCGCTCTGCGGCCGGGTATGGCGTATGCGCAAAAGGTAGGCCTCGTCGGCACTTGCGCTGCAGCGGCTTTGCCGCTTGAGTTCCCGAGTCAGCTCCCAAGCTTGGTTAAAGCCGCGCCAGCCCAGGCGCTCTGCTGAGAGCGGCACGGGTATCAGCACATCGTCTGCGCTCAGCCCTGCCAGCAGATCTACAACGCCGGCTTGCCTCAGCAATGCCCTGGCCATGAAGCGGGCCCAGCCCGTTTCGCTGCCAAACTTATAGCGCGCCACCAAGCCTGACCACGGAAAAGCATAGGGCAGGGCGGCGAAACACGCGTCCAGCCCCAGCGGTTCTCGGGCGCAGCGCGCACATTGCGCGGCGGCTTTGTTGCGCTCGACCGCCAAGATCGGCGAGGGCATGGTCAGCGCACAGGTGCGGCAGCGCAATTGCGCCGGAGCAAAGCGGCTCAAGCAGTCGCCACATACGGGTGCACTAGGCCAACGACGACACACGGCGCACTGGCTGGGAATGCGGGCCGCCAAGCCTTGGAGCGCACCAGGAATCATGCAGTCAATATACTCTTCGCTCTCTGCGCACCCACATGTCACCCATTCCACCGACTCAGCCGAATCAACGACCGCCCACGCTCGATCCCGTCGCGGTGGCCAGGTGGCAGCGCGCGGCGCCTGCTGCCACACCTTGGCTGCATGCCGAGGTCGCCAGTCGCATGTTGGACCGCTTGCAATGGATCAAGCTGGAGCCCCAAACCTGGGCGCACTGGGACCCACTGCGCGGCGGTGTGCAAGCCCATGCGCAACTGACCGAGCGGTACCCTGCAGCCCACTGCCACGTCTTGGAGGTGCAAGCCGAGCGCCAAGCCCTGGCCCGCACCACCTTGAGCCCACCGTGGTGGAAACAGTGGCCTTGGCGCAATCGTCGGGTTGTGTTCGAGGCGCCGGCCCCCAGCAGCCTCAATATGCTCTGGGCCAACATGGCCTTGCACGAGGCAGCTGATCCGCAGGCGCTGCTCGGCCAGTGGCAGCGACTGCTGGCTGTGGACGGGTTTTTGATGTTTTCCTGCCTGGGGCCCGACACCGCGCGCGAGCTTCGCAGCCTCTACGCCGCCCTGGGCTGGCCACCCGCCGGTCATGAACTGACCGACATGCACGATTGGGGCGACATGCTGGTGGCGACTGGGTTTGCCGAACCGGTGATGGACATGGAGCGCATCACACTGACCTTTGAAACGCCGGCGCGGCTGCTGCAAGAGCTGACTGAGCTCGGGCGCAATTTTCATCCTGCCAGATTTCCTGCCTTGCGCGGCCGTCAATGGCGAGCCCGGCTGGAGGCCTTGATTGAAGAGCGGGTGCCGCGGGCGCCTGATGGCCGTCTGGTGCTGACCTTCGAGCTGATCTATGGGCATGCGCTCAAGGCGCGACCTCGCGTGAAGGTGGCGGCGCAAAGCTCCGTGTCTATCGAGGACATGCGCAGCTTGCTGCACAGCCCCCGTCAAGCAGATATCACGTGATGGCTCCCGCAGGGAGTGACTGTTTCGCGCAGATACAAGGCAGTCCGGCGGCCTAAAGGCCCTGGCTGCAGCGGGCAGTGCTTCTTCGATAAAATTCTGAATCTCTTTGGGCATGTTCCCACGCACCTTGCGTTGCTTTTATCGAGCAGCGCCTCATTGTGAGTGTCCCGTGAACCCTTCATCCAAGCTCCGCTTTGGCACCCTGCGCCTGCAGGGCGAACAGAATTTGCCGGCTGTGCAATGGCTTCTCAAGCGCAATTGCTCCGTCACGCCTGCCCAGCTGGGCAAGCTTTATTTGTCGCTGTGCGTGATCTCCCTGGGCATTGCGGCCTTGTTCTGGGCGCAAGGGGCGCACCTTGTGCTGCCCTTCGCTTGGCTGGAGCTCATGGCCGTTGGCGCCGCCTTTTTGGTTTATGCGCGTCATGCCCGCGACGGCGAAAAAATCGTTTTGCAAGGTCGCCAACTGGTGGTTGAGCTCGAAAATGGTGGACATACCGAGCGCGCTGAGTTCGAGCGAGACTGGGTGCGTGTTGAGCCGTCGAGTGGGGATGGCTCTCTCATCCAAGTTTCCGGGCAAGGTCGCTCCGTCACGGTCGGACGGCATTTGCGGCCCGACCTGCGTCCTTTGCTGGCGCGTGAAATCCGGTTTGCCTTGCGTGGTTGTTAGGGCGCCGCTCTGAAAGCCCGGTGTCAATTTGCCCGTTCAGAATGAGCGGCGGCCGAGCTAACTTTATAATCAGCAGGTTGAATTAGTCCGTAATTGAATTCTTAGAAGTGATGACGATGAACGCAAGCAAAACCACAGGGCCTGGCATGACGTACGCAGGGACGATTCTGGAGTCTGTCAAAAACGCGCCCACGGCTGCCTGCCGTACCGTTTTTTCCGCTGCACTGGTCGCATCGGCTTCACTGGGCGGCGCCTCGATGGCGCAGGTCAAAGACCTCCCTGGCGGTCCAGGCGTCAATCAACTGAACCTGCCCGAGCCGATCACCCGTATCGCTGCCGAGCAGATCTGGCTGCACTGGTTCATGATGATCATCTGCCTGGTGATCTTCGTGGCGGTGTTTGGCGTCATGTTCTATTCCATCTGGAAACACCGCAAGTCGGTCGGCCACAAGGCCGCCAACTTCCACGAGTCCACCGCGGTTGAAATCGCCTGGACCGTCATTCCTTTCCTGATCGTCATTGGCATGGCGCTGCCCGCCACCAAGGTTCTGGTCGCGTCCAAAGACACCACCAACGCCGACCTGACCATCAAGGCCACCGGTATCCAGTGGAAGTGGGGCTACGAATACATCAAGGGTGAAGGCGAAGGCATTGGCTTCTTGTCCACGCTGGACTCGAGCCACCGCGAAATGTCCAACAACGGTGGCCCGGCCAAGGGTCAGTACGTGGACAACTATCTGCTGAAAGTGGATAACCCGCTGGTCGTTCCCGTCAACCAGAAGGTGCGCATCATTACCACGGCCAACGACGTGATCCATGCCTTTGCCGTGCCGGCCTTCGGCATCAAGCAAGACGCGATCCCTGGCTTCGTGCGTGACACCTGGTTCCGCGCTGAGAAAACCGGCGACTTCTATGGTCAATGTCAGGAACTCTGCGGCAAAGAGCACGCTTACATGCCCATCCACGTAAAAGTGGTCACGGCCGAGCAGTACAGCCAGTGGGTGGCCGACAAGCAAAAAGAAGCCGCTGCCAAAGCTGATGATCCAGCCAAGGTATGGGAGCTGCCAGCGCTGGTCGCCCGCGGTGAAAAAGTTTACGCAGCCAACTGTGCCGCCTGCCACCAAGCCAACGGCAAGGGCGCAGGCCCGATCAAGCCGCTGGACGGCTCAGCCATCGTTCTTGACGCGGACCATCTCAAGCAGATCACCATCTTGCTCAATGGCGCGGCCGGCGGCGCCATGCCTTCCTGGAAAGCCTTGAGCGACACCGATCTGGCCGCAGTGGCCACCTACACCAAGAACAACTGGTCCAACAAGACGGGACAGATCGTTCAGCCCGCTGAGTTCCAGGCCGCACGCAAGTAAGCCTGTCATTCAAACGCAGACCCGATTCGAATCCAAAGCCGGTCGCCGGCAGCGCAAAAGTAAGCCATCAAAGGAAGTCAGATGAGTGCAGTTCTAGACCATCACGATCATGCCCATGACCACGATCACCATGCCCCCACGGGCTGGCGTCGTTGGGTCTATGCGACCAACCATAAAGACATTGGTACGCTGTACCTTCTGTTTGCATTCACCATGCTGATGGTCGGTGGTCTGCTCGCCATGGGTATTCGCGCCGAGCTGTATCAGCCGGGCCTGCAGTTGGTGAACCCCGAGCTCTTTAATCAGCTCACCACCATGCACGGTCTGATCATGGTGTTCGGCGCCATCATGCCGGCCTTCGTGGGTTTTGCGAACTGGATGATTCCGCTGCAGATCGGCGCATCCGACATGGCTTTCGCCCGCATGAACAACTTCAGCTTCTGGCTGATGATTCCTGCCGGCCTGATGCTCATGCTGTCCTTCTTCATGCCCGGCGGCGCCCCCGCAGCCGGCTGGACGCTGTACGCACCATTGACCCTGCAAATGGGCCCCTCCATGGACGCTGGCATTTTTGCCATGCACATCCTGGGTGCTTCGTCCATCATGGGCTCGATCAACATCATCGTCACCATCTTGAACATGCGCGCGCCCGGCATGACGCTGATGAAGATGCCGATGTTCTGCTGGAC
>JBBAPG010000004.1:0-168193 GCA_040400945.1 Polaromonas sp. | reverse complement strand
CCGAAATGTCGCAAGGCGTGGTGCGCTTCCAGGGCGGTCACAACGCCGGCCACACCCTGGTCATCAATGGCGTGAAAACGGCCTTGCACCTGATCCCCAGCGGCATCATGCGTGCTGGCGTCAAGTGCTATATCGGCAACGGCGTGGTGCTTTCGGCAGCCAAGCTCTTTGAAGAAATCGAAGGCCTGGAAAAAGCCGGTGTCGAAGTTCGCTCGCGCCTGCGCATCAGCGAAGCCTGCCCGCTGATCCTGCCTTTCCACGCGGCCATCGACATCGCCCGCGAAGCCGCCAAGGAAAAGGCGGGCATCGCGAAGATCGGCACCACTGGTCGGGGCATTGGCCCGGCCTATGAAGACAAGATCGCACGCCGTGCCTTGCGCGTGCAAGACTTGAAGTACCCCGAGCGCTTTGCCACCAAGCTGCGCGAGTTGCTGGACCTGCACAACTTCATCTTGACCGGCTACCTGAACGCGCCGGCCATCGACTTCGACACGGTGTATGCCGAAGCCATGCGTCACGCCGAATTGCTCAAGCCCATGATGGCCGACGTCTCGCGCGAGCTCAATGACGCGCACAAGGCCGGCGCCAACCTGCTGTTTGAAGGCGCGCAGGGCACGCTGCTCGACGTGGACCACGGCACCTACCCCTTCGTGACTTCCAGCAACTGCGTGGCAGGCAATGCCGCGGCAGGCGCGGGCGTGGGCCCGGGCATGCTGCACTACATCCTGGGCATCACCAAAGCCTACTGCACCCGCGTGGGTGGCGGTCCTTTTCCGACAGAGCTCGACTGGGAAAAGCCTGGCACCGTCGGCTATCACCTGAGCACCGTGGGCGCTGAAAAGGGCGTGACCACAGGCCGCAGCCGCCGCTGCGGATGGTTCGACGCGGCCTTGCTCAAGCGCTCCGCGCAAGTCAACGGCTTGTCAGGTTTGTGCATCACCAAGCTGGATGTGCTAGACGGCATCGAGACCCTGCAGCTTTGCACCGGCTACATGCTTGACGGCGTGATGACGGACATCTTGCCCATGGGCGCCGAAGAAATCGCACGCTGCGAACCCATTTACGAAAGCCTGCCAGGCTGGACGCAAAGCACCGTCGGAGTAACCGATTACGCCGCTTTGCCGGCTGCCGCGCAGCGCTACTTGCAGCGCATCGAAGAAGTCACGGGTGTGCCGATTCACATGGTGTCCACCAGTCCTGATCGTGACCACACCATCTTGCTGAAGAACCCGTACGCCGCTTTGGCGTGAATTTCTTCTGACTTTAAAAACTGACCCAGACCTCTGACCTGAAAGCACGCCATGTTGACTGAAGACGGCAAACACCTCTACGTGAGCTACGACGAGTACCACAACCTCATCGAAAAACTGGCCATCAAGATTCACCAGTCGGGCTGGCAGTTCGACACCATCTTGTGCCTGGCCCGAGGCGGCATGCGCCCCGGCGACATCCTGTCGCGCATCTTTGACAAGCCCTTGGCCATCATGTCCACCAGTTCCTACCGGGCAGATGCGGGCACGGTACAGGGCAACCTGGACATCGCGCGATTCATCACCACGCCCAAAGGTGAAATTGCAGGGCGTGTGCTGCTGGTCGACGACTTGGCTGACACCGGCCACACGCTCAACGCGGTGATCCATCAGCTCAAAAACAACTACAAGCCGATCACCGAACTGCGCAGTGCTGTGATCTGGACCAAAGGCGTGTCCAGTTTTCAGCCGGATTATTCGGTCGACTTCCTGTCGACCAATCCCTGGATCCACCAGCCCTTCGAAGGCTATGACGCGCTGCGCCCAGCACAGTTGATGGAGAAGTGGAAGGTCTGATTCTGTAACATGGGCGCATGAGCGATCTTTCTACCCAGCTGATTCACCATCCCTACGAGGCTCCTGCCGGTTTTTCCAGCGTCAACACGCCGGTTTACCGAGCTTCAACCGTCGTTTTCCCCAGCGTCGCCGCGATGCGCAAGCGCGACGCCAAACACAAGACCGGCTACGGCTATGGTCTTCATGGCACGCCCACCACCTTCACGCTGGAAGAGCGTATCGCCACGCTTGAAGGCGGTCGCTTTTGCACCCTGGTGCCCAGCGGCTTGGCAGCGGTGGCGCTGGTCAATATGGCTTTTCTCAAGGCCGGCGACGAGGTGCTGCTGCCTGACAATGCCTACGGGCCCAATAAGACCCTCGCCCAAAACGAGTTGAAGGCCTGGGGAATCAGCCATCAGGTGTACGACCCCATGAATCCGGCCGACCTGGCCGCCAAGTTGACGAACAAGACGCGCCTCGTCTGGCTGGAAGTGCCTGGCTCCATCAGCCTGGAATTCGCCGACATTCCTGCTTTGGTCAGCGTGATCCGCGCGCATGGCGACAAGCATCCGCAAGGCATCGTCAGCGCACTGGACAACACCTGGGGAGCCGGCATCGCCTTCAACGCGTTTGATCTCGGGGTGGATGTGTCCATGCAGGCCCTGACCAAATACCCCAGCGGCGGAGGCGATGTGCTGATGGGCTCGGTCGTGACCCGTGACGATGACTTGCATCAGCTGATCCATTGCTGCCACATGCGCGTGGGTTTTGGTGTGGCCGGCAATGACGTTGAGATGGTGCTGCGCAGCCTGCCTAGCATTGTCATGCGCTACCAGGCCCAAGACCAGGCGACCCGCACGCTCGCGCACTGGATGCAGGCTCAAATGCCCGTGGCTGAGGTTCGTCATCCTGCACTGTCAGGGTCACCCGGTCATGCGGCATGGGCCCGTGACTGCTCGGGCGCTGCCTGCCTGTTCAGCGCCATCTTCAAGCCAGACTATTCGACTGCGCAAATTGATGCGTTCTGTGACAGCTTGAAATGCTTCAAGCTGGGTTACAGCTGGGCCGGTCCAATGAGCTTGTGCGTGCCTTACGACATGCTGAGCATTCGTAGCAATCCTTGGTCACCCAAAGGTGTGCTCGTGCGTTTTTCCGTGGGCTTTGAGTCCGTGGCTGACTTGCAGGCTGACCTCGCGCAAGGGCTTGAAAAACTTCAGGGCCGATGAAGTACAGTCAGTGCAATTCCATATTGAAAGCAGCCTGTGGCAACACCCAATTACTCCTACGAAAAGCGCCAGAAGGAGCTTGCTAAAAAGCGCAAGAAAGAAGACAAGCTCAAGCGCAAGGCCGAGGGCAAGCCAGACGAGCCTGAAGACGGTTCCGAAACGGAAGAAGGCTCTCCAGCCGAGCCGGGCCAAAGCGACCTGCCTGCGGCCTGAAGTGCACTGAACGTATCTTTAAAAAAAACTGCACGCCCTGCAAAGGGGCCTGCAGTTTTTTTACGTTCTGGCCCAGCGAATGAACCGGCAAAAACTGGCTAGGCTGGCCTTAAGCGTGTGTCAGGCTGCGCGCCAGGGCCTGCATGGCGTCCATGCTGTGGTCAGCCGGCTGCAAGCGCCGCGCCGTGGGGTAGTGCGTGAAGTTACGCTGCATCGACTGCAAATACACCGGGTCGTAATGCAGCACCAGCAACTCCTGCACGACAGTGGCTATGTCGCCGGTTTTCACGCGGGCTTGCCAGTCCCTCACCACTGCCGAGCCGCGGGCCTCGGTCAAGGCGTCCAGCCGCTCGCAGAAGTACGCTGAATCTTTCACGAAAAAATCGTAGTCCTGCATCAAGAGCTTGACGCGCTCAGCCTCTTCCAGGATCAGGTGTATGCACGGGCTTTGGCGCATCGCGGCAATCAGGCTTTCAGGCACCGTCACGTTGCCTACTTTTTTGCTTTCGCTTTCGATGTACACGACGCGATCAGCCGAGAAAGTCTGCAGGGCCGCCCAGATGCGCGTGTCAAAGGCTTTTTGGGTGGGCTGCGTCTGGCCGGGTACCAAACCCAGCACCGAGCTGCGGTGATTGGCCAGCGCTTCGAGGTCCAGCACCTGCGCGCCTTGTTCGGCAAGCGCTTGCAAAAAGCGTGTCTTGCCCGAGCCGGTGGTGCCGCACACCACTTCAAACTTCAGCCGCGCCACTTGCGCGGGCAAGTCGGTCACCAGCGCAGCGCGAAAGGCTTTGTAGCCGCCTTCAATCAAAGTCACCTTGAAGCCGATCTGGTCCAGGATCAAGGCCAGCGAGCCGCTGCGCTTGCCGCCGCGCCAGCAATACACCAGCGGCTGCCAGTCGCGCGGCTTGTCCAGCACCTCGCGCTCAATGTGTGCGGCCACGTTGCGCGCCACCATGGCCGCGCCTTGCTTCTTGGCCTCAAATGCGTTGACCTGCTTGTACTGCGTGCCCACTTGCTGACGCTCGGCGTCGTTCAGGCTGGGCCAGTTCACGGCGCCAGGCAGGTGGTCCTCGGCATATTCACCTTCGCTGCGGGCATCGATCACAGCAGAAAAAGAAGCCAGGCGGCCCAGGGCTTGGTCGGCGGTTATCAGTTGCACGGTCACTTCAACAATTTCCTGAGTTCGGGCCACACATTGGCCAGCATGATCGGGTGGGCCGATTCATTGGGGTGAATTCGGTCGCTCTGAAAGAGCTGAGCCGTATTGTCAACGTCTGCCACGCCCTTGAGGAAAAAAGGCACCAGCGCTGCCTTGGTGGCGCGCGCCACCTTGGGGAAGACGGCGGCAAAGGTGTCGCTGTAGGCGCGGCCGTAATTGGGCGGCACCTGCATGCCGACCAGCAGCACGCGCGCGCCAGCGGCTTGCGCAGCCTCCGTCATGGCGCGCAGGTTTTGTTCAGTCATCTCCAGCGGCAGGCCGCGCAAGGCGTCGTTCCCGCCGAGCTCAATCACCACCACCGTGGGCTGGTGCTGGCGCAGCAGGGCGGGCAGGCGGGAGCGCCCGCCCGAGGTGGTGTCGCCGCTGATGCTGGCATTGATCACTTGCAAGCTAGGTTTGTCCCTGGCCAGCCGCTGCTGCAGCAAAGCCACCCAGCCCTTGCCCCGCACCAGGCCGTATTCAGCGCTGAGCGAATCGCCGACGATGAGCAACTTTTCAGTCTTTGCGGCCGCTGGGGCTCCCGCTGTGCTGCCCTGTGCTTGCGCTTGAGCCGCAGATGTCCCTAAAGCAAAGAGCAACAGCAACAGGAAGGCAACCCAGCTATTGGCCAAACTTTTGCGTATTGCCTGAGCAACCCTTTTTAAGCCCGGCAAGCACCAAGGCCTTGGCCAGCCAGCACTGTCGCGCTGGCCTGCCTTGTTAAAGTCTGAGTCTTCAAAGCTGCTGTTCAAGAAAAAGGCTGTCATGTCTGAAGCGAGTCCTGTTGCCATCATCTCTGTCGAGCATGTGTTCAAGTCCGTGTCGGATTCGACCGGTACGCTGACCATTTTGCGCGATATCGATTTCTCCCTGGCTGCTCGGGAAACCGTCGCCGTCGTCGGTGCTTCAGGCTCGGGCAAGAGCACGCTCTTGTCCATCATTGCCGGGCTGGACACGCCCAGCCAGGGCACAGTGCGCCTGGCCGGGCAAGACATCTTCGCCATCAGTGAAGACGACCGCGCCGCCTTGCGCGCCCAGAAAGTCGGCTTTGTGTTCCAGAGCTTTCAGCTCATGGCCAACCTCACCGCTTTGGAAAACGTGATGCTGCCGCTGGAGTTGCAGGGCGTGCGCGGCGCACGCGCTCAAGCCGCCGACATGCTGGCTCGCGTGGGCCTGGGTCAGCGTCTGGGCCACTACCCCAAGGTGCTTTCGGGCGGCGAGCAGCAGCGCGTGGCCTTGGCAAGAGCCTTCGTCGTCAAGCCCGCCGTGTTGTTGGCCGACGAGCCCACCGGCAGCTTGGACTTCGCCACCGGCGAAACCGTCATGCAATTGATGTTCGACCTGAACCAGGAACTGGGCACTACGCTGGTTCTGGTCACGCATGACCCGGCGATTGCTGCAAGGTGTGAGCGTCGCATCACGATCGAAGCAGGGCAGGTCGCTGTCTGCGTTTGATCTAAGCGCCGTATTCGCGGGTGTTAACAGACCGCAGCCTGGCAGAGCGCTAGGCGCTGGGCGCGTCCCCAAACCCAGAGCAGCTTGGCGTGCCGTCAGGCACTGCAAAGCGAAGTAAAGGAGGAGGCGGCCCCAGCCGCCGGGGGACATGAGCGGCGCAGTGCCTGACGGCACGCCAAGCTGCGGCCCAACCAAGGTGGCCGAGCGTCCCCGCCGCGTAGCCCAGAAGATTGCCCAGCGATAATTGAGCGATGTCCTCTTCCCCCAAAGTCCTCTTCGGCTTTCACGCCGTGGGCGTGCGCCTCAAGACAGCACCGCAATCCGTCCTTGAAGTCTTTTTTGATGTGAGCCGCCGCGACGCCCGCATGCGCCAGTTCACCGACCGCGCCCGCGAAGCCGGTGTGCGGCTGATCGAATCAGACGGCCTGCGTCTGGCCAAGATGTGCGGCAGCCACGGCCACCAGGGTGTCGTGGCACGCGTGAGTGCGGTGGCGCAGGTCACCTCACTGGACGAATTGCTCGAACAACTTGAAGCCGACGGTGTGGCCCAGCCTTTGCTGCTCGTGCTCGACGGCGTGACCGATCCGCACAACCTGGGCGCCTGCCTGCGCGTGGCCGACGGTGCCGGCGCGCATGCCGTGATTGCGCCCAAGGACCACGCTGCCGGCATCAGTGCCATTGTGGCCAAGGTCGCCAGCGGCGCTGCCGAGACCATGCCTTACTTCATGGTCACCAATTTGGCCCGCACGCTCAACGAACTCAAGGAACGCAACATCTGGTGCATCGGCACCAGCGATGACGCGCCCAAGACGATTTACGACGTGGACCTGAAGGGCCCGGTGGCGCTGGTGCTGGGTGCCGAAGGTGAGGGCATGCGCCAACTCACGCGCAAGACCTGCGACGAGCTCGTCAGCATTCCCATGCAAGGCGCGGTTGAAAGCCTGAATGTGTCTGTGGCCAGTGGGGTGTGCCTTTATGAGGCCTTACGTCAGCGCCGAATCCCGGCCTAAGTCTGAGTGGGGTCGGCTCTCGAACTTCGTCAAACCCAGCCAAACCACCCCATCAATGCCCCCGCGCTGAGCAGCCACAGCAAGTGCAGGCGTGTGCGCCAGACCACCAGCGCCGTCACGAGCGTGAGCAGCCAGACGGGCCAGTGCTGCAAGACGCCGCCGTTGGCGCTGGCCAGAAGCCAACCTGTCGATAGCAAAAGCGCCACCACGATGGGCGCCATGCCCTGCTTGAAAGCCCGTACTGCGCGCATTTCGCGGTTCCGGTGGCCCCACTGGGCGGCGGTGTAGGTCAGCACGGTGCTGGGGATGAGGATACCGGTCATGGCCATCAAAACCCCGAGGAAACCGCTGGCAATGCCACCAGCGTTCATGCCCACGTTCCAGCCCAGCACCGCGATAAAGAGCACGTTCGGTCCGGGCGCGGCCTGCGCAATGGCGATGGACGCGCTGAATTGCGCGTCCGTCAGCCAATGGCGCTGCTCAACCAAAAAGCGGTGCATATCGGGCGCGGTGGTAACGGATCCGCCCACCGACAGCAGGGACAGTGAAAGGTAATGCAAGAAAAGATCACGCCATTCGGCCCACCCGAAGGCGAGTTCTGTTGCCGCGTTCATGACTTGATCCTGCGATAGGCAAGTGTGCAGGCGATGACGCCCAGCACCAGCAACACATAAGCCAATGGCAGGCGCAGCCAGGCAATGCTGATCAAGCAGGCCAAGCCCAGCAGCGTGCAGCCGGCCCAGCCCATCACGTTGTTGTTCAGGCCGCCAGCCAAGCGCAGGCCGGTGGCCGCAATCAGACCGGCTGCTACTGCCGCCATGCCGCGCAGTGCGCCTTGCACCCCCGGATGGTTTGCAAACTGCGCATGCAGCATGACCAAGGCCAGCACCAGCATCAAAGGAACGGTCAGGATGCCGGCCAAGGCGGTCATCGCACCCTTGAGGCCAAAGTAACGTCCGCCGATCATGAGCGACAGATTGACCACGTTAGGCCCCGGCATGACTTGGGCTACCGCCCAGTCTTCTACAAACTCTTCGCGCGTGAGCCAAGCTTTGTGCTCGACCAGTTCCCGCTGGACCACTGCCAGTACCCCGCCAAATCCCTGCAACGCGAGCAAGGTGAAAGCCAGGAACAGTTCGGACAAGGAGTTCGGTCGGGGGCGACCTTCGGGGGGCCAGGGCGTCATGCCTGAATTATCGCCGCGCCATTTCAGCCCGACTCAAACGGTCATACCGCCCGAGACCTCAATCACCGCGCCGTTGATGTAGCTGGCCTCGTCGCTGGCCAAAAAGGCATAGACATTGGCGATTTCTTCGGGCCGGCCCAGGCGCTTTAGAGGTACCCGCTGCTGCATGTCCTTGAGCACGTTCTCGGGGATGGTGTCCAAAATTGGTGTCATCACAAAACCTGGCGCCACCGCGTTCACGCGCACGCCCTTGGGACCAAGTTCTCGGCTCCAGGTCTTGGTAAAGCCGATCACGCCGAACTTGGTAGCCGCGTAGTTGGTCTGGCCGAAGTTACCGTAGATGCCCACCACCGAGCTGGCGTTCAGGATCACGCCACTGCCTTGCGCCACCATGCCGTCGGCCACTGACTGGCTGCAATGGAAGACGCCGCGCAAGTTGACATCGATCACCCGGTCAAATTGCGCCAGCGTCATCTTTTGCAATCGTGCGTCCTGCGTGATGCCGGCGTTATTGACCAGTACATCAATGCGCCCAAACCGGGACTTGACCTCGGCCATCACGGCGTCCACCTGAGCGCGCTGCGTGACGTCCATCGCCCAAGCGGCCGCCTGGACTCCAAAAGCCCTGCATTGCTCGGCCACCGCGTCAGCGCTGGCCTGCTGCAGGTCGCAGACAACAACAATGGCACCTTCCTCAGCGAACTTCAATGCGGTTGCCAAACCGATACCTTGAGCCGCGCCCGTGATGAGGCTGACCTTGTCCTTGAGTCTGTTCATGCGGGGCAGGGCGCTCAATTCAAAATTATTTTCGACTGGGACCATTCCCGAGCAGGCCGCTCAGGAGACCGCTGCCTTTTTCAGTGCGGTCCCCACGGTCTGGCCGGCCGGTCATATCACTGCGAACATCACTGCGTCCTGACAATTCAGGTCGGCTCATTCGATCACTGTCCGCCCGCTCGCTTCGCTCGGCCCTCGGACGCAGTGAACCGGGATCAGCTGCAGCAGAACTCGCAGCCGAAGTGGCGCCTGCGCTCACACCTGAAAATCGCTGCCGCCGCCAAGTGTCGAACTCTTCCGCGAACTTGCGGTAGCGTTCTTGTCGCCACAGGGCGTATTCCTTGTCGAGCTGGCGCATCTGCTCTGAACGCCATTCTTGATAGTCCGGGTCAAACCTGTGGGTGGGATCGGCAAGCTCATCGCGCGCTCGCTCATGAAGAGGACCGTGCGCAGGACTATGGCGCTCAGGCCATGAACCCTGTTGCCGCCCTCGGTCGCTGTCTCTTCTTTCATCCCAACGGCCACCATGCCGAGGGTCTTCAAATTCAGATGCTGCCATGGTGCTGATCCTGTTGGGGTCCTGCGCAAAACCTCACTTTAAGCAGAACCCGGAAATGAGACTGTGGGATCCCGGCCATGCTGTCGTAGGACAAGCCGGGCTACGGACTTGAAATGGTCTCGTGCCGGATTCGATGTAGGTCACTGACCACGCAGGCCCGCGCCCTCGGCTTGCCTTCACACAACCGCAAAGGTGACACCATGGCCTGATCAAATCGCACAGCGCATCGCACCGCACATTACACAATTAGCCGAGCAGCGCACAAGGGAAAAAGTATATGAACAGCTTGTGCGTCAATGCCAGCCCTGAGCCCGCTGATCACGCGGGCAGTCTCGAAACCGAACCTGCGTTGCCGCTAACGCTGGTGTCCGTTCAGGCACGGGCGTTGGAGGAGATGCTGGCTGGGGCTTCGCTGTCGCAAGTGTTGGCGTCGGTGGCTCAAGCGCTTGAAGCTGCGGCCGGGCCCGGCGTGCAGGGTGTAGTTAGGCTTGGCGAAGACCGTTCCCCTTTGGTCTGCGCGGCTTCGCCAAGCGGGGCGTCGAGCCATCGTTCGGTGCCCATCAAAGGGTGCGGCGGGCGCTTGCTGGGAACTCTGGACATTTACTGGCCAGCAACTTCTCCAAATTCTCCTGATGGGCGCTTCGAACCTTCGCCAGATGCCACGCCTGCCTATGCCGAAGCTGTGCGCCTTCTTGCGCGCACCGCTGCGCTGGCCATCGAGCACGACCTTTTGTGCAGGCGTGTCACAACCCTGGAAGCCGGACAGGTGGAATCTCAGTGCCAGTTCTCTTCGCGCGCCGGTGAGTTGACCGAGCTGACGCGACACCTTCAGCGCGTGCAGGAAGAAGAACGCAGCCGGCTTGCACAGGAGCTCCATGATCGCCTGGGCGCTTTTTTCACAGCGACAAAGTTCGACATGGCACGCTTAAAGTCGGCACTGGGGCCACTCACCCCTGAGGTGACTGCCAGGTTGGCCCACTTCACAGACATGCTGGACAAGGGCATTGCACTGAAGCGCCGAATCATTGAAGACCTTCGCCCATCGGCGCTGAGCTCTTTGGGCTTGGTTCAAGCGCTCGAAATTCTGATCAGCGAATTCAGACGGACGCATGGGGTGACGGTACAAGCGGCGCTGGAGCCCGTGCAACAGTCGGCCAGTGTTCAGCTCACGATGTACCGGCTTGTCCAGGAGGCACTCGTTAATGTGGCAACTTATGCCTGTGCCACCGAAGTCAGTGTTTGGCTAAAACGCCTGGATGAGGGCGGCGTGGAGATCGGTGTGCGGGACGACGGCGTGGGTTTTGATGTTCAACAAGGCCGTATCTCCATGCTCGGCTTGCTGGGCATGCATTACCGTGTGCAAGCCCAAGGCGGGCGCTTCAGTGTGCAGTCAAGTCCTGGTTGCGGCGCCACCGTCAGCGCGGTGTTCCCTTGTGAATTGGTCGCCTGAGGTAATACCGTCACGCGCGCTTTGGGCTCAGGCATGCGCGGCGCATCTGGCGTTGGCGGGGCGGCTGGCGGCTTGCGCGGGGGCTTGAAGGTGTCAGGGCAACCCGTCAGCACGAAAGCGAGCAGCAGGAGCAAGGGCCCACGAGACCAACGATGCAGTTTCATGTTCAGCACCCTAGTGCAGTGGCTTGGCGCCCTCTGTGCGCGACTACCGAGGCCTGCCGTAGGACGCGTGCAAGCTCGCAAAAACATTGCGGCCGAGCTGCTGCGATCGGGTGGGCTGGCACTAGGATGAATTTTGGCGGTTTTGGCCAGCAAGCCGCTACCGGCCCCCCGGCTCGGCGGGCGGTTTTATCTCAGACAGTGCGGGCCCCAAAGGAGCAAAAACATGGCATTCCAGTTTTCATTTCGCAGCGCGGGCGCCGTGCTGCTGGTCGGTCTTTTGGCAGGCTGCGGCATGATGCGCATGCCCGGAAGCGCGCAGGGATCCGACAGCAACATGGTGGCCTTCAGCACCCAGATGCGGGGCGCCAACGAGGTCCCGCCCGTGGTCACCATGGGTTTCGGCCAAGTGGATGCTGTGTTGAATAAAGACACCAACCAGTTGCGCTGGAAGGTGTCGTATTCTGGGCTCAGCGGGCCGGCCACTGCAGGCCATTTCCATGGCCCGGCCCCTGTGGGCGCGAACGCCGGTGTGGTGCTGCCTTTCCCCGGCCAGATGAGCAGCCCCATGGAAGGCTCGGCCACCTTGACGGCTGCGCAAGTCAGCGACCTGATGGCCGGGCGCTGGTACGCCAACATCCATACTGCGGGCAACCCTGGGGGTGAGATCCGTGGGCAAATGACGATGCGTTGAAGCCCTAGGTCAGGCGCAAAGCCTGAGAGGCTTTAGCCCGGAGCGTCCTAGGACAGCCAAGGCCATTTGTCAGGAGGGGCCGATTTGGGGCTAAAACCCTACAATGTCGGGTTACTCAAAGCCTCCATGAACGCCCCTCTAGACGTCTCCTTCTTCCAGCGCACTGCCAAGCCGCTGTCCAGCTACCGCAAGTTCTGGGCGGCCCGCTTTGGCAAGGCGAAGTTTTTGCCCACCAGCCGCGAAGAAATGCTGGCTCTGGGCTGGGACAGCTGCGACGTCATCATCGTCACGGGCGATGCCTATGTGGACCACCCGAGTTTTGGCATGGCGGTCATTGGCCGCATGCTGGAAGACCAGGGCTTTAGGGTTGGCATCATTGCGCAGCCTGACTGGCAAACCGCCGAGCCCTTCAAGGCGCTGGGCAAGCCCAACCTGTTTTACGGCGTGACCGCCGGCAACATGGATTCGATGATCAACCGCTACACGGCGGACCGAAAAATTCGAAGCGACGACGCTTATACGGCGGGCGACGTGGGCGGCAAGCGCCCCGACCGCGCGGCCATCGTCTATTCTCAGCGCTGCCGCGAGGCCTACAAAGACGTGCCCATCATCCTGGGCGGCATCGAAGGCTCGCTGCGCCGCATTGCGCATTACGACTACTGGTCTGACAAAGTGCGCCGCTCCGTGGTGGTGGACGCCAAGTGCGACCTGCTGCTGTACGGCAATGCCGAACGCGCGATTGTCGAAATCGCCCACCGCCTCGCCGCGCGCGAGCCGGTGGCGCAGATGACGGACATCCGCGGCACAGCCTTCATCCGCCGCACGGGCGATGAGTCGATTCAAGGCTGGTTCGAGATTGATTCGACCAGCGTCGATGCACCCGGCCGCGTGGAGGCGCACGTTAATCCGTACTTGATGATTTCGGACCAGGCGCGGGAGCAGGGCGCCACTTGCGCCCGTGAAGACGAGGCCAAGGAAACGGCGGCGCAGGCTGAGGCGGCGGGTTCGCCGACCCAAGTCAAACCGGCGGCCAAGGCCGAAGTCAATCCGAGCATCAAGCCGCTGACCTTCGTACAAAATCCCGCGCTGCCGTCCATGCAGGGCAAGATCAAGGTACCGCCGCGTGACCGTTCGGTGATTCGCCTGCCGTCGTACGAGCAAGTCAAAAGCGACGCCGTGCTGTACGCCCACGCCAACCGTGTGCTGCACCTGGAAACCAACCCAGGCAACGCGCGCGCGCTGGTGCAAGCCCATGGCGAAGGCCACACCGCACGCGACGTGTGGATCAACCCACCGCCCATTCCGCTGACCACGGCCGAGATGGACTTGGTGTTTGACCTGCCTTACGCCCGCAGCCCGCACCCCATGTACGCCGACGAAAACGGCAGCCACGATCACGCCACCAAAATCCCGGCGTGGGAGATGATTCGTTTCTCCGTGAACATCATGCGCGGCTGTTTTGGCGGCTGTACTTTTTGTTCCATCACCGAGCATGAAGGCCGCATCATCCAGAGCCGGTCTGAAGACTCAGTCATTCGTGAGATTGAAGCGATTCGCGATCAGGTCAAAGGCTTCACCGGCGCGATTTCTGACCTGGGCGGGCCGACCGCCAATATGTACCGCATCGGCTGCAAGTCGCCCGAGATCGAGGCCGCCTGCCGCAAGCCGTCTTGCGTGTACCCAGGCATTTGCCAGAACCTGAACACCGACCACGCGCCGCTCATCAAGATGTACCGCCGCGCGCGTGCGCTCAAAGGCATCAAGAAGATTTTGATTTCGTCAGGCGTGCGTTACGACCTGGCGGTGGAAAGCCCGGAGTACGTGAAAGAGCTGGTGTCGCATCACGTCGGTGGCTATTTGAAGATTGCGCCAGAGCACACCGAGCAGGGCCCGCTCACCAAGATGATGAAGCCGGGCATCGGCAGTTACGACAAGTTCAAGCAGCTGTTTGAAAAGTATTCCCTCGAAGCCGGCAAAAAGCAGTTTTTGATTCCGTACTTCATCGCCGCTCACCCTGGCACCAGCGACGAAGACATGATGAACCTGGCCATCTGGCTGAAGAAAAACGGCTTCAGGGCTGACCAGGTGCAAACGTTTTACCCATCGCCCATGGCCACGGCCACGACGATGTACCACACCAGCCGAAACCCGCTGCGCAAGATCACGCGCGACAGCGAGACGGTGGACATCGTGCGGGGTGACAAGCGCCGGCGCCTGCACAAAGCTTTCTTGCGCTACCACGACGCCAACAACTGGCCGCTGCTGCGCGAAGCGCTCAAGGCCATGGGCCGGGCGGACTTGATTGGCAATGGCAAGCACCACTTGATCCCGACCTTTCAGCCCATGACCGATGGCGGCTACCAGAGCGCGCGGCGCAAGAACTCCACGTCTGCGCCGGCAACTGGGGTCAAGGCTTCAGTCAAGGCCACGGCGACTTCATCGGTCAGCAAAGGTCGTTTGCTCACGCAGCACACCGGCCTGCCGCCGCGTGCTGCGCCGTTCAAGGCGGCGCGTACGCCCAAGCGCTGAGCGCGGCCCGGCACTTTCAGGTCGATGCTGCGGCCAAGGTCAGCAGCGGAATATCTTCAGCCGTTGCCAAGGCGTCCAGCTCTTGCCGGGATTTCGACGCAAAAAACGCCTTGAGCCGTGCATGCGCTTCTGGCGCCAGGAAATCTTGTGTGCTGACTTCACCCATGCCCGCCGCACGCCCCAGGGTACGGGCGAAATGCGGCTCCAGCGCGGCCACGGCCACACGGCCGTCCTGGCAGGCGTACATGGCGTAAGCCGCATGCGCGCCACCGACTGTGCCGGTTGCTTGCGTGAGACCCCAGCGCCTGGGCATGGCCAGGTAATTGGCGGCTGAAGACAGTGCGACTTCGATACGAACGCCCGCCATTCCGGACGCACCGCCGCGCTGAAGCAGTACAGCTTGCAGCACCGCCTCGCTGGCGAGCAAAGAGCCCCCCATGTCGGCAAATAAAGTCGCCGGCAGGGCCAAGTCAGTGACCAGCCCTTCGCCCGCCAGGTAAGTCAGGTCGTGGCCGGCTTGCTCGGCATCGGCGCCCGGGCTGCCGACGATGGCCACGTGGGACAGCTTGGGATACCTTGGCTGCAAGGCTGTCCAGCCCAGTCCCAGTTTTTCGATGGCCGACGGCCTGAAGGATGTGAGCAACACCTCGGTTTCGGCCAAGCGCTGGTGCAGCGTGTCCTGGCCCGCTTGGCTCTTGAGGTCGGCCTGGAAGACTTCAATGCCTTCATGCAACTCGGCGTAGGCGGCAGGGCTGTAGTGCCGCATGGGGTCGCCACCGGGCGGCTCGAGCTTGACGCACTGCGCGCCCATCTGGCGGCAGCGCATCAGCGCAGCCGGGCCAGGCAGGTTCAGGGCCAGGCTGAGAATGCGCACGCCTGCCAGAACTTGAGGCGGGGCGGATTGTGGATGGGGAAGGCTGTTTTCAGTGGAGCGATGCATGGCGGCAATTTACCGCATCAGTCTTGCTTCAACTTCATCAAGTGCCAAAGTCCAGAGGCAGGCCCACATAGTTTTCGGCCACCGACAGCGAAGCCGCTTCCGAGTGAATGATGTAGTCCAGCTCAGCTTCCTGCAGTTTTTGTCCGATCTCGCCACTGTCTGGAAAGCGGTGCATGAGGCTGGTGAACCACCATGAAAAGCGCTCAGCGCGCCAGATGCGGCGCAGGCAGCGCTCTGAATAGCCGTCAATGCCGGCCTCGCTGCGTTCTTGGTAAAAGTCGATGAAGGCACTGGCCAGGTACTTCACGTCCGTCGCGGCCAAGTTCAGGCCCTTGGCGCCTGTGGGCGGCACGATGTGCGCGGCGTCGCCGGCCAGAAACAGCCGGCCAAAGCGCATGGGCTCGGTCACAAAGCTGCGCAGCGGCGCAATGCTTTTTTCAATCGATGGGCCAGTCACCAAGTGATCGCGCGCGGCAGGGTCCAGGCGCAAACGCAACTCGTCCCAGAACGCGGCGTCAGACCAGTTCTCAAGCTTGTCCGTCAAGGGCACCTGCAGGTAATAGCGGCTGCGCGTGGCGCTGCGCTGCGAGCACAGGGCAAAGCCGCGCTCGCTGTTGGCGTAAATCAGTTCGTGATGCACAGGCGGCGTGTCAGCCAGCAGACCCAGCCAGCCGAAGGGGTAGACCTTCTCGAATTCACGCACCGCGCCCTTGGGCACGCTGGCGCGGCATACGCCATGAAAGCCGTCGCAGCCCGCAATGAAATCGCACACGACTTCATGCTGCACCGGGCCGTTTGGCCCTGCCACTTCATAGCGCACACGCGGCGTCTGGCTGTCGTAGTCAAGCACGCTCACGTTGCTTGCTTCGTAAACAGTCTTGAGACCCGCCAAAGCGCGCGCGTCCATCAGGTCGCGCGTGACTTCGGTCTGGCCGTACACCATGACCTGCTTGCCACCCGTCAGGCGATGCATGTCGATGCGGTGGCGCTCGCCTTTGAAGAGCATGTCAAACCCGCCGTGCACCAGGCCGTCCCGGTGCATGCGCTGCCCGACACCCGCTTCGTCCAGCAAGTCCACGGTGACTTGCTCCAGCACGCCCGCGCGAATGCGGCTTTGCACATGCTGTGCGCTCTGCCGCTCGATGATGATGGCGTCAATGCCGGCTTTGTAAAGCAACTGGCCTAGCAAAAGACCTGAAGGGCCGGCGCCGATGATGGCGACTTGAACGCGCTGTGTTTTCATGTCCGGGAGCTTAGATTCCGGCGAATCCGGTGAGGCCTTCTTCAAAGCAGTGTTGCGCGATCAATGGCTCGGATGTGCGATCATCGCGCGATGACTGCAGCTCTTTCCAAGACAAGCCAGACCGCGGCCGCCGCGCTCAGCCAAGGCCAGGCGATTGCCCGCGCAGACCTGATCGAAGGCATGGCCAAGGGCATGGCCGTGCTGGAGAGTTTTGACACGCAGCGCCAAAGGCTCAACGCCACGCTGGCCGCCGAGCGGGCGGGCCTGACCCGCGCTGCCGCGCGTCGGCATCTGCTCACGCTGGCGCATTTGGGCTACCTGGAAACCGATGGCCAGTATTTCTGGCTGGCGGCCAAGGTGCTGCGCTTTTCCGGCAGCTACCTGGCCACAGCACGTTTGCCGCGCACGGTTCAGCCGGTGCTTAATCAGTTGGCGGCGCAGGCCCAAGCTTCGTTTTCAGTGGCGGTGCTGGACGCTGATGAAGTCGTGATCATCGGTCGCAGTGGGAGCGAGCCGCGGCCAGCCGCAGGGCAGGGCAGTCAGCCGCGCGTGCTGGCCTATGGCTTGCACCTGGGCGCTCGTTTGCCCGCGCATGCATCGTCCACCGGCTTGGTCTTGTTGGCGGCCAAGCCCAAGGCCGAGTTCGCCCAGTGGCTCAAGGCGCGGGCTGACGGACTGCCGCGCCTGACGGCGCGCACGGTTACGCAGACCAAGGAGTTCAAGGCCTTGATCGAGCGCGTGCGCAGCGATGACCATGCGCTGGCCAGTCAAATGCATGAGCTGGGCGTGCACGCGCTGGCGGTGCCGCTGCGCGACATGCAAGGCCGCACCGTAGCTGCACTGAATGTGGTGGGAACGTCGCCGCAGGCGCAGGCGGAAGTCACAAGCCTGGCCATGCTGCCTTTGCTCGCCGAGGCGGCGCGCGTCTTGCGGCCTGTGCTTTGAAAGAGTTGGCGGCCTAAAGTGCGATTTTCGGCAGGGCCCGCGCCAGCCATTCGCTGGCCCACTCGGCGCCGCTGACTTCTGGCTCACTGCCTTCGCTGGCGTCGTGACACCACACATCGCCCAAGCGCTGTGCACCCAGGTCTTGCAGGCGTGCGTCGAACTTTTTGCCGCCCTGGCAAAAGGTGTCCGGGTAAATCTGGTCGCCCAGTGCCATCACGCCGTAGCGCACGTGGCCCAGGTAGCGTGGCTGAGCGTCCAGCGCTTGGTACAAACCTTGGCCGCTGTCCGGCACATCGCCCGCGCCGTAGGTGGATGAGCAGATCAAATAAAGCGACGGCTCCCCGTCAGCCGTTCCGAACACATCGGTTCCCAGCCCGTCCATCGACAGCACTTCAATGCTGGGCAACAGGTCAGCGCAGCCGAGTTGAACGGCCTGAGCCACGCGCTCGGCGGTGCCGGTCATGCTGGCGACCAAGATGATGAGCTTCATGGGTATTTGACGAGATAGGAATTTGGCCTGTCCGGAGGGGATCGAACCCCCGACCCTCAGCTTAGAAGGCTGATGCTCTATCCAACTGAGCTACGGGCAGATTGAAAGACAGAGAAAACAAACCGCACATGGAAAAAAAGCCCACGGGATGGTGGGCTTTTTTTGGGTTTTTTGGTCGGAGTACAAGGATTCGAACCTTGGACCCCCTGGTCCCAAACCAGGTGCGCTACCAGACTGCGCCACACTCCGACAAGTCCAAGAGTATACCCTTGTTCATGCCCATTTTTGGACTGCAGCGCTCACTTTTTTGAAAGTTCAGCGGCGCTGATTCTGGGTCTTGCCGAAGAGCACGTCCCGGGACTTGTCGTCCGTGATGGGTTTTCGCAGACTGGCCAGCACCTGCACACCGCGCTGCACGGCAGGCCGGGCGTCGATCTGGTCAAACCAAGCCTTCAGGCGCGGGAAATCAGCCCAGTCGATGCCCTGGTTTTGCCAACTGCGCAGCCAAGGGTAAATCGCGATGTCGGCAATGCTGTATTGATTACCGCCCAGAAATTTGCTTTTGCCAAGTCGTGTGTCCATCACGCCATAAAGCCGCTTGGCTTCATTCGTGTAGCGGTTGATGGCGTACTCAACTTTTTCAGGCGCGTAAATGCGAAAGTGATGTGTCTGCCCGAGCATGGGGCCGACGCCACCCATCTGGAACATCAGCCACTGCAGCACCTCGTATTTGGCACGGTCGCTTTTGGGCAAGAACTTGCCGGTCTTGGCCGCCAGGTACAGCAAGATTGCGCCGGATTCAAAAAGCGCAATCGGCTTGCCGTCCGGCCCGTTCGGGTCCACCAGCGCCGGGATCTTGTTGTTCGGGCTGATCGCCAAAAACTCCGGCGTGAACTGATCGCCCTTGCCGATATTGATGGGAATCGCCTCCCAGTCACGGCCCAGGCGAAAGCCGCACTCTTCGAGCATCACATGCACTTTGTGGCCGTTGGGGGTGGGCCATGAATAGACCTTGATCATATTTTTCCTGTCAGTCAGTGGAGGCTTTTAGAGCTCATAGAGCCCATCGAGCTTATCGGATCGCGCGTTAGCTTTCAGGAGCCGCGTGTGATCGGCATCTCAATCTCGCCAGGCATCAGAAGATGCTTGGCCAACTCGAGCTTGGCGATTGACGCGCGGTGCACTTCGTCCGGGCCATCGGCCAGGCGCAGGGTGCGCTGGTGTGCATAGGCGTAGGCCAGCGGGAAGTCGCCCGACACACCGCCGCCGCCATGTGCCTGGATGGCCCAGTCGATGATCTGGCAGGCCATGTTGGGCGCAACCACCTTGATCATGGCGATCTCGGCCTTGGCGACTTTGTTGCCCACGGTGTCCATCATGTAGGCGGCCTTGAGCGTCAAGAGGCGGGCTTGCTCGATCATGCAGCGCGACTCGGCGATGCGTTCTGACCACACCGACTGCTTGGCCACCGGCTTGCCAAATGCCACGCGGCTGTTCAGGCGCTTGCACATGAGTTCGAGCGCGCGCTCGGCAATGCCGATGCTGCGCATGCAGTGGTGAATGCGTCCGGGGCCGAGGCGGCCTTGGGCGATTTCAAAGCCCCGGCCTTCACCCAGCAGCAAACTGCTAGCGGGCACACGCACGTTGTCCAGTCGAACTTCCATATGGCCGTGGGGCGCGTCGTCGTAGCCAAACACAGTCAGCGGCCTGATGACGGTGATGCCAGGCGCATCAGCGGGCACGAGGATCATGGACTGCTGCTCGTGCCGGCCAGCTTCAGGGTCGGTCTTGCCCATCACGATGTACACCGCGCAACGTGGATCACCGGCCCCGGAGGACCACCACTTCAGGCCGTTGAGCACATAGTCATCGCCATCCCGGCGAATGCTGCACTGGATGTTGGTCGCGTCAGACGAGGCAACTTCAGGCTCTGTCATCAAGAAGGCAGAGCGGATTTCGCCGCGCAGCAAGGGGTCCAGCCAGCGGTCTTTGTTGGCCTCTGAACCATAGCGGGCGATGGTTTCCATGTTGCCGGTGTCGGGCGCCGAGCAATTGAAAACTTCAGCCGCAAAAGGCACGCGGCCCATGATTTCGCACAGCGGTGCGTATTCCAGATTGGACAGGCCTTCAGGCGCGCGTGGTGAGTGCGGCAAGAACAAATTCCACAGGCCTGCGGCACGCGCCTTGGGCTTGAGTTCTTCAATCAATGCCGTGGGCACCCAGGCGTTGCCCTTGGCGCGGTTGGCCTCGATCTCTTGAAAGAAGCGAGCTTCGTTGGGGTAAATATGCTCGTCCATGAAGGCCAGCAGGCGGGCCTGCAATTGCTGAACCTTGGGTGTGTAGTTGAAGTCCATGTTGGCTCCTGGCGGCGTTGGTTATGTGTCGAAAGAAAAAGAGTTGAAGTGGCGAAATTCACGCTTTGCGCTGGCTTTGCTGGGCGAACTTCCAGGCCATTTGCGCGAGCGGGCGAGCGCCAGCTGCCGAACTGACAGCCTGGGCACTCGACGCCGTGCCAGCCTCAACCCGCTTGGCAATGCCCTGCAAGATGGCGGCCATGCGAAAGAGGTTGTAGGCCAGGTAAAAGTCCCAGTCCTTGAGCAGCGCTTCGGGGGTAGAGACACCTGTGCGTTCGCAATAACGGCGCACGTACTCCGCCTCCGACGGAATGCCCAGCGCCGCCAAGTCCAGCCCGCCAATGCCGCGAAAGCTGCCCGGCGGAATATGCCAGGCCATGCAGTGGTAACTGAAGTCGGCCAGCGGATGCCCCAGGGTGGACAGCTCCCAGTCCAGCACCGCCTGCACGCGCGGCTCTGTGGGGTGAAAGATCAGGTTGTCCAGCCTGAAGTCGCCGTGCACGATGGACACCGCCGCTTCGTCTCGCGCAGCCGCGGGAATGTGCGCGGGCAGCCAGGCCATCAACTCGTCCATCTCCGGGATGGGCTGGGTGATGGAGGCCATGTATTGCTTGCTCCAGCGGCCGATCTGGCGCTCGAAATAATTGCCTGGCTTGCCGTAATCGGCCAGGCCTTGTTCTGCAACATTGACGCGGTGCAAGGCGCTGATGACGCGGTTCATCTCGTCGTAAATAGCAGCGCGCTCAGCAGGCGTCATGCCGGGCAGGGACTGGTCCCAGAGCACACGGCCTTCGACAAAATCCATCACGTAAAAAGCGCGGCCGATGACGGCCTCGTCCTCGCACAGGCAGTGCATGGCGGGCACGGGCACGTCAGTGCCCGCCAAGCCGCGCATGACCTTGAACTCGCGTTCCACCGCATGCGCTGACGGCAGCAACTTGGCCACGGGCCCAGGCTTGGCGCGCATCACGTAACTGCGCCGGGGCGTGATGAGCTTGTAGGTCGGGTTGGACTGGCCGCCCTTGAACATCTCAAGCTTCAAGGGACCTTCAAAGCCCGGCAAGTTCTGGCTGAGATAGTGGCTGAGTGCGGCCAGGTCCACCGCATGCGCGGCGCTCACTTCGCGCGTGCCTTCGAAATGGGTGAAATCGGTCATCGCTCCATCTCCGCTTCACTGATGCGCAGCAGCGCTTCACGGTTGCGCACCACCAGGCCTCCCGGCTCGATGCGAATAGTTTCCTCGCGCTCCATGGCTTTGAGCTCCTGGTTCACGCGCTGGCGCGACGCGCCCAGCAACTGCGCCAGTTCGTCTTGTGCCAATTGCAGGCCGATGCGCACTTCTTTTGCATCCGACAAGCTGGCGATGCCATAGCTGCGCACCAGGTGCAGCAGCTGCTTGGCCAGGCGTGCGCGCAGGGGCAGGGTGTTGAGGTCTTCCACCAGGCCGTACAGCTGGCGGATGCGCCGGGCGTGCAGGCGCAGCATGGCTTCGTACAGCTCCACATGGGCGGCCAGAATCTTGCGAAAGTCCGCCTTGGCCACGCACAGCACGGTGGTGTCGCCGTGTGCATACGCGTCGTGGGTGCGGCGGTCGCCGTCGAAAATGGCGACGTCGCCAAACCAGATGCCCGGCTCCACATAGGTCAGTGTGATCAGCTTGCCCGAGATGGATGTCGAGCTCACGCGGACCGCGCCCTTGGCGCAGGCAATCCATTCCTCCGGTGCATCGCCGCGTGCGGCAATCAGGGCACCGTCTTTGTAGCGCTTGACGTAGGCGCAGCGCAGGATGTCGTGGCGCAGCGAAGGGGAGAGCGACGAGAACCAGCGGCCAGCGTTGATGGCTTCGCGTTCGTCCAGGGTGAGTATGGGGTCGTCCATGGGTTCATTGTCACTCTGGGGCAACTCTGGCCGCACAGCTGCTGTCACCTTGGTGTCGTGTGCGCGATCACCAAGGAGGAGTGCTCAGGAAAACCGCGGCGGACGTTTCTGGAAAAAGGCTTCGATGCCCTCACCACCGTTTCGGTGGCGAAGGTTGCGCACAAAATGATCACGCTCGCTGTCGAGCTGCTGCACCAGGCTGGCGCCAGGGGCTTCATTGATCAGCTCCTTGATGCTGGCCAGTACGTTGGGAGCCCGCTCATTGAGCTGCTGCGCCAGCTTCAGGGCGGCTGTCATCGCGCTGCCTTCAGGCGTGACTTCATGCACCAGACCCCAGGCCTGCAATTGCGTGGCGCTCAGGCGTTGGCCCAGCATGAGGGCGCGCGCCACCACAGGGCGGGGCAGGGCGCGGGCCAGAGCCCAGCTGCCGCCGCCGTCGGGCGACAGGCCCACGTTGCTGTAAGCCATCAAGAAAAAAGCCGAGTCCGCAGCCACGATGAAATCAGCCGCCAGCGCCAGCGAAAAACCGGCGCCTGCCGCAGCGCCTTCCACAGCCGCAATCACCGGCTTGGGAAAGGTGCGGATGGAGTCGATCCAGTTGTGCAGGCCTTCCACGCCCTGACCCTGCGTTTCAATGTCTTGATGGCGCAAACCCTGCAAGCGCTGCAAATCGCCTCCCGCGCAAAAGCTGTTGCCTTCGCCCGTGATGATGACGCTGCGGATCTCCGGGTTGCTGTCGGCGGCGTTCAGGGCTTCAATGCCGGCGGCATAAATTTCTGGGCCCAAGGCGTTGCGCAGGCCGGGGTTGCTCAGGGTCAGCACCATGGTGCTGCCTTCGCTGGTGCTTTTCAGCATGGCGGTCATGTCAGCTTTCCTCTTGCAACAGGCTCAGGCCAATGGCGCCGCGCCGGCGCAGCCAGGGCGACGGGCGATAACGCGGGTCGCCGTAGACGGTCTGCATGTTGAACAGCACTTCCAGAATGTTGGTGGGGCCGCAATGGTCGCCCATGGCCAGTGGCCCCTGCGGATAACCCAGGCCCAGCGTGACGGCAGCTTCCAGGTCGGCCGGGCTGCAAACGCCTTGCTGGCAAATGTCGCTGGCAATGTTGACGATGCTGGCAATGACGCGCTGCGTCACGAAACCGCCACTGTCGCGAATCACGCTCACCGCCTTACCGTCGCGCGCAAAGAGGGCGTGAGCGGCGTCGCGCATGTCAGCGCGTGTCGCCGGGTTGGTCGCGAGCACGCGGCGCTGGGTCTGGGCATCGTCCATCAGCATGTCGATGCCCAGCGTGCGGGCAGGGTCCAGACGTTCCACAACCGCCACGGTCGTGATGTCAAAGCCCAGTGGCGCCACCAAGGTCAGCGCGTTCATGGACGGCGATTGGCCGGTCTCGATGCTGGCGCCCAGATTTTTCAACAGCAAGAGCAACTCGGCGCGGCGCGAGGCGCGCGGCGATACCCAGACCGGCGGCATTTCGTCCACCTGCGGCACGGCGGGCTCGGCGGGCAACACGGCCTTGCCCTCTGCGTAGCGGTAAAAGCCTTCGCCCGATTTACGTCCAAGGAGCCCGCCCGCTAGCCGCTGCGCCGTGATGACACTGGGCCGGTAACGCGGCTCTTCGTAATATTGGCGGTAGACCGACTCCATCACGGGGTGCGATACGTCCAGGCCCGTCAGGTCCATCAATTCAAAGGGGCCGAGCTTGAAGCCCGCCTGGTCTTTCAAGATGCGGTCTATGGTGGCGAAGTCTGCAATGCCTTCACTCACGATGCGCAGTGCCTCGGTGCCATAACCACGGCCCGCGTGGTTGACGATGAAGCCCGGCGTATCACCAGCCTGCACGGGCCTGTGCCCCATCTGGCGCGCATAGGCGGACAAACGCTCACAACAATCCGCCGCAGTTTTGACACCGCTGATGACTTCAACCACCTTCATCAGGGGGACGGGATTGAAGAAGTGATATCCGGCCAGCCTGCCCGGCACGCGGAGTTTGGCGGCGATGGCGGTGATGGACAGCGAGGAGGTGTTGCTGGCCAGCACCGCAGAGTCGGCGACCACGCTTTCCAGTTCCGCGAAAAGCGCTTGCTTGACGTCCAGGCGTTCAACAATCGCCTCGATGACCAGGTCGCAAGCCTTGAGCGCGGACAAATCCGGCACGGCACTGAGTCTTGACTTGCAAGCTGCCGCGGCTTCAGGTGTCAGCCTGCCCTTGGCGACCAGAGTGTCCCACTGAGTCCGCAGGTTCGCGATAGCGCGCTCGACCGCAGCGCTGTCGCGGTCGAACAAATGAACCGTGCTGCCTGCCTGTGCGGCGATCTGGGCAATGCCCTGGCCCATGGCGCCTGCGCCCACGATGCCGACTTGAGAAAAAACTTGCATATTGGGAAGTGAGTTCCTGATTTCGGCCTAGCGCCGAAACTGGAGCGCGGCAGGATTGACGACGTTGGTGGGCGTGCCCTGGATGAAGTTCACGATGTTGTCAAAAGCCGCGCCAAAGTAAAGCTCGTAGCTGTCCTGCTCGACGTAACCGATGTGCGGCGTGCAGATGCAGTTCTCCAGCCGCAGCAGGGCATGGCCTTGCAAGATCGGCTCGGATTCGAAAACGTCGATCGCGGCCAAGCCCGGCCGGCCACGGTTGAGCCCGGCAATCAGGGCGTCGGGCTCTATCAATTCAGCGCGCGAAGTGTTCACCAGCAAGGCGGTGGGTTTCATGCGGGTCAGGTCGTCCAGCGTGACGATGCCGCGCGTGGCGTCGTTCAGGCGCAAATGCAGGGTCAGCACGTCGGCGCGCTCAAAAAAATCTTCTTTGCTGCTGGCAACTTCAAACCCGTCAGCCAGCGCTTGCTCACGCGAGGGCTCGCGGCCCCAAATCAACACCCGCATGCCAAAGGCCCGCCCGTAGCCCGCAATGAGCTTGCCGATCTTGCCGTAACTCCAGATGCCCAGCGTCTTGCCCTTGAGGACAGAACCCAAGCCGAAGTTGGGCGGCATGGCGCCGGTCTTCAGGCCAGCCTGCTGCCACGCGCCGTGCTTGAGGTGGGAAACATACTGCGGAATACGCCGCATGGCTGCCATGATCAGCGCCCAGGTGAGTTCGGCCGGTGCCGTGGGCGAGCCCACGCCTTCGGTCACCACAATTCCGCGCTCTGTGCAGGCCGCGATGTCGATGTGATCGCCGGCCCGTCCGGTCTGGGCAATCATCCTGAGCTTAGGCAGCTTTTCGATCAGTTGCCTAGGCATGTGCGTCCGCTCGCGGATCAACACGATCACTTCGGCGTCCTTCAGGCGAATCGATAACTGGCCTATGCCTTTGACTGTATTGGTGTAGACCTTGGCCGGGAAAGCGTCCAGTTTGCTGGCGCAGTCCAGCTTACGCACCGCGTCCTGGTAGTCGTCAAGAATCACGATATTCATGCAGGTATTGTGCCCGCAAGAATTTCAGCCTTTCAGTGCGCGGCGCCCTGTGCCAGGGTGAGGCGGTCGAGTTCTGCGCAGACGTCGGCCATGGTCCCCGAGATGACCATGCGGCCCGCGTTGCCGGGGCTGGCACCCGGCTCGAATTCGCGCAGGATGCGCAAGCCTGAAGGTGAGCGATTCAAAGCAGGGCGCCTGCCGAGCATGGCTGGGCTGCTGGAAGCGACAAGCTTCAAGTGGGGCGTTGCAGAAAAAGCGGTGGTTCCCATGATGACTCCAAGAGTTTCGACACAGGGCAGGATTGAGCGGTCTTGCGACCAGCGAATCACGACGCCAGGGTGTGGCTTTGCATGGCAAAGCCTACGCCCGCCACCTGGCACGCGATGAATACAACTGACACGAGGAAAAGGGGAGAAGGGCTTGCCGAAGCGAGCCCGGGCAGCAGGCTAAATGAGCATGCTGTTGCGGATCAGGCCAACCGCCAGGCCTTCGAGCTCAAAGGGCTCGCCGGGCTGCACGATGATGGGTGCGAAGTCCGGGTTTTCGGGCAGCAACTCGATGATGTTCTTGGTCTTGCGAAAGCGCTTGACCGTGACTTCTTCGCCCAGCCGGGCCACGACGATCTGGCCGTTGCGGGCTTCCTTGGTCTGCTGCACGGCCAGGAGGTCGCCGTCCATGATGCCGACGTCGCGCATGCTCATGCCGCGCACCTTGAGCAGGTAGTCGGGCTGGCGCTGGAACAAGCTGGACTCAAGGTGATAGGTTTGCTCGATATGCTCCTGCGCGAGAATCGGGCTACCGGCGGCAACACGTCCGACCAGCGGCAGGGCCAACTGGGCCAGGCTTTGCAAAGGCAGCAAGAATTGCTTGCCGCGTGAGGCCTGGATCGAGCGCAAGGTGTCGCTGCGAAGGCGGATGCCGCGCGATGTGCCGCTCACCAGCTCGATCACGCCTTTGCGTGCCAGTGCCTGCAGATGTTCCTCGGCGGCATTGGCCGAACGAAACCCCAGCTCGCTGGCGATCTCTGCGCGCGTGGGCGGCGCGCCGGTGCGGGCAATGGCGCTTTGGATCAGTTCGAGGATTTGTTGCTGGCGCGCCGTCAGCTTGGGGCCATCATTGGGGCCGTTCTGCAGGCTGTCAGTGGCAGAGAAATCGCTGAGGATGTTCATGGTGCTTGAGGTAAAACATGAAAACACTGTTTGGATAAACAGTGGCTGTATTTTTATCCAGTTTTGTAAGGACTGCAAGTGAGCGAGCAAAAAATAGTCATTCTGGGGACGGGCGGCACGATTGCGGGCAAGGGCGCAGGTGCTCTTGACCACACCGGATACACCGCAGCGCAGGTGGGCGTGCAAGACCTTCTGGCTGATTTGCCGGGCTGGGGCGCGGCAGCGGCGCAAAAGCTGGTGATGGAACAAGTTGCTCAGGTCGACAGCAAGGACATGGGCTTTGCCATCTGGACGCGGCTGGCCGAACGGGTCGCTCACCATCTGGCCGATCCTGCGGTGCGCGGCATCGTGATGACGCACGGCACAGACACCCTGGAGGAGACAGCCTATTGGCTGCAGGCCTTGCTTACCCCTGCCAAGCCTGTGGTGCTGACCTGCGCCATGCGCCCGGCCACCGCCTTGGTGCCCGATGGCCCCCAAAACCTGCTCGACGCCTTGGCCGTGGTCGAAACCCAAGGTGCCCGGGGTGTGACGGCCGTGTGCGCCGGCACCCTGCACAGCGCCTTTGACGTTCAAAAAGTGCATCCCTACCGCCTCGACGCTTTTGACTCGGGCGATGCGGGGCCGCTCGGATTCGTCGAGGAGGGCAGGGTGCGCCTTTTGCGCGCATGGCCTGGGGACGCTTCGGCAGCCCCATCAGCCCCATCAGCTCAGCCCGTGTGGTTGCCCAGCGCTGTCGCAGTATGGCCTCGGGTGGAGATCGTCACAAGTTGCGTGGGCGTGGACGGCCAGACGGTGCAAAGCCTGGTGCGAGGGGGCGCGCAAGGCATTGTGGTGGCCACCACGGGCAACGGCACGGTTCACCAGGACCTGGAGGCTGGGCTGCGTCTGGCCATGAAAAGCCAGGGGCTCAAAGTGCTGCGTGCCACGCGCTGCGCGCAAGGGCGTGTGCTTCCAGGTGCTTCAGATGTTTTGCCCGCCGCACCGGGCCTGACGCCCGTCAAGGCGCGTGTGGCCTTGATGCTGCAGTTGATGCGGGGCTACTGACGTTTGTACTGAAGCGGCTACCGATTCAGGTTTAAAACCCGGTCAGTTAGACAGGGCAGCCAGTGCGCGGGCGGTGATTTCGTCCACGCTGCCCATGCCGCTAATGGCGCGGTACTTGGGGGCTGACTCGGGCTCGATCTTGGCCCACTGCGAGTAATAAGCCACCAGGGGACGGGTCTGCGCGCTGTAGACCTCCAGGCGCTTGCGTACGGTGTCTTCCTTGTCATCGTCACGCTGGATCAAGGGCTCGCCGGTCACGTCGTCCAGGCCGTCCTGCTTAGGCGGGTTGTACTTGACGTGGTAAGTGCGACCCGAGGCGGCATGGGAGCGACGACCGCTCATGCGCTCAATGATGGCGTCGAACGGAACGTCGATTTCCAGCACGTAGTCGAGCTTCACGCCGGCCGCCTTCATGGCGTCGGCTTGGGGAATAGTGCGCGGAAAACCGTCGAACAAAAAGCCGTGTGCGCAATCAGGCTGGGCAATGCGCTCTTTGACAAGGTTGATGATCAGGTCGTCGCTGACCAGACCGCCTGCGTCCATGACTTTCTTGGCTTGCAGACCCAAAGCCGTGCCCGCCTTGACCGCCGCGCGCAGCATGTCGCCGGTTGAAATTTGGGGGATGCTGTACTTTTGGCAGAGAAAGGTGGCTTGGGTGCCTTTGCCTGCGCCTGGCGCGCCCAACAGAATCAATCGCATGGAGGTCCTTGGTTTTTTTGAATTCCGCGGCGCAGTGCAGATCCGTGCGCCGGTGTCTCTCTTCAGCCGGTGCGGGGGCTGCCTGCCGGGTTTGTTGGCTCAGAGAATAGCATGCAGGAATCTAACTTCAGCTTACAAAAGGGCTTGCGAAGGGCGGCTGTTTGCAGCCTGAAAAGTTGCCTGAACGCGTCTAAAAGGCTCAGCTTTTCAAGTCCAGCGTATTGCGCACTCGCTCCAGGTCTTCGGGCGTGTCAACGCCGCCGCCAGGGGCTCGGTCCGTCACATGAACGGCTATCTGGTGGCCGTGCCACAAAGCGCGCAGTTGTTCGAGGGCTTCAAATCGCTCCACGTCGGCCTGCGGCAGTTGTGGAAAGCTGCGCAAAAAGCCGGCCCGGTAGCCATAAATGCCTACGTGCCTCAGCGGTGCGGCTGGGCCGCCCGGCGCCATCCACCAGGCTTCGCTCGGCCGATCTCGGGCCACAGGGATGGGCGCACGGCTGAAGTACATCGCCGTGCTGCGCGCGTCCAGCACCACCTTCACCACGTTGGGGTTGACGAAATCAGCCCAGGTGTCGATGGCATGCGCCGCGGTGCTCATGTCGCAGTCTTCTCGCGTGGCCAGCAGGGTGGCCACCGCATCAATCAAGTCGGGGTCGATCAGCGGCTCGTCGCCCTGGACGTTGACCACGATGGCCGTGTCGGCCAGACCCAAAAGCGCCGAGGCTTCGGCCAACCTGTCGCTGCCGCTGGGGTGGTGGGTGCCGGTCAGAATGGCCTCGACGCCGTGGGCTTGGCAGGCATCCAGAATGTCCTGGCTGTCTGCCGCCACCACGACGCGACTGGCATGGCTAAGCGCCGCCCGCTGTGCCACACGAACGACCATCGGCAACTTGTGGATGTCCGCCAGGGGCTTGTTGGGCAGGCGCGTGGAAGCCAGGCGCGCCGGAATCAGTACGGTAAAGGAAGGCCCTGTAAAGCCGGTACTGCCCAAGCTCACAGGCCCAGCTCTTCGTCTGTCAGGGTGCGGGCCTCGTTTTCGAGCATGACCGGAATGCCGTCGCGCACGGGGTAAGCCAGTCTGGCGCTGCGCGAGATCAGTTCTTTTTTGTCGCGGCTCATTTCCAGCGGGCCCTTGGTCACGGGGCAGACCAATAGTTCAAGGAGTTTTGTATCCATCCGGGGATGGTACTGGAGAACCCACGGCGCCTTGCCCTGAACGGGGCAGGGTGGTGAGCCACAGGTCGAGCGCGTCCATGAAGGCCGGCTCTGGCACAAAGGAAAGCGGCACCGCCAGTAGCTGAAGGCCCGCATTCGGGTAAAGCGCGAAAAGCTTGACCGCATCCTTTTGGGTGCACAGCACGCGTCCATCGGATTCCAGGCCGGGCGCGAACAGCGCCATCGCACTCAACTCTTCAGGGCTGACATGGTCGGGCAGCGCCAGCGTGCGCGAAAGGGTGAGGCCGCGCGCATTCAACATGTCAAAGAAGGCTTGCGGCTTGGCAATTCCCGCCAGCGCGGTGAGGCGCTCGCCTTGCAGACTTTGCAGGTTCACACGGCGACCGTCCGCGGCCACAGCGTCGTCCGCTAGGAATCGACGAGCGCCAAAACCCTCGAAGGCTTGCACTGATCCGGTGTGAAGGACCAGGTCAATGGCCCTGACCGGGCATGTGCCCGGTTGTTGTTTTGTAGAGCCTGCACTTTTCTGCGGCCACGGCTCGCGCAGCGGGCCAGCGGGCAGTAACCAGCCGTTGCCTGCCCCTCGCTCATCAAATACCGCGATGTTCAAGTCGCGTTGCAGGGCGTAGTGCTGCAAGCCATCGTCGCAAACGATGATGTCGGTGCCCGGGTGGGCGCGCAGCAGGGCCTGGGCAGCTGTGGCGCGGCTTGGGGCCACAAATACCGGGACGGCGGTCAGCTGGCGGATCAAGAGGGGTTCGTCACCGGCTTGGGCGGCCGGCAGATGGGGTAAAACCTCCAGGCAGTCCGTGCCGTGCCGACCGTAGCCGCGTGACACAACACCTGGCCGGTAGCCCGCACCCTGCAAATGCTGCACCAGGGCCATCACCAAGGGCGTCTTGCCGGCGCCGCCAGCAATGACGTTACCGACCACGATCACCGGAACCGGCAGTCGCGTCGATGCCATGAGACCGCTGCTGTAAAGACCACGGCGAATACGCACCAACAGCCCATGAAGCGCGGCAATGGGCCACAGCCCACAGGCCAACCAACCGCGCTGGCCCCATGCTTGTGTGAGCGTTTGCGCGAAAGTCATGGCGACTGGCCTTGTTTTTTGGCGCCCGCGCTGCGTTGGCTCATGAAGGTCAGCTGTTGCAGCCCAGCCCGATTGGCCGCCGTCATCGCCACGATGACCGCCTGGTGGCTCGCCGCCGCGTCGGCGCTGATGACAAGCACCGTGTCCTGACCAGCTGAACCTGCGCTCGCCATCGAGGCCGCGTCGGGCGCGGCCAGCAACTTGGCGGTGCGCAGTCGCTCTTCCAGGCTGCGGGCTGTGGACGGCGCGAGGGCTTCGTTGCCAATGGCATAGCGGCCGTCTGCGCTCACCGCCAGATGGATGCGTTGGCTTTCCTGGGAACTTGCCTGGCTGTCTGCCACCGGTAGCTGGACCTTGACCTGCGTCAGCCGGCTGTAGCTGGAGCTGAGCATCATGAAGATCAGGATCACCAGCAGCACATCGATGAAGGCTATCAGGCTGATCTCTGGGGCGTCGCGCCCCGCGCTGGCGCGTCTAAATTGCAGGGGCCGCATGGCTGGTCTTCAGGCGCCTTGGCGCAATCCGTCGAGATGGCGGGTGAATCGTTCACTGGCCAGTTCCAACTGCAATACGTGGGTGTCTACGCGGCTGCGCAAATAGCGCCAAAAGACGAGGGCTGGAATGGCCACGATCAGTCCGCAGGCGGTGTTGTACAGCGCAATTGAAATGCCCTGAGCGACCTGCGCGGGGTCGCTGCTGCCGGCGCTGACGGCCGCTGCGTTCTGAGCAGCAAAAATCTCGATCATCCCGATCACTGTGCCCAGCAGCCCCAGCAGAGGCGCTGCCGATGCAATGGTGGCCAGCGCGGCGAGATAGCGTTCCAACTCATGGGCGGCTTGGCGCCCGGCCTGTTCAAGAACCGCTTGCAATTCGTCCCGGCTCATGCGCGGATCACCCTTCAACGCGGACAGGCCACTTGCGAGGATGCGCCCCAGCACTGAGTCTTCAAGCTTGTACAGCGCCTCGGCTTTCGGGATTTGGGTGCGGGACATCTGCATGACCTCAGCCAGCAGGTTCGGCGGCACGACTTTCCCCGTTCTCAGGCTCAGGCAGCGTTCAATGATCAAGGTCAAAGCGAGCACAGAGCAGGCCAGCAGAGGCCAGATGGGCCAACCGGCGGCTTGTATGATCGAAATCAAAGTCAGTCACTCCCGTCAAAAGTGGTCGGATTATGGCCGAGTGGCTTGGCGGCCAACGGACTTGAGATGCCAGCCGATTCCCACAAATTCTGTGGATAACTTTGTGGGAAAGTCCATCCGGGCGTGCAAATTCACCCCAATTTCGCTGCCTGTAGACAGATCGATGATTTTTTCAGCACTTCATTTTCCTTTTAAATCAATAGCTTGCAACGGCGACTCGGCTTTTTCGAGGCCTTTGTTCGGGTTGGGACAGTCGCTCGCAGCCGCTGTGGATCAATTCCTGTCGAGCTGTTCGGGGCAAGCCCATGTTTGAAGACTTTCCCTCTGCCGGACGCGCCGCCCCCGGCGTGAAGGTCTGGCCTGTTGGCTCGCTGATCCGCGCTATCGCCGACAGCCTGGAGGCCCGGTTCAATCCGGTGGCTGTGGCGGGCGAGTTGTCGGGTTTTTCACGCGCGGCCAGCGGGCATTGCTACTTCAACCTCAAGGACGAGCAGGGCCAGGTGCGCTGCGCCATGTTCCGCCGCGCCGCCAGCTTGCTGGACTTTGCGCCACGCGACGGTCAGCGCGTCGAGTTGCGCGGGCGGCTGGGCATTTACGAGCCCCGCGGTGAATTGCAGCTGGTGGTTGAGTCGCTCAAGCAAGCTGGCGAAGGCAATTGGTTTGAGCAATTCACACGGCTCAAGGCCAAGCTGGAAGCCGAGGGCCTGTTTGAAACCGAACGCAAGCGGGCATTGCCCCTCATGCCCCGCACCGTGGGCATCGTGACTTCGCTGGGTGCAGCCGCTTTGCATGACGTGGTCAGTGCCTTGCAGCGGCGCGCGCCCCATGTGGCCGTGGTGATTTACCCGGCCAGCGTGCAAGGCGCCCAAGCCGCGGGTGAGTTGGTTCAAGCTCTGGCCCGCGCCGCAAGCCGGGCCGAGGCCGATGTCTTGTTGGTGGTGCGCGGCGGCGGAGCGATGGAAGACCTCTGGGCCTTCAATGACGAACAACTCGCCCGGGCCATCGTCGCCTCGCCCATTCCCATCATTTCGGGTGTGGGCCATGAAACGGACTTCACCATCGCGGACTTTTGCGCGGACCTGCGTGCGCCCACCCCCACCGCTGCAGCCGAGTTGGCCGCGCAGCCGCGTAGCGTCTGGCTGCGGGCGCTGGAGCTGGCGGGTGATCGCCTGCAAAGCGCCGTGGACCGGCATTTGCAGACCTGCGCCCAGCGCCTGGACTGGGCGGCAGGCCGCGTTGCCCAGCCTTCGCATTCAGTGGCCCGTGAACGCGCCGGCCTGGTGCTGCACGCCCAAAGCCTGCGCCACGCGGCCCGCATGGCCCTGAGCCAGCAGGCTGCAAGCTTGCTTGAGATCCAAAAAGCCCTGCCGCGCGCACTGAGTGCCGCCGTCCAGGGAAGTCATCAGCGCCTGGACCGTGCGCAGACGCGGCTGGAGCTGCTGGACCCCAGCCTGGTGTTGCAGCGCGGCTATGCCTGGCTGACCGATGAGCATGGCCATGCGGTGACTGGTGTCAATCAGGCCAAAGTGGGTCAGGCCCTGCGCGCCACGCTCAATGACGGTACGCTAGACCTCACGGTTGCGCCGGCCCGTCTGATCTAGGGCAATTAGTTTTTACAATCAGCCAGCTTTACCCGTTTCTTATCGCCAACATCATCCAAAGGAAAACACATGGAACACACCCTCCCACCCCTGCCGTACGCCGCCGACGCACTGGCCCCGCACTACAGCGCTGAGACCTTCGAATACCACCACGGCAAGCACCACAACGCCTATGTGGTGAACCTGAACAACCTGCAAAAGGGCACCGAATACGAAGCCATGGGCCTGGAAGAAATCGTCAAGAAGTCCAGCGGCGGCATCTACAACAACGCGGCCCAGGTCTGGAACCACACTTTTTTCTGGAACTGCATGAAGCCCCAAGGCGGCGGCGAGCCACAGGGCGCGCTGGCTGAGGCCATCAATGCCAAGTTCGGCTCTTACGCTGCATTCAAGGAGGCCTTCGTGAAGTCGGCTGTCGGCAACTTCGGCTCCGGCTGGACCTGGCTGGTCAAAAAGCCGGACGGCAGCGTGGACATCGTCAACACCGGCCCTGCTGGCACGCCGCTGACCACCGCCGACAAAGCGCTGATGACTGTGGACGTCTGGGAGCACGCCTACTACATCGACTACCGCAACGCACGCCCCAAGTTCGTCGAGACCTTCTTGTCGAGCCTGGTGAACTGGAAATTCGCGCAAGATAATTTCGGCGCCTGATTCAGCTAGCGAAAGCCGGGGTGCGCACCTCGGCTCAAACAAAAAAGCCGACATGTGTCGGCTTTTTTGTGTCTAAAAAAAGTTCAGTCGGCGCCTGCGCTTTTTTAACGTTTAGTGTCGAAGGGTGCGCCGCTCAGGCGTGCCCCCGCTTTGAGGCCCTTCTTGGCAAACCAGCCCTGGTTCATTTCCAGCACAAAACGAACCGGCTTGGCCGAGCAGTGCGATTCCAGGGTCTGGGGTTTCATATCGGCCAGGTTCACGATGGTGCCGTCATCCGCTACAAAAGCAGCTGTCAGGGGCAGCAAGGTGTTTTTCATCCAAAAGCACTGCTCCGAGGGCTCTTCAAAGATGAACAGCATGCCTTCGTGCTGCGGCATGTCCTTGCGATTCATGAGGCCGATTTGACGCTGCAAGGGCGTTTGAGCCACTTGGGCGCTGATCTGGTGCATGCCTTGCGCGAGCGTGACGCGCGGCAAGTTGAGTTGAGGGCCTTCTTGCGCATGGACGGGCTTGGACTGGCCGAGCAGCAGCAGGGCGGAAAAGCCCGCCAAGAGGGCGAAGCGATGCAAGGCGGAGGGCAGCAGGCCCTTGAAGGGGCGAAGGGGCGAGCAGGTAAAGGTCATGCGCAAATGATAGGGGTTCTGGATAGCGGTTCTGGCATACGCCGGCTACGGCCATGGCAGTGCTTGGGCACGCGCACCCGTAGGGGTCGCTAGAATGAATTCCATGGCTACGAAATCTCCCAAACCCGCGCCGACGAATGCGCCCATTGCCCAGCCCTCGAAGCCTGAACAAGCCAATGGAGGAGATTCCGTGGTACTTGAGCGGCGGACCCAGAAGGTCAAGCCGCCGCAGATGTACCAGGTCGTGCTGCTGAACGATGACTACACGCCGATGGAGTTTGTGGTGGTTGTAATTCAGGAGTTTTTTAACAAAGACCGCGAGACAGCCACCCAGATCATGCTCAAGATCCATCTGGACGGCAAAGGCGTCTGCGGCGTTTTTTCCAAAGATGTAGCGGCCACCAAGGTGGATCAGGTCACAGAAGCCGCCCGCAAAAACGGTCATCCGCTGCAATGTGTCAGCGAGCCGGTTGAATTGTGAGAATTGCCCCCAACTGCAGTTCATCTCTTCATGGAATTTGTGTAGCAAGCCGAAAGGAAAATCAATGATTGCCCAGGAATTAGAAGTCAGCTTGCACATGGCCTTCGTCGAGGCCCGCCAACAGCGCCACGAGTTCATCACCGTGGAACACCTGTTGCTGGCCCTGCTGGACAACCCAAGTGCTGCCGAGGTGCTGCGCGCATGCTCGGCCAATGTGGATGATTTGCGCAAGTCGCTTGCCAACTTCATCAAAGACAACACGCCGCAAGTCGCCGGCAGTGACGACGTGGACACCCAGCCGACGCTGGGCTTTCAACGCGTCATACAGCGCGCCATCATGCACGTGCAGTCCACGGGGAACGGCAAGAAAGAAGTCACCGGCGCCAACGTGCTGGTCGCTATCTTTGGTGAGAAAGACTCGCACGCCGTGTATTACCTGCACCAGCAGGGCGTGACCCGCCTGGACGTGGTGAACTTCATCGCCCACGGCATCAAAAAGAGCGACCCGCCTGAGCCGACCAAGGCAGGCGAAAGCGCGGCTGAAAACGAAGAATCTGCCGAGAAGAACGAGAAAGCCTCGCCGCTTGAGCAGTTCACGCAGAACCTGAACCAGCTCGCCAAAGACGGCAAGATCGACCCGCTGATTGGCCGCGAGTACGAGGTCGAGCGCGTCATTCAAATCTTGTGCCGCCGACGCAAAAACAACCCTCTGCTGGTAGGCGAAGCCGGCGTGGGCAAGACCGCGATTGCCGAGGGCCTGGCCTGGCGCATCACGCAAAAAGACGTGCCTGAGATCCTGGCTGAAGCGCAGGTGTATTCGCTGGACATGGGCGCCTTGCTTGCCGGCACCAAGTACCGCGGGGATTTTGAGCAGCGTCTTAAAGGCGTCTTGAAAGCGCTTAAAGATAAGCCCAACGGCATCCTGTTCATTGACGAAATCCACACGCTGATCGGCGCGGGTGCAGCTTCTGGCGGCACGCTGGACGCGTCCAACTTGCTCAAGCCCGCGCTCAGCTCCGGCCAGCTCAAGTGCATCGGTGCGACGACCTTCACCGAATACCGCGGCATTTTTGAGAAAGACGCGGCCTTGTCGCGGCGCTTCCAAAAAGTCGATGTGGTCGAGCCAACCGTGCAAGAAACGGTCGAGATTCTCAAGGGCTTGAAGTCGCGCTTTGAAGAGCACCACGGCGTGAAGTACGCCGTGGCCGCCTTGCAGGCTGCGGCCGAGCTCAGCGCCAAGTACATCAACGACCGCCATTTACCCGACAAGGCGATTGACGTGATTGACGAGGCGGGCGCGGCTCAGCGCATCTTGCCGGTGTCCAAGCGCAAGAAAACCATCACCAAGGCCGAGGTCGAAGAGATCGTGGCCAAGATCGCCCGCATTCCACCGGCCAATGTGTCCAACGACGACCGCGGCAAACTCAAGACGCTCGAACGCGATTTGAAAAGCGTGGTGTTTGGTCAAGACAAGGCACTCGACGTGCTGGCCTCTGCCGTCAAGATGGCGCGCTCGGGCCTGGGCAAGGGCGACAAGCCGATTGGTTCGTTTTTGTTCTCCGGCCCCACTGGCGTCGGCAAGACGGAAGCGGCCAAACAGCTGGCCTACATCATGGGCATCGAACTGATTCGCTTTGACATGTCGGAGTACATGGAGCGCCATGCCGTGAGCCGCCTGATTGGCGCGCCTCCGGGCTATGTGGGCTTTGACCAGGGTGGTTTGCTGACCGAAGCCGTGACCAAGAAGCCGCATTGCGTGCTCCTGCTCGACGAGATCGAGAAAGCGCACCCGGACATCTTCAATGTGTTGCTGCAGGTCATGGACCACGGCACGCTGACGGACAACAACGGGCGCAAGGCCGACTTCCGCAACGTCATCATCATCATGACGACGAACGCGGGCGCCGAGACCATGAACAAGGCCACCATTGGCTTTACCAACCCGCGCGAGTCGGGCGACGAGATGGCCGACATCAAGCGCCTGTTCACGCCGGAGTTCCGCAACCGCCTGGACGCCACAGTCAGCTTCAAGGCGCTGGACGAAACCGTCATCTTGCGTGTGGTCGACAAGTTCTTGTTGCAGTTGGAGCAGCAATTGGCCGAGAAGAAGGTGGAAGTCACCTTCACCGACGCCTTGCGCAAGTTCCTGGGCAAGAAGGGCTTCGATCCGCTCATGGGCGCGCGACCCATGCAGCGCTTGATTCAGGACACGATTCGCCGCGCCTTGGCCGACGAGTTGCTGTTCGGTCGCTTGATCGACGGTGGCCGCCTGACGGTGGACATCGAGTTGAGCAAGGACGAAAAAGGCGTTGAGACTGGCGACGTGAAGCTGGACATTCAGCCGCTGCCCAAGAAAGAAGGCAAGGCCAAGCCCGAGCCAGAGGAAGCGACAAGCGGCTCCTGATTCGCGCCCGGTGCCCAAGCTCTAAAAGCCCGCCGCTTGGCGGGCTTTTTTCATGGGTTTCAGCTTAAGTGAACACCCGTCGTGCCCTCGGTCCAAACCGGGTATCTGGGCATGATCTGTGCGAACAGCGGCATGGCCAGGCAGCGCACCAGCCAGTGCTGCAAGGCCGCATCGGCGTGCTGCTCAAACCACGGCGCATCGGTCTGTGCGAATTGCCGTGCAAAGGGCGCGATGGCCCAGTCTGCGAGCGCTGCTTGCGGCCCTGACAAGAACGCCTTCGCGCTCAGACGAGGCGCGAGGCTGTTCAGCCAGGCCAGGCCTTGGGTGCGATGCAGCAGCGGGTCAACCCCGAAGCGGTTCGGGTATTTATAGCGGTCCAGGTCAGCCTTAAAGCCCTGATCGCAAGCTTGAATCAAGGCGAGCATGTCGGCTAAGTTGCCTTCTGCTGGCGTCAGCCATCCGTCGGGGTCGCTCTGGCGCAGCGCCCACAGCATGATGTCCAGGCTCTGGTCAATCACTTGACCGCTGGGCAGGATAAGCACAGGCACCGTCCCCTTCGGTGAAGCACTGAGCAGGCTGGCCGGTTTGTCTCTCAAGACGATTTCACGCAGTTCGCAAGCAGTGCCGCTGCTGGCCAGTGCCAGTCGTGCGCGCATGGCGTAAGGGCAGCGCCTGAAGGAATAAAGAACGGGGAGGGCGCTTGCACTCAAGGCTGATCGCCGCCCGCTTTCGCATCAAGCGGTGGTTTGACCTCAACCTTGAGCTTTGGCTCGCGCCGCACGCCAATGTGGCGCTGGTTGCGCTGCTTGGCCAGTGCGATTTGCTTTTGGCGCTGGCGAAAGCCGGCCAGTTGCGCCTCGGTCTTGCTGCCGTGGCAGGCCGGGCAGGTCACACCGTCTTCGTACAGCGGAGACAACTTGTCTTCAGCCGTGATCGGGTCGCGGCAGGAGCGACACAGCTCCAGATGACCCGGCTTGAGGTCGTGGCCGACCGATACGCGCTCGTCAAATACAAAGCATTCGCCCGACCAGGTGCTTTGCGTTTGCGGCACTTCTTCAAGGTATTTGAGGATGCCGCCTTCGAGGTGATAGACCTCGTCAAAGCCTTGGGTGCGCATGAAGGCGGTGGACTTTTCGCAGCGTATGCCGCCCGTGCAGAACATGGCCACGCGCGGCTTTTTGCCGTCTTTGGTCGCCAGCACGCCGCCTTCGGCCATCTGCGCAGCCACCCAGTCGGGCAGCTCTGAAAAGCTGGTGGTCTCGGGGTTGATCGCGCCCTCAAAGGTGCCGACTTTGACTTCGTAGTCGTTGCGCGTGTCGATCAAGACCACATCCGGGTCGCGGATCAGCGCATTCCAGTCGGCCGGCTTGACGTAATGCCCCGCCATGCGCGCCGGGTTGATGCCGTCCACGCCCAGGGTCACGATCTCTTTTTTGAGCCGCACTTTCATGCGGTAAAACGGTTCACGCGGGCTGCGCGATTCTTTGTGCTCCAGCGTGGCCAGGCGTGGGTCTTGGCGCAAACGGGCCAGCACCGCGCGCACGCCCGCCTCGGGGCCGGCGATGGTGCCGTTGATACCTTCAGCTGCCAGCAGCAGCGTGCCCTTGACCCCGTTCGCCTCGCAAAAAGCCTGCAGCGGGGCCTGCCACTCGGCAAAGTCGGGCAGGTCAATGAATTTGTAGAGCGCGGCGGTGAGGTAGTCGGACATGAGCGGGCGGGGTCGGCAAGACTGCAAAAAGGCAAACCGCTATTTTCCCCGATCGCCAAGCGGCTGAGTTCAGGGCCGGGCCTGCCCGCTTTGCACTGCATCGAATTGCGAGCGGAGCAACTCCACCCGTGTTCGATTGGCACCCAAGTCGCTCAGGCCCAGGCGGCTGGCCGAGCGCACATGAATCAAGCCGGCTGGCTCGTCGAGCAAGAACTCAAGGTCGTCTGTGAACTTGAGCCAGCGCGTGCGCATTTCGGCATGCAGATAGCCGGGCGTTTGCGTCATGACCGTGGCGCCGCGCGTGTTGCGCACGAGTTCGGTGAGTTGGCGCATCGCTTCGGCGCCCGACCCTTTGAAGCGCAGTGGCTCAATCTGGGCAAAGTTGCGTTGCGGATGGTCCGGGTAGAGCCCGGCCTGGCTGGACACGCTGTTGGGCGTGAGGTTGGGCGGCTGCAAGCGGCCATCGCGCGCGCCCAGCGCTTGGGCAGAGGCAGCCCCCCAAGTCATGGCCAGCGTCAGCAGCAAGGCTGCTGAGCCCATGCCTGGCCTCCTCGCGCCGGCAAACTTGTGTGGGCTGCGGTCAAAGCTCGTTTGAATGGTCATTCACTCTTCTCCTTAATTCAGGCCGGGCTTGCATGTTCGCAGAAACCCGGCCTGCCTAGAATCCGCGCATGCAAAACAGCCTTGATGCTCTCACGCCAATCGCGGCAACGCCACCCGAACTCACCCCGACGCTGCACGTCGCGGTCATGGGCGCGGGCGCTGTGGGCTGCTATTACGGTGGCATGCTTGCGCGTGCTGGCCATGCTGTCACCTTGATTGCCCGGCCGCCACATGTTGAGGCCATGGCGGCGCGAGGCCTGCGCATGCAAGGCCAAGGTTTTGACGAATGGGTGCCGCTTGCGGCCACCTCGGACCCCGCGGCCGTGGCCACCGCCGACCTGGTTCTGGTTTGCGTGAAGTCGGCAGACACGGAGGCGGCGGGGCGTTTGATGGCGCCGCACCTGCCAGCGCGGGCTCTGGTGCTGAGCTTGCAAAACGGCGTGGACAACGCGGAGCGCCTGCAGGCCGTTTTGCCGGGTCGGGCTGTGGCGGCTGCTGTGGTTTACGTGGCGGTGGACATGGCCGGCCCAGGCCATGTGCTGCACAAGGGGCGGGGCGAGCTGGTGTTGGCGCCGGCCACTGCAGGAACCACAGACAGCCAAACGGTTGCAGCCGCACTGCGCGCCGCTGGCGTTGCCACAGAGGTGTCTGCTGCGGTGCGCCAAGCCCTGTGGACCAAGCTGGTGATCAATTGCGCCTACAACGCGATCTCGGCCATCAGCCAGCAGCCTTATGGCAAGACATTCAATGCGCCAGGCATTCAGGGCGTGATGCAAGACGTGGTGAACGAATGCCTGGCGGTGGCTGCTGCCGATGGTGTGAACCTGCCCGCCAGCGTGCATGAAGCCGTGGCGCAAATTGCGCTGACCATGCCCGGCCAGCTGTCATCCACCGCGCAGGACTTGGCGCGTGGCAAGCCCAGCGAGATTGACTACCTCAATGGCCACGTGGTCAAACGCGGCCAGGCTCTGGGCATTCCGACGCCCGTCAACCGCACGCTGTGGAGTCTGGTGAAGTTGCTGGAATCTCGCACCGCTTAGGGCGAGTAGCGACAGGCTATTTAGCTTTAACCTTAACCCGCCAGGGCCACAAAGACGTTTTGCACGTCGTCGTTGCCGTCAATGGCGGCCAAAAAAGCCTCGACTTCTTCCAGCTGCTCTGGGCTGAGCGTGGCCGGGTCCACCGGGTTCTTGGCCTTGTAGCCGAGCTTGGCCGACAGCACTGTGAAGCCCTGCGCGGGGAGGGCGCGGCTCACGATGTCGAGATCCGTCGGGTCGGTGATGAACAGCGTTGTTCCTTCTTCTTCGCCGGGCTCAAAGTCTTGCGCGCCGGCTTCAATGGCCGCCAGCTCGGCGTCGGCGCCGGCTTGCGCTGGCTCGGCCTCGATCATGCCCACGTGGTCGAAATCCCAGGCCACCGAGCCTGAAGTGCCTAACTGACCTTTGCGAAACAGCACCCGCATTTCGGGCGCGGTGCGGTTCACGTTGTCGGTCAGGCATTCGACCATCAAGGCCACGCGGTGCGGCGCAAAGCCTTCATAAATCACGTGTTCAAAGTGCACCACCTCACCCGTGAGGCCAGCGCCTTTCTTGATGGCGCGCTCCAGCGTGTCCTTGGGCATGGACACCTTGCGTGCCTGCTCGACCACCAGGCGTAGCTTGGCATTCGATGCAGGGTCGGCGCCGCTGCGAGCGGCGACCATGATGTCCTTGGCCAGACGGCCAAATAATTTTCCCCGGGCGTCGGCCGCCTGGGCCTTGCCTTTTGCTTTCCACTGCGCACCCATGTCTGTTCCTTGAAGTTGTGCCGCGAGCCCCTGGGGCTTCCAATGGGCAAGGAGTTTACAGACCGGCGCTAGGCGTCCGTCGGGTCACGCTCAAACGAGGGCGCACCCGGGCCACGGCGTGGTGTCTTGCGGCGCTCGGCCACGCGCTCAAAAGTGAACAAGCTCACCAGCAAACCGCCGGCCGATGACAGGTGGTTGACCGCGCGCAGCGCTTCGAGCCCCAGTTCCTGAATCACCTTGCGCTCGCTGATCTCCGCGCCTTCTTGCACGCGCGACAGGGCATGCAGCACATACAGGCCCATGGCCGCCGACAGGGCAAACAAAAACTCCCAATGCGCAAAGTCCAGCACCGACATGTCGCCCCCGCCGCGCGGCGCGATCCAGCGCACGATGATGGCCAGCTCATGCACGCTGAACCACTGCGCAATCACGCCGCCGGCAATGGGCGCCACGCCGCCCGCCACAGCCGACACCAGGCCAAGCATGGCCAGGTAAGAAGTCGCCTTGCCTTTTGGCGCGAGTTTTAAGCCCAGGTTGCCAGTGGCCAAGCTGGCCCCGCCCGAGGCAATGCCCATGAGCACATGCAAGGCGTAAAGCAGCGGCAGCTTGATGGCGGGTGCCATGCCGGCCGCCAGCACGATGCCCAGGATGGACAAAAAGTAAGCCGGAAACGCCACGCGCAGCACCGCCTTGTTGCTCAATCGGTCTGACAGCCGGCCCCACAGATTGAGCGCGGCGGCATTGGCCAGTTGGCTGGTGACCCACAAAAGCGTGATGACGCTCAAGGAAAAGCCGAGCTGCTGGATCAAATAAACCGTGAGAAAGGGCGCGACCAGATTGCTGGCCAGGTTCCAGCTGCCCAGCATCAAGGCCAGGCTGCGAAAGTTGGGGTTGAACATGGGCTCGCGCAGCATGTCCCTCAGAGGCATGGACGCACTAGGCGGGTGCATTTCAGGCTCGGGCGCGCGGGCCAGGCAGGCCGAGCTGGCGAAGCCGGCCAGGCCTGCCGCCACAAAGGCCAGGGCAAAGGCGTAGTTGGCCTGGCCCAGCGGTGGATGGTCCACCAGCAGGCCCGCTGCCAATGTGCCGCCGCAGGCCATCATGCTGGCGATCAGCAAGCGCTTGCTGAAAAACTCACCCAAACCGGAAGGTGGCAGGAGCTGATGAAACCAGGAGTTGATGGCGCAAGCCGCAACCGAGCCCAGCACGGCAATGGCCAGTTGCGCTGCCAAAAGCAAAGGCAGCTGCCAGGGGCCGGGTACAAAAAACGGCAGCAAGCCCAAGAGCAAGATGACCAGGCGCGCCAGGTTGAGCGCGATCACGCCGATTTTTTTACGGCGGCGGAATTTCTCGACGATGAAGATCGTGGGGAGTTGGACGGCCTGCGCAGCAAAGGGAATGGCGGCCAGAAGGCCGATGACCATGGGTTGGGCGCCCAGGCTGAGCGCAAAAGCCACCAGCACCACGCCCCCAGACCAGCCGCCCGCCAAGCTGGCCCAGGCAGAGTCCCACACGAGGGCACGTTGGCCTGAGGCCAGTGCGTCGGCTCCCACCGCGGGCACCGGGTCGAGGTTCTTGAACATGCAGCCCCATTGTTGGGGGCCAGCTCAAGCGAAGCTGTAGGACAGGGCGTTTTACTTGGTGCCGAAGATGCGGTCACCCGCGTCGCCCAGGCCGGGCAAGATGTAGCCGTGGTCGTTGAGCTCGCGATCAATCGCGGCGGTAAAAATTGGCACGTCCGGATGCGCGGCTTGCAGAGCTTTCACGCCTTCGGGGCAGGTCAAGAGGCACATGAACTTGATCGACTTGGGTTTCAAAACCTTGAGGCGCTCGACAGCGGCAATGGCCGAGTTGCCGGTGGCCAGCATCGGGTCCACCACCACGATGTCGCGCTCGTGCATGTCTTGCGGCATCTTGAAGTAGTACTCGACGGGCTCCAGTGTTTCAGGGTCCCGGTACAGCCCCACATGGCCTACGCGCGCCCCTGGCACCACGCTCAGCATGCCCTCCAAAATGCCATTACCCGCCCGCAGGATGGACACAAACACCAGCTTCTTGCCGTCAATGACCGGGGACTGCATGGTTTCCAGCGGCGACTCTATCTCGATCATCTGCGTGGTCATGTCCCGCGTGACTTCATAGGCCATGAGCATGCTGATTTCATTGAGCAGCGTGCGAAAGGTGTGGGTGCTGGCGTCTTTGCGGCGCATCAGCGTGAGCTTGTGCTGAACCAGGGGATGACTGACGACAGTAACGGGAGCGCGCGGCGTGGCAGATAGGGTCATGAACGTTTAATAAAGAGGGGGTGAGCAGACAGAAAGCAGGGTGCCGACTTCAGCGCTTGCCGCCGAAGATGCCACCCAGTACCCCGCGAATGATCTCACGGCCCACCGTGCTGCCCATGGTACGCACCGCAGACTTGACCAACATCTGCGCGACACCGTCGCGCTGACCGCCGCGCGGCCCGGTGCTGCCAAAAACGAGGTCGCCAAAGCCACCCAGCGCCCCGCCGCTGGCCTTGCTTTCGGCCTCGGCTGCGGTGGCTGCCGTCTGCTGCACGCGGGCACTCAACATCTCCTGGGCCGACTCGCGGTTGACGGTCTTTTCGTACACACCCGCCACCAGTGAACCCTGCAGCAAGGCCTGGCGCTGGGCTGTAGTGATCGGGCCCAGCTGGCTGGCCGGCGGCAGCACAAAGACGCGTTCGGTCACGCCGGGCCGGCCTTTGCTGTCCAGCAAGCTCACCAGCGCTTCGCCCACTGCCAGTTCGGTGATGGCGGTCTCGATGTCCAAACCCGGCTTTTGCCGCATGGTCTGCGCGGTGGCCTTGACAGCCTTTTGGTCGCGCGGGGTGAAGGCGCGCAAGGCGTGCTGCACGCGGTTGCCCAGCTGCGCCAGCACCGAATCCGGAATGTCCAGCGGGTTTTGCGTGACGAAATAAACGCCGACGCCTTTAGACCGGACCAGCCGCACCACCAACTCAATGCGCTCGATCAGCACCTTGGGCGCTTCATTGAAGAGCAAGTGCGCCTCGTCAAAGAAAAAGACCAGCTTGGGCTTTTCAACGTCGCCCACCTCGGGCAATTGCTCGAAGAGCTCAGACAGCATCCACAGCAAAAAGGTGGCGTACAAGCGCGGCGAGTTGAGCAGCTTGTCAGCTGCCAGCACGTTCACGAAGCCGTGTCCGGCGGCATCGGTCTGCATGAAGTCGTTGATGTCGAGCATGGGCTCGCCAAAAAACTGCGTGCCGCCCTGGGTCTCGATCTGCATCAAGCCGCGCTGGATGGCGCCCACGCTGGCGGCGCTGATGTTGCCGTACTGGGTGGTGAACTGGCGCGCGTTGTCGCCCACGTGCTGCAGCATGCTGCGCAGGTCAGCCAGGTCCAGCAGCAAAAGGCCGCTGTCGTCAGCAATTTTGAACACCAGGTTCAGCACGCCGGCCTGGGTCTCGTTCAGGTTGAGCATGCGGCCCAGCAGCAGCGGGCCCATGTCAGACACGGTGGCCCGCACCGGGTGCCCTTGCTCGCCAAACACGTCCCAGAGCTGGGTTGGGCAGGCGGCCGGTTCTGGCAAATCCAGGCCGCGCTCTTTCAGGATGCCGGCCAGTTTTTCGCCGATCTGGCCCGGCTGGCTGATGCCCGTCAGGTCGCCCTTGACGTCGGCCATGAAGACCGGCACACCGATTTGGGAGAAGCCTTGCGCCAGGGTTTGCAGCGTCACCGTCTTGCCTGTGCCTGTGGCGCCGGTGATAAGGCCGTGCCGGTTGGCCAGCTCGGGCAAGAGGTGGCAGGCGATGGTGGCGTTTTTGGCAATGAGCAGCGGTTCGGCCATGGCGTTCCTTGGGGTGTCGGCGAAAAGTAAAATGCGAGATTAATTCAGAAATAGATCATCTCCCAAACAAGGACTCTCGTGGCCGGACACAGCAAATGGGCGAACATTCAACACCGCAAGGGTCGCCAGGATGAAAAACGCCAGCGCGTCTGGACCCGCGTGATGCGCGAAATCATGGTCGCGGCCCGCATGGGCGGTGGCGACCTGAGCGCGAATCCGCGCCTGCGCCTGGCCATTGAAAAGGCCAAGGCGGCCAACATGCCCAACGAAAACGTCAAGTACGGCATTGCCAAGGCGACGGGCAACCTGGAAGGCGTGCAGTACGAAGAAGTGCGCTACGAGGGCTACGGCATCGGCGGCGCGGCCATCATCGTGGACTGCATGACGGACAACCGGGTGCGCACAGTGGCTGTGGTGCGGCATGCGTTTTCAAAGCATGGCGGCAACATGGGCGCCGAGGGTTCGGTGGCGTTTCAGTTCAAGCACTGCGGCCAGCTCATCTTTGCCCCAGGTGTGAGTGAAGACAAGGTAATGGAAATCGCTTTGGAGGCTGGCGCGGAAGACGTGATCACGGACGAAGACGGCGCCATCGAGGTGCTGACGGCTTACACCGACTTCGAGAAGGTGAAGAACGCGCTGGAAGCCGCAGGCTTGACGCCTGAAGTGGCTGAAGTCACCATGCGCGCCGACAACAGCATTGAACTCAGCGGCGACGATGCCCAGAAAATGCAGCGCCTCTTGGACGTTCTCGAAGATTTGGACGACACACAAGACGTGTTTCATAACGCAGCGCTGTCACTTTGAGCTTGCCTTCAAACCTGGCTTTGAACTTCGCAGTGAAGCCCACGCATTCCCTCTTTAAATCGGCGCTGGGTTTTGCCCCCGCGCAACAAGGTCTGACTCCATGAAAGTTTTGGTTGTAGGTGGCGGTGGTCGCGAGCACGCGCTGGCCTGGAAGATGGCGCAGTCGCCCAAGGTGCAAGCGGTGTACGTGGCGCCTGGCAATGGCGGGACGGCCTTGGACGCGCGGCTTGAGAACATCGACATCACCGATGTCAAAGCCCTGCGCGCCTGGGCCCAGGACAACAAAATTGTGCTGACCGTGGTCGGCCCCGAGCAGCCTCTGGCTGCAGGCATCGTCGATGAATTCCGCGCGCATGGCCTGCGCGTGTTCGGCCCCACGCAAGCGGCCGCGCAACTGGAAAGCTCCAAGGCTTTTTCCAAGGCCTTCATGCAGCGCCACGGCATCCCGACGGCGGAATACGAAACCTTCAGCGACCCCGTTGCGGCGCATGCCTACGTGGACTTGAAGGGGGCGCCCATCGTTGTCAAGGCCGATGGCCTGGCCGCGGGCAAGGGCGTGGTCGTGGCCATGAACGTGGCCGAAGCGCACGAGGCCATTGATTTCATGCTCGCGGCCAACGCCGACTTCAACCCCCTGGGCGTCAAGCACAACGAAGGCGGCGCACGCGTCGTGATCGAGGAGTTTTTGCAAGGCGAAGAAGCCAGCTTCATCGTGATGTGCGATGGCAAAAATGTGACCGCGCTTGCCACCAGCCAAGACCACAAGCGTTTGCTCGACGGCGACGTCGGCCCCAATACCGGCGGCATGGGCGCTTACTCGCCCGCGCCGGTGGTTACCCCGCAAGTGCACTCGCGGGCCATGCGCGAGATCATCTTGCCCACCATCAAGGGCATGGCGCAAGACGGCATCCCCTTCACAGGCTTTTTGTACGCGGGCTTGATGATCGACAAAGAGGGCCATCCCAAGACGCTGGAGTTCAACTGCCGAATGGGCGACCCCGAGACCCAGCCCATCATGATGCGTCTTAAATCAGATTTGTTTGAAGTGATGATGGCCGCCACCTCCGGCCGTCTTGACGAAGTGGAGCTTGAATGGGACCGCCGGCCTGCACTGGGCGTTGTCATGGCGGCGGCTGGCTATCCACTGCAGCCCCGCAAGGGCGACCTGGTGAGCGGTCTGCCCAAGTCTGTCAACCATGACGACACGGATGCCATGGTGTTTCATGCGGGAACGCAAACACCTGCGCCGGGTGTCGGTGCAAAGGGAGAGGTGTTGACTTCGGGCGGCCGTGTGCTTTGCGTCACGGCGCTCGCCAGTACCGTGAAAGAGGCTCAGCAACGCGCTTACGAGGTCGCATCAAGCATTCATTTTGACGGCGCACAGTACCGGCGCGACATCGGCTTTCGGGCCCTGAAGGCCGGATGAGCACCGGCCAGATCCGGGTGGCAACACCCGAGGCGCCGCATCCCGTGCAGTTTCAGGGGAACAGGGTCGCGCAATGGTTGCTGCGGCGCTTGGGCTGGCGCTTTGAGTTTGATGGCCTGCCGGCCCGGCAAGGGGTGTTCGTGGTGTATCCGCACACGTCTAACTGGGATTTTCCGATGGGCCTCCTGCTCAAATGGGCCATGGGCATCGAAGTCAACTTTTGGGGCAAGGATTCGCTGTTCCGCTTTCCCGTCTTCAGCCACTGGTTGCGCTGGGTGGGCGGTGTGCCGCTGGCGCGCAGCAATAGCCAGGGCGTGGTCGAGCAGATGGTGACGCAGATGCGCGGCAAGAAAGACCGCGCCGAATACTTCTGGCTGGCGCTGTCGCCTGAAGGCACGCGCAGTTTTCGCCCCGGCTGGCGCAGCGGTTTTTATCGCCTGGCGCATGAAGCGCAGGTGCCGCTGGGCTTGGTGAGTTTTGACTATGGTCAGCGCGTTTTTTCCTGCCGCAGGTTCATGACGCTCAGCGGCGATCGCGCGTCCGACATGCAAGTGATCGCCAGCGCCTTTGACGGCGTGAGCGGCTACAGACCCGCCCTGGCTGCACCCGTGCGCCTGGGCTCAGATGGAGACAAGACATGAGTGCGCTTCCTGGGATCGACACCGCCGCTGGCCGCAGCTTTTTGCTGGGCCTGCAAAGCCGCATCACCTCGGCGGTGGCCGCGCTGGACGGCGGCAGCTTCGTGTCTGATGAATGGTCCAAAGCGCCGGGTGAGCCCTTGCAGGGCAATGGCGTCACGCAAATTCTGGAAAACGGCAAGGTGTTTGAGCGCGCAGGTTGCGGCTTTTCCCATGTGCGCGGCGCCAGCTTGCCGCCTTCGGCCACGCAGCACCGGCCTGAGCTGGCTGGCGCGCCGTTTGAGGCCATGGGTGTGTCGCTGGTGTTTCACCCGCGCAACCCGTATGTGCCCACGGTGCACATGAACGTGCGCATGTTGACCGCCACACCAGCCAACGGTGCGGCGGCCTGCTGGTTTGGCGGCGGCATGGACTTGACGCCTTACTACCCGTTCGAAGAAGACGCGGTGCACTTTCACCAGACCTGCAAGGACGCCTTGAGCCCTTTTGGTGACGACAAATACCCTCGCTTTAAAACCTGGTGCGACGACTACTTTTTCTTGAAGCACCGGCAAGAAGCGCGCGGTATTGGCGGCGTGTTTTTTGACGACTTTCAAGAGTTGGGCATGAGCCAAAGCTTTGCCATGATGCAAAGCGTGGCCAACGCGTTTTTGCCGGCCTATCTGCCTTTGGTCGAGCGGCGCCAAGACACGCCCTACGGCGAGCGCGAGCGTGAGTTTCAGCTCTACCGGCGCGGCCGCTACGTGGAGTTCAACCTGGTGTGGGACCGCGGCACGCACTTTGGGCTGCAGTCGGGTGGGCGCACAGAATCGATCTTGATGTCCATGCCGCCCCTGGCGAGTTGGTCGTACCGGCGTGAAGACCCGCCCGAGTCGCCCGAGGCGGCGCTCACACGCGACTTTTTGCCGCGCCGGGACTGGGTTTGACGCCAAGCTTGCGCCTTGGAATTTTTGGCGGCGCGTTCGACCCGCCCCACACCGCGCACGTGGCCTTGGCCCAGGCGGCTCTTGAGCAACTTGCGCTCGATGAATTGCGCGTCATCCCGACGGGCGACGCCTGGCACAAGACCCGGCCCCTGAGCCCGGCTGCCCACCGCCTCAAGATGTGCGAGCTGGCCTTTGCTGGTTTGCCCAAGGTGCTTGTGGACGACCGTGAGCTCAGGCGCAGCGGCCCCAGCTACACCATCGACACGCTGCAAGCCCTGCGGGCAGAGCAGCCGGACGGCAAGCTTTTCCTCTTGATAGGCGGCGACCAGTGGGCCTCGTTTTCGAGCTGGCACCGGTGGCAAGATATACTCGACTTAGCCTCTTTGGCCGTGGTTGAACGCCCATCCAGTGCGCTAGCGTCAGCCGCGATCCAGGTGCCCGCCTCCTGGCCGCCCTCGGCCAAGGTGATCAGGCTGCAAGTTCCGGCGATGCCGGTCAGCGCCACCGCCATCCGCCAAAGGCTTAGCTTCTACAGCGCGCACACTTCGGCACAAGCCAGCGCTTGGGCCACAGACCCTGAGCTTGCCAGCGTATTGCCCGAGCCGGTTGCGCGTTATATTTCACTTCATGGGCTTTACCAAGTCCGCCCTTCCTCTTAAAGCTTTTCAAAAGCCCCTTGCATGACCGATACCTCCGCCGCCAAAAAAGACGTCCAGAAACTCCAGCGCGCTATCGTCGATGGCCTGGAGGATGTGAAGGCGCAGGACATCCAGGTCTTTGACACCGAACACATCACCTCGCTGTTTGAGCGCGTGATCGTTGCGTCCGGCACCTCAAACCGGCAGACCAAGGCGCTGGCCGCCAGCGTGCGCGACGCCGTGCGCGACGCCGGCTTTGCCAAGCCCCGCATCGAAGGCGAAGAAAACGGCGAATGGATCATCGTGGACTGCGGCGCAGCCGTGGCGCACATCATGCAGCCCACCATTCGCCAGTACTACCACCTGGAAGAACTCTGGGGCGAAAAGCCCGTCAAGCTCAAGTTGGGCGCCGCAGCTCCGCAGGCCAAGGCCTCGCGCGCCGATGCACTGGCAGCCGCTGAAAGCCAAGCCAAGGACGTGCCCAAAGGCCGCACGGCAGAACGCACGGCCGCACGCAATGCAGCCCGCAAGGCCGGCAAAGACAGCGGTGAGGTAGCCCCTAAAGCGCCCGCCAAGAAAGCCCCGGCCAAAAAGGCCGTGGCCACAAGCGCAGTGAAAGCGACAGCCCCGGCAAAGCGGGCGCCAGCTAAAGCACCAGCTAAGGCACCAGCCAAGACCTCGGCCCGCGCCGCCGGTGCGACCAAGCCGGCCGGTGACAAAAAGCCCGCCTCCGGCAAAGCGACGGTCAAGGTGTTGAAGGTGCCTGCCAAGTCAGCGGCCAAACCCGCAGCAAAACCACCAGCAAAAGCGGCTCGGGCACCCGCCAAGGCCGTCAAGCCCGTCGCTAAATCGGCTGCCAAGCCCGCAGCCAAGAAGACCACCCGCAAGGCATGAAGCTGCAAATCGTCGCGGTCGGGCAACGGGTGCCCGACTGGGCGCAGACCGCCTACGACGATTACGCCAAGCGCTTTCCGCCCGAGTTGCGCGTGGAACTCAAGGCGGTCAAAACCGAGGCGCGAGCTTCCAAAACCCTTGAAAATTTGCTGGCCGCCGAGCGCAGCCGCATCGAGGCCGCGATTGCCAAGGGCACGCGCATCGTGGCGCTGGACGAGCGCGGCACCGCTGTGACTACCGCGGCCTTGGCCGACAAACTCAAACACTGGCAGCGCGAAGGCGATGACGTCGCCATCGTCATTGGCGGGCCAGACGGGCTGGACCCGGCTTTCAAGCAAGCCGCCCATGAGCGCATGCGTTTGTCCGACCTGACCTTGCCGCATGCCATGGTGCGCGTGCTGCTCATCGAGCAGCTTTACCGCGCCTGGAGCATCACGGTAAACCATCCCTACCACCGCGAGTAAGCCCCAGCCATGCCGCCGAACTTCATCTACTTGGCCTCGCAAAGCCCGCGCCGCGCGCAGTTGCTGGCGCAACTTGGCGTGACTTTCGAAGTGCTGGTGGCGGATTCAGCTGAAGCTGAAGACGCCGAAGCCCTGGAAGCCGTGCTTGGCAAGGAGGCGCCGGCCACTTACGTGCAGCGCGTCACGCAGCTCAAGCTGGCCGCATCAGTCGAACGCATGCAGCGCCGCGGTCTGCCGTCTGCACCCGTGCTGTGTGCCGACACCACCGTGGCATTGGGCCCGGTCATCCTGGGCAAGCCTGAAAACACCGTGGATGCCGTGCGCATGCTCAAACTTTTGTCCGGTGCCACGCATCGCGTGCTGACGGCTGTTGCGGTCAGCCACAAAGGCAAGACACATGCAGCGCTCAGCGAGTCGCGCGTGAGCTTTGCCAGGATGACGCGCGCGCAGATCGAAGCCTATGCCGCCAGCGGCGAGCCGCTGGGCAAAGCCGGCGCCTACGCCGTACAGGGCAGGGCGGCCATGCACATCACGCGCATCAGCGGCAGTTATTCCGGCATCATGGGCCTGCCTTTGCATGAGACAGCTTTGCTGCTTCAAACAGCCGGCCTGAAGTTCTAAGACCTTTTTAATTCATCGCTCCGACCATGCCGCAAGACATCCTCATCAATTGGTCGCCGCAAGAAACCCGCGTCGCGGTGGTCGAACACACGGCCGTGCAAGAGCTGCATGTCGAGCGCACGCTCGAACGCGGGCTGGTGGGCAATGTGTACCTGGGCAAGGTGGCGCGCGTGCTGCCGGGCATGCAATCGGCTTTCATCGACATCGGTCTGGACCGCGCTGCCTTTTTGCACGTGGCCGACCTCATGAGCAGCATCAACAGCCGGCACGCCGAGCCTGACGCGGCCAAGGGTGAGGTCGCGCCGCAGCCGCCAACGCCGATTGAAAAGCAACTTTTCGAAGGCCAGTCCGTCATGGTGCAGGTGCTCAAGGACCCGATAGGCACCAAGGGTGCGCGGCTCACGGCGCAGATCAGCATCGCCGGGCGCTTGCTGGTGTTTTTGCCGCAAGACAACCATGTCGGTATCTCCCAAAAAATCCCGCCCAAGCAGCGCGAAGATTTGCGTCAGCGCCTTCTGGCCCTGGCCGGCGAGCAGGGCGGCGGCTTTATTTTGCGCACCAATGGCGAGGACGCCAGCGACGCCGAACTCGGCGAAGACATTGCTTATTTGCGCAAGACCTGGGCGCGCATAAAGGCGGCATCACTTCGCCTGCCGCCGGCATCCGTGCTGCATCAGGACCTGACTTTGCAGCAGCGTGTGCTGCGCGACATTGCCTCCGAAGCCACGCAAAGCATCCGCGTCGATTCGCGTGAGCAGTTTGTGCAATTGCAGGCTTTTGCCGCCGAGTTCATGCCATCCATCCACAGCAAGATCCAGTTGTATGCCGGTGAGCGGCCGATCTTTGATCTGTTCAACATCGACGATGAAATCGCCGCGGCTCTGGGCCGACGGGTTGATCTCAAATCGGGCGGTTACCTCATCATTGACCAGACCGAAGCCCTGACCACGGTGGACGTGAACACGGGTGGCTTCGTCGGCGCGCGCAACTTTGACGAGACGATATTCAAGACCAATCTGGAGGCTGCGCACGCCATTGCGCGGCAGCTGCGCCTGCGCAATCTGGGCGGCATCGTCATCGTGGACTTCATCGACATGCTGCGCGAGAACCACCGCGAATCGGTGCTGACCGAGTTCAAGAAGCAGCTTGCCCGCGACCGCATCAAGACCAGCGTCAACGGCGGCTTTTCAGCGCTGGGTCTGCTGGAGATGACACGCAAGCGCACCCGTGAATCGCTCTCGCACCAGCTCTGCGAGCCTTGCAGCGCTTGCAGCGGCAAGGGCGTCGTCAAAACCGCCCGCAGCGTGACCTATGACATCTTGCGGGAGATCTTGCGCGAGGCGCGGCAGTTCAATCCGCGTGAGTTCCGGGTGGTGGCGGCGCCCCAGGTGATTGAACTCTTTTTGGATGAAGAGAGCCAGCACCTGGCTGGCTTGAGCGAGTTCATCGGCAAGCCGATTTCCTTGCAGGCCGAGGCAGCGATGGCGCAAGAGCACTACGACATCGTGCTGCTTTAGTGCGCGAGTCCGGTCAAGCCTGGGGAAAGCCCAGCTTGTAAAGGTGCTGGTAGGTGCCGCCCTTGGCAAGCAAGGCCTCGTGCGTACCCGACTCGATGATCCGGCCGGCGTCCATCACCACAATGCGGTCCACGTGCTGAATGGTCGAGAGGCGGTGCGCAATGATGAGCGAGGTTCGGTTGGCCTTGAGCCGGGCCAGCGCCTGTTGCACGGCCTGCTCGGATTCGCTGTCCAGGGCTGAAGTCGCTTCATCCAGAATCAAGATTGGCGCGTCTTTGTAAAGCGCCCGGGCAATGGCCAGGCGCTGACGTTGCCCGCCGGACATCTGCATGGCGTTGTGGCCCAGCAAGGTGTCCAGGCCGTCAGGCATCTCTGCCAGCAGGGCGCCCAGGTTGGCGTCTTCCAGGCAGCGGCGCACGCGGTCCCGGTCAATGTCTTTGCCTAGAGCCACGTTCGCTGCCACGCTGTCATTGATCAGCACCACGTGCTGGCTGACGGCGGCAAACTGCGCACGCAATGCGCTCAGCTGCCATTCGCGCAAATCCACGCCGTCCAGAGTGATGCTGCCCAGGCCGGGATTTGCGAAGCGTGGCAAAAGGTTCACCAGGGTGGTTTTGCCTGCGCCCGAGGCGCCCACCAGGGCAATGGTTTGCCCGGCTTCGATTTGAAGGTCGATGTTTTCCAGGGCCCAACGACCTTGCTCACCGTAACGCAGTCCGACGCCTGAAAAAACAATTTGCCCCGTCGCTCGCGGCTTGGCAAAGCTGCCGCCTTGCTCGTCTTGACGCAGATCCATCAGCTCCAGTCCTCGCTCCAGAGCCGCCAAGCCGCGTGTCACGGGAGTCGCAGCTTCTGACAAACCCTTGATTGGCGCCACGAGCATCAGCATGGCCGTGACAAACGCCACGAAGCCACCCACCGTGGTGGCGGCCTGGTTGCTTTGCACCAGCGCAATCGAAATGACGGTGGCCAGTGCCAAGGCCGTCAACATCTGGGTCATGGCGCTCATGCCGGCGTGAGCGGCCGTGCTTTTAATCGACAGACTGCGCAGCGAGGCACTGAGCACGTCAAAGCGCTTGGCTTGCGCTTCTTGCGCGCCATGCAGCCGAATGTCCCGGTGCGCGAGAACGTTTTCTTCCACCACGTAGGCCAGGCCGTCGGTGGCCACCTGGCTTTGTTTGGTCAGACGGTATAAACGCTTGGACAGTGCGCGTACCACCAGCGCAACGGCCGGGAACATGACGGCCACCACCAGGGTGAGTTTCCAGTTCAGGTGCAGCAAGTACGCGACCAAGGCCAGCATGCTTAGCAGGTCGCGCGCCAGACGCATGGCGGCATTGATGAGCATTTGCGAGCCGGTCTGCACTTCGTAGACCACGGTGTTGGCCATTTCACTGGCACTTTGGTCCGTGAATAGCGTGAGCTCTGCGCTGAGCAGCTTCCCGAAAAGCGCCCGTCGCAGGTTCATCAGCCCGGTGTTGGTGACGCTGGCCATGGCGTACTGCGCAACAAAGCCTGCCAGGCTACGCACGCCAAAAAGCAGGATCAGAAAAACAGGCACTTGCCACAGGTCAAAGCCCGCGTTCTGAAAACCCCGGTCCAGCAGAGGTTTGAGCAGGGCCGGCACCATCGGCTCGGTGGCGGAGGCGACGATAGTGGCCGCGGCAGCCAGGGCCCAGCCGCCACGGGACTGGGCAAAAAACGGCCAGACGCGGGCAAAGCGTTGCCCCAGTCTGGAGGTCATGGCGGGCCGGGCCATGGGTCAGGTTGGCGCGCGTTGGCGCGGATAGCTGCGAAGGAAAGTGGAGAAGTGCAAGTCGTCAGGCCTTGAGTGGAGCTGGGCCGAATTATGAGACATGGTCGGACTTGCCTAGAAGTTCGCTTGAAGAGGTCGGTGGTCATGCTCGGGGTGTGTACCATTCATGTTCGCGCGATTTTCAGCAAATATTACGAGTTGTAGGTTGGGCCTTTAAGTGATGATGAATGATTCGGGTGTCACCGCTACAAGCCGTCGGCGCGCACTTCAGCGTATGTCGTCCGCAGCCCTTCTGGCTTGGGGTGCAGGCCCCGCGCTGGCACAGTTTCGTGTCGAGGTTTCAGGTATCGGTTTGACGCAAGTGCCCATCGTCTTGCCCGCCTTCAAGGGTGAGGCGCAAGCGCCGCAAAAAATCAGTGCCATCGTCCGGGCCGACCTGGAGCGCAGCGGCATGTTTCGCGTGGTGGAGGCTGCGGGCGCGGTGGCAGACGAAAACACCCGATTGGAAGTCAGTACCTGGCGTCAAGCCGGCGCTGACGCCTTGGCTGCAGGCAGTGTGACTGCCTTGGCTGATGGCCGCTTTGACGTGCGAGTGCGCTTGTGGGATGTGGTGCGCGGGCAGGACCTGGGTGGACAAAGCCATGTCGTGAGCCCTGCAGATCTGCGCTTGGCTGCACACCGAGTCGCCGATTTTCTTTACGAAAAGCTCACAGGCGAAAAAGGCATTTTTGCGACGCGCATCGCCTACGTGACCAAAGCCGCCCAGCGCTACAACCTGTGGGTGGCTGACTCGGACGGCGAGAACGCGCAGTCGGCACTGGCCAGCCCTGAGCCCATCATTTCGCCCTCGTGGTCGCCCACGGCCTCGCAACTGGCTTACGTGTCGTTCGAGTCGCGCAAGCCGGTGATCTATGCCCATGACGTGGCCACGGGCCGTCGGCGCTTGCTGGCCAATTTTCGCGGCAGCAACAGCGCGCCGGCCTGGTCGCCCGACGGCAAGCAACTGGTGGCAACGCTCAGCCGCGACGGTGGCTCCCAGATCTATGCCATCGACGTGAACGGTGGCGAGCCAAAACGCCTGACCCAATCGGCCAGCATCGACACCGAGCCTACGTTCACCGCTGACGGCAAGCGCATCTACTTCGTCAGCGACCGTGGCGGCGCACCGCAGATCTACCGCATGGCTGCCTCGGGTGGCAACGCGGAGCGCGTGACTTTCACGGGCAACTACAACATCTCGCCGGCGCTCAGCCCGGATGGTCGCTGGATGGCCTACATCTCGCGCGTGGGCGGTGCTTTTAAGTTGCACGTGATGGATATGGCCAGCGGTAACAGCACCGCCATCACGGACACCAGCGCCGACGAGAATCCCAGCTTTGCGCCGAACAGCCGGCTGATCTTGTACGCCACGCAGCAGCAAGGCCGCGAAGCCTTGATGACCAGCACGCTGGATGGAAAAATCAAGGCCCGACTTTCCGGCGCAGGCGGCGACATTCGCGAGCCCGACTGGGCGCCCTTTGGACGATGAGTCTCAGGGGCTCATGCCACCAGGCTTTGTCTTCATTTACCGTCATTTCACTTTTTCAACTTTTATTTCAAGGCGACCCATGAAGCGAGTGCTTATTTCAATCTTGTCGACATCCATCCTTGCGCTATCGCTGGTGGCCTGCGGCTCCAGTGTGAAATTGAGCGATGTGCCTGTTGAAGACCGCGCTGTCGCGTCGGTGGGCCAGGCGGGTGCAACGCCCTCGGCTGTGACGGGCAGCGGCGTGGCACCCGTCGAAGTAAGCCGGGCTGACCCGAATGCCGCCGGCCCCGCAGGCGCTGCGCGGGTGATCTATTTTGACTACGACAGCTTCACCATCAAGCCTGAGTTTCAGTCCGCGATCGAGACCCATGCGCGTTTTTTGACTGCGAACAAGGCCCGCCGCGTGGCCATTGAAGGCCACACCGACGAGCGCGGTGGCCGTGAATACAACCTGGCCTTGGGCCAAAAACGCGCGGAAGCCGTGCGTCGCGCGCTCGGGCTTTTAGGTGTGGCTGATACCCAGGTCGAGGCCGTCAGCTTTGGCGAAGAAAAAGCGGCTGTGCAGGGCAGCACCGAAGAGGCTTTTTCCCGCAATCGTCGCGCTGAACTGAGCTACCGCTGATGCTTTCTTCTCCTTCGATGCCGCTAGCTCGATGGTCCCGCGCCGCCTCTGCGGTCATGCTGGCCCTGGCTTGCCTTACAGCGCCCGTCTTGTCGCGCGCCGGGCTGCTGGAGGACGACGAAGCCCGCAAGGCCATCCTGGAGGCGCGTAAGTCAATTGCCGACCTGCGCCAGCGTGTTGATGCAGGACTGGCCGACGAGCAGAGTCGCGCGACAGAAGAAAACGCCCAACTTCGGCGCAGCGTGCTGGAACTGTCCAACCAGATCGAGGTCTTGCGCGCAGAGCTGGCACGCATGCGCGGTCAAGACGAGCAACTTGCACGCGATGTGGCCGAAGTCCAGCGTCGCCAAAAAGACCTGGTGCAAGAGGCGCAAGGAGTGGGCGAGCGATTGCGGCAATTCGAGCCAGCCAAGGTGTCGGTGGACGGCCGTGAGTTCTTGGCTCAGCCTGCTGAGGCGCGTGAATTCAATGCCGCACTCACGGCCTTGCGTCAGGGCGACTTTGCGCAGGCTCAAACGGGTTTTGGCGACTTGCTCAAGCGCTATCCCAACACCGGTTACCAGCCCTCTGCCTTTTTCTGGTTAGGCAATGCTCAGTACGCGCAGCGCAATTACAAGGACGCGCAGGTGCAGTTCCGCGCCTTGGTGACGGGCACCCCCGACCACCCGCGCGCGCCTGAAGCCTTGCTGTCACTGGCCAACTGCCAGATCGAACTCAAGGAAACCCGGGCGGCTCGCAAGACGCTGGAAGATCTCATCAAAGCCTACCCGCAGTCCGAGGCCGCAAGCCTTGGCAAAGAGCGCTTGGCCAAGTTGAAGTAGGGCGCGAATGGCGCCCGTTTTGAACGCGCTGGCTGGCGACTCAGCGCAGCTTGCCCCTGCAGATCCGGTTGATCTGGAGCGCCGCTTTGGCGGCTTGGCACGGCTCTACGGCCAACTGGGTGCCCAGCATATTCGGCGCGCTCACGTTGTGGTCGTGGGCATTGGCGGTGTTGGTTCCTGGACCGCTGAGGCGCTGGCCCGCAGCGGCGTTGCGGCACTCACGCTCATCGACCTGGACCATGTGTCCGAGTCCAACATCAACCGACAGATTCATGCGCTGGAAGGCACCCTCGGTCAGGCCAAGGTGCAAGCCATGCGTGAGCGGATAGCCCAGATCAATCCGCATTGCCACGTGAACTGCATTGAAGACTTTGTGGAGCCAGCTAATTGGCCTCAGCTCGCTGGTGATGCGCTGCATGCGGATCCGCTGCGTGCATTGGCCTTGGTCGATGCCTGTGACCAGGTCAAGGCCAAAGCGGCGCTGGCGGCCTGGGCTTTGCAGCGGCCCGATGTGCATTTCATCAGCGTGGGCGCGGCCGGCGGCAAGCGCCACGCGCACGGCGTGGAGATCGACGATCTGTCTCTGACCACACACGACCCGCTGCTCGCGCAACTGCGTTATCGCCTGCGCAAGCAAGCCGGTGCATCGCGGCAGGGCCGCATCGGCATTGCCTGTGTGTTCAGTCGCGAATCTGTCATGCAACCGCCAGCGGCGCAGGCGGCTTGCGAGCTCCCTGACATGACTGTGCCGAACGACAAAGCCGATGCCATGAGCGACGGCACGCTCAATTGCCATGGCTATGGATCGGTGGTGAGCGTCACATCAACCTTTGGCGTGTGTGCAGCAGGATGGTTGCTCGATAAAATTTCGCAAGGCTTGCCGAAGCCTAAGAAATGACGCTATAATTTGAGGCTCAACTGATGATCGCAAAGTGATTCGGAAGAGAAGCAAAGTAAAGAGAAAAAAGAACAAGTGGGACGTTAGCTCAGTTGGTAGAGCAGCGGACTTTTAATCCGTTTGTCGTGGGTTCGACCCCCGCACGTCCCACCACTGAATTCGTAAAAACACCCGCTGCGCAAGCAGCGGGTGTTTTTTTTCGTCTGTGCTATCTACCCCGCGCCTTTAGCCCCGTGCCAGGCCAGTCGCCACACAGTCGCAGCGTACGCCGTTGCACGCAACAATGGCGGCGGAAAATCGGTGTAAAAATTTAGCCGTTGACAATTCATTACAAAATGCTGAAAATTTAAAAGTTGACATCAATTTTTGAATCACCAATAAGGCAAAAAATGAAAAAAAATCTCGCAATCATCATGGTGGCGTTATCTACTTTAGCGTCTGGATGCTCCACCCTTACCGGTGAGGGAACAAGTCAAAATTTGTCCGTGATGACATATACGGCTGATAACAAAGATTTAATAGGCGCCTCATGCGAGCTTAAAAATGACGAGGGTGCTTGGACGGCTATAACACCAGTTACAGTGATGGTCCGCCGTTCAAATAAAGACTTGATCGTGAAATGTAAGAGCTCGGGTTACACAGATGCTGATGCTAACGTTGTTTCCAAAACCAAAGCCAATATGTGGGGCAACATTATTTTTGGTGGTGGCATCGGGGCAATTGTTGATCACAATAACGGAAGCGCATACCAGTACCCACCCGTACTAAAGTTGACAATGGGCAAGAGTGAAACTATTCAAGAGGGTTCCAAGTAATAGTAATTAAAATTTCTCGGGTCATCCCGAGGGATTTTTCAATCTCATGTTCACTGTCAAGTTCTTAAAACTTCTCGCAGCACTCGCGGTCATACTTTTATTTGGTTTTTATTCTTTAATTAATAAGGTGGGTGGCAGCGAAAAAAAAGAACTTGTAATGAGTCTGAGGGATTATCTGGTAAGTAGCTTTGCCTTAGAGTTGCCTGAAATCAACAAGAAACTTCCGCATAATATCGATAATAGCACTAGGTTGTTATCGGTGGAGTATTTAAACGGGCAAGTTGTAAGTCGATACGAGCTGATCGGCGTAAGGGAAGGCATCAACTCTGACCCGGAATTTATTAATCAAGTTGAGCCTGTTGTTAAAAGACAAGCTTGTCTAGATGAAGTGAAAAGAAAGCTGTTGGATGTTGATGTCGATTTTGTAAACAGATATCAGGACTCCAAAGGGGGGGTTCTTTTCGGGGTTCTGATCAATAAATCGGCCTGCTCTGGATTTGGGTCTTGAAGGCGTTGCTGGAAGTTTCGACAGCATATATAAAAACTCACTGCGCAAGCAGTGGGTTTTTTTCTTCCATCAGATTCCGAATGTCTCAAATGGGCGTTTGGAGCCTGGAGAAGTTCCTCTGTCATGCGCCCAGCGACTGCAAGCGCAGCCCGTTTCGATAGGCCTCAAAACTGAAGGCTGCCTCCTGCGGCCTTGCAAGGGGCTTTTCCCCCGCTGGGCCTCGCCTTTGCAGTCGTTGTCATAGTGAAATTCATTAAAATGACAAGTAAAAGGAAGTTCCGATGAGTGAAGTCGCTCGACTCTACAAATACAAGGGCTTGCTTTCAGGCCGAGGCGTGATGTCAGCGGCCTCGATTCAGGCTGAGTTGGAGATCTCGGCCGCCACCTTCAAGCGCGACATCGCCAAGCTGCGCGACCAACTGCATGTGCCCATCGTTTTTGACCGTGACCTGGGTGGTTACCGGATCGAGCAGGGGCACACGGACAATGAATTGCCAGGTCTGTGGTTCAGTCATGACGAGCTCGTGGCGCTGCTGACCATTCAGCAACTGATCTCGCAGCTGGAGCCGACCTTGCTGGCGGCCACGCTCAAGCCCATTCAAGGCCGGCTGACCCAGCTCATGAGCGAGCACGGCCTGGGGGCGCAAGACGTGGCGAAGCGGATTTTGATGCTTCCTGCGAAAAAGCGCGCCATGCCGCCCAAGCTTTTTCAAGCGGTCGCAACCGCCACCATGACCGGCAAGCGAATCACGATAAGCCACCACAACCGCCACACGGCCACATCCTCTGCACGGGAAGTTTCTCCCGTGCGACTGGTGCATTACCGCGACAACTGGTACCTGGACGCCTGGTGCCACCTGCGCGACGATTTGCGTAGTTTCGCGGTTGACGCGATTGAAGGCCTTGACGTCCTGGACACGGCGGCCAAGGAGGTTGCCAAAGAGGACCTGGACCTGCGCATGGGCGCGGGCTACGGCATCTTCACCGGGGAGCAAAGGGCCTGGGCGACGCTGAAATTTTCACCCCAACGCTCGCAGTGGGTCGCGCGCGAGGTCTGGCACCCCGATCAGCAAAGTCGAACGGATGCCGACGGCAGCTTTGTCTTGTCCATTCCCTATTCAGATGATCGGGAGCTCGTGGGCGACATCCTGCGCTTCGGTCCCGAGGTGGAGGTGTTGGCCCCCCAGTCGCTCAGAACCAAGGTTCAAAACACCTTGCTTGCGACGGTGGGCCGGTACATCAGTTAGCCGTGTCAGAGTTGCCGCTGTGAGCCCCGGTAGTTCAGACCGGCATAGCCGACCAGACCAAATGATTCGGTCCATGTCGCCTGACATTCATGGCATGCGATTTCGCGCCAGGCAAGGCCTGCGTCGCTTTCCATCTGGCCTGTTGGGGCAATCGTCTCACTTTGACAATAAGGACACTGGAGTCCCATTTGGCGGGCGTACTGGTCAGCTGTCAGTGCAGGCATGGCGTTCCTCGTTGAAGTGTGGATTCAACGAATGATGCGCAAGACCGAGCTCGCCCCGTAAGCCCTTCAAACAACCTTCACCTCACCCATTTGCTGGACGGGCATCCAGTCTTGCAAGCTCATCGCATGAGCTTGTGGTTTTAACAACCGGCTCGCCGTCTCAGCTCCGCTTGAAAAGCGACAGCAGCACCCCCGCAGCCACAAACAGGCTGCCGAAGATGCGGTTCAAGGTCTTGAGCTGGCGCGGTGAGCGCAACAGGCCCAACACCTTGGCGGCGAGTGCCGTGTAGCCGGCCATCACGACGAGGTCGGTGAACGCCAGCGTCGCGCCGATTGCCAGGTATTGAAGGGGCAGGGGGCGGCTCAGGTCCAGAAACTGCGGCACCACGGCGAGCAAAAACACTGTGCCTTTGGGATTGAAGCTGTTGACCATCCAGCCGCGCATGAAAAGCTGTCGGCCGGTCTCGGCGACTTGGCCGCTTGCTTCTTGCTCACCTTCCAGGCTGGGTGCCGCCTGCACAGGCGCTCGAAACTGCTTGATGCCCAGCCACACCAGGTAAGCCACGCCGATCCATTTAACAAACGTGAAGGCGGTGCTGGACGCCGCGATGACCGCGCCCAGGCCCACGCCAACCACCAGCAGCTGCGTCCAGATGCCCAGAACCAGCCCGTAGGTGATGACGTAACCCTGCCTGAAGCCGTGAGACAGGCCAGCGCCCATCGCTGCCACAGCGCCAGCACCCGGTGAAAGACTGATGGCCCAGGCTGCGGCAAAGAAGGGGAGCCAGATCGAAAGTTCCATGCCGTATTGTCGCGCGGCGCAAGCCGACAAACCGGCAAGAAAGCAGGTCGATTTAGAGCGTGAACTTCTCGACTTCGCGCCGGGTGGCATCAGCGATTTTGGACAGTTCCATCACGGTTTCAGTGATCTGCTCGGAGGCCGCTGCGTTGCTGCGGGCAATGCTGTCCACGCTGGTCAGGTTCGCATTGATTTCCTCGACCGCCGTGCTTTGCTGCTCCAGCGCGGCAGAGATGCGCTGCAACATCGAGTCGGTTTCCTGCGATCCGCTTTCAATGCGCGCCATGTCGGCGCTGACTTCTTGCACAGCCAGCACGGCCAGACGCGTTTCAGCCACGGCCTTTTGGACCAGCTGGGCAATCTCTTGAGAGCTCTCGGCGCTGTTCATGGCCAGTTTGCCGACTTCGTCTGCCACCACGGCAAATCCCTTGCCGTGTTCGCCTGCACGCGCTGCCTCAATGGCGGCGTTCAGTGACAGCAGGTTGGTCTTGTTGGCAATCTTTTCGATCACTTCGGTGATCTTGTTGATCTTTTCCGAGTTCGAGGCGATGTTGTTGACCACCTCGACCATGCGCGCCATCTTGCGCATGCCGTCCCGCACGATAGCCACGGATTCTTTGGATTTCTGGCTGGCGACTTCGGTGTTACGCGACACATCCGACACCGAGGTGACGGTCTGGCGCACAGCGGTGGTGACCTGGCTTAGGGCATGGGTCTGATTGAGTGCACCGTCAGAAATTTGACCAATCGCCTGGCTTGATTGAGCAGAAGCCGTGGCGACCTGGCGTGCGTTGGCATTGACCCGCATGGCGCTGCCCATGGCGTCAAGCGACAAATTGATGTTGTGCTTGAGCGTCTGCAAATCGCCATTGCCGGTGGCCTGGACGCGCTGTCCCAGTTGCCCCTGTGCCACCCCTTGCATGACCTTGCCCACATCGCCGAGCATGGTTCGCAAGGACGTCATGGCTGCGGAAGCCTGCGCCATGGCACGCCCATATTCGCCCTGCAGCGTGTTGTTGCTCACTGCCGAGAAGTTGCCATGCTCCAGGGCTTGCATCAGGGCATTCAGACCGTCCATGGTGGACTTGACGCTTTGTGCCGATTCATTGACGGCGGTCTTCATGACGCCCATGTCGCCCTTGAGCGGCGTGACGATGCGCCGGCTGAAGTCGCCCACCGCCACAGCACCAACCACCGAGTTCACCTCTTGCACTGCGCTTTGCAGGGCGCTGATCAGGTTGTTGAAGGATTCGGCGGTCTGACCGACTTCGTCTGTGGCCGTCACGCTGACGCGGCGCGAGAAATCAGCCGTGGCCTCAATGTCCGCAATTTGCGTTTGCATGCTGCGCAGCGGGCGCGAGATCTTCTGGCCGGCCACATAGGCCAGTCCCAGGCCGATCAGAATGGCCAGCAGCAGCGCACCGGCTTGCACGGTTTCCAGCCAGGTCATGCGCTGGTCCATGGCAGTCTGGTCGTGGCTGGCGGCAATGCGGCTGGCTGCGCTGGTGCCTTGCAGTGTGACGATCAACTGGTCGTAGACTTTGTCTGCGTCCTGCATCATCATGGCGCCCAGATTGGTGTCCGATGTGGCGGCGTCGTAGGCTTCGGCAACCGCTTTCTCATAGCTCTTGAGCAAGGGCAACATGGCCTGAATTTCGGGCTGGGTCGATGCCGCGATAGACCGGTCTGCTTCGTCCAGCGCCGTCATCTGCTGTGTCATCAGGTCGGCGGCAGACTGCGCGGCTTTCTCGCTTTTGAGGTTCAGGAGCGCCAAGCTGCGGTAAGCCGCCGCGTGGGTGGCGTTCACTGTTGCCTCGGTCTCTTGCGCAATCCGCTCAGTGGCCACCGAGCCTTTGAGCAGGTCTTCCACGCCGCGCTGGAAAGCCACCATGTTCATGTGACTGAAGACACCGAAGGCGAGCAGCAGCACCGCAACAATCACGGGGGCCACCATGAGTTTGGTGCCAATGCGAGTCTTTTTTGCGGAAGAGGTCATGAATTACCAGGAAACAGTACAACAAAGCCCCGCCAAGGCGGGGCTTCAAAAACGGGCGAGGGCCGGGGCAGGCGTTACTTGTAAATGCCGCCGCACACAGCGACGTTGTTTACTTTTTCGCAGTAGCTTTGCTTGGGCTGAATGGTCTTGGTCAGCGGATCGGTGAACTTGTAGTCTTGCCAGAACTTGCCTTTGGACGCGGCCAGTTCGACACGCTCTTTGACGAACTCCTTGCCGTCAGGATCCTTGAGGTTCATCAGGTCTTTACCAACTTGCTTGGGGTTCTGGCCGTGTGCCAGGCATTTGCCATTGAGGTCATACACCACCAGGTACAGATCGCGGTCGATGTAGGTCTTGTTGGGGGCTGTCATTTCCAGGTAGGCCGCATCGCCCTTGGCCTTGATGGAGGCGACGCCTTTGGCGACCATCGCTTCAGCGTCAGCCTTGGAGGCGCGATCACCGGCGGCAACAGCCAGACCGGCGCTCAGTGCAAAAGTGGCGATCAGTGCTGTGGATAGCAGATTTTTAAAGAAGGTCATGGGATCTCGTTGTTGTGTGGAAATTTTTGCAAAGGTGACTTTACATTACAAAGAGTAAATTGTTTCGAATGATTGAAATAAGTAAATTCGCTCAAAAAATTTAACTGGGCGTAAAATTCAAGTCCCCATGACCATCAACGACTTGCAAACCGCGCTGCGCAACCTGCGCGCTCATTGGCCCCAGCCGTGGCCCGGGTTGCCACGGGTGCTCGATGGATGCCTTCAGCAGTTGGGGCACACGGCCGACCGACCTGCAGCCAAAGAGTCAGCGCCGCTGCTGGCATGCATGCAGGCAGTGGCCGGGCTCATTGAAGAAGACGGCCGCGCGCGCCAAAGCAAAGGGCTGGAGCCGGCTTATCACAACCGCCTGCACATGGCCGATGCGATGGTGGCGCTCACGGCGTTGTTGCTGGAAACCCGCAAGGACGTGGCTGCGTCGTCCGCGCAGACCGGGCCAGCGCACGCCGAATGGCTGGCCATGCTGGCCATGCTCGGGCATGACTATCTGCACGATGGCAGCGTCAACAAGACACCTAGTGAACTCGAATGGCGCTCTGTGCGTCAGTTGCAGCCGCTGATGGCTTTGCACGGCATGTCAGCGGCAGACGCTGACATCGTCAAGGACCTGATTTTGCGTACCGACCCCACTGTTGTCGCGGCATCTCACCAAAAAATTGCGGGTCGTCGCTTTGTCATTCAGGACCTCGATTGCCTGACCGTGCTGGTCCAGGAAGCCGACATTTTGGCCAGCAGCCTGCCTGAGGTGGGCCAGACGCTGACCCGTCAGCTGGCGCAGGAATGGGCCTTGTTTGATACGCCGCGCGCCGAGCAAGTGCTGACGGCCAAAGGCCGCCTTGGCTTCCTGCGCTTTGGGGCGCTGTTTTCAAGCCCCGCCAGCCAACGCCTGGGCGTGGACGCGCTGCGCGCCGCGCAAATTGCCCGCCTTGAAACAGACCTGTCGGTTGCCACCGCCTGACCGGCCCTGCATGGACTCCTCGACTTCTCGCATGCGCCGGCCGCAGCCGCTGGACCCGAACTCCCGCACGCCGCGTGTGGATGCGGCTGAGCGCTTTTTCTATTCCCAAAGCAAGCAGCCCGTGGGCTTTGTGTTGTCTGACCTGGCCAAGCAACTGGAGACGGAACTCGCTGAAGCGGTCGAGCTGCTCCAGCGCAATGGCATCGAACTGCCCAAGTCCCAGGACGTGGACGCGGGCGAAGGCGCGGCCAGCGAGCCCGTGGCCCGCAGCCCTGCAGAACCCACCCGCTCCCGGCTGGCGGCCGCCACAGCCTCGCAGGCACCCGCACCTGCCGCTGCACCTGTTGCCAGACCCGCGGCGCTCAAGCCCAGCAAAGCCCCGATCAACGCCGGCGAAACCATCGAGTACGAAGACGGGCAGGTGCTGTTCAACAAGGGCGACCAGGCCAAGCACCTGGCGATTATTCTGGAAGGCTCGGTCGAGGTCTTTGACCCCGTCGACAACAAAGTGCTGGCCACCCTGGGCGTGGGCGCATCTTTTGGCGAAATGGCCATTCTGGAGGGCGGTGTGCGCGGCGCCTCCGTTCGCGCGGCCGGCAAGATCAAGTGCATCGAGATCCGGACCGAACCCCTGCGCGCCATTCTCAAGGCCGACACCGGCTTGCTGGTGCCCACCATGGAAGGCTTGTTGCTCCAGCAAAGCATGGCCAACAATTTGAGCCGCTTGCTCAAGCAAGGCTCTGATGGCGCCCTGGGCTACGAAATCATGGGCGACCAGAACATGAACTCGGTGCAGCTGCAACGCAAGCTCAACGAAGCCTACGCCAACCCGGATACCCACGGCCTCAACGCCGAGCAGCTGATGTATCTGAAGTTGCAGGCCACTGCGCGCCTGCCCACCAGTTTGTACCGGGCAGGGCGGACGCTGTGCAGCCCGCAGCAGGAACATGAAGGCGATGCCTTTGTACTGGTCGAAGGCGCCGTCGAGGCGACGCTGGGTGGCCGCTCGGTGCGGCTGGGGCACGGCAGTATTTTGGGCCTGGCTGAAGGCATCACAGGCGCGCCTTACGCGTGGACGTCGATCGCGCTCGAAGATGTCACCGTCAAGACTATTCCCATGGACAAGGTGCTGCGCGACCTGGAGCGCGCCAACTCCGGCATCGCCGGCATCGTGCGCTACACCACCTCGCGCATTCTTGAACTGCAGACCGCGCTGGCGGGCTAAGCCCAAACGCCCCGGTCGGGGCGTTTTTCTTATGCCTTAAGACGTGATCGGCAGGGTCACGATAAAGCTGGTGCCCACGCCAACTTCGGATTCGCAGTCAATGGTGCCGCCCATCTTGGTCACGATGCTGCGCACCATGGCCAGGCCCAGGCCCGTTCCCTTGCCCACTTCCTTGGTCGTGAAAAACGGCTCGAAAATGCGGGGCAGGGTGGCCGCCGGAATGCCGCTGCCGTTGTCGATCACCGCCACACGCACCTTGTCCGCCTGAAAGCGCGAGACGTACAAGATGATGCGGCCGTCGCGTCGCTCGCCAATGGCGTGGCTGGCATTCACGCACAGATTGACGAGCACCTGCTGCAAGCTGCCGCTGTCCCCCGTCAGTACCACCCGTGCCGCGTCTGCCGACGCGTGCTCAATGGCGATGTCGATGCCTTTGAGCGTCGCTTGCAACAGCGACTGGGTTTCATCAATCAGAGGCGCAAGTTCAAAGGCCTGGATCACCTCCTCGGTGTTGATCTGATCGCGCCCCAACCCGTTGAGCTTGATGACGATGTCTCGCGCCCGCGTCGTCGCCTGCAAGATCGCGCTCAGGTTTTTGGTGGCGTTGGACTCGGGGCCGACCTTCATCTCGACCAGCTCGGCATGGTTCTGAATCATGCCCAGCAAGTTATTGAAGTCATGCGCCACACCGGCGGCGAGCTGGCCCAGGGCGTCCAGGCGCTGGGACTGCTCGATCTGCTGGACCATGCGCACGTTCTCGGCTTCTTTTTCCTTGATCTCGCGCATGTCCTTGAGCGTGATGACCGCGCCGCTGATCAGGCCGGCCGAGCTGCGCAAGGGGGCTGCTGTGAGCACCACCGGGATGGCGTCTTCGTCCTTGCGCGTGAGCTTCCACTCCACGTTCTGGTTGGTCTTCATGGCCACGGCTTTGAGCTCTTCGATGCTCAAGCCCAGGCACACCATGGTCCAGATCTGGTTGCCCACGCCCAGGCGTTGAAAGCTCGAAGCAATCGACACACTGGTGGAATCGCCCTTGAACCAATTCACCACGGGCGCTTCTGGCGCGTTGTCCAGCGAAGGGTTGGCAATGAAGGCGTTCAGATGCGCCATGTCGGCTGCGCCCAGCACGCAGTCTGAAAAGGATTGCTCCAGCACCGAGTCCTCATCGACCACCAACAGCTGACAGGCCGCCACATTGATGAAGCGCAGGTTTTGGTGTGCATCAAAACCCAGCACCGGTTGCGGGAGTTCCCGCAGCAACAGCCAGAAGTTGTCCGGGTCGTTGTCCCGAATGTCCTGTATCACCGCACTGTGGTTGGCCGGAATCCAGTTGGGAAAGTCACGCGTGGGCACGCCCTCAATGAACAGCTGGTGAATGGAACGCCCGACGATGCTCGACCTGTCGCGGCTCAGAAGGTCAAGGGACTTGGGGTTGGCATTGACCACCAGGCCGTTGCGGTCGATCTGGAGCACGCCGTCCTGCATGGCCTCCATGGTTTTTTCCAGCACGCTGTGTTGCTGCCTGATCTCGTCGTTCTTGCGCACCAGAGACGACACGTCATACAGGTTGATCACCGTCTGGGTCATCAAGCCCTCGGCGTCAAACCTGCAGTTGGCGCTGATGCGCACCGGCGTGCTCTCCGTGCGGCTGGCGTGTTTGAGCCGCGCCAGTACCGCATCTTCGTCATCGGAGTCGATGAGTGCGCTGAGGGTGCTGGCGCGCACGACTTGCCAGGGCAGGTCGGCTGGGGTGCGCATGAACACCAGCCCGCCGCTGCCGTCAGGCTCGCGGCCCGTCCAGTACAGGTCCAGGCTGAGGCGACTCCGGTCCTTGCGCTCCAGGGGCAGTTGAATCCCCACATCGCCAGCGCCCGTCAGGCCCTCAGGCAGCAAGTCGCTCAGCTTGCGCGAGCGCAACTCGGCACCGCTAAAGCCGGTGATCTGGCGCGCCCGCGGGTTGGACATCAAGATGGCGCCGTCGGCATCTAGCCTGAGGCAGGCCAGGGGTGTACGCATCAGCATGTCGGCCACGGCCTGGGGATTGGTCTGGTCAAGCGCACCCAGTCGGCTGTCCAGGTCTTTGAAAAAGGCGGCCAGCAAGGCCGGCTCACCATCAAAAAAGTTCTGGCAAGGCTGCCCCAACAGCGCGCTGCGCGGCTGGCCAGTCAGGGCTTCCAGGGCTGGATTGCAGTCTTGCACCTGGCCTTGACTGTCCAGCACCATGAGCCCGCTTTGAATCGAGGACAAGATGCCGTTGACGTACTGGATCTTTTCTTCCAGGAAGCTTTGGCTGCGCTGGAGTTCGGTCTTTTTCTGGCGCAGGCGGTTGCGTCCGGCCCGCACGCGCAGCGGCTCCGTCAGCCTGCGCAGCCACAGGCCTGACAGGATCACCAGTACCAGCACGCAGGTCAGCGCCAGCAGGGTCACGTTCAGTGCGTCTTGCAGATGTTGTCGTGAAGCCATGGCAGAGACGAGTTCAGCCACGCCGGAGTTGCTCCCAACGATGGGCTGCCAGTCAGCCACCAGCGCCTGCGACTGCACCAGCGCCCGCCACTGCCACCAAGCCACCAACGCCAGCAAAAAGGGCAGGGTTAGCCCCAGGAAAAAAGCGGCCCGAGCGCCAAAACGGAGGGTGGTCTGCTTGATAAGTATCGGTTTCATCGGATTTTGAGCGAGCTCGAGAGTCGTTAAATACGATTAGAGCGTTTATTGACAGCGATTAAACCGCAAATATCATTTAAAAGATGAGCTTCAGTTTATGATGCATCCCATTTAGCCCGGCATCACGCCCGGGCTGCACGCGGCTGTACTGCGCTTTTTGAGGACTACGGATGACGACGATTCTTTTGGTGGACGACGAAGACCTTTTGCGCGAGGGCGTACGAGAAATTCTTGAAATCGGCGGCTATTCGGTGATCGAAGCCAGCGACGGCCTGCAGGCTTTGCAACTTTTTGCCGTCTCGAACGTGGATCTGGTCATCACCGATGTGGTGATGCCCAACATGGACGGTGTGGATTTCGTGACCAAGCTGCGCGAGACCTTTCCGCTGGTGCCAATCCTCACGATTTCGGGCGGCAGCCGCGTCGTGAGTGCCCGTTTTGGCCTGGACTCGGCCTTGCTGTCGGGTGCCAATGCCAGCCTGACCAAGCCCTTCAATGCCAAGCAATTGCTTGAAAAAGTGGCACAGCTTCTGGCCGAAATCTGACGGCTGAACCGTGAAGCCTCTAGATTTGATCGAGCGCGGCGCCACGGCAGTGGAGCCGCCTGACCTGGCCAGCGAAAAGCGTGGCCTGGAGCACGCCCGCGTGCTGCTGGTGGACGACAGCCGCCTGATCCGCATGGGCCTGCGCCGCTCGCTGGAGTCCATCGGTCTCAAAGACATCACCGAAGCCAACCACGGCAAGGAAGCCATCGAGATGCTGGCCCGCCAGCCTTTTGACCTGATGTTGCTGGACATGGAAATGCCCGAGATGAACGGGCTGGAAGTGCTGCAGGTGCTGCGCGATTCGCCGCACCATCCGTGGCCGCCAGTCATCGTGATTTCGGGCGGCACTGGCATTGATGACGCGGTGCGCTGCATTGAACTCGGTGCCGAGGATTACCTGCCCAAGCCGTTCAACCCGGTGTTGTTGCGCGCTCGCGTCACGACCTCAGTCGACAAAAAGCAGCTGCGCGACCAGGACGCCCTGCGCATGCGCCAGCTCAAGCGCCAGCACGAAGCGCTGAGCGAAGAAAAAGCCAAGACCGAAGAGCTTCTGCTCAACATTTTGCCGGGCAGCATTGCCAAGCGCCTCAAGGCGGGCGAAGAGCATATTGCCGACGCCTGCCCCGCTGTGAGCGTGCTGTTTGCCGACATGGTCGGCTTTACCGCCATGTCGCGCACCATGTCAGCCAGCGAGTTGGTCAAGTTGCTGGGCGACTTGTTTTCGCGCTTTGACCTGATCACTGAAAAGCACGGTCTGGAGAAGATCAAGACCATCGGCGACTGCTACATGATGGCTGGTGGCGTGCCGGTGGCGCGCGACGACCACGCCCTGGCCGTCACTCGCGCGGCCATGGACATGGTCAAAGCGCTCAAGGAACTGCATGAGCGCACGGGCGGTGCGCTGAACATGCGCATCGGCATCCACAGCGGCGCCCTGGTGGCTGGCGTGATCGGCATTCGCAAGTTCACTTACGACCTGTGGGGCGACACCGTCAACGTGGCCAGCCGCATGGAGTCCACCGGCCAGGCCGGAAAAATTCATGTGTCGTCATCGACTGCCGAGTTGCTGCAAGGCCACTTTGAGCTGGAGCCGCGCGGAATGATCGAAGTCAAGAGCCTGGGGCAGGTCGAGACCTTCTTTGTTGAGAGCAAAAAGCAATGAGCAAACTCAAAATAACACCCACGAACAAAGAGCGTGTGATGCGGGAAGACGACTTGATCGTCTCCAAGACCGACCTCAAGGGCCGCATCACCTACGGCAACAAGACCTTCATCGAGTTCTCCGGGCTCGACGAGAGCGAGTTGATCGGCATTCAGCACAACGTGATTCGCCACCCGGACATGCCACGCGCCGTGTTCCACATGCTGTGGAGCGCCATCAAGGATGGCCGCGAAATTTTTGCCTACGTCAAGAACCTCTGCAGCGACGGCAGCTTTTACTGGGTGCTGGCCAACATCACGCCGTCGGTGGATGCCAACGGTTCGGTGCTGGGCTTCTACTCGGTGCGCCGCAAAGCCAACCCCAAGGCCCTCGTCGTCATTGACCAGCTGTACCGGCAAATGCTGGCTGAAGAGCAGCGCGCAGGCACGCGCGACGCCATCGAGGCGTCCACCCGTTTGATGACTTCGTTTATGAAAGAAAAAGGCAAGAGCTATGAAGATCTGGTTCTCTCGCTTCAAGCGCTTTGAGCTGAACCCCGCCACGGCCATCTGGCTGCTGGGGGTCATTGCTACGGCCTTGGCGGCCTATGTGCTGGTCTTGACGGGCGCAGATGCACTGGCTTGGGCTGCGCTGGGCGCGGTGCTGCTGGTCTGGCTGGCTTGCCTTTTGGGCATGCGCACCGAAGCCGCCTTGCTGGCGCAGGTCGAAGGTGTCTTGCGCACCGCCAGCGTGGGCCAACTGGAGTCACGCGTTGTCAACATTCCGGCGGGCAGCCGCCTGTTTGCCACGGCCTGGGGCGTCAACGACGTGCTTGACCAGGTGGAAGCCGTGTTCCGTGAATCACTGACGGTGGTGGCCCGCATGGGCGAGGGTGACTTTGCACGCGAGCCGCAACCCAATGGCCTTAAAGGCCTGTTCCCCATCATCTTGCAGCGCATCGCCTCGGTGCAGCGCCGGGTCAGCCAGACGGTGGGCAGCATGCGCGAAGTCATGCTGTCATTGGCCGACGGCCACTTTGACCAGACCATTCGCGACCAGGGCGAAAGCGGCCAGTACAAGCTGATTCTGGACAACGCGCGGCAAGCCACGCAGGCGCTGGAAGCCGTGCTGGGTGAAATCGTGCAGGTGATGGAAGCCATGTCCCGTGGCGACCTGACCTCACGCGTCAAGACCGAAGGCAAGGGCAGCCTCGGCAAGCTCAAGACCGACATGAACAAGACGCTGGACGCCCTGGCCGGCGCCATGCGCAGCATTGGCGAGAACGCCCAGCAGGTGGCCGGTGCGGCCAGCGACACCAGCACCGCCATTGGCCAGTTGGCCGACGGTGCGCAAAGCCAGAGCCAGTACATCGGCCAGGTGGTCACGGCCATTCGCCAGACCACCGAGGCGGTGAACGACATTTCGAGCAGCACCGAGACAGCTTCCCGCCAGGCCCAGCAGTCGTCAGACATCGTCAAAGACGGCCGCAGCAAGATGGAGCAGATGGTCGACGTCGTCAATGGCATCGCCCGCAACTCGGAGAAGATCAACAAGATCACCGACGTGATCGAGAAGATCGCCAACAAGACCAACTTGCTGTCGCTGAACGCTGCCATTGAGGCTGCGCGTGCGGGCGAGCACGGCAAGGGCTTTGCCGTGGTGGCAGACGAAGTGGGCAAGCTGGCCGCCAGCAGCGCCGAGAGCACCAAGGAAATCACCACGCTGATTCAGCAAGCGGTGTCCGAGGCCAACCGCGCTGTGGTCGCCGTGCAGGAAGTCAGCGCCGACATGGAGCGCATTGTGCAAAGCTCCACGCAAACCGGTGGCATGTTGCAGCGCATCTCGGCTGCAGTTGAAGAGCAGACGCGCATGATGCAAGAGATCAACAGCAACGTGATGAGCCTGGACAAGATCGCCAACACCAACTCGGCGGCATCTGAAGAACTGGCCGCCAGCATGATCGAACTCTCCAAGGTGGCTGATGCCACCCGCCGCGAGATCGACCGCTTCAAGATCATCGGCTAAGCCCATGGAACTTGTCCTGTTTCAGATCGGTTCGGGCCGCTTCGCCTTTTCCGCCGCAGGCGTGATCAAGGTGCTGGACCTGTTGCCGCTGACACCTTTGCCCTACGCCCCGCCCGATGTGGAAGGGCTGGTGAATGTGGCCGGTTCGGTGTTGCTCAAGGTGGACCTGGCTGCGCGCCTGGGGCTGCCAGCGCGCTCTGCCAGCCCCGAGGGCAATTTGCTGGTCCTGGCGGCCGGGCAGGACACGATCGTGGTGCAGGTGGACCGCGTCTTCAACAAGATCAACCTTGAGCCTGAGGCGATCAAACCCTACACGGACAGCCACAGCGACGAGAGCGGCGCCCCTGGCAACAACGCCATCGTGATGGCCGAGTTCAGCCTGCCCGACGGCATGGTGCTGCTGCTCAATGAGGCTGCTCTGGGCTTGCAGGAAATGGACCCTGTCGGCGTGCCCGAAGGCGGGGGCGGCCTGCTCGGCCGTGCGCAAGATACGGACGCCGGCGCCGCCCAGACCGTGGTCAGCAACGACATTCAGACCGTGACCGTGCAGGACGGCGGCGAAACCTACGCCTTCCTCATGGAAAGCGTGATGGAAATCGTGGAGATCAAGGAGCTCACGGCCCTGCCAGGCGCGAGCGCTGAGGTCGAAGGCCTGATGGATCTGCGCGGCAAGGCGCTGCTCGTTTTGTCGATGGCGCGCATGCTCAAACGCGTGCAAAAAGTCAGCCCGCGCTTTGTGCTGGTGGTGTCGGTGGACGGGGCTCGACTGGGCGTGTCGGTCAGCGACATCGTCGGCATCGAGCGTTATGCGCGCGAGGACGTGCAGGCTGTGGCCGGCGGCGACAGCCAGCTCGAAGGCTATTTGACGGGTGTGGGCCCGCGCGCGGGACGCATGACGGGCCTGATCTCGATCGCTGGGCTGGTACCGGCTGAAAAGATGAGCCTTTTCAGGCGCTACCTCAACGAACACGGATTGGAACTCTCGAGCATGTCGGACCGCGAACAAAAGACCATGCGCCGCCTGCTGGCCTTCCGCCTGGGCGACGAGCGCTGCGCCTTGCCGCTGTCTTGCATCGACAGGGTTGAGGAGTTCAGCCCCTCGGTGGAACTGCCGCAGGGCGACTCCACGCTGGCTGGCGTGGTGCAGATCAAGGGCGACGTAGCCCCCGTGCTGGACATGCGCGACATGTTGGGCGTGGCCAAGTCCGACCAGGCGGCCTACATCGTGGTGCGCGTGCACGACGCGATCTGGGCGCTGATCGTCGACAAGGTCGACCGCGTGATCGAGATCGCTGAAAAAGACATTTCACCCGTGCGCACGGGCGAAAACGACTATTTGACTGAAGTCGGCCGCCTCAATGGCGAACTGATTTCGCTCTTGTCCCTGGAGCCCCTGTCCAGAGCGGCTCACGCTTGAACCGGGAAACCCATTTGTCCAAAGATAACGTCAACGACTTGATTGCCCAGATGCAGGCCGCGGTGAAAAGCGCGGTGGTTGCGAGCAAGTCCGTCAACAACACCTTGGCCGCAGGCTCGCCCTCGGTGGACAAGGTGCAAGCTGAAAACCAGCTCAGCCTGATCAACCAGCTGATGGGCGGGGTCGAGTCGCGCTTTGGCATCAAGTCGGGCAGCCTGGTCGAGCGCAAGCTGGCGCGCATCTTGAAGGACATGCCGGTCAACATCCTGCGTGACTGGGTCACCTCGATGAACACCTGCTCGTCCGAGCACCCCGAGTGGCAATCGCTGGTCGAGAACTTGACCGTGCACGAGACCTACTTTTGCCGTGACCCGGACCTGATGGAAATGGTCACGTCAGAGATCTTGCCGCCGCTGATTGCAGCGCGCGAAAACGCGCAGCGCCTGCAGGTGTGGTCGGCCGCCAGTTCTACTGGCGAAGAAGTCTATGACCTGGCCTACATGTGCCTCAAGGGTCTGCAGGCTGCGGGCAAGGCGCAGGTGCGTGACGGGCGCATCACGCCGTCGAGCAGCTGGAATATGTACGTGCTGGGCACCGACATTTCCAACCAGGCACTTCGCACCGCGCGCGAAGGCGTGTACGGCGACCTGGGCATGGGTTCGTTTCGTAATTTGCCGCAGCACTGGCGCGCCATGTTCGAGACCATCGACATGCCTTCGGGCGGCGCCATGCAGGGCGTGAACTACTACCGCATCCGCGACTGGGTACGCAACTTCGTGCGCTTTGAGCGCTTTAATTTGATGAACACCCGACCGCCTGTGCAGGGTATGGATTTGGTGTTCTGCCGCAATGTGTTGATTTACTTTGACGACGACGTCAAGCGTGCTGTGCAGACCATGCTGGCCCGCGCGATGGCGCCGGGCGGCGTGCTGGTGATGGGTGCATCGGTGCAGCTGCTCACCACGCAGTACTTTGACAGCAAGCTTGGGCGCGGTGGGCCCTGGTACATCCGCAACGGGGTGCCCGTATGATCCGCCTTCTGATTTCCGACGACTCGGCTTTCATGCGCATTGCGATTCGCAAGATGGTGGAGTCGCATGCCGACATCCAGGTGGTGGGCGAGGCCCGCACTGGCCAGATGTGCGTGGAGCTGGCCGAGCAGCTCAAGCCCGACGTCATCACCATGGACGTCGAGATGCCGGTGATGGACGGCCTGGAGGCCACGCGCCAGATCATGGCGCGTTGCCCCACGGCCATCGTCATGCTCAGCAGCCTGACTGAGCGCAATTCGGTGTCCACCATCAAGGCGCTTGAACTGGGTGCGGTGGACTTCATCGCCAAGAAATCGTCTTTCGTCCAGCTGGACATTGTCAAGATCGGCGACGAGCTGGTCGACAAGCTGCGCTTCTGGGCCAAGAAGCGCACACGCGTTTCCTTGGGCGGCGCCTCACGCATCCAGTCCACGGTGGACACCTCGCAGCCCGTGGCGCTGCGCAGGGCTGAAAACCAGGGCGCACCCGGCTTGATCGTGCTGGGCATTTCAACCGGTGGCCCGGCCACCTTGCCGCAAACGCTCAAAGCCATGGGCGGCCCGCTGAAGTGCCCGATGGTCGTGGCCCAGCACATGCCCCTGCTGTTCACCAGCGGCTTTGCCACCCACTTGCGCGCCGAGACCGGCCTGAACGTGGTCGAAAGCACAGACGGCATGCAGCTCGAGCCCGGCATGGTCGTGATCATCAAGGGCGGCACTGACGCGGTGGTGCGCGAACCCTTCCAGGGCCGCCTGATGCTGTACGAGCGCACCCAGGCTGACGCCCCCATTCACCCGAACGCTGACGTGCTGTTCCGCTCAGCGGCCAGCGTGACCTGCACCACCGTGGCCGTGGTCATGACCGGCATGGGCAGCGACGGCATGAAGGGCACTGAAGAACTCGTGACCCGCAAAGGCTCTGCCGTGCTGGCCCAGGAGCCAACGACTTGCATCGTGGACGGCATGCCGTCTTCTGTCATCAAGGCGGGCCTGTCCACCGCCATTCTCAATCCGCAAGAGCTGGGCGCCCGCCTGGCTCGTATGGCAGGGCAGACGGCGCCCACCAAACTCCCTTCTTTTTTTGCTTGATCCGAAGTCCCCACCATGACCCAGAAAAATATCCTCATCGTTGACGACTCCTTTGTCATGCGCGCTTTGCTGCGAGGCATCATCACGGCGGACCCGGACTTGAACGTGATCGGCGAGGCCACCAATGGTCTTGAGGCACTGCAAAACATCAAGGAACTCAATCCTGATCTGGTGCTGCTGGACATCGAGATGCCGCACATGGACGGCATCGAGTGCCTCAAGCGCCTGCGCCTTTTGAGCAACGTGCCGGTGATCATCGTGTCGTCGGTGGCGCAGACCGGCTCGCCCCAAGCCCTGGAAGCACGCAAGCTTGGCGCTGCTGAAGTGATCGCCAAGCCGTCCGGCGCCATGAGCCTTGACCTCAATGCCAAGAAGGGCAGCGAGATCGTGACCGCTTCACGCAAGGTTCTCGGCCTCTGAGCCGGAGTCGCAGATGTCTGACGATTTCATCGAGACCATATGGGCTCAATATGCCGTGGAGACGGAAGAGCATATTGAGGGCATCGAGTCCTTGCTGGTCAAGGCGGACGGCACAGAGCTCAATGGCGAGGAAATCTCCACGCTGTTTCGCGCCTTCCACTCGCTCAAGGGCCTGAGCCGTGTGATGGAGCTGGCGGCGCTGGAGTCGGTCACGCACCGCGCCGAAGATTTGCTGGGCCTGGTGCGCGAAGGCGTCACCACGCTGGACAAGCCCACGGTCGACTTGCTGCTGCGCTCGCTCGATTCGATCAAGACCCTGCGCGACCTGGCCGTGACCGAACGCGCCGACGGCGAAAAGCCCATCGAGCTGGCCAAGGAACTGGAAGCGGCCTACCGCCGCGCCCAAGGTGGTGGAGATGCAGCCGCACCTGCGCCCGTTGCTGCGCCCGCAGCAGCGCCCCCTGCATCCGCACCTTCGCCACCGCCACCGCCACCGCCACCAGCCGCAGTCAGTGCGCCGCCGGCCAAGCCTGCGCCCGCGCCCGCACCCGTTTCAGCGGCCCCCGCACCCGCGGCCAGCGGCAATCCCGACGACCGCCCGGATGACCAGGAAATCTTCTTGCGTCTCGTGCGCAATGGCCTGCCCATCCTGGAGCAGCTGGCCACATCGATTGCCGCCAAGCAAAACGCCGAACAAATCCTGGCAGTGGCCAACGACATCCGTCGCCCGCTGGGCTGGATGGTGCGCGCCGCCACCAAGCTCGGTTACGGCGGTATCACACGCCGCATTCAAGACATTCTGGAAGCCCTGCCGACAGACGCTGACCTGAGCGCCGAGCGCGGAGAGCTGCTGGTCGAGCGCATCGTGGCCTTGCTGAGCGACTTGAAGACGCTGGGCGAGACCACCGGCAGTGACCTCGGCGGCGAATCGCTGGCCCAAGTGCTGGCTCGCACCCTGCGCGACAACCTGGAGCAGTTGCTGCTCAAGATCGCCGCCAACCTGGACGCGCTGGAAAGCAGCGCCGACATGGCCGACGAAGATTTGGCCGATCTGGTGTCGCAGAATTTCTCGCGGGTGCATGCCTACATGTCCTCGCTGTTCCCCGATATGCACTGGGATTTGCCGCTGCTGTTCGTGGACGCCTATGCGCGCGCCGCGCGCCGTCAGCTGGCCATTTATGGCGAGGTGATCCAGCTCACCCGCGACTCCCTGGCCTTCATTCGCGAACTGGCCGCCAGCAAGCACAAAAAGCCTTTGGAGCAGGGTGCCAACCCGACCCAGCACCAGCGCCTGAACCAGCGCATGAAGGACTACCTCTGGGGTAACGACAAAGCTGGCGACACGCCGGTCGAGGCCATTCGCGCCTTTGTTGCGCATCTGAATATTCCGCCTGAGCTCGCCGAGTTGCTGTCGTCCGAGAACACGCGCGAGTTGATGGAGTTGATTCAGGAGGGCGGCAACGCTTACCTGATCATGGCGCACCTGGAGTCTTCCGAGTCCACCGCCGGGGCGTTTTTGGCCTGGGTCAGCCAGCGCGGCAGCGTCATTACCAACCGCTCGGTTTTCGTCAATGGCCAGAGCTGGTATGAAATGCTGTTCATCAGCAAGAGCGACAAGGCCACGGTCGAGGCCGAGCTCAAAGCGATTGATCCTGAAGAAGAGCTGATCAAGTTCAAGTCACAACTGGGCAAGCCGCAGGGCGCCGTGCCGGTCAAGCCTGTGGTGGCAGCCGCGCCAGACGGCAAGATTGCGCCCAAGCCTGCGGCAGCAGCCGCTGCCGCATCCAATGTGATCCGCGTGCCCGGCGAAATGCTGGACCAGTTCATGAACCAGATCGGTGAAATGGTGCTGGTGCGCGGACAACTGGCCCACGTGATTGCCGACCAGCACCTGCGCGAAGCTGCGCTCAAGTTGCGTCGGGATCTGGATTCGCAAACTCAGGGCAGCGGCGTTGATTTTCAGAAAATGCTGGACCTCATCGACGAGCAGTCACGCCGCTTGCAAGAAACCGACAGCCTGATTCAAGACGCTTTGTCGCGCCTGCAAGACAGCGTGATGGGCCTGCGCGTGGTGCCGGTGGAGATGGTGTTCAAGCGCTTTCCGCGCATGGTGCGCGACCTGGCCCAAGCCCAGGGCAAGCAGATTCGCCTGGAGTTGCTGGGTCAGGAAGTCAAGATCGACAAGGCCATGGTCGAGTCCCTGGCCGACCCCTTGCTGCACATGGTGCGCAACAGCGCCGACCACGGCATTGAAAAGCCTGAAGACCGCAAGGCCGCAGGCAAGCCGGAAGAGGCTGTCATCCGCATCCAGGCCGAGCAGCAGGGCAGCCGCATCTTGATCAAAGTGAGCGACGACGGCCGGGGCATGGATCCTGAGCGCATCCGCAAAAAAGCGGTGGAGCGCGGCCTGATCAAGGAAGACGAAAGCCTGCAGCTCAGCCGCGACGAGATTCTGAAGTTCATCTTCCGCGCGGGCTTTAGCACGGCTGAAGTGGTGACTGAAACTTCGGGCCGGGGCGTGGGCATGGACGTGGTGCGTACCAACGTGATGCGCATGGGCGGCAATATTGTGCTGGACTCCGAGCTGGGCCGGGGCAGCATCTTCACCATGCAAATGCCTTTGTCTGCGGCAGTGCAGCAGGTGCTGCTGGTCAACACCTCGGGCCAGACGCTGGCGATTCCTGGGCGTTACGTGGCCGAGCTGATCGAGGTCAATGACTTTGACGTGCAGACCGTCAAGGGCCGCACCGCCATCTTGCTGCGCGGCAATTTCTTGCCCATCGTTCGGCTGGATGAATTGCTGGGCTTTGAAGCCAAGGCTGACGACGAGCACCGCTTCGTGGTCGTGCTGTCCGACGGTCAGCGCACGCTGGGCGTGTCGGTCAGCGAGTTCGTGGGCCGCCAGGAACTCTTTACCAAGGACATTCATCCGCGCCTGTCAGCCCTGCCGGGCGTGGGCGGCGCGTCCATTCTGGGCGATGGCCGGGTGGTGTTGATCCTGGACGCTGCCGCCATTTACCGGCTGGCTGAAAACTTCAAGACCGAGCGGACCGTAGCGCTCGTCGAGGCCGACTGACAGACTTACTGACATGGCCATCTACCTCCAGGTCCGCGCGGGCCAGATCCATCTTCTGCTGGACGCCCTGAGCGTGCATGAGATCCTGGGCCTGGACGCGCTTGCCGAAGGAGGCGGGTCGCATTGCGAATGGCGCAGCGAGGTGCTGCAAAGCCTGAACCTGGGCGAGTTTTTGGGCAGTCCTTCAGAGTCGCCCGGCATGGGCGTGGTCTATACGCCGCAGCCTGATGTGCCTGGTGCCCGGCCCATGATGCTCAAGGTGGACGAGGTGCTGCGCCTGCGCGAGCTGCGCGCTGGCGATTGGTCAGCCCTGCCGCGCTTGCCTGAGCAGACGCTTGTTTTCTTTGACGCCATCCATGTGGATGCCACAGCCGGCCAGCAGATCTACCGCCTGCGCAACCGCCTGGCCCCCGCCTTGTTTGCCGCGCTTCCCGCGGCAGACGAAACGCTGTCGGATGCCGAGCTCGAAATGGCCGAGCCGCCTTGATTGATTTGTTGATTGATCCCCTGTTTTTGCTATTTCCAGTTTTCAAGACCTTTTGCCGGAGCCTTCCATCATGTTGAAAAATTTCTCGGTTAACGCAAGACTGATGCTTTTGGTTGCCATGATGAGCATCGTCTCCGTCGTGGTGGGTTTGTCCGGCCTGCGCGGCATGAGCCACAGCATTGACAGCTTCAAGTTTGTCTACACCGACCATCTGGTGCACCTGCGTGACCTCAAGGTCATTGCGGACATGTATGCGGTCAACATCGTGGACACCGCGCACAAGACCCGCAACGGCAACATCACCTGGGAAGAAGCGCAGAAGAACCTGGTGGTAGCGCGCAAGACCATCATCGAAAAATGGGCGGCCCATCCGGTTGAAGACATGGTTGGCGAAGAAAAGAAAATGATCGACGGCATCCTGACGTCGTTTGTCAAGGTGGACGTCGAGCTGGACAAGTTCAGCGCCATCCTGGAAAAGAAAGACATGGAAGCCCTGACGGCTTTCACCGTCGGCCCTCTTTACGCCACGATCGACCCGATCAGTGAACAGTTCTCGAATTTCATGGAAGTGCAGTTGTCCGAAGCCAAGGAAGAATTTGAAAAGGCCGAAGCCGCTTACGAATTCAACAGCCGCCTGAGCATCGGCATGATCATCGCCGGCGTGATCCTGGGCATCTGGTCTGGTTTGTCGATTGTTCGCTCTGTCACGCAGCCGCTGGAGCGCATGCGCGCCACGGTGGGCTTGATCGAGTCCACGGGCGTGTTTTCGCACCGGGTTGAAAACGACAGCACCGACGAAGTGGGCCAGACCGCCCAGGCGCTCAACCGCATGCTGGACTCCCAGCAAGCAGCCATTGGCGATGTGAACCGGGTGGTGGACGCGCTGGCCGTTGGCAATTTTGACTTGCGTATTCAGACCGACCTTCGCGGTGATCTGGGCAGCATGAAGACCGCTGTGAACAGCGCCGCTGACGCGATCCACAACACCATGCAAAGCCTGAGCATGGCCATGGCGGCGCTTGAAAATGGTGACTTCTCGGCGCGTGTGGAATCGGACGCGCAGGGTGAATACCGCCGCGCCATCGAGCAAGCAAGCCACGCCATGCAGACCCTGCGCGACATGCTGGGCGACGTCGGCCAGGTCATGGGCGAAGTAGCTCGCGGCAACCTGTCGCAGCGTGTCAGTGTCACGGGCCGGGGTGACCTGGACGTACTCAAGAACAACATCAACAGCTCTTTGGTGGCCCTGACCAGTGCGATGTCCGTCATCCACAACAACACGCGCCAGGTGGCCGCGGCGTCCAACCAGACCAGCCAGGCGATTGGCCAGATTTCAGACGGTGCGCAAAACCAGACGCATGCGATTTCGCAATTGGCCGCCGCCGTGCGCCAGACCACGACCTCTGTGACCGACGTCTCGCGCAACACCGTGGTGGCCAGCCAGAAGTCCCAGGAATCCATGGTCATCATGCGCGACGGCATGAAGCAAATGGAACTCATGGTCGAAGTGGTTGGCAGCATTGCCGCCAACTCCGAGAAGATCAACAAGATCACCGAAGTCATCGAAAAAATCGCGAACAAGACCAACTTGCTGTCACTGAACGCGGCCATTGAAGCGGCACGCGCCGGTGAACACGGCAAGGGCTTTTCTGTGGTGGCTGAAGAAGTGGGCAAGCTGGCCGCCAACAGCGCCGAAAGCTCGCAAGAAATTGCGCGTCTGGTGCAGCAAGCCGTGCAAGAAACCAGCCGCGCTGTGGCCACGGTCAAGCAGGTCAACCAAGGCATGATGCAAATCGAGCAGGGCGCGCATGAGACCGACAGCATGCTGCAGCGCATCTCGGCCGCACTCGAGCAGCAAAGCTCCGCGGTCGAAGAGATCAATGCCAACCTGACCAGCCTGGACAAGATCGCCCGCAGCAATGCCTCGGCGTCTGAAGAGATGACCGCCACCGTGGTGGAGCTGTCACGCATCGCGGACGCGACACGCCGCGAAGTCGACAAATTCATGGCCTGAGATGCCATCGCTTTTGACAGGCACGCCGGGCGCGTCCGGGGCGCAGGTCAAGTCTGACCGCTCCCGGCTACGCGCTTGTGCCTGGTCCTTGCTGGCTGTCTGGCTGCTTTACAGCGGCGGCATGCTGGCCTGGTACCTGATGAACGACCCCGAAATTTTTAACGCTATCAACGCTATCTGCAGGACACGGCCATGACGAACACAGGAGCGGGCGACATGCCCCTCAATATCGAGGACATCCTCCAGCCCCTGCGCGCACGCGCAGACCGCCTGATGGTGGGCACACTGGGCTTTTTGCTGCTGATTTGCCTGGGCGTTGCTGCCTTCAATGGCAGCTGGAGCGTGGCCCTGGCAGTCGGCCTGCCGGCTTTGCTGGTGCCGCTCATCATTTACCGGCTGGCACCGGGCTCGCTGGCATCTCGTCTGGCTTGTGCTTCGGCCTTCATGGTGTTTGCGGCACTCATGATCCAGCAAACGCAGGGCATGTCAGAAACGCACTTCGGCATCTTCACGCTGCTGGCTTTCTTGCTTTACTACCGTGACTGGCGCCCTGTGGTGGCCGCCGCCGGTCTGATCGCTGTGCATCACGTCGGCTTTGGCCTGATGCAAGCCGGTGGCCTGGGTGGCGTGCAGCTGCTGTCCGGCACCATCAATCCCTGGATCATCATCTTGCACGCCGCCTACGTGGTGTTCGAGGCCATCGTGCTGATTTTCATGGCCGTGATCCTGCGCCGCGAAGCGGTCGAGTCCGCCTTGGTCGCTGACCTGGCAGGGCAGATCGGTGAAGGCAATTTCAGTGCGCGCGGCCAGCATGACACGCGCGGCTCCTCGCCTTTGCTTTCCAAGGTGTCTGAGATGCAGGCCTCGCTGGACGCCACGCTGCGCGACATCACGCAAGTGATGAACGCTGTGGCCCAGGGCCGCTTTACCGAGCGCGTGACGGTGGCCGCCAAAGGGGACCTCGACGGTCTCAAGCGCAACATCAACCAGAGCATCGAGGCGCAGCAAGCGGTGTTCCAGGACATCACGCAGGTGATGAACGCTGTGGCCAAGGGCCGCTTTACCGAGCGCGTCACCGTGTCTGCCAAGGGCGATCTGGAGGCGCTCAAGCACAACATCAACACCAGCATCGACTCTCAGCAAGCGGTGTTCCAGGACATCACGCAAGTGATGAACAGCGTGGCTGGCGGCAAGCTCACAGAGCGCATCACTGTGGCCGCTCAGGGCGATCTGGAAGCCCTGAAAACCAACGTTAACTTGTCGCTCGACGCCTTGCGCAGCGCCATGTTGGTCATTCACAGCAATACGCGCCAGGTGGCCGCTGCGTCCAGCGAGACCAGCAACGCGATCGGCCAGATTTCAGACGGCGCACAAAACCAGACGCACGCCATCAGCCAGGTCACGACGGCGGTTCGTCAAACGGTGAGTTCGGTGTCCGAGGTCTCGCGCAATACCGAATTCGCCAGCCAGCAGTCGCGCCAGTCGGTCGACTCGGTGCGCGCCAGCATGAGCAAGATGCAAGAGATGGTGCAGGTGGTCAACAACATCGCCACCAACTCCGAAAAGATCAACAAGATCACGGAAGTGATCGAGAAAATCGCCAACAAGACCAACCTGCTGTCGCTCAATGCCGCCATTGAAGCCGCACGCGCCGGCGAGCATGGCAAAGGCTTTGCGGTGGTGGCCGATGAAGTGGGCAAGCTGGCGCTCAACAGCGCTGAAAGCTCGCAGGAAATCGCGGCATTGGTCAAGCAGGCCGTGGACGAGGCGCACCGCGCCGTGGCCGCCGTGATGGAGGTCAACAAAGACATGACCAACATTGAAGGCGCAGCCCGCGAAACCGACACCATGCTGCAGCGCATTGCGGCTGCGCTTGAGCAGCAAAGCGCGGCGGTTGAAGAGATCAACGCCAACCTCAGCAACGTCGACAGCATTGCCCGCAGCAATGCCGCCGCTTCCGAGGAAATCACGGCCACCGTGATCGAGTTGTCCAAAATTGCCGACGCCACCCGGCGCGAGGTCGAGCGTTTCGAGACCTGAGCGACCTGAGTGGCGGGGCCGGCATGGCCGGCTCAGCGCTCAGACAGTTGCGGGTGAAGGTGAAGGTGAGGGGCTAGGCTGCCTGGAGGGCAGCTGGGCGAGCAGGGCGCTCAGGCGCGCATAGTCCACCGGCTTGACCAGGTGGTGGTCAAAGCCGGCTGCCATGGAGCGGGCCAGGTCCGCGCCCTGGCCGTAACCGGTCAGCGCAATCAGCGTGACCCCGGCCAGAGCCGGAATCTCCCGCAGGCGCCTGGACAGGTCGGTGCCATCCATGTCAGGCAGGCCGATGTCCAGAATGAAGGCGTCGGGAATTTGCGCTTCGTCCAGGGCGTAGTCCTTGACCTTGGCCAGCGTGCTCGCCGCGTTGTAGCTCACGCTGACCTCATAGCCATCCATCTCCAGCAGCATGGCCAGGGTCTGGGCGGCGTCCACGTTGTCGTCCACCAGATGCAGTTTGAGTCTTTGCTCATCCGGCGCAGCTTTGTCTTCGTGCCGCACGGGCAGGGTGAGCTGCTTGAGGTCTTTGAGTGGAGCGCAGGGCAGGTAGACATGAAAGCGCGACCCACTTCCCAGGCCTGGACTTTCTGCGGTGACCCGCCCGCCGTGCATGGCCACCAGGCTCTTGACCAGTGCCAGACCCAGGCCCAGGCCGCCCTGGCGCCGGTCTGACGAACGTTCGCCCTGGGTGAACAGGTCAAAGATCTCGGGCATCAGGTCCGGGTCGATGCCGCTGCCGTTGTCGCCCACGGTCAGGTGCCATTCGCCGTCTTCTTCTGCGGCGCGCAAGTCGATGTAGCCGCCTTCGGCGGTGTACTTGGCGGCGTTGTTGAGCAAGTTGCTGACCACTTGGACCAGCCGCGCCTGGTCACCGCGCACCGGCAGGGGCCCGGCGGGCACATCGACACTGAAGTGATGCTTGCTCGAAGAGATCAAAGGCTGAATCTGCTCAATGGCGACGGCGACCACACTGGCCAGGTCGATGGTCTCCAACTTGAGCGTGACCTGGCCGCGCGTGATGCGGGAGATGTCCAGCAAGTCGTCAATGATGCGGGCCATGTGCCGGGCCTGGTTGCCGATGATGCGGCCCGTGTCCTGAACCATAGGGTCCAGGCTGTGGGCGTGCTTGAGCATTTCCGCGCCGGTCATGATGGGCGCCAGCGGATTGCGCAGCTCATGCGCCAGCATTGCCACGAACTCGTCCTTGCGTCGGTCGGCGCGCTTGAGTGCGTCCGCCAGGTCCATCAGCTTTTCGCGCTCGCGGGTGAGGGCCTGACGCTGCTCGTACAGGCGGTCCAGCATTTTGTTGATCGACGTCGACAAGCTGGCAACTTCTTCGGTGCCGCGGGTCTGCACGCGCTCCTGGCTCAAACCGTCGCGCACCAGATCGCTGGCAAAGGTCTGCAATCGCCGCAGGTCGCGCGTCAGCAACAAGGCCAGCCGGGCGCCCGCCAGCACCACGGCTGCAAACAGCCCGAGGGCGAGCAAGATGATGGGCAGGTATTGCGGCGTCAGCGCCTCAGCCGTCTCGGTCGAGGCCGATGTACCGGCAATGCGAAACCCGAGCGACTCAAACACCGGTGGCGCACCCACCTGGCTGGTCTGGCGTTGGTCGGCAGGCAGCTCCGCGCCCCACAGCAGTTTCATTTGCTTGTGCACATGCACCTCATCCAGCGAGACCTTGTACAAAAGTCCGCCCTCGGGCGTCAGCGTGCGCGGGTAAATGAGTGGCTCCAGCGCCACCAGCTCGGGCTTGCCGTCGCTTTTGAAAATGGCCGAGGCCGGCTTGCCAAGCTTCAGCTGCTCTCGCAACCAGGCGCGCTGCTCGGCATTGAACTGGCCGTTGTTACTGGCGATCTCGCCGCCCTCAAAGTCGGTGAAAAGCACCTGCACCGGAATCCCGTTGACCTGGCGCAGCCCTGCCAGGAAGGGCTGCAAGTAGGTTTCCTTGCCGGTGCTGTCCACCAGACCGGTGGCCAGAATGGTGCTGCTGGCCACCTCTGACATGCGGGCTGCGAGCGCGGTGAGATTCAGGCCGACGGCCTGCGCATGAAACTGCCGCTCGCGCGCGGCCAGCTCCAGCAATGCGGTTTCCTGTTGACGGTTCAACAGCCACCAGGACGCCAGCGAGGTCAGCAGCAAAGCGCCTGCGGCCAAGCCGGCAGCCGCCAGCGCGAAGCGGTGAGTCAGGCTCTTGGGGAGGGCTGCGCGGGAGAACAATCCGGAGCGTCCTAATTTGATGTCAAGGTCAAAGGGACCACGACACCGTCTTCACGGTAGCGCGCCATCAGTAGCTGTTTCGAGTCCAGCGCCTCATGGCGCGCGGCGGTAAAGGCGGGTGCATAGCGGCGCACCAGGCCTTGGTGGGCTGGTAGATTTTCAAGTGCCTGGCGCACGGCGCTGCGGTCGGTCGAGCCCGCCCGCCGCACGGCCAGTGCCACCAGATGGACGGCGTCGTACGCATGGGCCACGCCCACCGGGCTTTCAATGTCTTCGAACCTCTGCACGCCCAGCTCGTTGGCTGTGGCCATGAAACGGGCCAGCTCCTGTTTGCGAGCCTGGAAAAAGCTGAAGGTCTGGATCACTGTGAAATCCACATCTTTGAGCGCAGGCCCGGCTTCCTTGAAGAAGCGTCCACCCGTCACGCCCCAGTGGCTGATGATGGGAATGCGCTTTTCCTTGGGCAAGGCGGCTACCTCACGCACCAGCAAGGCCGCTTCGTCGTCATTGGCCACCAGCACGATGGCCTTGGCGCCGGCATTCAGCAGCTTGAGGTAGCGGTCCACCAGCGAGCGCTCTTGCCAGTTGTACCAGGCGGTTTCGACCACTTCTGGCGTGCGATGGGTGGTGGCGTATTTGTCGACGGCGGCCAGATTGCTGCGACCCCAGGCGGTGTTGGTCAGCAGCAGGCCCACTTGCGTGATGCCACGCTGCTGGGCGCTGGCCATCATGAAGGGCATGGCCAGGCTGTCCCGCAGCGAGACCCGAAAGACGTAGTTCGGGCGGGTGTCGTTGTCCACGATCATGTCGGCGGCCGACCACACGGCGATGAAGGGCAGCCGAGACTCCTTGAGCACGGGTAGCTCTTCAATGACCACCGGACTGAAGCGGCCACCCAGGACGGCCACCAGGTCTTTCATTTCGGCCAACTCGCGGATGTTCTTGATGCCCCGCGCCGGAATGGAGCGGTGGTCGCGGGTGACCACTTCCAGCGGCCTGCCCAGCACGCCGCCGGCTTTGTTGATTTCCGCGATGGCGATGCGGCATCCCAGCTCAACGGCCTGGGCCGATGTGCTGTTGATCAGGCCAAACTCGCCGTCGATGCCTATCAGCACGGGTGCGCCACGCGGGGCGGCCTGTGCCTGCGCTGTTGCGCCAAACCCTGCGCTGGAGACAGCGGCCAAAGCCGGCAGCGCCCCGAGTACGTGGCGGCGTGTGTAGCGATGGTAAGGCTCTGTAGGCGTGGAGTTATCAGGCATGTCAGTCGCTGGGCCAGTTGCACGTGGGACAGGCGCCCGTGGCTAGATGAGTTGGCGCGATTTTCACCGCAAATGCGTGCTGCGGGCAACTGCTGTGCCTGTGCAAAAGTAGCACAAGTGTTACCGAAGGTGCCCAAACCTTCAGTCCCGGTGGAGGACTGTGATGCTGATTCGGCGGTTGCGAGGGTCTTTGGGGTCGTTGGTGTTGTAGGGGGCGGTGTCCGCCACGCCCTCAATGCGTGCAAACCGGGAGGTGGCCACGCCGCGCTTTTCCATCACCTGGCGGGTGGTCTCGGCGCGTTCTGCCGACAAGGACCAGTTGTTGCGGCCGTCGGTGTTGGCAAAGGCCACGCTGTCGGTGTGTCCGCGCAGCGCCAGCTTGTTGGGCATGGTCTCCAGCGACTTGGCGACTTCGTCGAGCAAGGCCTGGGCACGCGGCTGCAGCTTGTTGGTGCCCAAGCCAAACATCGCGAAGTCGGCCTTGTCGATGACTTCGATGCGCAGGCCGTCTTTTTCGCGCACGAACTTGACCTGGTCCTTGATGTTTTCCAGCTTGGGGTTCTGCTCGAGCTTTTCCTTGAGCTCTTTTTCCAGCTTGTCGAAGGCGGCTTGATCAGCCTCTTCGACGATTTTTTTCTTCGCCTCTTCCGAGACCTGGTCAGGGTTGGCGCGGGTGTCGCTGTTGGGCGAGGGATCGTTTTCGGTCGGGCCGCCTTCGGACTTGGGCGTGACGCGCTCCATGGTCGAGGTTTGCTTGGCCGAAAAAGGAAAGCCGTCCGGATCAATGATGGAACGGCCGCCCAGAATGCCATTGGAGCCGGCCAGCTGGCCCATGGTCACATTGCTGTGCGAGGTCGGCTTGAAGTAGTCGGCAATGCTTTTGCGCTGGTTTTCGCTGGTCGAGCCCAGCAGCCACATCAGCAAAAAGAAGGCCATCATGGCGGTCATCATGTCGGCCAGCGCGATCTTCCAGGCGCCGCCGTGGGCGCCGCCGTGGCCGTCGTCAATGACCTTCTTGATGACGATGACCGGTGCCAGCGGCGCCGGCGCCGCGTCAGCTGCTGGTGCCGCAGGCGTGGGGGGAGGGGCGCCTTCAATGGAGCCCGCTTCAGCAGCTTCCGGGGCTGCGGCGGCTGCTTCAGCCATGCTTATTTACCGCGCAGGCCGTCAAAGACCTCGGCGAAAGACGGCTGGTTGTGGTGGCTGATGCCCACGCGCGCCGCTTCGATGATCAGCGGCATGGGGTGGCCGTGCATGGTGCCGATGATGATCTGCTTGACGACTTTGTAGATCTCGCCTTCGTCGTCAATGATTTGCTTCAGTCGGCCTGCCATGGGCTCGACCAGGCCATAGGCAAAGAACACGCCCAGGAAAGTACCGACCAGCGCGCCACCAATCAGCGCGCCCAGCACGGCTGGAGGTTGGTCAATCGCGCCCATGGTTTTCACCACACCCAGCACGCAAGCCACGATGCCCAGAGCGGGCAGGGCACCGGCCATCGAAGCCAGCGCTTCGGCAGGCTTCAGGGCGCCGTGGTGGTGAGTCTTGATGGATTGCTCCATCACTTCTTCAACCGCATAGGCGCTCAGGTTGCTCGACGACACAACCAAAAGGCGGATGGTGTCGGTGATCAGGTGCAAGAGGTCATGGTCTTTGAGCAGGGCCGGGTATTCGCCAAAGATGGCGCTGGCCTCAGGGTTCTCGATGTGCGCTTCCAGCGCCACCGCCCCTTCGCTTTTGAGCGTCTTCATGATCTTGGAAACCACAAAAATGGTTTGCAAGTAATCATCTTTTTTGTATTTGGGGCCTTTGAACACTTTGCCAAAGCCGCCAAAGGCGCCCTTGACCGTGTCCATGCTGTTGCCGATCAACATGGCGGCGACAGCCGCGCCGCCAATGATGAAGGTTTCAATGGGCGCGGCCTTGATGATGGGCGCCATGTGGCCGCCGGCGAGGATAAAACCCCCGAAGACGCATCCAAACAGAACCACGATACCGATAAGACCGACCATCTACATTCTCCAGACAAGCTGACCGCGACCCGCCGACGGCCGCCATTGACCAACTTGGGCGCTGAGCAAGCTCTACTTTAACGCCTCAATCGTTCCAATCGTTTGGGCGGGTGGGATTCACCAGAATCAATGCGTCAAAACGCTGGCTTGGGCTGGCAACAGGGCTGGCACATCGCGCCAAGCCTGGCGAATTTCGTTCATCAGGCCGTGCACTTCCATCAGCGCGTCCACGTCGTTGTGAATGTTCACGTGCAAGAGTCGACGTGTGATGTAGCTGTAAAGCTCGTTGAGGTTGGAGGCCAGATCGCCGCCTTTTTCAAAGTCCAGTGCGCCTTGCAGGCCAAACAAGATGCGGTTGGCGCGGGACAGGGCCTTGCCCTTTTCAGCGATGGCACCGTGTTCGATGTGGCCCTTGGCCGTCATCAGGCTTTCAATCAGGCCGTCAAACAGCATCTGGATCAGCTCGACCTTGTTGGCGACCACGGCCTGTGTTGCCGTGCTGCCAGCGCCGTAGCTTTCCATTGCCTTGAAGTTAACTCGCATCGCCTGACTCCTGATATTTCAACTGTGACGCTCTAGGTATCGGCGTGCCAGCCGAAAACTTGAGCGCATCAGTTGATTCAGCGGCGGGGGCGGCTCTTGGCGACGGGTTCTTCGACTTGGAGGGTGCCGCGCAGCTTTTTCACGACGGCGCTCAGTAACTGGCTCACGCGGGATTCGGTCACGCCCAGCACTTCGCCGATTTCCTTGAGGTTGAGCTCTTCGACGTAGTACAAATTCATCAGCAATTGGTCACGTTCGGCCAGCTCGCCGATGGCGTCGGTCAGTGCGCCCATGAACTGCGCATGCTCCACGATCACTTCGGGTTGCTGCGAGCTGTCGTCAGCGATGTTCATGACCTCGTCGGTCATGACCTCCATGGAGTAAGTCTCAAAGCGGCGGGCCTGGCCGCGTTCTTTTTGGAAGGCGTCCAGGTCTTTGCCCACGTGCTCGGCCAGTTCGGCCTCGGTGGGGATGCGGCCCAGCTCCGACGCCAGGGCGTCAGTCGCCTTGCTGTGTGATTTGTTGAAGGCGACGGCCGAGCGCGGCAAAAACGACAGGCGGCGCACTTCGTCGAGGATGGCGCCGCGCACGCGGCTGTGCGCAAAGCCCTCGAACTCAATGCCCTTGGTCGGGTCAAAGGCGCGTGCGGCCTCCAAGAGGCCGATCATGCCGACCTGGATCAGCTCGTCGAGTTCCATGAAGGGCGGAATACGCACTTTGAGGTGCAGCGCGACGCGCTTGACCATGCCCAAGTGGGCCATGACCAGCGCTTCACTGCTGTTCTGGTTCTGGACTTCTTCATAAAGGCGGGTGTGGACGGCCATAAGTTGAGGGTCAGGTCTGCTGGACCAGCCTTTCCACAAAAAATTCAAGCCCGCCGGAGGCTTGGGTCACGGCATCGAGCTGCTGCGCGGCTTCGGCCAGACGCCTGAAGTCGCGGGCGCCAGCGCTGCCGGGGGCGTACTCCAGCACGGACTGGTATTTTTTGAGTCCCGACAAGATCAGCTCGTCGCTTTCAATCGTGCCCAGGTACTTGATGGTGTGGTTCAAAAAGCGGGCACACACCTGGTTGATGCGCTGGAACAGGATCTGCCCGTCCTGCTGGCTGGGCATGTTGTTGGGAATGAGGTAAATCTCGCCCAGGCCCCAGTCCTGCACCAGCACTTTGATGGTGCCGTAGGCATCGGCAATCGACGAGGGGTCGTCGCGCACGACGATGAAACGGCGTTGGCAGGCGGCCATGAAGGCCAGCACCGCAGGCGAAATGCCGGCGGCCATGTCGACGATCAAAAAGTCCACTTCTTCAGTCAGCGCGCTGAAGGCCTGCACGATGCTGGCCGCCTGCACGGGGCCTAAAGCTGCCATGTCTTGCACGCCCGAGGCACCGGGCACCAGGCGCACGCCAGCGCGGGTGGTGACGATGATGTCTTCGAGCGTTTTTTCGCCGCTCAGAAAGTGACTCAGGTTGTATTCGCAGCGGGCGCCGAGTGCGATCTGCGCATTGGCCAGGCCTAAGTCAGCGTCCAGCAGCATCACGCGTTGACCGGCCATTTGCAGGGCTACGGCCAGGTTCACGGACACGGTGGTCTTGCCGACACCGCCTTTGCCGCTGGCAATGCCGATAACCTGTGTTCGGGAGGGCTTGATCATTCGCACTTTCAGGAAATATCTGGGGCTATCAGCCGTTTCAGGCGGCCTGGAAGTCCAGGAAGGCGCGGGTTGTGCCAGCGGCACTGTGCGTCGCTATCCATGCGGCATCGGCTGGCGAGCCAGTTGCAGCGCTGGGCATCGAGTCCTGCTCGGCCGAGGCATTTGCCAGCTGGTCCAAGCCCAGGGTCACCAAGCGCTGCACAGGGCTGGCCTGCAGCAGGTCGCTGGCGCTGCCGCCGTCGCTGCCACCGGCCAAAACCAGCGGATTATTGCTCAGAAAATGCAGCAAGGGCCAAGGCTGGGTGCACTCATCGAGCTTACTCACCAGCAGGCTGTCCCAGTGCTGTAAATGCGCAGCGCTGCCTGATTTTTCAGCGCCGGCCAAGAGCAGACGCGACAAGGTGGCGCTGGAGGCGTCAGCCGGCACAACGGCGTGAAATTGCGCTGCCGCATGCACGCTTCGCACTTCAGCCAGGCGCTCGGCCATTTGCACGCCGGGCGTGTCGATCAGCACCAGGCGGCGGGGCGTGAGTTCATTCAGCAGCAGGGCCAGGGTGGCCGCGTCGCTTGCCCTGAAGCAGTCCACGCCCAGTTGCGCGGCCAGCATCTGCATCTGGCTCCAGGCGCCGGCGCGCACATCGTGATAACTGATCAAGGCCACTTGCGCGGCGCCGTGCATTTGCTCGGCATGACGGGCCAGGCGTGCAGCCATCGAAGACTTGCCTGCGCCCGAAGGGCCGGCCATCACGTGCACGCCTTGCGTGGGCAAAGCCGCGTCGGGGCGGGCCAGGGTGTGTTCGAGCACCGACTTGAAAGCGCTCAGGGCGGCTTCTTCGGTGGCGTGATCTTGCAGCGTGTCCAGCATCAGGGCGCGCAGTGCCTGGGGCATGGGCGCTTCCCCAATGACGTGGGCGAGGCTTCGCACCGGCTCGGCCAGTTGCAGGCCTTGCTGCCAGCTGGCGGTTTGCTGGGTCAGGCGGAATTCACGGCGCAGGCTGGCCAGCTCGTCGCGCACCAGGTCCACGATCTCGCGGCCACGCAGGTAGTCACGCGCGTCCTGGGCTTTGGCTTGGCTCTCGCCGCTGGGCTCCAACGCGTCGCTGGCGTTGGTTTTTTCGGCCTGGCGCAAAGCGTCCAGAAAATTGGCCGCGCCGCCCTTGGCTTGAAGCAAGTCGGCGCGGGGCAGGGCGGCGGTGCTGGCCGACGGCGCAGACACCATGCCCAGCCCGCGCAGGTCAGCGGGGGCGGCGCTGGGCACGTCCAGGGCCACCACCAGTTCGGTCTGACCATTGACCTGGTGGTTCGAGATGATCAGCACGTCCGCGCCATACAGGGCAATCGCCTGGTCGGTGGCACTGCGTGAGTCGCGGGCAAGGATTCGCTTGAGTTGCATGGCGTCGGTCTTGAGAAAATTCGGGGCAATAAAGCGTTAGTTGCGGGTCTCGGCTTGCACGGTGTGAATCACTTTGACCATCTGGTCTTCAGGGATCTCGCTGTACGCCAGGATGGTCATGTCATTGACCCGAAAGCGCACGGCCTTGGACATCCAGGGGCGGATCGCCGGGGACACCACCAGCACGGCGGGGTGGCCAAGTTCTTCGACGGTGCGGGCACCTTCGCGCAGCGCGCTGAACAAGCGCTCCGACAAACCCGGTTCCAGCACCATGTTCTGGTTGCCGTTTTGTTGCAGCACGTTGTGCAGCAGTTGTTCCAGGCCCGGGTCCAGCGTGATCACTGACAGGCTGTTCTTGTCGTCCACCAGGCCTTGCACGATCATGCGTCCCAGCTTGGGCCGGATGATGGAGGTCAGCTGGTCCGGGTCTTGGGTGCGTGTGCAAGCTTCAGACAGGGCTTCGACGATGGTGCGCATGTCGCGGATCGACACCGACTCGCCCAGAATGTTTTGCAGCGTGCGGGTGACCACACCCAGCGACAGCTTGCCGGGCACCAGGTCTTCGACCAGCTTGGGCGACTTGGCGGCCAGCTTGTCCAGCAGCTGCTGCACTTCGTCATGGCTGAGCAGGTCTGCGGCGTTGTCGCGCAACACTTTATTGAGGTGCGTGGCCACGGCGGTGGCAGCGTCCACCACGGTGTAGCCCAGGGTGCGGGCATGGTCGCGCTGTGATGGGTCGATCCACACCGCGTCCAGACCAAAGGCCGGTTCTTTGCAGGCAATGCCTTCGAGCTGGCCGTACACCTGGCCGGGGTTGATGGCCATCTCGCGGCCCACGCGGATCTCGCCCTTGCCGCGCACCACGCCCTTGAGCACGATGTGATAAGTGTCGGGGTCGATGTTCAGGGCGTCGCGAATGCGCACCGGCTGAATGAGAAAGCCCAGCTCGACCGAGAGTTTCTTGCGCACGCCCTTGACGCGCGCCATCAGCTGGCCGCCAGCGTCCGGGTTGACCAGGGGGATCAGGCCGTAGCCAATTTCCAGGCCGATCAGATCGACCTGGTCCACGTCGTCCCAGTCCAGTTCTTTGGGCTGCTCAATGCCGCCATCGCTGGCAGCTGCGGCGCCTGCAGCCCCTGCAGCACCGGCTTGCCCAGGCCGGCCAGGCTGGCCGACTTGCGGCTGACTGCGGCGCAGGGCCATGTAGCCAATGCCGGCGCAACCGCAAGCCAGCAGCAAAAACACCAGATGCGGCATGCCGGGCACGAGGCCGAGCACGGCCATGATGCTGGCTGAAATAAAGAGCGCGCTGGGGTTGGACAGCTGGCTGGTCGCCTGCTCGGTCATCGACTCGGAGGTGGTCACACGGGTGACGATGATGGCGGTGGCCAGCGACAGGAAAAGCGAAGGGATCTGCGCCACCAGGCCGTCACCGATGGTCAGCAGGGTGTAGACCCGGCCGGCTTCGGCAAACGACATGTCGTGCTGGGCCACGCCAATGATCAGGCCGCCGATCAAGTTGATGATCACGACCAGCAAGCCGGCAATCGCGTCACCGCTCACAAACTTGGATGCACCGTCCATGGAGCCGAAGAAGTCGGACTCTTGCGAGAGTTCTTCGCGGCGCTTTTTGGCGGTTTCCTGGTCGATCACGCCGGCGTTCAAGTCCGCGTCAATCGACATCTGTTTGCCGGGCATGGCGTCCAGGGTGAATCGGGCATTGACCTCAGACACACGGCCGGCACCCTTGGTCACCACCACAAAGTTGATGATCATCAGGATGGCAAAAATGACAAAACCCACCAGGTAGTTGCCGCCAATGATGATGTGGCCGAAGGCTTCAACCACCTTGCCGGCAGCGTCTTCACCCTCATGGCCATTGACCAGGATGACGCGGGTCGAGGCCACGTTCAGGCCCAGACGCAGCATGGTTGCGAACAGCAATACCGATGGAAACGATGAAAACTCCAGCGGCTTGCGGGTGCTGATGGCGATCATGATGATCAGCACGCTTGAGGCGATATTGAAGGTGAACAGAACGTCCAGCAACCAGGCGGGCAGCGGCAGCACGAGCATGGCCATGATCAACAGCACCAGGGCCGGAATGCTCAGGCCAGTGAAGTTGAAGCGCGACAGGTTCTGTCGGATACCTGACAGGGTCAGAGTGTTCATGAGGGCTTGCGCTCGTTTATGTCGTGAAAATCGTTAAAATCTTTGCTCAGCGGCAGTGATTGCAATGTCTGTGCCACGCCGAACCGACACCCGGCAAGCGGGTGGCAAGACCTCTCCGGTCACGCTTATTGCTAAAGAGTGGTGTATCCGGCCCTTGGGGGCCAAGCAGACCAACCGCTCCGACGCTGAAACACATGGACGCCAACCTTTCTATTTCTTCTAATTCCGCCCTGGGGGGCGCCGCCAGCCAAGCGGCACCCGGGGCTGCGCCGTCCGGCGCCGAGCTGCGCGGGGCCGACTTTGCCGACCTGCTGCGCGGCCTGCGTGACGAGCCCGGGCGGCAAGACCTTGCCGCTGCAGGCTTGGCTGAGGCCGGCTTGCAGGCCGTCGCCCTGAGCCCGCAGCTTGAATTGATCACTGCGGCCACGCCCGTGCCTGACGCCGACAGCCTGATGGCTTTTGCCCGCACACAGGGTTTGGACGACGGCACGCTGGCCATGCTTTTTGGCGGCACGGCCATGGGTCTGAACGTCCCGGCGGCAGGGCAGGCCGGCGCCAGCCTGCTGACAGGGGCGGCCGTGCCTGCTGCCTGGGCACTGGGCGCCACGCCTGGTGCTGGCTTGCCGATGGTCACCCCGGGCGCGAGCTTGCTGGGCCCCGTCCCTGGCACCAGCCCGCTGCTTGCCAGCGCTTCGGAGGCCAGCGCCGCCGGTCTGACGGTGTCTGCCGGGGCCGCCGCCCTGGTGGCGCAAGCCGGCGCTGTGGGCCTGAGCGCGATGAGCTGGCAAGTCAGCCAGCAGGCCGCAGGCACACAAGCCACCACCGCCCCCCTTGCCGCCGAAGCCGGCGCGCCTGACACCTTGGCCGAGGCCTTGCGTCTGCAATTGCAAATGCCGCGTGAAGCGATTGCCGCCTTGACCAAGCGCCTGGCGGGCCTGGCCGGCAGCGGCCAGGCGGTCGCCTGGGGCCAGCTGCAAGCCCAGGCCATGACCGATGGGCCCGAGGTGCTGGACATGCGCGAATTTTTCAGCGACCCGTCCGCCGCGGACGAGCCCGCTTTGACGCCCGATGCGGGCGACGCCCCGACCGCCGGCACGCTGCCTGCGCTGGAAGGCGGGCGCCGCGCCGCTGCCAGCCTGGCGCTGCCGACCGACAGCGCGGCACCTGCCAGCCAGGCTGGCGTGCGGGCCGAGCATTACCAGCAGCTGGCCGACCGCCTGGGCCAAGCCCTGGCGCAGCGCCTGCAAGCCCAGATAGAGCGTGGCGAGTGGAAGCTGCAAATGCGCATGAACCCTGCCAGCCTAGGCCGGATTGATATGGAGCTCGACATGCGTGCCGGCGGCCTGGATGCGGTTTTCCGCAGCGACAACGCCGTGACACGCGAGCTGATCGCGCAAGGTCTGCCCAAGCTGCGCGACAGTCTGGCCCAGTCAGGCACGACAGTTGCTCATGTGTGGGTGAACGGGGATTCCGCGGGCCAGCCTGGCGGAAATCCGACACCCCAGTCCGCGACGCCCCCCAAGGCAAGCCGGGACAGTGGGGACAGTGACAAGGCCGGTGCCACCGAGGCACCCGCCCTGACAGTCTCCTCCGCCAAGCGGGCCAGCGACAGTGACTGGGATGTGTTGGCCTGAATGCGTTTTTTAGCGAACCGAATGAAGAAGGTGTGCCATGGCAGATGAAGTTGTTGAAACCGGCGAACCGAAGCCGAAAAAGCCGATCTTGCTGATCATCGTGGCGGTGCTGCTGGCCTTGGTCTTGCTGGCCGGCGCGGTGGTGGGCACCTTGTTTTTCACGGGGTTTTTCGCGCCCAAGCCGGCCTTGACTGCCGAACAGCAATTGGAAGCCGATGCAGCCAAGGAAGACGGCCACGGGGCCGCAGCCTCTGATGGCCACGGCGGCAAAGACGGCGACAAAAAAGGCAAGGATGGCAAGGATGGCCCCCCCGGCAAGCTGACCAAGAAGTCGCCCGAGCTGACTCGCTTTGACACCACTTACTACCAGATCGAGCGTGAGTTCCTGGTCAACCTGACCGGCTCGCGCAAGGTCATGTCGGTGCAGATCGCCATTTCGACCCGCTACGACCAGCGCGTGATTGACAACGTGAAAAAGCACGAGTTCGCCCTGCGCTCCGTGGTCATGGACACCATGCGCCAGACCGTTGAAGCTGACCTGGCCAAGCCGGAATTCCGCAAAGAGCTGGCCACCCGCGTGCGCGACACCATGAACACCATGCTTGAAAAAGCCGAAGACTTCGGCGGCATCGAGGACGTGCATTTCACGTCCTTCATCGTGCAGTGATCCGCAGGAACGACCTGAGCAAGACCTGCTGATGGCTACCAATTTACTTTCTGCAGAAGAACTCTCGGCACTGGCCGAGGGCGTGAGCGACGGCAGCATTGCCGTTGACACGGGCTTTAACACCTCGGCCCGCGTGCGCAAGCACGACCTGGCCAGCGAGGACAGCAGCCTGGGCGTGAACGTCTCGTCGATCGACATGATCAACGAGCGTTTTGTGCGCCTGTTCCGCCTGGGTCTGGTCGAGATGCTGCGCAGCAGCCCGCGCGTGAGCCCGACCCGCGTGCAGATCGTGCGCTTTGGCGACTACATGAAGGACCTCAAGCCACCGCTGTCGGTGAATGTGGTGCGCATGAACCCTTTGCGCGGTTATTCCATCGTGGTGATCGACCCGGTGGTGGTGTTCAGTTCCCTCGACAGTTTTTTTGGCGGCTTTGGCCGTGGTGTGGGCCAGCTGCCTTCGGGCCGGCTTTTCACGCCAACCGAGACGCGGATCATCAACATGATCCTGAACGTGTTTTTCCGCTCGCTCAAGGAAGCCTGGTCGCCGCTGATGGAGATTGATTTCGAGCTGGTGAGCTCCGAGATCAATCCGCAGTTCGCGCAGATTGCCGACGAGAACGACCTGGTGATCCTGACCCGCTTCGAGTCTGAAAGCGGCCCCAACACCCAAGGCTTCGTGGACCTGGTCTACCCGTATTCATCGCTCAAGTCCGTGCGCGAACTGCTGCGCAACCGCGTGCAGACCGGCGACGGCAACGAAGAGTCTGACAACCAGTGGCGCGACGAGTTGGGTGCTGCCGTGGACAGCGCCAGCCTGGAAATGCGCGTGGAGCTGGCCTCTTTCAATGGCGACTTCAGGACCGTGGAAAACATGGAAGTGGGCGACATTTTGTATTTCAAGAAACCCGAGCTCGCTCGGCTGCTGATTAATGACGTGCCTGCCTTTGACGTGCAAGTGGGCGCGCTGGGCACGCAGACCGCCGTGCAAATTGAACGCGCCTTGATCCCCGGCATGCAATGAACCCCCAGGACCGAACATGACTGACAACACCTTTGAAAAAGACCCCACCCTGGGTGGCACTGCGCAGATCAACCCGGACGTGTTGCAAAACATCACCGTCACGCTGTCTGTCGAAGTAGGCCGCGCCATGATCAAGATCCGCGACCTGATGCGCCTGACGCAGGGCAGCGTGGTCGAGCTCGACCACATTGCCGGTGAAGCGCTGGACTTGCTGGTCAACAAAACCGTGGTCGCGCAGGGCGAGGTGGTGCTGGTCAATGACCGCTACGGCATTCGCCTGACGCGCGTGGTGCCCGCCTCCGAGCGCATGAAGAACCTCTGACCATGGCTGCTGGACTCTCGGGCATGGACATGCTGCGTTTCATGGGCAGCTTGCTGCTGGTGCTGGCTTTGCTGGGCGGCTTGCTGTGGGGCTTGAAGCGCCTGCAGTCAGGCGCCTTGCGTCCCGGCGGCGCTGCACGCCAGCTGCAAATCATCGAGGCCGTGAGCGTCGGCCCCCGCCAAAAAATCGCCCTGGTGCGCGTGGGCAGCCGTGAAGTACTGGTCGGCATATCACCTGCGCAGATCACGGCGCTGGGTCAATGGACGGCCTTCAAGGTCGATGCCTCCGACATGGAGACTGACCGTGCGTAAATTCGGTTTCAAACAATGGCTTTTTGCCGCCGCCTTGCTGGGCGGCATGGCCTTGCTGGCTTTGCCTGCGGAGGCATTCGCGCAAGGCATGCCCTTGCTCAATGTGAGCAACGCCAAGGGCGGGCAGCAGTACAGCCTGACGCTGCAGCTGCTGGCGCTCATGACGACGCTCACGCTGCTGCCTTCGCTGCTGCTGATGATGACGTCCTTTGTGCGCATCATCATCGTGATGTCGCTGCTGCGCCAGGCGCTGGGCACTGGCCAGACGCCGCCCAACACCGTGCTGGTGGGTCTGTCGCTTTTCCTCACGCTCTTCATCATGCAGCCGGTGCTGACCGACGTGTACAACAACGCGCTCGCGCCCTACATGAACAGCGGCCTGGACTTTGACAAGGCGCTGGCCGCCGCCGAAGCGCCCATTCGCAAATTCATGATGCTACAAACCCGCGGCGACGACATTGCGCTTTTCATGCAGATCGCCAGCAAGGGCGAGCCCATCAGCCCCGAGACCGTGCCCTTCATGACGCTGGTGCCGGCCTTCATCACGTCTGAACTCAAAAGCGCCTTCACTATCGGCTTTTTGATCTACATCCCCTTCGTCGTGATCGACCTGATCGTGGCCAGCGTGCTGATGTCCATGGGCATGATGATGCTGTCGCCCATGATGATTTCCATGCCCTTCAAGCTGATGCTGTTTGTGCTGGTCGATGGTTGGGGCTTGATCATGGGATCGCTCGCAGCCAGTTTCGTGACCTCTTGAGAAAGCCAAAATATGGACACCGCAACCGTCGTTGAACTGGGCAACCAGGCGCTCTGGATGACCGTGCTGATCTCTGCGCCTTTGCTGGGCATGGCGCTGGCCGTCGGTCTTGTGATCGGCATCATCCAGGCGGCCACGTCTGTCAATGAAGCCACCCTGAGTTTTATCCCCAAGCTCGCCGCCATGGCGCTCACGCTGGCCGTGGTGGGTGGCTGGCAGATCGCCATGCTGGTGGAGTACACGCGCGGTTTGTTCCAGCGCATTCCGGGCTTGTTCACCTGACATGAACATCGCGGCCGTCGACATCGTCGAGCGTTTTTACGCCTTGCTCTGGCCGATGCTGCGCATCTCGGCCTTGCTGCTGGCCGCGCCTATTTTTTCGCTTCAGGCTGTCACCACGCGCATCCGCATCTTGCTGGCCTTAGCGCTGTCCGTCATGGTCGCGCCCATGTTTGACTGGCCTGTGATTGATCCGCTGTCGCCCGCCGGCATCCTTGAAATCGGCAACCAGTTGCTCATCGGCCTCATGATGGGCTTGATGCTGCAAATCGTGGTGGCTGCCGTGGTGGTGGCCGGGCAGGCGATTTCAAATTCGATGGGCTTGTCCATGGCCAGCCTGATCGACCCGAACCTGGGCAACGTGCCCGTCATCTCCCAGTTCCTCCTGATTTTGGCCACGCTGATTTTTGTCAGCCTGAACGGCCACGGCATGTTGCTGGCCATGATCCTGGAGAGCTTTTCGAGCATGCCGATTGGCCAGCCCCTGGCCAGCCAGGCGGCCTGGGGTCAGTTGCTGACTTGGAGCTCGATGATATTTTTAGGGGCCTTGCTCACGGCCTTGCCGGTCATGGTGACCTTGCTGTTTGTCAGCGTCGGGCTGGGTGTGGTCACCCGCGCTGCGCCCAGCCTGAACATTTTCTCCGTCGGCTTGCCGGCCACCATCGTGGTCGGCTTTTTGGTGTTGACGCTGTCTTTGGCCAGCATTGGTTCGCGCATTCAGTGGCTGTGGCTGCAAGGCCTGTTGCAGCTGCGCGCGGTGGTGGGTTTGCCATGATGCAAGCTGTGGCATGGGCTCTGAACCTGGAGGCGCGTCATGTCTGACAGCGGATCGGACAAGACCGAAGAACCCACAGCGCGGCGCCTTAGAAAGGCGCGTGAAGACGGGCAGGTGGCGCGCTCGACCGAGCTGCCCGCTGCCGCTGTGATGGTGGGCGCTGTGCTTACGCTGCTGTTCATGGGCAGCATCTGGGTCACACGCCTGGCCGCCATGTTCAAGTCCAGCTTCAACTTTGATCGCAAGACGCTGGAAACCCCCACGCTGCTGCCAGCCACTTTTGCCAGCCAGTTGCTCGAGGCGCTGCTGCTCATGCTGCCGGTGCTGGTCGTCACGGCCGTGGTGGCTGTGCTGGCTTCTGGCGTCACGGGCGGCTTTCATTTCTCCATCAAAAGCGTGGCGCCCAACTTCGGCAAGCTCAGCCCGATGGAAGGCATCAAACGCATGCTGGGCACCAAGGCAGCGGTCGAATTGCTCAAGTCCCTGGCCAAATTCACGTTGGTCACGGTGGTGCTGTGGTGGCTGATGGAGCAGCACATGGTCGAGCTGCTGCAGGCCGGCAATATGGCGCTGGAGCCGGCGCTGGCCATGGCCGGCAAACTCATCATTCGCGCGGCCCTGTGGCTCACGCTCAGCCTTGTCATCATTGCCCTGATCGATGCGCCGTACCAAAAGTGGTCGCACATCAAGCGTCTGCGCATGACCAAGCAAGAGGTCAAGGACGAGATGAAGGACATGGAAGGCCAGCCCGAGGTCAAGGCGCAGATCCGGCGCCGCCAACGCGAGATGGCCAACTCCCGGATGATGCAAAACGTCAAGAACGCCGACGTCGTCATCACCAACCCCGAGCACTTTGCCATTGCGCTGTCGTATGACCCGACGTCTGACGGCGCGCCCATGCTGCTGGCCAAAGGCTCTGACCACATGGCCGCCCGCATCCGCGAAGAAGCGCGCCTGAATGGTGTGGAAATTTTTTCCTCACCGCAGCTCGCGCGTGCCCTGTACTTCACCACCGAAGTCGACCGCCCGATTCCTGAAGCCCTGTACCACGCTGTGGCCCCGGTCATTGCCTATGTGTTCAGCCTGGCGCAAGTGCGCCCCGGCGTCGAACCCATGGCCAGACCGCAGCCCAAGGTGCCGCCGGCCATGCGCTTTAACGCGCGTGGTGAACCCGAATAAACCCAGGAGCGCCGCGCATGATCGAGCCATCCCTTGGCGCTGCCGTTGACGCCGTCGGCCTGCCTCCCCTGTATTTCCGGTCGGCCGACCGCCTGCGCCTGGAAGGCTGCGTGGCCGGCCTGCTGCGCGATGGGCGCAGCCTGGCGATTTCAAGCACGCACGACGCCGCGCTGGACCACTACAGCCGCATCCTGATTGCACGCCTGCGCGAAAGCGCCCCGCAAAGCCCGCCCGAGTTGTACTTTCCGGCGGACACCACCGCCATGATCAACCGCTTCAATGACGCCGTGTCCGCCTTGTCGGTGGAAGAGGCCATGAAAGCCGGCGCGCAGGCCGAGCCGCCCCGCATCTGGGTCGTGCATGACGCTGGCGCATTGGCCAACCATGAGGTGCAGTTGCTGGCCCGTCTGGTGCAAAACTTTCCGGGCGCCAACATTCGGGTGGTCTTGTTGCTGGGCCCCAGCGTGCAGAGTCGCCGCGTGTTCGACACCCTGGACCGGCGCTTTTTGCGCTGGGACATTGAAGCGCCCACCGCCGAGCAAGCCCAGGCCATGCTGGCCCAAGGGCGCGAAGACGGCTGCGAGGGCGTGGTGCGCGATCTGCTCCGAAAGATCGACGCTTCTGCCGCAGGCTCGGCGCCTGAGGCCGACCCGGCCGGCATCGACCCGCTGGGCTTTCAAGCCGCTGCCGGTGCCGGTGCAGCGGGCAAGGCGGCTGACGTGTTCAAGTTTTCTGCGGCGGGCGAGGCTCCGCGTGACGGCAGGGCAGGCAAGCCTGGCAAGGCCAAGGCGTCCAAGACCAAGCCCGCAGGCAAGGGAGTCAAAGGCCGCCTGCGCACCTTCTTGCGCTGGTTGCTGATCTTGCTCATGCTGGCCGCCTTGTCGCTGGGCATCACGGCCTGGCTGCATCCCTCTGTCTTCACGCTGGACCGGCTCGACATGGCCAAGCGCTGGGCCTTGAGCCTGGCCACATCGGTCCGCGCACCTGCGCCAGCGAGTGCCGCCAGCGCCGCTAGCGCTGCCAGTGCCGAACCTGCCGTCGCCATCCCGCCGGCCGCATCCGAGCCATCTGCTGCGCCGGCACTGCTTGCGGCGTCCGCGCCACTGCCTGCCGCGCCTGTATCTGATGCGCTGCTGGCGGTGACCGCACCTTCGCCGTTGGCCGTGGCTTCTACATCGTCCGCAGCGTCTGCAGCGGTCCCGGCGCCTGCCGTGCTGGCCAAGCAGGTGGTGGAGTCTGTCGAGGTCGAGCCACCTGCCGAGGCTCTGGCGGGTCAGGCCTGGATCCAGCCCATGCCGTTTGGCACCTGGGTCGTGCAGCACGCTGCCATGCCCAGCTACCAGGCCGCCCAGAAGTGGCAGCAAAGCGTGCCCCTGCTGGCCGACGCGCGCATCGTCGCGCTCTACCGCCCCTATGACAAGCTGGCCTATTTCGCGGTGGTGTCCGGCCCCTTTACCTCGCGTGCGCAAGCCACGACCTTTGCCGCGCGCAAAGGCGTGCCGGCTGATGCCTGGGTTCGTACCGCCCGCAGCATGCGCGAGCAATTCACCCCCGCAGCCCCCAAATCCCAGGAGTCTCGACGATGAGTGAACCGGACCTGATCCGCAGTAATGCCCCGCACAGCGTGAGCGTGTCGCAGGGCAGCAAGGTTGCAGGCGGGAAGAAGGCCGGCGCGGGCGAGCATTCCGTGCGCAACACCTTGGCTGGCGAAGACCCGGCACCCCCGCCGCCAGCTGCGCCCGAATTCAAGGCCACCCCCCGCATTGCACCGACCGCGGCGCCCGCAGCGCCTGACTTGCCGCCGCCCGTTGCGGCACACGCCCAGGAAGAGGACACCGCCACCCCCTTGCCAGCCGCCTTTCATTCGGACAGCGAACCTGAAGCAGGCGTTTTGCTGGAGCAGCGCAGCATTCAGGACGATGTCCAGAGTCTGGAGGGCGATTTGCCGCGCGCGGACACCAGCGACGAGGCCGCCGACTTGCCTGTCGCCTTGCCAGCAACGCCTCAAGCGCATGACACACAAGCGCTGGCCCCGCAGCCAGCAGCGCGTGACGACGCCCGCGTGGCTGTGCCCGAAAGCCTGGCCCAAGCCGAGCCGGACCAAGAACACGCGGCGCCACCCGTGGCGGAGCAAACAGCGCCCGAGCACCGCATCGCCTTGCCAGAAAGCCCGGCCGCGCCTGAAGCGCAGCAAGCCGAGGCACCTGTGATGGAGCGCGTCGAGCAAGACCACCGTGCCAGCCTGCCCGAGCCGCTGCCGGAGACTGACGAGCCGCACGCCGCTGATGCGCCCGTGCTCCTGCGCAGCGACCAGGATCACATGGCCGCGCTGCCGCCAACAGACGAACAGCCGCCTGCCGTCGATTCAGAAGCCCCGGTGCTGGAGCGCAAGCAAAACGATGCCCGGGCCGCCGTGCCCGAGCCATTGCACGAAGCCGCCAGCGAAGACACCGAAGGACCCATCGTCAGCCGCGACAGCAGCGACACCCTGGTGGCGCTGCCCAGCGACAACGCGTTGCCCCAAGACGCCACTGAAGGCCCGGTGGTCAGCCGACACGAAGAAGATCACCTGGTGGCCGTGCCGCCTGCCGAGGCCAAAGCCGCCGAGCCGGCGACCGGCCCCGAGATCGCCCGCGCTGAAAACGACACCTTGGTGGCCGTGCCCGAGTCCGCTGCCAGCCAGCCGAACGCCGAAGGCCCACTGGTCACCCGAAGCGAGAGCGACAACATGGTCGCCTTGCCAGAGGCCAGCGCCGCTGCCCCTGCGGCCGAAGGTCCGCTGGTGACGCGCAGCGAAAGCGACCACATGGTGGCCGTGCCAGAAGCCGAGCCGGCTTTGCGGTCTGACCCCGAGATGCCGCCGCCGGCCAGCGCACGCGCCGGGCTTGAAGTGCCCGAGGCCCTGGCCGCAGAGCCGCAAGAGATCATTGAAATTGCCGAGCTGCCCGTTCCGCTGCCCGTTCCGCTGCCAGATGCTGTAGCCGCTGTAGCCGCAGCAGCCGAACTGGTTGCCGCCGAGCCAGCCTTCGAGACGCCAGCCCTTGCGCCGCAGCCGCCGCCAGAGCATGTGATGGCGCAGATGAATTTCCCTGCACGAGTGGTCAAGCTCAAGATCGCCAACGACAAGGTCCGGGTCCAGCTCGACGCACTTGAAGCGCCTGAGCGGCCGCGGCGCTGATTCCCATGCAGCCCATGCCCTATTTGCTGACCCCGCTGACCCCGCAGACCCTGCACCCGACCCCAATGGGCCGCGACCGAAAAGCCCAGGAGACCTCATGACCGCCACTGCCACCGCCACCCCAGAAGTGCCCACCGTCGCACCCTCTGTTGCGCCTGCCGTCACGTCCTCACCCGTCACCGGCATGGCCAGCGCACCCGCGCCGGCCCACGATCCGCTGGCCGCGCTGTATTCCAATGACTCCGAAGAAATGACCGACATGAAGTTGGCCATGATGGACTCGGCTGAACTGGCCACCCGCGCGGCCGGTCTGGCTGCCACGGCCGGTGGCGACCTGCGCCAGGCCTCACGCGACTTGGTCGCGTCCTACCGCATGCAGCGCAACCTGTCGGTGGCCCTTCTGATCGTCGCTGGCACCTTGATGGTCGGCTCGGTTGGCGTGTTCGCCTTCATGGGCCAGCGCATGCAGTCGCGCATTGCCCAGCTTGACGAGATGGTGCTGGCCGTGGGCAAGCGCGTGGTCGGCATGGACGCCTCCATGGAAAGCGTGGGCGCTGTGCAGGACGCGCTGCGCGAACTGCTGGCCAAGCAAGAGGCATCGGCGGGCTTGCAGGCCAAGATTGACACGCGGCTGGAAGAAGCCATCAAAAGCTCCGAAGGTGTGCCGGAGCGCACTGCAGCCCAGCTCGACGGCAAGACGCAAACCATGGTCAAGCAGGTGCAGGCCCTGGATGCAAGGCTGCAAGCCCAGGCGGCCGCGCTCAACCGCATGGCCAGCCAGATGCAGGGGTTGCAAGGCGCGGTGGGAGATACCGGTGCCGTGCGCCGTGAACTTGAAACTCAGGCGCGCCTGCAGCGCGAGCGCCAGACGGCTGACGCTGCTGCCACGGCTGCTGCTGCCGCGGCGGTACGCAACCGCGACCGCATGGTGAGCTACCCGCGCGCGCCGGCCGAAAAACCTTGATGCGCTGATACGACTCTCAAGAGCCGGCTAACCAGATAAATAGTCGGTATAGATTTCAGTCACGCCACAACTCCTGGCCTTCGAGAAGTCGATTTCCTCATTGATGGTGTGGGCGTAAGTGGGAATCCCTCTTTGACTCAGCTTCGATGCAAGATTGCACGCTCTTGAGTAAGGCATCGTTACAGCAAACAAATCATGTACTTCTGCAAAATCGATGACTTTTCGATCTGTTGCATGCCACTTATAGAGAGTCATTATTATCTTGGTGAAGCCATAATTTTTTACGGTCTCATACTGCTCCGGCTTATATATCTGAACAATAAATCTATCGATATTTTTAGCATGAACCCGGCTAATTGTCTCGATAATTTTTTCAAAATCTTTATTCGTCTTTATGTCAGTAACGACCAGCTTGTTGTCATTTTTTTCGAGCCAGTCAACAAGCGTTTCCAGTGTGCAATTTTTCCAGTGCTTACTATTTTTAACAAGCCCAGTGAACTCTGAGAAAGTGGGTGGAGTCTTGAAATCAACTCCAAATGCTGACGTGGCACTCTGGTTCCAGTCATGAATGCAGACCACCTTATTATCGGCTGTTAAGTTTAGATCAATTTCAAAAATCGAAAACTTATCTTTATTTGCATTTAGTGCATCAAGGCTATTGGTGTATGTCGATATGCCGATCCCGCCACCCGCGTGGGCCACTCGCGGAATCGTATGTTTTAATGGCAGGATATTTTCAATCGAGTCATAGTTATTTTCGTAGTATCGTTTCCCATAAAAAGCAGCGATCAATAAGAAAACCGAGACTAGCAAGGCCATGCCAAATTTTTTAAGAATTTTCATTTTTTGAAGGTATTTAAGGGCGCAACTTTCAGCGCCGAGGGCGGTTAACCTCAGGCCGCGAGGCTGGCTTCGTTGGCCGCGTTCGCCGGGCCCGTGGGGCGCAGCGCGTACTTGTGAATTTTCTCGATCAGCGTGGTCCGCTGCAGGCTGAGCAGCCGCGCCGTTTGCGACACGTTGCCATCGGTGCGCAACAGCGCTTGGGAGATCAGGTCACGCTCAATATCGGCCAGGCGGTCCTTGAGCGACACGCCGTTGGGCGGCAGCACGGGCATGCCTTGGGCCAGCATGATGATGTCCTCGACCTCGTTGGTCGTCTCTTCGCTGGCCGCTGCGGTGCTTGCAGCCGCCGCCAGGGCAGGGTAGTCAGCCAGCACAAAGCCGTCAGCGGTGTCAATGGTGTCAGCCAGAGGCGGGGCAATGCCCAGCGCCTGGGCCAAGTCGGCAGCGCTGGCATTTTTGACTGCCTGGTTTTGTTCCAGCGCCTGGCGCAAGGTGCGGGCGGGCGCGGCCTGGCAGCGCTCGGCCTGCAAGGCGGCCAGACCTTTGGGCAGCAGCTTGGCCGGCACCGTGTCCAGCGCCAGTTCCTGGCTGGTGAACAAGGTGTTGAAGCGGTCCACCAGATTCGACAGTTCGCGCACGTTGCCTGGCCAGGCGTAGGCCTGCAAGGCGCTCATGAAATCGGGGCTGAAGCTGATGGGCGTGCGGCCTTTGCCGGCAAAGCGCTTGGCAAAAAAGGCCAGCAACTCCGGCACGTCTTCAGCGCGCTCGCGCAGCGGGGAGGTGCTCAGGGGCAGCACGTTCAGGCGGTAATACAAGTCTTCGCGAAAGCGCCCGGCGGCAATCTCGGCTTCCAGGTCGCGGTGGGTGGCGGCTACCACGCGCACATTGACTGACACGGATTTCATGCCGCCCACCGGATCTATCGTGCGCTCTTGCAGCACGCGCAGCAGCTTGACCTGCATGTCCAGCGACAAGTCGCCGATCTCGTCAAGAAAAATGGTGCCGCCGTGGGCCAGCTCAAAGCGGCCGATGCGGTCGGCCACAGCGCCCGTGAAAGCGCCTTTGCGATGGCCAAAGAGTTCGCTTTCGAGCAAATCCTTGGGGATGGCCGCGCAATTGATGGGCACAAAATTCCCGGCCCGGCGCAGCGATTCGTCATGCAGAGCCCGTGCCACCAACTCTTTACCGGTGCCGCTTTCGCCCGTCACCAGCACCGTCGACATGGAGTCGGCCACGCGTGCGACCAGGTCGCGGACAGACCGCGCGGCGTCGCTGCGGCCGAGGTAGGAGGGGGAAGGAGGGCTGGCTGCCAAGGAGTTTTTGGAGGGCTTGTCCCACAGGCGGGGGTAGCTTAATCTTACACAAACAATCAAATCATTACTGTTTTTACCGATTTCAATGTGTCGCATCTCCAACGCTGTCGCTCTCTGCTGGCCTCAAGCTTGTCGGCTTGCTGCCGATTACAGGGGGCAGGACTGCGTAATGAGCCCAGCTCAGCGGCCCTTGAGTCTTGAGTGACTCTTGTTTTGTTTCGCCTTTGACAAGGAATGCCCATGACTTATCTGTTCAACTTTCGGCCAATGGCCCTCGGCGGCGCGCTCATGCTCGCCAGCCTGGCGGGTTGCCAAACGGCTGTGCCCGTGAAAGCCGCAGCCGATGACGCCGCCGCGCTGAATGCGCCCCTGGTGGAAAAACGCGAAACCTTGAGCGCCACCGGTTATGCCGTCATCAGCGTGCAAGCCCATCGCAACCCAGCCCAGCAGCGCCTGATGGCCATTCGCGCCTCCAAGCTCGACGCCTACCGCTCGCTGACCGAGCAGGTCTATGGCCAGCAACTCGACGCCACTACGACGGTGGCCGACATGATGGTGCAAAACGACACCTTCCGCGCCCGTGTGGAAGGCGTGATCTATGGCGCGGTGCTGGTCAGCATCACGCCCGCCGGTGAAGACACTTATGAAACCACGCTGAGCCTGGACAAGGCCGTGGTGCGCGACCTGCGCGCGCTTTACCTGAACCAGGTCGTGGCCCGCGCACGCTGAGCCGCGCCTGTCCCCCGTTAACCGTACCCTGCGCCCCACTTGATGCCCCGCCTTCCATTCACCCTCCTGCACGGTGTGCCGCCCCTGACCGCATGGGCCCTGGCTGCTGGCCTGGCCTGGGGGCTGGTTGCGCTGGTGTCTGTGCCGGCCCGGGCGGCGGAGCCTGCCCCGGCCCGCAGCCTGAGCGCGGACGAACGGCTGGACGCGATCCGCCGCGGCCTGCTGCAAGCTGCGCTGGAAGGCGCGACCCGTGTGGAAAGCGTCGCCTGGCTGGACAACGAAGGGCGCCTGCATGAAAGCAGCAGCTTTCGGTCGGGCATGCAGGTGCGCGGCGTGCAGGTGCTGTCTTATATGCGGGACCGTGATGGCCAAACCCAGGCACGGCTGAGCCTGCCTGCGGATGCGACTGACGCTCCCGGGTCGCGGCGCGACTTGATCAAGACTGCGCTGCCTGCCAAGCCGAGCGGCAGCTGCGAAGCCCGAAGCGGCGGCCTGCGGCATCTGATCGGGCTTGAGGTGTCCGTGGGCGGCCATTGGTCTGCGCTCGACGCGCCCCTGGCCCAGGCTTTGGCCCGGATGGCGGGCTCAGTCGGGCAGTTCGGCGAAGCGCCAGGGGTGCAAGCGACCGCAGCTGACAAACGATCCCACTTACCGAACTGGCGCATGGTGGCCGAGGGGGAGGGCGTGAAGGACGCGCTACAAGCTCCGCGCTCGGCCTACGAGCAAGCCCTGCTGGGCACGAGCACTCAGCCCCCATTGCCCTGGATGGCGCGGCTGCAGGTGCTGCCCGGCCCTCAACTGCCTGCCTCCGAAGCCAGCTTTTGGATGCAAAAGCTGCAGGCCCTGCAAGGCGTGGTCGACCCTGGCACCGCCACGGCCCGCGTCACGCTGAGCCTGCAGGCCAGCGGACAGTCGCGTACCGCCCTGACCTTGAGCGCCAATGTGCCGCTGCTGCGCGAGCCCAGCCAATGGGGAGCGCCGCAGTTAAGCCCTGCCGGCCGCGCCCAGGTGGAAGCTTTGCTGGACCGCTGGAGTCAGGCTTTGAGCGCGCAGTTTGCCTGTGAGCCGGTGCTGCCCAGCATCTTGCCCATCGCCAACGGCGCCTTGCGCATCAATGCTGGCGCGCTGGCCGGTGTGCAAGCTGGCGAAGAATGGCTGTTGGCCGATTCGCAGGCTTTTCCGGAACGGGTGTTGACGCCGGGCGTCGCGCAACAGCTGGTGCTGGCCAAGGTCTTGAAAGTCCATGCCCGTTACGCGGAGCTGGAAATACTGGCCGGCCCGTCCCGACCTGTCCAGGCAGGCTGGCGCGCCTGGCGGGTCGAGTCGCCTCTGGGCGAATGACCACGCACAACCAGACCACCTGACCACCTGACTACGCCTGACGCTCAACAGACTCAAGGGACTTTCATGAACCGCAACACCATTTTTGTTGTCTTCGGCACGGCGGCATGGCTGCTGGCCGCTCCCCAGCTCAGCCTGGCTTCAGACGCCATGGCGGTGGCTGATGCCAAGCCCGCGGCGCCCGCCCTGGTGTTAGTCCCCGAGCCCCGCCCCGCGCCGACGCCCCCGCAAGCGGCCAAGATGCCGGTGATGCCATCCGTCGCCGCGCCAGCGCCAGCTCCAGCCACTCCCCCCGCAGCTTTTTACGTGGCGAGTCGCCCGGTCGCGCCTGAGGTCTTGCCACCCCTGCTGTCGGGCCGCAGCCACAAGGTCGCCGCGGGTGAAAGCCTGGACCGCGTGATCCAGAAAACCATGGCCGACAGCCCGCTCAAGCCTGAAGCGATGCGACAGGCCTTCATCCAGCTCAATCCGCAGGCCTTTCCCGATGGCCGGATGGCACGGCTCAAGGCCGGCACTGTGCTGCAAGTGCCTGACGGCGCGCAGCTGCTGCGCAGCGTGCTGCTGCCCGTGCTGGAGGGCGCTGAAGCCGCGGCCGTGGTGCGCAGCGGCACGCCGCAAGCAGCGGACGATCGGCGTCGCTGGGTCAGGTTCCCTTGATCGAAGGCGCGCAGGCCAGCCAGTCGGCCGGCCGCGCCAACCCCATCTTTTTAGAAGGCAAGCTGCTCCCTCTGGACGCGGCCATTGCCCGCGCCCTGGGCCTGAAGGAGGGCGAAATCGTGCAGGGCACGGTGCAAGCCGGCCCTGGTGGCAACCTGGCCTTGCTGCTGCGCGGCCGACTGCTCACGCTGCCGCAGCCTTCACCCTGGCTGGCAGGGCAAGCGCTGTCCTTCAAGGCCTTGTCCGAGCCAGATGGTGGCTGGAAGCTGCAACTCTTGCCCACCCCTGGCGCTCCCGCAGCCGCAAGTGCTTCGCCTGCTGGGGTGGCATCGGCCAGTCTGGGCTTGGGTCTGGCCGGACTGAGCGCGGCGCCCCTGGCCCTCAACGACGCGGGCGTGCTGGTCTCACGGGTGGCCAACCTGCTATTTAGACCCGCCGGCTTGCCCGAGCTGGGCCAGCTGTTCAAACCGGGCGTGCTGGAAAACCTGTTGCAAAGCGTGCCCCGGCCTGACCTGCAGGCGCAGTGGCGCAGCCTGCAGTTGTCCATGGCCCAGCTCACGCCACAGGCATTGCAGCGGGCCATCGCCGCAGGCATGGGCGCTGAGGTCTGGCTGGCGCGTGGCCTCACGCCGCCCGCTGACGACCCCAAACAACTGCTGCGTCGGCTGCTGGCCGCCTTGGCCAAGCCCGATGGCGAAGACGAGGACGCCAGCATCAGCCCCCTCAAACGGGCCGTCGAAGAAATTGACGCCTCGCGTGTGCAAGCCGTGCAAGCCAACGCCCAGCAAGAAGTGCTGCTGCGCATGATGCTGCCCTTTCATGACGCCGAGCCGGTGGAGCTGGTGTTCAGGCGTGCGCCGCGCCACGGCGGTGAAACGCCGCCTTTTACCGTCAACGTGCATTCACGCAGCCAGTCCTTGGGCGAGCTGTGGCTCAAGACGCAGCTGCAAGGTGAGAAGGTGGAATTGACCATGTGGGCACTGCAAGCCGACGTAGTGCGCCAGGCGCGCGCTCGTGCCCCTGAGCTGGCGGTGCAACTCGTCGATGCGGGTTTGACCATGCAGGGCTTTCAAATTCACCATGGCGCCCGCCCGGCAGAGCCTGCCGACTTTCGGCCCTCGGGCCGCGGCATGGTGGTGGACGTGTCGGCATGAGCGCGCGCCGCCAAGCCATCGCGCTGGAATACGGCGCCAACGCCGTGCCCGTGGTCACGGCCAAGGGCGACGATGCGCTGGCCATCCGCATGATTGACGAGGCTTTGCGCCAGGGCGTGTACGTCACGCAAGACCCGCAGCTGCTGGCGCTGTTGAGCCGTTTGAACGTGGACGAAGAGATTCCGCGCGAGCTGTACACCGCGGTGGCGGTGATCTTGAGCTGGGTTTACTGGCTCAAGGGCATGCGGCCGGGGGACGAGAAAGAAGACGCTTAGCTCAGAAGAGGCTTGGTTCAAGCGTCCTGGTAGCCGCGTCCGCGTGAAAAGCGGGCGACTTGCCCGAGCCGGTCATAGACTTCGACCGAACTGGGGGCGGCGGCGGACTGCAGGCTTTGCAGGGCGCCGCGAATGGCTTCGAGCTTGCGCTCGATGAGCATGGCATTGCGGCGGTGCAGGTCGCGGCATTCGGCCATCTGGGTCAAGAGGCCCTGCCACTGGGGTTCTGTCTGCAGCACCTCGGTGGGTGGGCAGATCGTGGCGATCTGGGCCAGCAGCTCGGTCTTGCCGGCTTGCAGTTGTTCAAAGTACTCCAGGTTTTGCTGTTGCAAAGCCTCGAACTCCAGCTTCAAGGTGTCGGCCAATTGCGCGGCCAAGTCCAGCGCCTGGATGGCGCCGGCGTGGGCTGGGTTCAGGCTGTCAGTGCGCAATTCACTCGCCAATCATCTTTTCAATGGCCACAAAGCTCTCGGCAATGCGGCGCGGGTCCAGCGGGTACTGACCATCCTGGATGGCTTGCTTGATGGCGTCCACCTTGGCGCGGTCGAATTCTGGTTCTTGCATGGCTTTTTGCGCAACGTTGCTCAGGCTCAAAGTGTCCGGTCCGGGACGGGCGACGCTGGCGCGCTGGGCGCTGGCGTCGGCCTGCGCAAGCCTGGCTTGGGCGGCGCCATTTTTGTCCAATTTGTCCAGCGCGCTGCGCACGGTGCTGTCCGTCTGGCTCGATCGTGCGTAGTTGGAAATGGGATCAGTCATGGCGCTCTTTCTGTGGTGATGTCAGGTCTTTTTGAGACCTTGGCATCTGAAGTATCGGCAGGTCATCGCAGAACTTGAGGGTAACTTTCAAAAATCTTGAAAAATATTGAAAAGAGCGCTTTGCAGCGCTTTTTGTAAATCAAAAGTTCAAAGTCCCCGCACGGCGGCGGGTCCGATCACCGTGCCAGAGATTAATCGACCCGAATCCGGATTTTTCAAGCGGATTTGTTCACCCATTCGGCCATCTTGCATGGCTTCGACCCGCAGCGTGATCTGAAAGTCACCCGGTTTGCCCACCGTCATCAGGGTTTGCTGGCCTTGCTTGACGAGCACGGCGCGGCGAATGTCGTGGCTGCGCATCACCTGGCCGGCCGCGACGTCGCGCACCAGCTCGCCGTACTGCAAGTCACGCAGCGAGCTGACGGCTTGCGGGTCCATGCCTTGGGCGGGCAGGCTGACTTCTTCAAACATGCCGGGCTCCAGCTGGGCGCCGCGCTGGATTAACTGGCGTGCCACCACGGCGCTGCGCATGGCAGGGCCAGCCGCTTCGGTCGCGCCGGGGTTGGCATTGCCTGCGTTGTCGGTGGGTACGCCGATGGGTGCGCCGGTGGCGGTGGCAGCGGCGCGAGGAGGACCCATTTGCAGTCGCAAGTACAGCTGCCAGCCCGGCTGGGCCAGGCAGCGCACGCGCACGGTCTCGCGGGAGGCAAAGGGCAGGTCGACGGCCAGCGGCTGGTTGCAGTCTTGCAGTTGCACGCGGGGGTCCAGCGGCGCCAGTTCAACGGTGTTGAGCGGCACCTTCTGGCTTTGCGCCACGGACTGCCGCACCTGGCTGAAGAGCCGCGCTTGCAAACCCTCGGTGCCTTGAGCCAGCGCACTGGATGCACCCGACAAGGCGATCACCGGGCCTGACAAGACGGCGAAGACGGTGGTCGCTGCCCAGCCTGCGGCCTGGCCCCGCGGCTTTAAAAAATTCATCAAAAGTCGGCACAGCATTTGCGTTATCCCTGGTCATTGGGGCAGATCCGATGTCAGGTGTTGATTTCTCGACACCCCGTATTTGCCCAGTCTGCGAAATTTGTCAATAGAGGACCTTGATGCAAGAAAGAGACCAGGCGATTGCGCCGCGCCGGCCCCTGGCAGCAGGTGTCGGTCAGGCCATCACTGCGAGCCGGAACACCGCCCTTGGCAGTGCCGCGGCCCGGACGGGCGTCAAGATTTTGGCGGGGCGGGGCGACTTTGGTCAGGCCCTGGCCCAGGCCAGACCCACAGGCGGCACCGTGCGCACCGTGGTGGCGGGCGATACGCTCACCAGCATGGTCAAGGATCACGCCGAATCCCAAGGCCTGACCTTGAGCAACGCCCAGGCCTACCGCTGGGTGCAGCAGATCGCCCAGGACAACAAGATTGGCAACGTTAACCGAATCTTTCCGGGGCAGCACATTGCGATGGGCGCCGTGCCCGCCGACGTGGCGCAGGCCAACCCCGTGGCCGCGCTTTCGACTGCGCCAACGCCTTCAGTGCTTTCACTGTCTTCGGCTAGTTCTGTGTCTTCTGTGTCTTCCGCGCCCGCAACGTCTGAAGTGTCGCCAGCGCCTGAAGCGTCTTCAGGGCCTACGCCCTCCGAAGCGGTACCGCCTTCTGCGCCGCCAACCGCCACAGCGCTGGCCAGCCGTCCGCAGGCGACTGCTGCGCGCACGGCGACTGCACGGCACGAGGTGCTGGACCGCACGCTGGACCGCGCCGTGGCCAAGGGCTTTATCCCGCCCAATGAGCGGGGCGACGTTCGTGACAAGATTCTGGCGCTCGCCAGCGAACACCGATTCAACCCGGACGACTTTGCGCGCATGACGCTGATGGAAAGCGACGGCATGAACCCGCGCGCGACCAACCAGCGCTGCCACGGCATCATCCAGTTTTGCGGCGGGCCCGACCGGGGCGCCGCCAGTGCCGGCTACGCCGACAACCCCAAGGCCATCCTGGGCCTGAGCGTCTACCAGCAGCTGCATTTGGTGGACAAGTACTTTGACGATGTGGGCCTGAAAAACAAGGGCCCTGCGGGGCTGGACGACTTGTATCTGTCGGTGCTCATGCCCTCGGCCAGGGGTGAAACCCGTGTCGATGCGCCGCTCAACGTCAGCGGCATGCAGGCGCGTTACTTATATGAGGGGCGCGACAACCGCGCGCCCATTACCCGTCAGTCCATCCTGCAAGGCTTGTTGCAAAACGCCAGCGAGCGACTGGGCACAGCGTCCAGCGCGTCCCAGCCCAATGCGTCTGCCATGCCGACAGGCAAGGGCCGCTTGCAGGCCATGCGCACCGCCGCCTATGACGACGCGCTGCCCGTCACCCGGTTGCCCACGCAGCTGCGCTGATTCACACCATGTGCTGGTCTGACTTTCCCCCAGCGGCAAGTCTTTGCCGTTCGCTGTCGGAAAAGCGGCAATGTCGGCGTGGCACGTCTTTTGCTGAGGTCAGACCATGAACATCCTGGACAAAGCCCTTGGCGTACACGCGCAGGCCCTGACGGCGCGCAGCCAGCGCATGGAGCTGCTGGCGCGCAACATCGCCAACGCCGACACCCCCAATTTCAAAGCGCGCGACATTGACTTCAAGTCGGTCATGCAGCAGGCCCAGGGTGAAGCCATGACCACGACGAGTTCCGGCCATGTGGCCCAGGCCGAAGGCGACAGCAACACCGTGCTGTACCGCACGCCTTTCAACACCTCTTTTGACGGCAACACCGTCGAACTCAACGTCGAGCAGGCCAAGTACGGTAAGTCCGCTGCGGACTACCAGGCCACCCTTAATTTTCTAGAACAGCGTGTGAGCGGTATCCGCAAAGCACTGCGCGGGGAGTAACACATGGCCATGGACCAAATTTTCGGCATTGCCGGCTCGGCACTCAATGCGCAGACCGTGCGCATGAACGCCATCGCCTCCAACCTGGCCAACGCCGGCACGGTGGCCGGCAGCGACCAGGACGCCTTTCGCGCCAAGCGCACGGTGTTCAAAAGCATCATGGAGCAGTTCGGCACCAAGGACCCCGCGTCCCAGGGCAACTACGAAGGCGGCGTCAAGGTCTCAGAGATCAAGGACGACCAGAGCCCCGTGCGCCGCGTGATGGACCCGGGCAATCCCCTGGCTGACAAAGAGGGCTACATCTACACCTCCAACGTCAATGAAATGGGCGAGATGGTGGACATGATGGCCGCCTCGCGCTCTTACCAAAACAACGTTGAAGTGATCAACACCGCGCGTCAGCTGATGATGCGCACGCTCGAAATCACCCGCGCTTAAAGCGCGTGATTCCCTGATTCGCCGAACCCACCCAGGACTGCCCCACCATGAGCGTTGTCAATAACCTTTCGAGCATCAAGCGCTACGAAGACCAGACTGTGAAAACCGCCGGCACAAGCGGCAAGGCCGGCAGCACCGCCAGTGGCATGGGCCAGCAGGACTTTTTGAAGCTGTTCACCACCCAGCTGCAAAACCAGAACCCGCTGGACCCGACCAAGAACGAGGCCTTCGTGGCCCAGCTCGCGCAGTTTTCGCAGCTTGAAGCGACCACCAACATGGCCACGCAGCTCACCAGCTTTGTATCCAGCCAGTCGGGCGACCGCATGCTCAGTGGCGCGGCACTGATCGGTAAAAAAGTGGCGATCTCGGGTGCGCCCGCCGTTATGTCCGGCGGCCAGCCGGTGCAAGGCTTGATCGATCTGCCCAACGGCGCGCAAGGCATGCGCCTTGAGGTTTTTGACAGCAAGGGCGTGATGGTGCGCCAGCAGATTGCAGGCGCGCAAGCCGCCGGCGAAGTGACCCTGACCTGGGACGGCCGCGACAGCGGCGGCACGCTGGTGCCTGATGGCAATTACACCTTCAAGGCCACCGTGACCGCGGGCGGCGTGACCGCCGAGCAAGCCGTCAAAACCCTGGCCACGGTGCGCAGCATCAGCCAGGCCGACGCGTCCAGCGAGCTCATGCTGCAAGTTGACGGCGGCCGCCAGGTCAAGCTGTCCGAAGTGCAGCGCTTGGGCGGTTGATCGGCCTAGCCCCGCCAACCCTCCCGCCAACCCCAATTCCCAGAACTACAGATTTCCAGATTCAGGAGCCTTGAATGTCTTTTTACACATCGCTGACCGGACTTAACTCAGCCACCGCCCAACTCGGCGTGACCAGCAACAACATCGCCAACGTGGGCACCACTGGTTTCAAGCGCTCGCGCGCCGACTTTGGCGATATTTTTGCCACCTCGCCCTTGCAAAAAGCGTCCAGCACGGTGGGTCAGGGCGTCTCGCTCAAGCAAGTCAGCCAGGAGTTCAGCCAGGGCAACATTTCCTTTTCGGCGAACTCGTTGGACCTGGCCATTACCGGCGATGGCTTTTTCCCGCTCAAGTCGGCTGACGGCCTGCAAGACATTTACACCCGCAACGGCGCTTTCATGCTCAACGAGCAGTTCAACGTGGTGAACTCCGCCGGCCAGCGCCTGATGGCTGCAACGGTTGACTCGACCGGCAGCGCCAATGTGAACGAGCGTGTGGTGCTGACCATTCCGCAAAAGACGGTAGGCGAGGCCAATCAGACCAAGCAAGTTCAGCTCGGCGTGAACTTCCCCGCTGACGCACCGGTGATCAAGGACGCCTTCAATCGCGACAACCCAGCGACCTACAACAAGAGCACGGCGCTGACTGTCTATGACAAGAGCGGTAACGGATATCTCGCCACCATCTACTACGTCAAGACGCAAAACGCTAGCGAAAAGAGCCCGTACAACAAGTGGCAGACCCATGTCTACATCGGCGCTGACGAGGTCAAGGCCTCACTTGTGCAGGCGACGGACGAAGTCACCAAGGAGCCGCTGTACGTCAACCAGTACGGTAAGACCGAACCAAAAAGCAAGGTGAGCGACGATATTGACGCGAACGCCAAGACCATGATGTTCTCGCTAGACCAGTTGACGGACAAACGCACGTCGGTGCCAGCGTCCATCACGGGGGCTGAGCCCAGCGGCGCTTACGACGTGAATGCCGGCGTGGACTTCAGCAATCTCTCGGCCGACGATCTCAAGGATTTGTTCAAAGTCGACATTGATGGCAGCGGCAGCCCGGTGACCGTGGACCTGAGCTACCTTGCCGGCAGCAGCGTCAAGCTGACGGGTACCCAGCTGGCCGCGGCAGCGACCAATTACCTGAATCGAACCTTTGGCGACGAGCGTTACTTTGACTTCGCAGCCACGGGCAGCAATGTCTTCAAGCTCACGGTGGGCGATGACTCGGAAACGCTCACCATGGACTTGCCTGCCAATTCGACCAAGATGACGATTGACCAAGTGGTCGCCGCCATGCAGGCCCAGGTCGACGCTGTGGACAGCGCGTCGGCGGTCTCTGGTGTCACGGTGGGTTACGACCGTGCCGTACAGGCATTTACTTTCACCGGCAGCACCACGCCTGCGCCCGTTATCACGCTCAGCTCCGGCGCGGCGTCGGCTAACGGCGTGCTGGGCTTTAGCGTCGACGGCGATAAAGTCGGTGAGACTGGCGCTTATCCCAAGGCCGTCACCCCCAACAGCGACACCTTTGTTCGCCCTGCAGCCCTGCAGCGTTACGGCATCACCATGACCTACGACACGGTCAACAAGGCCTTTCGCATCGCCTCGGGCACCACGGGTGACGATTCCACCATCGCGATCAGCGAGCCCAGCGACGTGGGTACCAACCTTTTTGGCATGACTGCTCAGGAAGTAGTCGCTTCACCGGCTGCTTTGCGCGGTATCGCCTCGAGTCCGGCTGTCGCCTATGGCAAGACACCCGGTATTCCTGTGAATAACAACTTCACGGTGGATGCCAGTAACAACCGCTTCGTGGTGACGGTGGACGATGTGCGCGGCGTGGTGACTCTTCCCCCGCGCGCAGACTATTCCCTGGACAGCTTCATCAGCGAGCTTGAAAAAGGCATCAATTCGCTGGCTGACGCCAAGGGTGGAAGCGTTAACGGCGTGAAGGTGAATTACGACGAAGAAGCAGGTCGCTTCACTTTCACCACGGGAACGGCTACGTCCAATTCTTTCATCAAGGTGTCAGGCGTTGCCGCCTGGGGACTGGACGCCACTGAGGTCGAGCGAGGTCAGACCTCGACCTGGATCAAACCTACCCAGTTCACTGATCCGAACACTGGCAAGCCAATGTTTATCGATGAGGCGGGTAAGGAAACAGACCAGCCCGCCGGCTTTGAGTCTTTGCCTAAATGGTCGCCTGTTTACCTTGACAAAGGCGAGCTGACCTTTGACACCGGCGGCAACCTGGTCTCGCCCATTGCCGGCTCGCAGCTTGAAACAGTCTTCCTGGAAGACGGCAAGGGCGCGCTGACCATCAACATCAACTACTCCAAGTCCACGCAGTTCACCTCGCCCTTTGCGGTGCTGTCGCAGTCGCAAGACGGCGCACCCGAAGGCGACTTGGTGGGCGTGACCATCGGTGTGGACGGTCTGGTCAGTGCCAGCTATTCCAACGGGACGCAAAAGTCGTTGGCCAAGATTTTGTTGGTCAACTTCTCCAGCCCCAAGGGCTTGCGCCAGATTGGTGATTCGAGCTTTTTGGCTTCGTCTGCCTCTGGCAACCCGATTCTGGGTACCGCTGGCGGCGCAGGCTTCGGAACGATTCGCGCTGGTGCCACAGAGCGCTCGAACGTGGACTTGACGCAGGAGCTGGTGGACTTGATCACCGCCCAGCGTAACTTCCAGGCCAACGCCAAGGCCATCGAGACCAGCACCACGATGACGCAGGCCATCATCAACATCCGCGGCTAAGGAATAAGTCCATGGACCGCTTAGCCTTCAACGCCGCCGCCGCCATCAATGAGCAGCGCTTGTCGCGGCAAATGACCACGCACGAGCTGTCGAACGTCACGACGGTCGGCTTCAAGCGCAGCTATGAAGTGGCCATGCGGGCCGTGAAGATTGAAGGTCCGGGCCTGGAAAGTCGTTACCAGCCGCAGTCCGTGGCCTCTGACGTGATTTCCCTGAAACCGGGCGCCTTGATGGCCACAGGCCGCCCGCTTGATATCGCCATGAATGAATCGACCGTGCTGGGCGTGAGCGCCCCGAACGGCGAGCTGGCTTTTACGCGCCGCGGTGACTTGCGTATCAATGCCGCCGGCGTGCTGGAAGACGGCGCTGGCCGCGCGGTGCGCGGGCAGGGCGGCACGGCCATCACCATTCCGCCGGGGCTGGATGTCACCATCAATCCCAACGGCACGGTGTATGCCGTGGACCCGGCCCAGGTGGGGCCGGTCCAGCCGGTGTTGATCGATTCGCTGCTGCTGCGCGACGCCAGCGCCACACCGCTGGAGCGCCGCGAGGACGGTCTTTTCGGACCTGTCGGAAAACGTGGCACGGACATTGCAAACGGAACCACATTGCCGGCGGTCACGCCCAAGGCCCTGGAAGGCAGCAACGTGAACGCCATGGAAGTCATGGTCAAGCTGATGGACCAGAGCCGCTCGTTTGAGCACCAGGTGCGGAACATCAAGGAAAGCAAGACCACCGACGAAGCCGGTGCCACGATGATGAAACTGGCGTAAAGGAGTAAAAAATGGATGCATCGATGTGGGTGGCCAAGACGGGCCTGGACGCGCAGCAGACGCGCATGAACGTCATCTCGAACAACCTGGCCAACGTCAACACCACGGGCTTCAAGCGCGACCGCGCGGTGTTCGAGGACATGCTTTACCAAAACATTCGTCAGGCCGGTGGCCAGACGGATGCCAACTCCGTCGCGCCCACGGGCCTGATGCTGGGTACCGGTGTGCGCGTAGGCGCCACTGAAAAACTGCATGCCCAAGGCAGCCTGGTCAATACCCAGAACCCCCTGGATGTCGCCATCACCGGTGATGGTTATTTTCAAGTCGCGCAGGCTGACGGCACCATTGCTTACTCCCGGGATGGCGGCTTCAAGCTCTCGCCCACGGGCCAGCTGGTCAACTCCAGCGGCGCACTCATTCAGCCGGCCATCACCATTCCCAACACCGCGTCCAGCGTGACCATCGGCCGTGACGGTACGGTGTCTGTCGAATTGTCGGCAGGTGGCTCGCAGACACTGGGTCAGTTGCAGGTCGCGCGTTTCGTCAATCCGAGCGGCCTGCAGTCCATGGGCCAGAACCTGTTGAAGGAAACTCCCGCCAGCGGCGCGCCCCAGGTGGTGCTGCCAGGGCAGGGCGGTGCTGGCACTTTGATGCAGGGCAGCCTGGAAGCCTCGAACGTCAACGTGGTCGAGGAGATGGTCAACATGATCGAGACCCAGCGCGCCTACGAGATCAACTCCAAGGCCATCTCTGCGGTCGACGGCATGTTGCGCTTCCTGAACAACAACATGTGATGACCATGCGTAACGCAACATTTTTTCTAATTCGCCTGGCTGCAGTACTGGGCCTGGCAGGCCTTGCAGGCTGCACCATCTTGCCGCCGCAGCCGCTCACGCATTCTCCCGACTTCGAGCCGGTCTACCCCGTGTCTACTGCGCGCGCGCCGCAGTCCACGGGCGCCATTTACCAAGGCCGCCAGAGCGATGCCTGGTTTGGCCGCGGTCGAAATTTCCAGGTGGGTGATGTGATCACCGTGTTGCTCGCTGAGTCCACACAGGCAGTCCGCACCCAAAAGAATGCGCTCAGCCGCGAGTCCAGCAATGACGTCATTCCCCAGGGACTGCTGAGCAAAATGGCTCGCACGGGCGGCCTGTTGGGCGGCATCAACCTCAACGGCGGCACGATTGAAAGCAAGGGCACCGGCCAGGCCGACCAGCAAGCCAGTCTGGCGGGCTCGGTGGCTGTGACGGTGGTCGATGTGCTGAGCAACGGCAACCTGGTCTTGCGCGGTGAAAAGCAATTGGCGCTGACTGAGGGCTCCGAGGTCATTCAAGTCGCGGGTGTGATTCGCCCTGAGGACGTCTCCCCCAACAGCACGGTGCAGTCGCGCCGCCTGGCCAATGCGCAGATCACCTACCGCGGCACGGGCGACATGGCTGCGGCCACGCGCGCCGGCTGGGGTACCAGCGGCTTGCTCAAGCTCTGGCCTTTTTAAAACTATCTGAGCTGTCCATGAACTTCAAGTCACTGCCTTTGATCAGCCTGCGGCAAGGCCTTGCCGCTTTGGTCTGGCTTGCCGCTTTGTCGCTTGCCGCTTCGCCGGCCCATGCTGACCGCGTGAAAGACCTGACCAATGTCGCGTCCATGCGCAGCAACCAGTTGATCGGCTATGGCTTGGTCGTGGGTTTGCAAGGTACGGGCGACGGCGCTGATGTGTCCTTCACCACCCAAAGCATGAAGTCATTGCTCAGCCGCCTCGGCGTCAGCCTGGAAGGCCCGCTGTCGGACTTCGAGTCAAGCTCCAGCGCCGGCAAGATCGACGTCAAGAACGTGGCCGCTGTGATGGTCACGGCTGAGCTGCCCGGTTTTTCCAAGCCGGGTCAAAAAATTGACATCAACGTATCAGCGATTGGCAAGGCGACCAATTTGCGCGGCGGGAACTTGCTGCTGACCAGCCTGCGCGGTGTGGACGGTGAGATTTATGCCATCGCCCAAGGTGCGCTGACGGCCACTGGTGTGGATGCCAGCGCCGCGGGCTCCAAAGTCGCCATTGGCGTGCCCACCTCGGCCCGCGTGCCCTCGGGTGCCACGGTTGAAAAAACAGTAAGCAACCCCTTTGCGACGGCGGAGCAACTTATTTTGAACGTGCGTGAAGGCGACTTCACCACGACGACGGCCATCATCAACGCTATCAACGGCCGCTTTGGCGCTGACGTGGCCAACGCGATGGACGCGGTGTCCATTTCCATCCGTGCCCCGCAGGACCTGAGCCAGCGCGTGGCCTTCATGAGCATGATTGAGAACATGGATGTGCTGCCCGGCGACCCGCCTGCGCGCGTGGTCATCAACTCACGCACAGGCACCGTGGTCATCAGCCGCAATGTGCGGGTCACCGCCGCTGCGGTGTCACACGGCACCATTTCTGTGGCCATTGCCGCGACGAATGAAGTCTCCCAGCCCAACGCCTTGTCCGCCGGCCAGACCACGCCCGTGCAAAACGCCAACATCGCCGTGAGCGAGCCGAACAAACCGATGTTCTTGTTCCAGCCGGGTGTTGACTTGCGCCAGATCGTGGACGCCGTCAACCAGGTGGGGGCTACACCTTCGGCTTTGATCGCCATTCTTGAAGCCCTGAAAAGCTCAGGCAGCTTGCGCGCCGAGCTGGTCGTGATCTAAAGAATTCATCCAGCCCGCCATGGAACCCGTCAACACCGCCAGCAGCCGCTCTTACCTGGACTTCGAAGGTCTTGGGAACTTGCGCGGCCAGGCACGCCAGGACGGCAAGGGCGCGCTGCGCGAGACGGCCCAGCAGTTCGAGGGTATGTTCTTGCAGATGATGCTCAAGTCCATGCGCGAGTCCACGGTCAAGAGCGACCTGGTGGAGTCCTCGGGCGCTGAGACCTTTGAGGCCATGTTTGATAAAGAAGTCTCGGTGCAGCTCTCAAAGCGCAACATGATGGGCGTGGCCGACATGCTGGTGGAAACGCAAAGCCGGCAAATGCAGTCGCAGCCCGCCAGTACTGCCGAGGCTTTGCAGTCGCGCGGCGATCCTGCGGCCCGCAAAGGCATTGCCTTGAATACGCCTGCCAAGGTTTATGCGCTCGAGCCGGCTCCGACAGCGCTGGCGCCCCTGCAGCGACCAGGACTCAGCCCGATGGCCTTGCCCAAGGGCCTGAAATTAAATGATGGGAACAAGCCATGAGTGACTTGCTCGGCATCAGCGGCAATGCCGTCATGGCCTACCAGCGTGCACTGGGCGCGATCAGCAACAACATCGCCAATGTCGCCACAGATGGGTATTCACGCCAGGATGTGAACCTCGTCTCTGGTGCGCCACGGCAAGTCGGCAATGCCTTCATTGGCACCGGCGTGATCTTTGACAGCGTGCGCCGTCAGTACGACGCCTTTGCCGAATCCAACCTGCGCAACAGCAACGCCGACCTGCAAAGCCAGCTGCCGATGGTGGACTACGCCAACCGCGTGATCGACGTGATGGGTGGCCAGAGCATGGGTCTGGTCAGCGCGCTGGACCAGTTTTTTACCTCCGCCCGCACCTTGTCGTCCAACCCCGCTTCGACCGTGCTGCGCGGCGCCTTCATGCGCGACGCCCAAGGTCTGGCCTCCCGCTTTGGCGAACTCACGGCGCAGCTTGACCTGGTGGACGACGAGACCCGCCAGGCCGTTGAAGCCAACGTCGGCGAAATCAATACCCTGGGCCAGCAGCTGGCGCAGGTCAACAAGCAATTGAGCAAGACGCCTTCGCTGGAGCGCCAGCCCGCCGAACTGCTGGACCAGCGCGACCTGCTGCTGCGCAAATTGTCTGATTTCAGCCGCCTCAACACCCGGTTTGAGCCCAATGGCGTGGTCTCGGTCAGCCTGGGCGCATCGCTCACGCAAGACCTGATCGTGGACGGCTCTGTCGCGACCCGCATCGGCGTGAACCTGAACGCCGCGTCCGCCGAAAAAATCAGCCTGGTGCTCGACCCTTACGGCACTCCGCGACCCTTGTCGGGCGGCACCAGCGGGCAGTTGGCCGGTCTGCTGGCATTCCGCGAGCAGGTCTTGGGCGGCACGCGCAACCAGCTCGACTACCTGGCCAACACATTGGCGCGTGAAGTCAACGCCATTCACAAAGACGGCGTGGACGGCTACGGCGACCAGGCCGGCGACCTCTTTGCCATTGACGACGCGAGCAACGCCGCGGGCACACTGCACGTGGCGCTGGACGACCCGATGCGCATTGCTGCGGCCGCGCAGTTCCGTGTGATCAAGAACGCCAACAACACGGGCAGCGCCGATTCCCGCATCAGTTACACGCCCGTGCCCCTGATCGGGCCGGGTAGTCTGGCCACGGTGCTCGTCAACAACGCGCACCCCAGCGCGGGCCGGCCTCTGCTGGTGGACGCCGCCAACCCCTTGCCTGCCGTGGCCACGGTGCCTGCCGGCCTCAAGGACGTGGTGATTTACCTCGACAAGCCGCAAGACGGCCAGCAACTACAGCTGGTCACACGCGACGGCCGGCATCTGCTGGGCACGGCGCTGGACGACACCACCCAGGCGCGGCTCATGCAGCCCGAGCAAGGGATCGCCGCTGGCGCCACCTACAGCACCGCTTACCTCAATGCTTCGGGTGAGCAGGGCTACAAAGGCATGAGCGTTTTTTATGGCGCGCGCGCCGACGCGATCGTGCAGCAGCCCTTTGACAGCCGCGGCCTGCCGAGCACGGCCGTCCGCTTGCCTGCAGTGCTTTCGGGTGGTCGTATCGCCGCAGGACAAACCACAGGCTTGGCCGCGAATGCCCTGGAAATCAATGGCGTGAAACTCGGCGCATTGGCACCGGCCAATGGCGCAACACTGCAAGCCGGCGACGTAGCCGCCTGGGTGAATGCCGCTGGTGCCTCCGGCATCACGGCCACAGCCAGCAATGAAATTCGTGTTCCGTCCAGCAGCCTCAAGCTGGAGCGCACGCTCATGGTCAACGATGTGCTGATCGACCGGCCGGAGGGCGGTTTTGCCAGCGTTGACGACCTGGTTGCAGCCATCAATGCCAAGACGGTCGGCATCGGCGTCATCCACAGCACCGGCGTGACCGCTTCTTTGTCTGCCGACGGCAATCTGGTGTTGACCAACGTGAGTGGGCAGGAGGGCCAGGACATCAAGATCGGCCCCGGCGCCACCGCTGGCAATGTGCTGAACATCAACGCCGAGGTTTATGCCGGCAAGGTGTCCATTGAGCGTGCGCTGGTCAGTGGCAAGGAAACGCCGATTGAAATTGGCTTTGGCAAGGGCAGCGGCGCTGGCACCCCCGCCGATCTGGCGCGGCTGGGCTTTCGCACCAGCGCCACGCTCAAGGGCGAAGTGCCTGACGACGTGCTGGTGTTCATGTCGGGCAACGGTGCGGCCTCCGTGGCTGCCAGCTACAGCGGTGAGGCGCTGGACCCAGCCCAGGCGCTGCGTGCTCAGCCGATGGAAGTCAACTTCACGGCGGCTGACCGTTACACGATCACTGACAAGCTGACCGGCACCGTGCTGGCCGAGCGCAAGTTTGATCCGGCGCAGGTCAACAGCGGCATCAGCTACCAAGGCTTGACGGTCAACTTCACCACCGCCCCCAAGGTCGGCGACCGCTTCGTGATTGACGCCAACCGCGACGGCACGGGCAACAACGAAAACATGCTGCGCCTGGTCACGCTCGAAGGCAAAGGCCTGATCGGCGGCAAAACCATCGGCACGGCTTATATCGACCATGTGAACGACATGGGCAACATTTCGCGCCAGGCCACCATTGCCAAGGAAGCGCTGGGCGTGGTGCATGACCAGGCCGTGGCTGCGCGCGACCAGGTTTCGGGCGTCAGCCTGGACGAGGAAGCCGCCAATTTGATCCGCTTTCAGCAGGCCTACCAAGCCTCGGCCAAGGTGATGCAGGTGGCAGGCACCTTGTTTGACGCTGTGCTGGCTGTGCGCTGATGCATTTAATTTTTGAGGCCCAGGCATGAAGATTTCAACCAACCAGTTGTTTGACCGCGCGACCCAGCAAATGGGCGGCGTGCAGTCCAGTCTGGCGCGTTCGCAGGCGCAGTTGGCCGCTGGCAAGCAGGTCATCAAACCGAGCGACGCGCCCGACCAGGCTGCCACTATTCAGCGCCTCAAATCCCTGATGAGCCGACAGGACAGCTACGCCAAGACACTCGAATCCGTGCAGACCCGATTGCAAGACGAAGAGTCCGCGCTGCAAAGCGTGAGTACCTTGATGACGCGCATCAAGGAGTTGTCACTGCAAGCGGCTAATGGCACCCTGAGCCCGACCGACCGCGGCAGCGTGGCTGTGGAGATCAGTGGTCTGCGCGACCAGATTTTGAGCATGGCCAACACGCAAGACAGCACAGGCAATTATTTGTTTGCTGGCAGCCGCGTGGGTCAACCCGCCTTTGCCGCTGATGGCGCGGGTTCGCCCGTGTACCAAGGCGACCAGACCCGGATGCGCGTGGCCGTGGGCGACCAGCGCAGCGTTCAAATCAATCGCACGGGCTCCGAAGCTTTTGTGCGCGTGGTGCGTACTGACGCGGACGGACAAAAGACCGGCACCGGCTTTTTTGAAGTGCTGGACCAGCTCGCCGCCGCTGTGAAATCGTCCGATCAGGTCAGCATGCAGCGCGGCATTGGCGAGATAGACACGCTGCAAAACGGCTTGTCACTGGCCCTGGCGCAGGTGGGCACTGACATGAATGTGGTTTCAGCGCAAACCGATGTGCTGGACGAGACCCGTCTGAGCCTGAAAACCACGCTGTCCACGGTGGAAGACCTGGACTACGCCGAGGCGATCACGCAAATGAACAAGCAGATGCTTTCGCTGGAAGCGGCGCAAGCGAGCTTTGGCAAGATGACCAAGTCCAACCTCTTTGACTACATACGCTGATGGGCCACGCTCCACGCCTTTAGGTAACTTTCATGGCCACCACCAGTACCACCAGCACCGCCAGCACGACCTCGTCAGCGCAGACCACCTTGAGTGCGATGCAAGCCAAGCGGGCCAGCGCGCAAAAGATCATTTCATCGCTGAACGCCGGTTCGGGCGTGGACGTGGCCGCGCTCGCGCAAGGGCTGGCCGACGCTGAACGTGTGCCGCAAGAAAACGTGCTCAACGGCAAGATCAGCAAAAACGAGGCGCGTGTCTCGGGCTATTCGGCCATCAGCTTCATGCTCAAAGGCGTGAAGGACGCCATGATGGCGCTGAAAGACGCCAACAGCTTCAACACCTCCAGCGTCACCAACGCCAACACCGCGTCCTTTACCGCCACAGCCGGCACCAGCGCTGCCGCCGGCAGTTACTCGGTCAAGGTCAACACCCTGGCGCAGCCGCAGCGCAGCATCTCGGGCGGCTTTGCTTCTGGCTCAAAATCTCTGAACGACGGCGCAAGTTTTTCGCTGTCACTGTCCGTAGATGGCGCCGCAGCCAGCAGCATCACGGTAGCCGCAGGCGCTGATACGCCGCAGGGCGTGGTGAACGCCATCAATGCCGCAGCCAGCGGCGTGACGGCCAAGCTGGTGAACACCGGCGAGACGGGTGCCCCCTACAAAATTGCACTGACCAGCGAAACCGGCCTTGCCGAGAACTTCGCGATCAGCACCGATTCTGATTTGGTGTCACCCCTGGCTTTTTCTATCAGCCAGGCAGCCAGTGACGCGAGCTTGACCGTCGACGGCGTGGACTACACCCGTACCAGCAACTCGATCACCGACATCATCAGCGGCGTGACGCTGGACCTCAAAGCCACCTCGACCACGGCTGGAGCCCTGAGCCTTTCGCGCGACGCTGCCCAGGTCAAGGAAAAAATCACGGCCCTCGTCACCGCCTACAACGAGGCCAATGAAATCCTCAACGAGGTGACCAACCCCAAGTCCACGCTGGACCAGTACGGCGCGACCTTGGTGGGTGATTCGGTCGCCCGGCAAGTCAAAACCCAGCTGCGCGAAATGTTGCTGGGCCAGTCCTCCAGCCCTGGCACCAACGTGGGTGCGCTGTGGCAAATGGGCATCAGCACAGACAAAGCCGGTGTGATGAGCATTGACAGCGCCAAGCTGGACACGGCGCTCAGCACCAATTTTGCTGATGTGGTGACCACCTTCACCGCCAACCAGAACAACCGCAGCGCCACCAGCCCGCCGTACACCAGCAGTACCGGCTTTTCGTCGAGCTCTGAAACGCTTAATAGCGGCGCAGCCTTTTCGCTCACGATCACCGGGTCCACCGGCGCGGTGGGTATTCCAGTTTCTGCTGCCCAAACCACACCCCAAGGCGTGGTGGACGCCATCAATGCCAGCAGCTCCGGCTACACGGCCCAGCTGGTCAACGAAGCCAGCGGCACCACGCCTTACAAGATTTTGATCATGGGCAGCTTGGGCGGCAGCAGTTTTTCCGTCAGTGCGGGCAGCTCCGGCACGGCCGTGAGCGGCCTGAGTTTTGCCAAGGCCGGCTCCGGCATTGCCGGCGATGCGCTGCGCAAAATCACAGCCCTGATGTCAGCCAGCGGCCCGCTGCTTTCGCAAAGCGAAGGCGCCAATGCCCAAAACGTCAAGTTCAAGGCCAGTCTGGCTGCGCTGCAAACGCGCATGGAAGGCGTGTTGGCGCGTTACACCAAACAATTTGCGACCATGGAAAGCCTGGTCGGCAATATCAACAGCCAAAAAACCAGCCTCAAGAGCAGTTTTGACGGAATGATGGCCATGTACACCAACAAGTGATGGCCCATCGTCTCCCATGACCCCCTGATATTTCAGGGTAACCCTTGGATTGAACTGCGCCCCTGGCGCCCTAGCTCGCGCAAATTATTTTTGCAGCGGGTCTCAAGTTTTGCCTGGGCGTGCCGATCCTTCCTGACCGAAGCACCTAAACCCTCAGTAAGTCACTTGAGGGCAGGGCGCATGGAAAGGACATCTCATGCTAGATATATCCAATACCGCCAGAGCACCGAACGCGTCGGCAGCGTTGCGGGCTGCTCCGCAGGCGAGCGCGGGCGCAGGCTCGGCTGCGGCTGTGCCTGCAGAAGCCAAGGCCAGCGCCGCGCCCACCCCACTGGCACGGCCCGACATCAAGGTCGATACCGAAGGCAACCAAAGGCGCCTGCAGCAAGCCATATCGGACCTCAATGCCAGTATGAAAGACGGCGGGCGCGGGCTGAACTTTCAGGTGGATCCATCCCTGGGCCGACCGGTCGTGACTGTGACCAACCAGGAGACCGGTGAGGTGATTCGCCAGATTCCCAATGAAGTGGTGGTGCGCATGGCCCACAGCATCGATAACGCCAAGGGCTACCTGCTCAATGCGCAGGTCTGAGCGTTTTTGCACGTCAGTCGCAATAAGTATTTCAATTATTTTTGACCAAACGCTTTAGTTCCGCACAAAGCAACCGATTCATTTAGCAACAAGACTTCACATCGGATTCTTGTCAACTTCACCAAACCCTTCCTGAAGGAGATAGTCCATGTCAGTTATCAATACCAACATCAGCGCACTGCAAGCCCAGAGCTCTTTGCGTGCCACGGGCCTGAACCAGTCGACTGCCATGGAGCGTTTGTCGACCGGTACCCGCATCAACTCCGCCAAGGATGATGCAGCTGGCCTGGCCATCAGCACCCGCATGACCGCTTCGATCCGCGGCATCTCGGCTGCTATCCGCAACGCCAACGACGGCATCTCGCTGACGCAAACGGCTGAGGGCAGCTTGAGCCAGATCGGCGACAACTTGCAGCGTATCCGTGAGTTGGCCGTGCAGTCTGCCAACACCGGCAACAGCGCCAGCGACCGCGCTGCCATGAACAACGAAGCCAAGCAGCTGATCGCCGAGATCGACCGCGTGGCCAGCAACACCTCTTACAACGGCATCAAGTTGCTTGACGGCAACTTCCAGAACCAAGACCTGCAGGTCGGTGCTGGCAACGGTTCCAACGACCGCATTTCCCTGTCCATCGGCAGCGCCAAGTCCAGCGCGCTGGGTGTGGGTGCAAATTCTTCTTACTCGACCGCTGTGTACGGCGTTGCTGTGGGTACGGCAGCCCTGGAAGCCGGCGCTTTGGCGATCAATGGCTACTCGGTCGGCGCCTCTTCGGCTGACGGCGTTTCTTACACTGGCGATGATTCGAGCGGTATTGCAGTGGCAGCGGCCATCAACGCGATTTCGGGTAGCAGCGGCGTGACTGCCACGGTGGCTTCTACCAACACCAGCATTTCTGTTACTGGTACCGCTACCAGCGGTTACGCCACGGCGATTGCTGCAGGTGACGTCAAGATCAACGGCGTCAGCATCGGCGCAGTGGCAGTCGGCGCCGACGCCGACACCCGCGGCGCAGACATGGTCACGGCCATCAACGCCATCAAAGGTGACACGGGCGTCACGGCCTCCTACGCCACGGCGACGGGTGTGACCTTGAGCTCCACCACAGGTAAGCTGGTCGTCGAAATCGGTACCACCGGTATCTCTGCCAACTCTGGCCTGGGTACTTCGTACACGGCTGACAGCACCAATACCGTCAAGGGCGGCACCACGGTCACAGACTACACCACGGCATTGGACGCAGGCGATGTGTTGATCAACGGTGTGGACATTGGCGCAGTGGCTACTGCTGAAAGCGAAGGCGAGCGAGGCGGCCAAGTGGCTGCAGCCATCAACTCCAAGTCTGACCAGACCGGCGTGACGGCAACCTTTGACACCACCACCGGCCAGGTCGCCCTGAGCGCAGCTGACGGTCGCAACATTTCGGTGACAACCACCGCCAACGCAACGGCAGTCAGGACGGGTCTTGATTCTGGCGGCGCGTCTACCACCACGACCCGCGCAGTGGTCACGCTGTCTTCGACAGGCTCTGCCGGTATCACCATCTCCGACATTGGTGGCTCCTCTGACACGGCGTCTGGCCTGACAGTGGGTTACACCTCAGCCACGGCAACCGCCGGTGCGGGTGTGTCGTCCCTGGACCTGACCACGGCTGCAGGCTCACAAGCTGCCTTGACCACGCTGGACGCCGCGATCAACACGATCACTGACTCCCGCGCTGCCATGGGTGCTTACCAGAACCGCCTGACCGCTTCGATCAGCAACCTGGAAACCACCTCGACCAACTTGTCGGCTTCCCGCAGCCGCATCTTGGACACCGACTACGCCAAGGAAACCACGAACCTGGCCAAGGCGCAGATCATCTCGCAAGCAGCCACTGCCATGCTGGCGCAGGCCAACCAGTCCGGTCAGTCCGTTCTGGCCCTGCTCAAGTAAGCCTGGTCTCCAAAGCAGGAACCCGGCCCTGGGGGCCGGTTCCATTTTCAAAAGCCGTCTGCTTGCAGGCGGCTTTTTTTATGGGCTTTTGGCTAGGCGCTGGGGGGGCAGGGTGCAGCGGCAACACCCGGTCATGACTTGCCACCTCTTGCCGTTTTGAGCCAAAGCTTGCCGCTTTGCGCTCCTTTGCGCCTATATCGGTCTTCCCAAGCTGCTTTCAACCCGGCTTTTCAAAGCTGGCACTCCTTTTGCTCTAAGTCATCACCCCGAGGCATGCAATGCGTGTGCTGTCGGAACTTCGACACAGCCAAGGAGCCTTTGAATGAGCCCAGAATTCCAGTCCATGATCCGCCAGGCCACGGCCGGCCAGTCTCTTGCGTCGCTTGACGTGGCGCGCTTTACGCCAACGGATATCCGCCTGGGTATTCAGTGGCTGATGGCCGAGGAAAAAAACGACATGGCGCAGGCGCTGGCCGATGCCGGCATTGCGCTGCACCCGCAAAGCGAAGACATCCTGGCCATGGCCGGCCTGCTGGCCATGACGCGCCAGGACTGGCCGCTGGCTATTGAGTTGTTGAGCGACTTGCAAGACGTGCAGCAAGAGCGCACCCAGCCCATGACCTACCGCATGCTGGCCCGCGCGCTGGTGTGCTTCCTGGAGCCGGCTGAAGCGGCGCTGGTGATCGACCAAGGTCTGGCCCATTGGCCTGCCGATGCCGACCTGCTGGCCGAGCGCGAAGCGCTGGGCCACATGCTGCTGGCCGTGCCGTCCGCTGAGCCGACGACCACCAGTCGCGCCAGCCACTGAGCTGCTACCTCAAGTTTCAGGAGATTTTTAATGTCTGTGATCAACACCAACGTCAAAGCGCTTTACACCCAGGCAGCCCTCAAGGCGACCGGGCGTGCCAGCGCGACGGCCATGCAGCAGCTTTCAACCGGCAAGCGCATCAACTCCGCCAAGGACGATGCAGCAGGCCTGGCGATTGCCACGCGCATGACGCAGCAAATCCGCAGCCTGAACCAGGCCATGCGCAATGCGGGCGACGCGGTGTCTTTGATCCAGACGGCGGAGGGCGCCACCTCTGAGATCACCAACATGCTGCAACGCATGCGTGAACTCTCTATTCAGGCGATCAATGACACCAACGCGGACGAGCAGCGCGGCTACCTGGACCTGGAGTTCCAGCAGCTCAAGCAAGAGATCGTGCGCATTGCCGACACCACCGAGTGGAACGGCTTCCCCATCCTGAACGGCACCAGTGGTGAGCGCGTAGGTGAGCGGCCGGTTTACAAGGCAACCTCGGCAGGAACCTTCAATGCGGGGCTGACTTACACCGCCGGCACCTTGGCCCTGACGACCCACGCGGGCGACGTCACCACAGGGGGCAGCGGCACACTCTCCAAAGCTGGCAGTGTGAACATCAAGCTGACCAGCGCAACCGAGGCCACGGCCACCTTGACCTTGAGCGATGGCAGCATTTCCACAATAACGGGTGGTGTGGCCGACGCGACGGACAAGACCATCACCTTCACCGACACCGCGCTGACGGAGGGCACCGGCTCTTTTGTGTTGACGTCCACCGCCGCCTTTGCCTCTGGCGATGAAGTCGACTTCACAGTGGCGCGCAGCTTTAATGCCGTGCCCGCCATGGCTGCCAACGATATTCAGATCAACGGCGTGACGATTGGCGTGTCATCGGCGATCAATGACACCAAGTCCCTGCCCGATTCAGCCGAGTCCAGCGCCATTTCCCGGGCTTTCGCGATCAATGCCAAAACGGCCGAAACCGGCGTGGCGGCGGTGGTCAACACCAACGTGATGACCGGCAGCGCCATGGCGACTGGCCTGACGAGCGCCAGTGGCACCGTCACCATCAACGGCTTTACCTCGGCGCCGATTGAAACGGTTTTGAACAACACGCGTGAGTCCCGCGCCCTGGTGGTCAAAGCCATCAATGCGATCAGCTTTCAGACCGGTGTGGTGGCCATCAATGGCGACAACGACACGCAGGGCATTCGTCTGGAGGCCACCGATGGCCGCAATATCCAGGTGGCGTTCAACACGGTTTCCAGCTCGTCGGACTTTGCAGAACGTACCGGCTTGCGTGAAGGCCTGCAGGTCGGCAGCTTCGCCCTGGAAACGTCGGTTGAAGGCAAGTTGAATGTGACCAGCTCAGCGACCGGTGACTGGACCCGTGTGGGCCTGAAGCCCGCCGACTACACCAACAACCAGGCGGTCATCAACTCCGGTGTGCGTCTGGTTGCTAGCTCGGCTGCCGATATCCGTACCCTGGGGACGGGTGACCTCAAGATCAACGGTGTCGCGATTCGCGCTGCCACTTCGTCTGACGATACTTTCAGCAGCACGAAATCCGTCAGCAGCTCGCGCAGCGCCAGCGCCATTGCGATCGCAGCGGCCATTAACGCCAGCAGCGCCGACACGGGCGTGACCGCCAAGGCCAATTCAGTGGCCACCAGCGGCACCACCACCTCGGTCGCCTCAGGCGTGACAGGCTTGCAGTCTGTCTATATCAACGGCGTGAACGTACAAGTCGACTTTTTGGACACCGACACGGAGGCCGAGCGCCGCACCAAGGTCATTGACGCCGTCAATGGCTCCTTTGGCCAGCACGGCGTATTGGCCAGCCAGTCCGGCACCGGCGGCGTGACGCTGACCGCTGTCGACGGCCGCAACCTGTCTGTCTGGTACGACACCGATGTGACTGACCTGACCGCTTCGGGCTTCGGTCTGGGTGTGTCCACAGGCGACGCCGCAGGCGTCAAAGGCGACAGCGGCGCCGACGCCAGCTACACCGGCGCACCCACGCTGTACGCCTCGGTTTCCCTCATTGCTGACAGAGCACCCAAACAACCACCGGCAGGTGCTGCACCCAGCAACGGCGCACCGCCCCCTTACGTGAGCAAAACCTTCACGGTCGAGGCCGGCGTCAATGGTTTTGGCAGCGAAGGCGACTTCACCGACCTGGGCTTCACGGCCGGCACCTTTGGTGGTGACGTGAACGAAGCCACCAGCAAGATGACGCCGCCACGCACCGGCCGCCTGAGTTTTCATGTCGGCGCCAGCGCCAACCAGACCATTACCATCGATCTGTCGGACTTCGGTCGCGACGGCCCGATCACGGGCGAGATCACGGGTGACTCGGGCAAAAATCCGCCCGACGTGCACATCGCCACGGGCGAGGCAGCCAAGTCTGTGCTGGCCAAGCTGGACAAGGCCATGGACAAGGTCAACGCCACACGCGCCACCATGGGCGCCGTGATGAACCGCCTGGAACACGTGATCGACAACCTGACCAACGTGGCATTGAACTCCGAAGCCTCGCGCAGTCAGATTGAAGACGCTGACTACGCGCGCGCCAGTACCGAGCTGTCACGAACACAAATCATGTCGCAGGCTGCCACCGCCGTGCTGGCCCAGGCCAACACCGACCAGCAGACCGTGCTCAAGCTGCTGCAGTAAGCCGATTGACAAACCGACGGACTGAACAACTTTGCCTTGCGAGGCAGATGACATGACCATGGTCACGCCCACTTTTCCACCCTCCAGCGGCCCCGACTGCTGGAAATGCCGGTATTTCGCCGTCAGTTGGGACCCGAAGCTGCCTTACTTGTGCAAGCTCATGGGTTTCAAGTCCAAGTCGCTGCCAGCCATCGAGGTTCAGCGTGCTGACGGCAAGAGTTGCCAGGGCTTTGCAGCCAAAGGGGCGGCGCCCTTGCTGTCCAGCCCCCAGGCCAGCCTGTCGGGTTTCCGTCGTTGATGTCGGATTTGCTTCGATAGCCCCTGAAATGGCCCTTCAAGACCGCCGAAAGCTACACCTAAAGTAGTCAATTTTGGGTGGCACGACCTTTGCTGAACAGTCTCATCTTTCCATGTGAGGCCTAGATAAGCAAATGAGTCAATCCTTGATCGCGCAACGAGCCCTGTGGCTGGACCCGTTCCAGCCGCTGGCGGACGACGCCCAGGCCCAACTCGCCGCTGGCGGGCTGGTGGCCATGCCCGTGTCCACCCTTGAAGAACTCCAATCCCGCCTGGACCACACCGACCTCTTGGTCGTGCGCCTGGAAGGCAATACCGAACTCCTGCAAGAACTCCAGTCACTGGCGTCTGCGCTGGGCCACACGTTGCCCATCGTCTGCCGTGTGGAGCGCCGCAACCTGGAACTCGCCGTGGCCGCCATGCGCCAGGGCGCCCGCCACGTGCTGGCCTGTGACGAATGGTCGCCTGCCGCCTGGCAAGCCGCCCTGGCCCAGCCCACACCGGCAGACGCCGCACCCGCCCACAAAGCCAAACCCGCCCGCGCGCCCCGCACCGTGGTGTACGTGGACCCGGTCAGCCAGCATTTGCTGGCCTTGGCCCAGCGCGTGGCGCTGGCGAACGTGACGGCCTTGATTGAAGGCCCGACCGGCGCCGGCAAGGAAGTGCTGGCCCGCGTGCTCCACGAATCATCAACCCGCGCCAGCGGCCCCTTTGTGGCTTTGAACTGCGCGGCGCTGCCCGAGCATTTGATTGAAGACATGCTGTTTGGCCACGAGAAGGGCGCTTTCACGGGCGCGCTCAAAGACCACCGCGGCGTGTTTGAACAAGCCCAGGGCGGCACGCTGTTCCTGGATGAAATCGGTGAAATGCCCATGGGCCTGCAAGCCAAGCTGCTGCGCATCTTGCAAGAGCGCCAGATCGTGCGCCTGGGCGGTGAGCGCCCGGTGGACCTGGACGTGCGTGTGGTCGTGGCCACCAACAAGGATTTGCGCGAGGCGATTGCCCAGCGCGAGTTCCGTGAAGACCTTTACTTTCGCATCAGCACCTTCAAGCTGCGCGTGCCGGCGCTGTGCGAGCGTCCGGGCGACATCTTGCCGCTGGTGGCGCGCCTTCTGGCTCGCCACGCGCCCACGGGCCGCGTGCCCAGCATCGACGCCCAGGCGCAAGCGGCGCTGCACGCCTACCGCTGGCCAGGCAATGTGCGTGAACTTGAAAACGTGGTGCAGCGCGCCTTGGTGCTTTGCACGGGCGAAGTCATCACTTGCGCCCATCTGATGTTTGACGATGTGCGGCCTGTTGCTGCATCTGTCGCCCTCGCTTCGCCTGTCGCTGCATTGACCGCCGCGTTGCCCGAGGCCGTGCCGGCTGTCGCTGCCCCTGCGGCCCCGTTCGCCCCGGCATTTCCCGTGGCGGCAATGGCGACGGCAGCGCCAGTCGATTCGCCAGCCGAAGCGCTGTTCACCGAGAGTTTTTCAGTAGCCCCGCTGCCTGCCAGCTTGCAGGCCGCCGTCAAGTCCAACGAACACCAGCTGATCATGGCCGCCATTCAGACCACCTTCAGCCGCATGGAAGCCGCGCAAAAGCTGGGCATCAGCCCCCGCACGCTGCGCTACAAGCTGGCCAAGCTCAAGGGCGGCAATGCGCTGTCTCTGGGCAGCGCCGACATGACCGCCTGAATCAGACCGAACCCGCCTGAACCCGAAGACACGAAGCACAGAGCTCCATAGGTACTGACATGATTGAAAAAGCCACCTCCAACGCGAACATCGCCTCCATGCTGCAAACCCTGCGCGCGCACCAGAGCCAGGCCAGCGGCGGCGTTCAGGGCCTGGCCCAGGGCCAAGGTCAAGAGGGCGTTCAAAAGTCAGGCTTCGCGGACGCGGTGCGGCAGATGGTCAGCCAGGTGAACGAGGCGCAAACCGCTTCGTCCAGCCGCGTGCAGGCCTATGAGCGCGGTGAGGACATTCCCTTGACCGACGTCGTGTTGGGCATGCAGAAAGCCTCGCTGTCTTTTGAGGCGACCTTGCAGGTGCGCAACAAGGTGCTCAAGGCCTACGAAGACATCATCAACATGCCGGTCTGAGCCCATTACGCGCGACAAGAAAAGAGTACTGAACCATGGCAACTTCAACCGCAGTGATGACCCCCAACGCCTTTGGCGGCGCCGCCAGCCAAGGCACCCCGCCCGCGCTTTCGGGTGGTAATGGCGTGCGCGCCAACGCTGGCGCAGCCTCTGGCAATACCGGCTTGGCCACCACGGGCGCTAACGGATCAGCTAACGCAGCCGCTGTCACCGACGCCAACGGCAACGCCTTGGTGCCTTCGGGCCCCTTGGCCGTGGTGCGTCAGACGCTGGAACAACCCGGCGTCAAGAAAATTCTGCCTTTCATGCTGCTGGCCATCATGCTGCTGCTGTTCGTGGCGGTTTACAACGCCGTGAACGCGCCGACCTACCGTGCCATTGCCGCAGGCATGACCGAGTCCGACCAGCAAGCTGCGTTTGACGCGCTCAAGACCGCTGAATTCAAGCCCGTGCTGGACACCAGCAACGGCCAGCTCACCGTGCCGTCCAAGCGATACCACGAGGCGCGGATTTTCCTGGCCTCCAAAGGCTTGCCCAAGACGGGCCAGGTCGGCCTGGATTCGCTCAAGGACCAGTCGGCCATGACGACCAGCCAGTTCATGGAGCAGGTGCGCTACACCGCCGCCATTGAACAAGAGTTGGCGCGCAGCATTTTGCAGATTGAATCGATCTCGGCCGCGCGGGTGCACCTGGCGCTGGCCAAGCAGTCCGCCTTTGTGCGCGACCGCACGCCGCCCAAGGCTTCTGTGGTGGTCACACCGCAGCCGGGCCGCAGCATGACGCCTTCGCAAGTGCAGGCCGTGGTGCATCTGGTCGCGTCCAGCGTGCCGCTGCTCACGCCAGACAACGTGTCTGTGGTGGACAACATGGGCAAGCTCATTACCGAGTCGCAAACCGACGCCACCTTGGGCCTGACCGCGGCGCAGACGCAGCACAAGCAAAAGATGGAAGAGCTGCTGCGTCAGCGCGTGAACCAGATCCTGATGCCGATCGCTGGCGAGGCCAATGTGCGCTCGCAGGTCAATTTGTCGCTGGACTTCAGCCAGACTGAAGTGACCACCGAGGACTACGACAGCCAGGGCAAGGGCCCCAAGACCCGCTCTGAAGTGCTGAGCGAAGACCGCAACGTGGCCAAGGACGCGGCGGGTATTCCGGGCGCGCTGTCCAACACGCCGCCACCGGCGCCGTCCGCGACCAACAACACGGCGGCTGGCCCGTCCAAGGACGGCCAGGAGCGCAGCATGATGACCAACCGCAGCACCCGCAATTACGAGCTCGACCGGTCGGTGCGCCACGTCAAGAGCGCGACCGGTACCGTAGAGCGCCTGAGCGTGGCCGTTGTCATCAATGAACGCTCACCAACGCCACAGCCCAAAAATGACAAGGGCGAGGCCCAAGAGCCGAAGGCCAATCCGTACACCCCTGACGAAATGGAGCGCATGCAAAGCCTGGTGCGCAGCGTGGTTGGCTTTGACGAAAAGCGCGGCGACGTGGTGACCGTGATTCCGGCCAAATTCGAGCCTGAGCCTGTGTACGACCTGAGCACCCCGTGGTTCAAGGACGAAGCCGTGATGGACCAGGTCAAGAGTGGCGCGCTTGGACTCGTCTTCGTGATGTTCTTGCTGGTGGTGGTGCGTCCGACCGTGAGTCACCTGATCGGCACCAAAAAGGCCGAGGCAGACGCCGCTACCTTGTTGCTGACGCAAGCTGCCGTTCTGCCGGACGGCGAGCTGACCGACGAAGAACTCAACTCCATCCAGTTGGGCGAGGGCGAGACGCTGGAGCAGCTCAAGTCCAAGCTCAAGCCGAAGAAGTCGAACATCTCGCTGGAGATGCTGGACACCGCCAATTCCTACGACGACAAAGTGGCCCTTGTCCGCATGATCGTGGCCGAGGACTCCGCCCGCGTCGCCAGCGTGCTCAAGAACATGATCAAGGCTGGCTGAGCCCGGCGCTCAGTGGCAAAAAGGAAAAAGCATGGCTGAAGAAAAACAACTCACCGCCGCCGAGATCGAAGCGCAGGAAGCGCTGGCGCGCGAAATGGCAGAAATGACCGGCACCCAGCGTGCCGCGGTCTTGATGCTCTTGCTTGGCGAACAACAAGCCGCCGAGATCATCCGCTTCTTGAACCCCAAGGAAGTGCAGGCTCTGGGCGCCGCCATGGTGTCCGTGGCCGACTTGTCGCAAGAGGCGGTGAACGCCGTGCTGGACCAGTTTGTGGCCACCATCAAAAAGCAGACCAGCCTGGGCCTGGGCACCACCGACTACGTGGAAAAAGTGCTCAAGCGCGCCTTGGGCGACGACAAGGCAGCTTCGGTGTTGGGCCGCATCATGCCGGGCCAGGGCAGCAAAGGCTTGGACATCTTGAGCTGGATGGACGCACGTGCGATTGCCGAGATGATTCGCGGCGAGCATCCGCAGGTCACGGCCATCATTTTGTCGGTGCTCGAAAACTCGGTGGCCGCCGACGTGCTGAACTACCTGCCCGCTGAATCGCGCTCGGAGATCATCCAGCGCGTGGCCAGTCTGGAGACCGTGCAGCCACTGGCCATGGAAGAGCTCGAAGCCATCATGAAAAAGCAGTTCTCGAACAACTCGTCGGCGCAGTCTTCGAGCTTTGGCGGTATCAAGGCCGCAGCCAAGATCATGAACTTCACCAAGACCGAGCTGGAAGCGTCGGTCATGGGTGGCCTGGCCGAACTGGACGCCGACTTGATGCAAAAGATTCAGGACAATATGTTCACCTTCGACAACCTGGTGGGCGTGGACAACCGCGGTATTCAGGTGCTGATGCGCAACGTCGAGCCCGACTTGCTGATGATTGCGATGAAGGGCGCCAACGACGGCGTCAAAGACAAGTTCTTTGGCAACATGTCCGAGCGTGCGCGCGGAATGTTCCGGGACGATATGGAAGCCAAAGGCCCACTGCGCATTGCCGACGTGGAAGAGGCTCAAAAATCCATCATGCGCATAGCGCGCAAGCTGTCTGACGCGGGTGAGCTGGTGCTGGGTGGAGGCGAAGACTTTGTCTGATGCCGGCACCTTGCGCAAGCCCGACGCACCTTCGGCCAAGGTGTGGCAGCCTGTCGATCTCTTGCGGCTGGACGCCCACGAAGGTGGCTTTGTGCGCACCTCCTACAGCGCCAAGGTGATCCCGGCCTTCAACGCGCAGACCACCAAGAGCTGGGCGCCGCAAGCGGCGTCCGAGGCCTTCGTCAAGTCCGTTACCAAGCAGCAAACCTTGCCGCGCCCAGCCACGCCTGAGCGACAAGCCCCGGCGCCGGAGGTCGAAGGCCCAGCCGAGGCGCCTACCGAGTCGGTGACGGCAGAAGCTTTGAAGTCGGTGCAGGACGCCGCTTTTGCTGACGGCCTGGCCGAAGGCGAGCGCCGCGTTCGCACCGCCTGGGATGCAGACAAACAGAGCCGCCAGGGCGGCGTGCAGTCTTTGCTGATGGCACTCGACGAAGCCGTGCGCAGCGTCATACAGTCGCCCGCGCAAATTCATGAACCCCTCAAACGTCTGGCGCTGCACTTGGCTGAGCAACTGGTGCTGGCCGAGCTGAGCGTATCGCCGCAGGCTATCGAGCGCCTGGTGCGCCGCGCCGTGGACGAACTCGCTGCGCCGCGTCTGGCCCCCGTGCTGGTTGAGCTCAACCCCGCCGACCTGGCCATGCTCAAGACGGGCACGGCCATGGCGGATGCGCAGGCTGCTGACCGGCCCTGGCAGTTGCAGGCCAATGAGCGCTTGTTGCCCGGCAGCGTGAAAGTCAGCGCCAACGATGGCGTGCTGGTCGATTTGATTGAAAACCGGCTCGAAGCCCTGGCCCGTGGCCTGCTGCTCGAGCCAAGCCGTGCCACGGCGCAGTCGGCCTTCACGCCGGCCCGCATGGCCAGCCGTCAGGCGAGTGAACAACCCGTGGTGGACGCGCAAGCGCGCATGGCCCCGGCCTGGCGGCCCAATGCCGAGCCCGTGACGCTGGACGCTGAAACCGTTTCAGCTGGCCCGCAAGAGTCCGCAAGCGACAGCATTGATGCGATGGAAAATTTTGACGATCTGAAGGATGCCTCCGATGTCTGACTTCGCCGAAGAAGTCGAGCGCAGCATTGCTGCGACGCGCAGCCCCGCGCCTGAACGTTCGGGCACGCTGGTGCGTCTGGTCGGCTTGCGCCTGGAAGCGCGCGGCATCATGGCGCCGATTGGCACTTGCTGCGAAGTGATGGGGCAGGGCGGCCAACGCATCGAGGCCGAGATTGTGGGTTTCAGCGACAAGACGCTGTACCTCATGCCCTACACCGAGCCCGTGGGCATTGGCCCTGGCGCGCTGGTGCGGGTGCTGCCTGACACCGGCTATGTGTCACTGGGCGCAGAGCTTTTAGGCCGCGTGATTGACGGCCGCGGCGAGCCGCTGGACGGCATGCCCAAGCCCGTGGGCGACACCAAGCTAAGTTTGCACGGCCTGCCCATTAACCCGATGGAGCGCGGCCCGATTGACCGGATTCTGGATGTGGGCGTCAAAGCCATCAATGGCTTGTTGACGCTGGGCCGCGGCCAGCGCATTGGCTTGATTGCAGGCTCCGGTGTGGGCAAGAGCGTGCTGCTGGGCATGCTGACGCGCATGACGCGCGCGGACATCGTGGTCATCGGCCTGGTGGGTGAGCGCGGGCGTGAGGTCCAAGCCTTCATCAGCGAATCCCTCGGCCCTGAAGGCCTCGCCAAATCGGTGGTCGTTGCAGCCCCTGCCAATGTGTCGCCTGTGCTGCGCCTCAAAGCCGCGCACATGACGCACTTGATTGCCGAATACTTTCGCGACCAGGGCAAGGACGTGCTGATGCTCTGCGACAGCCTGACCCGTGTGGCCCATGCGCAGCGCGAGATTGGTCTGGCCATCGGCGAGCCGCCCACAGCCAAGGGCTATCCGCCGTCGGTGTTTGCGCTCTTGCCTAATTTGATCGAACGCGCGGGCGTGGGCCGGCGCGGGTATGGGTCCATCACCGCCATTTACACCGTGCTGGCAGAAGGCGATGACGCCAACGATCCGATCGTGGACATCGCCCGTGCCTCGCTGGACGGGCAGGTGATGCTGTCCCGCAAGCTGGCGGATGCCGCGCATTACCCGGCGATTGATTTGACGGGCTCGATCTCGCGTTTGTCGCAAACGCTGCTCAGCCCGGCTGACCTGAAGGTGGCCAACCGCTTTCGGCGCTTGTGGTCGCTGTACCAGCAAAACGTGGACTTGATCCAGGTGGGTGCGTACGAGGCAGGCTCCAACCCCGAAGTGGACGAAGCGATTCGCCTGCGCCCGGCGATGGAATCGTTCTTGCGTCAGGACATGCATATCAGCGAAGACGAAAACACGACACGTGCCGGCCTGGACCGGCTGATGGCGACCTGAAGCCGCCTGGTCCTGACGAACCCACCCACGAAAGACCCCCATGATCAATGCCCCCCGCGCCTGCTGGTCCGTGCTGGCCACCAAAGCTGAAGAAGCGGTTGCTCTGGCTCAGGCTGAACTGACACAAGGCCGTGCCCGCATTGAAACGCTGAACGCCAGCCGCAAGCGACTGCAGCAGCTCTATGACGACTACCAAAAGCCGCCCGAGCCGGGCAGCGCCATGCTGGGCATGCAGGAAACACTCAACCAGCGCCAGTTCAGCGCGCAGCTGCTCACGCTCTTGAAACGGGTAGAGCAAGACCTGGTGCAGATGTCGCTGGCCATGGCGGCGGCGCGCAGCCGGCTGGCGCAAGCCGAGCGTGAGCGCTTGAAGATGCAGTCACTGGTGGACCAGGATTTGCAGGCCTTCAGGACGGCCAAGCGCCGGCGCGAACAAAAACAGATGGACGACCTGGGCGTGATGCAGTTCAACCTCGGCGGCGCCAGGTGAATCCTTCGGGCGGCTTGCGCTGGCATTGGCGCGCCTGGCGCCAGCAAGCGGCTTGGTCGCCTACACGGCAGGCCATCGCGGCCTGGCTGGCCAGTTGCCAAGTGCAAAGCCGGCAACTGCTGCTGCTAGGCCCCAGCGCGGGTTGGATGTTGCCCACCGCCTGGCTGCTGCGTTTTGAATCCGTCACGGCGGTCGATATGGACCCGTGGGCCGCCCGCATTTTTGCCTTGCGCCATGGCCGGCATCTGAGCGCCGCTGGCGTGCGCTGGCACTACCGCACGCAAGACGCACTGGCCACTTTGCCCGCCTTGCTGGCCGAACAGCCCGAGGCCTGTGTGTTTTTTGACAACTTGCTGGGTCAGCTGCGTTTTCATGCGCCGCGCGCCTTGGCGCTGCAAGACACGGCAGCTCTTGAGGCCAAGCTTCAAACGCTGATCGAGCCTTTGGCTGGGCGTGAATGGGGCAGTCTGCACGATCTTGTTTCTGGTCCGGTGGCCCGGTTTTTGGTGACCGAGCAATTCGGAATGTCACAAAAGGTTGAAATCGTTAATTCCGCTATATTTCCGGCTGTGCAAGCTTGTATGGCCGGTGAGAAGGTGGCGTCTGGCTTGTTTCCCGTGGGCGCAAAAAGCCCTTGGCTGGACCACCTCACGGGCCAGTTGTTTCCCAAGGGCACGCCCGTGCAGCGCATGGCCTGGCCCTTCAGCCGGCGTTACAGCCATGTGCTGGAGGCCGGCTGGGTCAAGCCCGGCGCTCAAGTTACAGCCGGTCGGGTCGAATCCAGAACAGATGCTTTCGTGCTTTTTTAAACACCCCCAAGCGGCCCCAAAGGCTTGCAGGACAGCGCTATGAAACGAATCTTGTTGGAAGTCTTGTTGGTCCTGGGCCTGGCGGGATCAGGCTTTTATGGCTGGAGCCAGTCCAAGGGCAACCACGCCGGTGCTGAGCAGATCAAGGAACTGAGCACTGAGGTCGAGGCCACCGCCAAGAAGCTGGAGGCCGCCGAGGGCGAACTGAAAGCCGCCACCCAGGAAGTTGGCGAGATCAAAAGCCGCACCCAAGAACTCGAGGCCGTCAAAACCGCGCTCGCAGGTGGTGAGACCCTCAAAGACCTCGAAGCCGCCTACAAAAAGGAAAAGAGCTTGTCGCCCGAGCGCCAGGTGGGCCTGGGCGCGCTGCGCCTGTTGACCAATGGCAGCAAGGACCCCGGCACCATCGAAGCCTTCAAAAAAGCGCTGGACATGGCCGACTGGGGTAGCCGCAAGAAGGTGATTTGCGCGGCGCAAAATGGTTTGGCGGCAGCGGGCGAAAAAGTGGCGGTGCTGTCCGAATGCGGCGGCGCCAAGCCTGAAGCCAAGGTGTCTGACGGCGGCAAGCCCACCAAAGAAGAGGCTCCAGGCAAAGAGGACAGCCACGGCAAGCCCGGCGACAAGGCCAAGGACGGCGAAAAACAGGCCGTGCACTGGGGCTATGAAGGCGCCATGGGCCCGGACCGCTGGGGCGACGAGTTCCCCACCTGCGCCAAGGGCAAGTCGCAATCACCGCTGAACATCAAGGGCCCATTTGAAAAGGCCCTTTTCCCCATTGCGCCGGACTATAAAAACGGTCCACTGAAGATCGTCAACAACGGCCACACCATCCAGGTCAACGTACCGCCGGGCAGCAAGCTGCGCATTGACAGCAAGCCCTTTGAATTGGTGCAGTTTCACTTTCACCGGCCCAGCGAAGAGCTGATTGACGGCAAGCCTGCCGCGATGGTGGTTCACTTCGTGCACAAGAACAGTGACGGCCGACTGGCTGTGCTGGGCGTGCTGCTCAAAGAAGGCAATGAAAACCCCGGCATCAAGCTGCTGTGGCAACACGCACCGGCCAAAGAAGGCGAAGCCGAGCCCGAAGGCGTGACCTTCAACCCGGCCAATCTGCTGCCGCGTGAGTACGAGTTCTGGAGCTACGAAGGGTCGCTGACCACACCGCCGTGTACCGAAGGCGTGCGCTTTTTCATCCTGAAGTCACAAGTCAACATCGCCAAGGAACAGGTCGAGCAGTTCCCGTTCAAAAAGAACGCACGGCCGGTGCAGCCGCAAAACGGCCGGGCAATTGCGGGTTAAAGCGCTTGAGCCCTCAAAGGGGCTGCCCTTGCTTGGCGTTTAAGCCGTCGCGGTTGCGGCTTCGATCTCTGTCGTCAGCTCCAGCCAGCGCTCTTCCAGTCCGATCAGTTCAAAGTCGATGGCTTTGAGCCTGCGGCCGGCCTGGGCCATTTCGGCCGGGGGCAGCACGCGGGCTAGCTTTGCTTCAAGCGGCGCGCGCTCTTGGGTCAGCGCGGCGATTTGCTGATCTACCTTGTCGAGTTCTTTTTTCAGCGGCTTCAAGTCCACCTTTTTGACCGGCTTGGCTTCGACCTTGGGTGCGGGCGCCGAGGCTCTTTTCGCGTCTTCGCGCTGGCGCTTGGCCTCGTCCAGCAGGTACTTCTGGTAGTCGTCCAGGTCGCCGTCAAACGGCGTGACACCGCCGCGCGAAACCATCCAGAACTCGTCGCACACGGCGCGCAGCAAGGCGCGGTCGTGGCTGACCAGCATGACAGTGCCTTCAAACTCATTGAGCGCCATGGAGAGCGCTTCGCGAGTGGCTAAATCCAGGTGGTTGGTCGGCTCATCCAGCAGCAAGAGGTTGGGGCGCTGCCAGACGATCATGCACAGCACCAGGCGCGCTTTTTCGCCGCCGCTCATGCTGCCCACGGCTTGCTTGACCATGTCGCCGCCAAAGTTGAACTGGCCCAAAAAGCTGCGCAGGTCTTGCTCGCGCGTGGCCTGGCCACCGAGCTTGCCGGCGGCCGTGGTTTCTTTGACCAGCCGGATCATGTGTTCGAGCGGGTTGTCGGCGGGGCGCAGCACGTCAAGCTCTTGCTGGGCAAAGTAGCCGATGTTCAGGCCCTTGCCTTCGAGCATTTCGCCCGTGATCGGCTTGAGCGCACGCGCCACGGTTTTCACCAGCGTTGACTTGCCCTGACCGTTGGCGCCCAGGATGCCGATGCGCTGGCCGGCCAACACCGACTTATTGACGTTTTGCACGATGACGATGGGCGGCGTGCCCTCGGGCGCGTCTTCCGCTGCGGGGTAGCCGAAGGACGCGTCTTGCATCGACAGCATGGGGTTGGGCAGGTTGGCGGGCTCTTTGAATTCGAAAGTGAAGTCGGCCTCGGCCAGCAGCGGCGCGACCTTTTCCATGCGGTCCAGAGCCTTGACGCGGCTTTGCGCTTGCTTGGCTTTGCTGGCCTGCGCCTTAAAGCGTGAAATGAACTTTTGCAGGTGCGCAATCTTGTCTTGCTGCTTGGCAAAGGCGCCGGCTTGCAGCGCCATCTGCTCGGCGCGCAGGTCTTCAAACTTGGTGTAGTTGCCGCCGTAGCGCGTGAGCTTGGCGCTTTCAATGTGCACCGTCACGTCGGTCACCGCGTCCAGGAATTCGCGGTCGTGGCTGATGACGAGCATGGTGCCGGCGTAGCGTTTGAGCCAGGCTTCGAGCCAGACCAGCGCGTCCAAGTCCAGGTGGTTGGTGGGCTCGTCAAGCAACAGCAAATCTGACGGACACATGAGCGCGCGGGCCAACTGCAAGCGCATGCGCCAGCCGCCTGAAAAGCTGTCTACGGGGTTGTCGAGTTCACTTACCTTGAAGCCCAGTCCGAGGATCAGCGCTTGTGCGCGTGCTGCGGCGTCATGCTCGCCCGCGTCGTACAGCTCCATGTAAGCGTGGGCCATGCGGTCGCCGTCACCGCTGGCATCAGCGGCAGCCACTTCAGCCTTCGCCGCCAGTAGCACCACGTCGCCTTCAATCACGTAGTCGGTTGCGCTTTGTGAGGTCTCAGGCATGTCCTGAGCCACCTGAGACATGCGCCACTGCGCTGGAATGTAGAACTCACCGCCGTCTTCATGCAGGCTGCCGTTGAGCATGGCAAAGAGCGAAGACTTGCCCGCGCCATTGCGGCCGACCAGGCCGGCTTTTTCGCCGGGGTTCAGGGTCACGGACGCACTGTCCAGAACCACTTTGGCGCCACGGCGCAGCACCACGTTTTTGAGGTTGATCATTGAGAAAGCAGACGAAAAAAGTAAAGGGCGCCTGGCTGTGAAGCTGGGCGCCCGCAGCGGGCCATTGAAAGGCCCGGTGCAAGAGACAAAAAAATCAGGAGGCCAGTTGTTGGCGCGTGAGCAGCATCACCTGGTCGGCGCCGGCGCTGGTTTCAAACCAGAGCGGGTCCAGGCCAGGAAAGGCCCGCTCGAAGTTCTCGCGCTCGTTGCCGATTTCCAGCACAAGCACCGCATTTTCGCTCATATGCTGCGCTGCGTCATTCAAGAGTTGGCGGATGAAGTCCATGCCGTCGTCGCCGCCGGCCAAAGCCAGCACCGGTTCAGCTTTGAATTCAGCCGGCAGCGCGGCCATGCTTTGGGCGTTGACATAGGGCGGATTGCACAAAATCAGGTCATACGGGCCGGTGCATTGGGCCAAGCCATCAGAGGCCAGCAGCGTGATGCGCTCGGCCAAGTCGTGCTTGTCCACATTGATGCGGGCCACCGCCAGCGCGTCAGGGCTGATGTCGGCGGCGTCCACCTGTACGTCCGGGTAGGTCATCGCGGCCAGCACGGCCAGGCTACCGTTGCCGGTGCACAAGTCCAGTACGCTGCGCGTGTCTTCGCCCAGCCAGGGGTCGATGCTGGCGTCGGCCAGCAGCTCGGCAATGAAGCTGCGCGGAATGATGACCCGCTCGTCCACATAAAAAGGCACGCCTTGCAGCCAGGCTTCGCGGGTCAGGTAGGCGGCGGGCTGGCGGGTGCTGATGCGTTTGTCGATCAGCTCGCCAACCTTGGCTACGGCTTCTGGGGCAACGGCTTGTTCTGCGACTCCATCCAGGTCGTCGATTGGCAAACCGAGTTGCCAGAGCGTGAGCCAGGCAGCTTCGTCAAAGGCGCTCAGCGTGCCGTGGCCAAAGCCATCGGCAGGCGTCAGGCCAGCAGCCTCGAGCCGGTCGCTCATTTGCTCAATGAGCGCCAGCACGGTCAATTCATTCATTCGTCGCTCAGTCTTTTAGCTCTGGTGAGCTTGCGACAGATTCGCCAGCACGCCCTTGTAAATGTTCTTCAGCGGGTCCAGCGAGCTGACCAGCACATGCTCGTCAATCTTGTGGATGCTGGCGTTGATCGGCCCAAACTCGATGAGCTGCGGGCAGATCTTGGCAATGAAACGGCCGTCGCTGGTGCCGCCGGTGGTGGACAGCTCAGTGGTGATGCCGGTCTCGGCCTTGATCGAGGCTTGCACCGCTGCGACCAACTCGCGGGGTGTGGTCAAGAAGGGCTCGCCGCCCAAGGTCCAGTCGAGCTCGTAGTCTTGGCCTTTGGTTAGGCTGTGCTTCTGCAGCACGGCTTCAAGCCGCGCCTTCAGGCTGTCAGCGGTCGATTCAGTCGAAAAACGGAAGTTGAAGTCCAGCACCAGCTCGCCCGGAATCACATTGCCGGCGCCCGTGCCAGCGTGAACGTTGGAGACTTGCCAGCTGGTCGGCTGAAAGAATTCATTGCCGCTGTCCCAGTGCGTGGCCACCAGCTCAGCAAGCGCAGGGGCCAGCATGTGCACCGGGTTCTTGGCCAGTTGCGGGTAAGCAATGTGACCTTGAATGCCTTTGACGCGCAGCTTGCCGGTGAGCGTGCCGCGCCGGCCGTTCTTGATCATGTCGCCCAGTTTGTCGACAGAGGTCGGCTCGCCGACGATGCAGTAGTCCAGCTTTTCGCCGCGTGTTTTGAGCTGGTTGCAGACCACCAGCGTGCCGTCTTTCGACGGGCCTTCTTCATCACTGGTGATGAGAAAAGCAATCGACACATGCGGCTTGGGCGTGGCCGCCAAAAACTCTTCAGTCGCCACCACCATCGCCGCAATCGAGCTCTTCATATCTGCCGCGCCGCGCCCGTACAAGTGGCCGCCACGGTGGCTTGGCACAAAGGGCGGGGTGGTCCATTTGTCCAGCGGGCCGGTGGGCACCACGTCCGTGTGGCCGGCAAACACCAGCGTGGGCGCTGGCCCGCTGGCGTTGGCTTGCCCCGTGAACTTGGCCCACAGGTTGGTCACTTTGAAGTTGTCAGGGCCACTCACGATGGTCTCGCAAACGAAACCCAAAGGCGCCAGCCGCGCTGCAATCAAGTCCTGGCAACCCGCGTCTTCAGGCGTGACGGAGGCGCGGGAGATGAATTGCTCGGTCAGTTGCAGCGTGGCGCTCATTCAGGTGTCCAAGTTTCCGGTGGTGAAGTTCAGTCGTAAAAGATCAGTCGCGCAGCAAATCGTTCAGGCTGGTCGTGGCACGCGTCTTGGCGTCCACACGCTTGACGATCACTGCGCAGTACAGCGAATACTTGCCGCCAGCCTTGGGCAGATTGCCCGAGACCACCACCGAGCCAGCCGGGATGCGGCCATAGGTCACGGTGTCGGCTTCGCGGTCATAAATCGGGGTGCTCTGGCCGATGTACACGCCCATCGAAATCACAGAGTTCTCTTCAACAATCACGCCTTCCACCACCTCAGAGCGCGCGCCGATAAAGCAGTTGTCTTCAATGATGGTCGGGTTGGCTTGCAGGGGTTCGAGCACGCCGCCCAGGCCCACACCGCCAGACAGGTGCACGTTGTTGCCCACTTGGGCGCAGCTGCCCACGGTGGCCCAGGTGTCGACCATGGTGCCTTCGCCCACCCAGGCGCCGATGTTCACGTAGCTGGGCATCAAGATCGCGCCCTTGGCAATGAAGCTGCCGCGACGCGCCACAGCAGGCGGCACCACTCGCACGCCCGTGGCGCGCATTTCGTCTTCGCTCAGGTGCGCAAACTTGGTCTGCACCTTGTCAAAAAAGCCCAGGTCGCCGGCGCGCATGGCGACGTTGTCTTTCAAACGGAAGCTCAGCAACACGGCCTTTTTGATCCACTGGTGCGTGGTCCACACGCCCACGCTCTCGCGGGTGGCAACGCGCAGCGTGCCCTTGTTCAGCAGCGAAATCGTGTGCTCGACCGCGTCCAGCACTTCCTTCGGGGGTGCCTTGGGCGAGAGGTTGGCACGGTCTTCCCAGGCGGCGTCGATGATGGTTTGGAGTTGTTGTGTCATGGCGGTCTTGTCTCGTGAATAAATCGTGAAGGAAAAAGAAAAAGGTCAGGTCGTTCAGGTTTTTGACTGGACGAATTGAACAATGCGCCGCGCGGCCTCAAGGCACTCGGCCGTTTCAGCCACCAGCGCCATGCGCACGCGGCCGGCGCCCGGGTTCAGCGGCTGGCCTTGGGCGTCTGGCGCGGTGCGCGCCAGGTAACTGCCGGGCAAAACCACGACATTGTATTGAGCCAGCAGGTCGCGGGAGAACGCTTCGTCTGAGCCGTTGAAGGCCGCCGGCACCTCGGCCCACAAATAAAAACCCGCATCCGGCAGCGCGACCTTCATCACGCTGGCCAAAAGCGGCGTGACTTCGGCAAACTTTTGGCGGTACTGCTCGCGGTTGTCCACCACATGCGCCTCGTCGTCCCAGGCCGCGCGGCTGGCCGCTTGCACCACGGGGCTCATGGCGCTGCCGTGGTAGGTGCGGTACAGCAAGAACTGCTTCATCAAAGCCGCGTCACCCGCCACAAAACCGCTGCGCAAACCGGGGACGTTGCTGCGTTTTGAGAGGCTGGTCATCGCCACCAGGTTCTTGAAGTCATGCCGGCCCAGCGCATGCGCGGCCTGCAAGCTGCCCAGCGGCGGCTCGGGGCGAAAGTAAATCTCGCTGTAGCACTCGTCCGAGGCGATCACAAAGCCGTGCTTGTCGCTCAGGGCAAACAGCATGGCCCATTCGGCCAAGTCCATCACCGCGCCGGTCGGGTTGCCGGGCGAGCAGACGAACAGCAGCTGCGTCTTGGCCCAGGTCGATTCAGGAATGGCCGACCAGTCAATGGCGAAGTTGCGAGCGGGGTCGCTGGGCGCAAACGCGACTTCAGCGCCAGCCAGCAGCGCTGCGCCTTCGTAGATTTGATAGAAGGGATTCGGGCAAACCACCGTGGCGCCGGGCTTGTTCGGGTCAATCACGGTCTGCGCTAGCGCAAACAACGCTTCACGGGAACCATTGACCGGCAGCAACTGTGTGGCCGGGTTCAGCTTCATGCCATAACGCCGCTCAGCCCAGTTGGCCATCGCCTGGCGCAAAGCCGCCTCGCCCAGCGTGCCCGGGTAACTCGCCATGCCGCCCAAGCTGTCCTTCAAGGCGGTCTTGATGAGCTCAGGCGTGGCATGCCGCGGCTCGCCAATGCCCAGGCTGATGGGTGAAAACGCAGGGTTGGGGTTGACGCCGGCATGCAACAGACGCAGCCGCTCGAAAGGGTAGGGCTGCAGGCGGGAGAGGAGGGGGTTCATCTCTGCATTATCGGCTGGGCTTATGTTGTGCCGTGCCGTTGGCTGGTTGGCCCTTGCAGATGGACTTCGAGGCACTTATACTTTTACGTATATTTTTCAGGAGGCGCCCATGTCGCAAATCACCTTGTATTTAGACGACGCCACTCAGGCCCTGGTTGATGAAGCCGCCAAAATGCACGGCGTGTCAAAAAGCCGCTGGGTGGCGGAAGTCATCCGCAAGTACGCCGCTCATGAGTGGCCGGCAGACTGCTTGGCCTTGGCTGGGCGTTTTGCCGACTTTCCCATGCGAGCGCATGACATCGACACGCCAGCCGCCGATGTACCGCGCCTGGGCTTCTAGGTCTTGCACATGTGGGTTTTAGACAGCAACACCATCAGCTATTACTTTCGAGGCGACTCCGAGGTCGTGCCCCGCATGCAAGTGCTGCGGCCAGCCGATCTCGCCGTGCCGGCCATCGTCGAATATGAACTGCGGTTTGGCCTAATGCGCCTGCCAGCCGAGGCTGCAACCCCGCGCTTGGCCGCGTTGGCGCAATTGCTCCGGCCTATGCAAAGGTTGCCGTTCGATAGCGAATGCGCGGTCATTGCAGCAAAGATGCGCGCCGTCCTTGAGGCGGCAGGCACCCCCATCGGCCCCCATGACATCTTGATTGCCGCAACCGCCTTGCGCTACCAAGGCACGCTGGTGACGCGCAACGTGCGCGAGTTTTCGCGCGTGCCGGGTTTGCAGTGGGTCAATTGGCATGAGGTGGCCGGGCCGACTGCGGACCGGTGAACAGCCCTGACTGGCCAGTGAGCGGGTGAGCTCATAAAAAACCAAACTGCCGCGCATGCGCCTCCAAAAACGCTGGCGCTGGCCGAAAGCGCTCTGGCAGACGGATGGCTTGGCCCTGGCATTGGGCCAGGGTGGACTGTGCAAACGGGTCCAACTCGGGTCGGCGCAGGTCTTGCGACACACGGATGGTCAAGTCCGGCAGCACCGTTATCAGGCCCTGGTCGTAAGCGCGGTCGTGCAGGGCCGAGAGACAAAGACCATTGCTTGGGTTCAGGCGATTTTTAGTGTCCACGCTCCAGGGCACGATGTGGCTGGCCACCAGTAGTTTGGGGATGCTCAAACCGCTCATGCAGCATGTAGCGTTGTAGCTGGTCAACACCGCACGCCTAAAGCGCGCTTGGTTGACGCGCACTTGAACCATGACGCTCACCGTTTTGCCCTCGGCAATTTCGGGTACGTCGTCGATCACGTCTTCTGCACCAGACAAGCCGTGTTGCTGTGCGTAGGCAGCAAAACTGTCCGCAGCTTCCAAGATGACCGCATCAGCATCGGTTTGCATCTCTAGCCAAAGTTGTTTATCCGTATTCGATGCGTTTCCCATGCCGCGCCGTCCGCTAGCTTGGACCTGCGGATCAAGACTGGCCAAGTTCACCATCTTGAGCGCTACGGCGTTGGTTGTGCGTCCAAGCCATTGCGATAACTGCACGATGCGGGCTTGGCTGCGATGCAACTGACCATAGGGCAGTTGAAGATAAAGGTGCAGAGCCGCAAGTGTTTCGCGACGCGTCCAGTTGTTCGTCATCTGTTCTCTCTTTTTCGGGTCGCGCGCCAACCATCAACGCTTAAACAACCGCCTAAGCAACAGCGTCTGAAATCCTGCGCCTGCCTAGCCACGGCATACACATAGGTTTTCCCATCCATCTGGCGATACAGCAGCCGGTGGTGTGAACTAAGGATGGTTCGGTAATCCGTCATGCCCACGTTGACAAGCAGAGGGACGACCGGGCCGGCGATAAAGCCAGAATCCACCTGAGCCAGCTTGTCAAAGATGTCGTCCTCGGCCGCCGCCCACAGCTCGGGGGTCCAACGCTGCAGCATGTAGTCCTGCAAGTTGAGCAGGTCGGCTTGCGCGTCGGGCAGGGATGACGATGGTCATTGCGGGCGTTCAGCGCTGCTGGCGACGCTGGCCAGTTGTGCGCGGGACTCCTGCACTGACAGGCCCAGGCCGGCTTGCCGATCTTTCTCACCCAGGGCCAGCAGTTCGAGCAGTGCAATCAGGTCTTCTTTTTCCTGGTACTGCTGCACTATCACCATGGCGGCTTCGCCGTTTTGCGTGATGATGAACGCCGCACCGGTAGCGGCCACCCCTTCAGAGATCTGGGCAGCGTGGCTCTTGAGGTAAGAGATGGATCGGATGTGTTCGCGGGCTTGCATGGCGGCTCCTTGGTGCGGTCTGAATTTATCTTGAATTTGGTTGGGGTGAAGGCGGCTCTGCCACCCGGAGTTGGCTAAAATGGCCATTCACCCAAGGAGTTCAGCAATGCGCGTCACCGCCACAGAAGCCAAAAACAAATTTGGCAGCCTCTGCGCCCAGGCCAAGCGGGAACCTGTCTTCGTCGAAAAAGCCGGGCAACTCGACAGCGTCATTCTCTCGGCTGAGCACTACCAAGCCTTGCAGGCTGGCCAAGGCCAAGCCAGTCGCGCCGCGCGTAAAGAGGCGTTTGAGGCAGAGTTTTGCGATTGGATTGCGACGCAGAACGCAGAGGTCGAAGCCCGGGGCATCCCTGGGGCCGACCTTCGGCCTTGGTGAGCGCTTGATGGCGCAATACGACGTTTTCCCCAACCCGAGCGCCAGCGCAGCCAACGGGATTCCTTACGTTGTCGTCATACAGAGCGACTTGCTGGACGCCTTGCCCACGCGCCTGACCATGCCTTTGGCCACCCTCAACTTCGCAGGGAAGGTTCCGCTTGCCTTGTGCCCCAATGTCATGGTCAAAGGTGAACGGTTTCATGCTCTCGCGCATTACGCGGCGCCTTTGCCGGCCAAGTTATTGAAGCAACCGGTGGCCAATCTGGCCACGTATGCCAGTGCACTCGTTAGCGCGATGGATGCCGTGTTGTCGGGGCTGTGATGCCTCGGGTAATAATCCTCAGCTTCGCCCCCGGCGTCTCCTTGCGGCCCCTCCGCGCTTGCGCCCCGGTCGATAAATCAATTCCTCGTCAGGCTTGCCGTGCGTCTTAATTCCATCAAGCTTTCCGGCTTCAAATCTTTCGCTGAACCGACCAACTTTGTGCTGCCTGGCCAGTTGGTGGGCGTGGTCGGGCCTAACGGTTGCGGCAAGTCCAACATCATGGATGCGGTGCGTTGGGTGCTGGGCGAGTCCAAGGCGTCTGAGCTGCGCGGCGAGTCCATGCAGGACGTGATCTTTAACGGCACCAACACGCGCAAGCCGGCCAGCCGCTCCAGCGTGGAACTGGTGTTTGACAACGCCGACCACCGCGCTGGCGGGCAGTGGGGCCAGTTTGCAGAGATCGCCGTCAAGCGCGTGCTGACGCGCGACGGTACGTCGAGCTACTACATCAATAACCAGCCGGTGCGCCGTCGCGACGTGCAGGACGTGTTCTTGGGCACCGGTCTGGGCCCCCGCGCTTACGCCATCATTGGCCAGGGCACCATCAGCCGCATCATCGAGTCCAAGCCTGAAGAGCTGCGCTTGTTCCTGGAGGAAGCGGCGGGCGTGTCCAAATACAAAGAGCGCCGCCGCGAGACGGCCAACCGCCTGTCTGACACCCGCGAGAACCTGACCCGGGTTGAGGACATCTTGCGCGAGCTGAACGCCAACCTCGACAAGCTCGAAAAGCAGGCCGAAGTGGCCCTGCGCTACAACACGCTTCAGGCCGACGGCACTTTGAAGCTGCACCAGCTGTGGTTTTTGAAGCGTGCCGAGAGTGAAGGCGACCAAGCCAAGGTGAAGGCCGACGCGGAAAAAGCCGTGAACGACCTGGAAAGCCGCATGGCTGACCTGCGCCACATTGAGGCTGATCTGGAAACCGTGCGCCAGGCGCATTACGCTGCGGGCGACCAGGTGAATCAGGCGCAAGGCAAGCTGTACGAAGCGAGTGCTGAAGTCGGCCGGCTTGAAGCCGAAATCCGTTTTGTGGTCGATGGCCGCTTGCGTGTGGAGCAGCGCCTCGCACAACTGAAAGAGCAAACATCCCAATGGGCAACGCGGCAAGAAGATGCGGCTGTGGAAACTGAAATCCTGGCCGGTCAAGCGCTGGATGCAGAAGAAAAGGCCGAGCTGCTGGCCGCGCAAAGCGAAGACCAGGCCGGCCAGTTGCCCGCACTCGAAGAAACGCTGCGCGCCGCCCAGGCCAAGGCCAACGAGCAACGCACGGGCGTGGCTCAGGTGCAGCAGCAAATCCAGGTGCTGGCCGCTGACCAACGCAATATTGAAGAACAAAGCCGCACGCTGGGCGCCAGGCGTGAACGTCTGCTGGCCGACCGCAACGCGCTGAACGCACCAGACGAAGCGCGCCTGGTCAACCTGAACGAGCAATACACCGCTGCGCAGGCCCAGCAAGAAATGGTGGAGGCGGTGCTGCACGAGCTGACCGACAGCGTGCCGCAGCTTGACGAAGACCGCCGCGCGCGCCAGCAGGCCGTCAACACCGAACTCTCGCGCCAAGCGGATTTGTCGGCGCGCATGGAGGCGCTGAAAGCGCTGCAAGAAAAGGTCAAGACCGACGGCAAGCTCAAGCCTTGGCTGGCCAAGCATGGGCTGGACAGTTTGCAAGGCTTGTGGAGCCGCATCCATGTGGAGCCGGGCTGGGAAAACGCTTTGGAAGCGGCGCTGCGCGAGCGCCTGGGCGCGCTTGAAGTCAGCCGTCTGGACATGGTGCGCGGCTTTGCCGGCACCGATGGCCGCGATGTGCCTCCCGCCAAGCTGGCGTTTTATTCACCGCCGTCAGGCGCTGCCGCAGCCCGCGCCGCCACGCCGGGCCTCAAGCCACTGGCCGATTTGCTGCGTTTGTCTGACGCTGGCCAGGCCGCGCTACTGGGCGACTGGCTGCAAGGCAGTTACGCTGCCGCGCAACTTGACGAAGCCTTGGCCGCACGCAGCAAGCTGCAAGCCGGTGAAGTGATTTATGTGCAGGGCGGCCATGCCGTGACGCAGCACAGCGTGAGCTTTTACGCGCAAGACTCTGAGCAAGCCGGCCTCTTGGCCCGAGCGCAAGAAATCGAAAACCTGGACAAGCAATTGCGTGCGCAAGCGCTGATCAGCGACGAAGCCCGCAGCGCGCTGGTGCGTGCCGAGGCGGCTTATGCCGACGCAGCCCAGCGCTTGGCCACCGCCCGCCGGGACGCCGCAGAAGGCCAGAGCCGCACGCACAGCCTGCAAGTGGAAGTGCTGCGCCTGACGCAGTTGGCGGAACAAACCCGCGCCCGCAGCGAGCAGATTCAAGGCGATCTGACCGAAATCGACGCGCAATTGGACGAGTTGCAAGAGCGGCGTGTAACGGCCGAGGCTAGATTTGAAGAGCTGGACATGCAGCTCGCTGACAGCCAGGAACGCCACGCCCAGCTCGACGACCGCGTGATTGAAACCGAGCGCAAGCTCAATGAAACGCGCGAACAGCAACGCACGCTGGAGCGCCAAGCGCAAGAAGCGCAATTTGCCTTGCGTGCCCTGGCTTCGCGCCGCGATGAGTTGTCCCGCTCCATTCAGATGGCTTCGCAGCAAGCCGCCAGCTTGGCAGACGAAGAACAACGCGCCAAAGAAGAACTTTCGCGCCTGAGCGACGCTGCCGCGCAAGCCGGACTGCACAACGCGCTGGAAGTCAAACTCGAACGCGAAGCCGACCTGGGCGCCAAACGCAGCCTGTATGACGACCTGAGCGCCAAGCTGCGCGCCAGCGACGAGCGGCGTTTGCAGCTGGAGCGCGAGTTGGACCCGCTGCGTGCGCGGATCACGGAGTTTCAACTCAAGGAACAAGCTGCGCGCCTGGGCTTTGAGCAGTACGAACAATTGCTGGCCGACGCACAAGCCGACTTGCCTGCCATTGCGCAGTCCATTGAAGAAGGCAAAGTGCAAGTCACTGGCTTGCAGGGGCAGATCGACCGCATCAACCGCGAGATTCAGGCGCTGGGCGCAGTGAACCTGGCCGCGCTGGACGAGTTGGCCAGCGCCCGCGAGCGCAAGGGCTTTTTGGATTCGCAGTCGGCCGACTTGAACGACGCCATGATGACGCTGGAAGACGCCATCAAGAAAATCGACATGGAAACCCGCGAGCTGCTGTCTAGCACTTTTGAGGTGGTCAACGGTCACTTCGGCAAGATGTTCCCCGAGCTCTTTGGCGGCGGCAACGCACGCTTGGTGATGACTGGCGAAGAGATTTTGGACGCAGGCGTGCAGGTGATGGCCCAGCCACCCGGCAAGAAGAACCAGACGATCCATCTGCTCTCAGGCGGTGAAAAAGCCCTGACCGCGATTGCCCTGGTATTCGCCATTTTCCAGCTCAACCCGGCACCGTTTTGCTTGCTGGACGAGGTGGACGCGCCGCTGGACGACGCCAACACCGAGCGCTATGCCAAGCTGGTGTCCAGCATGAGCAAGTCCACGCAGTTCCTCTTCATCAGCCACAACAAGATCGCCATGGAAATGGCCGAGCAATTGATTGGCGTGACCATGCAGGAGCAGGGCGTGTCGCGCATCGTGGCAGTCGACATGGAAGCCGCACTGAGCTTTTCCGACACGGTGCAAGCGGCATGAGTACCCTGCAAATCAGCCTGATCGCTGCAGGCGCTTTGGTGTTGTTGGCCGTCTTGCTGCAGGGCGTTTGGTCCGCGCGCAAGAACCAGCCCAAGAAAGCCAGCCTGACCACAATGAATGCAGGTGGGGCCGCAAGTGCACAGGGCGAGGGACGGATAGAGCCCGCAAGTGACGCACTTGAGGGGCGGCAGGAGCCCGCTTTTGACAGCAGCCTTGAGGCCTTGACCAGCTTTATCGCGCCGGAGAAAAAAGCAGCGCTCGACGCGCTGATCGACGTGATCGTGCCGATTGCCATTGAAGCCCAGGTGTCGGGTGAGGCCGCGCTGGCGGCCATGCCGGCTACGCGCCGTGTCGGCAGCAAGCCCTTTGCGGTGGAGGGCTTGAGCATTGACAGCGGCGAGTGGGAGCCTCCGGTGGCGGGGAAGCGTTACAGCGCTTTTCAGGCTGGCGTGCAGTTGGCCAATCGCACGGGCGCACTCAACCAGATCGAGTACTCCGAGTTTGTGATGAAGGCGCAAGGTTTCGCCGACACCATCAACGGATCGCCTGAGTTCCCCGAGATGCAGGACGAAGTGGCGCGCGCCCGCGAGCTGGACCAGTTTGCAAGCGAACACGATGCGCAGCTGAGCTTTACCTTGCGCGCAGCCAGCACGGCCTGGAGCCCCGGCTACGTCCAACAAAACGCGGCGCGTCTTGGCTTCATTGCCGGCGCCATTCCCGGCCGGATGGTGCTGCCGGCCAGCCAAAACGGACAAGCGCCGATCCTGGGCTTGTCTTTTGACAGTCAAGCCGCTCTGGCTGAAGACCCCGAAGACACGGCCTTGCGCGAGCTCACACTTTCGCTGGACGTGCCGCAAGTTGTGCAAAGCGAGCGGCCTTTCGAGCGCATGTGCGAAGTGGCGCTGGCGCTGGCCAAAACCATGGACGGCCTGATCACTGACGACAACGGCAACACCATCCGGGCCGAGGCCATGGAAGGCATCCACGCCGACCTCGTCAAGCTTTATGACACGCTGGACGGCCGCGAAATATCGGCAGGCTCTGCCCTGGGCCGGCGACTTTTTTCCTGAACGTTTCTCCGCTTGAACCCTGACCTTTTTCCTTTAGACGAGGCGGCGCCAACGCCGCCGGATTCTGCGGCCTTGGCCGCACGTGCTGCCGCACGTGCTGCCGCACTGCGGCAAACGCTGCAGCAGCACGCTCACAGCTACTACACGCTGGACGCGCCTGAAATTCCGGACGCGGAGTACGACAAGCTCTTTGCCGAGTTGCAGGCGCTGGAAGCCGCACACCCCGAACTGGCCACGGCGGACTCGCCCACGCAGCGGGTAGGTGGTGCGCCCCTGCCGTTTTTTGCCAGCGTGCGGCATGCCGTGCCCATGCTGAGCATTCGCACCGAGACCGACAACGAGGCCAGTGGCGCGCAAAACTTTGATGCCCGCGTGCGCCGTGAACTGGGCCTGGGCCTGGATGCGCCGCCCATCGAGTACGTGGCTGAGCTCAAGTTTGACGGCTTGGCCATGAGCCTGCGCTACGAAGGCGGTGTGCTGGTGCAGGCCGCCACGCGGGGTGACGGCGAGGTGGGCGAAGACGTGACGCAAAACGTCCGGACTATTCGCCAAGTGCCTTTACGCTTGCCGGCGGGCGCGCCCGCTGTGCTTGAAGTGCGCGGCGAGGTCTATATGCGGCGGGATGAATTTGAAGCGCTGAACGAGCGCCAGCGAGAACGCATTGCCCAGGGTGCCAAGGGTGAAAAAACCTTTGTGAACCCCCGCAACGCTGCAGCCGGCGGGGTGCGCCAGCTGGACCCGGCCATTGCAGCGCAAAGGCGTTTGAGCTTTTTTGCCTACGGCTTGGGGCAGGTCACGCCTGCTGCTGAGGGCGGGCCAGACTTTGCGACGCATTACGACTTGTTGATGACGCTCAAAGCCTGGGGTTTCCCGGTGGCGGCGCAAACCACGCTGGCCCGCGGTGCGCCTGAGCTGGTTGCGTTTCATCAGCGCATGGGCGCTGAGCGCGACCAGTTGCCTTACGACATTGACGGCGTGGTCTACAAGGTCAACAGCACTGCTTTGCAGCGTCAACTGGGCTTTGTCACGCGCGAGCCGCGCTGGGCCGTGGCGCACAAGTACCCGGCGCAAGAACAATTGACGACTGTGCTGGGCATTGACGTGCAAGTCGGCCGCACCGGCAAGCTCACGCCTGTGGCCAAGCTGGCGCCGGTGTTTGTAGGCGGCGTGACAGTGACCAACGCCACGCTGCACAACGAAGACGAAGCCCGCCGCAAAGACGTGCGCTTGGGCGACACCGTGGTGGTGCGCCGCGCGGGTGACGTGATTCCAGAAGTGGTGAGTGTGGTGCTGGACAAGCGCGAAGGCGAGGCGCCGCAGTTCACCATGCCGCGGCATTGCCCGGTGTGCGGCTCGGACGCCGTACGCGAAGAGGGCGAGGCCGACTACCGCTGCACCGGAGGCCTTTTTTGTGGCGCACAGCGCAAAGAAGCCATCTTGCATTTTGCGCATCGCCGCGCCGTCGAGATTGACGGCCTGGGCGACAAGTTGGTCGAGCAATTGGTGGACGCCAACATCATCCGCACGCTGCCCGATCTGTACCGTCTGGGCTTGACCGCATTGGCTGGGCTGGCCCGTATGGCCGACAAATCGGCCAACAATTTGCTGGCCGCCATTGAGGCGTCCAAAGCCACGACGCTGCCACGATTTTTGTTTGGCCTGGGCATTCGCCATGTGGGCGAGGCCACGGCCAAGGCGCTGGCCAAGCACTTCGGCAAGCTCGACGCCATCATGACAGCGACTGAAGCCGATCTGCTGGAGGTCGATGATGTGGGCCCCATCGTGGCGCAAAGCATCCGCACTTTTTTTGATCAAGAACACAACCGCGAAGTGGTCGAGCAATTGCGCGCCTGCGGCGTGCACTGGACAGAGGGCGAAGCCGCCGAACGCGCACCCCAACCACTGGCCGGCAAGACTTTCGTCATCACGGGCACGCTGCCCACCCTGAGCCGAGACGAAGCCAAAGACAAAGTTGAAGCGGCAGGCGGCAAAGTGGCCGGCTCTGTCAGTAAAAAAACCGATTACGTGGTGGCCGGCACCGAGGCCGGCAGCAAGCTGGCCAAAGCACTGGAACTGGGCGTGACCGTGATTGATGAGCAAGCCTTGATGGCGATGCTGAATGGAGAAGCCTGATGGCCGTGCATGAGATTTTGAAAATGGGTGATCCGCGCCTTTTGCGTGTGGCCCAACCCGTCGCCGAATTCGACACCGACGCCTTGCATCTGCTGGTCGACGACATGTTCGACACCATGCGCGCTGTGAACGGCGCAGGCTTGGCCGCGCCGCAAATTGGCGTGGATTTGCAGTTGGTGATTTTTGGCACCGACGCGCCCAACCCACGTTACCCCGACGCACCGGTCGTGCCGCGCACGGTGCTACTGAACCCGGTCATCACGCCGCTGGGCGACGAGGAAGAAGAGGGTTGGGAGGGCTGCTTGTCAGTGCCGGGCCTGCGCGGTGTGGTGCCGCGTTTTGCGCGCATCCGCTACAGCGGTGTGGACCCGTATGGTGACGCGATTGAGCGCGAGGTGAGTGGTTTTCATGCACGTGTGGTGCAGCATGAATGCGACCACTTGATCGGCAAGCTCTACCCGATGCGGGTGCGGGACTTCAGCAAGTTTGGCTACACCGAGGTTTTGTTCCCCGGCCTGGATGCTGCTGAAGACGATTGATTTGTAGCTGCAGCCTCAGCGGTTGCGCGACTTCATGGCGCGCTCGACTTCGCGCTTGCCTTCGCGGTCCTTGATGGTGTCGCGCTTGTCGTGCTCGCCCTTGCCCTTGGCCAGGCCGATCTCGCATTTCACGCGGCCGTTCTTCCAGTGCATGTTCAGCGGCACCAAGGTGAAGCCTTTTTGCTCGACCTTGCCCATCAGGCGCTTGATCTCGTCCTTGTGTAGCAAAAGCTTTTTGGTGCGGATCGAATCAGGCCGCACGTGGGTGGAAGCCGTGCCCAGCGGATTGATCTGGCAGCCAATGATGAAGACCTCGCCATTGCGCACCACCACGTAGCCGTCGGTTAGCTGCACCTTGCCTTCGCGCACCGACTTGACCTCCCAGCCTTCAAGCACCATGCCCGCCTCAAAGCGCTCTTCAATGTGGTAATTGAAGCTGGCTTTTTTGTTGTCGGCAATGCGCACGGCGGCAGCAGCCTGCTTGGCCGACACGGGCTTGCCAGAGTCAGCTTTTCCGGTTGAGGCGGCGGCTGGTTTTTTTGAAGTGCTTGCTGGATGGGTGGCCATGAGGGAGAAGGTGAGGGCGCATGCGGCTCCTACAATCAGGGCCCGAGCCTTGCATTGTATGAAAACCGTTCACAAGTCCGTCCTCATCTGGTACAGCGCCGAAGAAATGTTCGCGCTGGTGACCGACGTTGCCAGTTACCCCGCCTTTTTGCCCTGGTGTGACCAGGCCAGCGTGCTCGCACAAGACGAGCATGGCATGACAGCCAAGGTCGGCATTTCCCTGGGTGGCCTCAAGCAAAGCTTCACCACCCGCAACGAGCATGTGGCGGGCCGCGAGGTCAGCATGAAACTCATTGATGGGCCTTTTTCAAAGCTGGATGGAAGTTGGCTCTTCACGCCCTTGGAAGCGGCCAGTGGCGCTGCCGATGGCGCGCCACAGCGGGCGTGCAAAGTGGACTTCACGCTGCGCTACGACTTTTCCAGCATGACGCTGGCCGCCTTGGTCGGCCCGGTCTTCGACAAGATCGCGGGCAGCTTTGTGGATGCCTTCGTCAAACGCGCCGGCCAGGTCTACGGCGAAGCCTGAGTCTTCATGAAAATTATTGTGGCGTATGCCGCCGCCCCGCATCAGGCGCGTGAATGGCTGCTGGACTTGCCTGAAGGCAGTCGCGCTGCAGACGCTCTGGCCGCCAGCGGCGTGCTCAATGAGTGCCCCGAACTTCAAGCCTTGGACGCCGACTTGCTGCTGGGCGTGTGGGGCCGCGCTTGCGAGCTGAGCCAAGTGCTTAAAAATCAGGATCGCGTCGAAATTTACAGGGAACTCCGCGTGGACCCGAAAGTGGCGCGCCGCGAGCGTTTCACGGGGCAAGGCGTGCGCAGCGCCGGGCTTTTCAAGCGCAAGCGCGCCGGGGGCAAGGCGGGCTACTGAACGGCTTGGCTACAATCCGTCTTTTGGAGCTTTCCCTATGCGCCTACTCGGCAAAGCGCTGACCTTCGACGACGTTCTGTTGGTCCCAGCTTTCTCCCAAGTCCTTCCCAAGGACACCTCGCTTTCCACCCAGTTTTCCCGCAACATCCGTCTGAACCTGCCCTTGGTTTCGGCCGCGATGGACACCGTGACTGAAGCCCGCCTGGCGATCGCCATCGCCCAAGAGGGCGGCATCGGCATCGTGCACAAGAACCTGACCGCGCAGCAGCAGGCCGCTGAAGTGGCCCGCGTCAAGCGCTACGAAAGCGGCGTTCTGCGCGACCCGGTCGTGATATCGCCTCAGCACACGGTGCGCCAAGTAATGGCCATGAGCGAGCAGCTCGGCATTTCAGGTTTTCCCGTCATCGAAGGCGGCCGCGTGGTCGGCATCGTCAGCGGCCGCGATTTGCGTTTCGAGACGCGCATGGACGAGCCGGTCAGCTCCATCATGACGCCACGCGATCGCCTGATCACCATGCCCGAAACCGGCACGCTGGCCGACGCCAAGTTTTTGCTGAACAAGCATCGCATCGAGCGCGTACTGCTGATCAACGACAACTTCGAGCTCAAGGGCCTGATCACCGTCAAGGACATCACCAAGCAAACCAGCTTTCCCAACGCGGCGCGTGACTCGCAAGGCCAGCTGCGCGTGGGCGCTGCAGTCGGCGTGGGCGAGGGCACCGAAGAGCGCGTGGAAGCGCTGGTCAAGGCCGGCGTCGACGCCATCGTGGTGGACACCGCGCACGGCCACAGCAAAGGCGTGATCGACCGCGTGCGCTGGGTCAAGCAGAACTACCCGCAGATCGACGTGATCGGCGGCAACATCGCCACCGGCGCTGCGGCCTTGGCCTTGGCCCAGGCTGGTGCTGACGCGGTCAAGGTCGGCATTGGCCCTGGCAGCATTTGCACCACCCGCATCGTGGCGGGGGTGGGCGTGCCGCAGATCATGGCGATTGACAACGTCGCCACCGCCTTGCGCGGCTCCGGCGTGCCCTTGATCGCTGACGGCGGTATTCGCTACAGCGGCGACATTGCCAAGGCGATTGCGGCGGGCGCGGGCACCGTCATGATGGGCGGCATGTTTGCCGGCACTGAAGAAGCGCCGGGTGAAGTGATCTTGTACCAAGGTCGCAGCTACAAAAGCTACCGCGGCATGGGCTCCATTGGCGCCATGCAGCAAGGCAGCGCCGACCGTTACTTCCAAGAGTCCAGCACCGGCAACCCGAATGCCGACAAGCTGGTGCCTGAAGGCATTGAAGGCCGCGTGCCCTACAAAGGCTCCATGGTCAGCATCATTTACCAAATGGCCGGCGGCCTGCGTGCCAGCATGGGTTACTGCGGTTGCCCGACCATCGAGGCCATGCAAAGCACAGCCGAGTTCGTGGAGATCACCTCCGCTGGCATCCGCGAAAGCCATGTGCACGACGTGCAAATCACCAAGGAAGCGCCGAATTACCGGGCAGACTAACTCGGCAGCACACGCTAATCTCACCATGTTGTTAGAACAACTTCGTCAGTTGAAGCCCTCGCTCAACGAATTGGCTGCGCAGTTTGGCGCCAGTCGTTTACGCGTATTCGGTTCCGTGGCGCGCGGCGAAGAAACCCCTGACAGCGACATCGATTTTTTGGTGGAGTTGCCCCTCGGCTATGACGTGCTTATGCAGCGCATCCCGCTGGCGCAAGGCCTAGGCGATCTGTTGCATCGCCAAGTGGACTTGGTGCCTGAGCATGAACTGAACCCCCATGTTCGGGCCCAAGTTTTGGCCGAAGCCGTGGATTTATGAGCAAATCTTGGTTGGTCTACGCGCATCACATTCTGGACGTTGCCGCCAAAATTCAACGCATCCAAGGCCGCGGTGATTTGACACAGGACGAAGTACTCTACGACGCCACTGTGCGTAATTTGCAAACCCTTTCGGAAGCGACGCAGATGCTGCCCGAAGAACTGAAAAAGCAATTTCCGGCCATCCCCTGGCGCGAAATCAGCGGGTTCCGCAACATTTTGGTTCACAACTACTTGGGTGATATCGATGCACTGACCGTTCAAGCGGTAGTAGATCGTCATTTGCCTTCTTTGATTGCCAGCGTGCAGGCCATGGTGGCAAACGATGGCTCTTCACCCACATAACGCGTCTTCTTTCATGTCCCACCAAAAAATCCTGATCCTCGACTTCGGCTCGCAAGTCACCCAGCTCATCGCACGGCGAGTGCGCGAAGCCCATGTGTTTTGCGAAGTCCACCCCTGCGATGTGACGATCGACTGGGTGCGTGAGTACGCCAAAGACGGCAACCTCAAAGGCGTGATTCTGTCGGGCAGCCATGCCAGCGTTTATGAAGACGCCACCGACAGCGCGCCGCAAGCGGTGTTTGAACTGGGCGTTCCTGTGCTCGGCATTTGCTACGGCATGCAGACCATGGCGCAGCAACTCGGCGGCAAGGTCGAAAGCGGCACCACGCGTGAATTTGGCTATGCCGAAGTGCGCGCCCGGGGTCATACGGCACTCTTCAAAGACATCGCCGACTTCACCACGCCCGAAGGCCACGGCATGCTCAAGGTCTGGATGAGCCACGGCGACAAGGTCACCGAGATGCCGCCCGGTTTCAAGCTCATGGCCAGCACCGACAGCTGCCCGATTGCCGGCATGGCCGACGAAGCGCGCAAGTT
>JBBAPG010000003.1:0-231840 GCA_040400945.1 Polaromonas sp. | reverse complement strand
GCGAGGGCGGAGAACTTCTCACCGTCGTCGGCGTTGCGGGTGACTGGCTCTTCGTCGTCATCGGTGCCCTTGACTGGCGGGATGTCGATAGGCGCGGGCATGAAGTCGATCACGGCGTCCAGCATGCGCTGAACACCTTTGTTCTTGAAAGCCGAGCCGCAGTACATCGGCTGGATTTCGCTGGCGATGGTGCGGGTGCGGATGCCAAACTTGATTTCAGCTTCGGAGAGGTCGCCCTCTTCGAGGTACTTGTTCATCAGTTCTTCGTTGGCTTCGGCAGCAGCTTCCACCATCTTCTCGCGCCACTCTTTGGCCTGGGCCAGCAGTTCGGCAGGAATCTCTTTGTATTCGAACTTCATGCCTTGCGAGGCTTCGTCCCAGATGATGGCTTTCATCATGATGAGGTCGACCACGCCGGTGAAGTTTTCTTCAGCGCCGATAGGGATCACCATAGGCACAGGGTTGGCCTTGAGGCGCAGCTTCATGCCCTCGACGACCTTGAAGAAGTTGGCACCGGTACGGTCCATCTTGTTCACGAAGGCCAGACGTGGCACTTTGTATTTGTTGGCCTGGCGCCAGACCGTCTCGGACTGGGGCTGCACGCCGCCCACAGCGCAGTACACCATGCAAGCACCGTCCAGTACGCGCATCGAGCGCTCGACTTCAATCGTGAAGTCCACGTGGCCAGGGGTGTCAATGATGTTGATGCGGTGCTCAGGGTAGGACGAGTCCATGCCCTTCCAGAAGCAGGTGGTGGCCGCAGAGGTGATCGTGATGCCACGCTCTTGCTCTTGCTCCATCCAATCCATGGTGGCCGCGCCATCATGGACTTCACCAATCTTGTGGCTCACGCCCGTGTAGAACAAGATGCGCTCGGTGGTGGTGGTTTTACCAGCGTCGATGTGCGCGGAGATACCGATGTTGCGGTAATTTTTAATGGGGGTAGCGCGGGACATAAATTTCTTTCAGTTCGGTGACGAACACAAACTTGGGTGCAAAAGACCTGATGCGTTTTGCGCGTCTGCCGGCAACACCCCAAGGGCGCAGCCGGCAGTAAAAAGGCTTTTGACCACCAAGGCCTGCGGCGCGCGAGCATCGCAAGACCTGGAGGCAGCGCGTCAGGGTCGCGCAGCCAAAACGGCAAGCGCCGTTTAGAAGCGGAAGTGGCTGAAAGCCTTGTTGGCTTCGGCCATGCGGTGAACTTCGTCACGCTTTTTCATGGCGCCGCCACGGCCTTCGGTCGCTTCCATCAGCTCATTGGCCAGACGCAAGGACATGGATTTTTCACCACGCTTCTTGGCGGCTTCTTTCAGCCAACGCATGGCCAGAGCCATACGACGGACAGGACGCACTTCAACGGGCACCTGGTAGTTGGCACCGCCCACGCGGCGGGACTTGACTTCAACCATGGGCTTGATGTTGCCGATGGCCATGTGGAAAGCTTCCAGCGGGTCTTTGCCTGGGTTCTTCTTTTCGATGAATTCGAGTGCACCATAAATGATGCGCTCAGCGACGGCCTTCTTGCCGCCTTGCATGATCACGTTCATGAACTTGGCGAGATCGACATCGCCAAATTTCGGATCAGGGAGAATTTCACGTTTAGGGACTTCGCGACGACGTGGCATTTTTTCACCTCTTGCTTCAGTTGGCGCTACCGGGTCTTAACCCTGCAACACCGCGAGAGTCACTCGACTCTCACTTACTCGACCGGTGCAAACAACTTCGCACTTGGGTCACTTCGCTCGTTTTGCCCGCCAAGGCAAAGGAGCACCAAAATTTTTTAAAGCATCTCGCAACCATTAGCGAGCGCCTTGGGCGCGGACAGAACTTACGTACAGCCGAGCCGGAAAGCCAGAAGGCTTTACTTGACTTTTGGCTTTTTAGCGCCGTACTTGGAGCGCGACTGCTTGCGGTCTTTCACGCCTTGCAAGTCGAGCGAACCGCGCACGATGTGGTAACGCACACCAGGCAAGTCCTTGACACGACCGCCGCGAACCAGCACAACGCTGTGTTCCTGGAGGTTGTGACCTTCACCGCCGATGTAGGAAATGATTTCAAACCCGTTGGTCAAGCGCACTTTGGCGACTTTACGCAGAGCGGAGTTTGGCTTCTTGGGCGTCGTGGTGTACACACGGGTGCACACGCCGCGGCGCTGTGGGGAGTTCTGCATCGCAGGACTTTTGGACTTGATCTTTTCGACCTCGCGCCCCTGACGCACTAGCTGATTGATGGTTGGCATTTAAAAAACGTCCCTAAACGTTTGGATAAGTCGCTTGGACATCGGTGTCTCCCGATGCCAAAACGAACGTGAAAAACTCGAAAACGTGATTCCCCCCGGAATTTCCGGAAAGCCTTCTAGTGTAGCAGCCTGAACCGGGCCGGGCAAATCGGGGCGGCAAGCCCCAGTTTTCCTCACTTGATCCACAGGCGGACGGCATCCCAGGCGCGACCCAGCATGCCGGATTCCTCGACGGCTTCCAAGGCCAGCAGCGGAACTTCTGCCACCGATGCGCCGTTGGCAGCACTCACCTTGAGCACGGCCACCGCCTGGCCGCGGGCAAACGGCGCCACCAGCGGATCAGCCCGGCTGACCTGCGTCTTGAGCTGGGCACCGCTGCCGGCAGGCACGGACACGACGACGCCTTCCGGGCGGCCGAGCTTGAGGACACTGGACTTGCCCTTCCAGACTGGTGGCGAAACCACCGCCTGGCCGGCGTCAAACAGCTTGACCGCTTCGAAGGCGGTGTATCCCCAGTTCAGCAATTTCTGGGCTTCGGTGGCGCGGGCGTTTTCACTGGCCGCACCCAGCACGATGGCCAGCAGGCGGCGACTGCCCGGCGTGTTTTTGGCACCCAGGTTGGGGAACTCGCGCTTGGCGGTGGCGATCATGCAGTAGCCGGCCGCAGTGGTGTGGCCGGTCTTAAGACCATCCACCGACGGGTCACGGAACAAGAGCAGGTTGCGGTTGGTGTCGTTGGCCGATGGCGTGCCTTGGTAGCGGTACTTTTTGATGGCGTAGTAGCCGGTGTAAGCGGGGAAATCCGTCATCAGTCGGCTGGCCAGGATGCTCAGGTCGCGTGCCGTGGTGCTGTGACCCGGCTCTGTCAGGCCCTCGGGGTTCATGTAGCGGGTGGACTTCATGCCCAGCAAGGCAGCCCGCTCATTCATGAGCTGGACAAAGCGCTCCACCGAACCAGCCACCCCTTCGGCCAAGGCCACGGTGGCATCGTTGCCCGATTGCACGATCATCCCCTTGATCAAGTCTTCGACCGGCACTTGCATCTTGGGGTCGATAAACATGCGCGAGCCGGGCATCTTCCAGGCACGCTCACTCACACCCATGGTCTGCTTGAGGTCGATTTTCTTGGCCCGCAGGGCGTCGAACACCAGATAAGCCGACATCAATTTGGTCAGCGAAGCTGGCTCCATGGGCACGTCGATGTCCTTGGCGGCCAGGATCTGGTTGGCCGTGATGTCCAGCACCATGAAGGAGCGGGCTGCCACTTCAGGTGGCTGCGGCGCCTGCGCGCGGGCCACAGGCAAGAGCGCCTGCGAGACCAAAAGCAGCAGAGCCGTGGCAGCCCCCCGGAAACCAGGGCCAGGAGCGAAGAAAGATCGATGCATGAGTGACTCAGAGTAAAACGATGGAGACCGGCCGGGCCAGACTGGAGGACGGCAGTAAGACGATGCTGCGACGCTGCGCAAGGAAGACGCGAAATCAGCCCAGATGGCGCATGACCAAGCTCTTCAAGAGCGGCAATTGTCCATGAAAGAAATGGCCACCGCCGGGCACGACTGTCACAGGAAGTACCTGCGGGCGCGCCCAGTCCAATACCGCAGCCAGGGGCACGGTGTCGTCTTGCTCCCCGTGCACCACCAGCGTCTTGAGGTGCGCATCGGGCGCAATCGGCGCCACCTGAAAACGACTGGCGGCCGTACCCACCAAGACCAGCTTTTGAATCTCGCGTTCGCCGGCCAGGGCAGCAAACGCATGCGAGGTCACAAAAGCGCCGAAGGAAAAACCCGCCAGCGCCAGTGGCCCCTCGGGCGCTGCGGCGCGCACCACAGCCAGCATGTCGTCCAACTCGCCGCGGCCTTCGTCGTGCTGACCCGCACTGCCGCACACGCCGCGGAAATTAAAACGCACCGCCGTCCAGCCGCATTGGGTGAAGGCGCGCGCCAAGGTCTGCACCACTTTGTTGTCCAGAGTGCCGCCAAACAGCGGATGGGGATGCGCAATGACTGCGATGCCGCGCGGCGCTGCTGCGCCGTCTTCACCCGCTTCGCTGCATGGGTCGACGGCGATCTCGATAGCGCCAGCGGGGCCGTCGATGAATGATTTTTGGGTCTGGGCGTTCACTTGAGGCTCAGCGACCCAGGTGCGGCGGCGTCAGCAGCCGCTCAACGACCTGCCCATTTTTCAGATGGGACTCGACGATCTCATCGATGTCCTCGGCGTCCACATAGCTGTACCAGACGGCCTCTGGGTAGACCACCACCACCGGCCCGGCTGCGCAACGGTCGAGGCAACCGGCCTTGTTCACCCGCACCCGTCCAGGGCCATTCAGGCCAGCGGCTTTGACCTGCGATTTGCAGCGGTCAAAGGCCTCTTGTGCGCGATGGTTGGCACAAGCCTCCTCGCCGCTTTTGCGCTCGTTCAGGCAAAAAAAGATGTGCCGCTCGTAATAGGAGGCTGGCGCCGTTGGCGCGGTTGGGTCCGGAACAGGAGAAGTCATGCCCCGATTTTACGGGGGCGTTGCCTTGTTGGCCTCCGGCCCCGACAAGCGCAGCAGCACATAGACCAAGGCAGCAAAAGGCCACAGCCAGCCCAACCACTGCGCCAGCCCGTTAAACCGGATGAACCGGCCCTGCTCCCATATCTGCAGGGTCTGCGCAAAGTAGGGGCTGGCCGGCGCCTGATTAAGCAGGGCCAGTTGCACGGCCAAGGCCAGCAAGACCAGCGCGGCGGCACCACGGCGCGGCAGTCCCAGCGTCAGCAGGGCCAAAAGCAAGGCGCCCACCAAGCCAACCTGGACAGGCAAGTCCAGCCAGGCCCAGGCATGTTCCGGCCCGTAACTCAGCGCGGCAGATAGCGCGGTAAACAAGATACCCAGGAACTGCAAGCCGAGCATGGCCACCAGCCGCTTGGGCCACGCACGAATGACGCTGTAAGCCAACAGACAAGGCACCAGGCCACCCAGCGCGACCGCAATCAACTCAGCCCCCGGCACCATCGGCTGAAGTTCCACATCACGTACGGGCAGCCATTCCAGGAAAGGGGACCCCTCGAGCACGCTCGCAAGCGTCGCCTCCAGCCGCTCCAGTACCTGACCCAGACCAAAGGGGACAGACGCGGGGAACAACAGCGCAGGCGGCCACAGCGCCAACAGGGCCAGCACGCCCCGCGCGTCGGCAGCAAACCAGCGCTCTCTGAAACTACTCCAGCGCTGAACCACACCCAGCCTTTCCAGACCGCCAGCGCTCAAGGCACCCAGCCAGGCACCTGTGGAGTTCAGTGCAAAGTCAACGTTTGAAGGCACACGTGTGGGCAAGAAACCTTGCAAGGTTTCCATAAGCAAAGAAAGCAAAACGGCTGCGAGCGTCGCCAGGCTGATGGCATTCCGGCGGGACCCGGTGCGCAAGCTCGCCAGGGCCAACAAGAAACCCAGGGGGGCATAACCCAGTAAATTGATGGCGACGTCAAAGCCCGTCCAATACCGGGGAAACGGTGCGCTCAGAAAAATCAAGGGGGGCAAGCCTTGGTCACGCCAACCCTCAAAGGGGTAAAGACTGGCATAAACCACCAGCGCGATGGTGGCCAAAGCCAGCGGCGAGGCGGAGCTTCGGTGCTTATCCGTCACAGATGACGGTTCATTGGGTTCGGCAATCGAAGGCATGAGGGCTTGCGAGCTGAGGTGCCCTACCGCCGTCAGCCCTGCCAGGGCTTGACGACCACCAGCACCACCGCCGCCACGAGCAGCAAAACGGGCAACTCATTGAACCAGCGCCACCACACGTGGCTGCGCGTGTTGCGGCCTTCGGCAAAGCTTTTCAGCACTTTCGTGCAGCTGTGGTGGTAGCCCAGGGCCAGCAAGACCACCCCCAATTTGGCGTGCATCCAGGTCTGGCCAGGGCCGCGGCCAATGCCGTAACCCAGCCACAGCCAAAGGCCCAGCAGCACGGCCGGCACCGCCAAGATGTGGGTAAAGCGCATCAGCTTGCGCGCCATAAGTAGCAGTCGGTCGCGCTCGGCCACGCTGCCTTCGGGGACCATCGCCAGGTTGACAAATATCCGGGGCAAATAAAACAGGCCGGCGAACCAGCTGGCCACGAACACGATGTGAAAAGACTTGACCCAGAGCATACGGCAAAGTGTAGCCGCGCACTTTGGCACAATTTGGCGATGACCTCCTTCGCCCCCTACCCCCATGGCCGGCCCCGCCGCTTGCGTCGCGACAGCTTCACGCGCAACCTGGTGCGCGAAAACGCAGTCACCGCGCACGACCTGATTTACCCGGTCTTTGTGACCGAAGGGCAGCAGCAACGCTTGCCGATTGCGTCCATGCCCGGTGTCGAACGGCTGAGCCTGGACTTGCTCTTGCCGGTAGCTGAAGAATGCGTGGCGCTGGGTATTCCGGTGATGGCGCTGTTCCCGGTGATTGACATCTCGCTCAAGACCCCAGACGGCCGCGAAGCCATGAACCCCGACGGCCTGGTGCCGCGTGTGGTGCGTGAGCTGAAAAAGCGCTTCCCTGAACTGGGTGTAATGACCGACGTGGCGCTGGACCCCTTCACCAGCCACGGCCAGGACGGCTTGCTCAATGATGCGGGCTACATCATGAATGATGAAACCGTCGAAGTGCTGGTGCAGCAGGCGCTGGCCCAAGCTGAAGCTGGCGTGGACATCGTGGCGCCCAGCGACATGATGGACGGACGCATAGGCGCGATCCGCGCGGCACTCGAATCACGCCATCTGATTCACACCCGAATCATGGCCTACAGCGCCAAGTACGCGAGCGCGTTTTACGGCCCCTTCCGCGACGCCGTGGGCTCGGCAGGCAACCTGGGCAAGGCCGACAAAAAGGTCTACCAAATGGACCCTGGCAACACCGACGAAGCCCTGCGCGAAGTGGCCCTCGACATCGCCGAAGGCGCGGACATGGTGATGGTCAAGCCCGGCATGCCTTACCTGGACGTGGTGCGCCGCGTCAAAGACGAATTCAAGGTGCCGACCTTTGCCTACCAGGTCAGCGGCGAATACGCCATGCTCAAAGCCGCCGCGCAAAACGGCTGGCTGGACCACGATGCCGTCATGATGGAAAGTCTCCTGGCCTTCAAGCGCGCGGGCGCCGATGGCGTGTTGACTTACTTTGCCATCGACGCAGCGCGCAAGCTGCGCCAGCGCTAAACACCACGAGCGCTTGGCAAAGAATAAGGCAAACCAGCATGCGCGTCTTTCACATCACAGGCGCCAAGCTGACCGAAAGCGCCGAACTGCCTGAGGCGCTGCCAGACCAGGGGTTTGTCTGGGTCGCCTGCACGCGGCGCGAGTACGAAGCTTTCTTGAGCGACATCCAGATTGCTTTGCAGCAACTGGTCGGCACGCCGCTGGTGGACTTGCATGTGTCGGACTTATTAAACCGGCAACTGCCTTCGCATTACGACTACACCTCGCAGTACGACATCCTGGTGTTCAGGAGGCTGGCCTCGCGTACGGGGCAGCCTGCACTGGAGAGCACACAAAGCGCAGCCGATGCCCTGGCACCTGCGGCTGAACCAGAAGAGGGCAACACGCCGTCCCGGCGCAACCGCGGCGGACCGCCCGTGCTCAGGCGCATAGACACCAGCCCCGTTGGCTTTGCGGTGTTTGATCGCTTGCTGCTGACCGTCCACCCCCAGGACTGCACCGTAAGGGACGTGTACGCCCAGCGCCTGATCGATGCAGCCAGCGCCGAAGCCCGTGCCGCCGGTGTGAAGCTGCCCACCAGCCCCGCCGACCTGATGCTGCGCGTGGTCAACCTGATGGTGGACGGCTACCTCGAGCTGCGCCGGGAACTTACGCGCCAGATGGACCATTGGCAGTCAGAACTGCTGCGGCCCAAGGCACGCTTTTCAAACTGGAACGCCGTGCTCGATGCGCGCCTGGCACTGCACGAACTCGACGAGATTTGCGAAGACCAACGCTCGGCCATCCAAGACTGGATTGATTCGCTGGAGACCTGGCCAGAAGGCGATACGCCAGGCCAAAAGCGCGAGCGAGAACTGCTGAAGGTGCGTTCACGCGACGTGCTCGAGCACATCGAGCGCGTGGTGCACCACGTGCGGCGGCTCGAGCAAAGCGCGGAAACCGCGGTGCAGATGCATTTCTCGGTGCAAAGCAACCGCACCAACGACATCATGCGCACACTCACAGCCGTGACCGCCGTGTTCTTGCCACTGAACCTCATCACCGGATTTTTTGGCATGAACTTCGAGTTCTTGCCGCTCATTCACACCAGCGCCGGCTTTTGGCTGACGCTGGGCTTGATGCTGCTCTTGGTGGTCGTGGTGCTGACCGTGTTTTGGCGCAAGCAGTATCTGGACCGCACGCGCCGCTGAGCTATTGAGCGCGCCGAATCAGCCTAGGTATTTGGCAAAAAACGCCAGCGAACGCTCACGCGCTTGCTTGGCGGCCGGTGCGTCATGCGAGCCGCGCTGGTCGCAATTAAAGCCGTGGTTGGCCGCGTACACATGCACTTCCACTTCAGGGTGCGCCGCCTTGAATGCTTCAACGGTGTCCAGTGGAATCCAGTGATCTTGGTCACCAAAATGCGTGAGGACCGGGCACCCTGGCTTGCGGGCTGATTCTTCGGCGCTGGTCATGCCGCCGCCGTAGTAGCAGACGGCTGCGCTCAAGTCGGGCAAGGTGCAGGCAGCACGCCAAGACAAGAGGCCGCCCCAGCAATAACCCACGATGCCAACCTTGCCGTTGTCACTGCCCGTACGCGCGTACTTGATAGCCGCTTCAATGTCTTGCATCACGCCGGGCGAAGGCAAGGCTTCCACCGCCGTCTTCAGGCCGAAGCCCTGGCCCATATCGCCCTCGGTGTAGCCCAGGTCCACGCCGGGCTGCACACGGTGAAAGGTCGAAGGCGCCACGGCCAAAAAGCCATCGGCCGCATAGCCGTCAGCCACCGACTGGATATGCGAGTTCACGCCAAAGATTTCTTGCAGCACCACGATGGCGCCGCGCGGCTTGCCTGCGGGCTCGGCCACGTAGGCGGGAAAGGTAAAACCGTCAGTGGCTTTGAGATCAACAAAATGGCCCATGAAAAATCTCCGATGTAAAAAATAGTCTGAAAGAGGCGAGACGGGATCTGTGGTGTCTGGCTTATTTTGCGGCCAGCCGAGCCTCAACAAAGTCCAGGCGATCCTGACCCCAGAACATTTCGCCCTCGATCACATAGCTGGGCGCGCCAAACACGGCCGCATCAATGGCTTGCTGGGCTATGGCCTCGTAGCGCTGCTGCACGGCAGGGCTTTTCGAATCGGCCAGCCGTGCGGCATCGAGCTTGTGCTCGCTCAACAATTCGGCCAGCACGGCGGCGTCAGCAATGTTGCGCTCTTCAACCCAGACCGCACGCATCACCGCACCCGTGAAAGCCATGGCGGCACCAGGGCCGTTAGCTTGCTCGACCGCCAGGATCAGGCGCGCGGCGTCGTCGCCACTGACCGGGAAGAACTTGGGCTTGATATTCATGGGCAGCTTTAAGTGCTCGGAAAAACGCTTGAGCTCGACCAGACGGTACGCCTGGCGCTGCGGCGCGCGCTGGCCCAACGGCAGGCCACCCGACACGGGAAATACCTTGGCGAGGTCTGTGGGCAGCAAGCGCACCGTAGCGCCCGCACGAGCAGCCAGGTCGGCAAAGCGCTGATGGCCCAGGTAGCTCCAAGGGCTGTGCGGGGCGAAGTAGTAGTCGATGTTGGCCATGGGGGCTTTCAGGTCAGCGCAAGGGCTGAGTTACATTGAAATGAAACCCACGGTTGTAACCGTTTTCCTCACTGACTGCGCTGCGGCGCTGGAGCTTGGCTCATGTCACCTGTCGTTCTGATTACCGGCGCCTCACGCGGCATCGGCGCCGCCACTGCTTTGCTTGCCGCCGAGGCCGGCTACGCCGTGGCCGTGAACTACAGCGCCAATTCTTTGGCCGCCGATGAAGTGGTGCGCAAAATCCGCGCCGCAGGGGGCACCGCCATGAGCGTGCAAGCCGATGTTGCAGACGAGGCGCAGATCATGGCGATGTTTCACAAAGTCGATGCCAAGCTCGGCCGGCTCAGCGCCCTGGTTAACAACGCGGGCGTGGTCGATGCGACCTCGCGCGTGGACACCATGAGCATGGCGCGCATGCGGCGCATGTTCGACATCAATGTGCTGGGCAGCCTGGTGTGCGCGCGCGAAGCCGTGCGCCGCATGAGCACGCGCCACGGCGGCGAGGGCGGGGTCATTGTCAATTTGTCGAGCGTGGCAGCGCGGCTGGGTGCGCCCGGCCAGTATGTGGACTACGCCGCGGCCAAGGGCGCGATTGACAGCTTCACCGTGGGGTTGGCGCGTGAGGTGGCCACTGAAGGTATTCGCGTCAATGCGGTGCGGCCCGGCATCATTGAGACCGAAATTCATGCCTCGGGCGGCTTACCCCACCGTGCGCGCGACATGGCGCCGCAAGTGCCCATGCAGCGCGCAGGCAGTGCCGAAGAAGTGGCGCAAAGCATCGTCTGGTTGCTCAGTCCGGCGGCGAGTTACGTGACAGGCTCGATCCTTGACGTGACGGGCGGCCGCTGATGGACTTCAAGCCTCTGGTCACCTTGCTGGCCATCGTCAATCCCTTGGCCTGCGTGGCTTTCTTTATTCATTACACGCAGCATTTCACACGCGAGCAGCGCCGCCGCACGATCCTGATTTCGTCCTTCAGCGCGTTCGCCGTCATTGCGACCAGCGCACTTTTGGGCGTTCAGATTCTGGAGTTCTTTTCGATCTCGCTGGCGAGCTTTCAAGTGGGTGGCGGCTTGCTCCTGCTCACGGCCGCGCTGGCGATGCTGAACGCCCAAACCCCGCAAACTAAAACCAACGCAGACGAATTGCTGGACGCCGACGAACGCGCCGCGCAGGGCGCCAGCATCGCCGTGGTGCCACTGACGATTCCCCTGCTCACAGGCCCGGCCACCATGTCCACCGTGGTGATTTACGCCGACAAGGCCAAGAACTTTTGGCAGCTGGCCACCTTGATTGGCTACGGCGTGGTGGTGGCATTGGCCACGGCTTTGTGCTTTTCCCTGGCTGGCCCGATTGCCCGGGCGCTGGGCAAGACTGGCATCAATGTGATGACGCGGCTGATGGGTTTGATCCTGGCGGCGCTCGCCGTTGAAGTGATGGCTGATGGCCTGGGCAAGTTGTTTCCTATTTTGCGCAGTGGGGGCTGAACTTCGGCCGCCTGCCTCAGTGTTCTTTCTCCAGCGCCGCCAGCCACTCGCCCAAAGCCGCAGCAGCTGCATCCGTCGCCAGCCCCAGCGCTGCGACGCCGCCTGGGGCGTCCGGCCTTGCAGCCGGCATTTGCTGCACCAGTGTCCGTTGCGCCACCAGCCGGGCGCTGCCCGGGCTGACGTCCAGCACGCTGGCGCGCAGGCGTAACAAGGCCTGGCTTTCACTCGGTGATGAAAACACCTGACAGAACTCTTCCAACTCCAGCTTCAGCACCCAGGGCAGTCGCCCACCGGCGCCGCGACTGAGCGCCGGCACTTGACCGGCGCGCACCACCCGGCGCTGCTGCTCCAGCCTTTGGCGCAAGCGCTGTTCAAGCAGTTGCCCCGCCGGCATACTCCAGCGGGCGGCGGCATAGGGTCGCAACTGCTGCGGGTTGTCATAGGCCAGACGGTAAAGCACGGCCAGTCCGTCCACGGCAGCGCTGCTTTCGACGGGAGCAAGGGCCAGCAGCGGCAGCGCTGCTGCAGCACCCGCCTTGCTCAAGGGCGCGTCTCTTGCTACGAACTCCAGCCCTGGACCAAAGTCATAGATTGCCGCGCGCACCGGCAACACGCGCAGGCCGCCGCAGCCGGCACTGCCCAGCAACAAGCTGCCCAGAACTACGGCCCCGGCACAACGCGGGTTCATGAATTTATGGCCGAAGCAAACGCTGTGAACCGGGCTCGTGGAATGCTTCATGGGCGCACCTCAGGCCTTTCAAAGCCCACCTCGCCCGGCCCTGGCGCGGCTGGCCCGTTGCCAAAAATCAGCGCCTGCGGGTTCTCGTCCACCGCATTTACCGTTCGCCGAAGCTGGTGCATGGCGCGACTGGTTTCGTCCGCGACTTCGCCGAGCTTAGGCAGCGTGGCCGCGCCAAAGGTATCTATGGTTTGCGCCAAGGCTGCGCTGCCTTGCGCCATTTGCTCGGACGTGTTGCGCACACCATGCGCGGCTTGCTCTAGCGATTGCAGCGTCGTCATCGCTTGCCGCGAAAGCGCGGGCAGTGCTTTGAAACTGGGTTCAAGCGTACTGGCCAACTGGCTCATTTGCCCCACGATGGCCTGTGACTGGCCCAACAACTGGTCCAGCAAGCCCGGCCGCAACGAAATGCGCGGTGGATCGGCATCGTTGGCCGCCAAACGGGGCGACTCTGGCGCCTCGTCTTCAATTTGCACATAGCCCAGGCCCGTCACGCCTTGCAAGGCAATGGTGGCGTAGCTGCTGCGCGTGAGTGGCGCGTTGCTGTCAATCAACAAGCGCAGCAGCACATGGCCGGGCTGGCGCGTGTCAAAGCCGATGGAGTCCACACGGCCGATGGCGACGCCGCGGTAGCGCACCAGCGACTGCGGCTGTAGATACGCCACGTTCTGCGTGGTGGAGATTTCATAGCGATGCTGCTGACCGCCGCTGTCGCGCGTCAGCCAGAAGGCCAGACCCGCGAGCAGCGCGAACATGAGCAACACAAAGGCGCCGGCGGCCAGCGCGTGGGCTTTGTTTTCCATCCAATACTCCCCTCTCCTTTTAAATGCTTATGGAGGCTTAAAGAGGCGAGGTTCCCAGCAAAGCCATGGCCCGCTGGCCGCGCTCGCCACCAAAAAATTGCTGGATGAAAGGATGCGCATGACCCACCACCTGGCGCGGTGGCGCATTCACGATGACGCGTCTGTCGGCCAGCACAGCCACGCCGGTACTCAGTTCAAACAGCGTGTCAAGATCGTGCGTCACCATCACGATGGTCAGCGCCAAGTCGCGGTGCAGCGTGCGCAGCAAGTCGCACAAGCCATCGGCAGCGTCCGGGTCCAGGCCGGCGGTGGGCTCGTCGAGCAACAACAAAGGCGGGTCCATGATGAGCGCGCGCGCCAGCGCCACACGCTTGATCATGCCGCCCGACAACTCGCTGGGCATCTTGCCGGCTGCGTCAACGTCCAGCCCCACCATACGCAGCTTGATGAGCGCTGCTTCCTCAATCAAGGCGCGCGGCAGCACGCGCAACTCCCGCAGAGGAAAAGCAATGTTGTCGAGCACGCTGAAAGCCGAGAACAGCGCACCCTGCTGAAACAGCATGCCGATGCGCCCCGCAGCCCCGCGCCGCGTGAGCGCAGCCACAGGCTGGCCCAGCACCTGCACGCTACCGGCCGCCGGCTGAGCCAGGCCCAGCATCTGGCGTAGCAGCACGGTCTTGCCCGTGCCGGAGCCACCTACCAGTGCCATGATGTCGCCGGGCCACACCTGCAGACTCAGACCCTCGTGAACAACCCGTTCTCCTTCAGGCGAATCAAAGACGCTACGCAGCCCCCGAATGTCCACCATTGCCTGCGCAGCCGCACCCGCGCTCATAGGCCGACGCTCCGGAACAGCAGCGCAAACCCGGCGTCCACCAGCAGCACCGCCGTGATGGCCGAAACCACAGATGCCGTAGTGCCACGCCCGAGGCTTTCGGTGTTGGGCGCAACGCGCAGGCCGTGATGGCAGGCCAAAAGTGCAATCAAGAGACCGAACAGCGCCGACTTGCTCAGCGCCAGCGTGAGGTTACTGGCCTGCACGGCGGCAGGCAAGGCGCTGAAGAAAGCGGCCGGTCTGACATTCATGGTCAGGTCTGACGCGAGCATGCCACCTAGCAGCGCCCACAGCGTAGTCCAGGTGCTGAGCAGCGGCAGCACCAACATAAGTGCCAAGGCCCGCGGCAGAACCAGACGGTAACCGCGCGCGATACCCATCACGCGCATGGCGTCGATTTCTTCAGTCACGCGCATCACGCCAATCTGCGCCGTCATGGCCGAGCCGGAACGCCCGGCCAGCAAAATCGCCGCCAGCATAGGGGCGAGTTCACGTATCAGGGCCACACCCAGAATGTCAACGATATAAGCGTCCGCGCCAAACTCACGCAACTGACGTGAGAGCAAATAGGCCAGCACCACACCCATCAAAAATCCGACCAGCGCCGTGATGGGCAAAGCCGTGGCGCCCGTTTTGTAGAGCTGACCTGACAGGTCGCGCCAAGGCCCAGAGCGCGGATGGCGCAGCAGGCGGCCGACGTCCAGCACCCATTGGCCGAACAAGGCCAGCAAGCCGCGCGCATGGGCATTGATTTGCAGCAAGCGCGCACCCAGGGACTCCAGCCGCTCAGCCCAGCGTGGCCGCGGCCGGACGGGAGCGGCGCTGCTGAAGCGCGCAATGGTTTCGAGCACCCGGCGCTGGCCGTCGTCAAGGCTCAGCTGCGTCGGCCAACAGCGACCCCAATGGTTCCACAGCACTTGCGCGCCCACATGGTCCAACCGTTCTATGGGGCGCAAGTCCCATGCGTGCCCGGCACTTGAATTGGCGCCTGATGTCGTGACCCACGCAGGACGTGCGCTACGCAAACTGCGGCGCAGCTGGACCCAAGCCCCCGGCGCGGCCATGTCCAGCGCAGTCCACCGGCCGTACGCGCGCCATACGGGCATGGCAGCGTCCGCGTCACACAGCAAGACTTGGGGGCGTGAAGAAATCAAGAAGAGTTATTCCCGGATCACGCGCCAGCTTAGGCGCAGCCCTGCCGAAGCGCTGGCAGCAGCAGGCGGTAAGCCATGCAGGCGCGGTCCTACCTTGCCCAAGCCGCCAGACCAGCGGGCCGCCATAATCCGGGCCATGAATCTTGCGACTGAACAGTTTGACTACATCATCATCGGCGGCGGCACCGCCGGCTGCCTGTTGGCCAACCGCCTGAGCGCCAACGCCAGCAAACGGGTCTTGATGATCGAGGCCGGCCGGAAGGACGACTACCACTGGATCCACATTCCTGTCGGCTATCTGTATTGCATCGGCAATCCGCGCACCGACTGGCTCTACCAGACCGAGCCCGACGTCGGGCTGAACGGCCGCAGCCTGCGCTACCCCCGCGGCAAAACGCTGGGCGGCTCGTCCAGCATCAACGGCATGATCTACATGCGCGGCCAAGCCCGCGACTACGAGCGCTGGGCCGATGTCACGGGAGACGACAGCTGGCGGTGGGACAGCGTGTTGAGCAGTTTTCGCATGCACGAAGACCACTACAAGCTCGATGCTGGCCACGCCTCGGCGGACGCTGCATTCAGCCGCCTGCACGGCCACAAGAGCCAGCATGCCGCGAGCGTGGGACTGGCCAAAAAAATGGGCGGCGAATGGCGCGTCGAAAAGCAGCGTCTGCGCTGGGACGTGCTGGACGCCTTTGCGCTGGCCGCTCAGCAAGCCGGCATTCCAGCCACCGAGGACTTCAATGGCGGTAACAACGAAGGCGTGGCTTACTTTGAAGTGAACCAAAAGAACGGCCTGCGCTGGAGCACGGCCAAGGCTTTTTTGCGGCCTGCCTGCTACGGCCGCCCCAACTTCGAGATGTGGACCAGCGCGCAGGTCACGCAACTGGTGATCGAGCCACAGCCCGACGGCAGCCAGCGCTGCACGGGCGTCGAGGTGTGGACCGGCACTGAAAAAGTCCGGGCTTATGCCACGCGGGACTCGGCCGGCCTGCGAGGCGAAGTGCTGCTGTGCGCGGGCAGCATCAACTCGCCGCACATCTTGCAGCTCTCAGGCATTGGCCCGGCGGCCGAGCTGCAAAAGCATGGCATTGAGGTCAAGCAAGACCTGCCAGGCGTGGGCGCCAACTTGCAAGACCACCTGCAAATCCGCTCGGTGTACAAGGTACAGGGCCAGGGTAAGTTCACCCTGAACACCATGGCCAATTCCTTGTGGGGCAAGGCCAAGATTGGCCTGGAATACGCTTGGCGACGCACCGGCCCGATGAGCATGGCACCGTCGCAGCTGGGTGCATTCACCCGCTCGGATCCGGCGCAGCCTCATCCCAATATCGAATACCACGTGCAGCCGCTGTCGCTGGACGCCTTTGGCGAGCCACTGCACAAGTTCAATGCGTTCACCGCCAGCGTCTGCAACCTGAACCCGACCAGCCGCGGCAGCGTGAGCCTCAAGAGCGGTGACTTTGCCCAAGCGCCGGCCATTGCACCCAACTACCTCAGCACACCCGAAGACCGACAAGTCGCCGCAGACTCGCTGCGACTGACACGGCGAATCGTGAGTCAGGCCGCACTGGCGGGCTACCAGCCTGAAGAATTCAAACCGGGCGTGCAGTACCAGAGCGACGAAGACCTGGCCCGGCTGGCTGGCGACATCGCCACCACCATCTTTCACCCCGTAGGCACCACCAAGATGGGGCGTGCCGAAGATCCGATGGCGGTGGTGGATTCGCACCTGCGGGTACGCGGCGTCACCGGACTGCGGGTGGTGGATGCGGGTGTGATGCCCTTCATCACCAGCGGCAACACCAATTCGCCCACACTGATGATCGCGGAAAAAGCGGCCGAATGGATACAGCGGGGCGAGTGATCCGTTCGCTCAAAGTTCGCCCAAAGCGCAGGCGGTTGTCCGACCCCAAGATGGGGAAAGCCCCTATGCACTGACACGGTGCAGCCACCTATAGTGGCGTACTTGCCGACGAGCCTAGCTGCTCGCACTGCGAGGGGCCGAGGAGACAGAGAGAAGTCGAAGAATGACAAGCAGGCACGTCCAACAGGACGATCCCGCACACGAAAGCGCTGGTGACCCCAGCGCTTTTTTTTGGCCCTGGATTCTTTGGCCCAGGCCCTGCTGATCGGCCAAGGGACAATGCCGCGATGGAATTATTTTTTGTGGCCGCAGCCTCGCTGCTAGCGGGCTTTGTCGATGCGATCGTGGGCGGCGGCGGCCTGGTGCTGGTGCCCGCGCTCTTTGCCGCCTTCCCGACCACGCACCCGGCCACGCTGTTTGGCGTGAACAAGGGCGCCTCGATCTGGGGCACAGCGGTGGCCACGGCCCAATACGCCCGCCGGGTGGACGTGCGATGGTCGGCCTTGCTGCCAGCGGCAGCGGTCGGCTTCACGGCTTCCCTGGCTGGCGCCTGGCTGGTCACCCAGGTCTCACCGGACTTCTTGCGCAAGCTGCTTCCCTTCGTATTGCTGCTGGTGCTGGGCTACACCTTGGCAAAAAAAGAGCTGGGCCGTCATCACGCACCGCGTCTGAGTGGCCATGCAGAGACCGCGGCGGCCTGTTGCATCGGCTTGGTGATCGGCTTTTATGACGGTTTTTTCGGGCCGGGCACCGGCAGTTTTCTGGTGTTCCTTTTCGTTCGCTGGCTGGGTTATGACTTTTTGAATGCGTCAGCCTCTGCCAAGTTGCTGAACACGGCGAGCAACTTTGCTGCCTTGCTTCTTTTTGCCGCCAAGGGCCATGTGTGGTGGCACTACGCACTGGTGCTGGCCGTGGCCAATGTGCTGGGCAGCTTGCTAGGGACACGCCTGGCCCTGCGGCACGGCGCGGGCTTTGTGCGAATCGTGTTTTTGCTGGTGGTCAGTGCCTTGATCTGCAAGACAGGCTACGACGCCTTCCTGCGCTGACGGCGGCAAAGCGCTCAGCGGCGCGGCGTGAAGGCGGCTGGGCTGGTCGCCGAAGAAGAAGCTGCCGAAGGAGTGGCAGCGGTGGGGGTGGGGGTGGGGGTGGGCGCGGAGGCGCCGGCCGGACCAAACAAACTGGCCGGACTAAGGCCATCGACCGCCAAGGGCTCACTGATGCCCATCACGTTGACGCTGGCGGCCGAAAGCGGTTTGCCGATGGGTGCCGGGGCTTGACCCTTTTGCACTGCGGCCAGATCTACCGCATTGGGGTACTGACCCAGCAGCATGTAGTCAAAGACGCGCCGTGCAATGGGTGCCGCATGCTCCGCCCCAAAGCCCGCGTTTTCCACCACCACAGCCAGCGCGATCACGGGGTTCTCAGCAGGTGCAAACGCCATATACAGCGCATGGTCGCGCTGGTGCTCCTCGAGCTTGCGTACGTCGTACTTTTCCTTCTGCCCCACACTCACCGCCTGTGCCGTGCCAGTCTTTCCGGCGCTCAAGTAACTGGCCCCAGCGAACACCCGCGCCGACGTGCCCGCCTGCGTGACGCCAACCAAGGCGCGCCGAACCACCTCGACGTTTTCGGGTTTGAAGCCCAGGTCTACGGGCGGGGCGATATCCGCCGGCCTTAATGCGCGGCTCACGCTGTCTTGTGTGCCGCGGATCAACCGCGGCTTGTGCTGCACTCCACCATTGGCCACCGTCGCAGTGGCCTGCGCCAGCTGCAGCATGGTGAAAGCGTTGTAGCCCTGGCCAATGCCCAGCGAAATGGTTTCGCCCGCGTACCATTTTTGCTGCTCGGGCTTTTTATAGGTTCTGCGCTTCCAGTCCTGGTTAGGCAGCACGCCACGTACCTCCCCGTTGATGTCAATGCCGGTCAGCTGACCAAAGCCAAGCGGCTTCATGAAGTCGTGGATGGCGTCTACGCCCAGCTCATTGGCCAGGGAGTAGTAGTACACATTACTCGACTTGACGATGGACAAATACATGTCCACCGGACCGAGCGGGTCACCGTGGCTGCGGAACTGATGGCCGCCGAAGTTCCACACGCCGGTATCGTTGATCACCACTGAAGGAGCACGCTTGCCCGCCTCCAGCGCGGCCAGCGCCATGAAGGGCTTGTAAGTGGAGCCAGGCGGGTAGGTGCCGCGCAGCGCGCGGTTCAGCAGCGGCTTTTCGATGGATTCGTTCAGGGCTTGCCAGCTTTCGTTGTCAATGCCGTCGACAAACAAGTTAGGGTCAAAGGTGGGCTTGCTGACAAAAGCCAGCACTTCACCACTGCGCGGATCCAGCGCCACCAGCGCGCCGCGCCGGTCGCCGAACATGTCTTCGACCAGCTTTTGCAGCTTGATGTCCAGCGTCAGCATGACGGTGTCGCCGGGCGTGGACGGACTGCTGGCCAGCTTGCGCACGGCACGCCCCCCGGCCGATGTCTCGACCTGCTCGACGCCGGTGATGCCGTGGAGCTGCTTTTCGTAGCTTTGCTCGACGCCGAGCTTGCCGATGTAGCTGGTGCCGCGGTAGTTTCCGGTGTCGTCTGCGTCTTCGATTCGCTCTTTTTCTGTCTGGTTGATGCGCCCGATGTAACCCACCACATGGCTGCCAAGCTCGCCGTAGGGATAATTGCGGAACAGGCGAGCCTTGATGTCCACGCCCGGAAATCGATAGCGCTGCGCCGCAAAACGCGCGACTTCCTGGTCCGTCAGTCGCGTACGGATGGGCAGCGATTCAAAGCTCTTGGAATCTTCGCGCAGCTTCTTGAAGCGCCGTTTGTCACGCGACTGGATCTCGATGACCTCGCCCAAGGCTTCGATGGTGGCGTCCAGGTTGTCCACCTTGGAAGGCAGGATCTCAAGGGTGTAGGCCGAGTAATTGCTCGCCAGGACCACGCCGTTACGGTCGACGATCAAGCCGCGATTAGGCACGATGGGCACGATGGCCGTGCGGTTGTTTTCCGCCTGTGCCAGCAAGTCGTCGTGGCGAATGATTTGCAAATACGCCAAGCGCAGCACAAGCAGCAAAAACGCGGTCAGGACCACGAAGCTTGCCACCAGCACCCGGTCGCGAAAGCGGTAAAGATCAACTTCGACGTTCTTGAGCTCGGTCATGAAGGTGGCGCTCTAGAGTGGCCTGTTTTCGTCCGGGTCAGGCGCGCGCCGCTGCGGCAACAGCAAGATCACGCTGGCCACAGGCCACAACAGAGCTTCAAGAAAAGGCGCGAGCAAAATTGACCAGCCTGGAAATGCATCGCCATTGATCAGCCGGATGAGGAGCTCGACCAGATGCGCAACAAAAAACAAGGGCAGCACCTGTACAGCTTGAGAAGGAACCGGGAACCAAAGCAGACGACGGTGGATCATGGTCGCGAAAAAGCTGAGCGTGGTGTAGGACAGCGCGTGCTGGCCCAGCAAGGCGGACTGGTGGACGTCCACACCCAAGCCAAACATGAAGGCTATTCCGATGCCCACACGCAAAGGCTGGTGCACGTTCCAGAACACCAGCACCAGGGCCAGTACGTCAGGTGTCCAGGCCTGTCTGCCCAAAGGCAGCATGTCCAGCAACAAGGCCACCAGCAAGCTCATGCCGATAAACATCGGGCTGGCGGGCAAGAGCAATTGCTGCCCACTGCGCATGATCATCGGATAGCTCCTTTGGGGCCCGGAGGGCTGCTGGCGCCTGATGTTGCCGGCCCGGCATGCACCGGCAGTCGCGGTTGACCCAGGTCTTGGGGCTGCAACACCATCACGTGCCTGGCGCCGGCCACCAAGGCCAAGGGCGAGGCATAGATGCGCGCAAAAGCGGACTCGGCACGGCGTTCCACGCGGCTGACGCGGGCCACCGGCAGACCCGGCGGATACACCGCGTCAACGCCGCTGGTGGTGAGCAAGTCCCCTTCCAGAACGTCGGCTGTGCTGCCAATGAAACGCAGCTCCAGCCCGCCGCTGCCCACGGGATCGCCAAAGGCCAGACTGCGCAGGCCAGTTCGCACGTTAAGCACGGGAATTGAGAGATCGCGGTCAATCAGCAAAGTGACTTCACTGACCAGGGGATGGACCAGCGTCACCTGCCCGACCACACCGGACTCGTCGATCACGGGTGAGCCTGTGGCAATGCCTTGCAACGCGCCCTTGCCGATGATCACTTTGCGGGTGTAGGGATCGGCGGCGTCGTAAAGCACTTCAGCGGCGACGCCCTGCGCCGGGAGCTGCTCACGCAGGTCCAGCAACTTGCGCAGGCGGCTGTTTTCAAGCGTCAATTGTTCAACCTGGCTGGAGCGCAGGGACTGTGCGGCGAGTTTTTTCCTACCCGCTTCGACCTGTGTCTGCGTCTCACGCGTGGTACTGAAGTACTCGCCCAGCGCACCGACTACGCGCACCGGCTGAAGCGCCAGCCATTGCACTGGGTAAAGGGCGGTGGCCAACCCAGCCCGCAGGGGTTGGGTGACATGAAAACGCGACTCCGCCACCATCAAGAACAGGGCTATCGTGCTGAACAGGATCAACTTGGACAGCGCTGAAGGCCCCTGCTTGAAGAACGGGGGCGGCGACCGGTCTAGCGTTCCTAAAGGCATGGATGGGCCGACGCGTACGCCTGGAAACCAGGGCCGCGCAAGGCAGGCCCTGAACCGGACAAGAGGGTGACGCGCTTACTCCGAAGTAAAGATGGAGCCCAGGCGCTCCATGCGCTCCAGGGCCATGCCGCAACCGCGCACCACGCAGGTCAGTGGGTCTTCGGCCACCAGCACCGGCAGGCCGGTTTCTTCGGCCAGCAAGCGGTCCAGGTCGCGCAACAGCGCACCGCCACCGGTGAGCATCATGCCGCGGTCGGCAATGTCGGCGCCCAGTTCAGGCGGGGTTTGTTCGAGCGCGTTTTTCACAGCCGAGACGATGTTGTTGAGCGGATCGGTCAGGGCTTCGAGGATCTCATTGCTGGAGATGGTGAAGCTGCGCGGCACGCCTTCAGACAGGTTGCGACCCTTGACTTCCATCTCGCGCACTTCGGAGCCGGGGAAGGCCGAACCGATGTTCTTCTTGATGGCTTCAGCCGTCGGCTCGCCGATCAGCATGCCGTAGTTGCGGCGGATGTAATTGATGATGGCGTCGTCAAAACGGTCACCACCCACGCGCACGCTGCCTTTGTAGACCATGCCGCCCAGGGAGATCACGCCAACTTCGGTCGTGCCGCCGCCGATGTCCACCACCATGGAGCCAGAAGCCTCGCTCACGGGCAGGCCGGCACCGATGGCTGCGGCCATGGGTTCTTCAATCAGGTACACGTCAGAAGCGCCTGCGCCCAGCGCGCTTTCGCGGATGGCGCGGCGTTCGACCTGCGTGGAGCCACAAGGCACGCAAATGATGATGCGCGGGCTGGGGCGAAAAATGCTGCGCGGATGCACCATCTTGATGAACTGCTTGAGCATTTGCTCGGTCACCGTGAAGTCGGCGATCACACCGTCTTTCATCGGCCGAATGGCTTCGATGTTGCCAGGTACTTTGCCCAGCATGGCCTTGGCTTCATGGCCCACGGCCTGGATGCTTTTCTTGCCTTGGGGGCCGCCTTCGTGGCGAATAGCAACAACAGATGGTTCGTCAAGAACGATGCCGCGGTCACGCACATAAATCAGGGTGTTGGCGGTGCCAAGGTCAATCGCCAGGTCGGTCGAAAAGTACCGGCGGAAAGATTCAAACATAGTCAGGTCCAGTTGGGCGTCATGGCGGGGCTTCACTCGGGGTGGATGGCCCTTTGCCAGACAGCCTTTTTATTCGTTCTTCAGGGCGTTGCTGGCGCCTGCAACCAGCCCGGGCGGTTTGCAAGGCGCCCCTCGCAGACACAGGTCCGCAGTTGCTCACCAAAGGCGGGATAATAACGCATCGCCTGTTCAGCAAGGCCCCCCCTGGGGCGTCCCGCTCCTTATTTACACCCGGTTTCAGCCCCGTTTTTCTCCCATGGCATTGACACTCCAAGACATCGCACGCGTGGCCCATCTGGCCCGACTTGAACTGCGCCCCGAGACGCTGGCCCCAACCCTGGACCAGCTCAATGGCTTTTTCAAATTGGTCGAGCAGATGCAGGCCGTGGATACCACCGGCGTCGAGCCCCTTGCCCACCCTGCCGCCGTGCTGGGTGAGGTCGCCCTGCGCTTGCGTGAAGACGTGGCCACCGAGCCCAATCAGCGCGAGGCCAGCCAGCGCAACGCCCCGGCTGTGGAGCGCGGCCTGTTTCTTGTGCCCAAGGTGATCGAATGAGCGCGGCCATGAATTCTTCTTCCACGCAGGATCTGCACGACCTGTCGGCCTCTGAACTCGCTGGCAAGCTGGCCGCACGCGAGATCTCCAGCGTCGAGGCCGCGCAGCACTTCTTAAAGCGCATCGAAGGCGCTCAGCGCCTGGGCGCTTTTTTGGCCACCGACACCGAGGCCACACTGGCCCAGGCCCGCGCCGCTGACGCCCGCCTGGCCGCTGGCGAGCGCACGCCTCTCTTGGGTGTGCCGCTGGCGCACAAAGACGTGTTCGTCACGCGCGACTTTCCGTCCACTGCTGGCTCCAAAATGCTGGCCAACTACTGCAGCCCCTTTGACGCCACGGTGGTCAGCCGCCTGGGCACGGGCATTGCGGGCCAGCCAGGTGCTGGCATGGTTTCCTTGGGCAAGCTCAATTGCGACGAGTTCGCCATGGGCTCGGGCAATGAGAACAGCGCTTTTGGCACGGTGCAAAACCCCTGGGACGCCACCCGCGTGCCCGGCGGCTCGTCCGGCGGTTCTGCAGCAGCCGTTGCTGCGCGCCTGGTGCCGGCTGCCACCGGCACTGACACTGGCGGCTCCATTCGTCAGCCTGCTTCGCTCACCGGCATCACCGGCATCAAGCCGACCTATGGCCGCTGCTCGCGCTACGGCATGGTGGCTTTTGCCTCCAGCCTGGACCAAGCCGGCCCCATGGCCCGTAGCGCTCTGGACTGCGCATTGCTGCTGTCCGCCATGGCCGGGCCTGACCTCGACCGCGATTCAACATCGCTGGACCGACCGACTGAAGACTATGCAGCCGGCCTGCTCGCCATGGCAAGCCAAGCGCAAGCGGGTTCTTTGAAAGGTCTGCGCATTGGCTTGCCCACGCAGTTCTTTGGCGCCGGTTGTGCGCCTGACGTGCTGGCCGCGGTGCGCGGCGCCTTGCACGAGTTGGAAAAGCTGGGGGCGACGCTGGTCGATGTGAGCTTGCCGCTGACCGAACTCTCCATCCCGGTGTACTACGTGATTGCGCCGGCCGAAGCCAGCAGCAACCTGAGCCGCTATGACGGCGTGCGCTACGGCCACCGCGCGGCCAATTACAGCGATCTCGAAGACATGTACAAGAAAACCCGCGCCGAAGGCTTTGGCGACGAGGTGCAACGCCGCATCATGATCGGCACCTATGTGCTGAGCCACGGCTACTACGACGCCTACTACCTGCAAGCGCAAAAAATCCGCCGCCTGATTGCTGAAGACTTTCAAAAAGCCTTTGCGCAATGCGACGTGATTGCCGGCCCCGTGTCGCCCACCGTGGCCTGGAAGATCGGCGAGAAATCCGATGACCCGGTGGCCAACTATTTGGCTGATATTTACACACTCTCCAGCAGCCTGGCGGGCTTGCCCGGCATGAGCGTGCCAGCCGGTTTTGGCGCGCACGGCATGCCCGTGGGCTTGCAGCTCATTGGCAATTACTTCGACGAAGCACGACTCTTGGCTACCGCGCACCGCTACCAACTGGCGACCGACTGGCACACACGCCAGCCAGCTTCTTTGGCGGCATCAAACGCATCGAAAGGCCAGGCATGAGCCAGACCCAACCCGCAGCTTCTCTTTTGGTTCAAGGCTACGAAGTCGTCATCGGCTTTGAAACCCACACCCAGCTGACGACCAACTCCAAGATATTCAGCCGCGCATCGACCTCGTTCGGCGCCGATCCGAACACCAACGCCTCGGCGGTGGACTTTGCACTTCCCGGCGCACTGCCGGTGATGAACAAGGGCGCGGTACAACGCGCCATTGAATTCGGCTTGGCCGTCAACGCGCACATCGCCGAGTCCAGCGTCTTCGCCCGTAAAAACTACTTCTACCCCGACCTGCCCAAGGGCTACCAGATCAGCCAATTCGAGATCCCGGTGGTGCAAGGCGGCCATGTTGAATTTTTCCTGGACGGCGAAAAGCGTTCAGTGCGCCTGGTGCGCGCCCACCTCGAAGAAGACGCCGGCAAGTCACTGCACGAAGATTTCATTGGCCAGTCCGGCATTGACCTGAACCGCGCCGGCACGCCGCTGCTTGAAATCGTTACCGAGCCCGACATGCGCTCCAGCGCCGAAGCCGTGGCTTACGCCAAAGAGCTGCACAAGATCGTCACCTGGATCGGCATTTGCGACGGCAACATGCAAGAAGGCTCCTTCCGCTGCGACGCCAATGTGTCGGTGCGCAAGCCCGGCGCCGAGCTGGGCACGCGCCGCGAGATCAAGAACCTGAACAGCTTCAAGTTCATGCAGCAGGCAATTGACTTTGAAGTGCGCTGGCAGATCGAGCAGATCGAAGACGGCCACGCGATTCAGCAGGCCACTGTGTTGTTTGACCCGGACACGGGCGAGACGCGCAGCATGCGCACCAAGGAAGACGCCGCCGACTACCGCTACTTCCCCGACCCGGATTTGCCGCCGCTGATGATCGGCCGCGACTGGGTGGAGCAAACGCGCGTGGCCATGAGAAAGCTTCCGCGAGAGCTGGCACAAGACTTTGCCGTCAAGTACGACCTCAGCGAATACGACGCTACGCAGCTCACCCAATCGCGAGCTATTGCGGACTATTTCGCTAGCGTCGCAGACGGATCTGGTTTTCCTAAGCTAGCGGCTAACTGGGTGTTGGGAGAGTTGGCGGCGCATGCCAATCGGCTCCAAGTGCCAATCGGAGATGTCGAGCTACCCACTCCTGTGCAACTTGGCGAGATCGTGCGGCGTGTTGGAAGCAAAGAGATCCTGCATACTGGTGCGAAGGTTCTTCTTCAAGAAACTATCGAACGCATCCACAAGGGACTTGAGTCATTGGCTAGTTACATCGAATTCATCGACGAGATTGTTCGCGACAAGGACCTCAAGCCGATGAGCGACACCGGCGAACTCGACAAAATCATCGACGAGGTCCTGGCCGCCAACGCCAAGAACGTCGAGGAAGTCAAAGCCGGCAACGCCAAGGCCTTCAACGCCCTGGTCGGTCAAGCCATGAAAGCCAGCAAAGGCAAAGCCAACCCCGCACAGGTCAATGATCTGCTGAAAAAGAAACTCGGCTGAACAACCTCCCTGGGAAGCATCTCATGAGCATCACGTTTTTGCAGCTCGCCCAAAAAGTCTTGACTGAAAGCAAGCATGCCTTGACCGTCGAACAAATTTGGCAGCGTGCGCTGCAAAAAGGTTTCGTCGATGAGTTGAATTCGAGCGGAAAAACGCCCATACATACCTTGGGTGCGCAGCTATACGTCGCCTGCAAAGCTGGCGAGAGCTCCAAGTTTTCGAGCACAGGTAGTCGCCCAAAGCAGTTTTATCTGCGGGCTATGGAGTCAATGGTTGACAAGGCCGTCCCCGCGGGCATTCCCGAACCCAAGCCGACCGAGAAAACCAATTTATTGGAGAAGCAGCTGCATCCCCTCATGGCGTACTTTGCGCGTTATGAGCTGCACGCGTATTGCAAGACGATCAATCACTCGAAGAGTGCCAAGGGGTCCTATGCGCAATGGACTCATCCTGACATGGTTGGCTGCTACTACCCAGACTGGTCCGCCCCAACACGCGACTTGAGCAAAGCCCTTGGCGCGCCGAATGTGAAGCTCTACTCATTTGAGCTCAAACGGGAACTCACCTTCAATAATCTGCGCGAATCATTTTTCCAAGCGGTATCCAATTCCTCCTGGGCCAATGAAGGGTATTTGTGCGCAGCAGGCATCTCGCAAGATCCGGACTTTCGTTCCGAATTGCAAAGGCTCTCGCAGTCCTTTGGGATTGGCGTTATTGAAATCGACCTCGATGACCCTGACGCAACAGCAACCCTCTATCCTTCAAGAGAGCGGGAGTTGGATTGGGAGTCGATCAATAAGCTCTGCGATATCAATCCGGACTTTCAAGAATTTGTGCTGCGTGTGAAGACGGACCTCAATAGCAATGAAGTACGCGTTGAAAAATATGACGCCATCGGCTCTGCCGAAAAACTAAAACAAGACCTTTCCCACTCCACCTGACTTCTGATCAGTTTCGATTCACTCACCAACCACCGTAAAGACATGACCATCTCCCTCTCCAGCGCCAGCCTCCCCGTTTTTGCCAAATACCTCGGCAACCTGCGCCACATCCTGAGCAAAGCGCAGGCTGACGTGGCCGCGCGGGGCTATGACCAGCAAGCGCTGGTGCAGTACCGCCTGGCGCCTGACATGCTGCCCTTCAAGATCCAGATCTGCATCGCTTGTGACGCCGCCAAGCTGTGCGCCGCACGTTTGTCGGGGCTGGAAGCACCGGTCTATGAAAATACCGAGAACACGCTCGAAGAATTGGTCACCCGCATCGACAACACGCTGGCCTGGTTGGCCACCGTTCCCGCCGCGTCGATTGATGGCCAGGAAGCCAAGCCCATCACCTTCAAGATCGGCAAGACCGACACCAAGACCATGAACGGCGAGGACTACCTGAAGTTCTGGACGCTGCCAAACGTGTTCTTCCACGTCACCACGGCCTACCTGATCCTGCGCCACAACGGCGTGGTGCTCGGCAAGGGCGACTATCTGACCGGCGCTGCCGGCTGATGCTGCAAGGGGCGGCGCAAGAGCCCGCACCGATCGAGGCAACCGACGCACAAGCTGACGTCGGGCCTCACCCAGCACCCCATTCCCTGCTCGAAGACGTGCAGGGCCTCCTGGCCGGGACGCTGATGGTGGGCCTGGCCGTGAGCTTGTTTCGTACGGCAGGCCTGCTCACGGGCGGCACCACCGGCGTCGCTTTCCTGGCGCATTACTGGCAGGGTTGGCCGTTGGGCGCCGTGCTCTTCGCGCTCAACCTTCCGTTTTACGCGTTCGGTTGGCGCCTGCTGGGGCGGGTCTTCATTTTCAAGACGTTTGCGGCTGTCGCGCTCTTGTCGGGCTTCATTGAACTGCTGCCCCAGTGGATCAGCTTTGCCTACCTGAGCCCGGCATTTGCCGCCGTCATGGGCGGGCTGCTCGCGGGGGCAGGCTTGCTTATCCTGGTGCGCCACGGTGCCAGCCTGGGCGGCGTGTCCATCACGGCGGTGTATCTGCAAAAAACACGCGGCTGGCGCGTGGGCAGCGTGCAGATGGCGGTCGACGCCTGCATCTTGCTGGCCGCCTTCGCCGTCACCGAAGCTCGCCTGGCTTTGCTGTCTTTGCTGGGCGCGGTGGTGGTGAACCTGGTGATCGGCATCAACCACCGGTCGGACCGTTACCACGGGGCTTGAAGTCAGTCTGATGCGCGGGGTCAGCTCTCTACTTCTTCGTATAGATCTGGTCAAAGCTCCCGCCATCGGCAAAGTGCTCCTTGTCGGCCTTGGCCCAGCTCCCAAAGGCTTCGTCGATGCGGAACAGCTTGAGCTTGGGGAACTGCTTGGCGTACTTGGCGCGGGCTTTTTCCGACACCGCTGGGCGATAGAAGTTCTTGCCTGCGATGTCCTGGCCTTCTTCGCTGTACAGGTACTTTAAATACGCCTCGGCCACAGCGCGCGTGCCTTTGCGGTCCACGTTGCGGTCGACCACGCTCACCGGCGGCTCGGCCAGGATGCTCAGGCTCGGGTAGACCACATCGACCTTGTTTCCGAATTCTTTTTCGAGCAAATACGCCTCGTTCTCCCAGGCGATGAAGACGTCGCCCTGGTTGCGCTGGGCAAAGGTGATGGACGAGCCGCGCGCGCCTACGTCGAGCACCGGAACGTTGCCGTAGAGCTGTGCGACGAACTCCTTGGCCTTGGCGTCGCTGCCCAGCTTGCGCTTGGCAAATTCCCAGGCAGCCAGGTAGTTCCAGCGCGCGCCTCCGGAGGTTTTGGGGTTGGGCGTGATGACGCTGATGCCGGGTTTGATCAAGTCGTCCCAATCCTTGATGCCTTTGGGGTTGCCCTGGCGCACCACCAGCACGATGGTCGAGGTGTAGGGCGAGGCGTTGTTGGGCAATCTCCTTTGCCAGTCGGCCGGCACCCAGTTGCCCATGCGGTGCAGCGCGTCAATGTCGCTGGCCAGCGCCAGCGTCACCACGTCGGCCTCCAGACCGTCCGTCACTGACCGGGCCTGCTTCCCCGAGCCGCCGTGCGATTGGCGAAAGCTCAGGTCCTGACCCGTTGTGGCCTTCCAGTAGCGGGCAAAGGCGGCATTGAACTCGGTGTAAAGCTCGCGGGTCGGGTCGTAGGAGACGTTGAGCAGAGTCAACGCTGGGGGGCTCTGAGCCCAGGCGGGCGCGGCGGACAACACCAGGGATGCAAGACCGAAAGACAAAAACGCAGACCGAGACAGCTGGCGGTTAAAAAGCATGAGCAGCTCCTGAAGTAAGAGCCGCGATTCTCAGAGCCGGTCAGAAAAAGAAGAAATACTAAGTTGTAGTTTTCTTATGGCGCATAAGCAAAGAACGCGAAGATCCATCCCAGTGGCGGCTCGCGCGTCAAACGCCGTAGCGGTCTCGATACGCCTGAACGCGGCTCAGGTGCTCGCCCATGGCGTTGCCCGGCTGCGCATTCAAGTAAGCCAGCAAGTCCGAGAGTTCGGCAATCGCGCAGACCTGCAAGCCGGCTTGCTCGCGCACGTACTGCACGGCGCTGTAAGGCACGTCTTTGGTGCTGCCATCGGCTTGCTTTTCGGTCGCCATTTCCTGTCGGTCCAGCGCAATGGCCACCGCGTGCGGCGTGGCGCCTGCGGCTTTAATGAGGGCGATCGATTCGCGTGCGGCGGTACCGGCGCTCATCACATCGTCAATGATCAAGACGCGGCCTTGCAGCGGCGCACCGACCAGGCTGCCGCCTTCGCCGTGGTCTTTGGCCTCTTTGCGGTTGTAGGCAAAGGGCACGGTCTTGCCCAGGCGGGCCAGTTCAATGGCGACGGCTGCACCCAGCGGAATGCCTTTGTAGGCTGGGCCGAAAATCATGTCGAACTCGATGCCGCTTTGCAGCAGGCGCTGCGCATAAAAATGCGCCAGGCGTCCGAGCTTGGCACCGTCGTCAAACAAGCCCGCGTTGAAAAAGTAGGGGGAAAGCCGTCCGGCCTTGGTCTTGAACTCCCCAAATTTGAGGACGCCGCAGTCCAGCGAGAATTGCACAAACTCCAGGGCCAATGCATCGTTGGCCGCCATCCTCGTCGTCATGGGAAACATCCTTGTTCAAACTCACCAGCCTCAACCTCAATGGCATTCGTTCAGCCACCAGCAAAGGCCTTGAAACCTGGCTCGAAAAAGCCAGCCCCGATTGTATTTGCGTGCAAGAGATCAAAGCCCAGGCGCCCGATATGGCGGGCCGCTTTGAATCGCTCGTGGGCATGAAGGGCCACTTTCAGTTTGCCGAGAAAAAAGGCTATTCGGGCGTGGGCATTTACACGCGGCATGAGCCGAGCGACGTGATCATTGGCTATGGCTCCAGCGAATTCGACGCGGAAGGCCGTTATGTGGAGTTGCGTTTTGACAGCCCGGCACGTACGCACGCGCCCAAGCTGTCCATCATCAGCTGCTACTTTCCCAGCGGCTCGTCGGGTGAAGAACGGCAAGCGGCCAAGTTCCGCTTCCTGGCCGAATTGCAGCCGCATCTGGCAGCACTCAAAGCCGATCGCGACTTCATCTTGTGCGGCGACATCAACATCGCCCACCAGGAAATTGACTTGAAAAACTTCAAAGGCAACAAAAAGAACAGCGGCTTCTTGCCAGAAGAACGCGAATGGATGACGCAGCTGCTGGCCACCGAGGCGCAAGTGGGCCTGACCGATGTGTACCGCCGCCTGCACCCCGCCACCACCGACGATTGCTACACCTGGTGGAGCAACCGCGGCCAGGCTTACGCCAAGAACGTAGGCTGGCGGCTGGACTACCACCTGGCCACGCCGGCCTTGGGCAGCACGGCGCAGTCAGTGGCAATTTACAAGGACGAGCGCTTCAGCGACCATGCGCCGATCACGGTGGACTACGCGCTGGCGTTGTGAGCCCGCGTCACTTGCCGACCTTGCTGCCGATCACACCGCCAACGGCCGCGCCGCCCACGGTCCCTAATGAACTGCCGCCGGTGAGGACAGCGCCAGCCAGCGCGCCGATGCCGGCGCCAGCCGCGGTGTTCTGATCACGCTTGCTCATGCCTGCGCAGCCTCCGAGCAAGACCAGCGAAGCGCTCAGGACCAGCGCCTGCGTCAAGCGGACGGTGCTCATTTGAGCCTCATGTCGTTGCGAACAGCGGCTACGCCGCTAACGGCCTGGGCGACCACGACGGCGCGGTCCATGTTGGCACTGCTGCTGACAAAGCCGCTGAGCTGGACACGGCCTTTAAAGGTCTCGACATTGATCTCTGCAGATTTGAGCGTGGGCTCCTGGTAGATGGCGGTTTTCACGCGGGCGGTGATGGTCGTGTCGTCGATGTACTGACCGGCGGTTTCCTGGCGGGGGCCGGAAGCGCAGCCTGTGAGAGCGGCCAGGGCGAGGGCGGCGGCAACAAATGCCGTGCGACTGGTGAATTTCATAAAGAACCTTGTGGATGCTTAAGGGATGACCTGAAGTGCCCATGCGAAGGTGCCGGGGTTGGCTTGGAGGGCGGCAGGAAGGGCTGCTCTGCCCCTTCCTTCGCCATGACCCATCGTGACCTGAGACGGACAGGCCAGCTGTAGTCCATCGAGCTCAGCCGCAGGGCACATGTGCAGTAGCGCTTGTAGGCGCTCACGCCGCTTGAGCTTGCCAGCCCTGAAAATTTCCCAGCCGGACAGGCTGACAGGCCCCGTCCGGCGCGTCCTACAGCTCACTCATCGGCTGGGTCTGAAAGTGATTGACAAAGCACTGCAAAGCCAGACTCACAGAACAGGACTCACCCATGGCCACTCACTTGCGACCGATTGCATTGACCGTGGCCGAATCGAGTCCCGGCTTGTTTCAATGGACGCTACTGGAAAGCAGCGCTGGCCCGCCGCTTTACGACCGCCCGGTGCTCGCCGCTGAAGAGCCCTACGACTCCTTTGAAAAGGCCGCGCGGGCTGGCCTGCTGAACTGGACGCGCATGGCGGGCGACGATCCGCGCCAAGGGCCGCGCAGCGCTGAAGAAAGTCTGCCTCTGGAGCCGGCCCCCGGACCGTGGTCGGCAGGCCAGCGCAGTGACGCCAGCACGGCTTGATGTCTGATACGAGGCTGCCTTCAGACCAGGCCGGCCACCAACTCCAGTTGCGCGGCCTCGTCGGCCAACAAATACCAGTCGGCCTTCACCACTTGCGCCGTCAGTTGTTCCAACGTCAGCTGTGTGCCGCGCACCAAGTCGGCGAAGGTCTGGCATTCAAGCTTGCGCGCCACTTCGAGTTCGGCCAGGAAGTCGCGGGCACTGCCAGCGCACACCCGCAGCGCGCCTGAAAACCTGATTTCCTTTTCAATCTGCCACTCGTGAATCAGCAGCACCGCATCGCGGCTGAGAAAGCGTTTTTGCACGGGGAAAGCGGCCATGATCATCACGCCTGCCGAATACACCATCGCCTTGCCCACAAAGTAAAGGTCCATGCCGCCCACGTCGCGGCACAGGCGAATTTCCTCGGCCACGCGGCGCGCCACATCGGCGTCGCCGCCGGTGGTGCTGAGCTCGAATATCAACGGCGACTGCTGGCCGCGCAGGGGTTTGAGCTGGTCGAGAAAGCGACCTAGAAAAGCGTCGTCCACCGCGCCATACAGGCGAATGGCTGGCTCCTGGGCCAACACGTCTTGCAAGCCCTTTTTGTTTTTTTTCACCACGGCCATTGTTTGATTTCCCTCGGCATGTCAGCGTTGCTGCCGGGGTAGACCGGCAAATTGAGCATAGGCAGTTCCTCATCGGCAAGCCACGCTACGCGGCCCAAAGCCCCGTAGGACGAGCGCCAAACCCGAGCTAACCGCCGAGCCCAGCGGCCTCCCGCCCAGCTTGACTCAGCAGCCAGACTGGTCCTACAGCAAGGGCTTTGCATGGCCGACAAGGGGCTCAAGTGCGCTGCCTAAAGTGGGCTTGTGGCAGGCAATGGTGCAAGTCACTGCTAAGTTCTAGCAAGGTGCGGCAGCAAAGCTCTGGCGCACATTTTTCATCCAAGGAGATATGAAAATGGCTTCAAGCAATCAACGTAACCAGGGCGGCAAAGACCAAGGCAGCAAGGATCAAGGCAGCAAAGACCAAAGCGGCAGTTCCAACCGCGGCTTTGCCTCCATGGATCCAGACAAGCAGCGCGAGATCGCCAGCAAGGGCGGCAAAGCCGCGCACGAAAGCGGTAATGCCCATGAGTTCACTTCAGAAGAGGCACGCGAGGCCGGCCGCAAAGGCGGCCAAGCCAGCGGTGGCAATCAGGGCGGCAACCAAGGCGGCTCTGGCGGCAATCGCTAAAGCTGAGTAAACCGGTAAGCCGGCAAGTCGGGTCCGGAGTTCCGGGCTCTCCATAAAAACAGGGCGGTTCAACCGCCCTGTTTTTTTATGTCATCGGGACCGGGCCATTTTGCCCAGCACCGCCAAACCGTACAGCGAGGCCAGCCCCACCAGAACGTAGACCGCACGGGACACCGTGCTCATGTCTCCGAACAGCCGGGCCACCAGGTCCAGGTTGAAGCCGCCAACCAGCCCCCAGTTGATGCCGCCGATGATCATCAAGACCATGGCCACCCAGTCCAGGGCATTGAAATGGACCATCTCGCTGTGGTCCGGTGTCGAGACGCGATCATGTGGAACGCTCATAAGAACTCTCCCTAATTTGAAGTGGTGGTGGACGAGGCCTGCCGCCCCGTGCGGCAGACAAAGTCATTCTTCAAATCGGGGGTTCCGTGCGTCGTCAACCGGCAAGGCAGGCCGGCGTAGGACATGCGCCCAGTACTGTCAACAACTGTCAGTATTGGTTGAGCGTGCGCCGCTTGGGCGGCACATAGGGCTTGAGCTTGACGGCCTTGTCGGTGTCGTTCTGGCTGCCGACGGGAAACGGCCAGCAAGGCAGCGCCGCTTCAGAGCTCTCGCCCTTGGTGGTCGAGCGCGCACGCGGCTTGCCGTCGGGTGAGATGTCGTCAGCGCGCTTGGCGCGCTCATGGCGTTCGTCGTTCATGCCTGGCGTCAAAGTGGGAATGATTGCACCTTAGATCAGCCGGCGCCGCGCGGCGTGTCAGAAGCGGGTGAATCGACTGTAGGACGTCGTGCGGAACCCACGCCAGCCCAGCCTTGAACTTTAGCTTTTCTCGTTGACCTTGCGCAGGGCCGCTTCCGTGGCTTTGCTGGCCGTGATGTCCACAAAGGTGATCACCACGCCGTCGATGCGGTTGTCCTGCGTGCGGTAGGGCATGGTGCGCACGCGGAACCAGCGAGGGCCGCTGGCCTGCACCTCGGCTTCACGGAACATCAAGGTGCGCAGCACCTCGGCTGCATCGCCCGCCAGGTCCATCTGCAAATCGGTGCTCAGGTCAGAAATGGGCCGGCCCACATCGGTCGGGATCAGCTTGATGAGCCCGGTCGCGCGGGTGGTGTAGCGCCGCACGTTCAGATGCGAGTCCAGGAAAAGCGTCGCAATGTCCGTGCTGTTGAGCAGGTTTTCCATGTCGTCGCTGGCGCGCGCCAGGGCGTCCACACGGGTTTGCAGCTCAGCGTTGACGGTCTGCAGCTCCTCGTTCATGGACTGCATTTCTTCGCGCGAGGTGGTCAGCTCCTCATTGGCCGACTGCAGCTCTTCGTTGGCTGACTTCAGTTCTTCCTGAGAGGTCTGCATTTCCTCACGCGTGGCCTGGTGCTCTTCGCGGGCGCGCGCCAGCTCGCGCATGAGTTCAGCCACCTGGGCGTCGTGCGCACGGTCACTGGGCGGGCCCGGCGGCAAGGCGTCCAAGGCGCGTTGCATCTCGGCAAACACCACCATCAGCATGCCGTCCAGGCTGCGCGGCTCGGCCAGCGGCTCGACCGTGATGCGCACCGCTTGCCCCGGCGATCCAGGGGCGCCCAGGAGCGCATCGTCCAGCGTGATGGTTTCCTTCTGGCGGTTGGCGCGGGTGAAGGCTTCAAACAAAGGCTGCCGCAGGCTGGGCCGCGCCATCGCGAACAAATTGAGGTTGGCCTTGCCGGCGGGCGGCTCCAGAAATTTGCCGGTCTTGCCGCTGAAGTAAACGATGTCGCCCTCGGCATTGGCCAGCACAGCGGAGGGCGCAAACTTGCGCAGCAGCACCTGGTCCGCCAGGGACTGCAGACTGGGCACCACGCCTGCCGTGCTGCCTAAGGCCTCTTCGTGCAGGCGCGTCGCGGCTGGCATGTGGCCAGCGCCGCCGCCTGAGCCATGGCCTTGCATCGGCAGGCCCACCGCACCCGGCCGAGACACGCCGCCCACGCGGCGGTAAATCCGCGTCTTGGCACCTGCGGTGGCAAACAATTTGCTGGCCTGGCCCACGGTCTCTGCGCTGCCCAGCACCAGATAGCCGCCGGGCAGCAAGCTGCTGTGAAACAAATGCATCAGTTGCTGCTGCAAGTCGCTTTCGAGGTAGATCAGCAGGTTGCGGCAGCTGAGCAAATGCAGCTTGGCAAAGGGCGGGTCCACGCCAATGCTTTGCTGCGCAAAGATGACCATGCCGCGAATGTCCTTGCTGATGCAGTAGCCCTCAGGCACCTTGCTGAAAAACCGCTCCAGGCGTTCGGGTGACACGTCGGCGGTGATGTTGTCGGCGTAGCGGCCCTGGCGCGCTTTTTCGATGGCTTCCTTGTCCAGGTCGGTGGCAAAAATCTGCAGGGTGTAGCGGGCGCTGGGCTGCAAGGCCTGCAAGGCCTCGCTGAACACCATGGCCAGGGTGTAGGCCTCTTCGCCGGTGGAGCAGGCCGGTACCCAGGCGCGCAAGCCGGCACCGTCCGGGTATTGCGCCAGCAGCTTGGGAATCACCTCATCCTTGATGTGTTGCCAGACGGGCCCATCCCTGAAAAAGGAGGTCACGCCGATCAGCAACTCCTTGAACAGCAGCTCGGCTTCGACCGGGTTGGCGCGCACGAAGTGCACGTATTCCTCGACCTCGCGCAGCTGATGAATGGCCATGCGCCGCTGTATGCGCCTGTACACCGTGCTTTTTTTGTAAGCGCTGAAATCATGGCCCGTCTGGGCCCGCACCAGGATGAGGATCTTCTCAAGTGCGCCGCGCACCTGCTGCGCGCCGGGGCCCACCGTGCCCAGACTCTGGTTGAGCAGCGGGTGCGCAAAGTAAGCCAGGATGCGGGCGGGCAACTCTTCGGGCGGCGCCACCACGTCGGCAAGTTCAGCGTCCACGGCGTTGCGGGGCATGGCCGGGAAATGCGCGGTCTCAGGCGTCTGCACAAAAACGGCGCCGCCTTTTTCCTTGAGCGCGCGCAGCCCGAGCGTGCCGTCAGAGCCCATGCCCGACAAGATGACGCCAGCGGCCAGCGGGCCCTGATCAAGCGCGAGCGCGCGCAAAAAGAAGTCAATCGGCAGGTTCTGCCCACGCGCAGCAGCCGGCTTGAGCAAATGCAAAGTGCCATGCAAGAGCGTCAGTTCCTGGCCGGGCGGCGCCACATACACGTGGTCGGGCTGTACGCGGGTCTGGTCTTCTGCCTGGCGCACCGGCAGCGCGCACACGCGCTGCAGCAGCTCGGCCAAGAGGCTGCTCTTGTCCGGGTCCAGGTGCTGCACCACCACGTACACGGCGCCGCTTTGGGCCGGCACCTGCCCAAAGAACAGCTCCAGGGCGTGCAGCCCGCCCGCCGAGGCGCCAACGCCAATGATGGGCATGCGCCGCGCTGGTGTGCCCTCAGGCGAGTCCGCTGAGGCAGTGGCTTGTCCTTCTGTCAGGGCGTAGGATGGCTTGGGTGTCATCATTGTTGATACAAATCAGTAATTTCTCGGCGCGCAAGTCCAAAGTAGTCTATCGCTCCGGATACCTGGAAGACGGTCATGAGTACAAACGAGTCCACCGATATCAAGCTCAAAGAAGAAGCGCGGCAACGCCTGGCGAGTCAACCCTGGAAAAGCGAAGCGGCTTTAGAGCCCGATCCTTTGCGCCTCATTCACGAACTGCGGGTGCACCAGATCGAGCTGGAAATGCAAAACGAGGCCTTGACTGAAACCCTGGCCAACGTGAACGCCCTGCGCGCCAAATACCTGGACCTGTATGACGCCGCCCCCGTGGGCTACCTGACGCTGGACGCGAGCGGCCATATTCTGGAGTTGAACCTGCGGGCGGCGAGCATGCTGTCGGTTGCGCGCGAGAATTTGACCGAGCGCGCGCTGCGCAATTTCTTTGCGCCGGAGGCGGTGGCTGCGCTGGATACCTTGCTCAGCGGCGCCGCCGAAGGTCGCGAGGAACTGAGCGCACAAGCCCTGCAAGTCAGCCGCAGCCAGCCCATGCCTTTGTATGTCAATGCACTGGCCCGCGGCAGCGCAGACCCGGCCCATGGGCAAGCGCAGATCCGCGTGGTGCTGATGGATGTCTCGGCCTGGAAGATGGCCACCGATGATGTGGTCAAGAGCATCACGTCTGGCCTGGGTTAATTAACAACAAGGGACGGCCGGCTTGGCCACCATGAGGTAAAAAATCGCCAAGAAGGCAAAAAAGGCGGGCACGCCCAGCACCACCCAGTAGCGAAAGGCCCGCCAGTAAGCCGGCCCCAGCGCCGTACCGTCCCGCAGGGCCTTCGCAGCCTCGTCGCGCAGGCGAATTTGCAGCCACACCACGGGCAGCCAGCAGGCCATGGCCAGCGCATACAAGCCCAGCGACCAGGCCACCCATGGCGTGGACCAGGGCAGACCCAGTACATGAACGAGGTGGGCGCCGCTCAGGGGCTGAAACACCGCCGTGGTGGCCGTGAAAAGCCAGTCGGCCCACACCACCAGCCGCGTGACGCGCGCCACTGCGGGAACGTCGCGGCTAAGGCTGGCAAACAGCAGGTAAAAGGCCGAGCCAATCCCTGTGCCGAACAGCAAGGTCGACGACAGGACGTGCAGCCATTTGACGAAAACATAGTCCATGCGTTTGGCTCAATCGGGCGGCTCCAGCGACCACAGCAGGCCGATCAGCGCCAGCATGGGCAGGTTCTTCAAGATCGGGCCGTAGGGGTGCAGCCAGAATTCGGGCAGGCGCCAGCTGATAAGGGCGGTGTAGCCGGCGATCAGCAAAATTTGCGCGGCCCACAGTCGCCGGCGCCAGCGTGGCGGCAGCTTAGTGCTGGCCAGCGTGGCCACCCCGAGCGCCAGGTCGAACGTGGCCGCGCCGTACAGCAGCAGCCAAGCCAGCGCGCCGTGGGCGCCCACGCGCCCCAGGAGCGCCAGGCTGTCCTGCACCGGGTACAGGCCCAGCGACACCACGCCCGTCCACAGCCACACCAGGGCCACGCTCCAGCGCAGCAAGGGCTGCCAGATGGCCAGGAGCGCGCTGTGTCGCAAGGCACCGGCATGGCGCGGCTCAATGAAGGCTTCAACAGGCTGCGGAGCCCGGCTGAGCAAGACGGCGAAGGCGCTGCTGTCGGCCGCGTTGCCACGCGCCAGCATGGCGAGTGCGTCAGCGTCAAAAAAAGAGGGCTTCAGTGGCCCTGGCAGGTGCTGTGCCACCCGCGCTAAGGCCTGAACGGCAGACAGGGGAAGCTCAATCAGCCAGGCAGGCCGCTGCCAGCTCAGCGCACGGCGCAGCCGCGCCATGTAGGCCGACAACGCCATGGCCTCGGGGCCGACGAAAGCCACGGTGCGGCAGGGCGCGGACGGCTCATTCAAAGCGTTCAGCACGCCGTGCACCACATCGTCCAGCAGGACCGGCTGCACGCCGGGCGGCGGCAAGCGCGGCAGCAGCAAGAGCGGCAGCGCGGCCAGCGTGTTGAAGAGCGCGGCACTGGCACCCCCCGGTCCATAAACCAGTGAAGGCTGCGCAATCAAAGCCGCCACGCCCAGCTGCCGCAAATGCTCATCAGCCGCGCGCTTGCTGAGGTGAAACGCGCTGCGTGCCTCTGCATCCGCGCCCAATGCCGAGACCTGCACGATCAGGCGCACGCCAGCCCCGGCGGCTGCGTCAAAGAGCGCGATCGGCGCGCGCGTGTGCAGCAGCTCGAAACTTTGAGCGGGCATGCTGGCGCGTCCCGGTGCTTCCTTGAAGATGCCGACCGTGTTGACCACCACCTCCACCCCTTGCAGGGCCGCGCGCCAGTCAGCCGGACTGAGCGCCTGGGCGAAATCAAGCTGGATCGTCTCAACCCGGCCCTGGGCTGCACCCGAGCGCAAATGCAAATGCAAAGGCAAACGCAGGCGTGCGGGATCGCGCAGCACGCACACCAGGTGATGGCATTGAGCAAGCAGCGCCTCGCCCACGGCCTGGCCGATGAAACCTGTCGCGCCAGTCAGCAAGACTTTCATGGCGGCGGCGCCTGCTGCGTCTGCTGCGTCTGCTGCGTCTGCTGCGTCTGCTGCTGCGGAAAGGCGCGCTTGCGTGCAGACCAGGTGCGCAGCAACTCGTGCAGCAAAGGCAAGGCATTGAAAAGCAGCACGCTCAGCACCACCCCGGCCACCAGCCTGAAGGGCAGCGCGGGTTGGCGCAGCATCAAGCCCAAGTCGAGCGGGTGGCGGAGCTCACCCGCGCTGGCGGCCAGCACCGCAAGCAAGGCCAGCGCCGTGACCGGCAGCAATTCCAAAAAGCTGTGCACCATCTGCTCGAAAGGGCTGATCTCGCGCAGCGGCACCACATAGCGCAGCTCCACATAAACGACAAGGTGATGCAGGATGGCTAAGCTCGCGCACAAGAGCAGCAGCCCCGCATTCAGGCGCAGCAGCAGCCCGGCCAGCACGCCAGTCCCTGTCAAGCTGAACATCAGCCAATGAAACGCGGACTCAGCCACGCCGGCAGTGTCTTCAATGCGGGTGCGCCAATGACAGGCCCAGTCCGCCAGGCCCGCAGCCACCCACAGCGGCAGCACGCCATAGAGCAGCAGCAAGCCAGCCGTCTCGGCAGCGTCCACGCGCGTCCTCCCGTTCTCGCGTTTTGCACTTCAGACGATTTTGAAGGCGGTGAAGGCGTACCCCTTGCGCTGAGGCGGGCAACCTACAGCCGCTGACAGGGCGTGCCTACAGCGCGGCCTGCTCGCCGAGCCAACAGTAGGGCCACCGAACACACAAGCGAACACACAAGGAGAACCGCATGGCCACATGGAATCGAGCCCTCAAGGAAGGCCTGCTGGTGGGCAGCGTGGCCAGCGTGCTGTCAACGATTGCGCTTGCCGTCATGGGTCGACGCGAAACCGGCCATGCTGCGGCACCGACCAATGCCATCAGCCATTGGCTGTGGCGACATGAATCTTTTCGCGCCAACGAGCCCGATCTGCGCCATTCGCTCACCGGCTACCTGATTCATCACGCCACCTCGGTGTTCTGGGCCACGCTTTACTCACGCGTCTACGGCCAAAGCCCTGGTGCCAAGACTGTCGCGCGGGCGCTCCCCGCCTCAGCGGCGGCCAGCGCGCTGGCCTGCTTTGTTGACTACCAACTCACGCCCCGGCGCTTGCAGCCTGGCTTTGAAAAGCGCTTGTCCACCACCGCGATGGTCGCCGTCTACGGCAGCTTTGCGATAGGCCTGGCCGCCGGCAATCTGCTGCTGGCGGAGCAAGAACAAGCACAGGCAGGCGAGCGGGGTGAACGTCGCCGTGCATCAGACCGCAGGCAGCGCCCGCGCCGGTCCAGCGAAATGACGCTAGATCGCCGGCGCTGGCGTGCAGGCCGACCTGCCGTGATGGGCGAAGGCGCGCAGGCTTGGCCGTGGCCTGAAGGCAGCGGCAGCAGCGGCAGCAGCGGCAGCAGCGGCAGCAGCGGCAGCAGCGGAAGTGGCGGAAGTGGCGGAAGTGGCGATGGTGGCACCGGCGAAAGCTGGAGCGCCACGGTGACCTCGCGCTGACACCCGCGTTGCTAAGCCGCCGTGCGCACCACGCCAAAGTGGTTGCGCACGTCGTCCACCTGCGCGCCCACCGCTGCCACCGCCATGCGCAGCTGCTCTTCACTCACGCCCAGCGCGCGCACCCAGCGCTCCAATTCCTCGCTGTGCTGGATGTTGATGATGTCTGTTGAAGGCGCCGGGCTTAAAGTCGTCAAGGGCGTCAAAGGTGCCAAGGGCATTGCACGGGCAAGATCGGCGTTGGCGTGAGCGTCAAGTCGAGCATTGGGCTGCATGGAAAGGTCTTTCATCAAAAAGGTGATGCGTGAAGACCCCAACATACGGGCCCTGAGCCGGCCGGGCTGTAGGCGCCCTGCCCGCCGCTTCAAGGCTTTTTGGCGCGCTCGTAAATCGGCAGTACGCGCGGCAGATTGCGCTCGATGTCGGCGATGCGCGTGGTGCCCGCCGGGTGCGTGCTCAGCCACTGCGGCGGGGCGCCGGCGCTGTTGGCCGCCATCTTTTGCCACAGCGAAATGCCTGCGCGCGGGTTGTAGCCGGCGCGCGCGGCCAGCTCCAGCCCCACCAGATCGGCGTCTGACTCATCGCCCCGGCTAAAGCGCATGTTCAGCAGCTCCACCCCGTAACTGGCCACCGTGCGGCCCAGGTCGCCCAGGCCAAACACCTGCGACAACACATTGGCGCCAATGCTGGTGGCCGCGCCCTTGCCGATGCGAGCGCGTGCGTGTTCGCGCAGCGCGTGGGCAATCTCGTGGCCCATGATCTGCGCCACTTCGTCGTCCGTGAGTTGCAGCTTTTCAAGAATGCCTGTGTAAAAAGCGATCTTGCCGGCGGGCATGCAAAAGGCGTTGATCTGCGGGCTGCCGATCAGATTGACTTCCCACTTCCAATCCTTGGCGCGCGGGTTCCATTCGTTAGCGTAGGGAATGATGCGCTCGGCAATGCGGCGCAGGCGAATGACTTGTGGATGGTCGGGTGGTGCGAGGGCGCGCTTGCTGGCGGCTTCGCGCAGCATCTCGTTGTACTGCTTGACGGAGGCCGCCTCGATCTCTTCAGCCGGCACCAGTTTGCTGAAGCCCGAGCTGCTGCCGACCGCCACGCCTTCGCGTGTTGCACTGGTGTCGCGCTGGGCTTCAGCGCAGCCTGGCAAAAGCAAGGTTGCACTGAGCAGGGACACGCCCAGTTTCAAAAAAAGTCGCTTCATGGTCAGGTCTCCTGTGGCTGGCAGAGGTCTATTATTCCCGCATGAGCCCAACCCTAAGCACGGCTGCCGACGCGGCACGTAGTCCCTCAGCCACGGCGCCTGTCAACCCTGTCCGGCCGACATGGGGCCAGACCCTGCGTGTGTACCTGGAGCCGCCCACCTTGCGCATGTTGCTACTGGGTTTTTCGGCCGGCTTGCCGCTCTTGCTGGTGTTTGGCAGCCTGAGCTTTTGGCTGCGCGAAGCCGGCATTGACCGCACCACCATCGGCTACCTCAGCTGGATCGGCCTGGCCTACGGTTTCAAGTGGGTCTGGGCGCCGCTGGTGGACCGTCTGCCGCTGCCGGGTCTGACGCGCTGGCTGGGCCGCCGGCGAAGTTGGCTCTTGCTGTCGCAAGCCGTCATCATGGCCTCACTGGTCGGCATGGCTTTCAGTGACCCGCAGGTCACGCTGATGCCTGTCGTCTGGTGCGCGCTGGCTGTGGCCGTGGCTTCGGCCACGCAAGACATTGCACTCGACGCCTTTCGCATTGAATCGGCTGACACCGACCGGCAGGCGGCGCTGGCTGCGGCCTACCAGACGGGCTACCGCATCGCCATGATCTGGGCTGGCGCCGGCGTGTTGTGGATCGCAGCGCGCGCCGAGATTCCGGGCTTGATGGGCTACCAGCATGGGGCCTGGCAAACGGCGTATCTGGTGATGGCGGCGTCGATGCTGCTGGGCGTGGTGACCGTGTTGTTTTCACCTGAGCCCGTGGCCCAGCCGTTTGCGCCAGCGCGCAACGTGGCCGAGTGGCTGCAAGGTGCGCTGATCGCACCTTTTGCCGATTTCCTGAAACGTTATGGCGCGCAAGCCTTGCTCATCCTCGCGCTGATCGCGGTCTACCGCATCTCCGACGTGGTGATGGGCATCATGGCCAATCCCTTTTACGTGGACATGGGATTCACCAAAGACGAAGTGGCTGCAGTGACCAAGGTCTACGGCGTCATCATGACGCTGGTGGGCGCTTTTGTGGGTGGCGCGCTGGCCATGCGTTTTGGCGTGATGCGCGTGCTGATGCTGGGCGCCGTGCTCAGCGCATTGACCAACCTGCTCTTTGCCTGGCTGGCCACGCGCGGCCATGACGTGCATGCGCTGATGTTTGTCATCTCGGCCGACAACCTGGCCAGCGGCATCGCGTCGGCCGCGTTCATCGCCTATCTCTCGGGCCTCACGAACATCAGCTACTCAGCCACGCAGTACGCGCTGTTCAGCTCCATGATGCTGCTACTGCCCAAGTTCATCGCGGGCTATTCAGGCGCGGTGGTGGACGCGTATGGCTACTCGGCGTTCTTCATTGGCACGGCTGTCTTGGGCTTACCAGTTTTGATTTTGGTGGCCTTGGCCGCGCGCAATCAGGCCCGGGCAACAAACCCTGCGTGAGCGCTTGATTTACCTCGGCTTTACGTGACAGCCGCAAGCCCTGCCCGGCACGCACCGCAAAATCAAGGCATGAGCACTTCCGTCCTGATGATCGAAGACGACAGCCGCCTGGCCGCCATGGTCAAGGACTACCTGGGGCAGTCGGGCTTTGAGGTGACGCTGGCCGCCACCGCAGAGGCCGGGCTGGCAGCCCTGGAAGGCGCCGCACCCGCCCTCGTCATTTTGGACTTGATGCTGCCCGACATGGACGGCCTGGAGGTGTGCCGGCGCATCAAGAACAGCGGGCAAGCCTTGCCTCCCGCCGTGCTGATGCTGACCGCCAAGGGCGACCCCATGGACCGCATCGTGGGCCTGGAGATAGGCGCGGACGACTACCTGCCCAAGCCCTTTGAGCCGCGCGAATTGCTGGCGCGCATTCGCGCCGTGCTGCGGCGCGGTGCGGGTGTATCGGGTGTGAAGGGCACTGCCAAGCGCAGCGAGCCGGCCCCAGCCCGGTCGTCCAGTGTCATGCGCTTTGGCTCGCTGGAGATTGACCGGGACGCGCGCCAGGTCGCCTTGGGTGGCGAGGCGCGTGAGTTGACGGCCTACCAATTTGACCTGCTGGTAGCCATGGCCGAGCGTGCTGGTCGCGTGCTCAGCCGCGACCAGATCATGGAGGCGGTGCGCGGTCGCGAGCTGGAAGCGTTTGACCGCTCGATCGATGTGCACATGGGCCGTATCCGCCAGGCCATTGAAGCCGACGCCAAAGAACCCAAGCGCATCCTGACGGTGCGCGGCGTGGGCTATGTCTTTGCCAAGCAGCAAGACTGAACAGGCGATGCCCAAATTGCCTGGCTTCACTTCGCATCTGTACGTGCGCATCTGGCTGGCCGTGGTGCTGGCCGTCGTCGTCATCACGCTGGGGGCGGGCTGGGCCTGGCGGCTCTCGCGCGACGATGACGACATGCCGCTGCCGGTGCGTGAACTGGTGGTGCGCAACGAAGCAGGGCAAGTCATTGGCACGGCGCGGACGGAAATGGAGCGCGGTCAGCCCATGCGGTTTGAAGTGCAGACCACGGACGGCCGCAAGCTGGACATTGAGCTGCCGCGGCGTCCACGCGATGGCGCTGACGGCGCGCGCGGTGCGCGTTTGCCCGGCGAGATTCACGGCCCAGCGCCGGGAGGGGCCATGGGGCCAGGTCATGGCCCCATGGGCTTTCGCCCGCCTTTTGGCTATGGCACGGGCTTTGGCTGGTTGCTGGCCCTGGTCGGCCTGGCTGTGGCGCTGGGCGCCTACCCCATCATCCGCCGCCTGACGCAGCGACTGGAGTCTTTGCAGCGCGGCGTGGAGCGTTGGGGCAGCGGTGACTTGTCGGCACGAGTGGTCGTACAGGGCAGTGACGAAGTGGCGTTTTTGGCAGCGCGCTTCAACCATGCAGCCGAACGGATCGAAAGCCTGGTCGCGCGCCAGCAGGACTTGCTGAAATCACACAAGACGCTGCTGGCCAATGCCTCACATGAGCTGCGCTCTCCGCTGACGCGGATTCGCATGGGCCTGGAACTGCTGGGCGGCGCAGATGCGCAGGCCCAAGCCAGGCAGTGCGCGGAAATCGCCCAGAGCATCAGTGAGCTGGACCAGTTGATTGACGAGATCTTGCTGGCCAGCCGGCTGGAAGCCGGTCAGACGGAACATGAGCCGATGGAGCAAGTGGACCTGACGGGTCTGGCAGCTGAAGAGTGCGCACGCGTGGGCGCTGAACTGCTTGCTGCGGGTGAGCTGGTGCTGCGCGGCTCGCCGCGCTTGCTGCGGCGCCTGCTACGCAACTTGCTGGAGAACGCACGGCGCTACAGCGACGGGCCGGTCAGCGTGCTGCTTGAAACCTCGGCCACCGGCAACGGCGCCGTTCAGGCCGTGATTCGCGTCAACGACCAGGGGCCAGGCGTGCCAGCGGAACTTCGCGAACAGATCTTTGAACCCTTTTACCGCTTACCGGGTGCCAGCGAGCGCGACGGCGGCGTGGGCCTGGGCCTGGCGCTGGTCAAGTCGATAGCAGAGCGGCATGGCGGCAAGGTACGCTGTGAGGCGCATGCAGGCGGCGGCGCCTCTTTTGTGGTGAAGCTGCCCCTTGCCTGATCCCGAGTCATTGATCTGCCGTTTCCATCAGGACGGGCCTGAAGGCGAAGGCTCACGCCTGCGCAGCCGCAGCGTGAGCCAGGTGCTGCTTGTGACCCAACTCGCGCTGCCCGCGCCGCCGCCGCGCGTGGTGACCGACTGGGAACGGGAAATAGCCAACGAGCTGCAACTGGTCCCGGGCGACGTGGAGAACATGCCCTGGGCGCGCACCCGGGCGCGTTGGCCGGATGCGCGCCAGTGCGTGCAGGCTGCGCGCGACTGGACGCAATCGCTGGGCATGGGCGAGGCCTTGACTGACGCCGAGGTGGCCTTGATGGCTTGCCGAGGCGCGCGCTATCACCATGACGGTGCGCTCTACGGCAGCTCAGCGTTTTGCAATGTGTTCTTGAGCGAGGACCGGGGCCTGGACCTGCACTTTCCCGGCACGGGTCAACGCATCCCGCTTGAGCGCGGCACCGCCGTGGTGTTTGACACCTGCCAGCCGCATGCGGTGATTGACAGGCGCAGCAGCGGCTTTGCGTTGGCTGACTTTGGTCCTGAGCGGGATTGCAGCCAGGTGTTTTTGACTTGGGAGCTGCCGCTGGCCAATGCGCTGGTCGCCAGGGCGCTGGGGATTCGTTTTGAGACTGATGGATTCGACCTGGCCAATCCAACTCATGCGGCCAGCCAAGCCGACCAATCCGACGAAGGCCAGGTCTTGCTGGACGGCAAAACGGCCCGGGTGTGTGAACACACGGGCCGTTGGTTGACTTCCTGACGATCTGCAGCGTTCAGCTGTCAGCGCTCAGTGGTGCACTGAAAAGTGCTCGCCGTCCTTGAGTTTGTAGAGCGTGCTGCAGTAAGGGCAGCGCGCCTGGCCGGCTTCAGACAGGCCCAGGTAGACCTTGGGATGGCCGCTCCACAGGGTCATGTTCGGGTTGGGGCAGAACACGCCGCCCTGGCTGTTGAGGTCGCTGGCGCGCAACTCAACCACTGCCCCCTTGGGGCGTTGATGGTTTTCGCTCATGGATTTCTTTCGATGCGTTCTTGGCTTAAACGTGTGACAACCATGCCGCGTATTTTGGATTGCGGCCGTTGACGATGTCAAAGAACGCCGCCTGGATTTTTTCGGTGATCGGGCCGCGTGAGCCGCTGCCGATTTCTACACGGTCGAGCTCGCGGATTGGCGTGACTTCAGCGGCCGTGCCGGTAAAGAAAGCTTCGTCAGAGATATAGATCTCGTCGCGCGTGATGCGCTTTTGCACCAGCTCAAGGCCCAAGTCCTTGCAGATGTGAAAGATGGTGTTGCGCGTGATGCCGTTGAGTGCGCCGGCCGACAAGTCAGGCGTGTAGACCACACCGCCCTTGATGACAAAAATGTTCTCGCCTGCGCCTTCGCTCACAAAGCCGGAGGCATCGAGCAACAGCGCTTCGTCGTAACCGTCGTCCAGCGCTTCCATGTTGGCCAGGATGGAGTTGGTGTAGTTGCTCACCGCCTTGGCTTGCGTCATGGTGATGTTGACGTGGTGGCGCGTGTAGCTCGACGTCTTCACGCGGATGCCGCGCTTCATGCCGTCTTCACCCAAATACGCACCCCAGGTCCAGGCCGCGACCATCAGGTGAATCTGGTTGCCCCTGGGGCTCACGCCCAACTTTTGCGAGCCGATCCAGGTCAAGGGGCGGATGTAGCCGCTTTCCAGCTTGTTCAGGCGCACCACGTCTTTTTGCGCCTGCATGACTTCTTCCTGGCTGAAGGGAATCTTCATGCGCAAAATTTTGGCGCTGTTAAAGAGGCGCTCGGTGTGTTCAGCCAGACGGAATATGGCCGGGCCTTGCGCGGTTTTGTAAGCGCGCACGCCTTCAAACGCGCCGCAGCCGTAATGCAGGGTGTGGCTGAGCACATGGATCTTGGCGTCACGCCATTCGACCATCTGGCCGTCCATCCAGATCTTGCCGTCGCGGTCGTCCATGGCGGGGGCTGCTGAAGACATGTGCGGTTCCTTTAAAAGCGGTTACTCGTCGATGAATCAAAACGAAAGTCGGATTTTAAGGGCGGGTGAGCTGGTGCCCGGCCAACTTGCCGCCGACAAAGGTGCAGTCCACATACGAGCCCGAGCCGTCCGTCCAGCGAAAGACCTCGGGTTGCGCGTTTTTCTCGGTGCGCAATTCGCCGAGAGATCGCGTCATGGCCACCACGTGCAGCAGCGTGGCCTTGGGTTTGAGCTTGGCGTTGAGCATCACGGCGCTGTCCACGGAGCCGATGGGCCGGGCCGCCGCGCGCTTTAAGACCTGCATCATGCGGGTGAAGTGCAGCAGCAGCCACATGACCAGGCCGCCGAACGCAGCAGCCACACCGGGCCAGCCCCCCAGGCGGTAGCCCAGGACGACGACAGCAATGCAGACGGCGGGAACAAGGATTTTCTGAAAGTTCATGCCCGCATTTTCGCGGCTTGGCGATGCTTGCCCGTGTGGGCACTGCGTAGAGCTCAGTCTTCGTCTGAATCCGACTCGGCTGCGGGCTGCGGCCAGCCCATCACCGTGTCCAGCCAACTGCCTTGCGGCGCGGCCTGCCATTGCATGAACCAAAAGCCCAGCACAGCGAAAAACAAGATCAGCGCCAGCGGCCGCCAGGACCATTGAATGGCCTCACCGGGCGCGCCGCGTTTGTAGCCCGAGAGCATGGCACGCACCAGGTTTTCCCGGTGCAGCCAGCTGCTCACCAAAACACCGGCCAGGTGAATGCCCACTAGCAAGACCATCAGGTTGGCCACCACTTCGTGCACTTCTTCCAGCCACTCGCCGCTTACGTCGTGGTAGGTGGCCCAGCCGCTGCCAGTGACGGCCAAACCCAGTAAGAGCAAGGCCGCGATGACCGCTGCACCGGCCGGGTTGTGACCCACGACATCGGGCGCATGCCCGCCGGCAAGGCCGCGCAGATAGGCGAGTACCGCCCTTGGCCCGCGCAGAAAACTGGCAAAGCGCGCATGGCGCGTGCCCACCACGCCCCAGACCAGGCGAAAAAGCAACAGGCCCGCCACGGTGTAACCCAGGCTGATGTGCAGCCAGCGCCAGCCGTCCGATTCAGAAGTGAGGTAGGCCCCGGCAAAGCTCACAGCCAGCAACCAATGGAAGACGCGCACAGGCGCGTCCCACACCAGGACTTGCGATGCATCAGGAATATCAGGAACATCAGGAGAGGGAGGTGTCGATAAGCGGCTCATCCCAAAATACTAAAGGCGGCGCGCCAAATCCCGTTTGACGTAGAACAAGGTAGGCGCAAAAATGCGCCGCCTGGTGGGTGGCCACCAGCCCTCAGAGCAGGGTGCGCATCACGTCCATGGCTTGCTCGACGCGCTCCACAGCGTGAATGGTCAGGCCTTCAATGGGTTTTTTGGGCGCGTTGGCCTTGGGCACCACCGCGACGGTGAAGCCGAGCTTGGCGGCTTCTTTGAGCCGCTCCTGGCCGCGCGGCGCCGGGCGCACCTCACCGGCCAAGCCCACCTCCCCAAAGGCGATGAAGCCCTTGGGCAGGGGCTTGCCGCGCAGGCTCGAACTGATGGCCAGCATGACGGCCAGATCGGCCGCCGGCTCGGAGATGCGCACGCCGCCCACGGCATTGACGAAGACGTCCTGGTCCGAACAAGCGATGCCCGCGTGGCGGTGCAGCACGGCCAGCAGCATGGCCAGGCGGTCGCGGTCCAGGCCGACGGACAGACGGCGCGGGCTGGGGCCGCCGCTGTCCACCAGCGCCTGGATTTCCACCAGCAGCGGCCGCGTGCCTTCGAGCGTGACCATGACGCAGCTGCCGGGCACGGGCTCGCTGTGCTGGCTCAGGAAAATCGCGCTCGGGTTGCTGACGCCCTTCAGGCCTTTTTCGGTCATGGCAAACACGCCGATTTCATTGACCGCGCCAAAGCGGTTCTTGATGGCGCGCACCAGGCGAAAGCTCGAATGCGTGTCGCCCTCGAAGTACAGCACGGTGTCCACCATGTGTTCGAGCACACGCGGGCCGGCCAAGGCGCCTTCTTTGGTGACGTGGCCCACCAGCACGATGCACACACCGCTGGCCTTGGCCGCACGTGTGAGGTGCGCCGCGCATTCACGCACCTGCGCCACCGAGCCGGGGGCCGAGGTGAGCTGGTCGGAATACACGGTTTGAATCGAGTCGATGACTGCAATCGCGGGCTGGTTCGCGTCCAGCGTGGCCAGGATTTTTTCGAGCTGGATTTCGGCCAGTACCTTCACCTCTGAGCCGTCCAGGCCCAGGCGCCGCGCGCGCAAGGCGACTTGCGCGCCGCTTTCTTCACCCGTCACATAGAGCGTGCTTTGGCCCGCACGTTGCAAGGAATCCAGCGCCTGCAGCAAGAGAGTCGATTTGCCAATGCCCGGGTCGCCACCAATCAGCACCACACCGCCTTCGACAATGCCGCCACCCAGCACGCGGTCCAGCTCTTCATGCCCGGTCGGGATGCGGGCCATGTCGGTGGCCTCGATGTCGGACAGCATCGTGAGCTCCGACGCCTTGGCCAGCGACTGGAACTGGCTGCTGTAACGGTTTTTGGAGGGGCCGCTATCCGCCGCGCCTTCTATGAGGGTGTTCCAGGCATTGCAGTGCGGGCATTTGCCCAGCCACTTGGGGCTGGTGCCGCCGCAGTCGCTGCAGGTGAAAATCGTTTTATCTTTGGCCATGCAGGGACTATATCGGCCAGGCCTTGGGAATAATGATGCAAACAAAGCAAGAGACAAACCATGCCGCACTTGACGATTGAATACACCGCCAACCTCGAGGCCGTCGCCGACATGCCTGGCCTGTGCCAGCGCCTGTGCGGCGTGCTGACCACGCTCAAGGACGACGCGGGCGGCCCGCTGTTCCCCGTGGCCGGCACGCGAGTGATGGCGCGGCCCTCAGCTCACTATGCAGTGGCCGATGGTCAAGCCGGGCGGGGTTTCGTCTTCATCCTGGCCCGCATCACGGCCGGGCGCAATGCGGGCACCAAGCAACGCGCGGGCGACGCGCTCATGGCTGCGGCGAAAGCGCATTTGGCACCGGTTTTCGCCAGCCATGCGCTTGGCCTGACGCTGCAAATTGACGAAGGCGCGCCGGTTTACGACAGCAAGCACAACAACATCGCCGCGCACTTGCAGCGCAGTTAATCGATGTAGCGCAGCCCGGCCTTGGCCAGCGGCTCGCGCATCTTGTACATGTCCAGGCCCAGCTCGCCGGCCTCAAAGCGGGCGCGCTTTTCGCCTTCAAAGGACTCGCGTTTTTCAGCTGCGTCGGCCACTTCTGCCGCTTTGGCGGCAGGCACCACCACCACGCCGTCGGCGTCACCAATGACCACGTCACCCGGCTGCACCAGTGCGCCAGCGCAGACCACCGGAATATTCACCGAACCCAGCGTGGCCTTGATCGTGCCTTTGGCATTCACCGCGCGGCTGAAGACCGGAAAGCCCATAGCGGCAAGTTCGCTCACGTCGCGCACACCGCCATCAATGATGAGACCGCGTGCGCCACGGGCCTTGAATGACGTGGCCAGCAAGTCGCCAAAAAAGCCATCGTCGTTGTCAGTGGTGCAAGCGGCCACGGCGACGTCACCCGGCTGCAATTGCTCAGCGGCCACGTGCATCATCCAGTTGTCACCGGGCTGCAAAAGAATGGTCACCGCCGTGCCGCACATGCGAGCGCCCGCATAGGCCGGGCGCATGTGCGGCTTCATCAGGCCGACGCGGCCCATGGCCTCGTGAATCGTGGCCACGCCCAGGCGCGACAGGCGTTCGACCGCCAGCGGGTCAGCCCGCACGATGCTGCGCTTGACGACGCCGAGCTGGTTCAGAAGTTCAAGTGAGTTGCTCATGCTGCGGTCTTTGAAGGTGTGGCTTGTGCTTCGGCTGATTCCCGGCGTTTGAGTTCCGCATCCAGACGCGGGAACACGCGGCGCGCATTGCCTTCGTAAATCATGTGGCGGTCTTCGGCGCTCAAGATTTTGGACGCTTCGATGTAGCGCTTGGTGTCGTCGTAGTAGTGGCCGGTCTGCGGGTCGATGCCGCGCACCGCGCCAATCATCTCGCTGGCAAACAGCACGTTCTTCACCGGAATCACGGTGTTGAGCAAGTCGATGCCGGGCTGGTGATAAACGCAGGTGTCAAAGAAGATGTTGTTGAGCAGGTGCTCTTCAAGCAGAGGCTTTTTGAGTTCTTGCGCCAAACCACGAAAGCGACCCCAGTGGTAAGGCACGGCGCCGCCGCCGTGCGGAATGAGGAACTTCAGGGTGGGGAAATCCTTGAACAAGTCGCTGGTCAGGCATTGCATGAAGGCGGTGGTGTCAGCATTCAGGTAATGCGCGCCGGTGGTGTGAAAGCAGTCATTGCAACTGGTGCTCACATGAATCATGGCGGGGATGTCGTGCTCGACCATTTTTTCGTAGATGGGGTACCACTGCCGGTCGCTCAGGGGCGGTGAAGTCCAGTGGCCACCCGACGGGTCCGGGTTGAGATTGATGCCAACGTTGCCGAATTCCTTGACGCAGCGCTCCAGCTCGGGAATGCAGGTGGCCGGGTCTACGCCGGGCGACTGCGGCAGCATGGCCACTGGAATGAAGTGCTCCGGGAACAACTGGCTCACGCGGTAGCAGAGCTCATTGCAAATGGCTGACCAGGTGGACGAGACCTGAAAGTCGCCGATGTGGTGCGCCATGAAGCGGGCGCGCGGCGAGAACAAGGTCAGGTCATTGCCGCGTTCCTTCATCAACTTGAGCTGGTTGGTTTCGATGGCTTCGCGCAGTTCGTCGTCACTGATCTTCAAGTCAGCGACCTTGGGCATGAGCGAGGCATCCTTGATGCCAGCGACCTGCTGGTTGCGCCAGTTTTCAAGCGCGGTGGGGGCCGTGGTGAAGTGACCGTGGCAATCGATGATCATGGAAGCTCCGAGAAAAATGAGGGTGGTGTACTGTGCGGGCCTTGCATGCCCTGGCGCAGCTTGGCCGGCAGCGCATCAGGCGAGGCCATGAAGGCCAGCAGGTCGCAGGCTTCTTGCAGCCGATGCGAGCCCTGACGCACCGCGCCGGCAAAAACGGTATCAATGGTAATTTCAGTTGGCATCGGCCCGACGATGCAAATGCCCGGCACATGTATGAGTTCGCTGAGTTGCTGAAAACCCAGGGCCACCCGGCCTTGCGCCAGCAGCGCGCCCACGGGGGTGCCGGGCGGCGGCGTCACGATGCGCGGCTTGATCTGCTCGGCAATGCCCCAGCGTTCAAAAAGCTGGGCCAGGGCCACGCCGCTGGGCCCGGTGGAATAGCTCAGGCTGGGCGCGGCCAGGACGGCCGCGCGCACAGCGGCTTCGCTTTGGATATCAGGCAAGGCAGCACCCGCCGGCACGGCCACAGAAGTACCGGACACCACCAAGTCCACCTGCGTGCCCGGGACGATGCAGCCCGCAGCCTGCAGCTTGCGCAGCGCGTCAACGGCCAGGAACACCAGGTCAAAGTCTTCACCGGCCTGCACGCGGCGCGCCGCATCGACCCCGCCAACCGACTCGATGATGGTTTGCTGGCCGCAGCGGGTTTGCCAGTCGGCGGCCAATTCGGCAAGCAACTGACGCGTGGCCATGGAGGAAATTGCGCGCAAGGGCGCAAGGACAAGCGGGCTCATGCACCCCATTGTGCGTTGGCCCCGGCCTGACAAAAAGGCACGCGCGGCGCTACCGCGCACATCAGCTCATAGCTGACGGTGCCAGCGGCATGGGCTACCTCGTCAATGGGTAGCACAGCCCCGTTCGCGCCCTGCCCCCATAAAGTGACCACGCTGCCGATGCGCGCCTCGGGCACGGGGTTCAAGTCCACCGTCACCATGTCCATGCTCACCCGGCCGACGATGCGCGTGCGCACGCCGTACACCAGCACCGGAGTGCCCGTGGGCGCGTGGCGCGGGTAACCGTCGGCATAACCACAGGCCACCACGCCGATTCGCATGGGTGCATCAGCCGTGAAGGTGCTGCCATAGCCCACATGCTCGCCGGCTTGCAATGACTGCACGGCGATGATCTGTGCGCTCAAGGTCATGGTCGGCTGCAAGCCCCAGTCAGCCGCGCTGTGCAAAGGAAAGTCAGGCGCACTGCCGTAAGTGGCAATGCCCGGACGCACCCAGTCGGACACAGGGGCCAGGGCCTGCCCGTGCCGTAGCAGCGCGGCGCTGTTGCTCAGAGACCGCTCGCCTGGCAAGTCGTGCGTCACGGCCGTGAAGGCGGCCAGTTGCGCAGCCACACCAGCCCCGCCGTCTGCGTCGCTGAAGTGCGTCATGAGAGATATCTCGTCGACTTGCGGCAGCGCGTTCAGCCGCGTCCAGGCCGCGCGAAAGCGTTCAGGCTTGAAGCCCAGCCGGTTCATGCCCGAGTTCATCTTGAGGAACACGCGGTGCGGCACCAAGGTCTTGTGCGTGGCCAGCATGTCGATCTGCTCGTTGCAATGCACCACGTGCCACAACCCCAGGCGCGAGCAGCGCTCGAGGTCGCGCAACTCAAACGCGCCTTCAAGCAGCAAGATCGGGCCGCGCCAGTCAAGCGCGCGCAGGCGTTCGGCCTCGGACAAATCGAGCAAGGCGAAGCCGTCGGCGGCGCGCAGTCCGTCAAAGGCGCGCTCGATGCCGTGGCCGTAGGCGTTGGCCTTGACGACCGCCCACACGCGGGCGTCGCCTGCGACGGCGCGAGCACGTGCCAGGTTGTGACGCAAGGCTTCAGGGTGGACAGTGGCAAGAATCGGACGGGGCATGGGATAAGGATCAGGGTAAGCCCGCGGCTTGGCAGCGCTCGGCCGTGCGGAGACGAATCGATGACATTTTGGCATTCACCCCCGTGCTATAAACCGTGATTCCTTCGGAGACCCGTCATTTTTTTGCTGCTGTCCGCCTGTCTGGCAAGTCCTTGCCCGTGAGCCGCTTTCATTCATGAAACGCGGTTTCTACACCATCATGGCGGCGCAGTTTTTCAGCTCGCTGGCTGACAATGCGCTGTTCGTGGTCGCGGTTGAGTTGCTGCGCTCCAGTGGGGCGCCCAAGTGGCAGCCGGCTGCCCTCGTCCCCATGTTCGCGCTGTTTTACGTGGTGCTCGCGCCCTTCGTCGGCGCGCTGGCCGACGCCAGGCCCAAGGGCAAGGTCATGTTCATCAGCAACGCCATCAAGGTGATTGGCTGCCTGATGATGCTGTTTGGCTCGCACCCGCTCATGGCGTATGCCATCGTCGGCCTGGGTGCAGCGGCCTATTCACCTGCCAAATACGGCATCCTGACTGAACTGCTGCCGGCCTCCCAACTGGTCAAGGCCAATGGCTGGATCGAAGGCCTGACGATCGCGTCCATCATCCTGGGGGTGCTGCTCGGCGGCCAACTGGTCGGCCCGGCTATCTCCCATGCGCTGCTGTCGATCGACCTGCCGCTGCTGGACACGGGCGTGAACACCCCGCCCGAAGCGGCCATCAGCTGCCTGATTTTTGTCTACGCGCTGGCGGCCTGGTTCAACACCCGCATCCCCCACACCGGCGTGGAGATGCGGCCCATGCCCGCCAACAAGCTCAAGCTGTTGCCCGACTTCTGGCAGTGCAACAACGCCCTGTGGCGCGACAAGCTCGGCCAGATTTCGCTGGCTACCACCACTTTGTTCTGGGGTGTATCGGGCAACTTGCGTTACATCGTGCTGGCCTGGAGCGCTGCCGCGCTGGGCTACAGCACCACGCAAGCTTCGTCACTGGTCGGCGTGGTCGCCATCGGGACGGCCGTGGGCGCGGTGGCCGCGTCCATGCGCATGCGACTGGACCAAGCCACCAGCGTCATGCCCCTGGGCATAGGCATGGGCCTGTTGGTCATCTTGATGAACTTCATCGACAACGTCTGGGTGGCAGCGCCTTTCCTGATCTTGCTGGGCGGCCTGGGCGGCTTCCTGGTGGTGCCCATGAACGCGCTGCTGCAGCACCGCGGCCATAACCTCATGGGTGCGGGCCGCTCGATCGCCGTACAGAACTTCAACGAGCAAGCGTGCATCCTGGCGCTGGGTGCGTTTTACAGCCTGTCCACCGGCCTGGGCCTGTCAGCCTTTGGTGCCATCACCGCCTTTGGGGTCGTGGTGGCCGGCTTCATGTGGCTCATCCAGCGCTGGCACCAGAGCAACCTCGTCAAATACAAGGACCAGGTGGACGATTTGCTGCGCCTGGCGCGCAGCGACAAGTCGCACTGAGTCGCACTTAGTTGAGCTGCGAGTCGCGCGAGCGTATGTCTTTGAGTCCCACTGCGCTGGCTGCAGGTGCCCTGGTCATCAATGCCTTTGTCTGGGGCGTGTCCTGGTGGCCGTTTCGAGCACTGCAAGGGCATGGCCTGCATCCGCTGTGGGCCACCACTTTGATTTATGGCCTGGCCACTGCCTTGGTGCTGGTCTGGCGACCCAGGGCCTGGCGCGCCCTGCTCGCGCACCCGGGATTGTGGCTGCTGGCTGTGGCTTCAGGCATGACCAATATTGGCTTTAACTGGGCCGTGACCCTGGGCGATGTGGTGCGTGTGGTGCTGCTGTTTTACCTGATGCCCGCGTGGTCGGTGCTGGTGGCCTGGGCGCTGCTGGGCGAGCGGCCGAATGCTGGCTCGCTCATGCGCCTGGCGCTGGCCTTGGCCGGCGTGGTCATTGTGCTCAAGACGCCGGGCTCGCCCTGGCCCCTGCCGCAAGACGGTGCCGACTGGCTGGCGCTGATGGGTGGCCTGTGCTTTGCGGTGACCAATGCCTTGCTGCTCAAGCACGGCCACACGCCCGGCGAAGGCCGCATGCTGGCCATGTTTGGTGGCGGTGCGCTGATGGCCTCTGCCGCCGCCCTGGCCGGCATGGCCGCGCAAGTGGTGCCTGCGCCTGCGCTGGCGCCCGGCGGCTGGCCCGTGGCCCTGGGCCTGTGCCTGGCCTTTCTCATCAGCAATCTGGCCTTGCAATACGGGGCTGCCCGCCTGGCGGCCAGCACCACCGCCCTGGTGATGCTGACCGAGTTGCTTTTTGCCAGCACCTCCTCAGCTTGGTTCGGGGCAGCTGAGTTCAGCAGCAGAACCTTCATCGGTGGCGGCTTGATCGTGCTGGCTGCCCTGTGGGCGGCTTACGCGCCTGCAACTGCGAACGAAACAGCGACCGTGGCAGGCAAGTCCTGAGACCACGTTCTCGTTGACCTCAAGTCAACGGGTGAGTCCAGCGCTGCAGCATCTCGAACAGCGTCTTTGCAGAGCACGGTTTGCTGAGGTAGTCGTCCATGCCTGAGGCTTCGCATTTTTCCCGATCCCCCTGCATCGCATGCGCAGTCAAGGCGACGATGGGCATGCGCCTTGGTGGGGTGTGACCTTGCTGCGCTTGCCGAACTTCCCACGCCCGGATCTGCCGAGTGGCTTCATAGCCATCAACATCTGGCATTTGGCAGTCCATCAAGACGAGATCGAAGTGCTGCGCCAAGGCGGCGTGCACACCCTCCTGGCCACCGCCAGCCACCTCGGTGGTGCAGCCCATCATCTCGAGTGTGGCTCGAACGACCATCTGGTTGACCACATGGTCTTCCACCACCAGCACCCGACACGGGTAGTCCAGCTTTGTCCATTCGGGCCTGGATGGCTTGTCGCGGTCGGGTGACTCGGACAAGGCAGACCTGTCCACGATCTCCACCGGCAAGGTGAACCAGAAGGTGCTGCCCACACCCGGCTCGCTTTTCAAGCCCATTTGCCCGCCCATCAGGCGCGTCAAATGTTGCGCAATCGCCAAGCCCAGACCCGTGCCGCCATAACGCCGCGCGGCGCTGGAGTCGCCTTGATTGAATTCTTCAAAAATAGACAGATGCTGCACCTCGGAAATTCCGATGCCCGTGTCGCTGACCTCAAACTTCAGGATCGCGCGCGTACCGGACTGCTGACTTAGTTCGACCTGAAGCCGTACCCGCCCTTTTTCAGTGAACTTCAAGGCGTTGCCCAGCAGGTTGGCCAGGATCTGACGCAGCCGGCCTGCATCAGCATGGCAGGCCTGCGGAACAGAGGCGGCGATGTTCATTTCGAGCGCCAGACCTTTTCCCCGGGCGCTTTGCTGAAACAGACTCAACAGGTCCTGAACCACTCCCCTCAAATCGAAGTCCGCGGGCGTGATCACCAGCTTGCCCGCCTCGAGTTTCGAGATGTCCAAAATATCGTTGATGATGTTGAGCAGCGAACGACCCGAGTCCAACACGGTTTGAACCTGGTGGCCTTGCTGCGGGTTCAGGGGGCTGTTGAGCAGCAGCTCCGTCATGCCGAGAATGCCGTTGATGGGCGTGCGTATCTCGTGGCTCATGTTGGCCAGAAACATGGCCTTCACACGGGCGGCCTGTTCGGCCACATGGCGGGCTTCTGTGGCTTGCTGCACGGCCTGCTCCAGGTCCTGGTTGCTGCGCGCCAACTCACGGTTGCGCTCGTCCAGCGCCAGCTCGCGAACTTGCAGGTGACTCAGCATGTCATTGAAGCTGTCGCTCAACTGTCCCACCTCGTCATTCACGCTGGTTTGAACGCGCATGCTGAAGTCTTGCGTCTGTGTGAACTGGCGCATCGACAGAGCCAGATGCATGATGGGTTGAACGATCCGCTTTTGCAGCTTGGCCGCCGAGCGAACGGCCAGCCAACCGGATATCAACGAGACAGCGATGATCAATACCAGACTGGCGCCCCACTGCTCAAAGAGCCGACGCGGGCTGGCTGCAATCACGATGGAGCCTACCGTTTCGCCATGCAGGCTGATCAATGCTGCATGCTTGATCTCATGGATTTCCAGCTGCTGGCTGACCCGATCGAAGTGGCCCAAGGCATCGGACGCGAGGGGCTGTTGCTCACGTGGGTGAGTCGCACTGGTGTAGCCCGCAAAAAAATTCCCGTTGCGGTCAAACACACTGACGGCGACGATATCTTTTTCAGCTTGCAGAGAGTCGATCAGCAGTTGCGCCTGACGCCGGTCTTCAAATTCGAGTGCGGCGGTCAGGTTTCTGCCGGCCATCTGGGCCACCACTGAAAGGCGTTCCAGCGTGCCCTGCTTGAAAGTCCACCCCTGGTACACCAGCAGTACCCCGGCGAGTGCGACCAAGGCCAGGCTGACGGTGCGGACCATCATCCGGTCCAGCTTATGTTTGATGGATTCAGTTCGGACCATGCCTACTCCACGCTGCGGGCCAGTTCCAGCAGCGGCGCGCCAATTTGCAGACCCCCAGCGCGTGCGTAGCGCAGCTGGACTTCAAACCCGATCTTGTTATCTTGCTGAATCAGACTGATGATGCCGCCTCGCTTGCCAAAGTCAGGCATGTCGCTGATCGTCAGCAGCGCCCGGCCGCCTGTGCCGTACATGACATTGGCATTGACTTCAGCGCGCGTGCTTTCGGCCACGAAAAGCACATTGCACCCTTTGGTGTCGGGCACCGGCTGCAGTTTGCGCACCCGAACTTCATGTTCGCGTACTTTTTGCCCCTGAAGGTTAGCCAGCGCTGACGTAGTGACGCCGTCCCCCCAGGTGCATATCTGCAGGGCGTCCGTGCGCACAAGCGCGTCGACTGGCCATTCGACAAATTTGATTATGCGCAAGATCAAGACCGCCTTGATGCGCGCTTCACGGGGAAGTTCAGGTTCTGCAGCTTGCACCGCCGCCATGACCATCAGCAAAGCCAGCACCAACAGTTGCCGGGGCCGTGCGATCCAATGGTCTTTAAGCGGGATCAAGAAATGCAGACGGGTGCCGGGCATGAGGTCGTCAGAACTGGACGCGCACACCCACAAGGACGGACGGCCCGATCAGCGTGCGTGCGTGATCGCCTGTTTCCGAGATGAACTCCAAATGGCGCGAAGTCAGAAGATTGCGACCTGTGACACTCCACTGCACGTTGGGTGCAGCACGCCAGCTCCACTGCAGGTCCATGGCGGTATAGCTGGGCACGGCCTGGTTGAACAATACGTCCTTGAGCTTGCCGACGTGGCGCAGGATCACGTCCCATTCATGCTGCGCGCTGGGCGTGTAGGACCAGCGCAGCGAGCTGCTCCAGCGCGGACTGCTGCCTTCGGTATCCAGGCTGTAACTGTTGCTGTCAAGCGGCTTGAGCTTGATCTTGAGATACGAGGCGTTGGCGCGCACCCGGTGCTCTCGCGAGGCCTGCCAGTCCATCCAGACCTCCAGCCCCTGGCTATGGCCCTCGACTGCATTGCCAAACGCCGCCGGCAGCAACAGGTACTGCCCGGGCATGGGCGGACCGGCGCAGTAGAAAAATGGCAGGTTGCCCGGCTGGCAAAGCGCCGTGAAGATGCTCGAGGTGCCCGAGCGCAGGTTTCGGTAGCGGTTGTAAAAAACGGAGGTGTCCAGTGTGAGCCCGGGGCCCAGGCGCTGCTTCCAGCCCGTTTCGTAGGCCCACATGTCTTCCGGTCGCGTCCCGCCACTGAGCTCAATGAAGCCCGGCACCGGCAGGGACCTGCCCCCCACGGTGAACTCGGACGGCACCAGGAGTCGGATCACCCCGTTGTTGTCGCCGCGGCTGGGGGTGCGCACCGCCTTGCCTGCGGAAGCCCAGAAGGTCTGCGTGTCCTCGGGCGTCCAGAGGATACGCATGTTGGGAAGCAGCTTGGGATCTTCCGAGGAAAATTTTTCCAGCTTGGCGCCCAGGGTCAGCGTCCACTCCTCGGGCTTGAGCGTAATGTCGTCCTGAACCATCGCGCTCCACAGGCGATTGTCGTTACGGTTGGCCTGGAAATCGTTGAAGATGACGGTGCCCGCCGGGACGCCGGTGTAGGACGGACGGGATTCGTCGCGGGTGTTCCGGTAAGACAGGCCCATGACGATGTCGTGGCCGTCGATCTGGCGCGAACGGAACTGACCATCCACGTCAAAAGTGTCGATTTTTGAATCAGGATGCGAGGGCCAGTCCCGTTCGGTTCGGTCAAAGTAGGACTGCAAGGTGATGGAGTTGCCCTGGGACAGCTCTCGCTGCCAGCGAGCCAGAACGTGACCCCCGGCTACTTTCTGGCGCGTCCCCGTGATGCTGGACCAAGGCGGCGAGAACTGGCTGAGTTGCGCCGACTCGCCGAGCACGCCTTCGTACAGCTCACCCTGGAACGCGATCGCATCCCGGGATGTGGGCGTGAGGTCGGCCCGCCAGCCCAGCCGATCTTGCCTCGCGTCGTCCATGCCGACCGTCCCATTGGCCAGCTGCAAGGGGTCGCGCCGGAGTGTCTTGCCGTAGACACGCCAGTGACCCAGGCCTTCGATCTGGCCACCGTAGCGCAAGGAAACAGTACCGCGGTCTTGCGAACCACTGCTGACCTCCATCAGACCGCCTTGCGTGGCAGCTGAAGACTTGGTGATGATGTTGATCACACCGTTGACGGCATTGGCACCCCAGAGGGCAGCGCCGGGGCCGCGTATCACTTCGATGCGGTCAATGTCTGCGATGAGCGTGTCCTGCACGTCCCAGAAAACGCCGGAAAAAAGCGGGGAGTAGACGGTGCGCCCATCCACCAGGACCAGCAGTTTGTTGGAAAACCGGCCGTTCATGCCGCGCGCGCTCACAGCCCATGAATTGGCGCCCACCTGACCCACTTGCACACCGGGCGCCATGCGCAGCGCGTCGGCGATGTTCTGCGCGCCCATGCGGCGAATGTCGTCGCCGGTGATGACATAGACCGCCGCCGCCGCACGCGAGATGGTCTGCGGCTTCTTGGAAACAGAAGTGATCTCCAGATCCAGGACCTCATGCAGGTCCAGGGCCGCGAAAACCGGGTCCAAGGCTTCACCCGCCTGCGCCAGCCCCGAAAAACCCAGCCACATGCTGATCAATAAAGGTCTAAAGCGCAGACTATTGAACTCGGGCATGGACGGGGCCTCTAGAAAATTGAAGGAACAAACACGGCGACGCGCCGATCTGGAGAATTTTTACCTCTTAGGTGCAAATCATTCTAAGCAGATATTAAACTAAATCATTCATAATTTCGTTTAATACGGTTAATCTGTGGTCTTTATGTCCATGTATTTTTTGGACGCGCGCACGCCTTGCCTGCACGCAAGAAGGCGCTCGAAGTCGGGCCTGAGTTGCTCAGGAGCGCGTTGTCCAGACGAAACGGGTCCGCCCGTTAGAGCGGCGGTATAGAGCGGCGGTAAAAAAAGCGCCGGGCGCGCTTAGCTCTGGGACGCCAGGGCGGCGTCCAGCACCTCGACCCAATGCCGCACCGGCGTGGCCGTGCCGCTTTGCAGGTGGGTGATGCAGCCGATGTTGGCCGAGACGATGGTGTCCGGCTGCATTTCAGCGAGGTTCGTCAATTTGCGGTCGCGTAGTTCGTACGCGATTTCAGGCTTGAGCACCGAATAGGTGCCGGCCGAGCCGCAGCACAGGTGTGGCTCACAACGGGCGATGTTGACCTTGAAACCCAAATCACCCAGGTGCTTTTCAACGCCACCGCGCAATTGTTGGCCGTGCTGCAAGGTGCAAGGCGGGTGGAAAGTGAGTTGCTCGGCCGGCGCGTTTTGTGCGCTTTGTGCGCTTTTTAATTGCGGCTTCAACGCGGGCACCAGGTCCGGCAGCAACTCGCTTAAATCCTGGGTAAGCGCGCTGATTCGGGCGGCCTTGTCAGCATAAGCCGGCTCGTCCCTGAACACATGACCGTAGTCTTTGACCATAACGCCACAGCCGGAAGCGTTCATCACCAAGGCTTCCACAGCGCCATCTTCGATATGAGGCCACCAGGCGTCGATGTTGCGGCGCATCTCGGCCTTGCCGCCGTCATGGTCGTTCAGGTGGTACTTCACCGCGCCGCAGCAGCCGGCCTTGGCGGCCAGCACGGTCTGGATGCCAGCCGCATCCAGCACCCGGGCGGTGGCGCTGTTGATATTGGGCTGCATGGCAGGCTGCACGCAGCCTGCCAACATCAGCACTTTGCGCGCATGCGTGCGGGTGGGCCAGCGGCCGGCGTCTTGCGGCGCCGGCACCTTCGCTTTGAGGCTGGCCGGCAACAGGCCACGCACGGCTTGGCCCAGCTTCATGGCGGGCGCAAACAGGGGCGAAGGCAAACCTTCTTTGAGCGCCCACCGCACGGCGCTTTCAGCCGCAGGGCGCGGTACGCGCTCGTCCACCAGCTTGCGACCGATGTCTACCAAATGGCCGTAGTCCACGCCGCTGGGGCAGGTGCTTTCACAGTTGCGGCAGGTCAGGCAGCGGTCCAGGTGCAGCTGGGTTTTGCGGGTGGGCACTTCGCCCTCCAGCACTTGCTTGATGAGGTAGATGCGTCCACGCGGACCGTCGAGCTCGTCGCCCAGCAACTGGTAGGTGGGGCAGGTGGCCGTGCAAAAACCGCAGTGCACGCACTTGCGCAAAATGGCTTCGGCTTCCACGCCATCGGCTGTACCTTGGAATTCAGGGGCGAGATTGGTTTGCATGCGGCTGTACTTTTTTCGGCGCTTTAAATGCTCAGCCGCTGGGTGTTGAAGACGCCATCGGGGTCAAACTGCTGCTGGAGTTGCTGCTGAATGCGTTGCTGCACGGGCGCTAAAGGCGTGAAGACCGGAAAGCCCGCAGGCAGTGGCCGCGCGGGGTGCCTGAACAGGGTCACATGGCCGCCCACACGCTCGGCGGCCATACGCAGCGCGTTACACGCGCGGGCCGGCGCCCAGACCCAGCGCAGACCGCCGTGCCATTCAATCAAGGGCGCACCGACGGCCTCGGGCCAGTCAATGGCCGCCGCCGTCTGCGGCACGCTGATGCGCCACAGGCTAAGCGTCTGCCCTGAAGCAGCGGCCGGGGGTTCACTGAAAAACGGCAGTGTCTGCTCGCGGCAAGCGGCCCAGTCGGTGGCAGCCTGGCCGTTTTCCATCACCAGAGCCTCGCCGCCTACGGCCTTGACTTCGGCCATCAAGCGCGGAATGGCAGCCTGCACGGCCGCCACAGCACCGCGCAAACGCACAAACAAAAAGTCACGAGCCGGCGTGGCCGTGCTGTCATGCACCCAGCAACTGGCATTCAGTGGGAGCGGCTGGCCGCCCCAGCGGTTGAGCAAGTCCAACGCCTGCTGCTGGCCAACGCCTGCACACATTAGTGTGGCCTCGGCCGGCGCCACGGGCAAGACCTTGAGCGAAATTTCGAGCAAGACGCCGAGCGTGCCCAGCGAGCCGGCCAGCAAGCGCGAGACGTCATAACCCGCCACGTTTTTCATGACTTGTCCGCCGAAGGTCAACTCCTCGCCGCGGCCATTGAGCAATTTGATGCCCAAGACGTAATCGCGCAGCGCGCCCACACTGGCCCGGGCCGGGCCGCTCAGGCCGCTGGCGACCATGCCACCCACCGTGGCGCTGGGGCTGAAATGCGGTGGCTCGAAAGGCAGGCATTGGCCTTGGGTGGCCAGCAGCGCTTCGAGCTCGGCCAGGCGCGTACCCGCGCGCACCGTCACCACCAACTCGCTCGGCTCGTAGCTGATCACGCCGGCCAGGGCCGAGACGTCCAGCAAGTCGCCGCTCAGCGGCTCGCCATAAAAGTCTTTGCTGCCGCCGCCGCGAATGCGCAGGCGAGTGCCGCGCGCCGCGGCATCTCGCACACGCTGCTGCAAGTCGGCAACCAGGGGGTCGCCGCTCACGGCTGGCAGGGTGGCTGTGGCCTGACTGGGGAACGCGATGGACTCAGCGGTGGAATGAAGGGACATGCCTTGCATCGTAAGCGGCTCGACCAAGGCCAGTTTTGAATTTTTTGAACGACGCTTGTGCGCTTTTAGACGGGATTTGCCGCACCCTCAGTCCTGAAAGAAGTTCACAGGCAGCCCCGGCACATCCACACGCATCGAAAAAACGCAGCCTGAATCGGGCATCGCTGCCAACTCGGCCGCCGGACGGCTGTAGCAAGCCGTGGTCACGTACAGGGTCTTGAGGTCTTCACCGCCAAGGCAGGGCATGGTCGGGCAAAGCGCCGGCAGCGCCCACTCGGCCAGCTGCACGCCTTGAGGCGAGAGCTTGAGCACGCGGCCACCTTCAAACATGGCGACGTAATAGTTGCCTTCAATGTCCACCGCCGCACCGTCGGGCCGGCCGCCGTAGCCGCCGTTGGCAGGCAGGCCTGGCTTCCAGCCCGCCGGCTTGGCGGCAAAGCTGGCAAAGACGCGTGGGCTCGTCAGCGTGTTGGTCTGGCCGTCCCAGTCCCAAGCGCGAATGGTCTGGCTGGTGGTGTCGGTCCAGTACAAGGTGCGCGCATCAGGCGACCAGGCCAGGCCGTTGCCGATGGTGGCGCCATCCGCTTTTTCTTCAAACAGCGACCTGCCGCCGCGCACATCCAGTGACCAAAGTTTGCCCTCGGCCTTGTCACGAGGCTCGTACATGGTGCTGGCCCAGAAGCGGCCCAGCGGGTCGGCCTTGCCGTCGTTAAAACGGGTACTCACCGTGTCATAAGGCGCTGCGACCAGCGGGGTCAACTCACCGCCCCACAGCGGGGCACGGTAAATGCCCGTACGCAGCGCCACCACCAGGCCGCCACCGGCCGCCGGCGCGATGCAGCCGGGCTCCGCCGGCATGGGCCAGCTTTCGATCTGGCGGGTCGGCTCGTGCAGCCGCATGAGCAGCCGGCCCGGAATATCGACCCAGTACAGGCGCTGCTCTGTGGGATGCCAAAAAGGAGATTCGCCGAGTTGATTGGGCGCGGGGGTGATGGTTTTCCAGCTCATGCCGGGAACTGTAGCGCCATTGCAGAGACCCAAAAAAAACAGCCCGCCAACTTGCGCCGGCGGGCTGAACATCCAAAGGAGACTTGTCGCTGCGATCAGCGGTTATAGGCAGTCTCGCCGTGTGCGCTGATGTCCAGGCCTTCGCGCTCTTCTTCTTCCGAGACGCGCAGACCCACCGTCAGGTCAGCGATCTTGAAGGCGATGAAGGCAACCACGGCAGACCAGCCGATGGTGATCAGCACAGCCTTGGCCTGAATCCAGACCTGCGAAGCAATCGAGTAGTCAGCGCTGGTGACCATGGTGGCCGTGACCCAGTCAGCCACGAAACCAGGGCCACCCAGGGCTGGCGAGTTGAAGACGCCGGTCAGCAAGGCGCCGACGATTCCGCCCACACCGTGCACACCGAAGACGTCGAGCGAGTCGTCAGCGCCCAGCAGTTTCTTCAGGCTGCTGACACCCCAGAGGCAGGCAAAGCCAGCCACCAGGCCAATGATCAGGCCGCCGCCGATGCCGACGTTGCCAGCGGCTGGGGTGATGGCTACAAGACCTGCCACCGCACCGGACGCAGCACCCAGCATCGAAGCCTTGCCACGAATCATGGCTTCACCGGCACACCATGCCAACACCGCAGCGGCAGTCGCACCCAGTGTGTTGATGAAGGCCAGAGCCGCAAAACCGTTGGCTTCCAGAGCCGAGCCGGCATTGAAACCGAACCAGCCCACCCACAGGAGGGACGCGCCCACCATGGTCAGTGTCAGGCTGTGCGGGGCCATGGCTTCCTTGCCGTAGCCAATGCGCTTGCCGACCATGAAGGCGCCGACCAGGCCAGCGACGGCTGCATTGATGTGAACCACGGTGCCGCCTGCAAAGTCCAGGGCGCCCGACTGCCAGATGTAACCGGCCTTGGCATTCATGGCGTCAACCACGCCAGCGCTGGTGTAGGCGTCAGGCCCCATCCAGAACCAGACCATGTGGGCCATCGGCAAGTAGCTGAAGGTGAACCAGATCACCATGAAAACCATCACGGCAGAGAACTTGATGCGTTCGGCAAAGGCGCCAACGATCAGTGCGCAGGTGATGCCGGCAAACGTGGCCTGGAAGGCGGCAAACACGATTTCAGGAATCACGACGCCCTTGCTGAAGGTGGCCGCATTGGCGAAGGTACCTGCTGCGTTGTCCCAAATGCCTTTCATGAACAAGCGGTCGAAGCCGCCGAAGAACGCGCCACCTTCGGTGAAGGCCACGCTGTAGCCGTAGATGAACCACAGGAACACGATCAGCGAGAAGGTGACCATGACTTGCATCAGGACGGACAGCATGTTCTTGCTGCGAACGAGGCCTCCGTAAAACAGGGCCAGGCCGGGGATGGCCATCATGATGACAAGCAAGGTCGACAGCAGCATCCAGGTGGTGTCGCCTTTGTTGGGGACTGGGGCTGCAGCTTCAGGGGCAGCGGCGGGGGCTGCAACAGCAGCTGCGGCTGCGGCTGGCGCAGCTGCGGGCGCTGCTGCAGGTGCGCTGACGGTGGGCTCGGAAGCGGCAGGCGCGGGAGCCTGTGCCAGCACGGCAGCACCGCTGCCGAGCAGGCCGAGGGCCAGCGCAAAGGAAGCAAGGAGTTTTTTCATGGTCATGTTCTCTTGAGGAAGGAAGACGGGGCTGGGGGGCGGCAGACGCTCAGAGCGCTTCTTTGCCGGTTTCGCCAGTGCGGATACGAACGACCTGCTCGAGGTTGTAGACGAACACTTTGCCGTCGCCGATTTTTCCGGTGCGGGCAGCGCCTTCGATGGCTTCGATCACTCGGTCCACGAGCTCGTCGGACACGGCGGCCTCAATCTTGACCTTGGGCAGGAAGTCAACGACGTATTCAGCACCGCGGTACAGCTCGGTGTGACCCTTCTGGCGGCCGAAGCCCTTGACTTCAGTGACTGTGATGCCTTGCACGCCAATGCTGGAAAGTGCTTCGCGCACTTCGTCCAGCTTGAATGGTTTGATGATGGCCGTGACGAGTTTCATGGGTTCTTCTCCAGGATGAAGGTGGGCGGTAGAACCGCGCCGACCAGGTTTTTCAGCGAACGCAGAACTTTTAAGCATGGAGCGTGCCACACCCTTCCGAATTCAAACCGATGCCATGATGATCCAGGAGGCCCGTAAACTGCATACTTAATTGCTATACGTCGAGTTGCACCAGAAAAGTGCTGCTGGCCATGCATTAGTTTGGTGCATTGTTCGTCATGGAGCCCAAATGAGCCTTTCTTTAGTGCGCAGCCGAAGCTTGCTCGGTCTGCAAGCGCATAGCGTCACCGTTGAAGTCCACCTCGCCAACGGTTTGCCCAGCCTGAGTTTGGTTGGCCTGGCCGAGACCGAGGTCAAGGAATCCCGGGAACGTGTTCGCGCAGCCATTGCCAACAGCGGACTGGAATTCCCGGGCAACAAACGCATCACGGTCAATCTGGCGCCCGCCGATTTACCCAAGGATTCGGGCCGCTTTGACCTACCGATTGCCCTCGGGATCCTGGCCGCAAGTGGGCAGATTGACGGGAACAAGCTGGCAAGTTATGAATTTGCAGGGGAGCTATCGCTGGGAGGGGAGTTGCGACCGGTGCGCGGGGCGCTCGCCATGAGTCTGGCCTTGAGCCAGACCAGTGAGGGCGTTGGCACAGATCAGGTCCCCCATTTGGTGCTGCCCGAGGGCAGCGCCCAAGAAGCTGCGCTGGTCCCGGGTGTGCGGGTGTACCGAGCCTTGCACCTGATGGACGTTGTGCGCCAGTTTTTACCTGGCGACGCTGCGCCCGAGCCCGGCGAGGGCTGGCAGCGGGTGCAAAGTAATGCCCAGCCGGGCGAGGCGTTTTACCCGGACCTGGCGGACGTCAAGGGCCAGGCAGCGGCCAAGCGGGCGCTTGAAATTGCGGCGGCGGGCGGGCACTCGTTGCTGCTCATGGGCGCCCCCGGTTCAGGCAAGTCCATGCTGGCACAGCGCTTTGCAGGCCTGTTGCCGCCCATGGGCACGCAAGAGGCGCTCGAAAGCGCCGCCGTTGCTTCATTGGTCGGACGCTTCAGGCTGGCCGACTGGGGACGCCGCCCGACCTGCGCACCGCACCACACCGCCAGCGCCGTGGCCTTGGTCGGCGGCGGTTCGCCGCCACGGCCCGGTGAGATTTCCCTGGCGCACCGAGGCGTACTGTTTCTGGACGAGCTGCCTGAATTCCCGAGGGCCGCGCTGGAGGCTTTGCGCGAGCCGCTGGAGTCAGGCCACATCACCATTTCGCGCGCAGCAAGGCGGGCTGAGTTTCCAGCGCGCTTTCAATTGGTAGCGGCCATGAACCCCTGCCCCTGTGGATTTCTCGGCTCCAGCCTGCGCGCCTGCCGCTGCAGCAGCGAACAGGTCATGCGCTACCAGGGCAAGCTCAGCGGCCCTTTGCTGGACCGCATCGATCTGCACGTGGAAGTGGGCGCATTGCCCGCTGATGACTTGGTGAACGCGCCGCCCGGCGAAAGCACAGCCAGCATTCGCGCCCGCGTGCTGGCCGCACGTGATCGCGCCGTACAGCGCCAGGGCAGCGCTAACGAAGCCCTGGCCGGTGCGGCCATTGATGCGCAATGCGCGCTGGACGCTTCAGCCGCCCGCTTTTTGAACATTGCGGCTGCGCGCCTGGGCTGGACGGGGCGCAGCATCCACCGCTGCCTGAAGGTGGCCCGCACCATCGCCGACCTGACCGCCTCGCCCAACGTGGAAATGCAGCACGTGGCCGAGGCCGTGCAGTACCGCAGGGCACTCAAAGGGGCGTGAGCCGTAGAATCCGGCCCGCATGAGCCCCAAACCACCTTCTTCCGCACTGGCACAGATCAAGCAGCGCCGCGCGCGCACGCTCACGTCCATCGTGCGGGAGGAAATCGCCGCCATGATCGCGTCGGGTGAGCTGTCCGGTGGCGACCGCATCAACGAGAGTGAAGTGGCGAGCCGCCTGGGCATCAGCCGCGGCCCCGTGCGCGAAGCCTGCCGCAGCCTGGAAGAAGCTGGCCTTTTGGTGAGCGTGGTGAACCAGGGCGTTTTCGTGCGCGAGATGACCCTGCACGATGCTCGCGAGCTGTATGAAGTACGCGGCGCGCTGTCGGGGCTCATCGGCAGGCTGGCGGCCAGCCGGGTGACGCCGGCCGCTTTGCAAACCCTGCACGGCTTGCTTAGCGACATGAATGCGGCCGCTGAACAAGGCGATCTCTCGGGCTACTACAAGCTCAACCTGAGCTTTCACGAGCTGCTCATGAAAGTCGCCGACAACCAGACGCTGGCCGATTTGTACCTGTCCATCGTGCGGCAGACCCATTTGTTTCGACGCCGCGGCCTGGTGCACCAAGGCAGTCTGCAGACCTCGAACGAAGAACATCAAGCCATCGTGCAGGCCTTGGCCGCGCGCGACCCGGCAGCAGCCGAGGCGGCACTGACACGCCATGTCGCGCAAGGTTGGCAGCGCCTGGCCGCAGCCGTCGCCGCGCCCGACACCCCCTAAACCGCTGATGGATTCGTGAGCCCGGGTATTCGGGCTCCAGTGCGGCGTCGTGCTCGGGTTTGAACTGTTGACAGTTGGCAATCCGAGTTCTACATTTTTAAGCTGAACTTCACTTGGCGCGCCACCGTTGGTGCCCCGCTTACTTTCTGGAAGAACACACCATGACCGTCAAACGCCTGATCACCAGCGGCTTGCTGGGCCTTTTGATTGCCCCGACCGCACCCCTTGCAATGGCCCAGGACGCTTACCCCGTCAACCGGGTGACACTGGTCACGCACTCCAGCCCCGGCGGCGGCACCGACGTGTTCTTGCGTGACCTCATCAAGCACTTGCCGCTCAAGACCAACATCGCCATCGAAAACATCCGCGGCGGCAGTGGCGCCACCGCCGTGGCACATGTGGCCAAGGGCGCGCCTGACGGCTCAGTCTTCTATGGCACCACGCCAACTTACATCCAGACCACCTTGCTGTCCAAGCCGGCCGTGGGTTATGACGGCCTGGACCCGATGGCCATCATCTTCATTGACCCCGAGGTGATCTACACGCGCACCGAATCGCCCTACAAAACCCTGGCCGAAGTCGTCGCCTTTGCCAAGGCCAACCCCGGCAAATCGCGCTGGGGCGCATCCAACCCGGCTTCGCTGGAGCGCATCGCCATGGAACGCCTGGCCCGCGCTGGCGGCGTGAAGGTGCCCATCGTGAGCCACGAGGGCGGTGCTGACCAGATGATCGGCGTGCTCAACGGCACGTACGACATCGGCGTGGGTGAGATTCAAGAGCTGCAAGCGCAACTCGAAGCCGGCAAGATTCGGCTCCTGGCCACGCTCTCTGAAAACCGCCTGGCCGGCCTGCCGCAACTCATGACCGCCAAGGAGCAAGGCCTGAACGTGGTGGTGCGCAAGTTCCGCGGCCTGGCTTCGCCCAAGGGCATGCCGGATGCGCTTGCCAAGCAGTGGGAAGAAGCCATCAAAAAAGCCATCGCCTCGCCCGCCTACAAGGCGCAATACACCAAGGAGCACCTCACCCCCTTGGTGCTGGGCCGCGATGCCGCGCGCAAGTTCACCGCCGATGTGGCTCAGGAAACAGTTGAGTCATTCAAAGAGCTTGGCCTCCTGAAATGAAGGCAAGCAACGCTGACCGCCTGACCGGTCTTTTGGGCATCCTCCTGTCGGCCAGCTATGTGGCCTATGCACGCGGCATTGAAGACAGCTTGCTGGCCGACGAGGTCGGAGCCGCAGGCGTGCCGTCTGCCGTGGGCGTGGTGCTGATGCTGGCGTCTGCCACGCTGCTGATCAAGGGCAGCCTGCCGACGCGCCACGGAGCTGGTACCGACTCAGAGACCAGCACTGACACTGACGCTGAGCCCAGCGCTGTGGCGCACGCGCCCTGGCGTGCCGAAAAGCTTGCGCTCGCCCTGCTGGCCGTGCTGCTGGTGTACATGCTGGTGTTGCCGCTGGCCGGCTACACCGTGTCCATCGCGCTCTTGATCGCTGCCGTGGCCTGGCTGGTGGGCGCGCGTGCACCGCGCACCGTGGCGCTGAGCGCTGTGGGCGGCGCGCTGGGCCTGTATGGACTTTTCACTGTGCTTTTGCAAATCCATATGCCGCCCGGTCTGTGGCCTGCGTGGATGGGAACCTGAGTCATGGAAGCTTTTTTCAATGCGGTGCTGAGCGTGCCAACCTTGTGGCTGCTGGTGGCCTCTTTTGCCGGCGTGCTGTGGGGCATTTTGGGCGGCGCGCTGCCCGGTATCTCGCCGTCGATTGCCATGGCTTTGTTGCTGCCCTTCACGGTCGGCATGGCGCCGGCCACGGCCATCGTGCTGCTGGCCAGCGTCTACGTGGGCGCTGAATACGGCGGCTCCATCCCGGCCATCTTGATTCGCACACCTGGCACCAACTCGGCGTCAGCCACGGTGCTGGACGGCTATGAAATGGCACGCCAGGGCCGCGCGGGTGAAGCCCTCGGCATCTCCTTGATGTCGGGCCTGATTGGCGGCCTGTTTGGCTTGCTGGTGCTGGTGCTGGCCACCGAAAGCCTGGCCAAGATTGCGCTGGCCTTCACGCCCGCGGCTTACTTCTCGCTGGGCATCCTGGGCTTGTCCGTCATTGCGGGCCTGTCGGGCGGCTCGCTGATGCGCGGCCTGGTGGCTGCCAGCATCGGGCTCTTGTTGTCCTTCATCGGCAGCGACCCGGTCTCGGGCGTGCCGCGCTTTACCTTTGGCTCGCCAGATTTGCTGGGCGGCATCAAGCCCATCCTGGTGATGGTGGGCCTGTTTGCCGTGACGGAAATGCTGGTGCAGATCGGCGAGCCGGCCTGGATCCAGGCCATCAAGTCGGAAGCCAAGCTCAGGCTGCCCAACTGGGCCATGAGCAAGCGCATCTTCAAACCGCAGGCCATCGGCGCGGTCATCGGCACCATTGAGGGCGTGACGCCTGGCGCGGGCGGCACGGTCGCCGCCTTCATGGCGTATTCAGAAGCCAAGCGCTGGTCCAAGCACCCGGAAGAATTTGGCAAGGGCTCGCCCGAAGGCGTGGCCGCGCCCGAGTCGGCCAACAACGTGGTCACGGCCACCGCGCTGGTGCCGCTGCTCAGCCTGGGAATTCCGGGTTCCAATTCGGCCGCCGTGCTGATGGGCGGCTTCTTGATCCACGGCCTGCAGCCTGGCCCCATGCTGTTTCAAAAAGCACCCGAGATTGTCTGGAGCCTGTACGGCGGTTTGTTCTTTGCCAACATCGCGATGTTGTTGATTGGCCTGGTGATCCTGGCCCCGTGCATCTGGCTGGTGAACCGGCCCAAGCCTTACCTCATGGCCTTCATTCTGGCGCTGGTGATGTCGGGCGTGTACGCCATGCACCAGAGCATTTTTGAAATCGGTCTGGTGCTCGCGCTGGGCGTCATGGGTTACGGCATGCGGCTCTTGAAACTGCCCGTGCTGCCACTGGTGCTGGGTCTGGTGCTGGGCGCCATGGTCGAGTCCAACTACCGCCGCAGCCTGCTGATTTCCAGCGGCGACCACAGCATTTTCGTGACCGACAGCATTTCCCTGGTGCTCTTGCTGCTGGCCCTGGCCTTGATGCTTTACACCGGCGTTAAAGACTTCACTTCCAACAAGAAACCTGCATGAGTGCCTCGACTTCTTCTTCGTCTGAAGCTGCAACTGAATCTGATTTTGCTGTGACTGTGTCGCGCCGGCTGGCGCAAGCCATCGTCACGGCCCGGCCAGAGGCCTGGCCTGCGGCCCGCGCTATCGGCGAGCGACTGCTGATGGACATTGCCGGCATTTGCATTGCCGCGCGTGCCGAGCCTTATGTGCTGGCCGCGTTGGCCTCCGTTGAGCAAGACGGCCCCTGCACCGTCATCGGCTTGCCGCAAACCTGCGGCGTTGAAGGCGCGGCTTTTGTCAACGGCATTGCTGCGCACGGCGAAGACTTTGACGACACCTATGAAGGCGGGCCGGTGCATGCGGGCGTGGTCATCGTGCCGGCGCTGCTGGCGGCAGCCCAGCGTCACAAGCTCTCAGGCGAAGACTTGCTGCGCGGCATCGCCATCGGCGTTGAAGTCATGTGCCGACTCTGCGCCGTCGCACCCACCAAAGTGCACAAGGCCGGCTTTCACCCGACCGCCGTCTTTGGCGTGATGGGCGCAGTGGCCGGCGTGGGCGCGGCGCTCAAGTTGACGGAAGACGAGTTGGTCAACGCCTTTGGCATTGCTGGCAGCATGGCGTCCGGCATCATCGAATACCTGGCCGACGGCAGCTGGACCAAGCGCATGCACCCAGGCTGGGCCGCGCAGTCGGGCTACCGCGCTGTGCGGCTGGCGCAAGCCGGCTTCAAAGGGCCGGCCACGGTGTTTGAAGGCACACATGGTTTTTTTCATGGCTTTGCGAATCTCAAAGACAGCAAGGACGGCAACTTCGAAGCCATGCTGCAAGGCATGGGCAGCGAATGGATCTGGACCACGATTGCTTTCAAGCCCTACGCCTGCGGCACCATGGCCCACCCTTACATTGACTGTGCGCGCGAGTTGCGCCGCCAAGGCCTGGACCTGGCGCAGATCGAACGCATCGATTGCGAGACAGCCGAAGGCATCGTGCACCGCCTGTGGGAGCCGCTCGCACTCAAGCAGTCGCCGCCCAACGCATACTCGGCCAAGTTCAGCATCCCCTACGCCATTGCCGCCGGCCTCTTGCTGGACAACGCGGGCCTGGGCGAATACACCGAGGCGCAAGTCAAGCGTGCCGACCTGCGCGCACTGGCGGCCAAGGTGAACTACATCGTGGACCCAGCCAATCCTTACCCCAAGCAGTTCACCGGCCACGTGCGCGTGACGCTCAAGGACGGCCGCGTGATGGAAGCGCGGCAGGCTTACTTCAAGGGCGGCGCGGACCATCCGCTGAGCGACGCTGATTTGGACACCAAGTTTTTTGCCAACTGCGCGCATGGCGGTATAGCGCCAGCGCAGGCGCAAGGCATTCACCGCTGGGTCAAGCAAGTGTTTGATGCACCGCTGGCCGACGCAGCTGTTTTGTCCGCGCAAGCATGAGCACGCTCAAGCAACGCGTGGCACTGGTCACGGGCGCAGGCCGCAACATTGGCCGCGCCACCGCGCTGGCCCTGGCGCGTGACGGCATGGCTGTGGTGGTGAATGTGCGCAGCTCAGAGGCTGAAGGTCAGGCGGTGGTGGACGAGATTCGCGCGCTGGGTCAGCCCGCCATGCTGTGCGTGGCCGACGTGACCGACGCCGCGGCCGTGCAACGCATGTTGACGGAAGTGCAAGTGCAGTGGGGCCGGCTTGATGTGCTGGTGAACAACGCAGCGATCCGCAAGGAAGGGCCGCTGGCCACTTTGAGCGCGGCTGACTGGCACGGTACGCTGGCGGTGGTGCTGGACGGTGCCTTCTTTTGCGCGCAAGCCGCGCTGCCTTTGCTGACCACATCGGACTCGGCGGCCATCATCAACGTGGGCGGCTTGACGGCGCATACCGGCGCAGCGCAGCGCGTGCATGTGGTCACAGCCAAGGCCGGCCTGGTGGGGCTGACGCGGGCGCTAGCGGTTGAGTTGGCGCCGCAGGGAATCACGGTGAACTGCGTGTCGCCCGGTTTGATTGACAGCGTGCGTCATGCTGCCACCACCTCGGCAGCGCCTGCGCATCATGCGACGCGGCAGACTTTGCTGGGGCGGCGTGGCACGGTTGAAGAGGTGGCCGATGCGATTGCGTGGCTGGCGAGTCTGCAGGCGCGCTTTGTCACCGGGCAAGTGACGCATGTGAATGGTGGGGCTTACCTGGGCGGCTGAGTTTTCGTTCACTCTGGGTAGAGCGGCCTGCGGCCGGGTGGGGGCGGAAGTCCTCATACTGGGGTACCAGAAATCGGCCCTCCGCCCCCACCCGGCCACAGGCCTTGGGGTGCCTCAGAGCTTTGGTACCTTGACTACCTTTGCGTGCCGTTCCCCATTACATATGGCATGACTGATAGCCAGATTCTCTTGATGTGAATTGCCGCCTTCGCTGAGCGGCTTGATGTGCTCCAGCGTGGCGGCAGCTTGCAGCACGTGTTCACCGCACACCCAGCACGGCACTTGACCATGCAGCTGGCGGGCAATCGTTTTGTAGATCTTGTCGCGGGTCAGGCCGAGGCGGCTCATTTGGACTGATCGCTTTAAAGATTCGGCGCCAGCAGGCGCTCGAGGTCCTGCAATTTCACGCCGCGTCGCTTGGCCAAATCGTGCACCTGGTCGTCGCCGATCTTGCCGACGTTGAAATACGCGCTGTCCGGGTGGCTCAGGTAAAAACCGCTGACGCTGGCCGCTGGCGTCATGGCCAGGCTCTCCGTCAGGGCCATACCGATCTCATCAGCCTTCAAGAGCTCAAACATGGCTTGCTTGACGCTGTGGTCCGGGCAGGCCGGGTAACCGGGTGCGGGGCGGATGCCGCGGTATTTTTCGGCAATCAGTTCTTCAGGGCTTAGCGCTTCGTCAACCGCGTAGCCCCACAGGTCTTGGCGCACGCGCAGGTGCAGCGCTTCGGCAAAGGCTTCGGCCAAGCGGTCGGCCAAGGCTTTGAGCATGATGGACGAGTAATCGTCGTTGTCATCCTGGAAGTACTTTTCTTTCTTTTCAGCGCCTATGCCGGCCGTCACTGCAAACAGGCCAATGTAGTCTGGCAGCATGAAGGTGTTGTGGCCTTCGGCGCCCGCATGACCGGCGCGCACGGCCTTGGCTTCAGCGCTCAAGGCTTTGGGCGCGATGAAGTCCGCGAGGCAGCGACTGGGGCGCATGTGCTTTTTGCCGTCGGCGCCTTCAATGGCCGTTTTTTCAGTTTGCTGGCGCAGGCCGTGCCAGGTCATGGCCACTTCGGTGCGCGTTTCGTCGGTGTAGATCTCGATGTCATCGCCCACGCTGTTGGCGGGGTACAGCGCCATGACACCGTTGGCCGTGAGCCAGCGGCCTTCGATCAATCGCTTGAGCATGCGCTGCGCGTCGGCATACACGCGCACAGCCTCGGTTCCCACCACTTCGTCTTTCAAGATCGCAGGGAAAGGCCCCGCCAAATCCCAAGTCTGAAAGAACGGGCCCCAGTCAATGTAATTGGCAAGTTCAGCCAAATCGAAGTTCTTAAAAACTCGGCGGCCAATGAACTTGGGCACGGGCGGCGTGTAGTGCGCCCAGTCCATGGGCGTGGCGTTGGCGCGGGCCTTGGCAATCGGCCACATGGGCGTCTGCTTTTTGTTGGCGTGCTGCTGGCGCACATGCGCGTAGTCGGCGTTCAGGTCGTCGATGTATTTGCTGGCTTGCTCGGACAACAAACTTTGCGCCACGCTCACGCTGCGCGAAGCATCAGGCACATAGACCACCGGGCCTTCGTAATGCGGTGAAATCTTGACCGCTGTGTGCACGCGGCTGGTGGTGGCGCCGCCAATGAGCAGCGGGATTTTCTTGATGCGGAAATGGTCGTCTTTTTGCATCTCGGCGGCGACGTACTGCATCTCTTCCAGGCTCGGTGTAATGAGACCCGAAAGGCCGACGATGTCTGCGCCTTCGACCTTGGCCCGCGCCAGAATTTCGTGACAAGGCACCATCACGCCCATGTTCACGACTTCAAAGTTGTTGCACTGCAAGACCACGGTGACGATGTTCTTGCCAATGTCGTGCACGTCGCCCTTGACGGTGGCGATGATGATCTTGCCCTTGGTTTTCACGTCGCCGCCTGCGGCCTCTAAAAGCAGCTTTTCAGCCTCAATGTAGGGCAGCAAATGCGCCACGGCCTGCTTCATCACGCGGGCGCTCTTGACCACTTGCGGCAAGAACATCTTGCCCTGGCCGAACAAGTCGCCCACCACGTTCATGCCGTCCATCAGCGGGCCTTCAATCACGTGCAGCGGCCGGCCGCCGTCGGCTTGGATGGCTTGCCACATTTCTTCGGTGTCTTCGGTGATGAACTCGTTCATGCCCAGCACCAAGGCGTGGCTCAGGCGTTCGCGCACCGGCAGCGCGCGCCATTCGTTCTTTTTGCTGTCGTCCTTGGCGCCGCTCTTGGCGGTTTCGGCCACTTCAATGAGGCGCTCGCCGGAATCAGGCCGGCGGTTCAGCACCACGTCTTCCACCCGTTCGCGCAGCGTTGGCTCCAGGTCGTCGTACACGCCGACCATCCCCGCGTTGACGATGCCCATGTCCATGCCAGCCTGGATCGCGTGGTACAAAAATACGGTGTGAATCGCTTCGCGCACCGGGTCGTTGCCGCGAAAGCTGAAGGACACATTCGACACGCCGCCTGAGACCTTGGCGCCGGGCAAATTGGCCTTGATCCAGCGCGTGGCCTCGATAAAGTCCACCGCGTAGTTGTTGTGCTCTTCAATGCCGGTGGCAATGGCGAAGATGTTGGGGTCAAAGATGATGTCTTCGGGCGGAAAACCCACTTCATCAACCAGTACGCGGTAGGCGCGTTCGCAAATCTCGATCTTGCGCTGGTAGGTGTCGGCCTGGCCTTTTTCGTCAAAAGCCATGACCACGGCGGCCGCGCCGTAGCGCTTTAAGAGCTTGGCCTGGTGCTTGAAGGGCTCCAGCCCTTCTTTCATGGAAATCGAGTTGACGATGCCCTTGCCCTGGATGCAGCGCAAGCCCGCTTCAATGACGCTCCACTTGGAGCTGTCGATCATGATGGGCACGCGGGCAATGTCGGGCTCGCTGGCGATCAGGTTCAAGAACCGGACCATGGCGGCCTGGCTGTCCAGCATGGCCTCGTCCATGTTGATGTCGATGATTTGCGCGCCGTTTTCCACCTGCTGCCGCGCCACGACCAGCGCTTGCTCGTAGTCGCCGTTCAAGATCATCCGGGCAAATGCCTTGGAGCCGGTGACGTTGGTGCGCTCGCCAATGTTGACGAAGAGGTTGCCCGCGCCAATGCTGACTGGCTCCAGGCCGGAAAGTTTCATTGAGGGAACGGGAGAAGTAGCGGGGGAAGCTGGCGAAGAAGACACGGACTCACCTTGGGGCAAAGGTGAGCGTCGTTGCAAGAACGATTCCCAAGCCTGACTTCGCGGGGCGAAGCTGCAACGCTCCTTGGGAAGCCAAGATTTTAACGCGAGCCGCGATGGCGACGAGCCAAACCAGGCCGTGCGCCTATCAAGTACCCATTTTTAGGGACAAAGCTGGAACCCCGCGCACGGGCGCATCGTCCGACACAAAGGCTTGCTTGCTGATACAGGACTGCAAGACGCCCCGCTCGTCCAGCGTAAGAACTGGCACTTGCCAGTGAGGTAAGCGCTCGGAGGAGGCGGGCGGCCTTGTTTGACTCAAGAGCTGGCGGCAGACCGCATAAAGCTCCTCCATGGTCAGCGCTGGTGCCGCGACGCCGCTGCGGCTGCCGATTTCGGGTCCGCGTTCGATCCATCCCGGCTCCACAGGGCTGGAGGCAACCCGACTGCCGGGCAGATGAAAGGGTTCAAACTTTCGCTCGCTGACCCGACCGTTGACCACGCTCACGGTGGTGACATGGCCGAAGCCTACCCAGGACTGCCAGTGCACTTGGTACTGATAACGCCCCCCGGCCTGATCACGCAAAAAGCGCCATGTGCGCTCACTTTGGTCCAGGCGGGCAAGTTCGGCCAGTGACGCAGCGACTGGCTGGTCAGCTGCAGGGAAACCTGGCGATGGGGCCGCCACGGGAAGCGCTGAACTGCAGCCAACCATGAGCAGCGTCAGGCTCTGCGCGACCAGCCGCTTCATGCAAGCTCTGGATAAAACCCAGCAGCGGACACGCCACGCGGCCCCAGCGGCGCCACGGCCTGGTGAATCGCGCCGATGTGCTCGGGCGTGGTGCCGCAGCAGCCGCCCACGATGTTGACCAGGCCTTCGGCGGCAAACTCGCGCAGCAGGCGGCTGGTGACGTCTGGCGTTTCGTCAAAGCCGGTGTCGCTCATGGGGTTGGGCAGGCCGGCGTTGGGGTAGCAGCTGATGAAGGTGTCGCCCGCCACCTTGGCCAGCTCCTGGATGTAAGGGCGCATGAGCGTAGCGCCCAGAGCGCAGTTCAGGCCCACGGCCAGCGGCTGGGCGTGGCGCACGCTGTGCCAAAACGCGGTGACGGTCTGTCCGCTCAGGATGCGGCCCGAAGCGTCGGTCACGGTGCCGCTGATGATCAGCGGCAGACGCTCGCCCGAATTGTCGAAGTACTCGTCAATGGCAAAGAGCGCGGCCTTGGCGTTGAGCGTGTCAAAAATCGTCTCAACCAGGATCACGTCGCTGCCGCCTTTGACCAGGGCTTCGGTCTGCTCGTAATAGGCCTGGCGCAGCTCTTCAAAGTTGGTGTTGCGCGCGCCGGGGTCGTTGACGTCGGGGCTGATGCTGGCGGTCTTGGGCGTGGGGCCGAGGGCGCCGACCACGTAGCGGGGTTTGTCGGGGGTGGAGAACTTGTCGCAAGCAGCACGGGCAATGCGGGCTGACTCGTAGTTCATCTCCACGGCCAGATGCTGCATGTCGTAGTCGGCCTGGGCCACGGTGGTGGCGCCGAAGGTGTTGGTCTCGATCAGATCCGCGCCAGCGGCCAGATAGCCTTCATGGATGTCTTGAATGATGTCCGGCCGCGTCAGGCTCAAGAGCTCGTTGTTGCCCTTGATGTCCTTGTGGAAATCCTTGAAGCGCTCGCCACGGTACTGCGCTTCACTGAGCTTGAAACGCTGGATCATGGTGCCCATGGCGCCATCAAGGATGGCAATGCGTTGGGCCAGAATGGCGGGCAGGGCTTGGGCGCGGGTGTAGACGACTGAAGGCATGGGGCAATTGTAGGGAGGCGCCCGCGCCGTGCCGGGCTGAGAAGCCAGCAGCCAACAAAGCGCCGACAATAAACGCCTTTCAGCTTCTGCAACCATCCTCAGCCGCGAGCCCGTCCGCCCTTGTCGTCCGCTTTCCCTCCTTCGCCATCTGCTTTTGCGCCGTCCACGCTGGACATCCTGGGCGAAGTCTTTGGCTACGACAGCTTTCGCGGCCCGCAGGAAGCCATCGTCAAGCACGTGGTGGCCGGCGGCGATGCGCTGGTGCTGATGCCCACGGGCGGCGGCAAATCGCTTTGTTACCAAATCCCCGCGATTGCGCGCCAGCAGGCCGGCCACGGCGTGACCATCGTGATTTCGCCGCTGATTGCCTTGATGCATGACCAGGTGGGCGCGCTGCATGAAGCGGGCGTGTCGGCGGCGTTCTTGAATTCCACACAAACGCAAGAAGAGAGCAGCGCGCTGGAAAAGCAGTTGCTGCGCAACGAGCTCACGCTGTTGTATGCCGCGCCCGAGCGCATCAACACGCCCCGCATGAAGGGGCTGCTGGCCTCGCTGCACGAGCGCGGTTTGCTCAGCTTGTTTGCGATTGATGAGGCGCATTGCGTGAGCCAGTGGGGCCACGACTTTCGGCCGGAGTACCGTTCGCTGAGCCTCTTGCACGAGACCTTCCCTGACGTGCCGCGCGTGGCGTTGACGGCCACTGCCGACGCGCTGACCCGCCAGGACATGATCGAGCGGCTCAAGCTGGAAGACGCGGCGCAGTTCATCAGCAGCTTTGACCGGCCCAACATCCGTTACACCATCGTCGAAAAGACCGACCCGACGCGCCAGTTGCTGCGCTTCATCGAGGCCGAGCATGCGGGCGAGGCGGGCATTGTGTATTGCCAGTCGCGCAAGCGAGTTGAGGAAATCGCTGACCTCTTGCAAGACGCCGGCCTCAAAGCCATGGCCTATCACGCGGGCCTGGATTCAGGTTTGCGCCAAGAGCGGCAAGACAAGTTTTTGCGCGACGACGCCATGATCATGGTCGCGACCATCGCCTTTGGCATGGGCATCGACAAGCCGGACGTGCGCTTTGTGGCGCACCTGGACATGCCCAAGAACATCGAAGGCTATTACCAGGAAACCGGCCGCGCCGGCCGCGACGGCCTGCCGGCCAACGCCTGGATGGCCTACGGCCTGCAAGACGTGGTCAACCAGCGCCGCATGATCGACACCAGCGAAGTCGCCAGCGAGGAGTTCAAGCAAGTCATGCGCGGCAAGCTGGACGCGCTCCTGGTGCTGGCTGAAGACACGCAATGCCGCCGGGTGAGCCTGCTGCGCTACTTCAATGAAGCCAGCGAGCCCTGCGGGAATTGCGACAACTGTCTCTCGCCGCCGGCGGTTTGGGATGCGACGGATGCCGCGCGCAAGATGCTCAGTTGCATCTACCGCGTGCAGCAAGCCAGCGGGATCAGCTTTGGCGCGGGCCATGTCATGGACATCTTGCGCGGCAAGGCGACGGAAAAAGTCGCCCAGTACGCGCATGACAAGCTGAGCACCTTCGGCATCGGTGCCGACCTGGGGGAGTCTCAGTGGCGCGGCGTGCTGCGCCAGTTGATCGCGCGCAACATGGTGCGGGTGGACAGCGAAGCCTTCAGCACCTTGCAATTGCTGCCCGAGGCACGGGCTGTGCTGCGCGGGGAAGTCACCTTCTTCCTGCGTGAGCAGGCGGCCGGCGGGGCCGAGCGCAAGAAGCGCGTGGTCAAGACTTCTGTGAAAGGCTTGGCCGAGGCCAGCCTGAACGCTGGCGCGCTGGAACGCCTGGGCCACCTCAAGGCCTGGCGCGCTGAAGTCGCCCGCGAACACAACCTGCCGGCCTTCGTGATCTTTCATGACGCCACGCTGCGGGCGATTGCCGAGCGCAATCCGCAAGACCTCGCCGACCTCGAAGGCATCAGCGGCATGGGCAGCAAGAAACTGCAGGCTTATGGTGCAGAGGTCCTGCGGGTGTGCACCGCTTCGGGTTGAACTGCCCGGCGGCGGTGCAAAGACGCTGAAAAGACGCTGGGCTGCCGGGCTTCGCATGCCACTATGCAAATTTCGCATAGTTACAAGATGGCCAAGGGTTAGTCCTAGGGGAATACGCTTTCTCCCTTTCAAACAGCATGAAACCTTCGGTTAGCATTCGCCCACTGGCACACATCGTGCTGGCTGATGCAAGCTTCCCAAGATTCATTGACTGGAGATTTCACGTGTTCACATTTACTAAAAAGCAGGGCCTGATGACCCTGGCCACCGTCAGCCTGACGCTGGCAGCCGCCCTCCCCGCCCACGCAGGCAAGACCCTCGACGCCATCAAGGCCCGCGGTCAAGTCGTTTGCGGCGTCAATACCGGCTTGGCAGGCTTCTCCGCTGCTGACTCCAGCGGCAACTGGTCTGGCCTGGACGTGGACGTCTGCAAGGCTGTGGCTGCCGCCACTCTGGGCGACGCGACCAAGGTCAAGTACGTGCCCCTGAACGCCCAGCAGCGCTTTACCGCCCTGCAGTCCGGCGAGATCGACGTTCTGTCGCGCAACACCACCTTCAGCCTGACCCGCGACGCATCGCTGGGCCTGCACCAGACCGCCGTGACTTACTACGACGGCCAGGGCTTCATGGTCCCCGTCAAGAGCAAGATCAAGAGCGCCAAGCAGCTCAAGGGCCAGACCGTTTGCGTCCAGTCCGGCACCACCACCGAGAAAAACCTGACCGACTACTCGCGCGCCAACAACCTGGCTATCAAGCCAGTCGTGTTCGAAAAAGTCGAAGCCGCCACCGGCGCTTACTTCTCTGGCCGCTGCATCGCCTACACGACCGACGCGTCGGGCCTGGCTTCTGTGCGCAACAAGGAAGCCAAGGTTCCTGCTGACCACATCATCTTGCCTGAGCTGATCTCCAAAGAGCCCCTGGGCCCCATGGTCCGCCGCGGTGACGACGAGTGGTTCGCCATCGTCAAGTGGGTCATCTACGGCCTGCTGGAAGCTGAAGAGTACGGCGTGACGCAAGCCAACGTGGACCAGCTGAAAACCAGCACCACCGACCCTGTCATCCAGCGCATTCTGGGCACCACCGAAGACACCGGCAAGCTGTTGGGTCTGGACAAAGAGTGGATGGTTCGCGCCATCAAGACCACCGGCAACTACGGTGAGATCTTCGAGCGCAACGTCGGTCCCAAGTCGCCCCTGGGTCTGCCACGCGGCGTCAACAACCTGTGGAACAAGGGCGGCCTGATGTACGCCTTCCCTATCCGCTGATCGGACTTGCCCAGCTGGGGCCTGTCGCTGACAAGCCCCACCTCTGACAAACAAGAAGACAGATAAAAAACCGCCTGCCAGGTCTTGCCTTGCAGGCGGTTTTCATATCCGGCGTTCTATTGTTGCGTTTCAAATGATTCGAGCCAGTTCATGACACCTTCCATCCCCCCCAAGAAAAGCTGGTCCTGGCGCAGCCAGGCCTTCCGCGGCCTGGTCTACCAGGTGGTGGCGCTCGGCCTCATCGGTCTGGCCATCTGGTACCTCGGGCACAACACCCTGATCAACATGCGCGAGCGTGGGATCCAGAGCGGTTTTGACTTCCTGAACCAGACCGCCGGCTTTGACATCGGCGAAAGCCTGTTTCCCTTCGAGTCCAGCGAAAAGTACTGGCGTGCCTTTTTGGTCGGCGTGAGCAACACCTTGCGCGTCGCCGTGCTCGGCATCATCCTGACCACCTTGCTGGGCACTTTGCTGGGCGTGGGGCGCTTTTCGCGCAACGCCCTGGTGCGCGGCCTGTGCTCGACCTATGTCGAGCTGTTCCGCAATGTGCCCATCTTGCTGCAACTGCTGATGTGGTACCTGCTCTTTACCGAGATCCTGCCCGATGCCGCCGATGCGTGGCAGGTCGGCTCGGTGTACCTGAGCAAGGGCGGCATCAATTTCCCGATCCCCATCTGGGCCGACGGCCATGCATGGTCAGCACTCGGCCTGCTGGCGGGCGTGGGCCTGGCTGTGCTCTATCGCCGCTGGGCTTTCGCCCAGTTTGAAGCGACGGGCCAGTTGCGCAGCGTGTTCTGGGTGCCTGTGGCCATCGTGCTGGCTGCGGGTGTGCTGGGTTGGCTGGCGGGCGGCGCGCCCACAGCGCTCAACGCGCCGATCCGCGGCGAGTTCGCCATCGAAAACGGTGGCGCGCTGACGCCCGAGTTTGTGGCCGTGCTGCTGGGCCTGACGATTTACACCGCGGCCTTTGTGGCCGAAGTGGTGCGCGCCGGCATTCAGTCGGTGGCCAGCGGCCAGAAAGAAGCCGCTGCCGCCCTGGGCCTGAACCAGGGCCAGACCATGCGTCTGGTGATGCTGCCCCAAGCCCTGCGCGTGATCATTCCGCCGCTGACCAACCAGTACCTGAACCTGACCAAGAACTCCTCACTCGCCGTGGCCATTGGCTACCCGGACGTGGTCTCGATCTCCAACACCGCGCTCAACCAGACCGGCCGCGCGGTGGAGTGCATCACCATCGTCATGGCGATTTACCTCACCACCTCACTGCTGACTTCGCTGCTGATGAATTGGTACAACAGCCGCGCGGCGATCAAGGAGCGCTGATATGTCGAACGGAACCCTTCCCTTGCCCGCACGCATCTTCCAATCCATCCCTGCGCGTGAAGCCCCCACCAAGACCGGCGGCCTCGTCGGCTGGATCAGGGCCAACCTGTTTGCGGACGCCCGCACCTCCCTCGGCACCCTGCTGATTGGCAGCTTGCTGCTGTGGTACCTGCCGCAACTGCTGAACTGGGCGCTTTTTACGGCCATGTGGCGGCCTGACGCTGAAGCCTGCCGCGCAGCCGGTGTGGGCGCGTGCTGGGGCGTGGTGGCTGAAAAATACCGCCTCATCATCTTTGGCCGCTACCCGTTTGAAGAGCAATGGCGCCCGCTCATTGCCACCGTCCTGATGATCGCGATCCTCGTGTGCAGCTGCATCCGCGCTTTCTGGAAGCCCTGGCTGGCGCTCTTGTGGGCGGGCGTGCTGGCGCTGTTTTTCACGCTGATGTACGGCAACAGCTTTGGCCTGTCCCTCGTCGAGACCGACCGCTGGGGCGGCCTGCCGCTCACGCTCTTGCTGGCGTCGCTGTCGATTGCCATGGCGTTTCCAATCGCGTTGGTCGTGGCCCTGGGTCGCCGCTCTGATTTGCCCGCCATTCGCAGCGCCTGCACGATTTACGTCGAGCTGGTGCGCGGTGTGCCGCTGATCTCGGTGCTGTTCATGGCGTCGTTCATGTTCCCGCTCTTCATGCCGCAAGGCACCAAGATCGACGTGCTGATCCGGGTGTTGGTTGGCATCACGCTTTTTGCGGCAGCCTACATGGCCGAGGTGATTCGCGGTGGCCTGCAAGCCATCCCGAAGGGCCAGATCGAAGCGGCCGCCACGCTGGGCCTGAGCTACTGGCAGACGCAGCGCAAGATCGTACTGCCGCAAGCGCTGGCACTCGTGGTGCCCGGCATCATGAACAACTTCATCTCGATCTTCAAGGACACCTCGCTGGTGACCATCGTGAGCTTGTACGAGCTGACAGGCTCGCTGGGCCTGGCGCTCAACTCCGACGCCGACTGGCGGCCTTTCAAGATTGAAGGCTATCTCTTCATCGCCCTGATTTATTTCACGTTTTGCTTTGCCATGTCCCGCTACAGCCTCTGGGTTGAAAAGCAGGTCAACAAAGGCAAGGCGCGCTGAACTCCCTATCCCTGAAACATGTCTGGAACCTCCATGTCAGAACCCATCATCACCTTCGACAAAGTCAACAAGTGGTACGGCAACAATTTCCATGTGCTGCGCGACATTGACCTCAACGTGGCCAAGAGCGAACGCATCGTGATTTGCGGGCCTTCGGGCTCGGGCAAGTCCACCTTGATCCGCTGCATCAACCGCCTGGAAGAACATCAGCAAGGCCGGCTCATCGTGGACGGCGTTGAACTCGCCGACGACGTCAAGGCCATCGACGCCATTCGCAAACAAGTCGGCATGGTGTTTCAGCAGTTCAACTTGTTCCCGCACCTGACGGTGCTGGAGAACCTGACGCTCTCACCCATGTGGGTTGGCAAGATGCCCAAGAAGGAAGCCGAAGAGCGCGCCATGGTGCAGCTCGAACGCGTCAAGATTGCCGAGCAAGCCAACAAGTACCCGCTGCAGCTCTCGGGCGGCCAGCAGCAGCGAGTGGCGATTGCCCGCGCCCTGTGCTTGAAACCCAAGATCATGCTGTTCGACGAGCCCACCTCGGCGCTGGACCCAGAGATGATCAAGGAAGTGCTGGACGTGATGGTGGAGATGGCCGACGCCGGCATCACCATGATTTGCGTGACGCACGAAATGGGCTTTGCCAAGGCTGTGGCCGACCGCGTGATCTTCATGGACCAGGGCCAGATCGTCGAGCAGAACAAGCCTGACGAGTTCTTCAACCATCCGCAAACGGATCGCGCTCAAGACTTCCTGTCGAAGATCCTGGGGCATTGAGCCCAGGCGCGTAGCGCGACTCCAAGTAAAAAGCCCCGGCTTGTAGCACTGCGAGCCGGGGCTTTTTTGTGGCCCGAGTTTTAAGGCATGAAACCCATCTCCCGCCGCTCCCGCACTTCGGGCTTGATGCGGTGCTCGGCTTCGAGCTGGGCCATGAACTCCTCGGCGCTCAACTCGGCCGCCAACAAATCGATCTGACGTTTGACCGCCGCAAAGTCGCCGGGACAGATGACGCTGAGCCTGGAAAGCCGTGTCTTCAATTCCGTCGTCAGCAGCGCTGCGTCGCCAGCCAGCGCTTCCGTCACAAACATCTGCTCGCGCTGGCTTGACGTGAGCGGCATGAACTTGATCTTGAAAGTAAAGCGCCTGAGCGCTGCCTGGTCGAGACTTTCAAGCAGGTTGGTGGTGCAAATGAAGATGCCCGCGTAGCGCTCCATACCTTGCAGCATTTCATTGACTTCGGTCACCTCGTAAGTGCGCTGCGCGCCGCGCCGGTCTTGCAAAAAGCTGTCGGCTTCGTCCAGCAGCAGCACGGCTTTTTCGGCTTCGGCCTCGCGAAACATCGCGGCCATGTTGTGCTCGGTCTCGCCCACGTACTTGCTCATGAGGTCGCTGGCCTGCTTGATGATGAGCGGCTTGTCCAGGGCACTGGCCAGGTGCTCTGCCAGCGCCGTCTTGCCGGTGCCGGGTGAGCCATAAAAGCACAGCGTGCCGTGGCCTCGCGCCTTGATGGCCTCGATGATGCGCGGCACTTCAAATCGCGTTTCCACATTGAGCATGGCCAGGTCGTAAGTCGTCACGCTGCGCCGGCCCCTGGCCTGGCTGCGGTTGCCCAGCGCCTGGTCGGCGTTTTGCAGTTGCCGCTCGATCAGCATTTCCATGCGCTCAGAGGATGCGCATGTTTCAGACGCAGCCCCCGCCGCCAGCCGCGCGAAGCGCACGGCCGTGCCAATCTGCGCTGGCGTCAAGCCCTTGCGGGCCGTGAGGCGGGCCACAAAGGCATCGCTGACCTGCACGCCTTCCAGCGTCTTGCGCACCAGGCCTTCGCGCGCACCGGGCGGCGGTGAGCGCAATTCCAGGTGGTAGGCAAAACGGCGCCTGAAGGCCGGATCGATCTGCTCGATACGGTTGGTCACCCACAGCGTGGGCACGCTGTTGGTCTCCAGAATCTGGTTCACCCAGGCCTTGCCGTTGACCGAGCGTGCCGAGCTGCCCACCAGCTGCTCAGACCGGGCCATAAGCTGGGCTGCCTCGCTGCTGATGGGCGGGAACACGTCTTCAACTTCGTCAAATAACAGCGCCGCGTTGGCGCTACCTTTCAAAAACACCTGCGCAATTTGCAAGGAGCGGTAGCGGTCGCGGCCGCTGAGCGAATTGCCGTCGCGGTCGGCGTACTCAACCTCGAACAAGTCCAGCCCCGCGGCCTGCGCTACCACCTTGGCCAGCTCGGTCTTGCCCGTGCCGGGTGGGCCGTACATCAGCACGTTCACGCCCGGCTCGCGCGCGGCCACGGCCTGCTGCAAGAGCGAGACCAGCACATCTGCGTCTTCAGCCACAAATGAAAAGTCGGCCAGCCCCAGGCTGCTGCGCACCACGGGCCGGGTGAACACCGCCATCAGTTCATGGTGGTCGCGGTATTCGCGCATCAGCACGGGCGGCAGTTTTTCGCTGACCTTCATCAGGTCAGCGAGGTCTGTGATGTTGTGCTCGGAAATCAGGTTTTCGACCATGCCGATGCGCTCTAAGCGCGAGCCGGCGCGCAGGGCTTCAGCCACTTCATGCGCTTTGACGCCGGCCACTTCAGCCAGCGCCGCGTAGGCTTCAGGCGCATTGTTGACCTTGAACTCGACCAGCAGCGAGCGCAGGTCGCGCTGGTAGCGGGCCAAAGTGCCGTAAAGCAGCAGTGCCCGCTCGGCCTGGTTGAGCTGCAGCAAGGTGGCCAGCGCGTCGATGTTTTTTTCAACCAGCGTGGACTGCTTTTTGAGTGTGTGGGTGAGGTAGTCGCCCGTGGCGGTGAGCACGCTCAGCAAGTCCTTGGGCTGGTCCTTGGCATGCTCGTCCAAATAAAAGAACACCGTGCCTTCTTCATAGGGCCCGCGCCACGCGCCGTGCCGCGCCATGAACTCGGCGTGGCTGAGCGCCTCATGGCCTTGCCAGAATTCGTTGTCCTTGCAGCGCCTGGCCAAAAACTCGCGCAGCCGCACCAGTGCTGGCACGGGCCACACCAAGTGACGGCCCGAGAGAGACAAGAGACTGTTGAGGTCGCGCCGCACATTGAACTTGGCGCCCTGCCTGGCAGCCAGCGTCAAGACGAAATGCGAGCACATCAAGTCCAGCACGGGCGCCTTGCGCAACTCGGGCGAGAGCTGCCATTGGCTTGAATCAGCGGTCGAGCGCTTGCCCATTGAACGGTCTCCGGCTCAAATACAAACAGGTCATCTTTGCCACTTTCTAAAAAGGCTTAGGGCCGAAGGCTCCACCATAACGGTGCCCAAAGCATCATGGAAAACACGCAGGCCAACAGTGACCAGATGTATACCGTCTCCAAAGCACAACAATGCGCACAGCTGTCTACTGGCGAACTATTAGAAAAAGGGAACCGTATGCCTGAATTGAAAGATGTGCAAGCTGCCGCCCAGAGGCTGGAAGGTCATTTGCTGCTCACGCCGTGCGTGGCGTCGCGCACCTTGTCGAACGTGACGGGGGCCGAGGTTTATTTGAAGTTCGAGAACCTGCAGTTCACCGCCTCCTTCAAGGAACGTGGCGCCTGTAACAAGTTGGCGCAACTCAGCCAGGCTGAACGAGCACGCGGCGTCATTGCGATGAGCGCGGGCAACCATGCGCAAGGCGTGGCGTACCACGCGCAGCGGCTGGGCATCCGCGCCGTGATCGTGATGCCACGTTTTACGCCGGGTGTGAAGGTCGAGCGCACGCGCGGCTTTGGGGCCGAGGTGATCTTGCATGGCGACACGCTGGACGAGGCGCGCAGCCACGCCCTGGGCATGGCCGAGCGCGAAGGCCTGGTGTTTGTGCATCCGTATGACGACGAAGCCGTGGTGGCTGGCCAAGGCACGGTGGCACTCGAAATGCTGGACGCCGTGCCCGACCTGGACACGCTGGTGATTGCCGTGGGTGGCGGCGGGCTGATTGCAGGCATGGCTACGGCGGCCAAGGCGCTCAAACCCGGCATTGAAGTGATTGGCGTGCAGACGCTGCGCTTTCCGGCCATGGTCAATGCCATCAAGGGCACGACGCACCCACAGGGGCAAAGCACGATTGCCGAGGGCATTGCCGTGGGCACACCCGGCGTGATTGCCCGCGAGGTGGTGGCCCGCCTGGTGGACGACCTGCTGCTGGTGGACGAAGGCGACATCGAGCAGGCGATGGTGATGCTGCTCGAGATTGAAAAAACGCTGGTGGAAGGCGCAGGTGCCGCCGGGCTGGCCGCGCTGCTCAAGCACCCCGAGCGCTTTGCCGGCAAGAAGGTGGGCCTGGTGCTGTGCGGCGGCAATGTGGACCCTTTGCTGCTCGCCGCCATCATCGAGCGCGGCATGGTGCGCGCCGGGCGGCTGGCCCGCATCACGGTGAGCGCACGCGACGTGCCGGGGTCGCTGGCACGCATCACGGCCACGGTGGCGGGCACAGGCGCCAACATTGACGAGGTGCATCACCAACGCGCCTTCACGGTGCTGTCTGCACAGAACGTGGAGATCGAGTTGGTGATTCAGGCGCGCGGCCGCGCGCATGTGGCGCAGGTGATTGAAGCGCTGGAGGCCGAGGGCTTTAGGGCCCTGGAGCAGCACTGAGGCACCAACTTGGGAGACGACCTGCGCTGATCTGGAGCAGAGGTTGCCAGCCACGCACAAGCGTGGCGCAATTTGCGTACAAAGCGTGCGTCAGATTGCGTACAAAGCTGGCACGGGCATTGCTCATCCATGGGCATGACTGTTATTTCCAGCCTGCAGGCCGCCGCCATCGAAGTGGTGGCCCTGAGCAAACACTACGGCGCCGGTGCGACCGCCGTTGACCAGATCAATTTGCGCATTGAAAGCGGCAGTTACTGCTGCTTGCTGGGCCCCTCTGGCTGCGGCAAGAGCACCACGCTGCGCATGATCGCTGGCCACGAACTGGCCACCAGCGGTGACATCTTGCTGGAAAACCGCAACATCACGCACTTGCCCGCTGCCGAGCGCGGCACGGCCATGATGTTTCAGAGCTTTGCGCTTTTCCCGCACCTGAGCGCGCTGGACAACGTGGCCTTCAGCTTGAAGATGAAGGGCATGGCCAAGGCTGAACGACAGGCCCGTGCGCAGGCCCTGCTGGAGCGCGTGGCCATGGGCCACCTGGCAGCCCGACTGCCAGGCGAGTTGTCAGGCGGGCAGCAGCAGCGGGTGGCGCTGGCGCGTGCGCTCATTACAGAGCCACGCGTCTTGCTGCTCGACGAGCCGCTGTCAGCGCTCGATCCTTTCTTGCGCATTCAAATGCGCGCTGAGCTCAAGCGCTGGCAAAAAGAACTGGGCCTGACTTTCATTCATGTGACGCACTCCCAAGAAGAAGCAATGGCCCTGGCCGACACCATGGTGGTGATGAACCGCGGCGCCATTGAGCAAGTCGGTGCACCTCGCGAAGTCTTCAATCGCCCGGCCACTGAATTTGTGGCGCGCTTCATGGGCGGCCACAACGTGATCGACACCCCTGCCGGCAAAGTTGGCGTGCGCAGCGACCACATGCTGATCAGCCCCGCCACAGACAACCTTGCGACTGATGCACCCGGCCTGGGCGCCGTGGTCACGGACGTGCAGTACCAGGGCACTTATGTGCTGCTGGGCTTGCAACGCGCCGGCACCGACGCAAGCGCTAGCAGCACCGCCGAGCTGTCGGTGATGCTGCCCGAGGCGCAATTTGCCGAGCGGCCTTATGCCGCGGGTGACGCCGTGCAACTGCAGTGGCCTGCCGCTGCCGCGCATGCCTTGCACGCCTGATTTTTTCCTGTCCCTCGTGTCTTGTTTGTCGTCCTCAACCCAAGGAGTTTTATGTCTGAATCCCTGAAAGATCTGGCCAGCCCGGCCACCCCGGCCTGTGCTGTTGAAAGCGCTTTTGAAAGCGCAGGCAACGTGCAACGCCGCAGCCTGCTCAAGGGCACGGCCGGCATCTTGGCCAGTGGCCTGTTCCCTGCCGTGCATGCGCAAGAAAAAATTGTGCTGCGCTACCTGGGCACCGCCGTCAACCAAGACAAAACCATTGCCGAGAAGTTTGAAAAAGACACCGGCATCAAGATCCAGTACGTGGCCGTGACCACCGACGACGTGACCAAGCGCGCCGTGACTGCGCCCAACAGTTTTGATTTGATCGACACCGAATATTTCTCGCTGAAAAAGATCGTGCCGACCGGCAACTTGAAGGGCATCGACGTCAAGCGCATCAAGAATGCCGACAAGATCACCTCGCTGTTCACCACCGGCCAAGTCGCTGGCAAGGCCGTGGGCGACCAGGGCACCGCACCCAAGAAAGTCATCTTCCTGGAAGGCGAAAAGTCCAAGGTGTTCGCCAAGAGCCCGACACAGTTCATGTCGCTCATCCCGACCGTCTACAACGCCGACACGCTGGGCATTCGCCCCGACCTGATCAAGCGCCCGATCACCAGCTGGGCCGAACTCCTGAACCCAGAGTTCAAAGGCAAGGCCGCGATTTTGAACATCCCGTCCATCGGCATCATGGACGCGGCGATGGTGGTCGAAGCCATGGGCATCTACAAGTACCCCGACAAGGGCAACATGACCAAGCGCGAAATTGATCTGACCATCAAAACTTTGATTGAGGCCAAGAAGCAAGGCCAGTTCCGCAGCCTCTGGAAGGACTTCAATGAGTCAGTGAACTTGATGGCGTCCGGCGAAGTAGTGATCCAGTCGATGTGGAGCCCGGCTGTGACGGCCGTTCGCACCAAAGGCATTGCCTGCAACTTCCAGCCGCTCAAGGAAGGCTATCGCGCCTGGGCCGCCGGCTTCGGTCTGCCAGCCACGCTGTCAGGCAAAAAGCTCGACGGTGCTTATGAGTTCATCAACTGGTTCCTCGACGGCTGGGCCGGTGCTTACCTCAACCGCCAGGGCTACTACAGCGCCGTGCTGGAGACCGCCAAGTCCAAGATGGACGCTTACGAGTGGGCTTACTGGATGGAAGGCAAACCGGCCTCGCAAGACATCAAGAGCCCGAACGGTGACGTGCTGGCCAAGGCCGGCCAAGTGCGCGACGGTGGCAGCTACGAAGCGCGCATGGGCGGCATCGCTTGCTGGAACGCGGTGATGGATGAGAACAACTACATGGTGCAGAAGTGGAATGAGTTCGTCGCCGCGTAGATTGGCTCACCCCCGTTGACGCTCACTTCGTGTAGCGTCCTCCCCCCTTCCAGGGATAACTTGGCTCACCCCCGTGGGCCGCTCACTTCGTGTAGCGGCCCTCCCCCCTTGCAGGGGGCAACCGCTGCGGCCCCGCGAAGCCGGTTCCGCGCGGTTCCTTGGTTGGGGGTGTTCTTTCGCTCTGCTTGTTTTTTTGTCCGGTTTGTTTTCATGAATTCTTCTGCTGCACCGCCACTTACCGTCGCGCCAATGCCTTCCCGGCGCACGCCGGGTCGGGCTTTGTCTGCCTGGGCGCAGGCTGCGCCTTTGACGGCGGTGTTTTTTTTGTTCTTTTTGATTCCGCTGGCGCTCATCGTGATGGTGAGTTTTTGGGATTTCAATGAGTACGAGTTGCTGCCGGCTTTCACGGTCAAAAACTACCTGTCGATTTTTGAGGGTTGTTCTACCGGCCTGGGTGATGGCTCGGATCTTTGCGTCACGTTCAAGACGTATTTGTCCACCTTCAAATTCAGTTTTTTGGTGTGGCTGATCACGCTGGTGATCGGCTTTTCCGTGTCTTACTTTTTGGCCTTTCATGTGCGCTCCAGCGGCATGCAGACGGTGCTGTTTGTGCTGTGCACGATTCCGTTCTGGACGTCGAACGTGATCCGCATGATCTCGTGGGTGCCGCTTTTGGGGCGCAATGGTTTGGTGAACCAAGGGCTGGTCGGTAGCGGCCTGATTGACACGCCTGTGGAGTGGATGCTGTTTTCTGATTTTTCGGTGGTGCTGGCTTTTGTGCACCTGTACACCATGTTCATGATCGTGCCGATCTTCAACGCCATGATGCGCATTGACCGCAGCTTGCTGGAAGCGGCGAGCGACAGCGGGGCCACGGCCTGGCAGACGTTGTGGAACGTCATCGTGCCGCTGTCGCGCACGGGCATCGTCATCGGCTCGATTTTTGTCATCACCATTGTCATGGGCGACTTTGTGACGATTGGCGTCATGGGCGGTCAGCAGATTGCTTCCATTGGCAAGATCATTCAGGTGCAGACCTCTTACCTGCAGTTTCCGCTGGCGGCGGCCAATGCCGTGATCTTGCTGTCGCTGGTGCTCATGATCATCTGGGCGCTGACCCGCATGGTCGATATTCGCAAGGAGTTGTGATGCGAAAACCAATCTCCCATGCGCCCGGCTTCTGGCCGCTGGCCTTGTTGTTCGCAGCCTTCGTGCTCTTCATGTACGGGCCCATGCTGGTCATCGTGGTGCTGAGTTTTCAGGGGCCTGAAGGCGGGCTGACCTTTCCGCTGCGCGGCCTGTCCCTGCACTGGTTCTACAAGCTGGCTGAAGGCCTGGGCGTGGTGGACATTGGTGCGGCGCTCAAGCGCTCCTTTGCGCTGGGCCTGGCCGTCATGGTGTGCACCGTGGTGTTCAGCGTATTGGCCGGCCTGGCCTTTCGCAAGAAACTGGCGGGTGCCAACACCTTGTTTCTCATCGTCGTGGCCAGCCTCATCATGCCGTCCATCATCGTGTCGCTGGGCATCGGCCTGGAGTTTCGTTTGATCGACAGCGGCATCAAGGCCCTGCTGGATGCACTCGGCCAGCAAGACACGCTGGACAACTATGGCACCGCGCTAGGGCTTTTCACCTCGGCCATGGGCGCGCACCTGACCTGGACCTTGCCCTTCGGTCTGCTCATCATGTTTGCGGTGTTCAACCGTTTCAACCCAGCCTATGAAGAAGCCGCCGCCGACCTGGGCGCCACGCCTTGGCAAGGCTTTGCGCATGTGGTGTTGCCGCTGATTGCGCCCGCGCTGGTGGGCATCGGCATGTTCGGCTTCACCCTCAGCTGGGACGAGATTGCCCGCACCTCGCAAGCGATTGGCGACGTCAACACCTTGCCGCTCGAATTGCAAGGCCTGACGACGACGGTGACCACGCCGTCCATCTATGCGCTGGGCACCGTCACGATGCTGATCTCTTTTGTGGTGATGGGCCTGGCGGTGGCGCTGTCGCAGCTGCTGAATCGGCGCAAGGCCAAGCATTGAAATGATGGACACCAGCCCGGTCGTGCTGACCGAAAACGACATTTACGAGCGCATGGTGGCCGCCATTCTGGACCACCAGTTGCCGCCGGGGACCAAGCTGGTCGAAGACCGGCTCGCCAGCGCTTTTGGGGTGTCGCGCACGCGCATCCGGCCGGTGCTGGTGCGCCTGGCCAACGAGCAGGTCGTCACGCTCACGCCCAACCGGGGCGCCATGGTGGCGCAGCCCACCGAGGCCGAGGCACGCGAGGTGTTCGAGGTGCGCCGCCTGATCGAGCCGACGCTGATTGATTGCTTTATCGCACGCGCCACCGCCGCCGATATCGCCGTGCTCACACGCTGCATTGATGAAGAGGAAGCGGCGCGCGCACGCGGCGAGTTGCGGCGCGCCATCCGGCTGTCAGGCGACTTTCATTTGCACATCGCCAACGCGGCCGAGCACCAGACGTTGGGCCGCATCTTGCGCGAGCTCATTTCACGCACCTCGCTCATCTTGATGGCATACCGCCCGCCTGCAACACCGCAGGCCAGCCAAGCCGCCGGCGCCTGCAACTGCCGTGAACACCGCGCGCTGCTCGACGCCATTCGCCTGCGCGATGCGCGTGAAGCCGCACGCCTGATGCGCGAGCACCTGACGCAACTTGAGGCGCAACTGGTGTTTGAATTACCCGAGTCTGCTGCGCCCGACCTGGCCATCTTGCTGGGCCAGCCCGTCAGCCACTGAGCACTATGGCCGAACTGCTCATCCTCAACCCCAACACCTCGGCCAGCGTGAGCGCGCTGCTGCAGCAACATGCGCAGGCCAGCGCAGGCGCCCAGGCGACGGTGCGCACGCGCACAGCTCGCTTCGGTGCGCCCTACATTGCCTGCGAGGCCAGCTACGCCGTAGCAGCGCACGCGCTGCTCGATGCCTGGGCCGCCGCCTTGGCCGAAGACACACCCGCGCCGAGCTCCGTCTTGATCGGCTGTTTTGGCGACCCTGGCCTGATGGCCTTGCAAGAGACCAGCCGTGTGCCCGTGACGGGACTGGCCGAGGCCAGCTTCATGGAAGCCGCGGTGCACGGTCGGTTTGCGGTGGTCACAGGTGGCGTGCGCTGGCAGCCCATCTTGCAGCGCCTGGCCGCGCAGCTGGGCTATGGCGCAGCCCTGAGCGGTGTGCACACCGTGGCGCCCTCTGGCGCACAACTGGCGGCTGACCGCGAGGCAGCCATCACCTTATTGGCTCAAGCCTGCCGCGATGCGGTCAAAGCCGACCGCGCCGACGCGGTGGTGCTGGGCGGTGCCGGCCTGGCGGGCATGGCGGCAGCCATTGCGCCACTGCTTGACGTGCCCGTGATCGACAGTGTGTTGGCCGGCACCCGTCAGGCGCTGGCACGCATGGCGCCCGGTCGCTCCGGCTTGAACGGCCAGCCTGCGGCAGGCGCGGGCCGCTTCGAGGTTCAGTGGCAACGGCTCTCGCCGGAGATCACGGCGCTCGGCCAGCGCTGAGCTTCAGGCTGCATCACGCGCTGGTTCTGCCGCCTCAAGTACCCCGCAGGTGCTTGAACATCTTTGCCGCGAAGAGTTGGGGAATCCCGGTGCTGCGGTTGCCAGGCAACAGCTCGAACGCTTCGCCCGGCTTGAGGCTGCCGGGCGTCAGCACCGACAAATAAAAGCCGCAAAAGCCAGACTGCGCCATGGCGCGCACCGCGCCGCTGTAGCCGAGTGCAATATTGAGCTTGCCGCAGGGCTCGCGCGGCAGGCGCACCTGCAACTCGCAGTCCGCAAAGCGCAGCACGTCGCCCGCCCACACGTCGGCCTCCAGCAGGCCTTCGAGCGTGAGGTTCTCGCCCAGGCTGCCGTGCGGCAAGCGGTCGTCAATGGCGCTCACGCCGGCATCTTGGCGGGCTTGCCGCCAAAAAGCGTAATGCTCGGCCGGGTAGGCGTAAACCGCTTTTTCAAGCCCGCCGTGAACCGTGAGGTCAGCCTGCTCGTCACCCAGAAGGCCCAGCGGCATGACGGGCACGGCGCCCGAAATTTCTTGCTTGCCGATGGCTGAGAGCACGGTCCGGCCGCCGGCTTGCAATTTGCGGGCGTGGCCAATTTGAATAGAGGCGAGGCGCATCACAGCTTTGCCTTGCAGGCCTTTTGCGGGGTTAAAAACTCAAGTGGGTGCATGGCCGCATTCTCGGGCATGGCCTGGGGCTGCTCTGCGTCAGTCCGGCATCAGCCGCGATTGGTTAAAATCATGGCAAATCTTTGAACCCCAGCCAGGAACCGACATGTCCAACTCGACCGAGCACAGCACCAATGCCGCCCACCACAGCCCAACGCCTGAGCATGAGCAGGACGCGGTGGACTCGATCGTGCCGATGATGCCGCTGGTGTTGCCGCTGGCCGGTGGCGTGCTGATGTTCCTGTTGGCCTTCATCGCTGTTTACATGGCCTGAGCGCCTCCCCCTTAACAAGCTGCCCCGCGCAGCTTGGCCTGAATTGTTCAGGCGCCACCAAAGCCGGCCTCGCGCCGGCTTTTTTGCGTCTGTCGAGCGGTGTTAGTGCGTATGTCCCACGCATAAAGGCATGCAAGTTCTGCATATCTTTCAGCCGTAACCGACAGGTAACCGAAGGCTGGTCTTCCTAAAATCGAGGCTCGCACCCAGGATCATGACGCTCTTGCGCGCCTGATTCCCGTGGCTAAGGTTGATTTCGACAGCTGCCCCGCCCTTCTTCGCCCTTCTTGAAAGCGGCCAAGGCAGCTCCCGAAATTTCGATTTTTAAACCTTGGAGCTTTTCGATGAACCTACCTGCCATGCAAGGGCTTGAGCTGAACGCCCCCGCCTATGTCAAGAACGCCCGGCTGATCGCCTGGGTGGCCGACATGGCCGCGCTGTGCAAACCCGACGCGATTGACTGGTGCGACGGCAGCGATGCCGAGTACCAACGCCTGTGCCAGCAGCTGGTGGACGCCGGCACCTTCCAAAAGCTCAACCCGGCCAAGCGGCCCAACAGCTTTTTGGCCCTGAGCGACCCGAGCGACGTGGCCCGCGTGGAAGACCGCACCTACATCTGCTCGCAAAACAAGGACGACGCCGGCCCGACCAACAACTGGATGGCACCGGCTGAGATGCGCGCCACCTTGCAACCGCTCTTTGACGGCTGCATGAAGGGCCGCACCATGTATGTGGTGCCGTTTTCCATGGGCCCACTGGGCTCGCCGATTGCGCACATTGGCGTTGAGCTGTCTGACAGCCCTTACGTGGCGGTCAACATGAAAATCATGACGCGCATGGGTCGCGCGGTGTATGACGTGCTGGGCGTGAACGGCGACTTTGTGCCTTGCGTGCACACCGTGGGCGCGCCTTTGACCCCCGGTCAAAAAGACGTGAAGTGGCCTTGCAACAAGACCAAGTACATCGTGCATTACCCCGAGACCCGCGAGATCTGGTCTTACGGTTCGGGTTACGGCGGCAATGCGCTGCTGGGCAAAAAATGCTTTGCGCTGCGCATCGCTTCAACGATGGGACGTGACCAAGGCTGGCTCGCCGAGCACATGCTGATTCTGGGCGTGACGAATCCACAGGGCAAGAAGTATCACGTGGCAGCCGCCTTCCCCAGCGCTTGCGGCAAAACGAACTTTTCGATGCTGGTGCCACCCGCCGGTTTTGAAGGCTGGAAAGTCACGACGATCGGCGACGACATCGCCTGGATCAAGCCGGGCGCAGACGGCAAGCTGCACGCCATCAACCCCGAGGCCGGTTACTTTGGCGTGGCGCCGGGCACCAACTTCCACACCAACCCGAATTGCATGGCCAGCCTGGACAAAAACGTGATCTTCACGAACGTCGCGCTGACTGACGACGGCGACGTGTGGTGGGAAGGCATGGAAGCCGACGCTCCCGGCAAGGCCATGCCCGCGCATTTGATCGACTGGCAAGGCAAGGACTGGACGCCCGAGATCGCCAAGACCACAGGCGCCAAGGCCGCGCACCCGAACGCCCGCTTTACCGTGGCTGCCACCAACAACCCGGCGCTGGACCCAGCCTGGGACGACCCCAAGGGCGTAGCGATTGATGCTTTCATGTTCGGCGGCCGCCGCTCGACCACGGTGCCGCTGGTGAGCGAAGCGCGTAACTGGACAGAAGGCGTGTACATGGCCGCGACCATGGGCAGCGAAACCACAGCCGCTGCCACCGGCCAGGCCGGCGTGGTGCGGCGCGACCCCTTTGCGATGCTGCCTTTTGCCGGCTACAACATGGCCGACTACTTCCAGCACTGGCTCAATTTGGGCGCCAAGCTCGAGGCCTCGGGCGCCACGTTGCCCAAGATCTACACCACCAACTGGTTCCGCAAAGGCGCTGACGGCAAGTTCGTCTGGCCAGGCTATGGCGAAAACATGCGCGTGCTCAAGTGGATGATTGACCGCCTCGAAGGCCAGGGCCAGGGCGAAGAAAACCTGACCGGCACCAGCCCCCGCTACCAGGACCTCAACTGGACTGGCCTGGACTTCAGCGCCGAGCAGTTCAAGACTGTGACGGCCATCGACAAAGCCGCCTGGAAAGACGAGTTGGCGCTGCACACGGCGCTCTTTGAGCAGTTGGCGCACCACTTGCCCAAAGAGCTGAAGGTGACGCAGGCAAGGCTTATGGAGCGCTTGGCGGCTTAAGGCGGATTCCGGGCCAAGCAGCCAGCGCTGCGTTCAGACGTGAAAAAGCCGCCTCAAGGCGGCTTTTTCACTAGGAAAGGCTTGGCTTAGATGTAGCCGTAAAAGCGTTCGCGGGAGTTCACCAGCGTGCTGGGGATCTCTGCGCACATGCCCGACTTCACGGCAGCTTCGGTCAGCATCGTCACTTCCACCCGATTCGCGGCGGACTGCAGATCAACCACTGGGGTGTCTGCGCGCTTGCCTGACTGAGCGGCGGTCTCGGTCAACATGGCCACATCAGCACGGCTCAGCGCATTTTGCAGATCGGCCATCACGCGGGCGTCGGTGCTGGCGATGCGCCACAAGCGCGCGTCAGCACGGGCCATTGCTTGGCGGTGGGCCCAGGCATTCAGGCTGGTTTTGACCTTGGCTGCCGCGCTGCTGCCAGCAAACAGTGCCAGGCTGGCGAACACGGCCACCCACAGCGCAATCCACAGGGCCAGCAAGTGGCCTTCTTCGGCCGTGTCCATGACTTCATAAGCCACGGTGACTGCGGCGGCCAGCACGGCTGTGAGCAAGAGCACCACCAGGCCGCGGGTCGGCGTCCAGCGCGAGCTCAGCTGGCGAGCGCCTTCAACGGCGGCTTCCACACGGTTGACGCTAGGATGTTCGTTGGAGAACTGGGGGTTGATGAAGCTGGACATGGTGTTTTTCCTTGAGGTGTGAGCCGTGACCTCTGATGCCTGTTCACGACGGCTGCGTTGAACAAGGCCTTGATACTAGGGTTTTTACGCATGTGCTTCCACTTTATCTTCATGATGGCCGTCATTCACAGCTTGAATAACCTATGCTGTCGCCATGTCCCTGCCGAATTTCCGCACCTTGGACCTGAACCTTTTGCGCGTATTTGACGAGGTGATGGCCGAGCGCAGCCTGACGCGCGCCGCGCGCAATCTGTCGCTGACGCAACCGGCCGTGAGCAACGCGCTGCGGCGTTTGCGCGAAGCGCTGGGCGACGAGCTGGTGCAGCGCGAAGGCCAGGGCATGGCGCCCACGCCGCGCGCCCGCGCCATCTGGCCGGCTGTGCGCGACGCCTTGCAGCAACTGCAGTCGTCCCTGATGCCCAGCGACTTTGTGGCCAGCGAGGCCAACACCAGCTTTGTGCTGGCCATGGCCGACGCGACCGCTGCCGAGCTGATTCCAGGCCTGACAGAAACCCTGGAACGCGAAGCCCCCGGCGTGAGCCTGCGCGTGGTGCCACTGACCACGCGCGACCCGCGCCGCCTGCTGGACGAAGAAAGCTGCGACCTGGCGCTGGGCTACTTTCCGTCGGCGCTGGCCGACATCACGGCCCGCGCCCAAAGCGGCGAGGCCCAGCCCTTTATGCACCAGCGTCTGTACGGCGGCGAATACGTGTGCGTGATGCGCAAAGACCATCCGTTGGCGACCGCGCAACTCACGCTGGACGCGTTTTGTGCGGCACGCCACATGCTGGTGAGTTTTTCGGGTCGGCCCTTCGGCTTCATTGACGAAGCACTGGCCTCGCTGGGCCGCGAGCGGCAGGTGGTGCTGACGGTGAACCAGTTCTTCACGGCGGGCCGGGTGGTGGCTACCTCGAACTTGCTGACCGTGCTGCCGCACCACTTCGTCAAGGTGACCGGTTACGCCGACGCGCTGGCGCAGCGGCCGCTGCCCTTTGAGGTCTCGCCCGTGCACGTGGACGCCGTGTGGCACCGGCGCAGCCAATTGCGCAGCAGCCACCTGTGGCTGCGCCAGGCCGTGCTGCGCGCAGCGCGGCAAGCGTTTGAAGGCGGGCCGCCGGCGCCACCGCAGATGGATTCCGGGCCAAGCCCGGAATGACGTGTCCGTACCCCAAGCACCCGCGACAATCGCGCCGTGAATATCCAACTTCTGTCCGACCTGCACCTGGAGTCCAACCCCTTGTTTGTGGCCCAGCCGCTGCCCGGGGCCGACGTGCTGGTACTGGCCGGCGACATTGGCTCGTATCAACAAGGTTCGGCCTTGCTGGAGCGCGGCATCGAGGACTTTGGCCTGGCGCGTTTTTCACCCAGGTCGGTGGCCGAAGGCGGCGCGGCCTGGCCAACGCCTGTGCTCTTTGTGCCGGGCAACCATGAATACGACGGGCTGGACTTTGACGAAGCGCATGCTGCCATGGCCGACGCCTGCGCGCGCTGGGGCATCACCTGGCTGGCCGATCAAAGCGCGGTGCTGGGCGGTGTGCGCTTTGTGGGCAGCACGCTGTGGACGGACTTTGATGCGCTGACGCCGCCGGCTTGGGACGGACCACGCAGCGCAGCACTGGAGATGGCGCACGAAAAAACGCGCCAGAAAGCGCGCGACAAAGCCTTTCGCGCGGCCAATTACTACCTGAGCAAGAACCACAGTCTGCGGGCTGGCCAGCCTATGCTGGCCGCTGAAGTGCGAGAACTCGGCATCGCCGGCCAAGCCTGGTTGCGCACCGCACTGGCCCAGCCTTTTGATGGCCCTACTGTGGCGATCACGCACTTCGCGCCGAGCTTGCTGAGCGCCGATCCGCGCTACGGCCTGGCCCCCGGCACCGCCGGTTTTTGCAATGCGCTGGACGACTTGCTGCCGCAAGCGAAGCTGTGGCTGCACGGGCATTTGCACTGCCCGCAAGACTATGTGGCCGGCGGCTGCCGCGTGGTCGCCAATCCGCTGGGCTATGCGCGCAAGGGCGAGCAAGAGGGCTATAGGGCGGACTGGTTAATCAAGGTTTGATTCAGTCCGCCAACTTCAACTTTTGAACAGCGTGAACCAGGCCTCGCGCCGCGCAATGCGCCAGCCTTCTTCGGTCTTCACCAACTGGTCGCGGAATTCACCGATTTGCTGCACGGCATCTGCCGGACGGCCGCGTGGCGTGGCGGCGTCGCTGTGCTTGCCCGTCCACAGTTGCACGGTGCTGGCGACTTGCGCACTACCGGCAACCACGTCCACTTGCACGCGCTGGTTGCTAAGCAAATGCCGCGTCAACCGATCCGGGTCGCGGGCCGCGTAGGCGGCTTCGATGGCTGCGCGGCCACGCATCTCGCTGCCATCAGGCCGGATCAGCGCGCCGTCTGTTGCGAAAAGCGCGGCAAAGGCCGCGTAGTCGCGGCCGTCCACCGCGTCAGCGGCGGCCAGCACGACGTCACGGCAGTCGCGCTCGGCTTGCAGCGTGGCCACGGCCTGCGCCACTTCAGCCAGACTTGGCGGCACCGAACTCATGGCTTCACTGATTGCATCACTCATGGCGTCAGCACCATATGCCCCACCGCCGTGTTCGACGCGGGCACATGATAGAAACGCTGGCGGCAGGTCGGCGCCCGGCCGTCGGCGGCTTCGGGCATGGCGCCGCGGGCGATCAGCCACATCACCATTTCCAGGCCTTCACTGCCGGCTTCGCGCACATAGTCCACATGCGGAATGGCGGCCGCGGCCTGTGGCACCGTGGTCACCATGTCCATAAACGCGTGGTCGAAGACCGGGTTGATCAGCCCGGCGCGCTGGCCTTGCAACTGGTGGCTCATGCCGCCTGTGCCCCACACCTGCACGTTCAGGTCTTCCGGAAAGCTGGCAATGGCTTTGCCAATCGCGCGACCCAGCGCCAGGCAGCGCCGGCCACTGGGCACGGGGTACTGAATGACGTTGACCGCCAGCGGAATCACAGGGCACGGCCACTTGAAGTTGTCGGCAGGCGGCTGGCCGCAGAGCAGCGACAGCGGCACCGTCAAACCGTGGTCCACGTCCATGCGTTGGACCAGCGTCAAGTCAAAGTCGTCACGAATCACGCTTTGCGCAATGTGCGCAGCCAGGGTTGGATGGCCTTGCACCACGGGCACGGGGCGCGGGCCCCAGCCTTCGTCAGCCGGGGCAAAAGACTCGCCGGTGCCAAGCGCAAAGGTGGGCACCAGGTCCGGCCCGAAGGCGCTGGCGTGGTCGTTGTAGACCAGCACGATGGCGTCGGGTGTGTTGTCCTTGAACCAACGCTTGGAGCCTTCGTAGCCCGCAAAAATCGGCGCCCAGGCTGGCTCGCCCGTGCGGCCCTGGTCGAGTGCGGCGCCTATGGCCGGAACATGCGAGGTGTAGACGCTGGCAGTAACGCGGGCCATCAGTTTTGCTCCTTGGCTTGCGCCCACTCATGCAAATAGCGATTGCCTTCAATTGGACGGCCACCGGCCATCATCATCTCGCGGTAAGCGACCTCGCCCATGCCCGTCATGCGGCCGACCATGTTTTGCACGCTGATGCCGTCGGTGGCGGCGATCTTGACGAGGAAAAACACATTGCCGCCTAAGGCGAGGCAGCGGTTCATGTCCCGGTCCAGCACGGCCTGGCGCTGCTCGGCGGTCATCGGCCATTCAGCCAGGTACGCGGCTTCGTCGGCCTTGAAGCGCTCGCGGTTGGCGGCCTTCATGAGCGACATGCAAAACTGGTTGAGCCCGTAGCCCAGGCGCGACTGGTGCGCGTCATACAGCACGGTGCCAGGGATGTCGGCGAACTCGTCCAAACCAACGGAAGTTTGGGGAATGCTCATACGGTCACCTCCTCGGACATCCAGCTTAGCAAGGCCTCGGCCACGGCTTCGGGTCGCTCCATGGGCGCCATGTGGCCGGCGTGGTCGATGACCGAAAGCCGGGCCTGAGCCGCATTTGGCACCAGCGCTTGCATGGCTTCGTGCTGCGCAATCGGCGCCCAGCTGTCTTGCGCGCCGCACAGCACCAGCGTGGGCACGCGGATGGCGCGCAGCACATCGCTGGCGTCCGCGCGCGTTAGCAAAGCGTTGATCTGCTTTTCAAAATGCAGCGCGCTCTTGCGCTCAAACATCAGCAAGATGTCTTCGATCAGCGCAGCGTCTTGCAGGCGGTCGGGGTGCACCATGCCGCGCACCCAGGCCTGGGCCATGGCCCGCACGCCTTCAATCTGCGCCAGGGCCAAGAGCTTGTAGCGCTTGGCCGCTTCGTCTTCGCCGGCCGCGCCTAGCGGCTTGGCGGTGTAGCCGGTGTCCAGCAAGGCCACGCGGCTCACGCGCTCGGGCGCCAGGCGCAGCACTTCCAGCGCCACGCGTGCGCCCATGGAATGGCCGGCAATGGCAAAGCGCGGCGGTGCGGCTTGCAGCACTTGCTCGGCCATGCCGCGCAAGCTGTTGGCCAGGCCGTGGTCCACCACGCGGCAATCCGCAGCGGTTTGCAAAGCCGGCATCACGGGTTCCCACACGGTGTGGTCGCACATCAGGCCGGGGATGAGGAGCAAGGTGTCAGCCATGGTTTGCCACCTCCGCAGCTTGAGCGTCAGGTTTTGCATCGTCCACGCGCAGCACGCCGAGCAGGCGGTCCAGCAGCTCCGGGTTTCCCGCCAGTTCTGCCGCGCCGCCGCTGTGCACTACTTGGCCGTGGTCCAGCACCAGCGTACTGTGGCTGATGGCCAGAATCGCTTGCGGATGCTGCTCCACGATGATGGCCGACAGACCTTCTTCGCGGGTGATGCGGGCAATGGCGCGCAGCAGCTCTTCCACAATGATGGGCGCCAAACCTTCAAGCGGTTCGTCGAGCAAGAGCAAGCGCGGGTTGAGCACCAGGGCCCGGCCCACAGCCAGCATTTGCTGCTCGCCACCTGAGAGTTGCGTGCCCAGGTTGGCCTTGCGCTCGGCCAGGCGCGGGAAGAGTTCGTACACGCGCTCAGGCGTCCACGCGGGCATGTTGTAGCCGGCGCGCGGTGCGCGTGCGACGGCTTTGAGGTTCTCGTCCACCGTGAGCGACTTGAAGATGTTGCGCTCTTGCGGCACCCAGCCAATGCCGGCGGCTGCCCGCTCGTGCGAAGGCAGACGGTGCAGCGGCACACCGGCCAGCAGCATCTGGCCGCCGTGCTGGCGCGTGGCACCGGCCAGGGTGTTGATCAGCGTGGTCTTGCCTGTGCCGTTGCGGCCCAGCAGCGCCAGAGTCTGGCCTTCGGCCAAAGAAAAATGGACGCCGTTGAGCACCACGGCTTCGTCGTAACCAGCGCGCAGTGCGCTGACTTGCAGCAAATCAGCCATGCGCAATCTCCTGATGACCGAGATATACCGCCTTGACCTGTGGGTCGCGTGCGATGTCTTGCGGCAGGCCTTCGACCAGCACCGCGCCATTGACCAGCACCGTGATGAAGCGGGCAAATTCAAAGACCAAATCCATGTCGTGCTCGATCAACACCACCGACACATCGGCCGGCAGCGCGGCCACGGTGTGCAGCAGCTCGTCACGCTCGCCTGCGGGCACGCCGGCCACGGGTTCGTCGAGTAGCAGCACGCGCGGCTCGCAAGCCAGCGCAATCGCGATCTCCAGCAAGCGGCGCTTGCCGTAGGCCATGTGCTCTGTGCGCACGTGCGCCACGTCAGCTAGGCGAAATTGTTCGAGCAGTTCGTCCACGCGTTCATGCACGCCGGGCAGTTTGCCAAGGGCTTGCCACCAGCGACCACCCAGGCCGCGGTGTTGGGCCACGACCATGGCCAGCGTCTCGCGCGGGTTCATGCTGTTAAAAAGCTGGTTGATCTGAAAGGTGCGCACCATGCCGCGGCGCACACGCTGGTGCGGCGCCAGGCGCGTGATGTCATCGCCGTCGAGCAGGATGCGGCCTTCGGACGGATCGAGCACGCCGGTAAGCAAATTAATCAGCGTCGTTTTGCCTGCGCCGTTGGGGCCTATGAGCGCATGACGCGCGCCTTGGGTCACGTTCAGCGAGACGTTTTGCGTGGCGGTGATGCCGCCGAAACGCTTGAAAAGGTTTTCGGTGCGCAGCACGACATTCGTCTGCGTAGTCTGCGTAGTGTTGGAAGCCTGGTTCATGCCTGGCCGCCTTTCTTGGAACTCTTGAAGCCAGCGAACCAGCGCGAAGGGCTGAGCAAACGGTCGCGGCCGACCAGCATCAGCACGACCAAAAAGAGGCCGACCCAAAACGTCCAGTACTCGGGCGTGATGCCAGCGATCACGTCATGCAGCACCTTAAAGACAATGGCGCCCAGGATGCCGCCATACAGCCAGCCGATACCGCCGATGACCAGCATCATCACCACGTCGGCCGAGCGTTCCACAGCAAAGACGTCGAGCGAGGCAAAGCCGGTGGTTTGTGCCAGCAGCGCGCCTGCAGCGCCCGCCACCGCAGCAGCCACGGTGTAGATGACGGCGAGACGGCTGCCGACCGGAATGCCTATGGCCATGGCCCGCAAGCGGTTGTCACGCACGGCCATGAGGGTCGCGCCAAAAGGTGAATGCACCAGGCGACGCGCCAGCAAAAAGAACAGCAGCAAGACGGCAATGGAATACCAGGCCGCCGTCTGGCCATACAAATCGAATTCAAAGCGACCCAGCACGGGGCCGAGTACCACGCCCTGCAGGCCGTCAGCGCCGCCGGTCAGCGTGTCGAATTTGTTGGCCAGCTCATACAAGATGAGCGCCGTGCCCAGCGTGACCATGATGCGCGTCAAGTCAGTGCCGCGCATGATGGTGAGTGAGCCCACTGCGCCCAACGCCGTGCAAATGGCAATCGCCACCAGCATCCCCACCAGCGGGTCAGGCATGACGTGCTTGGCGAACAGTGCCGCCGTGTACGCACCCAGACCCAGGTAGGCCGCGTGACCCAGCGAGACGATGCCGGTGTAGCCCAGGATCAAGTCCAGCGACAGCGCAAACAGCGCGACGATGGCGATCTCGTTGATGATGAGCGAATGCTCCTTGAAGAGCCAGGGCGAGAGCAGCATGGCCGCCCAGAGCAAGGGCTCCCACACGCGCCAGCGCGCCGGGTCAGCGGCCTTGACCATCCTGGTCGCCGTGGTCTCCGCGTTAGTGTCGCCGCTCATTTCCCACCCCCGAGACGCGAAAAAAGCCCTTGCGGCCGCCAGATGAGCAGCGCAATCATGAGCGTGTAAACAATGAAGCCGCCCAGCTTGGGCACGTAGTATTTGCCGGCCACGTCGGCAATGCCCAGCAGCAGTGCTGCCAGCAGCGGGCCTGTGATGGACGAGGTGCCGCCCACGGCCACGACGATGAGGAAATACACCAGAAACTTGAGCGGGAAGTTCGGGTCCAGCCCCAGCACTTCAGCGCCCAGCGCGCCACCCAAGCCGGCCAAGCCGCTGCCCACGGCAAAGGTCGAGGCAAACACCAAACTCGTGTTGATGCCCAGGCCTGCGGCCACGCGCGGGTCGTCGACGCTGGCGCGCAGCTGGCTGCCAAAGCGAGTGCGCGAGAGCACCAGTTGCAAGCCCACGGTGAGCGCCGCGCAAATGGCAATGATGAACAGGCGGTAGTGGCCCATGCCCAGCATCAGCGAACCCGTGCCCAACTCGGTTCGGCCGCGCAACCAGTCAGGCAGCTGGATGATTTGCTGCTGCGAGCCCATGAAGTAAGCCGTAGCCGCCACCGCCATGAAGGTCAGGCCAATGCTGAAGAGCACCTGGTCCAGGTGCGGCTTTTTGTACATGGGGCGGTACAGCGTGCGCTCGAGCAGCGCGCCGACGAACGCAGAGCCCAGGAAGGCCACCGGCAAGCACGCCAGAAACGGAAAGCCGAAGCGCTGCATCAGCACCACCGTGAGGTAGCCGCCCAGCATGGCAAAGGCGCCGTGGGCCAGGTTGATGAAGTTCATCAAACCCATGGTCACCGACAGGCCGACGGCCAGAATGAAAAGCAGCATGCCGTAGGCAATGCCGTCAAAAAGAATGGTCAGCATGAAGCGCTAGGTAAAGAGGGCAAGGGGCACTGGGCGCCCCAAAAAAGAACCGGACATCAGACCACGACCGGACCAAGGGCAACCGGCGCCTCGCGGCCCGGTCGCCCGACTGGATTTACTTGGCCTTGCCGATGTCTTTCACGTCAGTGACGGTCTGGATTTCGGTGTTCCAGAGCTGGCCATTGATTTTTTCGACCTTGCGCACGTAGACGCTTTGCACCACGTCGCGGGTTTGCGCGTCGATGTACATCTGGCCGCGCGGGCTTTCAAACACTTGGCCCTTCATGGCGTTGAGCAGCGCTTCGCCACCTTCGCCTTTGGTCGTCTTGGCAGCCTGGTAAATCACGCGCATGCCGTCGTAGCCGCCCACAGCCATGAAGTTGGGGCGCATGCCGCCGTTGGCTTTGCCAAAGGCTTCCACGAACTTCTTGTTGACGGCCGAGTTGTGCGCTGCCGAGTAGTGGTGCGCAGTCACCACGCCCACAGCCACATCGCCCATGCCGTTCAAGATGTCGTCATCGGTCACGCTGCCTTCGGCAATCATGCGGATGCCGGCTTTGTCCAGGCCGCGCTCGGCGAACTGCTTCATCAAAGCCGTACCTGCGCCGGAGGGCACAAAGGTGAAAAGCGCGTCAGGATTGGCGTCACGCACTTTTTGCAAGAAGGGCGCGAAGTCAGGTGCGCGCACGGGCACGCGCAGGCTCTCGACGATCACGCCGCCGTTGGCCACAAAGCGCTGGCTGAAGTATTTCTCGGAGTCCACGCCCGGCGCGTAGTCGCTCACCAAAGTGACCACGCGCTTGATGTTGTTCTTGCTGGCCCAGTCGGCCAGGACAGTGACCACCTGCGGCACCGTGAAGCTGGTGCGCACGATGTAAGGCGAGGCCTCGGTGATGGTGGATGTCGCTGCAGCCATCACGACCAGCGGCGTCTTGGATTGGGTGGCGACCGGCGCGGTGGCAAAGGCCAGCGGCGTCAGGCCGAAGCCGGCGAGCACCTGCACTTTTTCGTTGATGACCAGCTCTTGCGCGATGCGCTTCGTGACGTCAGGCGCGCCGGTGTCGTCCTTCAGGATGACCTGGACTTTTTTGCCGGCCACGGTGTCGCCGTTTTGCGCGATATAGAGGCGCACTGCCGCGTCAATTTGCTTGCCGGTCGAGGCAAAAGGGCCGGTCATAGGCAAGATCAGGCCGATCTTGAAGGTGTTGGCCTGGGCCATGGCAGAGCCCATGGCGGCGCTCAGGGCGAAGCCCGTGGCGATAGCAGTGGCGGTCCGGATGAATTGACGTTTTTGCATGATGTTGTCTCCTGGTGTGCGGGTTTTCCCGTATGCGCACCGCTGCGGCGCGGCTTTGCTTCGGCAAGCAGATGGTCGCCATTTCCCCCTGCAAACACCAATGCTTTCGCCGGACTGGCTATGCATTCTGCTTATTTAATGGCTGATTCAATGGGTTCTGGCGCAGGCTCGGCAATGTCGCGCGCCACGGCCCTGAGCGAATCCAGCAAGGTCTGCGCGGCCGAAGTGGGCCAGTGGCCGGCGCGGCGAATGATGCCGATCATGCGCGGCTGGTGCCGCACGTTCACTGGCAGCTGCACCAAGAGCCCTGCGGCCAGTTCGCGCTGCACCTGGCGCGGCGACATCAACGCCAGCCGGTCGCCCTGGGCCAGCAGCGCCTGCATCATGAGCGCGCTGTTCACGCGCAAGGCATCGGCCGGCACCGGGATGCCGGCCACCTGCAAGGCTTGCTCGAACGCGGCCTGCGCCGGGGTGTTGGGCATGGGCAAGATCCACGCCGCGCCCGCCAGGTCGGGCCAGCTGAGTTGGCTGCGCTGCGCCAGCGGATGCGCGGCCCGCGCCACCACGGCCAGCTGATCAAGAAAGAGCGTTTCTTGCTGCAAAGCCGCGTCAGGCAGGGCAGGCCGCAAGGCACCGACGATGAAATCAATATCGGCCTGCTGCAACTGCGCCAGCAAGGCGTCATACGTGCCGTCGATGATGGTCACGCTCAGGCCCGGATGCGCTTGCAGCACGCGGTCCACCGCTTCAGACAGCAGGTGCCCGGTAGAAAAAGGCAGGGTACCGATCATGAGCCGGCCTTGCACACGGCCCTGCTCCAGCGCCCATTCGTCTTCAGCTTGTTGCAGCTCGGCCAGCGCCAGCTTGCAGGCTTGCAGGGCGCTGTCGCCGGCTTCCGTCAAGCGCAGGCCGCGCCGCGCCCGCACAAACAAAGGGCTGCCGCTCATGTGCTCAAGCTGCGCCAGCGTCTGATGCACCGCCGACTGGCTGATGCCCAGCGCCTGCGCGCTCAGGGTTTCAGAACGCGTCTGCGCCAGCAAGCCCAGCACCCGCAGATGCCGATGACCCACACCAGCGGCCAAGCGGCTGCTGGCCCAGGCCATGTTGTGAGTGGAAGCGCCCGAGGCCAAGGCTTCAGGAGACGCATCGACCGACCAGCGCCGCTCCGTCGTGGCAGGTTTACCAGCAGCCGCCAGGTGTTCCAGCGCCCGCGTGCCGCGCCGCACCAGCCCCGCACCGGCAGCAGTCAGTCGCATGCCGCGGTCCATGCGCTCAAACAGCGGCCGACCCAAGCTGGCTTCAAGCACCTGCACCGCCCGCGTGACCGAGGACTGCGACACATGCAAAGCCAGCGCGGCCGCCACCGTGCTGCCGGTGGCGGCTACCGCGCAGGCGGCGCGCAAGGGCTTGAGTTGCTCGGCGATGGACATAGGCCCATTATCAAAGACCGCCTGCCCGGAACCGCTATAGTCCCGCCGACCCCTTCATGCGCCTCGTGCCCACATGCAGCCCAGCCCCTCCAACGCCATCGATTCCGACACCTCCATCGCCCTGCACGACGAACCCGGTCACCTGATTCGCCGGGCCCATCAGCGGGCGGTGTCCACCTTTGCCGAAACGCATGGCCGGCGCATCACGCCTGTGCAATACGCACTGCTGCGCGCGCTGGAGGAAGAACCCGGCATCGATCAAGTCACGCTGGCCCAGCGGGTGGCGCTGGACACCTCGACCACCGCCGACATTGCAGCCCGCCTGGAAAGCAAAGGCTGGATCGTGCGTGAGCTGTTGCCCCGCCGCCAGCGCAGCCTGGCCCTGACCGACGCCGGCCGCGCCGTGCTGGCCGAGATGCTGCCCAAAGTAGCGCCCATGTACCAACAGCTCCTGCAAGGCCTGACCGCCGATGAGCAAACTGAGTTTTTGCGACTCCTGCGCAAGTTCACGCAACTCGACTGAGCGCACCGAACTCGGGTAAACCCGCAATCGAATCCAGCGGCGACCCCGTGCAAGCCGCGCAAATCCTCCCTACAATCCGCTCATTCAGCATGCTGAACGTGACCGCTAATCGGTTCCGATCCCGGTCCCGATTCCGATTCAGATCCCAGGGTCGTGGCTGGGCTGGGGGGTGGCAGCCGATTTGCGGTAGCCGCCATGAGGCAGCCGCCCCCCAGCCCAGCCACGACCCATCCCCGACAGCCGGTCACGGAAATCAGCCAACTTAGTCACGAGCCAAAGGAGACAAAGACATGTTCCCAAGAAACACCTGGTACGTAGCCGCCTCAGCCGACGAACTCGCCGCCAAGCCCCTGGGCCGCACCATCTGCAACGAGCGCATGGTCTTCTACCGCCCCAGCGACACCACAGTCGCCGCCGTCGAAGACTTCTGCCCCCACCGCGGCGCCCCCCTGTCCCTGGGCTACGTGTGCGAAGGCAAACTCGTCTGCGGCTACCACGGCCTGGAAATGGGCTGCGACGGCAAGACCGTGTCCATGCCCGGCCAGCGCGTCGGCGGCTTCCCCGCCATCAAAAGCTTTCCGGTGGTCGAGCGCTACGGCTTCATCTGGGTCTGGCCCGGCGACAAAGCCCAGGCCGACCCGGCGCTCATCCCCCACATGGTCTGGCACGACAACCCCGAATGGGCTTACGGCGGCGGGCTGTACCACGTCAAAGCCAACTACCAGCTCATGGTCGACAACCTGATGGACCTTACGCACGAAACCTATGTGCACGCCAACAGCATCGGCCAAAAAGAGATCGACGAAGTACCCTGCAAGACCGTGGTCGAAGGCGACAAAGTCATCACCAGCCGATTCATGGAAAACATCATTGCCCCACCGTTTTGGCAAATGGCGCTGCGCGCCAACGGTCTGGCCGACGACGTGCCGGTGGACCGCTGGCAGATCTGCCGCTTTTCGCCGCCCAGCCACGTGATGATCGAAGTGGGCGTGGCCCATGCAGGGCACGGCGGCGTAAACGCCCCGGCCGAGCACAAGGTGTACAGCGTGGTGGTGGACTTCATCACGCCCGAGACCGACACGTCGATGCATTACTTCTGGGGCATGGCGCGCCAGTTCAACCCGCAAGACCCGGCGCTGACCGCGCAGATCCGCGAAGGCCAGGGCAAGATTTTTTCAGAAGACCTGGACATGCTGGAGTTGCAGCAAGCCAACCTCGCGCGCTTTCCGGACCGCGGCCTGCTCAAGCTCAATATCGACGCGGGCGGCGTGCAGTCGCGCCGGGTGATTGAGCGCGTGATCGCTGCTGAAAAGGCGGCTGCCGCTGCGCCGGTTGCTGCCCCGGTTGTTGGAAGCGCAGCATGAGCACAAGCGCCACCGCGCCAGCCGACCTGCGCGTGCGCGTCGCCCGCAAAAGCACCGAAGCCCTGGACATCTGCAGCCTGGACCTGGTGGCCGAGTCCGGCACGCTGCCACCGTTCAGCGCTGGCGCGCACATCGACGTGCATTTGCCCGGTGGCCTGATGCGCCAGTATTCGCTATGCAATGCGCCCAACGACGACGGCCGTTACCAGATCAGCGTGTTGCGCGACGCCAACTCACGCGGCGGCTCGGTGGCCGTGCATGACGGCGTGAGCGAAGGCGACGTGCTCACCATCAGCGTGCCCAAGAACCACTTTCCCCTGGCTGAAGGCGCTGCGCAGCATCTGCTCCTGGGCGGCGGCATCGGCGTGACGCCGCTTCTCGCCATGGCAGAAAAGCTGCAGGCCGAGGGCGCCAACTTTGCCCTGCACCATTGCACCCGCTCGCGCGAGCGCACGGCTTTCCTGGCCCGGGTGGCGGCCGCGCCTTATGCCGCCCGCGTGCAGCATCACTTTGACGACGGCGAGCCGGCGCAAAAACTCGACATCGCCGCCACGCTCAAAGGCGCGGCGCCCGGCACGCACCTGTATGTGTGCGGCCCGCAAGGCTTCATGGACGCTGTATTGAGCCTGGCCCGCGCCCAGTCCTGGCCCGAGGCACAGCTGCATTACGAGTTTTTTGGCGCAGCGCCGGTGGACACCGCAGGCGACGGCAGCTTTGAGCTGGAAATTGCCAGCAGCGGCCAGGTAATCAAAGTGCTGCCGCAGCAAACCGCTTTGCAAGCCTTGCAAGCAGCCGGGCTGGACGTGCTGGCATCTTGCGAGCAAGGCGTGTGCGGCACCTGCCTGACCGGTGTGCAAGCCGGCACGCCAGAGCACCGCGACCACTACCTCACGCCGGAGGAAAAGGCCGCGAACGACCAGTTTCTGCCCTGCTGCTCACGCGCTTGCAGCCCGCGCCTGCTGCTCGCGCTTTGAGACGCCGTGGGCAGAATGCGGCTGGCGAAACACTGGTTTTAGCCTGATGCGATCAAATAAATACTGATGAGTCACAAGAAAGACCCTACAGTCTAAATTGATACTTCCTTGGCTTACATTGAGGGCGCGCCAGATCTTTGGCCGCAAACTTCAACGTAACCCAAGGAGTCCTCATGAAGAAATCTCTCGCCGCACTCGCCCTCGGCACCGCTGCTGTTTTCTCCAGTTTTTCAGCCGCCGCGGCTGACATCGTGGACACCGCCGTGAGCGCGGGCAGTTTCAAGACCTTGGTCACTGCCGTGCAGGCGGCCGGCCTGGTGGACACGCTCAAGGGCGCTGGCCCCTTCACCGTGTTTGCGCCCACCGACGCAGCTTTTGCCAAGATCCCCAAGGCTGATCTGGACGCCTTGCTCATGGACAAAGCCGCGCTCACCAAGGTGCTGACTTACCACGTAGTGCCCGGCAAGGTCATGGCCAAGGACGTCACGGCCGGCATGGTCAAAACCGTGCAAGGCAGTGATGTGACGCTGGCCACAGCAGGCGGCGTGACGGTGAACGGCGCCAAAGTAGTGATGGCCGACGTGGCGGCCAGCAACGGCGTGATTCACGCCATTGACACCGTGATCATGCCGAAGTGAGCTAGCTGAGGACAGGTCAGGCCGAGCGCCTGCTGGAGCGAAAAAGCCGCGCAGTTCAGCACTGCGCGGCTTTTTTTGTCCCTGCGCTTCAGACCAGGCCGTTAAAGCAGGTCGTCAGCACCCATTCCACGATCTCGTCGTCGCTGTACTGGCCGCCCGCTTTCATGAATTCCAGCACCGGATCGCAGGCGCGGGAATACAAGGTGTAGAGCACCAGAATCGGCGGCAGCGCCTTGTTCAGACTGCCGTTTTCTTGCGCAGCTTCTATCCAGGCACCGATGTGGTCACTCACTTGCAGCAAGCCATCAAGGTAGGCGCGATTGGCCATGAGGCTGGCGCGCAGGCTGGAGTTTTGGCTGGGCAGCGTGGGCATTTCGCCTGCCAGCTGCAAATGCATCATCCAGCGCGCCACGGCTTTGAGCTGGTCCACCGGCGCAGCGTCGGCTGGCAGGCTGCTTAAAAAGGTCTGGGCCCTGGCCAGTACCCGCACCATCGCGGCGGCGGCCAGGTCTTCCTTGCTGGAGAAGTGCTTGTACAAGCTGGCCTTGGCAATGCCGACCTCGGCCGCGACCTCGTCCACGGTCATCAAATCAAAACCTTTTTCTGCCAGCAAACGGTTCACCGCTTCAACGATGGCGTCCTCGCGGGCTTGCAGCATCTGGGCCTTGAAAGACACCTTGGCGGGCGCGGGGCCCGGCGGAGTCACTGGAGAAAGCGGAGTGGACATGCCTCAATTCTAGGCAAACCCGAACTCCCCGCCTTTTTAATGGGCTCTTGGGCCAAAAAATAGACGCAAGCTTTGCAATATGACCGCTGAGTTCAGCTCGGCTGGGCTTTCGTTTGGGCCTTCGACTGGGCCCGAGTCTCCACCGGCCCCAGGCTGAAGTAAAAACGCGCACCTTGACCCGGCTCGGCCTCGCCCCAGACCCGGCCACCGTGGCGCTGCACGATGCGCTGCACCGTGGCCAGGCCAATGCCTGAGCCTTCGAACTCGCTGGGCGAATGCAGGCGCTGAAAGGGGCCAAACAGATTTTGCGCATAAGCCATGTTGAAGCCAGCACCCTGGTCTTCGACCACAAAGACGGGCTGATCAGGCGCCAGATCATGCGCAGCAGACCGCGCAAAACGAATTCGCGTCAGGGCTTTGCCGCCGCTGAACTTCCAGGCGTTGCCCAGCAGGTTGTCCATCAACTGGCGCAACAAGCGTGCATCGCCCAGCGCCGAAAGGCCAGGCTCGATCTCGACTTTCAGCGCCCGCGCGGGCTCACGTTCGCGGTAGGCGTTCAGGATGTCATCGGCCATCTGGCTGAGATCGACAGGCCCGACGGTCATGGGTGCGCGGGCCAGGCGGGCCAACTGCAACAAGGCCTCGATCAACTCGCCCATCTGCACCATGCCGGCGCGGATGCGGCGCAGGTAATGCCGATGCCGCTCGGCCACCGGCTCGGTCGAACGGTCCAGCCCCTGCTCGAGCAGATGCGCAAAACCATCGACAGCGCTCAGCGGCGTGCGCAGATCATGCGAGACCGAATAGCAAAACGACTCCAGCTCTTCGTTGGCCAGCTTGAGCTGGGCCGTGCGTTGCTGCACGCGCTCTTCGAGGCTGGCGTTGAGGCGGCGAATCTCGTCGTAGACGTAAAGACATTCCAGCTCGGCGGCCGCCCGCGATGCAAATACCTTCAGGGTAGAGCGCAGCAAGTCCGGCTCGCGCGGCGGCTTTTTAAACATCACGTAAAGCATGCCCAGCATCTGGCCGCTGGAGTCCTCGAGCCGGTGGCCAAAAAAGGTGGCGGCCTCATGCCCTTGCAAGCATGCGATGAGCGGGCTTTGGGGATAAAGCTTGGCGAGAGGGCCGACCTGGTGCGCTGCAGGCGCCGACAACAATCGTCCACAAGGTGACTTCATCAACTCCAGCGTCATCGGTTCAAGCACTCGGCCATCCATCACACCAGCCAGCAGGCGACCTTGGCCGGAGGATTCGGGGAGCAGGCGAATCAGACCCACCGCGTCGCAGCTGACGGCATGCCCCAGATTGGCAACCATGTGCTGGAAAAAGGTCTGACCCGGTGGCCCGGACAAGCCGGCCAGCGCATTGACAATACTGTGCTCAAGCCGGGTTCGTGCCCGTCGGTCGCGCAGGCTGATCAGAGCAAAAACGAGGTTCTCGGCAATTTCCTGGAAGGCATCCAGTTCTGTCGCGGGGACAGCAGCCAACGGCGCATGGCCATAAAGCGCCAGCACACCCAGCACTACTTCGCCGTGTACCAAAGGCAGCGTCAAGAGGCTCCGAAAGCCGCACTGCAAGGCCGCCGCATCTTGGGCGCCATGGGCCTTGGCCGAACTCTCCCCCAAGTCAAGGCAATAGCGTGCCGCGCCACTGCGTAGAGCGTCGCCGATGGGGCCGGGGGTACCCTCCGGCAGAGCCGCCCAACTGAGCGTGAATCCCTTCAGGAAGCCCTGTTCATCGCCGGCAAACGCATGAGGCGCGACGATCCGGTCATCCGGCCGAGTACACCCCACCCAAGCCATTCGGTAACCGCCCACCTCCACCGCCACACGACAGATCTCGGTCAACAGCGCCTTTTCGTCCTGAATGCGGGTGACCGCTCGGCTGCATTGAGTGAGCAGCTTCAGGCTGCGTGCGCAGTCTGCCAGAGTGGTGGTGTCAGTTGTTAAAGCTTCAGGCGTCGCAAAAGAGGTGTTCATGCCGGGTTTCGGAGTGAGCCCACGCCGACAATGAACAATTCAAGGGACGAAAGCACGGTAAATATGTTACCGCTCGAGCCTCTTGAGTACCTGACAAACAATCGTTAATAAACTGAGGCGTTTTCAAGATGCGCGGCCGGCGCCGTCGCCCAGTGCGCTGCCTGACTCGCGCCGCGTGGCCGCCTGCATTTCGGCGCTGGCCACTTGCCCCGCCCGCTTGAATTCGTCCTTGTTCTGCCGGCCACGGCGGTACCAGTCGCGCACCAACTCACCCGCCGTCTCACGTCCGCCCAGGCCAAAGGCCAGCCCCAGTGCCAGCGCAATCGCGCCCACCACCGCCATGAACAAGGTGTTCACCAGCGCCGTGGCAATGCCGATCTGGTTGACCGCCACCACGATGGCAAAAGCCCACACCAGCCCGCTGGCCACGCGGGCCAGCACGTCGGGGTCGCCCAGCGCGCTCTGGGCCACGGCGCCGCGCACCACGTTGCCCAGCGCCCGCGCCAGCAAGCCGCCAATCACCAGCACCACCATCGCCACCACCACGTTGGGCAGCCAGAGCAAGAACTCGCGCAGCACCTGCGACACGGCGGGCAGGCCCAGCGCGTCGAAGGCGACCACCAATGCAATCAAGCGGATGAACCACTTGACGATAGCCGCCAGCAGTCCCGACGAATCGGTGTTGATGCCCATGCGGCCCACGAAGTCGGCCAGCCCTGCCCGCTGCGACAGCTCGTTGAACTTGACGCTGCGCAGCACGGCGGCCACGCCTTTTTCCACCAGCGAGGCGATCAGCCAGCCGACGATGAGGATGATCAAAAAGCCGAGGACTTTCGGAATAGCGCTAAAAAACAAGGCCATGGCGGCGGCCAGCGAACTCATCAGCGCGGTGCTCCATTCAGTGACTTGGGTGGGCATGAGGCGTCCTTTTGTGTTTTCTGGGATCAGGTGGATGAATGGGTTCGACCAAAGGTCTTCATAACCCGCATGCATTGCACTGTCCCGTGGCTGGCCATGGGCCTTTTGTCGGTATGCGTCAGGCACCGGTGTAGGACCGGTTAGCGGGGTGCAAGCACTTGAGGCGTACACCGCTGTCATACCCCGGCGTGCTTAATAGAAGAATGGAAGAAGCCCGGGACGAGAGTCTGGCGAACTCGAACAGGCGGCGCCTGCGGGGCGGCCAGACGCAACGGTTCTGATCGGCGTATTCTTTGTTGCACCGCAGCAAACTCAAGCAGGAGAACAGATGGTCCTCAAGAAACACCGGCTGCAAAAAAACCGCTGGGCGAAAGTCTTGCGCTGGCTGCAAGGCTGGGCCCAGCGCGCCACCACGGCACTGCCAGCGCCCGCCGCTGGCCTGGCCCTGCAACTGCCGGGCGAGACGCCTGCGCCTTTGACCCCACCTGCGCCTATCCCTGCGCCTGTACCTGCGCCTGTACCTGCGACCACACCGGCCCCCCCGCCTGAGCCAGAGGCAATGCCCGCAACCAAGCTTGAAGTTGAACCCGCGCCCAGCCCCGAGCTTGAGCTTGAACCCGAGGTTGAGGTCGATGTCGAAGTAGACCCCGCGACCAAGCCGCGCCGTGCCGTCTTCAACCGCCAGGTCTTCGCGTTCGAAGGCGAGCGCTACGGCTTCAACTTGTACGTGCCCGCCGCGCCAGACGCCAGCGCGGCCATGCCCCTGGTGGTGATGCTGCACGGCTGCCAGCAAGACGCGCCCGACTTTGCGCGCGGCACCGCCATGAACGAATGTGCCGCGCGCCTGCCCTGCGTGGTGCTCTACCCCGAGCAGCTGGCCAGCGCCAACCAGATGCGCTGCTGGAACTGGTTTGACCTGGCGCACCAGGGCCGCCACGCCGGCGAGCCCGCCATGCTGGCCGCGCTCACCCGGCAAGTGGCGGCACGCTACCCGGTGGACCCCAAGCGCATCTACATCGCCGGGCTGTCCGCCGGTGGCGCCATGGCCGCCATCGTGGCGGCGCACAACCCTGACCTCTTTGCGGCGGTGGGCGTGCATTCAGGCCTGCCGCCGGGCGCTGCGCACGACGTGATGTCAGCTTTTAGCGCCATGCGCCACGGCAGCCGACGCAGTGCTGGCAATGGGGCGGGCAACGGCGACCGCGAAGGCCTGATGCCAACCATCGTGTTCCACGGCAGTGCCGACCGCACCGTGCACCCCGACAACGGCGACCAGATCGTGCAAGCGGCGATCGCGGCGGTGGACGCCGCGGGGCTGCCGTTGGAACGCGCAGAAATTCCGCAAGCCCTGCCCGCAGCCACTGGCGAATTGCGCAACACCTTGCGCACTGTTTATCGGGCGACGAACGGCCGGAGCTACGTTGAGTATTGGTCGGTCGAAGCCGGGCCGCATGCGTGGTCAGGCGGCAGCGAGGCCGGCAGCTTCACCGACCCGCACGGCCCGCCCGCGTCGCAAGCGATGCTGGACTTTTTCTTGCAGCATCGGCGTGGCCCGACTTGATCATCAACGTCTGTTTTCAAGAAGGAGCAAGAGCACCATGAACCCCAACGAGAAAGATACAGCCCGCCATCAAGATCGCAGCGGGCGCGGTGCCGGCCAGCCGGCCCAAGCAGCGCAAACCGAACGCCGCCCCACCCATGAGCCGCAAACCGGCAAGAACGAATCCATCAAGCAAAGCCACCATTTGCCGCGCGACCGTGACGAGTCCGTGGCGATGACCGCCAGCAACACCGACCCGCACATTGAGCAAGCTGCGCGCGACATCGAAGGCGGCCTGAAAGACACCAGCCGCGCCACGGAGGTAGACCGCAGCTACAAAAAGATGTCGGGCAAGCCCGACGAATAAAAGACCATCAGGCAGCCTTCAGATCAATCGCGCTTATCTCCGAAAAGCTAGCAGCGCCCGAAAGCCCTCGGTGTTGCGAGGCAGGCGCTGCAAAGCGAAGTAAAGGAGGAGGCGGCCGCAGGCCGCCGGGGGACATGAGCGGCGCAGCGCCTGCCTCGCAGCGCCGAGGGCGGACCGCACGGCGAAAAGCTGACGGCACGGCCAAGGACGGAGACACCGCCGAGGGCAATCCGGGCTCGGGGAATGCCCATCCGCACCGATACCGGACAATGCACACCGCGACAGGCTTTTGCCGTCCGCTGCACTGAACGCATTCCCAAATCCCCGACGACATGACCACTCAAGCGCCCAGCAACGTCCCCACCGCCACCGCACGCAGCCCGGACTTCACACGGCCCGAGTTCCGCGCCGCGTTAGGCATGTTCGCCACGGGCGTGACCATCGTCACGGCGCGCACGGCCAGCGGCGTGCTGGTCGGCTTGACGGCCAACTCCTTCAACTCCGTCTCCATGGAACCCCCTCTGGTCCTCTGGAGCCTGGGCCGCTCAGCAGGCTCCATGCCCGCGTTCAGCACCGGCTCGCACTACGCCATCAACATCCTGGCGGCCGACCAAAAAGAGCTGGCCGAACGATTTGCCAGCAAACGCGAAGACCGCTGGAATGGCGTTGACTTCACTCAAGGCGCCTGCGGTGCGCCGCTGCTGGCAGGCGCTGCCGCCACCTTTGAATGCTTCAACCGCAGCCGCTACGAAGAAGGCGACCACGTCATCTTTGTCGGCGAGGTTGAGCGCTGCGCGCACCAAAGCGGCGTGGCGCCGCTGCTGTACCACGGCGGCAAGTTCTACACCGAGCATCCGCTTTGATCTTTTGCAAGTGAAGCCTGACATGCGCAAGACGCATCTTGATCCGCTCGCAGTCGGCATCTTGCTGGCCTGCTGTTTCTTCTGGGGCTTTCAGCAGGTGCTGATCAAAGCCACCATGGCCGAGCTGCCGCCCATGTTCCAGGCTTCGCTGCGCCTGGCGGGTGCCACGGCGCTGCTGTGGCTGTGGTGCCGCTGGCGCGGCGTCAGCTTGTGGGCATTTGACGGCTCGGGCAAAGCCGGCCTTTTGGCGGGCGCTTTGTTCGCGGCGGAGTTCGCCTGCATCTACCTCGGGCTGCAGCACACCAGTGCCTCGCGCCTGACGGTGTTTTTGTACACCTCGCCCTTCTGGGTGGCTTTGCTGGTGCCGCTGTGGGTGCGCTCGGAGCGCCTGCGCGGCTTGCAATGGCTGGGCCTCTTTGCAGCTTTTGCGGCCGTGCTGTTTGCACTGCGTGAAGGCCTGACTGCCCACGGCGCGAGCACGCTGCGCGGCGACTTGCTGGGCCTCGCGGCCGGCATGCTGTGGGGCCTGACGACGGTGGTGATCCGCAGCTCGCAGCTCGCCCGCATCTCGGCTGAAAAATTATTGTTCTACCAACTCGCCGTGAGCGCGGCGGTGTTCCCCTTTGTGTCTCTGGCCTTGGGTGAGGTGTGGCAATGGAGCTTCAGCCCCTTTGCCTGGGGGTCGCTGCTGCTGCAAACGGTGGTGGGCGCTTTTGCCAGCTACCTCGCCTGGATGTGGCTGCTGGGCCGCTACCCGGCCACGCAGGTTTCGGTGTTCGTTTTTCTCACGCCCATCTTTGCGCTGGTGTTTGGCGCGCTGTGGCTCAAAGAAAGCGTAACGCCGGGCCTCCTGGCCGCGCTGGCCACGGTGTCGGCGGGCATCTTGCTGATGAGCCGCAAGCCGGCGGCAGCGGCCAACGCTGGCGAAGTCAGCAAGACGACCACGAGCAGCGAAGCCTCGCGCTAGCCACACGCCAGCCAAGCAGCGCCCTACACTGGGCGCCCTTTTGAAGCTCACCGCTTTAAAGCCCCCCCGATAGCCAAGATCGATTGCATGGAAACTTTTGTCCTGACGGCGCTGGCCGCCTTCGCCCTGCACACGCTCAAGTCCCGCGCCGAGCGCAGGCGCATCCGATTGCTGGGCATGCACCTGGCGCAATTCGATATTGAAAAGCTGCTGGAGACGCTGACCGAAGGCTACCAACGCGCCCTGGGTGAAGCCGACGCACAACGCCGCGCGTCCATCTGGCAGTTGCTGGGCGCGGCCGAGAAAAAGCTCAGCACCCAGTTCGCGCAACTGGCCCAGAGCTTTGCGCTGGAAGCCGAAGCCGACACCCGTGTGAACCGCCTGCCTTGGCCCCTGAGCGAAGCTGCCGCCTGGCTGCCGCGCAGCAGCCTGGACATGCGCGCGCTGCTGGCGCTGCATGCGGATGGCATTGCCCGCGTGGTGCACGCAGATACCGATGCGGAGCAAGAAGAGCAAGCCCTGGCCAGCGGTGACGACAGCGCCGCCCGCTCACGCGCTTACACCTTGAGTGCAGAGCTATTTTTGATGCAGCACAGCTGCCACTGGTTTTGCAAGTCTCGCGGCGTCGCCTCGGCGCGCTTGCTGGTGCGGCACAAGACCGCCTATGCCAAGGTGCTGGAGAGCGTGACGCCCGCCACGCGCCGTGCCTATGGCGCCCTGGTAGGCAGCGCCTGAATCAACTGGGAACTCAGCGCGGCTTGTAGGCCGTCACGTCCATCTCGACCTTGGCGTCGATCATCAGGCGCGACTCGACGGTAGAGCGCGCAGGCCGGTGGCTGCCAAAGCATTCCATGTAGACCCGGTTGAAGGCGGCGAAGTCACGCGCATCGTCCAGCCACACGCTGACCTTGGCCACGTCCGCCAGGGTGCAGTCGGCCAGGGCCAGAGCTTCTTGCAGGCGGTCGAAGACACGCCGAGTCTGCGCCTCGATGCCGCCCACGATGACCTGGCCGTTCTCGTCGGTCGGCACCTGGCCTGAAACAAACACGAAGTCGCCTGCCCGGGTGGCCGGCGAAAGCGGGCGAATCTGACGGTCTGAGGCCAGTGGAGATTGGCCCAACATTTCTACTTTGGACATGAACAACTCTCGTTTTATGTAATAAATTAACAGATTGCTAGGTGAAAACCCGATGAATACTGGTTTTTTCCTCAAATACCATCGGCCTCTGTAATTCTATTACTTTAATGGAGTCTTTATGAATTCATCGCCTTTCTCCCATTCCGCACGCCGTCAGTGGTGCGGCCAGCTCGGACAACTCGCCCTGGCTGTGGCCGTGTTGACCTCTGGCGCGGCCGTCTTGGCGGCGCCCGCCAAAGGCGGCGCAGCCAACCTGGCCATGGTGGGCGAGCCGCAATCACTGGACCCCATGGCCAGCACGGCTGACCTGGTGGGCACCATCATGCAGCACGTGTATGAGCCGCTGTACACCTTCGATGCCAACTGGGCGATCGCCCCGATGCTGGCCGAAAGCCTGCCCAAGGTATCCAAGGACGGCCTGAGCTACAGCATCACCTTGCGCAAGGGCGTCAAGCTGCACAACGGCCGCGAGCTCAACGCCGACGACGTGGTGGCTTCGCTCAACCGCTGGATGGAGATGACGCCGCGCGGCAAGGCCGTGGCCAAGGAAATGGCCTCGATCAGCGCCAACGGCAGTTATGGCATCGAGCTCAAGATGAAAACCGCCTATGCGCCTTTGCTGGCCCAGCTCGCGCTGCCCAGCGGCATGGCCGGCATCATGGCCAAGGAAAGCATTGCGCCGCAGCTTAAAGAATTCATAGGCACAGGCCCTTACAAGTTCAAGGAGCGCCGGCCCGACCAGTACACGGTGCTGGTGCGCCACGACGGCTACAGCGCCCGCAAGGAAGCGCCCAGCGGCTACGCCGGACGCCGCGAAGCGGTGCTGGACGAGTTGCGCTTCGTGCCCGTGCCCAACGCGAACACACGCCTCGAAGGCTCTTTGTCTGGCCAGTTCCAGTACGCGGACCTGCTGCCCGTGGAAGCCACCAGCCGCATCGAAAAAGCCGGTGCCGGCGTGGTGCCCATCGTCACCAAGAACTTCGGCTTTCCCTACATCGTCTTCAACACCAAAGAAGGTGTGCTGAGCTCCCAACCCCTGCGCCGCGCCGTTCGCACGGCCATGGGTGACGGCGAAATGATGGCTGCGGCCTTCGGCGACACGCGCTTTTTCACGGTCGAGCCCAACTTCTTCCCCAAAGGCACGCCTTACTACTCGGACGCGGGCAGCGCGCTCTACAACGAGCGCAACCCGGCAGCAGCCAAGGAGCAGGCCGCCAAGGCGGGCTACCAGGGCCAGACCGTGCGCATCATGGCCAGCCGCCAGTACGAGTTCCACTACAACATGGCGCTGGTGATGGCCGAGCAACTCAAAAAAGCTGGCTTCAAGGCCGAGCTGCAAGTGGTGGACTGGGCGACGCTGGTGCAGCGCCGCAACGACGCCAAGCTGTGGGACGTGTACTTCACACATTCGGGCTTGTTCCCTGAGCCGATGCTGTCGCCGCCGCAATTGGGCGATGGCGCACCCGGCTGGTGGGACAGCGCGGCCAAAAAAGCCAGCCTGTCGGCCTTCAACCAAGAGACCAATATCGCCAAGCGCGGCGCGCTGTGGGGCAAGGTGCAGCAAGTCGTCTATGACGAAGTGCCGTTTGTGGAAGTCGGCAAGTTCAATGCTTTGTCGGCACGCTCGGCCAAGCTGGAGAACTACACGCCTTCCGTGTGGCCCTTCTTCTGGAATGCAGGCCTGAGCAAGTGAGGTTCTTGCTGGCCCGCCTCGGCGGCGCCGCGGTGGTGCTGGCCATCGTCGCGGTGCTGGTGTTCCTGCTGACGCGGCTGGCCGCCGGCGACCCGGTGGCTCTGCTGCTGGGCGACCAGGCCACCGCGCAGGACATTGCCCAGGTGCGTCAGCAGTACGGCCTGGACAAGCCCCTGGGCACCCAGTTCATGCTGTGGCTGGGCGAGCTGTTTCAGGGCAACCTGGGGCAGTCCATTTTTTTGCAGCGTCCGGTGGCGCAGGCGCTGCTGGAGCGGGCTGAGCCCACGCTTTTCTTGGCGCTCTTTTCCTTGACGATTGCCGCGGGCATTGGCGTGCCGCTGGGCATGGCGGCGGCGATCTGGCGCGGCAGCTGGACGGACCAGCTGCTCAGCGGTCTGGCCATGCTGGGCGCCAGCGTTCCCAGCTTCTGGATGGGCCTGCTGCTGATCCAGTTCTTTGCGGTCTACCTGGGCTGGTTCCCCGCTTCGGGCTACGGCGATCCGGGCATGCACCTGGGGCAGCGTCTGTACCACCTGGCGCTGCCGGCGCTGGTGTTGGGCGTGCTGAACTCGGCGCTCATCATTCGCTTCACACGCGCTTCCATGCTGGACATTCTGGGCGAAGACTATGTGCGCACGGCGCGCGCCAAGGGCCTGCCCGAGCGGGTGGTGGTGGTGCGCCATGTGCTGCGCAATGCCTGGGTGCCCATCATCACGGTGCTGGGCCTGACGCTGGCGCTCTTGATTGGCGGCACCGTGGTCACAGAGACCGTTTTTAATTTGCCTGGCGTGGGCAACCTGGTGGTTCGCGCCGTGTTGCGACGGGACTACCCGGTCATTCAAGGCACCTTGCTGGTCATCGCCGCGATTTACGTCTTCATCAACCTGATGATTGACCTGCTCTACACCCTGGCCGACCCGCGTATCCGGATGGAAGCACCATGAGCACAGGCCTGAGCTGGGCTGAACGCGCCGAGCCCATGATGCGCGCCGCGCGCCGGCTTTTCTCGCGCAAGATCGTGCTGGCCTCGGCCCTGGTGCTGCTGGCCCTGGTGGGCGTGGCGCTCTTGTTCCCGCTGCTCTCAGACGCCGACCCCAACGCGCTGGCCGTCAGCAGCCGACTCCTGGCGCCATCCGCAGGGCACTGGGCCGGCACCGACGAGCTGGGCCGCGACGTGATGCTGCGCATCGTGCATGGCGCGCGCTATTCGCTCTTGATCGGCAGCATCACCGCGCTGGGCGCTGTGCTGCTGGGCACGCTCATGGGTGTGCTGGCCGGGTTTTTCCGCCGGCTGGACGCGCCCCTGATGCGCCTGGTGGACGCCATGATGTCCTTTCCCGACATCTTGCTGGGCATAGCACTCGTGTCCATCCTGGGCGTGTCACTGTGGAACGTGATGCTGGCGCTGGTGATTGTTTACACGCCGCGCGTGGCCCGTGTGGTGCGCGCCGCCACGCTGGTGCTGCGCGAGCTTTTGTTTGTGGACGCCGCGCGCGCCCTGGGCGTGCGCACGCACCGCATCTTGTGGTCGCACATCCTGCCCAACCTCATGTCGCCCATCCTGGTGCAGCTGACCTTCATCTTTGCCTACGCCATCCTGGCCGAAGCGGGCCTGTCCTTTTTAGGCGTGGGCGTGCCGCCCGACATTCCGACCTGGGGCACCATGATTGCCGGCAGCCTGGAATATGCCGACAAAGCCCTCTGGACCATCCTCAGCCCCGGTCTGGCGATCGTGCTGACCGCCTTGTCGCTGCAACTGCTGGGCGACGGCGTGCGCGACATGCTGGACCCCAAACTCAAGAAAGCCACATGAGCACGCCACGACTGGAGGTGCGCGGGCTCTCCACATCATTTGCCACCGACGCCGGCCGCGTGCAAAGCGTGGCCGACGTCTCCTTCAGCGTCGCGCCGGGGCAAACGCTGGCCCTGGTCGGTGAGTCGGGCTCTGGCAAGTCAGTGACCAGCCTCACCCTCATGGGCCTGCATGCCAAGACCTCGCAAGCGCGCGTGGAAGGTGAAGCCTGGTTTGTGCAGCGCGACGGCCAGCGCGTGAACCTGCTGGCCCTGCCCGAGAACGACAGGCGGCGGTTGCGCGGCAACGAGATGGCGATGATCTTTCAAGAGCCCATGACCAGCCTGAACCCGGTGCTGTCGGTGGGTGAGCAAATTGCCGAGTCGGCCCGCTTGCACCTGCACATGGACCGCCGCGCGGCCATGGCCCACGCCTTGCGCATGCTGGAGATGGTCGAGATTCCGGCCGCAGCGCAACGCGTGCATGAATACCCGCACCAGCTGTCAGGCGGCATGCGTCAGCGCGTGATGATTGCGCTGGCCATGGCCTGCCAGCCGACGCTGCTGGTGGCCGATGAGCCGACCACCGCGCTGGACGTGACCGTGCAGGCGCAGATCCTGGCCTTGATGGGCCGCCTGCAAAAAGAAACCGGCATGAGCCTTTTGTTCATCACCCACAACCTGGGCGTGGTCGCGCAGTACGCTGACGCCGTGGCCGTGATGTACGCCGGCCGCATCGTGGAATCAGCGCCTGTGCACGCCCTGTTTGACGCGCCCCTGCACCCCTACACGCGCGGCCTGCTGGCCTGCCTGCCGGGCGTGGCCCGCCGCAAGGCAGCGGCCGCGACCCATGCTGGCATCACTTCCAGCGCCGCTGCTGCACACCAGCGGCCCAAGCTAACCGCTATCCCGGGCCAGGTCTCCAGCCCCATGGCGCCGCCGCCGGGATGCGCCTTTGCGCCGCGCTGCACGCAGCGCGTGGCGGCATGCGAAACGCACATGCCCAGCCTGGCGGTCGTCCATGCCGAGGCCCGCCTGCGCTGCCCCGTAGTGCAGGCATCGCTGGACGCACAGGACGTGCCGGACGTGCAGGAGGCTCAGTCATGAATACAAACGAGAACTTGCACAACCTGATCGAAGTGCGCGGCCTGACCAAGCACTTCGGCAAAGGCAAGCACCCGGTGCGCGCGGTGCAGGATGTGAGCTTTGAAATCCGGCGCGGCGAAACCTTGGGCCTGGTGGGCGAATCAGGCTCGGGCAAGAGCACCATTGGCCGCCTGCTGACGCGCTTGAGCGACCCCACGGCCGGGCAGATGCTTTACGCCCCGGAGGGCGGGCAGACGCTGGACCTGGCGGCGCTGTCCGCCAACGCTTACCGGCCGCTGCGTGCAGACATCCAGATCATTTTTCAGGACCCCTACGCCAGCCTGAACCCGCGCATGCGCATTCGGCAGGTGCTGGATGAAGCGCTGGACACACACGGCCTGGCCAAGGGCGCCGAGCGCCTGCCGCGCATTCACGCCCTGCTCGAGCAAGTGGGCCTGCGCCCTGAACATGCCGATCGTTTTCCGCATGAGTTTTCGGGCGGCCAGCGCCAGCGCATCGGCATTGCGCGGGCACTGGCGGTCGAGCCGAATTTCATCGTGGCGGACGAGCCTTTGAGTGCGCTCGATGTGTCCATTCAGGCGCAGGTGGTCAACCTGCTGGGCGAGCTCAAAGACCAGCTGGGCCTCACGCTGCTGTTCATCTCGCATGACCTGGACGTGGTCGAGTACCTGTGCGACCGCGTGGTGGTGCTCTACCTGGGCCGCGTGATGGAAATTGCGCCGACCCGACTTTTATACTCACACGCCCAACACCCCTACACGCAAGCCCTGCTGGCGGCTGCGCCCCAACCCGACCCGACGCTGCGCCGCCATATTCCATTGCTGCAAGGCGATTTGCCCAGCCCGACGCACCCGCCTTCGGGTTGCGTGTTTCGCACCCGTTGCCCGCACGCGGTCGATGCCTGCGCGCAGCATGTGGCGCCCCTGCGCCAGCTGCAAGCCGAGCACTGGACGGCCTGCTGGCGCGATGACCTCCCTTCACTTTCATGACGACTGACTTCACCCTCGACCACAGCAGCAAAAGCTATCCCGCGCACGCCGGGCCGTGCCTGGCCAGCGAGCTGGCGGGCAAGCACTGGAACGTGCTGGCCAATGACCTGGCCTTTCCGCTGGCCGTCATTTCAGAAGACGCGCTGCAGCACAACCTGGCCTGGATGCAGTCCTTTGCAGCGCGCAAGGGCGTGTGGCTGGCGCCGCACGGCAAGACGCCCATGTCGCCGCAGCTGTGCCAGCGTCAACTGGCGGCGGGCGCCTGGGGTTTGTCCTTTGCCACGGTGTTTCAAACCCGCATGGGCGTGGCTGCAGGCGCGCGCCGCATCATCATTGCCAACCAGGTGCTGAGCGACGCCGACCTGGACGGCTTGCAGGCCCTGCTGGCAGCGCACCCCGATCTACGCGTGTGGTTCCTGGTTGATTCGCTGGCCCAGCTGGCCCTGATTGAAGACTGGGCCGCACGCCGCCGGGCCAGCCGGCCTTTTGACGTGCTGCTTGAAATGGGCATTGCCGGCCAGCGCACCGGTTGCCGCACGCTGGACCAAGCCATGGCCCTGGCGCACGCGCTGGCGGCCTCCAAGGCGGTGTCGCTGGGCGGCGTTGAATGTTACGAAGGTGGCGTGGCCACCTGCGACAGCGCGCACGACAGCCAGGCCGTCACAGCACTGGTGCGGCGCGTGGTCGAGGTGGTACAGACCTGCCACCGGCAAGCGCTGTTTGAAGGCGACGATGTGATCGTGAGCGCGGGTGGCTCAGCGGTGTTTGACCTGGTGATTCCCATGCTGCAAGTCCAGCTGGACGCTGGCCCGCGCGTGCGCGGCGTGCTGCGTTCAGGCTGCTACCTCACGCACGACCACGGCAATTACCACCGCTTCATGACGCAAGTTGAAAAGCGTGAGAACCTGAGCAGCTCCTTGCTGCCCGCCATTTGCGTGTGGACACAGGTGCAGTCGGTGCCCGAGCCCGGGCTGGCCTTGCTCACCTGCGGTCGGCGCGACATCTCTTATGACCTGGAGCTGCCCATGGTCACGCTGTTTGCACCGCGCGGCACGCGGCAAGCGCAGGCCGCACCCGCTGGCTGGCGCATCAGCGCGCTCAACGACCAACATGCGTATCTGCGCTTTGACCCCGCGCACTTCGCAACCAGCGCTGCACCGCAAGTCGGCGACCGCGTCGGCCTGGGCATCTCGCACCCTTGCACCACCTTTGACAAGTGGCGCTGGATGGCCCTGGTGGACCGCGACTGGACGCTGACCGGCGCCATCAGCACGGCATTTTGATGAACACGTCCATGAACTCCGCGCCCCTGCCGCTGCTGCAAAGACTGCGCAGCAGCCTGCCCGACTTGCCGGCCGCCCAGCAAAAAGTGGTCGAGCGCATGCTGCAAGACCCCAGCGCCGCAGCGTCGGGCACCGTCGAGCAACTGGCGCTGGCCGCGCAGGTGTCCATGCCCACCGTGGTGCGCACTTGCCGTGCCTTTGGCTTTGACTCGGTGCGTGAATTCATGTTCGCGCTGGCGCAAGACCTGGCGCTGTCGGGCTCGCAGCTGCACCGCAGCGTGGGCAATGAAGACAGCGCTGCCGAAGTCTCTGAAAAAATCATCCGCGCCGCCGTGTCGTCCCTCACCGATTTGGGCCGGCGCATTGACCCTGAAACCATAGACCGCGTGGTGGACAAGCTGGCCACGGCCGAGCGCATCGACTGCTATTCGGTGGGCGCGGCGTCCAGCTTCACGGCCAGCGAGCTGCAAAGCCGACTCTTTCGCATGGGCCGCACGGCCAACGCGATTTTTGATGCGCACCAGCAGCTGGTGTCAGCCAGCACGCTGGGCCCGCGTGGCGTGGCTTTTGTGATCTCGCACGTGGGGCGCATGCCTTACACCCTGGAAGCCGCGCACTTTGCCCGCTCGCATGGCACCACCGTGGTGGCGCTCACGCAACCGGACACGCCCCTGGCCCAGATGGCCGACCTGGTGCTGGCAGTGACGGTGCCGCCCGATGCCGTGATGCGCGTCGGCACCGAGGCTTATCTGGCGCACCTGCTGGTGATTGAAATTTTGATGGTGCGCCTGGCCCAAAAACTAGGCCCGCAAGTGGTGCTGGGCATGCAACCCTTCAAGCAGCTGCTGCACAAGCACGGCTTTGACAGCGCGGAGTACACCGGCTTCGCGCTGCCGCCCTCCGACCCCCCGAAAGGCCCTTGAGATGCGCCGTGTGACCTTGCTTCAAAACGGCCTCATCGTGGACGGCCAGCAGCACGCCGGCTGGGTGGGCGATGTGCTGTTGGTGGACGATCGCATTCAGGCGCTGGCCCTGCCCGGTCAACTGAACATTCCGGACCTTGAAGGTTTGACGCCCCAGGTCTTTGACTGCAGCGGCAAGGTGATCGCGCCCGGCTTCATTGATGTGCACACGCATGACGACGCGGCCGTGCTGGACCGCCCGGAGATGCTGCCCAAGCTGTCGCAAGGCGTGACCACGGTGGTGGTCGGCAACTGCGGCATTTCCCTGGTGCCTGTGGTGACTGGCCAGGCGCAAGCGCCGCTGTCCTTGCTGGGTCATGCGCAGTTTCGCCACGCCAGCATGGCCGACTATGCGGCCGCCGTGAACGCAGCCGAGCCCGCCGTGAACGTGGCCGCCCTGATGGGCCACACCGCCTTGCGCATGCGGCACATGGTCGACCTGAACCGCGCCGCCACACCTGCCGAGACCGAGGCCATGTCGCAAGATCTGGAAGCGGCCATGGCAGCCGGCGCACTCGGTCTGTCGTCGGGCGTGTTTTACAAAGAGGCTTATGCCGCCGACCAGGCCGAGCTGACCGCACTGGCCACCACCGCCGCACGCGGCGGCGGCGTGTACGCCACGCACATCCGCGACGAGCTCGCCGGCATTCTGGAAGCCCTGCAGGAAGCCGCACTCACCGCGCGCCAGGGCGGCTTGCCGCTGATCCTGTCGCACCACAAATGCGCGGGCGCGGCCAACTGGGGCCGCACGCGCCAGACGCTGGCGCTGGTCGAAGAACTGGCACGCAGCCAATCCGTGGCCATGGACGTCTACCCCTACACCGCCGGCTCGACGGTGCTGCGCGAAGACCTGGTCGACGGCGTGATTGAGGTGTTGATCACCAGCAGCCAGCCGCACCCTGAAATGGGCGGGCGTTACCTCAAGGCGATAGCGGCTGAATGGGGCCTCTCGCAAGTCGATGCCTGCCGGCGTTTGATGCCCGGCCTGGCCTGCTATTTCCAGATGCATGAAGACGATGTGGAGCGCGTCATCAAGCACCCCTTGAGCATGATCGGCTCGGACGGCCTGCCGCATGACGAGCGGCCGCACCCCCGGCTGTGGGGCGCTTTTCCGAAAGTGCTGGCCGCTTACTGGCGCGAGAAAGGCGTGCTCGACCTGGAGACCGCCATCCACAAAATGACGGGCCTGTCGGCGCGGCAGTTCAAGCTGGCGGGGCGCGGCATCCTGGCCGCTGGCGCATTTGCCGACGTCGTGGTGTTCGACCCGGTGCGGGTGCGCGACCTGGCGAGTTTTGAGTCGCCCCGCCAGTTCAGCGAAGGCATCGAGCAGGTCTGGGTCAACGGTGTGCTGAGCTACACCGAGCAAGGCCGCGCCACGAGCAGCCGGGCTGGACGGTTTTTACGGCGCAGCCAGGATCACGCCGCAGCGTCGTCGTCCTGAGAGCCCCGCGCCAGGCGCTCACTTTTCCAGTACACGTCGTCCCCGCCGTTCAGGCGGTTGAGCACGCGGGCCAATACAAAGAGCAGATCACTCAGCCGGTTCAGGTACTGGCGCGGCGCTTCTTTCAAAGGCTCGGCAGCGCCCAGTGACACCACCGCCCGCTCGGCCCGCCGCGCCACCGTGCGGCACACATGCGCCAGTGATGCAGCCCGTGTGCCGGCCGGCAAGATGAACTCCGCCAGGCGCGGCAGCGTGGCGTTGTAGCGGGCCAGAGCCTCGTCCAGCAGGGCCACGGCCTCGGGCTTGAGCAATTCAAAGCCCGGGATGGACAACTCACCACCCAGGTTGAACAGCTGGTGTTGCACCTCGACCAAAAGCTCGCGCACATCGCCCGGCATGTCTTCGCACAGCAGCACGCCGATGTTCGAATTCAGCTCGTCCACATCGCCCATGGCTTGCACGCGCAAATGGTCTTTGGCCACACGCGTGTTGTCGCCCAGGCCGGTGGTGCCGTCGTCGCCGGTACGGGTGGCTATTTGCGTGAGACGTTTGGACATGGGCACGACCGTTTCGAGAAGGTGAAATAAGAGCTTTGATCGTAAACTGTCCGGCCCCGAGGAGACAAAACATGAACGCCCCCCTGCCCAGCCACCTGCTGCCCGAGATCGCCCAGCGCGAAACCCCTGCCGCGCTGATTGATGCGCTCAAAGCCCGCTTTGCCGAGCGCTGCTCGACGGCGCTCATCGTGCGCGAGCAGCATGGCAAGGACGAATCCTCTTTTGCCTCGCCACCGCCTGCGGCCGTGGTGTTTGCCGAGAGTACAGGCGACGTGGCCGAGGTCGTCAAACTCGCCAGCCAGTTCAATGTGCCGGTGATTCCCTTTGGCGTCGGCACTTCGCTTGAAGGCCATTTGCTGGCCGTGCAAGGCGGCATCAGCATCGACATGAGCCGCATGAACCGTGTGCTCAGCATCAACGCCGAAGACCTGACCGTGACGGTGCAGCCGGGCGTGACGCGCAAGCAGCTCAATGAAGAGGTCAAAAGCACGGGCCTGTTCTTCCCCATCGACCCGGGTGCGGACGCGACGCTGGGCGGCATGAGCGCCACGCGCGCCAGCGGCACGAACGCCGTGCGCTACGGCACCATGCGCGAGAACGTGCTGGCGCTTGAAGTGGTCACCGCCAATGGCGAAGTGATTCGCACCGGGACGCGGGCCAAAAAATCATCCGCCGGCTACGACCTGACGCGCCTGATGGTGGGCAGCGAAGGCACGCTGGGCGTGATCACCGAAGTCACGGTCAAGCTCTACCCTTTGCCCGAAGCGATTTCTGCGGCGGTGTGCTCTTTCCCGAGCATTGAAGCTGCCGTGCGCACCACCATTGAAGTGATTCAGCTGGGTGTGCCGATTGCGCGCGTGGAGTTGATCGACGCCAATTCGGTGCGCATGGTCAACAAGCATTCCAAGCTCACGCTGCGTGAAGAGCCCATGCTGCTGATGGAGTTTCACGGCTCACCGGCCAGCGTGAAGGAGCAGGCCGAGCTGGTGCAAGAACTCGCCAGCGGCCATGGCGGCAATGCCTTTGAATGGGCGAGCACGCCTGAAGAGCGCACGCGCCTGTGGACCGCGCGGCACAACGCTTACTTTGCCGCCATGCAAAGCCGGCCGGGCTGCCGCGTGATTTCGACCGACACCTGCGTGCCGATTTCGCGTTTGGCCGATTGCCTGCTGGATTCAGTGGCTGAGGCGGATGCCAGCGGCATTCCGTACTTCTTGGTCGGCCATGTGGGCGACGGCAATTTCCACTTCGGTTATTTGATCGACCCCACTCAGCCGCAAGAACGCGTAACGGCCGAAGGTCTGAATCACAAGCTGGTGAGCCGCGCGCTGGCGCTGGAAGGCACCTGCACCGGCGAGCACGGTGTGGGCTTGCACAAGATGGACTTTTTGGTGGCCGAGACGGGCGATGGCGCAGTCGAGATGATGCGCACCATCAAGCGGGCTTTGGACCCGAAGAACATTCTGAATCCGGGGAAGATTTTCTCGCTCTGAACCGTTTCAAGACTCTGTGAGGTGGCGCGCCGCTGCGGGGCCTGCCGGCGTCGCCCTCAGACTGGGGTACCAGACATCGGTCGCCACCGGCAGACCCCGCAGCGTCCATAGGCTCGTTGGTGGCTTAGAGGGGGCAGCCCTTCTCGTCGGCTGTCAATTCTTGGAGGTCAAATGCTTCAGCATGGCTTGGGCCACTTCGTGCTCTGGCGTAAAGACTGTGCCCAAACCTGACTGACGCAGCAGGTCTGCTTCATCACCGCTGCGGGCGCGGATCACCACTTCGATCTGCGCGTTGAGTTGCCGGGCCAGTGCCACGATGTGCTGCGCGTCTTGCGCATCAGGCAGGGCCAGCACCAATTGGGCGGCGCGGGCCACGTGGGCCTGCACCAGGGCTTCGGGCTCCAGCGCGTCGCCTTGCACGGCGGCCACCCCCGCCGCCCTCAACGCTTCCACCCGCTCACGGCTTTGCTCCAGCACCACCACGGCGCGTCCTTGCTGGCGCAGCGCGTCGGTGATGGTCTGGCCCACCCGGCCGTGGCCGACCACAACGACGTGGCCGGTCAAAAGGCGCGGGTCTGTGGACTGTGGCAACTCGGCCAGCGGGTCGTCGCGCGCCTCCATGCGGCGCACCCAGGGCGAGCGGCGGCGCAGCCAGGCTTGCACGGGTGCAATGGCGGCGAACAAGGCTGAGTTGGCCGCAATGGAAATGAGGGCGGCGGCCAGGATCAGGCTCTGCCCTTCCTTGGGCAACACGTTCAGCGCCACGCCCAGGCCAGCCAAAATGAAAGAGAACTCGCCGATCTGCGCCAGACTCACGCCCACGGTGAGCGCGGTGTTGAGCGGGTAGCGCATGAGCAGCACCAGCGCCACGGCGGCCACTGTTTTACCGATCATGATGATGGCCACCACCAGCAGCAGTTTGAGCGGTTGCTCCCAAATCACCGAAGGCTCGAACAGCATGCCGACCGCCACAAAAAACAGCACGGCAAAGGCGTCGCGCAGCGGCAGCGATTCGTCGGCTGCGCGGTGGCTGAACTCGGACTCGCGCATCATCATGCCGGCGAAAAATGCGCCCAGCGCAAAGGACACGTCGAACAGCTTGGCCGCGCCAAAGGCCACGCCCACCGCGGCGGCCACCACGCCCAGCGTAAACAGCTCGCGTGAACCGGTGCGCGTGATGGCCCACAGCGCCTTGGGGAAAGCCCAGCGGCCCACCACCAGCATGGCGGCAATGAAGGCGCCGACCTTGAGCAAGGTCCAGCCCAAGGTTTGCCACAGCGCGCTGGTGTCGCCTTGCCCATTGGCTTGCCAAAAGCCGGCCAGCGGTGGCAGCAGGACCAGCACCAGCACCATCACCAGGTCTTCAACAACCAGCCAGCCCACGGCGATGCGGCCGTTGAGCGACTGCAGCACGCCGCGCGCCTCAAGCGCGCGCAGCAGCACCACCGTGCTGGCCACCGAGAGGCAAAGGCCAAACACCAGGCCGGCGCCCAGGTCGTAGTCCCAAATGCCGGCCACCACCCAGCCCATCACCGTGGCCACGCCGATTTGCACCAGTGCGCCAGGCACGGCAATGCGCCGCACCGCCATCAGGTCGTCGATTGAAAAGTGCAGGCCAACGCCGAACATCAGCAGCATGACGCCGATCTCGGAGAGTTGCGCAGCCAGGCTCATGTCGCCCACAAAGCCCGGGGTGGCCGGGCCGATCAACACGCCTGCCAAGAGATAACCCACCAAGGGAGGCATGCGCAACATGCTCGCCCCGACGCCAAGCACCAGCGCCAGGCCAAAGCCGGCGGCAAGAATGGCGATCAGGTTGACGTCGTGGGGCATGCCAAGAATGTAGCGTGCACTTCAGTCCTGCCGAATGCAGGCTGTGCTTGTCCCCGGTGCGCTCAGGACTTACCGCGCAATTTCTCGATCAAGCCATTGAGCTCATCCATCGATGAAAACTGGATCGCGAGTTCGCCGACGTCTTCGCGGCGGCCGTTACGCTTGACCTGCTTTTTGATACGCACTTCCACTTCGGCCATCAAGAGGTCGGCCAGCTCTTCTTCCACCCGGCGGGTGTCGCGTGACTTTTCCTTGCCCACTTTTTGCGGCGTGAGCGAGAACTCGGCGCTGAGTTTTTTGACCAGGCTTTCTGCTTCGCGCACCGACAGCTTGCGCGCGTTGATCTGGTTGGCCGCGGTGATTTGCGTGGCGCGGTCCAGGGCCAGCAGTGCGCGCGCATGACCCATGTCGATGTCGCCGGCCATCAGCATGGTTTGCACCGGCTCGGCCAAGTTCAAAAGCCGCAGCAAGTTGCTGGCAGCACTGCGCGAGCGGCCCACGGCTTGGGCAGCGAGCTCATGCGTGAGGCCGAACTCCTTGACCAGACGCTGCAAGCCTTGCGCTTCTTCGAGCGGGTTGAGGTCCTCACGCTGGATGTTTTCAATCAGCGCCATCGCGGCGGCCGACTCGTCAGGCACGTCGCGCACCAGCACGGGCACGCTGTCCAGCCCGGCCAGCTTGGACGCCCGAAAGCGCCGCTCGCCAGCAATGATTTCGTACTTGCCGTCGTTGGGGCCGGACGTCAGTCGCCGCACCAAAATCGGCTGCATGATGCCCTGCGCCTTGATGGATTCGGCCAGCTCGTAGAGCGCGCCTTCGTCCATGCGGGTGCGCGGCTGGTACTGGCCGGCCACCATGTCGGTCAGCAGCAAGGACGCGGGCACGCCCGGGCTGGCGGCGTTGGCGTTGTCCAGCGCGTTGGCAGATTCAACCGCCGTGGGACCCAGCAGGGCTTGCAGTCCGCGGCCCAGGCCTTTGGGTTTCTTGGTAACCATGAGGTGTGTCTTTCGGTTCTTTAAATGGATGACGAACCGGCGATCAGGCGCGGACGTTTGAAATGGAAGTCGCTGCGCCCAGGGCCATGAGCCGGGTCAAATGCGCATGGCCTTGCGGCCAGTCGCCCAGGCCGCTGTCGGCATTGAGGTGGCCAGCGCAGCCCGCGTCCACCTGGGGCGCGCCCCAGGCCTTTGCAAATTCATGCGCGCGCGCCAGGCTGCAAAAAGGATCGTCCTGGCTGGCCACGACGACAGAGGGGAAAGGTAGGCGCTGTAAGGGCAGCGTGGCCCAGCTGGCCAGCACTGGCTGCAAGGCGGGCGTAGAGACGTCCGGCGGCGCCACCAGCAAGGCACCGGCAACGCGATGCGTGTGGCGCGAATGCGCGGCCCAGGCGGCGACCAGCAGGCAACCCAGGCTGTGCGCCACTAAAAAGATGGGGGCTGCCTGGGCGGCAGGCGCGTCCGTCTGGGCGACTGGCAAATCCAGCAGCACCTCTTCGAGCCGCGCCGTCCAGTCGCCACGCAGCGGGCGATCCCAGTCGTGCTGCTCGACGCGTGTGTAGCCGTGCAACTGCTCCCAGCGGCTTTGCCAATGGCCGGGGCCGCTGCCCTGCCAGCCTGGCAAAGTCAAAACCTCGGCAGGCCTCGGCTCGCCTGGCTGGGATGCTACTTTTTGCATAGCAAGCAGCATCACATGGCCTTGATGCGCTCGACCATTTCGTCGGCAAAGGCCACATAGGCTTGCGCGCCTTTGGAGCCGGCGTCGAACACCACGCCCGGCACGCCGAAGCTGGGCGCCTCGGCCAGGCGCACGTTGCGGGGGATCACGGTCTTGAAGACCTTGTCGGCAAAGTGCTGTTGCAGCTGCTCGCTGACCTGCATTTGCAGCGTGATGCGCGGGTCAAACATGACGCGCAAAAGGCCAATCACCATCAGCTCTTTGTTCAAGTTGGCGTGCACCTGCTTGATGGTGTTGATCAAATCCGTGAGGCCTTCAAGCGCAAAGTATTCGCACTGCATCGGCACGATGACGCCGTGCGCGCAGCACAGGCCATTGAGCGTGAGCATGGACAAAGAAGGTGGGCAGTCAATCAGCACGAAGTCGTACTGGCTGGCGACTTCGTCAATCGCCAGACGCAAGCGCTTTTCGCGCCGTTCGACATCCACGAGTTCGACTTCGGCACCGGCGAGTTCGCGGTTGGCGCCCAGCACGTCGTAGCCGCACCCGGCGTCGATCAGTTTTTGGCTGCTCACCCTCGCCTCTTCAATCGAGGCGGATTCGAGCAGCACGTCGTAAACCGAGAGCGTCAGGTCGCGCTTGTCCACGCCCGAACCCATGGTGGCATTGCCCTGCGGGTCCAGGTCGATCATCAACACGCGCTGGCCCGCTTGCGCCAGGCCGGCAGCCAGGTTGACCGTGGTGGTGGTCTTGCCGACCCCGCCTTTTTGGTTGGCGATGCAGAATATTTTGGCCATGACGATGTGCGAGTTGATGCGGATGCGGGTGCGGAGAGCGATGGAAACGGGGCGGCTTGCTTGAAATTACTTTGAAAGGGCCAGCTTCAAGCCAAAGCCGATGAGGAAGATGCCGGCCAGCTTGTTCAAGGCAGAGGTGGCGCGCGGACTGGCGCGCAGGCGCTCGGCCAAGAAGTGAGCCAGCAGCACAGCAGCCAGGCCGTACAAAAAAGTCAGCGCGGCAATGGTGGCGGCCATGACGCCAAAGGTGATGAGTCCACGGTGCTGGGCCGGGTCAATGAAGAGGGGGAAGAAGGCCAGGTAAAACACGATGGCCTTGGGGTTGAGCAAGGTGATGAAAAGGGACTGGCGAAAGTAATGGCCGGTCTTCATTTGCAGCACGGGTGCGCTGCCGGGTTGGGCACGCAGCATTTTGAAACCCAGCCACGCGAGGTACGCGGCGCCCGCCCACTGAACGGTGGCGAGCGCTGCCGGGTAGGCAGCCATGAGGGCGGAAACGCCGGCGACTGCGGCCCACAGGAGCACTTGGTCGCCCGCGATGATGCCGAAGGTAGAACCCATTCCACCGGCCAAGCCGCCCTTGCCGGTGGAGGCGATCAAGGCGAGGTTGCCCGGGCCGGGGATGGCCAGGAAGACGATGATGGCGATCACGAAAGCGCCGTAGTCGGCTACACCGGCGAATGAGCCCAGCATGGATACCCTTGTTTGAAGAGGGCTGAGTTTACGTCAGGCGCTGAGCTGGCTTGTTCTGCTTGCCTTGCGTTGCTGTTCTGGACTGGCTGGGTTCGGGAGCGGGAGCGGGAGCGGGAGCGGGAGCGGGAGCGGGGTCGGGGTCGGGGTCGGGGTCGGGGTCGGGGCCGGGGTCGGGAGCGGGTTCGGGGATTGAGGCTCGCTTGCCTTGCTCGCTACTTGTGGCCCTGGGGGCCGGCTGCCTCATGGCGGCTACCGCAAATCGGCTGCCGACCCCCAGGACCACAAGCAGCTTTGGGGGTGACTGTTTCACGTGAAACACGGGTCCGCAGACAGCGCATGAGCTGGGCTGCGGTGGGCGGCATTACAGGCGCAAAACTCGCCCGGTTCACTGGGGCTTGGGTTGGCAGGGCTGCACCAAGTCAGGCGACGGCGAAGCCGAGCCGAACCCGGTTCCCGCGCCCCGGGCGGGACGGGGCTGGGCGGTGGCAGCCGATTTGCGGTAGCCGCCATGAGGCTGACGCCGCCCAGCCCCGTCCCGCCTCCCCGGCCCCGGCCCCGGCCCCGATCCCGACCCCGGACCCGAATCCGAACCCGCTCCCGTCTAGGCTCCTAACCCTTGGCCGAAAAAGCGAATCCAGGAGCTCAGGCCCGACCCAACCAGCAAATGCAGCGTTCGGCATCCAGACCCGGCACGGACAAAGGCTCGACCTTGAGCACCGCCAAAGACGCTGGCAATGCAGCCAACTCGTCCGCAGGATGCTTGCCCTTGAGCGCCATCCACACACCGCCCGGAGCCAGTGCATCCGCTGACCAACCAGTGAAATCCACCAACGAAGCGAAGGCCCGGGAGCAAACCACGTCGTACGACCCATCCTTCAGGGTCTCGACTCGGGCGTGGAGACCCGTCAGATTGGGCAGGCCCAGTGCCAACCCGGCTTGCTTGATGAAGGCGGCTTTCTTGCCCACGGTGTCTACGCAAGTCACTGCCAGCAAAGGAAAACAGATGGCGAACACCACACCCGGCAAGCCTGCGCCGGAGCCGACGTCCAGCAATTTGGCCGCGCTCTGGCCCTGCGCCGCCAAATGCCGCTGCAAGGCAGGCACGGCCGCCAGACTGTCCAGCAAGTGATGGGTCAGCATTTCGGCCGGGTCGCGCACGGCCGTGAGGTTGTAGACCTGATTCCACTTGCCGATCAGCGCCTGGTACGTCAGCAGCTTTTGCACCTGCTCGTCTGACAGCGCCAAGCCCAAGGCAGCCAGGCCGGCCCGGAGTTCCGGCTCGTGGTTGGAGCCCTGCCCTGTCGCGTTTACAGCAGCCGCTTTGGCTTGCGCCGTACTCATGCCGCATCCTTGCTGGCCAGCTCGACCAGCGCCTCCGCCGAGCCATCTAGCGCCGGCTTGGGCAGCGACTTCCAGAGGTTCTTTTTCAGATGCACCAACAGCAAAGAAATGGTCGCGGGCGTAATGCCCGAGATACGCGAAGCCAGGCCCAGAGTTTCAGGCCGGTGCTTGGCGAGCTTTTGCCGGGCCTCAATGCTCAGGGCTGTCACCTGCAAATAGTCCAGCTCGGCCGGCAGCTTCAGGTTTTCATAGTGCGCCGCCCGTTCGACTTCGGTCTTTTGAAGGTCGATGTAGCCGGCGTACTTGGCCACAATCTCGATCTGCTCGACCACCGACTTGAGCATGTCCGCTGACAGTGTTTCACGTGAAACAGCCGGGCTGGCAAAGCGCCCGCCGTCCAGGGACATGAGCCCCGCGTAGTTCACATCCGGCCGGCGGAGCAAATCGAGCAGGTTGTGTTCGCGCTCGATGGCCTTGCCCAGCACGCGCTCCGCCTCTGCCACTGGCAGGTTGTTCGGGTTGATCCACAAGGCTTTGAGGCGCTGTGTTTCACGTGAAACAGCATCGCGCTTGCGGTTGAAGGCGTCCCAGCGGGCGTCGTCAACCAGGCCGAGCTCGCGGCCTTTTTCGGTGAGGCGCATGTCGGCGTTGTCTTCGCGCAGCATCAGCCGGTACTCGGCCCGGCTGGTGAACATGCGGTAGGGCTCGGTCACGCCCTTGGTGATCAGGTCGTCGACCAGCACACCCAGGTAAGCCTGGTCACGCCCCGGCAGCCATGACTCTTTGCCCTGGCATTGCAGCGCAGCATTCATACCGGCGAACAAGCCTTGCGCTGCCGCCTCCTCGTAGCCGGTGGTGCCGTTGATCTGGCCCGCAAAGAACAGGCCCTGGATGGCACGGGTCTCAAAGCTGCTTTTCAGCGAGCGCGGGTCAAAGTAGTCGTATTCAATGGCGTAGCCGGGCCGCAATATGTGCGCGTTTTCCATGCCGGCCATGGACCGCACCAGCGCGTACTGAATGTCAAACGGCAAACTGGTCGAGATGCCGTTGGGGTAAATCTCGTGGGTGGTCAGGCCCTCGGGCTCCAGAAAAATCTGGTGGCTGTCCTTGTCGGCAAAGCGGTTGATCTTGTCTTCCACGCTCGGGCAATAGCGCGGGCCTACGCCGTCGATCTTGCCGGTGAACATGGGGCTGCGGTCAAAGCCGGAGCGGATGATCTCGTGCGTCCGCTCGTTGGTGTGCGTCACCCAGCACGACACTTGCTGCGGGTGCGGGATGTTGGCGCCCATGAAGCTGAACACCGGCACGCTGTCCCCTTCCCCGCCGGGCATGCCGTCGCCGGGCTGGGCCGTGCACTTCGAGTAATCGATGCTGCGGCCGTCAATGCGCGGTGGCGTACCGGTCTTGAGCCGGCCTTGCGGAAGCTTCAGTTCCTTGAGCCGCGCGCTTAAAGACACGGCCGGCGGATCGCCCGCGCGGCCTGCGGCATAGTTGTTCAGGCCCACATGAATCTTGCCGTCCAGGAACGTGCCGGCCGTCAGCACCACGGTGCGCGAGCGAAATTTGATACCGACCTGCGTCACAGCGCCCACGACGCGGTCACCCTCGACCAGCAGGTCATCCACCGCTTGCTGAAACAGCCACAAATTCGGCTGGTTCTCCAGCATGCGGCGGATGGCCGCCTTGTACAAAATGCGGTCGGCCTGGGCGCGGGTGGCGCGCACGGCCGGGCCTTTGCTGGCGTTCAAGATGCGGAACTGAATGCCGCCTTCGTCGGTGGCCAGCGCCATCGCGCCGCCCAGCGCATCGACCTCCTTGACCAGATGCCCCTTGCCAATGCCGCCAATCGAGGGGTTGCAACTCATCTGCCCCAGGGTCTCGATGTTGTGGGTCAGCAGCAGCGTCTTGGCGCCCATGCGGGCCGAAGCCAGCGCGGCCTCGGTGCCGGCGTGGCCGCCGCCGACGACGATGACGTCAAATTCTTGTGGGTAAAACATGGGGCATTTTAGTCCGCGGGCTCGTCAGGCGGGCCGGTCAGCGGCATACCCGTCGGTGACACTGAGGCCAGCGAATGTGCTTCAGCGGAGTAAGCACTAACAACTCCAGAAGCTCAGCAAAAACAAGCTTTAACTTGTCAGGCCTGCGTAGCCAAGCGGGCCAACACTTAAGCACTTAGACGCCAAGGCATTTAAGCCTTCTCGCCTATGTATCAACCGAACATCCACAAGACCAGGGAGACAAGCTATGAGCCGTGAAGTCGTGATTGCCAGCGGAGTGCGTACCGCCATCGGAACCTTTGGCGGCAGCCTGAAGGACACTCCACCCACCCAGCTCGCCGCGCTGGTGGTGCGCGAAGCCCTGGCTCGCGCACAAGTCGATGGCAAGGACGTGGGCCACGTCGCCTTCGGCCACGTGGTCAACACAGAGCCGCGCGATATGTACTTGTCTCGTGTTGCCGCCATCGAGGGCGGCTGCTCCGAAGGCACGCCGGCTTTCAACGTCAACCGCCTCTGCGGCTCGGGCCTGCAAGCCATCATTTCTGCCGCACAAGGCATCATGCTGGGCGACACGGACGTAGCCATTGGCGGCGGCGCCGAGAACATGAGCCGCGCGCCTTATGCGAGTCTCGCCACCCGCTTTGGCGCCCGCATGGGTGACAGCAAGATGGTCGACATGATGGTCGGCGCGCTGCACGACCCCTTCCACAACATCCACATGGGTGTGACGGCCGAGAACATCGCCGCCAAGTGGGGCATCACGCGCGAAGACCAGGACAAGCTGGCGGTCGAAAGCCACAACCGCGCACAGCGCGCCACCGAGAGCGGCCGCTTCAAAGAGCAGATCGTCCCGGTCATGCTGAAAAGCCGCAAAGGCGAGGTGGCCTACGAGACGGACGAACACTTCCGCCCCAACTGCACGATGGACGACATGGCCAAGCTCAAGCCGGTCTTCACCAAAGAAAACGGCAGCGTGACCGCAGGCAATGCATCCGGCATCAACGACGCAGCCTCCGCTGTTGTGATGATGGAAGCGGGTGCGGCCAAGGCGCGCGGCATCAAGCCGCTGGCCCGCCTGGTGGCTTACGCACACGCAGGCGTAGACCCGAAGTACATGGGCATTGGCCCCGTGCCGGCCACGCAACTGGCGCTGAAGCGGGCTGGCCTCACCGTCAATGATCTGGACGTGATCGAAGCCAACGAGGCCTTTGCGGCCCAGGCTTGCGCCGTCACGCGCGATCTGGGCCTGGACCCAGCCAAGGTCAACCCCAACGGCTCAGGCATCTCGCTGGGTCACCCCATCGGCGCAACGGGTGCGTTGATCACTGTCAAGGCGCTGCACGAGCTGCAGCGCATCCAGGGCCGCTACGCGCTGGTGACGATGTGCATTGGCGGCGGGCAGGGGATTGCAGCGATCTTCGAGCGGATGTAACGCGGGCGGACTGGGCTGGGTCGGGATCGGGGAGGAGTGGGGCTGAGGCCGGGCAGGCCGGCTTCCTCATGGCGGCTACCGCAAATCGGCTGCCGGCCTGCCCGGCCTCAGCCCCACTCCCCAAGTCCGTTCGAGCCGCGCCTTCCCTAAGCGCCTAAGCGCTTACTAAGCCCACGCTTATCACTCCGCGTCGGGCTGCACTTCCCCCGCACTGCCGGGCTCGCCGAACCAGTGCCGGGACGTCACTTCAATGATGTGGGCGGCCCGCTCCAGCGTGTCGCCGGCGAGGTCGCGGCGCGTGCGCGCTCGCAATCGATTCAAAAGCATAAGTTCAGCCAGGCCCGCCTGGATGTTGATCAGCCGTCGACCTTGCACACCGCTGCGATGCTGCGGTGTCGGGGTGTTGGCGGGTGGGTTGAAAAAAGTAAACGGTGGGTGGGTGAGTTGCGCGGGCATCTATTTCGTCACCTTGCGCTCAGCGCCCACGCCCAGTGCGGCCAGCACCATGAAGACCACCGCCAGAATCAGGAAGAAGCCGAAGAAGATCCGGGCCAGGCCAGCGGCGCCGGGGAATACCGGGCTGTAGCCCACAAAGCCGGCCAGCAATGCGGCCAGCGTGAAAAAAACCGCGTATTTCAGCATGTTGAGTCATCCGTATGTCTCGTCTCTTTTGTTGTGTTTGTTGTGCAGAACTAGGGAGTATTTGGGCCCAGACCACAGCGCGCCCTGGCCTAACTGGAGGAAAGGGAAAGCGTCTTCATCGGGGCGTGTCATTGGCCCCGACTGCCTGGGCCAACAATGCTAAGGTTCACACCCACCCGGCCCACTCAGTTCAGCGCCCGGCCCCCTGTAGGACCGCGCTGATCGGCGTAGAGATCAGCGCCGGCCGTGCCAGCGCTTGAGCAGCAGCGCATTGCCCATCACGCTCACACTCGACAGTGCCATGGCCGCGCCGGCCAGCACCGGATTCAGATAACCCAGCGCGGCCAGCGGGATGCCGGCGGCGTTATAGAAAAAAGCCCAGAAGAGGTTCTGGCGAATCTTGAGCACTGTGCGGTGCGAGATGTCCAGCGCGGCCTCCACCAGCGAGATGTCGCCGCGCATGAGCGTGATGCCGGCCGCATGCATGGCCACATCAGTGCCGGTGGCCATGGCCATGCCCACGTCAGCGGCCGCCAGCGCGGGCGCGTCGTTCACGCCGTCGCCCACCATCACCACCACTTCGCCCTTGTCGGCCTTGTTACCGTTGCGCAAGCGGCTCACTTCGGCCGACTTGTCGCCGGGCAGCACATCGGCCATCACTTCGCTTTCGGCCAAGCCCAGGCGCGCGCCCATGGCCTGCGCCGCTGCACGGTTGTCGCCGGAGATCATGACCACGCGCAGGCCGCGCGCACGCAGCGCTGCCAAAGCCTCACGCGCACCGGGCTTGGCTTCGTCGGCAAAGCCCATGAGCGCGCGCAGCACCAAGCCATTTGCCGTGCGCTCGACCAAGGCGGAAACGGTAGCGCCCTCTTTTTGCAAACGCGTCACAGCGTCTTGCAGCGCCTTCATCTCGACGCCCAGTTCATGCATCCAGCGCAGGCTGCCGATGAGAAAGTCCTGCGTGCCCACGCGGCCTTCGGTGCCTCGGCCGGCCACCGCGCGTGTCGCTGTGGGTGCGGGCCAAGCCAGGCCACGGGCGCGTGCTTCGCTCACCACTGCACGCGCCAAGGGGTGATCGCTGCCGCTTTGCAAGCTGGCCGCCGCCAGCCACTGGGCTTCCAGCTCGACCTTGTTTTGTGAAGCTGAAGCTGCATCCACTTCAAACGCCACCAGCCGAGGCTGGCCGACGGTCAGCGTTCCGGTCTTGTCAAAGGCCACGATGCTCGCGCGGTGCGCCAGCTCCAGCGCCTCTGCGTCCTTGATCAAAATGCCCTGCTTCGCCGCCACGCCGGTGCCCGCCATGATGGCCGCTGGCGTGGCCAAACCCAGCGCGCACGGGCAGGCAATCACCAGCACCGCCACCGCGCGAATCAACGCGACTTCCAGCGACTCACCCGCCGCAAGCCAGCCCACCAGCGTGGCAAGGCCAATCAAGAGCACCACGGGAACGAACACCGCAGACACCTTGTCGACCAGACGCTGAATGGGCGCCTTGGCCGCCTGCGCGTCTTCCACCAAGCCGATGATGCGCGACAGCACGGTGGCTGCACCCACGGCACTCAGCTGCATCAGCACCCGGCCGTCGCCATTGATGCTGCCGCCCGTCAAGCTCGCACCCGGCGCCTTGCTTACTGGCAGCGGCTCGCCGGTCAACATCGACTCATCAACCTGGGTGTGGCCTTCAGTCAACACGCCATCAGCCGGCACACGTTCACCGGGCAACACCACCACGCGGTCATGCACCAGCAGCTCATTGACAGGCACATCGGCCTGCTCACCCGACTTCAAGATGACGTGGGCCAGCGCGGGCCGCAGCGCGTGCAGCGCGCGAATCGCTGCGGTCGTCTGCCGCTTGGCGCGCGCTTCAAGCCACTTGCCCAGCAACACCAACGCAATCACCACGGCTGACGCTTCAAAGTAAAGATGCGCCATGCCGCCCGGCTCGGCGCTCAGCCACAGCCAGACCGACAAACCCCAGCCCGCGCTGGTGCCAATGGCCACCAGCAAGTCCATATTGCCGGTGCCGGCCTTGAGCGCATGCCAGCCTGCCTTGTAAAAGCGCGCGCCCAACCAGAACTGCACGGGCGTCGCCAACACAAATTGCTGCCAGGCGGACAACATCCAGTGCCGGCCAAAAAGGTCAGCCAGCATGGGAACGACCAAGGGCAAGGACAAGGCCAGCGCCATGCCCACGGGCATGAAGCCGGCCCAGGGGGAGACAGCGGCTTTCGCCTCCTCGTCCGCACTGGCCTCGCGCACACCGTAGCCCGCGTCGCGCACGGCTCGGCGCAACAGCGGTTCAGTGTCTGAGGCCGATGCCACTCGCACGCGTGCCGACTCTGTGGCCAGGTTCACCGTGGCCGAGGCCACGCCCGGCACCTTGGCCAGAGCGCGCTCCACACGCGACACGCAAGACGCGCAAGTCATGCCTTCAATGCCCAGGTCGATGACTGCGTCTAGCGGCGCCCCCTGCGCGGTTGCGGTGGACAGTGGGATAGACGCGGTCCCGCCAGCGGTCGCGGGGACAGAGGTGGTGTTCATTTTTGAAAGCTTAAACCTTGCCACGGGGTCAAAGTCAAGGCGAAAAGGCAGGTTCTCGTCTCGGGTCTGTTATGGATCAGGCTTCATCAACAAAAGCGCTTGACCTTGCCATGACGGGAAGCTTCAGACTATGCTTTATCAACCTCAAAAGGAACTCCCCATGAACCAGACTTTTACCGTCACAGGCATGACCTGCGGCCATTGCGAACGCGCGGTCAAATCCGCCGTGCATCAGATCGACCCTGCCGCCGAGGTGCGTATTGACCGCAGCGCCAACCGCGTCGAAGTAGACAGTGCGCAGCCACGAGAAGCGCTCGCGAAAGCCATTGCAGAAGAAGGCTACGCGGTCAAGGTATGACAACGATGACAGCCCTGCCCATCAACATCGGCAGCGCAGCCGAGCAGTCGGGCGTGTCCGCCAAGATGATCCGGCACTATGAGTCGCTGGGTCTGCTGGGCAGCGTGCGCCGCACCGACAGCGGCTATCGCCAATACAGCGCGGCCGACGTGCACGTGCTGCGCTTCATCAAGCGCGGGCGCGACCTCGGCTTTTCCATGGCCGAGATCGCAGAGCTTGTCAGCCTGTGGAACAACCGCCGCCGAGCCAGTGCCAGCGTCAAGCGCATCGCACAAAAGCATGTCAACGAGCTAGCGCAGCGCGTCAATGCGCTGCAGGAAATGCAGCACACCTTATGGGCGCTCATTGAAGGCTGCCAGGGAGACCAACGGCCGGACTGCCCCATCCTGGATGCGCTTGCTGCCGGTCCGGTAGCAGCTTGCGCCCACGTGCGCTGATGCGCATAGACGCACAGCAAAACTTTACAAAGCCTCACGAACCGGCCATGCAAGCTTGACAGGGTCAGCCCACCATTGCCCTGTCTCTTCCATCAACCTCATGACTCAATGTCAAGGAAACCCCAAATGACCCACCATCAACAAAGCCCCCGCACATTACCCGCCCTGCTGCTGGCCGGCCTGCTGACGACGATGAGCAGTTACGGCATGGCCCAGTCCGTGCCCGCTACCCCGGCGGCCGGCGCGCCCGCCAACACAGCGGTGCACGGCAGGCACGACCCCGCCCAAATGCAAGCCCAGATGCAAGCCCGGGTGAACAAGCGCATGGCTGAACTCAAAACCCAACTAAAGATCACTCCGGCGCAGGAAGCCGCGTGGACCAGCTTCACCACCGCCTTGCAGCCCACGCAACGCACCGGCGGCGCGGACATGCGGGCCGCACACGAGGAACTGAGCAAGCTACCCACGCCCGAACGCCTGGACCGCATGCGCGCCTTGCACACGCAGCACATGAACGAGATGACCACACGCATGAACCAGCGCGCCGACGCGACCAAGACGTTCTATAACGTGCTGAATATCGAGCAGAAAAAGACATTCGACGATGCGTTCAACCGCGCCATGAGCGGTCGGAACGGCCCGCACATGATGGGTGGCGCAGAAGGTATGGACAGGGGCATGGACGGCCACCGCATGAGCCAGCACCGCGACCACCGCGGCTAATCAGCCCAGCGGGCGAATACCGATCAAGAGACCGTGCAGCCACATGGCGAACGCCGCCCAAGCCAGCGCACCCACGGCAACGGTCATTGCCGTTCGGCCCGCGCTGCCAGCGGGGTAAGCCACGCCCGCTGCGCGGTCCCGCTTGCGCGACCCCACAAAAAGCGCCGCCGCCCAGGCGAGAAAACTGCCGAACAGCAGCAGCGCGCTCAAGGTGCCGTTGGCGAGCAGGTGCGCCAACGCCCAGGTTTTGACGCCCAGCACCATAGGGTGATGCAAGCGCGCCTTGATCTGATTGCCCGGCACATAGGCTGCAGCCAACAACACAAAGGCCAGCAGCGTCAGCAGCGCCGCGAGGTGACGCGTGCCCACGGGCGGATTCCACAGTTGCACCGGCATCTGCCGGGCTTGGCCGTAGCCCCAGATCAGCAGGGCAAAGCCAGCCAAAGACAACACGCTGTACAAGCCCTTCCAGGGGCCGGGCCCCACGCGCGCAACGGTGCGCTCACGCCAGTCACCCGCCAGCATGCGCGATGAATGAATGCCCAAGAACAGGACCAAACCCAGGACCAAATAAATCATCGATTACTCCAAACTTAAGGACACTGAAGCGGCCAGCACAGCTGTACGAAATCAGTATAGGTCGCAGCCCAGTCACCTGGCGCATTGGCCCGAAGCAGGCCAGACCAGCGATGTCCTACAGCCATCTGCCGCCTCAGCGGGTACAAACAACACCTGTTCACGGCCCGGCACACTCATGCTCGCTTCGCGCATTCAAGTCCCGGCTGGCGTTCAAACCGCCAGCTCGGCCGCACACCCGGCCTATCACGCCACGCACTCGCCCATCATCACCCGCTCCATCAAGGTCATGACGGTGAACATCCACAAGGGGTTCACTTTTTTCAACCGCAAGTTCATCTTGCATGAGCTGCGCGACGCGGTGCGCCTGGTGGGCGCCGACGTGGTGTTCTTGCAAGAAGTGGCAGGCACGCACAGCACGCACGGCGAGCGCTTTGACAACTACCCTGACACGCCGCACTACGAATTTTTAGCCGACAGCATCTGGCCGCAATTTGCGTATGGCCGCAATGCCGTCTACACCGACGGTCACCACGGCAATGCGGTGCTCAGCAAGTTCCCCATCATTCACCACGAGAACCGCGACGTGTCCATCAGCGGGCCTGAGCGGCGCGGGCTCTTGCATTGCGTGCTTCAGTTGCCAGACCGCCGGCAAGTGCATGCGGTGTGCGTGCACCTGGGCTTGCTTGAAGGCCATAGGCGACAGCAGCTCGACATCTTGTGCGACATGGCCAAGCGCGACGTTGCACCTGATGCACCGCTGGTGGTGGCGGGTGACTTCAATGACTGGCGCCGACGGGCTCACGTGCAATTGGCCGAAGGCGCAGGCTTGCACGAGGTATTTGTGCAGGCGCACGGCAAGGCAGCGCGCACTTTTCCCGCGCGCCTGCCGATCTTGCAGCTGGACCGCATTTATGTGCGCAACGCCATGGGTCATGCACCCGTGGTACTGCCGCGCAAGCCGTGGTCGCACTTGTCAGACCACGCGCCGCTGGCCGCCGAGATCATGCTCTAGAACGATCCGTACTTAATGCAAGAAGCCCACCATGAAACCCCGATGGATCAGCGGCAACCAGGTCAGCCTGCTGGAAAACGGCGAAGCGTTTTTCCCCCGCGTCTTTGGATGTATCGAGGCAGCACGTCATGAAGTGCTGCTGGAAACCTTCATCTTGTTTGAAGACAAGGTCGGCCGTGCACTCCATGCGGCGCTGCTTGCCGCGGCGCGGCGCGGCGTGCGTGTTGACATTACGGTGGACGGCTATGGATCGCCCGATCTGTCGGCCAGCTTTGTCAGCAGCCTGACACAAGCAGGCGCGCACATTCATGTGTTTGACCCGGCGCCGCGCCTGTGGGGCATGCGCACCAACATGTTCAGGCGCATGCACCGCAAGATCGTCGTCATCGACGCAGAGCGGGCCTTTGTGGGCGGCATCAACTATTCGGCCGAACATCTGGCCGACTACGGACCCAGTGCCAAGCAAGACTACGCCGTAGAGATTGAAGGCCCGCTCGCTCAGCACATCCGCGGCTTTGCGGTGCGCACGCTGCGCGCCAGTCGGGCCGGCGCACTCAGCCGAGTCCGCAGGGCGATCAGAGGCGTTGCGCACGACGACACGCTCTTCGAGCGCTACCCGGCGCTGACCCAAGCGCCACACTTCGCCGGCGAGATGGCCGCCATGCTGGTGGTGCGCGACAACCATCACCACCGCAACGACATCGAGCGACATTACCGCATCGCGATTCGCGCCGCGCGCGAGCGCGTGGTGATCGCCAACGCCTACTTTTTCCCCGGCTACAGGCTGCTGCGCGACATGCGGCGCGCCGCCCGGCGTGGTGTGAATGTGCAGCTCATCTTGCAGGGCGCGCCGGACATGCCTATCGTCAAGACCGCCGCCAATCTGCTCTACCACCACCTGCTTACCGGCGGTGTGCGGATTTACGAATACATCGAGCGACCGCTGCACGGCAAGGTGGCCACCAGTGACAACGACTGGGCCACCGTGGGTTCAAGCAACCTGGACCCGCTCAGCCTCTCCTTGAATCTGGAGGCCAATGTGGTCGTGCGTGACCACGGCTTTAACGCGCACCTGCGTGAGCGGCTGGACCACTTGATTGCGCACAAATGCCGAGAAGTCGCGGCAGGAGATCTGGTGGAGTCGAACTGGTGGCGCGTGGTGCGCAGCTTCTTCGTATTTCACCTTTTGCGCCGCTACCCCGCCTGGGCGGGTTGGCTGCCCGCGCATGCACCGCAACTCACACCGGCTGAAAAGCTGGTCAAGGCCGGCGCCGAGCCCTTGACCGAAGGCGAAACCTCGTGAGCTTGGCCGATCGCCTGGGGCCATGGTGGCCCTGGCTGAGGCGACTGGGCATGGCGCTTTTCTTGGGATTGATCGCCTGGTTGCTGGTGACCGAGGCGCGGCGCATGGACTGGCCCGCCGTGCTGCGGGCGGGACAGCAAGTGCCCACGCAAACGCTGCTGCTGGCAGCGGGCTTGTCGGCCGCCAGCCACCTGCTGTACAGCTGCTTCGATTTACTGGGCCGGCAACAAACGGGCCACACGCTACGCGCGCCAGCGGTCATGGGGGTTACTTTTGTGAGCTACTTGTTCAATCTGAACCTGGGCTCGCTGGTCGGCGCATTCGCGTTGCGCTACCGGCTTTACGGTCGCCTTGGCCTGCGCTACAGCGTCATCACCCGCGTACTGGCTTTCAGCATGCTCACCAACTGGTTGGGCTATGTCTTGCTGGCCGGTGTTGTGTTCAGCGTGTGGCCTCCAGCGCTGCCGCCGGGTTGGCAGCTCGGCACGGCGGGCTTGCGCATCGTCGGCGCGGGCATGGTGACAGTGGGCCTTGCTTATCTGGTCGCGTGTGCTTTTTCAAAGCGGCGGCGCTTTGAGGTGCGCGGCCACCGCTTGACGCTGCCCGGCGGACGCATGGCGCTGTTACAAGCCTGCATGAGCTTGGCGAACTGGTTGCTCATCAGCAGCGTGCTGTATGAACTGATGCCACCGGGCTCGCAGTGGCTGCAGGTGACCAGCGTGCTGATGTTGGCGGCGATTGCCGGCGTCATCGTTCATGTGCCCGCGGGCTTGGGGGTGTTGGAGGCGGTGTTCATCGCGCTGATGGGCAATGCGGTGCCGCAAGCGCAGCTGCTGGCCTCTTTGCTGCTTTACCGCGCGTTTTATTACCTGCTGCCTTTGGGCTTGGCGACCCTGTTGTACCTGGGCATGGAGGTGCGAGCGCGCAAACTCAAAACAGCGTCTTGACCAAGGCCTCGGCTGGGTAGAGCGCCGCCGCGAGGATACCGGCAGTCATCAAAATGCCGCGCCACGGCAGATGCAGCAGCCTGGGGGTGTGGTCCTGGTCCAGCGCGAGATAGCTTTCGTCTTTCATGGCGCCATTGAAGCGCTGCGCCGGGCTCAGGTCTCCAGCGCAGGGCCCGACTCACTGTCAGACGCGGGCGCAAGCACAAGGCGCAGCAAGGTGATCTCAGACGGCGCGCCAAAGCGCTTGGGCGGGCCCCAGTAACCCGTGCCGCGGCTGATGTAAATCCACAGCCGGCCCTGCCGATGCAGGCCGGCCGTGTAGGGCTGCTGAAAGCGCACAAAGTAGTTCCAGGGCCAGAACTGCCCGCCATGCGTATGGCCGGACAACTGCACATCAAAGCCGGCCAGCTCAGCCGCTGCCGCGCTGCGCGGCTGGTGCGCCAGCAACATGCGCAAGGCCGCTTGAGGTGCGCCCGCCAGCGCGGCCTCGGCGTCGCTGCGGTGAGCTTCATCAAACAAATGCGCGCTCCAGTCCGTCACACCTGCCAGCACCAGCGGCGCACGGCCGCTCTGGCGCGGGCCGCGATGGTCGAGCACCACATGCTCGTTGAGCAGCACGGTCACGCCCAGGCGGCGCAGCTCGGCAATCCACGGTCCCACGCCGGCGTAGTACTCATGGTTGCCCGTCACAAAAAAACTGCCGTGCCGCGATTTCAACTCGGCCAATGGCGCCACGTGCGCGGCCAACTCGGGCACGCTACCGTCCACCAAGTCGCCCGTGATGGCCACAAAGTCAGCCTCCAGCGCATTGACCCTGCGCACGATGCGCCGCAAATAGCTGCGACGAATGGTCGGCCCCACATGCACGTCGCTGATCTGCGCCACTTTGAGGCCCTGCAGAGCAGGTGCAAGCCCCGCCATCGGAACGTCCACATGCCGCACGGCGGCTGTGCGTCGCGCGTTCAAAAAGCCCAGCGCCGTCGCAAAAAGGCCCAGCAGCGGCACCGCCACGCCGCTCCAGCGCGTGAAGGCCCGGGCACGCCCGGCAGGCAAGTACACAGGCCACGTCGCCGGAAAAGCGTGCAGCAAACCCGCCACCAAAAGCACCAGGTCGCGCAGCAGCGTCAGCACCAGCAGCGACGAAAACAAACCCATGAACAACAAGCCCACCCAGGTCAGCACGTCGGCCAGCGGCGGCCGCGCCACCCGCCGGGCCAGCATGCCCAGCGGCAGGCAGGCGGCCGAGCTGCACAGCAAAATCAACAAGGCAAAGGCGGCTGCAGGCTCCGTCGCCAAGGCGGGCAACACGCGCGCGCCCACATACACATGCAGCAGCGCGGACAAAACAATCAGGAGGGGAAAATTCATGCAAAGGGCAAACGAGCAAATGTCTTTATAAGCCCGCGGGTCCGCCCTGCTGCAGCAGGGGTCAATTGTTCAGCCCCGGCTGCTAAAATCCGCGGCGACTCCAGCCCGACTGCTGGCCCTCCGGCAGCCCTCAACCACGGCACCACCGCCCTCTTCATGACCGTTGCCTCCTCGGCCCCCGCATCTGCCTCGCCCGGCGCGTTCGACATCAAGAGCGCGAACCTGCCATTGGTGGCCCTGCTGCTCAAATCGGCCGACCTGAACGTGGTAGCGCAAGAGCTGCAGGCACGCTTTGGCAACGACCCCGATTTTTTCGAAGGCGACGCGCTCATCATTGACCTGACGCCGCTCAACGCCGCGGCACGCCGCAATGGGCAGCCGGCAGAGACCATCGACTTTGCGGCTCTGCTGCCGCTGCTGCGCCAGTACAAGCTGGCGCCCGTGGCCGTCAAGGGCGGCACCGCCGAACAAACGCAAGCGGCATTGGCGGCAGGCCTGCTGGCCGCGCCTGACGCACGCGTGGTGGCGAGCAGCCCGCCGACGCCACCTCCAGCCCCTGCGCCAGTGCCTGCACCAGCGCCGGTTGCCGCAGCCCAAGTTGCCGCACCCTTGGGTGCCATGGTCATCAGCAAGCCGCTGCGCTCGGGCCAGCAGGTTTACGCCCGTGGCCGCGACCTCGTGGTGCTGGCCATGGTGAACCCCGGCGCCGAAGTCATTGCCGACGGCCACATCCATGTGTACGCACCGCTGCGTGGCAAGGCCATGGCCGGTGCGCGCGGCAACACCGAAGCGCGCATCTTTGCGCTAAGCCTCGAAGCCGAACTCATTTCGATCGCCGGCATCTACCGCACCAGCGACAACCCGCTGCCCGCGAACGTGCTCGGCAAGCCCACGCAGATCAGCCTGGAAGCCGGGCCCGATGGCGAAAAGCTGATCCTGCAGGCGCTCTGATCTTCGTTTTTATTTCGCTCGACCTCATTCGTATTTCAGTCAACAAGAAGGACTCTTAGTCATGGCAAAAATCATCGTGGTCACCTCCGGCAAAGGCGGTGTAGGCAAGACCACCACCAGCGCCAGCTTTGCGACCGGCTTGGCCCTGCGCGGCCACAAGACTGCGGTCATCGACTTTGACGTGGGCCTGCGCAACCTCGACCTCATCATGGGTTGCGAGCGCCGCGTGGTGTATGACCTGATCAACGTCATCCAGGGTGAAGCCAACCTGAACCAGGCGCTCATCAAAGACAAGCAGTGCGACAACCTCTATGTGCTGGCTGCCTCGCAAACGCGTGACAAGGAAGCGCTCAGCAAAGACGGCGTCGAGAAGGTCTTGAAAGACCTCTCGGCCATGGACTTCGAATACATCATTTGCGACTCGCCAGCCGGCATCGAAACCGGTGCGCTGATGGCCATGCATTTTGCCGACGAAGCGCTGATCGTGACCAATCCGGAAGTCTCTTCGGTGCGCGACTCGGATCGTATTTTGGGCATGCTGTCGAGCAAGACCAAGCGCGGCATGGAAGGCAGCGAGCCGATCAAGGAGCACCTGCTCATCACGCGCTACAACCCGAACCGTGTGGACCAAGGCCAGATGCTCTCGCTCGAAGACATCACCGACATCTTGCGCGTCAAGCTGATTGGTGTGATTCCCGAGTCCGAGTCGGTGCTGCAAGCGTCCAACCAGGGCGTGCCCGCTGTTCACATGGAAGGCACCGACGTGTCGGAAGCCTACAAGGATGTGATCGACCGCTTTTTGGGCGCCGAAAAGCCGCTGCGCTTTATCGACGCGCAAAAGCCCAGCTTTCTCAAACGCCTGTTCGGAGGAAAGTAAAGCCCATGGCCTCCTTCCTGTCCTTTTTGCTAGGCGAGAAAAAAACCACCGCCAACGTCGCCAAGGAGCGGCTGCAGATCATTCTGGCGCACGAACGCACCGCCGGCAGCCACAAGCCTGACTACCTGCCTTCGCTGCAACGCGACCTGATCGCGGTCATCTCCAAGTACATCAATATCAATCCGGAAGACATCAAGGTCAACCTCGAGCGCCAGGACAACCTGGACGTGCTCGAAGTCAAGATCGAGTTGCCGGACAAGAAGTAAACGGCAACGAACCAACCGCAGCGGCCTAGCCCTTGCGGCTGCGCGACTGGTTCTGGTTATCGCTGCCCAGTTTGTCGTCGCGGTCGTTCCGGCTGGCCGGCGTGCGTTTGCCTTCGTTCTTTGGCGTAGGGCTTTGCGTGCCTACCTTGTTGCTGTCGTTGGACATCTTGCCGCCGCTGCCGGCGCCTGTGCCTTGCTTGGGCTTGTCCGATCCTGCTTTTTGCTTGCTGCGCATGGGAGCCTCCAATCGCTGCATTGAAGCGACGGGCTGAGCATCAAAATCGACGCCGCCCCGCTCACGCAGGGGGCCATTTTGAAAGCCGAGCTCAGCGCGTTTGTAGGACGCGCCCGGCAAGCTGTATCGGCGGCTGGCTCAGAGCTTCAGGCTGCTCGGCAAATACTTGGCCATCAAGTCTTCGTAATAAGGCTTGAGGTCCGCCAGCACGGGCGGATTCGCGTTCTTGGAATACAGATCGTAGGGATTGAACTTGCGCACCCACTCCAGGTTGGCGCGGTCCTTGGCATCGGTGAGGTGGCCGTACTGCTCTTCGCGGTGCCAGCTGTAAAACGAGTGGTAGCGAATCATGTACAGCGCCGGCTCAGGCAAGTGGTCTTTGAGCAGCTGGTACAGGTACTCGTCATGCCCCCACGACATGTGCACCTTGTCCAGGCCGCAACCCGGCTCGTACACACCGTTGACGGTGTTGTAGCGCGCGTCCTGACTGTCGGGGTTCAGGGCAAAGAACTCCGGAAACACGATCTTGTCCGAGAACTTGCAACCCACCGGAAAGGTGTCCCCCACCACGGCCCACTGGGGCTCACCAAAGAGGCACAGCACCTTGCCCAGGTCATGGATGAAACCCGTGAGCACGAACCAGTCGGGGTAGCCATCGGCCTTGATGGCTTCGGCCGTCTGCAGCAAATGGGCAATCTGCGGCAAGTTGATGTCCGGGTCCGACTCATCGACCAGGGTGTTCAAAAAGTCCAGACCTTCCCACGGCGTCATTTCGCGCTGGTTGAACTGCAACCACTTGGCTTTTTTGGCCAGCACAAAATCAAAGGTCTGGTGCGTGTGGTTGTTGCGGTAGAAGGTGCGCACCCGGTCTATGCCTTCTTGCTCATAGTCGCGGTAAGTGGCACGCGCCTTGTCTGCGGCCAGCAAGGCGTTGGTTTCAGGCGCGGGAAGGGTGGTGGCAGACATGCGGGATTCCTTAAGTGAGCCTTTGGAGCTTTCGGGAGCCTTCAGGCTCTGGACTCCCGAGGATATCGCCGAAGTCCGCCCACGTGGCAAGACGGCATGCACAGCAGGCCCTCGGGAAAACACTGAGCGGAGGGTCAGATTGAACACTATCTTTGGCCCCAATTTTTGTATACAAACAAGGCAGCGGACAAAAGCTCTTAAACCGGCATCAGCCACACCGCATCCATCCACCCCAGGAGACACTCCATGAACACTGCTGTGAACACGACAGCTACCTTCGGGCTCGCGCCCGACAGCGCCAAGCCGGCCCACGAGTCGGCGGGCCTCATCAAGCCTGGCTACGACCCACGCCTGACCAACGAAGACCTGGCGCCGCTGCGCAAGCAGACCTGGGGCCAATACAACATCTTTGCGTTCTGGATGTCCGACGTGCACAGCGTGGGCGGCTACATCACTGCCGGCAGCCTGTTTGCGCTGGGCCTGTCCAGCTGGCAGGTGTTGGTGTCACTACTCGTGGGCATTGCCATCGTCCAGTACTTCTGCAACCTGGTGGCCAAACCCAGCCAGGTCACCGGAACGCCCTTTCCCGTCATCTGCCGCGCTTCCTTCGGCGTGCTGGGCGCCAACATCCCGGCCATCATCCGCGGCTTGATCGCCGTCGCCTGGTACGGCGTTCAGACTTACCTGGCCTCTGCCGCGCTGTTGGTCGTGGCGCTGCACTTCAAGCCCGAGTTGGCGCCCTACGCCGACCTCAAGCAATACGGCTTTGCCGGCCTGTCCGCCCTGGGCTGGGCCGGTTTCATGATCATGTGGGTCTTGCAAGCCCTGGTCTTCTGGCGCGGCATGGAAGCCATTCGCAAGTTCATCGACTGGGCCGGCCCTGCGGTCTACGTGGTGATGGGTTTGTTGTGCGCCTACCTGGTCTGGAAGGCCGGCCTGAGCAACATCAACATGAACCTGGGCGGCGTGAAGTTTGAAGGCTGGGACGCCGTTCCCGTCATGCTGTCGGCCATCGCCTTGGTGGTCAGCTACTTCAGCGGCCCGATGCTGAACTTTGGCGACTTCTCCCGCTACGCCAAGAGTTTTGATGCCGTCAAAAAAGGCAACTTCTGGGGCTTGCCGGTCAACTTCCTGTTTTTCTCCTTGCTGACGGTGATCACCACCGCCGCCACCTTGCCGGTGTTTGGTGAGCTGATCACAGACCCGGTGCACACCGTGAGCAAGCTGGACAGCTCGACCGCTGTCGTTCTGGGCGCCCTTACCTTCATGATCGCTACCATCGGCATCAACATCGTCGCCAACTTTGTGTCCCCAGCGTTTGACTTCTCGAACGTGAACCCGCAAAAAATCAGCTGGCGCATGGGCGGCATGATCGCCGCTGTTGGCTCCATCTTCATCACACCCTGGAACCTGTACAACAACCCCGCGGTCATTCATTACACGCTGGACATCCTGGGCGCCTTCATCGGCCCGCTGTTCGGCATCCTGATCGCCGACTACTACCTGGTACGCAAGCAAGTGGTGGACGTGGACGCGCTATACACGCTCAAGCCCAATGGCGAGTACTGGTACACCAACGGCTACAACCCCAAAGCCATCATGGCCCTGGTGCCCGCCGCCCTGATTCCCCTGCTGTGCGTGCTGGTGCCCACGTTGCAGGCGGCAGCCAACTACGCATGGTTCATCGGCATGGGCGTCGGTTTTGTGGCCTACGCCTTCCTGAGCCGCAACAGCCGATAAGCAGCCCTTCAAGACAGCCCCAAGGAGCCACAAAGCGCCACTTGGGGCTGTCCTTTTCACTCTGGACACCGCATGAAGATCAAGATCATCAACCCCAACACCACCTGGAGCATGACCCGCAAGATCGGCGAGTCAGCCCGCACGCTGGCCAGCCCAGGCACGGAGATCGTCGCCGTCAGTCCAGCGATGGGGCCGGTCTCCATCGAGAGCCACTACGATGAAGCCTTGGCCATGCCCGGCGTGCTCGAAGAAATCGTCGCCGGTGAACGCGACGGCTTTGATGCCTATGTCATCGCCTGCTTTGGCGACCCCGGCCTGAAAGCCGCGCGGGAAATTGCCCGTGGCCCAGTCATCGGCATTGCAGAAGCCGCCATGCACGCCGCCAGTTTCATTGGCGCCAAGTTCACCGTGGTCACCACCTTGCAGCGCACCGTGGGCCAGGCTTGGCATTTGGCCGAAGCCTATGGCATGGCCCGCCACTGCGCACGCGTGCGCGCCTGCGAACTCCCGGTGCTCGAACTCGAAATCCCTGGCTCCAAAGCTCGTCAGCGCATCATGGACGAATGCCGACGCGCCCTGGCCGAAGACGGCTGCGACGTGATCGTTTTAGGTTGCGCGGGTATGTCTGACCTGTGCCACGACATCGAACGAGAGATCGGCGTGCCCGTCGTGGACGGCGTGGCAGCGGCGACCACCATGGCCGAAGCCTTGGTCAAGATGCGCCTTCGCACCAGCAAGCACGGAGAATTCGCAGCGCCTTTGCCCAAAGCGATCGGCGGCCTGCTGGAACGCTTTAGTCTGCCGGCCAACGCACCGGACGTAGCGCCCGCCGCCCTCCCTAGAATCGGCTGATGCCCAAAACCAGCCAGGCCACCGTTCCGCCTTCCAAGACTTCGACTGATTCAACCGCTGCGACCCTTTCAGCTCGCCCGGCGGCCCCGGCCGTGAGCGCGGAGCAGATTGCGCGGCATCTGGCCGACGCGATTGTGGCCAAGCGCCTGCCGCCGGGTACCTGGCTGCGCGAAGAAGCCCTGGGCCGGGCCTACAGCGTCAGCCGCACCAAAGTGCGTGCGGCGCTCATGGCCTTGTCCAAGGACAAGCTCATTGAAATGGTGCCCGACAAAGGCGCGTTCGTCAGCCGCCCAAGCGTGCAAGAGGCACGCGAGGTCTTTGCCATGCGCCGACTCCTGGAGGCCGAGGTGGTGCGCCTGGTGTGCCAGCAAGCAAAGCCCGAGCACTTCGAGGCCTTGACCCAGCACATCCAGGCTGAACACGATCAATTGCACAAGCAAGTCCGCACCACCTCTGCGCACGAACGTGTGCTGGGCGACTTTCATGTGGTGCTAGCGCAGCTGACCGGCAACAAAACCCTGGCCGACATGGTGAGTGAGCTTGTCTCGCGCAGTTCATTGATCGCCATGCTCTATCACTCGCACAACAACCCAGAGTGCTCAAGCGACGAGCATGCGCAACTTGTAGCGGCACTGCGTTCAGGCCCGCCAGAGCTGGCGGTTAGCCTGATGACGGAGCACTTGCTGCGCATTGAAGACAACCTGGAGCTGAGCGACGCCAGGCCGGCCCCTGAGGCCGATCTACTACTGTCCTTGTTGCTGAACTGAACTTTAGCTGAGCGCGTTACCGCCGCTCAGCTTTCAGGCAGAACGCGCCTCAAACGTCGATATTCGCCGCCCTGAGTGCATTCGTTTCAATGAACTCACGGCGTGGCTCGACCTCGTCGCCCATCAGCATCGTGAAGACGTGATCGGCTTCGATGGCGTCATCGATCTGCACGCGCAGCAGGCGACGTACGGTCGGATCCATCGTCGTTTCCCACAGCTGGGCCGGGTTCATCTCGCCCAGGCCCTTGTAGCGCTGGCGTGCGGTGGCGTTTTCGGCCTGCACGATGAGCCAGCGCATGGCCTGGCGGAAGTCGCCCACTTTTTCTTCTTTTTGCCGCTCGCCCTCGCCGCGCATGACACGGGCGCCGTCGCTGAGCAAGGTTTTGAAGGTCTTGGCCGCTTCGGCCAGCGCAGCGTAGTCGGCACCGTGTACAAAGTCCTGGGTGATCACGCTGCTTTTCACGTTGCCGTGATGGCGGCGGCTGATGCGCAAAATAGGTTTGTCAGTGCGCACGTCGAACTCGCCAGCCACTTCGGCGTCAGGCAATCGGGCTTGCAAAGCCGCCGCTGACGCTTCAGCGCTCGCCACGGTGTCCAGATCGAGCGACACGCCGTCCGCGAGAGACCGCAAGGCCTCGGCATCCATAAAGCCGCCCAAGCGCGCTATGACCGCCTCAGCGACCTGGTGCTTGCGCGCCAACTCGCCCAGTGTGTCGCCGTCGAGGGTCGTGCCGTTCGGCCCGCCTGTGAAGATGCTGGCGTCTTTCAGGGCAATACGCAGCAGGAAACCGTCCAGCGCCGCTGCGTCTTTGAGGTACAGCTCTTCCTTGCCGGCCTTGACCTTGTACAGCGGTGGCTGCGCGATGTAGATGTGACCGCGCTCGACCAACTCCGGCATCTGGCGGTAGAAAAACGTCAGCAGCAACGTGCGGATGTGCGCGCCGTCCACGTCAGCGTCAGTCATGATAATGATGCGGTGGTAGCGCAGCTTGGCGACGTTGAAGTCATCGTTGCCGGTGCTGCCACCCGCCTTGCCAATGCCGGTGCCCAGCGCGGTGATCAGCGTCAGAATCTCGTTGCTGGTCAGCAATTTCTCGTAGCGTGCTTTTTCAACGTTCAAAATCTTGCCGCGCAATGGCAAGATGGCCTGGAACTTTCGGTCACGGCCTTGCTTGGCAGAACCACCGGCGGAGTCGCCCTCGACGATGTAGATTTCGCACAGCGCCGGGTCTTTTTCCTGGCAGTCAGCCAGCTTGCCGGGCAAGCCCATGCCATCCAACACGCCTTTGCGGCGCGTCATGTCACGCGCTTTGCGGGCTGCTTCACGGGCTCGGGCGGCCTCAATGATTTTGCCGACGATGATCTTGGCGTCGTTGGGGCGCTCTTGCAGGTAGTCGTGCAGCAGCTTGCTGACGATGTCTTCCACCGGGCCGCGAACTTCACTGGAAACCAGCTTGTCCTTGGTCTGGCTCGAAAATTTCGGCTCAGGCACTTTGACGGACAACACGCAGCACAAGCCTTCGCGCATGTCGTCGCCTGTGACTTCAACCTTGGCTTTTTTGGCCAATTCGCTGTCGTCGATGTATTTGTTGATGACGCGGGTCATCGCAGCGCGCAGGCCGGTCAGGTGGGTGCCACCGTCGCGCTGGGGAATATTGTTGGTAAAGCAGAGCACCTGCTCGCTGTAGCCGCTGTTCCACTGCATCGCGACTTCAACGCCGATGTTAGTGCCCTGGTCACTTTGGCGATCGCCCATGGCGTGAAAGATGTTGGGGTGCAACACCGTCTTGCCTTTGTTGGCAAAGTTGACGAAACCTTTGACGCCGCCGGCGCCCGCAAAGTCGTCTTCTTTGCCGGTACGCTCGTCTTTCAAGCGAATCTTCACGCCGTTGTTCAAAAAGCTCAGCTCGCGCAAGCGCTTGCTCAAGATTTCATAATGGAAATCGTTGTTCTCTTTGAAGATTTCCGTGTCGGGCAAAAAGTGAACTTCGGTGCCGCGCTTGTCGGTATCACCCGTGATGCGCATGGGCGAGACTTCCACGCCCTTGACGGTCTCAACAATGCGGTTTTGCACAAAACCCTTGGAAAACTCCATGGTGTGCACTTTGCCGTCACGCCGAATCGTCAGCCGCAGCATCTTGGACAGCGCGTTCACGCAGCTCACGCCCACGCCGTGCAAACCGCCCGAAACCTTGTAGCTGTTCTGGTTGAACTTACCGCCGGCATGCAACTCGGTCAGGGCAATCTCGGCCGCAGAGCGCTTGGGCTCATGCTTGTCGTCCATCTTCACGCCGGTTGGAATGCCCCGGCCGTTGTCGGTCACGCTCACCGAGTTGTCGCTGTGAATGGTGACCACAATGTCATCGCAATGGCCAGCCAACGCTTCGTCAATCGAGTTGTCCACCACCTCGAACACCAAATGGTGCAAGCCAGTACCGTCAGACGTGTCGCCGATGTACATGCCCGGACGTTTGCGCACCGCTTCCAAGCCCTCAAGAATCTGGATCGCACCCTCGCCATAGCCTTCAGACGCACCCGCTTGGTTGGTGTCAATGACAGGCTGGTAGTTGGAACTGTCTTCCTGGCTGTCACCTGAACGCACGAGCGCGGAATTGTCCGGCGCTTCAGGTTGGGCACCGTCTTGGGGCTTGATGTCTTCGGTCATAAATGCTTTCACTGAACTCTTGAAAGACCCGGCTCAAGCCATGCACGCAGCATGAAGCAAGAGCGGGTTGCAGGGCCGGGCGCTTTGCTGTTCAAAGCGATGGCCCAGGATCGACTGGGCTCAAATACGCATGGGCATCACAACGTACTTGAAGGCAGCATCGTCCGGAATGGTCAGCAGCGCTGAGCTGTTCGAGTCGGCCAGCTCGATCTTGACCATGTCCTGGTCCATATTGGCCAGGGCGTCGATTAAATACGTCACGTTAAAGCCAATCTCGATGCTGTCACCACCGTAGTCGATGTCCAGCTCGTCCACGGCTTCTTCTTGCTCGGCATTGTTGGAAGCCACGCGCAAAGTGCCGGGCTCGATGTTCAGGCGCACGCCCTTGAACTTCTCGCTGGTCAAGATGGCCGTGCGCTGCAAGCTGGCCAGCAGCGGTGCGCGGCCCAGGGTGATGATGTTTTTGTGGTTCTTGGGAATCACGCGGTTGTAGTCGGGAAATTTACCCTCGACCAGCTTGGTGACGAACTCCATGCCCTCAAAACTGAACTTGGCCTGGTTGCCTGCAAACTGCATTTCAATCGCGCCTTCCTTGTCGCTCAAGAGGCGCTGCATCTCCAGCACCGTCTTGCGCGGCAAGATGACTTCTTGGCGCGGCACTTCCACGTCGAGCGTGGCCGACGAGAACGCCAGGCGGTGACCGTCAGTGGCCACCAGGCTGAGCTGCTTGCCTTCTGCCACAAACAAGATGCCGTTAAGGTAGTAGCGGATGTCATGCACGGCCATGGCAAAAGACACCTGAGCCAGCAATTCCTTGAGCGTTTTTTGCGGCACTGAAAAGCTGGGGCCAAAGTTGGCAGCTTCTTGAACCAAGGGAAAGTCTTCCGCAGGCAGGCTTTGCAGCGTAAACCGGCTTTTGCCACCCTTGAGGATCAATTTGCTTTGGCTGGACTCCAGAGACACGGTCTGATCGCCCGGCATGGAGCGCAGGATATCGATCAGCTTGCGTGCGCCGACGGTGGTCGTGAAATTACCCACGTCGCCGTCAAGTTCAGCATGCGTGCGGATCTGGATTTCAAGGTCGCTGGTCGTCAGCTGGATCTGGGAGCCCGTTTTACGGATTAACACATTGGCCAGGATGGGCAGCGTGTGGCGGCGCTCAACGATGCCGGCGACCGACTGGAGCGCGGTCAAAAATTTTTCCTGGGTGGCTTTGAGAACAATCATGTCTGGCTTTCTTATCGTCTTAATTCTTTAATTCAAATTAGTAGTAGTAGTAAGGGTCGCGAACTTCTGTGGATATCGCTATTTTCCCCTTTTTTATCAAGGACTTGCTGGCTGTTTAACCCTGTGCCCGGGTGGCCTTCGCTCAAGTCCCGGATTGGGGATAAGTTGAGCTTGGCCGCGGGGCCTGTGGATAAGTAGGCAGTTGTTCAATATCTATCCCCAGACTTGTTCATGATCAGCCAAATCGGTCAGCCCTTGAGCGTTTGTTCCAGCACATGCAACTGTTGGTTGAGCTCTGTCATCTGCTGGCGCTCGGCCGCCATCTTGCGAACCGCGTGCAGTACCGTGGTGTGGTCGCGTCCGCCAAACAATTCGCCAATCTCAGGCAGGCTCTTTTGCGTCAACTCCTTGGCCAGGTACATGGCGATCTGGCGCGGCCGGGCGATGCTGGCGGGGCGCTTTTTCGAATACATGTCGGCGACTTTGATCTTGTAATAGTCCGCGACCGTTTTCTGGATGTTCTCGACCGAAATTTGCCGGTTCTGGATGGACAGCAAGTCGCGCAGCGCCTCCCGGGCCAGCTGGATGGAGATTTCCTTCTGGTTAAAACGTGAATACGCCAGGATTTTGCGCAGCGCGCCTTCGAGTTCGCGTACGTTGGAGCGCACGTTCTTGGCGACAAAAAACGCGACTTCCTCGGGCATTACGGCACCCTCTGATTCTGCTTTGCGAATCAGGATGGCGACACGCATCTCCAGCTCAGGCGGCTCGATGGCCACGGTCAGCCCCGAATCGAAGCGCGATACCAGACGTTCGTGAATGTCCGTCAATCCCTTGGGATAGGTGTCGCTGGTCATCACGATGTGTGACTTTTTCGTCAGCAAGGCCTCAAAAGCATTGAAGAACTCTTCTTGCGTGCGGTCCTTGTTGGCAAAGAACTGAACGTCATCGATCAGCAGCAGATCCAGCGAGTGGTAGTGCTGCTTGAATTCATCAAAGGTCTTGCGTTGATACGCCTTGACCACGTCTGACACGAATTGCTCGGCGTGGATGTAAAGAATTTTGGCGGCCGGGTTGTCTGCCAGCAGCTTGTTCCCAATGGCATGCACCAGGTGCGTCTTGCCCAGGCCGACACCGCCATAAATGAAAAGGGGGTTGTAGAGTTGCCCCAGACTGCTGGCCACGTGCATGGCGGCGGCTCGACCCATGCGATTGGCTGTGCCTTCGATCAAGGTATCGAAAGTGAGGGCGGTGTTCAGCCGATTCTTGAAGACGGAGACCTGCGGATCGACGTCCACGACGCCCATGCCCACTGGCTCGGCCAGACCAGGAATAGGGAAATTTTGCTTGCCTGCGCTAACTCTTGCGGGCGCCTCCCGGAGAGCAAGTGCTAACTCCAAGGAAACAGGATGTCCCGCCAGCTTTTCCAGCAAGGCGACGATTCGGGCAGCGTACTGGGCGCGCACCCAATCGAGCTTAAAACGGTTGCCAACCTGAACGGTCACTTTGCTCAAGTCAGTCGAGACCTCAGCCGCCAAGGGCCTGATCCAGGTGTTGAACTGTTGTTCCGGCAGTTCCTGCGCGAGGTGATCGACGCAAAGTTGCCACAAGTCGTGGCTTGGGGATGTGTCGGAAACCTCAGACATAAAGGGCTCGGGAAAGTGGCACGGGAAGCGTTGATTGCTTGTGGATATTGTCTGGCTTGGTCACTCAGCATTGTAGTCGCCGAGCTCAGTTATCCACAAGTCGAGCGCTCCGGACCACGGCGCCGAAAGCTCAGGCTTGCGCCATGAAAATGTGGACTTTTTACCCAAGTTGCCCACAGCTGGCTCAGCCTGCTGTGAGGACGTTCGGCGGCCCAAAGTCAAGCCGTTTCTCAGCCTTTACGCCCAGAACACAGCCTAAGCTGTTGCCACTCATGGATAAATTTGCCATAATCATGGGTTTCCCTGATCAAGGGAACGACCTCTAGAGATCTCTAGCTATCAGGATTTACCATGAAACGCACGTACCAGCCCTCCAAAGTCAAGCGCGCCCGCACCCACGGCTTTCTCGCCCGCATGAAAACGCGTGGCGGCCGCGCCGTCATCGCCGCGCGCCGCGCCAAGGGCCGCAAGCGCCTGGCTGTCTAAGTCTGTATCTGCCTGTTTCTGGCCTTCCAGGCGCTGGCATTGCAGCGGCTTAAAACCCGGGCGCAGTTTCAGGCTGTGTTGGCTGGCGCCACGGTGGCCCGAAGCGAGCATTTCGCTTTGCATCGCAAGTTGCTCACAGTGCGGCCACTGAATCAGACTCCCCAAGCCGACCCCTCCCATGGAGCGGTCGGTTTTGTCACGTCTGTGCCCGTGCCTCCTGCAGAAGACGCGCGAATGTTTCGTGGTGCCGACCTCTGGCTGGGCGCCATGGTGCCCAAGCGCTGGGCCAAACGGGCCGCCACGCGCAACGCCATCAAGCGGCAGATTTACAACGTGAGTGTCGATTTTTCACCTGTCCGCCAGCCCGCTGCCTTTGTCGTACGCCTGCGCCGCGATTTTTCGCGCAAGGAATACATCAGCGCGAGTTCAGACCTGCTCAAGCACGACGTTCGCAAGGAACTGTTGGCGCTGATGCAAGACGGAGCCCGTCAGTCATGAGCGCCATGAAGCGACAAGCCCGACTCGTCCTGTCCAAACTATGGGCTTTGCCGCGCCAAAGCCTGGTCATTCTGGTCAAGGCCTACCGTTTGCTGTTGAGCCCCTCGCTGGGATCAGCCTGCCGCTTTGAGCCGACTTGCTCGGCCTATGCCCTGCAAGCACTGGACGCACATGGCGCGCTTGGCGGCAGTTACCTCACATTGCGTCGCCTGGTGCGTTGCAGCCCCTGGTGTGATGGCGGGCACGATCCCGTGCCGCGCCGTCTGTTTGATTTTTCCCATCAGGTACAGCCTGAGCAACCTCCCTTTCCAACAAAGAAGCCGTCATGAACGACATCCGCCGCACCATCTTGTGGGTGATTTTTGGGTTTTCCATGGTCCTGCTCTGGGACCAGTGGCAAATTTTCAATGGTCACAAACCGACGTTTTTCCCGCCAGCCACGCCGGCAGCCAGCGCGCCTGCGCCTGTCGCCGGGGCTGCCGGTAGCGCCAGCGTCCCCAGCGCCCTTCCTTCGGCCGGCAGCTCGGCCGTACCGGCCAGTGGCGCTGCAGCGGGCGTGAATGCTGTGCCCGGCACCAGCGTTGCCAGTGCCGCCAATGGCACGACCAACGCCACGGATGCGCCCGCCCTGCGCCGCGAGCAAATCGTCATCAGCAACGACGTGCTGACGCTGACCTTCGACACCGAAGGCGGCACGCTGGTGCGCTCGGTGTTCACCAAATACGCCGACATGCACGACAAAACCAGCGGTTTCATGCTGCTGGACCAGAGTGCCAACCGTGTGTATGTCGCTCAGTCAGGACTGATCGGCGCCGCCGGCAGCAATTTGCCCACGCACAAAACCTTGATGGCGGCACTGCCCGGCGAGCGCACGCTCAAGGCTGGCCAAGACCAGATCGAGATCAAGTTCGAATCGCCAGACGTCGGCGGCGTAAAGCTGGTCAAGACCTACACGCTCAAGCGCGGCGCCTACGACCTGGCCGTGCGTCACGACATCGTCAACACCGGCAGCGCAGCCGTAACACCGCAGTTGTACCTGCAACTGGTCCGTGACGGCAACAAGCCTCCAGGTGAATCGTCCTTTTACTCCACCTTCACTGGCCCTGCGATTTACACCGCCGCCAAGAAGTACCAGAAGGTGGAGTTCAGCAATATCGAAAAGGACAAGGTCGAAGCCGAAAAGCAGGCCAGCAGTGGTTACGTGGCCATGGTTCAGCACTACTTTGCTTCAGCCTGGATCCTGGCTGACGGCCTGCAACGCGACCTCTTCACACGCAAGGTGGACACCAACCTGTACGCGGTCGGGATGATCACGCCACTGGCCAGCATTGCACCCGGCGCGACGCAAGGCATCGACGCCCGCTTTTTTGTCGGCCCGCAAGAAGAAAAAGTGCTTGAAGCCCTGGCCCCCGGCCTGGAGCTGGTCAAGGACTACGGCTGGCTGACCATTCTGGCCAAGCCTCTGTATTGGTTGCTCGACAAGTTGCACAGCTTCATTCAGAACTGGGGCTGGTCTATCGTCGCGCTGGTGCTGCTGCTGAAGATGGCTTTTTATTGGCTCAACGCCAAGGCCTACGCCAGCATGGCCAAGATGAAGGCCATCAACCCCAAGATCATGGAAATGCGCGAGCGCTTGAAAGACAAGCCGCAAGAAATGCAGCAAGCCATGATGAAGATCTACAAGGACGAAAAGGTCAACCCGATGGGCGGCTGCTTCCCCATCATGATCCAGATTCCGGTCTTTATCGCGCTGTATTGGGTGCTGTTGTCCAGCGTTGAAATGCGCAATGCCCCCTGGGTGCTGTGGATCAAGGACTTGTCCTCGCCGGACCCTTTCTACATCCTGCCCGTTGTGATGGCGCTGACCACCATGCTGCAAACGGCGCTGAACCCCGCGCCGCCTGATCCGATGCAAGCCAAGCTGATGTGGTTCATGCCGCTGATCTTCAGCGTGATGTTCTTCTTCTTCCCAGCCGGTCTGGTCTTGTACTGGATCACGAACAACATGTTGTCGATCGCGCAGCAATGGGTGATCAACACCCGGATGGGTGTGCCGCCGCAGTTCAACTTGCCTAAGTTCAAGTAAGCTCACCACACCCCAAAAAGGCCGCCCGCAGCGGCCTTTTTTCATGAGAGACCCCGCACCATGCTCGCCCGCCACCACGACCCCATCGTTGCCATCGCCACTGCACCAGGTCGCGGAGCGGTGGGCATTGTGCGCGTGTCAGGCAAGGGGATTGCGCCGCTGGTGCGTGCGCTGTGCGGGCGTGAGCTGCTGCCGCGCCAAGCGACGTACTTAGCCTTCCAGGATGAACACGGCCAAGCGATTGACCAAGGCTTGGCGCTGTACTTTCCCGCCCCTCATTCCTATACCGGCGAGGACGTGCTCGAACTCCAGGCGCACGGCGGGCCGGTGGTGCTGCAGCTCTTGTTGGCGCGCTGCCTGGCTGCCGCTTCTCAATCAGACGCTGCGCAAGGTGCGGTGAAGAGCGCGGTCTGCCTGCCCGGCCTGCGGGTTGCCGAGCCGGGCGAGTTCACGGAACGCGCTTTTCTCAATGACAAGATCGACTTGGCCCAGGCCGAGGCGATTGCCGACTTGATTGACGCCAGCACCGAAACCGCCGCGCGGTCTGCTGCGCGTTCGCTGTCGGGCGCCTTCTCGGTTGAGATCCAGCGCTTGCTAGAGCAACTGGTTCACCTGCGCATGCTGGTGGAAGCCACGCTGGATTTCCCAGAAGAAGACATTGACTTTTTGAAGCAGGCCGACGCGCGTGGGCAGCTTGAACGCCTGGCCGCAGCGCTGGCCAATGTGCGGCAACGCGCAGGGCAGGGCGCCATCTTGCGTGAAGGCATCAAGGTGGTGATTGCCGGACAGCCCAACGCCGGCAAGAGCTCGCTGCTTAATGCCCTGGCCGGGGCAGAGCTGGCCATCGTCACGCCGATTGCCGGCACCACCCGTGACAAGGTTTCTCAGCTGATTCAGATCGAGGGCGTGCCGCTGCACGTGGTGGACACGGCCGGCCTGCGTGACAGCCTGACGCCCGGCGTGGACGAGGTGGAGAAGATAGGCATTGCGCGCGCCTGGGACGAGATTGACACCGCCGACGCAGTGCTGTTTTTGCATGACCTCACAAGGCATCTTTGCGCCGCCGACCCCGCGCTGCAAGCCAGCTACCGCGCCGACGACGCGCAGATCGCGCAAGACCTGCAGCGACGCTTGCCCGCATCGATCCCGGTGATTCATGTGTGGAACAAGGCTGATGCGTCGCCGGCGGCCACTGAAGACCAAGGCCTTCGACTCTCAGCCAAGACGGGCGAAGGCTTGCCTGCCTTGCGGCAAAAACTTCTGCAAGTCGTGGGCTGGCAAGCCGCGCCTGAAGGCGTGTTCATGGCGCGAGAGCGCCATGTGCAAGCCTTGCGCGAAGTGGACGCGTATTTGCAGCAAGCTGCAGCACAACTGGACGCACGTCAGCCAGCGCTGGACTTGCTGGCCGAAGACTTGCGCCAGGCGCAGCGCGCCTTGGGTCAGATCACCGGCGAGTTCACACCGGACGACTTGCTGGGTGAGATCTTTTCCAAGTTCTGCATCGGCAAGTAAGCCGGCTCAGTGCCCCGCAAAGTCCAAGAGCGTGAAAAGCGGCAAGCCGCTTTCACGTAATTTGGCTGAACCACCCAGCTCAGGCAAATCCACAATCGCAGCGCCTTCCATGACGGTGGCACCCAGTCGTTCCAGCAGACGCCGACCAGCCATCATGGTGCCGCCGGTGGCAATCAGGTCGTCAATCAGCAGCACCTTGTGGCCGGCTTGCACTGCGTCGGTGTGCAGTTCCACCGTCGCACTGCCGTATTCCAGCTCATAGGTTTCTTGCACGGTGGTGAAGGGCAGCTTGCCTTTTTTGCGGATCGGAACGAAGCCCACATTGAGCTCGTACGCAATCACCGCCCCCAGGATGAAGCCGCGCGCATCCAGACCGGCCACCACGTCAGGGCGCATGTCCGGGTCCATGTAGCGATGCACAAAGGCGTCGATCAAGACGCGAAACACCTTCGGGTTTTGCAGCAACGGCGTGATGTCCCTGAACTGCACGCCCGGTGCCGGCCAGTCCGGCACGGTGCGGATGTGGCTGCGCAGGTACTGGCTCACGGTCTGTTGGCTGAGGGCGGCGTTGTCAGTGGTGGGGTTCATGGCGGCAATAGAAAGAGGCGAGTGAGCGAGTGGAGGGAAATAGTGAGGGCGCTGAACCAAAAGAAGGACCGTAACTCAGGCGAACACGTGCCTCGCCACCAGCGTGCCTTGGGCTGACACCACGAAGCCTTCACCCAAGCCGGGGTAGGCGCCGCACAGGTCGGTCATGTTGACCTGGTGCGTCACCCAGACTTCGAATTGTCCGGCAGGCACGCCTGCCAGCAAGGCTTTGAGCGCCCGGGTTTGTGCGGGCTGTTTGTCGGACGTGCCAAAGGTTGAATTGAGCGCCGGCAGTAACTGCGGCGCACCAAAGGCCAGGGTGGCGGTGTCCACACAGCGGCACCAGGCGCTGGACTGAACCGCGCGTGGCCGCAAGCCTTGGGCCTGAAACCAGGCGCCCAGGCGCCGCGATTGCGCGCGACCTTCGTCGCTCAAATTGCGCTGCGTGCTGCACTGGCCCAGGGCAAAGCCCGGCGGGTCGCCGATGCCGGTTTCGGTTTGGGCATGGCGCAGCATCAGGACGCAGCCACCGGCTTTCATCAATGCGGCAACGATTTGCGCAGAGTCTTGAGCCGAGTCTGGCCCGGAGTTTTGTGCCGAAGATGGCGCTTGCGCCAAGTAAGCGGCCATGGCGGCCAACGCGCTGCGTCGTTTCATGCGGTGTCCTGTCCTCGCATCAAGCCGCGCGACCGCGCAGCAGCTTTTCTTCAGCCAAGGCCAGCGCCGCAGGCTTGCCAGAAATCACCAGCGTGTCGCCCGCTTCCAGCAGGCTCTCATCGTCAGGCGTCAGCAGCGCACCGCCGCTGCGCCTCAGGCTCAGTACGCGCACACCCGTGGCATGCAAGGCTAAGGCCCCCAGCGTTTCCCCTACTGCACGTATGGCCGGCGGCAGCATGACCGTGGCCAAGCGCTCTTGCTCCAACTCGTTCACGGTGTCGTCGTCGGCGCCATGAAAGTAACCACGTAGCAATTTGTATCTTGCGTCGCGCTGCACCTGCACCAGGCGGATCACGCGGCGCATGGGCACGCCCACCAGCGCCAGCGCGTGGCTGGCCAGCATCAGGCTGCCCTCAATGGCCTCGGGCACCACTTCTGTGGCGCCAGCGGCCTGCAGCTTTTCCAGGTCATGGTCGTCGGCGGTGCGCACGATCACCGGCACCGTGGGCGCATGCGCGCGCACATTGGCCAGCACCTTCAAAGCGCTCGCCGTGTCCAGGTAAGTGATGACCACCGCGCTGGCACGCACCAGACCAGCCGCCACCAGTGAAGGCAGGCGCACCGCATCGCCGTACACCACCGAATTACCGGCAGCGGCTGCCTTGCGAACGCGGTCAGGGTCCAAGTCCATCGCAATGTACGGAATCCCTTCGCCGTCCAGCATCTGCCCCAGGTTCTGGCCGCTGCGGCCATAGCCACAAATGATGACGTGCTGCGCCGTGTTGATGGCTTTGCGCGCGATGCTGGTCATCTGCAGCGACTGCTGGAGCCATTCGCTGCTGACCAGCTTCATGACGATGCGGTTACTGAACATGATGATGAAGGGCGCAGCCAACATGGACAGCACCATGGCCGCCAAAATCGGATTGAGCAGCGCCGCTGGCACCAGGCGACTGTCTTGTGCCAGCGCCAGCAAGACAAAGCCGAACTCGCCCGCTTGCGCCAGGTACAAGCCCGTGCGCAGCGCCACACCAGCAGTCGCGCCCAAGGCCCGTGCCAGCAGGGTAATCAAGACCAGCTTGAACAAGACCGGCAGCAGCAAGAGCACCAGCACCAGCGGCCAGTTCAGCGCCACCTCATGCCAGTCCAGCATCATGCCGATGCTGATGAAAAACAAGCCGAGCAGCACATCGTGAAACGGGCGGATGTCGGTTTCCACCTGGTGCTTGTATTCGGTCTCGGAAATCAACATGCCGGCGATAAATGCACCCAGCGCCAAGCTCAGTCCAGCCAGCTCGGTCAGCCACGCCAGGCTCAACGTGACCAGCAAAAGGTTGAGCACAAACAGCTCTTCACTGCGGCGGCGCGCCACCAGCGTGAGCCACCAGCGCATCACGCGCTGGCCGCCCGTCAGCAGCAGGCCGACCAGCAGCACGGCCTTGAGCATGGCCAGTCCAACGGCGCCCAGCAACTGCTCAGGCGGCGAGCCCAGCGCCGGGATCAACACCAGCAGCGGCACCACGGCCAGGTCCTGAAACAGCAAAATCCCGACCACGCGCTTGCCGTGTTCCGAATCCAGCTCCAGCCGTTCAGACAGGAGTTTGACGACCAGCGCCGTGCTGCTCATCACCACCGCGCCACCCAGCGCCACAGCCGTTTGCCAGCGCATGGTCCACCAGCCCGGTGCCACCGCGGCCAGCAGAAGTGAGGCGGCCACCACCGCCAGCAGGGTGAGCGCGACCTGAAACAGGCCCAGGCCAAACACGTGGCTGCGCATGGAGCGCAGCTTGGGCAGGTTGAACTCCAACCCGATCACGAACATCAAAAAGACGACGCCGAACTCGCCCAGACGCCGCACGCTCTCGCTGTCTTGCGCCAAGCCCAGTGCGTTCGGGCCAATCAGCACGCCGACGGCAAGATATCCCAGCATGGGCGGCAGCTTTAGGCTGCGGCACGCCACCACACCCAGCACGGCGGCCAGCAGGTACAAAAGCGTGATTTCAAGGCCCGTCATCGCTGAATGGTAGCGGATGGCCCCGGCGCGACGCGGGTGGTTCTGGGGCGGGCGTCAAGGCCCTTGCGAGGGGTGTGCCGAATAGAATGCAAGGCATGACGCTTGATCGCCCCGGCCCCGCGCCCACCCGTTTCGACGCGGCCCAAGCCGTCGCGCTGGCGCGCAAGACTTTTGAGATCGAAGCGGCCGCCGTGCTGGGCTTGTCGGCACGCATAGGCGACGAATTTGCGCGAGCTGTCGAAGCCATGCTGGCCAGCCGCGGCCGAGTCGTGGTGATGGGCATGGGCAAGAGCGGCCACATCGGCCGCAAGATCGCCGCCACACTGGCTTCAACAGGCACGCCAGCACTTTTTGTGCACCCCGCCGAGGCCAGCCACGGCGACCTGGGCATGATCACCGCCGCCGACGTGGTGCTGGCCATCTCCAACAGCGGCGAGAGCGAAGAAATCGCGGCCTTGCTGCCCACCTTGCGACGCTTGCAGGTCACGGTGGTGGCGCTCACCGGCAACGTCAAATCAGCCCTGGCCCAGCATGCCAGCTGCGTGCTCGACACCAGCGTGGCGCTTGAAGCCTGCCCGCTGAACCTGGCGCCCACCGCCAGTACCACCGCGCAATTGGCCATGGGCGATGCGCTGGCCGTCGCGCTGCTGGACGCGCGTGGCTTCAAGCCCGAAGACTTTGCAAGGTCGCACCCGGGCGGCGCACTCGGCCGCAAGCTGCTCACGCACGTGAGCGACGTGATGCGCAGCGGCGCGGCCGTGCCGGCGGTGCGTCCCGAAGCCAGCCTGAGCGAGCTGATGCGCGAAATGAGCGCCAAAGGGCTGGGCGCCTCGGCTGTGGTGGACGGCGAAGGCCGGGCCATCGGCATCTTCACCGACGGCGATTTGCGCCGCCTGATCGAGCGCGGCGCTGACCTGCGCCCGCTGACGGCGCGCGACGTGATGCACGCCGGCCCACGCACCGTAGCCGCCGATGCGCTGGCTGCCGACGCTGTGGCATTGATGGAGCAGCACCGCATTACCAGCGTGCTGGTGGCTGACGCCGAAGGCAAGCTCTGCGGCGCGCTCAACACCAACGACCTGATGCGGGCCAAAGTCATCTGATGGCCACCCTGCCCGAGCTGTACAAGTTGTCCGCCCTGCCGGCCGACGCGTTGTCGCCCTTGTTGTCGCCCTTGCGCCCGGCGCTGAACTTCGCGCCCGAGCTGCTGCTGCGCGCCCAAGGCATCAAGGTCGCGTTTTTTGACGTGGACGGCGTGCTGACCGACGGCGGTCTGTACTTCAGCGAGCACGGCCCCCGCGCCATCACCGAGCTGCCGGGTGAGCGCTATGCGGTGGGCGAAAGCATCAAGCGCTTTTCAACGCTGGACGGCCAGGGCCTCAAACTTTTGCAAATGGCGGACATCACGCCCGTGGTCATCAGCGGGCGCGACAGCCTGGTGCTGCGCGCGCGCTTGCAAGCCCTGGGCATCGTGCATACGCATTTGGGAACCGAAGACAAGCGCCCGGCGGCTGAACTCGCACTGGCTGCACTGGGCTGCAGCTGGGACCAAGCCGCCGCCATGGGCGACGACTGGCCCGACTTGCCCGTCATGCGCCGCGCCGCCATCAGTTGCGCGCCTGTGCAGGCGCACATGGAAGTGCGCGCTGTGGCCCAGTACATCACGCAGGCTGCGGGCGGGCACGGCGCCGCGCGCGAGTTCTGTGACTTGTTGCTGGTGGCCAGTGGCCGCTACGCCGCTCTGTTGGAGGCTTACAGCGCATGAACCGCGCAAGTCACCCGGCTACAGCGGCCCCTGTCGCCTTGGTGCCCGCCTTGCCGCCGACCTCGCCGCGCGCCTTTCAAAGCGGCCGGCTGAGTATCAAGGGCCTGTTTCAGCTCTGGGAACGGCTGGCTTTGTACTTGCCGGTGCTCATGATGGGCTTGCTGGCCCTGAGCACTTATTGGCTGGTCCGTAACAACCACGGCGCTGCCACACCCGAGGGTCCGGCGGTGATCAACGAGTCGGCGGACTATTTCATGCGCCGCGCCAACGTCAAGACCTTCGACGAGTCAGGCCGGCTCAAAACCGAAATTGCAGGCACCGAGGCGCGGCACTTTCCCACCACCAAGATCCTGGAAATCGATGACGTGCGCGTGCGATCCATCGGCCCTGACGGCCGGCTCACCACGGCATCAGCGCGGCGCGGCTTGAGCAATGACGCGGGCAACGAAATTCAGCTCATAGGCGACGCCCTGGTGGTGCGCGAGGCCATGCCCCAGGCGGATGGCCGCGTGCTGCCCAGGCTTGAGTTTCGCGGGGAGTTCCTGCATGTGTTCACTGATCAGGAACTGGTGCGCTCGCATTTACCGGTGACCTTGCGCCGCGGCGCTGACGAGTTCAAAGGCGACACCCTCAGCTATAACAATCTGGATCAAGTGGCCCAGCTGCAAGGCCGCGTGAAAGCCGTCATGGCGCCACGACAGGCCAAGTGAGCATGAACTGATGAGCCGACTTGTCTTCATCACCGGCGCCTCCAGCGGCATAGGTCAGGCGCTGGCCCTGCGTTACGTGCAGGCGGGCTACCGGGTGGCCTTGGTTGCGCGCCGCAGCGACGTCATGCAAGCGTGGGCCGATGCGCAAGGCCTGGGGCCTGAACGCTGCGGCATCTATGCGGCCGATGTGAGTGACGTGGACAGCATCGTGGCCGCCGGCAAGCGCTGCATCCAGACGCAAGGCCTGCCCGACGTGGTGATTGCCAATGCCGGTATCAGCATCGGCATGGACACCGCCGAGCGCATCGACCTGGACGCGATGCGCCAGACTTTTGCCACCAACAACCTGGGCCTGGCCGCTACGTTTCACCCCTTTATTTCTGCCATGCGCGAGCGTGGCTCGGGCGTCCTGGTGGGCATGGCCAGCGTGGCGGGCATTCGCGGCCTGCCTGGCCACGGTGCCTACTGCGCCAGCAAGGCAGCTGTCATCAGTTATTGCGAAAGCTTGCGCGGCGAGTTGCGCGCCAGTGGCGTCAAAGTGGTGACCATTTCGCCGGGCTATATCGACACGCCGCTGACGCGGCAAAACCGCTACCCCATGCCTTTTTTAATGCCGGCCGATGCATTTGCTGACCGGGCTTTCAAGTGCATCGAGGCCGGCGACAGCTACCGCGTGATCCCTTGGCAAATGGGCGTGGTGGCCAAACTGCTGCGCATGCTGCCCAACGCCTGGTTTGACCGCGCCTTGACGGGTCGGCCGCGCAAGCACCGGGCAGGCTCTGAAGCGACACGAACCAAAAGCGGAAACTAAAAAGGCTTCAAAACCGAAGTCTTGAAGCCTTGTTTTAAGAGCCCTTGGACTCTCAAATAGCGAGTTGGATCAGGGCTTAGTAGCCGCCGCGTCCACCACCGCCGCCGCCGCCAGAGCGACCACCGCCGCCGTAGGGGCTGCGGAATCCGCCGTCAGAGCCGCCGCCGGAGCCACCACCACCGTAGCCACCGCCGCCAGAACGGCCACCGCCGCCACCGCCGCCGTAACCACCACCACCACCGCCGCCGCCCGAGCGATCCCCGCCACCACCGTAGCCGCCGCCACCGCCGCCGAAGCCACCTGTGCGTGGAGGACGTGCCTCCATCGGACGGGCTTCATTGACCACCACGCTGCGGCCGCCCAGGGACTGGCCGTTCATGCCATTGATGGCTGCTTGCGCTTCCGCGTCGCTGCCCATCTCAACAAAACCGAAGCCTTTGGAGCGACCCGTGTCGCGTTCCATCATGACCTTGGCGCTGGTGACAGCGCCAAACTGGCCAAACGATTGCTGCAGATCTTCATCACGCACCGAGTACGGCAGGTTGCCGACATAAAGCTTGTTGCCCATTCAAGGACTCCTCTAAACACAATAAGTAAACGACCAACAAAAGCGATGGAGTCCCGATGGCACAACACATCTTCAAAGGGTCCGCTGTAGCGCGCGAAACTGACCAATCACCTGACGTGCGTGGCGTTTCAAGCCACACCGAAACATTATGCGCTAGATCGTTTAATTGCAAGAAAGATTCGTAACTAATCTCTACATGAGCTCAACATCGGGTATCTGCCCGAAGCTCATCATTTACTCTGCAATCTCGGGCATTTAACTCTGCCGGGGCGGCCCCATTAACTCACCAGTTAGATTCCCGCTCCGGCGTGGCACCAATCCGGTGAATGGACAAGTCCGCGCCGTCATACTCTTCTTCCTGGCTCAGGCGCAGGCCCACAAACTTTCGCAGCAGCCCGTACACCAGCCAGCCAGCCAGCAGCGCCCAGCCCACGCCCATGGCCGTGCCAATGACTTGCGCGCCGATGTTGACGCCGCCCAGCCCGCCCAGCGCCTGGCTGCCAAAAATGCCGCAAGCAATACCGCCCCAGGCACCGCACAAGCCGTGCAGCGGCCACACGCCCAGCACATCGTCAATCTTCCACTTGTTTTGCGTCAGTGTGAACATCACCACAAAGATTGCGCCAGCCACGCCGCCCACCACCAGCGCGCCCAGGGGGTGCATCAAGTCTGAACCCGCGCACACCGCCACCAAGCCGGCCAAAGGGCCGTTGTGCACAAAGCCCGGGTCGTTCTTGCCCAGGGCCAGCGCCACCAGCGTGCCGCCCACCATCGCCATGAGTGAATTGACGGCCACAAGACCCGACATTTTCTCCAGCGTCTGCGCGCTCATCACGTTAAAGCCGAACCAGCCGACGGTGAGAATCCACGCGCCCAAAGCCAAAAACGGGATGTTGGACGGCGGATGCGCTGACACCGCGCCGTCTTTGCGGTAACGGTTGCTGCGCGCACCCAGCAAGATCACAGCCGGCAAAGCCAGCCAACCGCCCATGGCGTGCACCACCACCGAGCCCGCAAAGTCATGGAACTCGTCACCCGTTAAAGCCTTGATCCAGGCCTGCACGCCAAAGTGGCCGTTCCACACGATGCCCTCGAAGAATGGATACACCAGCCCGACGATGATCGCCGTTGCCGCCAGTTGCGGGTAAAAACGCGCACGTTCTGCAATGCCGCCCGAAATGATGGCCGGGATGGCTGCCGCAAAGGTGAGCAAGAAGAAGAACTTCACCAGCTCGTAGCCGTTCTTGGCGGCCAGTTGTTCCGCGCCCATAAAGAAGTGCGTGCCGTAAGCCACCGTGTAGCCAATGGCAAAGTAAGCCACGGTCGAAATCGAAAAATCCACCAGGATCTTGACCAGCGCATTGACCTGGTTCTTTTTGCGCACAGTCCCGAGTTCGAGAAACGCAAAACCCGCATGCATGGCAAGCACCATGATGCCGCCCAACAAAATGAACAGCGCGTCCGAGCCCTGTTTTAGTGCTTCCATTGAATTTGCTCCCAGGTGTTACAGCTTGATTTGCTCTGCTTTGGTGCGCAACGGCGTTGTGCAGCCCGAAAAGCACCAAATGAAAGCAAGTTTTAAGCCGAGCAGTAGCAGGGCAGCGCACGCAGGAGGAAGAATGTCGCCAAATTGGTGCCTGTTGGGTGCCTGCTGTTCGGGGGCGGCAGCTTGGCGTGCCGGCAAGCGCTGCAAAGCGAAGTCAAGGAGGAGGTGGCCAGAGGCCGCCGGGGGACATGAGCGGCGCAGCGCCTGCCGGCACGCCAAGGTGCTAAGACGCCAGCGAGGTCGCGATCCGCACTTCCCCCGTCAGCAGCTTGTGCATGGGGCAAAGGTTCGCAATCTTGAGCAACTGCGCCCGCTGCTCCTCGCTCAGGTCGCCTTCAAGCGTGATGCTGCGCGTGATGTCGTTTCCCAGTTCAGGACGCCCGGCCGGGTTCAACGCCAGCGCCACCTGAACCCCCGTCAGCGGAATCCCCCGCCGCTCGGCCACCATCTTGACAGTGATGGCCGTGCACGCCCCCAGGCTCGCCAAGATCAAACGGTCCGGCCCCGGCGCCGTGTTGCCGCCCCCCAAGTCTTCAGGCTCGTCGGCCTGCCAGGTGTGACCCAGGTTGTCGGTGAGGGTGACGACGTAGGGCGTGGATTGGAGGACGGCTTGGACGGTGGGGATGGATGGGGTGGCGGGCATGGGACGTTCCTTAGCTTGGGAGCTCAAAAGAATACGCACCGAGCCGGCGTTGCGAAAGCTGGGCGGCAACCAATCACCCAAGGCGGCGGTCAACAGCGCCGGAAGACCGTTGCTTGGTGGCTGGCGCATGCTTTGCGAGGGCTGCAGTCCGTACTTTGACGGATGTCTGAGGTCGAATGCTCAGGCCCACACGCATGCCCGCGCTGGTGGCCATGTTGACCAAAGCATCGAGACTGAAAATTTCAATTTTGCCCTTGAGCAGTTGATTCAAGCGCGGTTGCGTCACCCCCAGAGCTTTGGCTGCGGCCGCTTGCGTCAAGCCGCTGGCGTTGAACCACTGCACCAAAGCGACCATGGTCTGAGATCGCAAGAGCAGGTTCTGCGACTCCTGAGGGCCAAAGCCAAGGTCCGCAAACACGTTGGCGCTGCCTTTGGTGACTTTGAGATCGGTCATTTGGAACTCCTGGCCTTGGTTAGTGCCTTGTATCGGTCGATGGACAGGTCAATGTCTTTCTTGCTTGTTTTGGGCGTCTTCTTGACGAACGCGTGCAACACATAAACAGCTTCGCTGAACTTGGCTACGTACAAAATTCGATACGACGTTTCAACCCGAATGCGAATTTCTTTCACCCCGGCCCCGACGTTTTCCATCGACTTCCAATCTAGCGGATCAAGCCCCCACTGGACCAAGCCCAATTGGTGACCTGCTGAGCGCTTGGCCTCATCAGAAAACGCCTTCAACTCGTCCAGACTGTCGCCCAGCCAAAGCAATTCTTTGGGGTGTGTCTTCATGCGAAGCATTCAATGATATTCCAGTTTTGGAATAAATTCATGGGTGACCCATTGGCTGCAGCCCATCAAACACGGCCTCCAGCCCAGACTGCACGCCTCGCGGACTGCGACAGCATGGTTTCCAAGGCGTTTAGCCGCTTCGGGCTGCCGCGGTGGAATGGATTGAACCGTTAATGCCGAGTTGGTCAGACCCTCTTTGTCCGTGCGCGGGCAGATTCCCCTGCAAGCCCGGCCGTAAACTCACGCCCCTATGGAAGCTTTCCTCACCTCCACCGGCATCGTGGCCCTCGCCGAAATGGGCGACAAAACGCAGTTGCTGGCGCTTTTGCTCGCGGCCCGATTCAAAAAACCATGGCCCATCGTCTGGGGCATCTTGGTGGCCACGCTGGCCAACCATGCGCTGGCTGGTGCGGTGGGTGCTTGGGTCTCTTCGCTTTTAAGCCCGCAGGTGCTGCGCTGGATCCTGGGTGCTTCGTTTTTGGCGCTGGCGGTGTGGATGCTGATCCCCGACAAGATCGAAGACGACAGCGACGCGGAGCCGCCGCGCTGGGGTGTTTTTGGCACGACGACGCTGCTGTTTTTTCTGGCCGAGATGGGTGACAAGACGCAGGTAGCCACCGTGATGCTGGCCGCTCGTTTTGACGCTTACTTGTGGGTGGTGGCGGGCACCACGCTGGGCATGATGCTGGCCAATGCGCCTGTGGTCTGGCTGGGCGAGCGCGTCACGCGTTTGCTGCCGCTGCGGGTGGTGCACATCACGTCGGCGCTGGTGTTTGCAGCGCTGGGGCTGGCCGCGATTTTCTGGCGCTGACGCTCAGCCAGGCCCCTGAAGGCCTGGCGATATACTCGACCTCGCGCCGATTTGCTCTGCTTGCGGGCGCTTAAAAAGTACAGCTAAAGACGAGTCCCAGGACCCGGATCGCTTTGGCGAGTCCGGGTTTTTTGCTTTTTGCAGGTGATTTTTTGACCCTTGTCGCCACACCGTTGACCATGCACTTTGCCGAGGCGCTGCCGCTGCAAAGCGGCGCCAGCATTCGCGCTTACGACCTGAGCTACGAGACCTACGGCACGCTGAATGCCGACAAGTCCAACGCGGTCTTGATTTGCCACGCGCTCAATGCCTCGCACCACGTGGCGGGCGTTTACTTGGATGCTGCCGGCCAGGTGATGCCGAAGTCCGAAGGCTGGTGGGACAACATGATCGGCCCCGGCAAGCCGGTGGACACCGACCGCTTTTTTGTCATCGGCGTGAACAACTTGGGCTCGTGCTTCGGCTCGACCGGCCCCATGCAAACCAACCCCGACACGGGCGAGGTGTACGGCGCGGCCTTTCCGGTGGTGACGGTGGAAGACTGGGTGAACGCGCAAGCGCGCTTGCTGGACGCACTGGGCATTGACACACTGGCCGCCGTGATGGGCGGTAGCCTGGGCGGCATGCAGGCTCTCGCCTGGACGCTGCAGTACCCCGCCCGCGTGCGGCACGCGGTGGTGGTGGCCAGTGCGCCGAACTTGAACGCAGAGAACATCGCGTTCAACGAAGTGGCTCGCCGTGCCATCACGACCGACCCGGACTTTCATGGCGGCGACTTTTACCGGCACGGCGTTTTGCCCAAGCGCGGGCTGCGGATTGCGCGAATGATCGGGCACATCACTTATTTGAGTGACGACGTGATGAACGAAAAATTCGGCAGAGCGTTGGCCCCCACGCTCCCCGCTTCGCGTGGTTCGCTGCCCCCCGAGGGGGCGCTGCGCCTGCGGCCCGGCGAAGCCGGTTCCGCGGCCCTGGCTAGTGAAGAGCAAGCGGCCAAGGCTCGGGCGTACTTGTATTCGACGCAAGAAGTCGAATTTCAAATCGAAAGCTACCTGCGTTACCAGGGCGACAAGTTCAGCGAATACTTTGACGCGAACACCTATTTGCTCATCACGCGTGCGCTGGACTACTTTGACCCGGCGGCCGCTTTTGGGGGTCAACTGAGTGCGGCGTTGGCGCAGGCTCAGGCCAAGTTCTTGCTGGTCAGCTTCACCACTGACTGGCGCTTTTCCCCGGCGCGCAGCCGCGAAATCGTCAAGGCCTTGCTCGACAACCAGCGTGAGGTCAGCTACGCCGAGATTGACGCGCCGCACGGGCACGACGCCTTTTTGCTGGACGACGCCCGCTACCTGGGCGTGGTGCGTTCTTACTTCAACAGCAAGGTGGCAGCATGAGCGCAGTGTTGAAAGAAGCCTCGGCTGACCTGCTCTCCATCGCCCGCCTGGTGCCCGAAGGCTCACGCGTGCTCGACCTGGGTTGCGGCACCGGCGAGTTGCTGGCCTACCTGATGCGTGAGCGCGGCTGCACCGGCTATGGCGTGGAACTGGACGACGCGAACGTGCAGGCTTGCGTGGCGCGCGGCGTGAACGTGTTGCAGCTCAACCTCGAAGAAGGCCTGGCCTTGTTTGGCGATGCCAGCTTTGACGTGGTGCTGCAAATCGACACGCTGCAGCACCTGCGCAATGCAGAAGTCATGTTGCGCGAAACCGCGCGCGTGGGCCGCATCGGCGTCGTCGCCTTTCCTAACTTTGGCCACTGGCCCAACCGCTTGGCCGTGCTGCGCGGTCGCATGCCCGTGACCAAGGTGCTCCCCTACCAGTGGTACGACACGCCCAATATTCGTGTGGGAACGCTGCAAGACTTTGAAGCGCTGGCGCTGAAGAACGACCTCAAAATCCTCGACCAGTTTGGCCTCCAAGACGGGCAAGAGATTCGCTTCTGGCCCAACGGTCGGGCCAGCCGCGCCGTGTTCAAGGTGCAGCGAGGCTGAGGTGTGGCTCTTGGCTTCGATGCTAGTATTTGTGCACCGGGATTTCAGCCTCCCGAGTCTTTTCAGATAGACGGTGTCCCGTCCAAGCGCTGGCAAACCTTGGAGTATTTCTTATGGACACCGCTGCCCTTTCTTTCATTTCTCCGCAGGCGTTTAGCGCTCGCTTGAACCAGCCCGACGCGCAAACCCCGCGCGAGGTGGTGGTGTATTGCGTCTATGGCCATCAGGTCAGCGTGCAGGCAGCAGCGCTGCTGACGGGATTGGGCTGGCAAGCGCATGTGTTGGCGGGAGGTTTCATGGGCGGCGAAGACTGTGTCGATTCACCGAACGACATCGCTGCATGGCGCGCACATGCCTTGCCGCTTACGGCCAAGCCAGACACGACTGGCGCAGCGGGAGTCCAGGCATGAGCGCGGACAAAGCCTTCCCCATTTCCTTTGCCGAGGCCCTGCGTTTCTGGCTGCAACTCGGCTTCATCAGCTTCGGCGGGCCGGCCGGGCAAATCGCCATCATGCACCGCGAGCTGGTGGAGCGGCGTGGCTGGATTTCTGAAAAGCGCTTCTTGCATGCGCTCAACTTTTGCATGCTGCTGCCCGGCCCTGAGGCACAGCAACTGGCCACCTATCTGGGCTGGCTGATGCACAAGACGCGCGGCGGCATTGCAGCCGGTGCGTTGTTCGTGTTGCCTTCCTTGGTGCTGCTGATCGCGCTGAGCTGGGTCTACATGGCCTTTGGCGAGCAGCCGCTGGTGGCCGGCCTTTTCTACGGCATCAAGCCTGCTGTGGCCGCCATCATCTTGCATGCGCTGCACCGCATTGCCAGCAGGTCGCTGGGCGGTGTGCGGGCACGGCCGGTGCCGTGGCTGATTGCGCTGGCCAGCTTTGTGGCGCTGGCGGTGGTGAGCTTGCCCTTTCCACTGGTGGTGCTCAGCGCCTTGCTGCTGGGCGCAGTGCTGGCCCGAACGGCGCCCGATGCCCTGGCCAGCCCAGGCCACGGCGGACACGGGGCAAGCTCAGCTAGCAAAGGCGAGCCGCAGCGCGCCGCTTTGCTGGGCGACGACACGCCGACACCGCCCCACGCGCTTTTTAAGCGATCGCGCCTTTTGAAGGTGCTGGGTGTGGGCGCTGCGCTGTGGTTGCTGCCCATGGCGCTGCTTCTTACATCCCAAGGCTGGAGCGCCACGCTCACGCAAATGGGCTGGTTCTTCACCAAGGCCGCGCTGCTGACCTTTGGGGGCGCCTACGCCGTGCTGCCTTACGTGAACGACATGGCCGTGGGGCATTACGGCTGGCTCAGCACGCCGCAAATGATGGACGGCCTCGCCCTGGGCGAGACCACGCCCGGCCCGCTCATCATGGTGGTGGCTTTTGTCGGTTTTGTGGGCGGCTGGGTCAAGCAGGTGATGGGGCCTGATGCGCTCTTTCTGGGCGCAGCACTGGGCGCCTGCGTCGCCACCTGGTTCACGTTTTTGCCGTCCTTTGTTTTCATCCTGGCCGGCGGCCCGTGGGTTGAATCGACGCGCGGGCAGCTGCGCCTGACGGCGCCGCTGGCAGCCGTCACCGCGGCGGTTGTTGGCGTGATCGCCAACCTGGCGCTGTTCTTCCTGGCCGCTGTGGCCTGGCCGCAAGCGCATGGCGTGCTCAGCCTTGACTTGCTCAAGACGCGACCCGACGGCATTGCGCTGACCCTGGCTGCATTGGCAGCGCTGGCGTTGTGGCGGCTCAAGTGGAGCGTGATGCGCGTGATTGCCGTGTCGGCCTCGCTCGGTTTGGCGCTGCGCTGGTGGGGCTGGGCATGACGCAGAGCCTGCACGCGCCTAACTTTGCCGAACGCCTGTTTGGCGACTGGGTGCGGCAGGTGTCCGCGCGCACGCTCAAGGCCGACGCATTGGCCGGACTGCTGGGCGCCGTGCTGGTGCTGCCGCAAGGCATCGCCTTTGCCACGCTGGCCGGCCTGCCGCCGCAGTACGGGCTTTACACCGCCGTGCTGCCCTGCATCATTGCCGCGCTGTTTGGTTCCAGCAGGCATGTCATGTCAGGCCCGACCAACGCCAACTCGCTGGCGCTCATGGCCATGCTCACGCCACTGGCCGCAGCCTTCAGCCCGACTTACATTCAGATGGCGCTGGTGGTCACGGTCATGGTCGGCCTCATGCAGTGGCTCATCGGCGCGCTGCGGCTGGGCACTTTGGCCAACTTCATTTCGCCCGCCGCCTTGTTTGGTTTCACGTCGGGTGCGGCCGTGCTCATCGGCGTCAATGCCTTGCCTGATTTGCTGGGCTTGCCCAAAGCGGCGGTGCCAGGTGCCGGCGCTTTGCTGTTGCATGTGCTGCGTGAGCTGCCATCGGCGCAGCCCGCCGCGCTGGCCGTGGGCGGCGTGACGCTGGCGACCACCTTGGTTCTGCGCCGCTGGCGGCCGCAGTGGCCCGGCATGCTGCTTGGGTTGGCGGCGGGCACAGCCGCCGTGCTGGCCACTCTCGCCCTGACGCCCGGCACGGGCAGTGAGTTGGGCACAGCGGTGCGCCAGTTGCGCACGGTCGGGCAGATCGACGTGCCCTGGCCGCGCTTTGATGTGCCGCAAATCAGCTGGGCCTCGCTGTCCGAACTGCTGGGTATCTCCTTTTCGCTGACCATCGTGGCCCTGGGCCAAGCCATCTCGATTGCCAAGGCGGTGGCCGCCAAGTCCGGCCAGCGCATAGATGCGAACCGTGAGTTTCGCGGGCAAGGCCTGTCCAACATCGTCGGTGGTTTTTTCTCGTGCTACGTGTCGTGCGGGTCCATGAACCGCTCCATGCCCAACTTTCAGGCGGGTGCGCGCACGCCCTTGGCGGCCGTGTTTTCGGCCTTGCTGTTGCTGGCGCTGGTCGCCGTCAGTGCGCAGCTGCTCGCACAAATTCCCATGGCCGCGCTGGGCGCGCTCTTGGCCCTGGTGGCGGTGTCGCTGCTGGAGGTGCCGCGCTGGCGCCAGCTCTTCACGCTCAGCCGCACCGAGTTTGCGGTAGCTGCCGCCACGCTGCTGGCGACCTTGACGATTCGGCTGGAGATGGCGATCTTGCTGGGCACGCTGCTCTCGCTCATGTCCTTTCTGTACCGCACCTCACGCCCGGCCATGCGCACCATGGGCTTTGACAGCACGCAACCCGACCGGCAATTTGTGGTGCTGGACGACGAACACACTCAGACCCTGCCCGAATGCCCGCAACTCAAACTGCTGCGCATGGAAGGCGAGGTCTACTTCGGCGCGACCCAGCATGTGGCCGACACCTTGCATGCGCTGCGCAACGCGCCGCATCCGCAAAAGCATTTGCTGGTCATGGGCAAAAGCATGAATTTCATCGACCTGGCAGGCGCTGAGCTGTGGGAGGCCGAGCTCAATGCCCGCCGCGCCATGGGCGGCGATTTGTACTTTCACCGCCCCCGGCCTGAAGTGATTCAGATGTGGCAGACCACGGGCTTTACGCGCGTGCTCGGGCCGGAACACCAGTTCCCCGACAAGCGCACCGCCATTGCCACCATCTTTGAAAAGCTGGACCCGGAGATTTGCCGCACATGCCGCGCGCGAATTTTTTGGGAATGCGCCCGTGCGCCGGAGCCAAGCGACGTGCCGCCAAGCCGGGCGGTCCGGCCTGATTGAGCCTTTGCTTGTGTTGGTCCCAAAACGGGACTAACGTCCGGGTGGGTTTCAATATCAAAGGAAACGACTAACGGTGATCGTCGCCGTTGCCTACAAGATGCAGGCGGTCTATGTGAAGTTTGTCGGTACTCACCAAGAGTACGACGCGGTAGACGCTCAAACCATTGACATGGCCTGACTGGCCAAGGAGGAAACATGGACATTCGCCCCATCCATACCGAGTCCGACTACAAGTCAACGCTTCGCGAGATTTCAGGCTTGATGGAATCAGACCCTGAACTCGGCACACCAAACGGAGACCGCCTGGACATCTTGGTCACCTTGGTGCAAGCGTATGAAGCCAAGCATGTGCCCATGGCTGCGCCCGACCCAGTGGAAGCCATCAAGTTTCGGATGGACCAAAGCGGCCTGTCGGTCAAAGACCTTGAGCCCTTGATTGGCAAGAGCAACCGCGTGTATGAAGTGCTAAACCGCAAGCGGCCGCTCACGCTGGCCATGATTCGCCGACTGCATCAAAGCTTGGGCATCCCGGCCAATGTATTGATTGCCGAGACCCATTCGGCTTGACACCGTTTACTTCAAGCGCTCAATCAAAGCCAGCGCCGCAGCCGGCGCCTGCTCCTTGGCGCCGCTGATGAAATACGCAAACACATCGCGGGGTCCTGCTTTCGCGCAGGCGCCTGTGCCCTGGGCCCAGTCGCGTGCGCCCTGGGCCCAGGCGTCGAGTGCGGCCGGCGGGTAGCCGGTGGGGCAATCAGCCGCTGTGCGCATCAGGCGCAAATAGGCCAGCGGTGCGGCAGCATCTGTGATCGTCGGGTATTTGTCCGAGTCGCTGCACACTGCCGTGCAGCCGTAGCGGCGCAGCAGCGCAAAACATTCGGGCGTGTCAAAACTGGCGTGCCGCAAGTCCAGCACATGGCGCAGCGCCAGGCCGTCCACACTCGGCGGCAGCAGCGCCAAAAAGCCTTCAAAGTCTTCGGCATGAAAGTGCTGGAAGGGCGCGAATTGCCACAGTAGCGGCCCAAGCTTGTCGCCGAGTTCGCTGATGCCGCTTTGGACAAATCGCGTGATGGATGTACCTGCCGTGGCCAGCTCTTTGCGCTGCGTGGCGTAGCGTATCGCCTTGAGTGAAAACACAAAGTCGTCGGGCGTCTCGTCTCGCCATTTGGCAAAGGTGGCGGGCTTGAAGCCGCTGTAAAAAGTGCCGTTGACTTCAATGCTGCTGAGCTGCCGGCTGGCCCAGGCCAGCTCCTGCTTTTGCGGCAAGCCTTCAGGATAAAAGTGGCTGCGCCAGGGCCCAAAAGTCCAGCCGCCAACGCCGACGCGAATGGATGACATGCTCTTATTTCAGCGCGTACCGCAAGCTCAAGCCGCCGTGAAACATCAGTTGCTTGTGAAGGCGCACGCCGCACGCGCACAATCAATCGCCATGCACTTCATCCCAAAGCTCAGCCGCCGCGCCGCGGCCCAACGTTTGTTGTCTGGCGCCGCAGCGCTCACCTCACTCGCGTCGCTCAGCGCCTGCAGCGCCGCACCGCTGGCGCAAGCGGCCCTGCGCAACTTCAACATCACGCCCGCGCAGCTGCAGCAGGCCTTGACGGGGCGCTTTCCCAACACCCAACGCGTGGGCGAGTTGCTGGAGCTGCAATTGCTCGCGCCACGCCTGAGCTTGCTGCCCGCCACCAACCGCCTGGCCACCGAGCTGGACATGCAGCTCATGGAGCGCCTGACCGGCGGCCAGTACAAAGGCAGCCTGGCGGTGGACTATGGCCTGCGTTTTGAGCCCAGCGACGACTCGCTGCGCATGACCGGACTGGCCGTGCGGCGCGTCAGCATCGCCGGCCTGGCCGAGCCTTACCAAGCCCTGCTGGGCCGGCAAGTGCCGCGCGTGCTGGAACGCCTGCTCGACGACTATCCGCTGCACCGATTTCCCGAGAAAGACTTGGCGCTGCTCAGCGGCTTGGGGCTCATGCCCGGAGAGATTAAAGTCACACCCAATGGCCTGTCGGTGGGCTTGCAGCCCCGGCCCTTGTCTAAACCCTGAACCTTGACGTCTAGGAAATCCCATGAACGCTCGCCTTCCCGCTTCCGTGCTCGATGCCACCGCCGCGCTTGACCAGGTCAGCGCCCAATGGGACGGCGACATCGTGCGCCAGCTCAGCGACTACATCGCCATCCCCGCCAAGTCTCCCGGCTTTGACAGCGAGTGGGCGCAGCACGGGCATATCGAAACCGTGATGCGCAACGCCGCGGCCTGGATTGAAGCGCAAAAAGTCGCCGGCCTCACGCTTGAAGTGGTGCGCCTCCCCGGCCGCACGCCGGTGCTGTTTTTTGAAGTGCCGGCCACCCGTGCGGCCGTGCCCGGTCAGACGGCGCAAACCGTGCTCATGTACGGCCACCTCGACAAGCAACCCGAGTTCAGCGGCTGGCGCTCAGACCTCGGCCCCTGGACGCCGGTTTACGAAAACGGCAAGCTCTACGGCCGCGGCAGCGCTGACGACGGCTACGCAACTTACGCCAGCATCGCGGCCATCCAGGCGCTCAAAAGCCAGAACGTGCCGCACCCGCGCATCGTCGGTTTGATTGAGACCTGCGAGGAAAGCGGTTCCTACGATTTGCTGCCCTACGTGGACGCGCTGCGCACGCGCCTGGGCGACGTGGGGCTCGTCATCTGCCTGGACTCAGGCGCCGGCAACTACGACCAGCTGTGGCTGACCACCAGCCTGCGCGGCATGGTCTCGGGCACGCTCAAAGTCGAGGTGCTGACCGAAGGCATTCACTCGGGTGATGCCAGCGGCCTGGTGCCGTCGAGCTTTCGCATCATGCGGCAAGTGCTCGACAGGCTCGAAGACAGCAAGACCGGCCGCCTGCTGCCGCAAAGCTTTCATTGCGAAGTGCCCAGCGACCGCCTGGCACAAGCAAAAGTTACCGCCTCCATCCTGGGTGACGAAATCTACAAACGCTTCCCGTGGGCGCACTACGACTGTGAAGGCGCCAGCACCTTCACGCTGCCCACGACCAAGGAGCCGGTCGAAGCGCTACTGAACCGCACCTGGCGCCCCACGCTCAGCGTGACGGGTGCGGAAGGCTTCCCGGCCTTGAAAGACGCAGGCAATGTGCTGCGTCCTTACACCGCCTTCAAGCTTTCGCTGCGCCTGCCGCCGCTGGTCGATGCCGCGCAAGCGGTGCAAGAACTTAAAACGCTGCTGGAAGACAACGCGCCCTACCAAGCTAAGGTGACTTTTCAGGGTGGCGGCGGCGCCACGGGCTGGAACGCGCCGAGTGCTGCGCCCTGGTTTGACAAGGCGCTCGACGGCGCCTCCCAAGCCTTCTTTGGCGCCGGTTGCGGCACCATTGGCCAGGGCGGCACCATCCCGCTCATGAACATGCTCAGCCAGGGTTTCCCCAAAGCGCAAATGATGGTCTGCGGCGTGCTCGGCCCCAAGAGCAATGCGCACGGCCCCAACGAGTTCTTGCATGTGCCCTATGCCAAGAAGCTCACGGCCGCCGTGGCGCATGTGATGGCGCAGATGCCGGGTTGAGCGTCGTCGTCTTTAAGCCGCCGCAGGCGCCCGCTGCTTGAGCCCCAGCCAAGCCAGCGCCATGCCCATGACCACCAGCGGCAGCAGCGAGCCCAGGTTCAGCAGTGTCCAGCCCTGCGTCGTGACCAGCACGCCCGAGGCCAACGAGGACACGGCCATCACGGCAAAGACAAAGAAGTTCAGCGCGCCTTGCGCCTTGTCTTTTTCTTCAGGGCGGTAGGTGCTCAAGGCCAGCGTGGTGCTGCCCGTGAAGAGGAAGTTCCAGCCCACGCCCAGCAAAAAGAGGGCGATCAAAAAGTCATGCAAGGCCACGCCTGACACGGCCAAGGCCACGCAGCCAAAGGTCAGCGCCAGGCCCACGGCCATGATGGTCAGCGTGCCAAAGCGGCGGATCAAATGCCCGGTGAAAAAGCCCGGCGCGAACATGCCGATGACATGCCACTCCAGCACCAGCGCCGCGTCTGAAAACGGCAGACCGCAGACCTGCATGGCGATCGGCGTGGCGGCCATGAGCAGGTTCATCACGCCATAGCCCAAGGCCCCGGCGGTGGCGGCCACCACGAAGGCTGGCTGACGCATGATTTCGCCCAGGGGCCGGCCGCTGTCGGCCCCTGCCTTGGAGGCCGACACAGGTGCTGGCGGAAAGCGCAGCACGGCCATCAAAGCCATGGCAACCAAGGCCACGACGGCCAGCGCCAGGTAAGCGCCCGCGAAAGGCACGGTCGTCATGTTGCGCGTGGCGGCGGCGAGGTTGGGGCCAGCCACAGCGCCCAACAAGCCGCCCGCCATGACCAGCGACACCGCTTTTTCCTTGAAGGCCGGCGCGGCCAACTCGGCCGCGGCAAAGCGGTAGAGCTGGGCGTTGGCGTTGTAATAACCAGCGATGACCGTGGCCGCCACCAGCAACCAGAACTGGCTGGAATACGCGGCCCAGGCGCACAGCAGTGCCGAGCCAACGGCCACCGCCAAGCCCATCTGGAACGAGGTCTTGCGACCGAACAGCTTTTGTGTGCGCGCCACCAGACCAGTAGACAAGGCCCCGCCGACCACATAGCCCATCACCGGCAGCGTCGCCATCCAGCCCAGCGGCGCCAGGCTCAGCCCAACCAGACCGTTGATGGCGATGAAGGTGACGTTGTTGGTGAGGAAAAGGCCTTGGCACAAAGCCAGCAGCCAGAGGTTTTTGTTCATGCGGTGACCGGTGGGGAGAAAAGCGGATTGTCGTCGCTCGCCTTGGCTTGACTTGGGCCGCCTGACCCAGCCGGAACGCGCCTATCGCACCAGCTGGTTCAACTCGATGATGGGCAGCAAGACCGCCAGCACGATGAGCATGACCACGCCGCCCATGCCGACGATGAGCAGGGGTTCGAGCAAGGTGGCCAGGTTCAGCGCGCGGCGCTGAACTTCTTCGCTGAGCTGGCGCGCCACGCGTTGCAGCATCAGGGGTAGCGTGCCGGTTTGCTCGCCCAGGCGTGTGAACATGGTGAGCAAGCTCGGAAAGCGCGGGCTGTTGGCCAGGGCCGATGCCAGCGGCGCGCCTTCGCGCACCAGCGCCAGCGCGGCCAGGGCGTCTGCGCGCAAGGCCTGGTTGCCCAGGGTTTGCGCGGCAGCCTGCAAGGCTTGCAGCAGCGGTACGCCCGCGCCTGTGAGCATGGCCAGGGTGGAGGCGAAGCGGGCCGCGTTGTAGTCGCGCGCCAGGCGCCCGGCCAGCGGCCACTTCAGGGCCGCGGTGTGAAAGCGCAGGCGCAGCGCCGGCACCCGCAGGGCGCGCTGCGCCGCCAGCGCGGTCAGGCCCAGCAGCGCCAGCGCGATCAAGCCATAGCTGCGCACAGCGTCGCTCAGGGCCAGCATCAGCACCGTTAAAAGCGGCAGCGCGCGTTTGCTGCCGGCAAACACCTGCGCCACTTGCGGCACCACGTAGCTGACCAAAAACAGCACGATCAGCAAAGCGATCACGCTGACGATGGCCGGGTAGAGCGCGGCGGCCAGCAACTTGGCGCGCAGGGCCAGGCTGTCTTCCAGGTCAGTGGCCAGGCGCTCGAGCACCTGCCCCAAATGCCCGCTTTGCTCACCAGCGGCCACCACACTGCGATAGACCGGCGTGAATTCGCGCGGGTATTGAGCCAAGGCGCGGGCAAAGCTGGCGCCGCTGTTGACCTCGGCGCGCAGCGTGGCTACCAGGGCGCGCTGGCGCGGGTGCTCGGCTTCGTCCGCCAGGGCGGTGAGGGCGCGCTCCAGCGGCAGGCCCGCGCTCACCAGACCCGCCAACTGGCGCGTCCAGATGGCCAGACCGGCACGGCCCCACACCGGGCGCGACCAAAGCGAGGCGGCAGACCAGGCGGTGTCCGCAGAATTGGCGGCATCCGCATTGCCACCCGCATTCGCCGGGCGGGCGGGCGCCAGCGTGGCCACCTCCATCGGAATCAAACCTTGTGCGCGCAACAAGCTGCGTGCAGAACGTGCCGTCTCGGCCTCGATCAGCCCGCGGCGCTTGCGGCCCTGGGTGTCGATGGCGTCGTAGGAAAAGGCGGGCATGGGCGCTAGGTCAAAACTCAGACGTCGCTGGTCATGCGCAGCAGTTCCTGGCGCGAGGTCAGGCCTTGGGCCACCAGCCGTTCACCGTCCTCGCGCATCAAGCTCATGCCGCCGGCCAGGGCGGCGGCGCGCAGCTCGGCTTCGCTGGCGCGGCGATGGATCAGTGCGCGCAAGGTTTCGTCGGTGCGCATCAACTCGAAGACGCCAGTGCGGCCGCTGTAGCCGGTCTGGCCACATTCGCTGCAGCCGGCGCCCGCGCAGCGCAGGCACAGCTTGCGAACCAGGCGCTGCGCCAGCACGCCCAGCAAAGACGAGCTGAGCAAGAAGGGCTCCACGCACATGTCAGTCAGCCGCGTGACGGCGCTGGCCGCGTCATTGGTGTGCAGTGTGGCCAGCACCAGATGGCCTGTCAGCGAGGCCTGAATCGCAATTTGTGCGGTCTCGAAATCGCGGATCTCGCCGATCATGATGACGTCCGGGTCTTGCCGCAGGATGGCGCGCAGCGCCTTGGCAAAGTCCAGGTCAATCTTGGGGTTGACCTGCGTCTGACCCACACCGGGCAGCTCGTACTCGATCGGGTCTTCCACCGTCATGATGTTGGCGCTGGCGGCGTCCAGCCGGGCCAGTGCGGCATACAGCGTGGTGGTCTTGCCCGAGCCGGTGGGCCCGGTCACCAAAATGATGCCGTGCGGCTGGCGCACCAAGGTGTCCAGCCCGGCCAGTGCGGCACCTTGCAGGCCCACGCCTTCGAGCGTGAGCTGGCCCTGGCTTTTGTCGAGCAGGCGCAGCACCGCGCGCTCGCCGTGCGCGCTGGGCAGGGTGGACACGCGCACGTCCACCAGACGCTGGCCAATGCGCAGGCCAATGCGCCCGTCTTGCGGCAAGCGCTTTTCAGCGATATCGAGCTGCGCCATGATTTTCAGGCGCGAGATCAGCGCGGCATGCAGGCCGCGGTTGGGCTGCACCACTTCGCGCAAGCGGCCATCGACCCGAAAGCGCACCACCGAGGCGCGCTCGTAGGGCTCGATGTGAATGTCGCTCGCGCCGTCACGTGCGGCCTGCGTGAGCAAGGCATTGAGCATGCGGATGATGGGCGCGTCATCCGCCGTTTCCAGCAAGTCTTCAATCGCTGGCAAGGCCTGCATCATGCGCGTGAGGTCGGCGTCGGACTCGACCTCACTCACGACTTCGGCCGCAGTGGATTCGCCTTGCGCATAAGCCGTGCTGATGCGCTGCGCCAGCGCGCTAGCGTCCAGGGTTTGCAAGCGCAGCGGGGGCGTGTGCCAGCGGCCACCAAACTGGCGCGTAACCTCACTCAGGGCCTGGCGGTCACTGCCGGGGTGCAGCAGCAGCGTCATGGCGCCGGCTTGCTCCACCAGCAAGATCTGGTGGCTGCGGGCAAAGCCGTAGGGCAGGGGGTAACGCATGCTCAAGGCGCCTTGCTTGGTGAAGTTGCAGCGGCGGGAGCAGCGGCAGAGGGCTGCGCCATGCGCGGCGACACGCGCAGCGCAGGCAGCGCCGACTCGGGCAGCACGGGCGCGTCTTGAATCGGCATCACCTTGCTGGGCAGAGGTTGCCCTTGCAGCTGCACCCCGCGCATTAGCTCATAGCGGTCCAGAGACAAAGCCTGGCTGGCATCGGCGTCGCGCACCACCACAGGCCGCAAAAAAACCATCAGGTTGGTCTTCTTGCGGCTGCGGCTTTCCGACTTGAAAAGGTTGCCAAAAAAGGGCACCGAGCCCAGGCCGGGCACTTGCTCCTGGTTGCCCGCGTATTCCTCTTGCAGCAAGCCGCCCAGCACCACGATGGAGCCGTCTTCAACCATCACGCTGGACTCGATGGAGCGCTTGTTGGTGATCAGGCCCGAAGGCGCGTTGATGGACGAGGCCTGAACGCTGGACACCTCCTGAAAAACCTGCAGCTTGACGCTGCCGTTTTCGCTGATTTGCGGCTTGACGCGCAAGGTCAGCCCGACGTCCTTGCGCTCGATGGTCTGGAAGGGATTGACCGCGCCGTTGCCGCCGCTGGTGTTGGTGAACTGACCGGTGACGAAGGGCACGTTTTGCCCGATCACGATCTTGGCTTCTTCGTTGTCCAGCGTCAGCAGGTTGGGCGTGGACAGGATGTTGCCGTCGCCCGACTCTTCCAGAAAACGCGCCAGCAAGCCCAGGCCCGACAAGGCGCCGCTGCGGTTGAGCAGCCCGAAATTCAGACCCGTGCCGGGCAGCACGGTGCCGCCTTGCTGAGCCGCCAGGTTCAGGATGTTGTTGCCGCCACTGCCGAAGTTGGTGCCCAGCACGCCGACCCGGTTGCTGCCGCCGCCAAAAGCGCCTTGCCATTGCACGCCGAACTGCGCGGCCTTGTCGGCGTTGACCTCGGCAATCAGGCTTTCCACAAAGACCTGCGCCCGCCGGCCATCCAGCAAGTCAATGACCGCGCGAAGTTGCCGGTACACCGGCTCGGGCGCGCTGATGATGAGTGAGTTGGTGGCCGTGTCGGCCTGGATCTGCCCACCCGTGGCCGAGCCGGCAGCCGCCGTGCTGGCGCCTGACCCGCCCAAGCTTGCACCACTTGCAGTGCTCGTCGCGGTTGCTGGCACAGACCCACCGGCCAGCGCGGCGCGCAAGGTCACGGCGAGCTTGGTGGCGTCGGCGTTTTTGAGCGAGACCACGTGGATGTTGCCGTTGGCGCCGCCCGCGCTGGAAGGCTGGTCCAGCCGTGCCACCAGCGCCCGCGCCAAAGCCGTGCGCGCCGGGTTGGCAGCGCGCACGATCACGGCATTGCCACGCGACTCGGCCAGCACGGTGGTTTTGAAGCCGCTTTCAGCGCCTGTGCCCGCCGCGGCTGCGCCACTGCTGCCACCCGCGTCGAGCAGGCGCAAGACCATGGGCGCGAGATCGGCGGCAATCGCGTGGCGCAGGGGAATGATCTCCAGCTCGCCCGCGTTGGGCATGTCGAGCGCGGCAATCAGGCGCGCCAGGCGTTGCAGGTTCTCGCTGTAGTCGGTGATCACCAGGCTATTGCCGCCGGGGGTCACGTTGAGGGTGTTGTTGGCGCTGATGAGTGGGCGCAGAACGGGCACCAGGGCGTTGGCATTTTCAAAATTCAGGTTGAACACCTGCGTCATGATCTGGTTGGCTGGCGTCGCTCGGGACGGGCTGGCGATGCTCAGCTCGTTGCCCTGCAACTTGGCATCCGCCTCGGGCACCACCTTGTAAAGCCCGGCGGTCTGCACCACGGCAAAGCCTTGCAGCCGCAGCATGGCCAAAAACAAGTCGTAGGCGGCCGGTGGCGACAGTGGCTTGTCGGTGTGAATGGTCAGGCTGCCGCGCACCCGCGGGTCCACCACCACCTGCCGACCCGTGATGACGGCGATGGTGCGGGCCACCTCGGCGATGTCGGCATTGACGAAGTTCAAAGTGACCGGCGCGTTGGCTGAGCTTGCCGAACCAGCCCGCGCGGCGGGCTTGGCCGCCTTGGGCGCTGGCGTCGGCGTTGCCGCCGGAGCCATGGTTTGGGCCTGTGCTTGTGCGTGTGTCTGGGCTAGCGCCAACAGCACCGCTAAGGCCACCGGTGCCAGCGGGGCTGGCAAGAGTCGCAAATCGAAGTTCATGAGGCAGGGCCCAGGGTGATGATGCTGCGTGGTCCGTCCCGACGGCCGACCACATTGAGAAAGTTGTCGAGGGCGGCTTCACGCCCGGGCTCGGCCTCTGCCTGCCCGCTAAAGCGCAGCCGCGTACCCGACCATTGACCGGCGCCCTGCAGGCGCAAAGCGCCTTCGAGCGTGCTCAGCGTCAGCTGCACGGGCTGGCCACCGTCCATGCGCAAGCGGTAGCTGCCCAGCGGGCGCAGCGTGGACAAGCCCGAGGCGAACTGTTGCAGCTCCACGTCGGCTTGGCCGCTGAGTTGCCACTGACCGCCCGCCCAGCGCAAGCCCAGCTGGCGTGTGCTCAAGCGCAGCGTGCCGCTGGGCTGCAAGGTGTTCCAGGGCGTGCCCAGCCCGGCCAGCAAGGCGGTGGGCCACATAGAAGTGTTGGAAAGCTTGGAAAGCTTTGAAGGGATGGATGGGTTGGAAGACTGGGGGCTGTCCGCCAGCTCAAGCTGCCAGCCCGACGCACCTCTGCCCAGCGAAAACACCAGCGGCTCGGGCGTGCAGCAATCAGCACGTAGCTGCAAACCCAGGCCGGGGCCTTTCTGCAACCAGTCCATGCCTTGCAGCCACTGCGGGCTCAGCGCCCAGTGCACGCGGCCGGGCAGGCGCAGGCGGTCGCGGCTGCCCGAGCCGCCGCTGAGCAGCAGCTCGGCCGAGCCGCGCCAGAGCGTGCCGCGCACCTCGGCCAGTTGCACGTGGCCCCGGCTGGCGTCGGCCAAGCCGCGTGCCAGCCAGCTGGCCGGGGCCCAGAAAATTCCGGCCAGCAGGGCGCCCGTCAGGCCGCCTGTCCAGGCTGCGGTGCGGGCCCAGTTGTTGAGGCTTCGCGTGTTCAGGCTCTGCGCGTCCAGGCCTCGCGGTCCGCGCCAGCCTGCTGCCAAGCGATGAGACATAGCAGGACTCATGGCTGGGGCACCGCCAGCACCACGCGGCCGTCCCATAAGGCAGCGCCCGGCTGGCGTTTGAGTTCAGCCTCTATCGGCACGGCCTGGCTGCTCAGGCGCACGCTGCTCAGCCAGTCGGCCAGGGTGCCGGCCGCAATGCCCTGAAACTGCACACGGGCCTGCGTGCCTTCCAGGCTCAGGCGGGCTTGCTCGCCCAGCGGGGCCAAAGAGTTCGCCAAGGCCTCGGTGGCGCGCGCCCGGTCTGCGCGCGGCAGACCTTGCAAGGCTTGCAGCGCCTGGGCTTGAAGCTGCATGGTCTGCAGCTGCGCATCCAGCTGCTGGTGTTGGGCCGGTGCCTGCCGCCAAGTGGCCAAGGCGGGCGCCAGCCCCCACTGCCAAAGCGCCCATAGCGCAAGCACCAAGCCCGCAGCGCTTAGCCAGCGCTGTTGTGTCGTTGGCCGGTCAGCCCAGGCTTGGCGCGCTTGCCGCAAAGCGCGTGCCCAGCCGAACGCGGTGCGTTTCATGGCGCGGCCTCGGCCGTGGCGGCCGAGGACAGACGCAGGCGCAAGTTGCCGTCTGCGAACTGGCTGCGATAGCCGGCGCTGGCCAGCCGCTGGTTCAGCTCGGCGGCGGCTTCAGGGGCCAGACTCAGGCCTTGCAAGGTCAGCGTCGGTTCAGGCTGTCCCTGGTAGCGAAAAACTGCCGGGGCAGGCAAGTTGGGCGCGGCTTGCGCCACGGCGGCCAGCATGGCTTCCAGGTCGTCGGCCGCCAGCGCGCTGGTCGCGCGGCGCAAGCTGCTCAGCTCGCGCTGCATTTGCAGCACCGGGTCCACCACCGGCAGCGCCGGAAAGTGCTGGGTCAGCAGCTGGCCCAGCGCGCGCTGCTTGGCCTTCAGGGCGGCGCGCTCTTGCCAGGCCCAGGCGTTCAGGCCCAGCATCTGCGCCAGGACGCAGGCCAGCAAACCCCAGCGCAGCGGTCGCCAGGCCGGTGCGGCCCACCACAGCCGCCATTGCCGCAGGGGCACGCTGAGCCAGCGCTGCCGGTGGCGCAGCGCCAGGTCAGACTGCGCCAGGTTCCAGCGGCTGCCAGCGGCCTGCTCCCAGGCCTCGGCCTCGCTGCACACGCCCACGGGTGCGCCTATCAGTTGCTCGGCCCAGGCTGCCACGGCCGGCTCGGCCCATGTGGCCGCCGGCGCCGGCTGCAGCCATTGCACCGCCTCCGAATCCAGGGGCAGGCATTGCACGCCGTTTTCGTCGCTGCGCAACAACCAGCCGGCCTCGGGCTGACCCGTGACCCGCCACAGCGGAGGCTCGCCCACTGCCTGAGATACCGGCGGTGCCAGCTGCGGCACCACCCGGTGGGCCGGTCGGTCGGCTGATTCCAGAAACTGCAGCGCTTGCTGCAGCCAGGCTTTGTCGCAGACGACGGTCCAGGTCGGCTGGCCGGGTGCGGCGTCGGGCGCCACAGCCATGTGCAGTTGGGCCGGGTCGCTGAGCAGATGCTCTTCAAGCAATCCGGCCAGGGCCTGCGGCATTCGCGCCCGCGGCACCCGGGGCAAGTCCAGCCGGTGCCAGGACAAAGTTTGCGCAGGCAGCAGCAGCACCAGCTCATCGGCTGCCGGCAAATCGGCCAGACGCGCCTCGCCGATCTGACCGGCATGCGAGCCTGCCCGCACGAAACGCAGCAGCGTGTCGTCGTTCAGCGTGGCCGCTGCTGGCAGGGCAAGAATCAGGGTCTGCACGTGTACGTCTTTGTGGTTGTGTTCGGCGTCTATGTAACACCAAAAATTTATTGTAGAGATGAGGGTTCAGGTGCCGAAGGTGGACTGTCCGGCAGGACGCCGCGTTCTCGCCACAGGATCACGACCCGCCTGTTTTGGCGGCTCACCAGTGACTCCTCCTGCAAGGTGAGCGTGTCCAGCCGCAGGCGGCCGCGCACCAGAAAAAAGTGACTGGACACGCCCGCTGCGTTGGCTGGAAATCGTCCGGCTGCCACCTGCGCCGCGCGTTCTGCGGCGGGCAAATCGGCAAAAGGCTGCAGGGCGCGAGCCCGCACCAGCTTTCTGGCCTCACCCAAGGGCAGATCAAGCAGCGCGGCTATCGCCTCGGCGCTGGCGGTGTTCAGGTTCAGCGTGGTGGGGGTGGGCGATTGCCTTGTCGGGCTGGGCAGCAGCGTGGCGTGGGCTTGCAGGCGGGCCAGCGTGGCCGGCGACAGGCCCAGCCGCAGCAGGTCCGGCCAGCGTTGCGGCGGCAGCGGCTGTGGCAAGCTGTTGGTGCCGGCCTCAGTGGTCGAAACGGTATCCGCCAGTGTCCACTGCGCGATCAGACTGGAAAGCTCTGATTGCGGTAAGCCCAACAGTTGAAACAGTCGCCGAAAGCTGAGTTCAGCCGCCGGCACGACTTTGCCTTGGAGCAGCAGGTTCCTGAAGTTCAGCAGGCTTTGCGCATCCTGTATGCGGCCGGACAAAAAAACGTCGGGCTGGCGCGCCAGGTCTTCTGCTGCCGCCGTGCTTTTGTCGGCCGCCAGGAAGCTCGACAGGCGGGTTTCCTGGAGCAAGACCGACCAAGGCTCGCCAAGGTGGTCGACGGCAGTGTCTGCGTCCGAGCGCAGGATCAAGCGCGACCAGTCGAGCGCGCCGGCCAGCACCCAGGCCGCCTGCTGGCGCTGGCGCTCGGCCGCCTCCATGGCGCTGAGCTGCGTCTGGCGCCACAAGGCAGTGGCCGCCAGGGTGGCCACCAGCGTGACCGTGACCATGGCCGCCAGCAAGGCGGCGCCGCGCTCGCGCTTCATGGGTTGGCCCGGCTGTAGGTGGGCCTGAGCCAGTCCTGGCTCAGGCGCCCTGCCAAGCCAGGCCCCGGCGGCAGCACCAGCACCAGCCGCACAGCGTCGGGCAAGGTGTCCAGGTCCGCCTTTTGGCCTGATTCACCCTCGCCCGCCGAAGACAGCGGGTTGCTCCAGCTGTTGTTGCGGAAGTAATAAAGCTGCCAGTCGCTCAGCGGAAACAAGGCCACCTCGAGCGCGGAGTTTGCTGAATTGGGGCCATCGGGGTTGCGTGAGCGCGCCCAGGTGGCTGCGTCGTCCCAGGCTTGCCGCAGGGCCTGGCTGGTGAACAGTGGTGGCGATTGCCAGCGCATCCACTGGCCGCCTTCCTGTCTGGCCCAGCCGACCACGCGCAGGGCGCCCGGATGCGTGCCCGCGTCGCTTCGGGTCAGGCGCAGCACGCGGCCGTCAAAGCCCAGCACGCTGACTTGCTGGGTCTCCACGGCGGCGTCCAGGTCGGTGCGCCATTGGGCCAGGCCGGTCTGCAGCCTGGCCACGGCATCGGCGCGCTCGCGGCTACGGGTTTCTGTGGCCATGAGCGCATCCACGCCGCGCCAGCTGATGAGCGCCAGCACCACTAGCAGGGCCAGCCCGACCAGCATTTCGATCAGGGTGAAGCCTGCCTGAGGACGTGTGAGGGTGGGGCGCATCAGTAGCGCCCCACCAGGCTGACCACGGTCAATACCGGCCAGGCATCCGGCGCGGTGCTTTCGCGCAGGCGTGCCTCGACCCGGTGAAAGTTCGGGTTGGGCGTGGCAAACACGGCCAGCGTTCCGGCGAGTTGCCGGTCGGCCTGCTCGCAGGCAAAGTCGCTTTCCCCCAGGCCCGGCATCTGTCCGCTCAGCCGCACCTTGATGAGTTCGTTGTCAGCGCATATCTGGGCCAGCAAGGCCAGGCTCTGGCGCTCGGAATGGCGCAGCAAGGCGCTGGCGGCCTGAGCGCCTGCACCCAGCGCCAGCGCCACGACGGCCAGCGCCACCAAAACTTCGATCAGCGTGAAACCCGATGGGCGCCCGAACGGTGGGGGTGCGCTGGCCACACCTTGGCGTTGCCTCACGGCGCTGCCTGTGCCGCAAACGGTGATACACCGTCGCTGCTGACGCGAACTTGCTGGCTCCCCAGGCCGAGCAGCAGGGTCTGGGCCGGCAGAATGGGCTCAGGCCCCAGAGTGAGCAGCCAAGCCCCTATGGCGGCGGGCTGCGGCGGCGCATGGGCTACGCTGACGGCCAGCACGTTTGTGCGTGCGTCCAGCCAGCGTTGGGGTGCGCTGGGCTCCGGTCCGCCCGCCAACTCAAAGCCCGCATCGGTGGCTCGCCAACGCACGACCTGCCCGCTGGCGCGCGCCGTGGCCCGCCCCGTCTCCAGCCAGGCGGCCAGCCGCTGAGCGTCCTGGGCCAGCGCCCGCTCGGCCGGATCGCGCAGCGCCAAGGTTGCGGCGCCCAGGGCCAGCGCCATGATGGCCATCACCACCAGCAGCTCGAGCAAAGTAAAGCCGTGCACAAAGCGGCACCTGCTTCGGCGCCGCCCCGGCCGGCCGGGATGCCCTGCGAGCCTTTTTCCCTTGAGGCCCTTTAGTCCCATGAGCCCAGGTCGGCGTTGGCCCCCTCGCCTCCGGCTTGGCCGTCAGCGCCGAATGACATCACGTCGATCTCGGCCTTGAGACCGGGGCTCAGGTACTGGTAGGGCTTGCCCCAGGGGTCTTGCGGCAGCTTGTCCAGATACGGGCGCCAGTTGCTCGGCACCGTGCCAGCGGTCGGCTTCTTCACCAGTGCCTGCAAGCCTTGTTCAGCACTGGGAAAGCGTTGGTTGTCGAGCTTGTAAAGCTTGAGCGCCTGCATCAGGTTGTTAATGTCGGTGCGCGCTGCGGTCACGCGGGCGTCGCTGGCGCGGTCCAGCACATTGGGCACGATGAGCGCCGCCAGCACCCCGATGATGACCAGCACCACCATCAGTTCAATGAGGGTGAAGCCGCGCCAGCGGCGACGGGTCGAAACAGGGTGGTTGAGTGATTGAGTTCGCAACATCGGGCCATGATAATGGGATGATGAGGTCGAAAATACTCGTTTTTGTTGCTACCGGGGCAGTCTGGGCACTGGCATTGGCTGCCGCGATGTTTTGGGCAATGCGCTGGGCCGGCATGCCGGCGCTGGCCACGTCTGAGCTGAGTCGGCCGGTCAATGTGGTGGTGGCTGATGGCCCGGTGGTCGGGCCGGTCAGTACTGCAGCGCTTGCCACGCTGCTGGGCCAGGCGCAGCCTGGAGTCGAAGCCCAGCCGGCCGCCAGCCGTTTCAAGCTTTTAGGGGTGATGGCCCAAGGGCGCAGCGGCGCCGCCCTGCTGGCGATGGACCAGCAGCCCGCCATGGCCTACAGGGTGGGCAGTCGCCTCGATGAGAACACGGTGTTGCAGGCGGTCGGCCCGCGCCATGTTGTGTTGGGCAGCGGCGCTGCTGGCGGAACCGTTCAGCGTCTGGAAATGCCCGCAGACTAAGTCTTTGAGACTCGCCCCTGGTTCACTGCGCCGACAGCACCAGGGCCGCCAGCGCCGCAGTTTCGGCCCGCAGCACGCGTGCCCCCAGGGTCACCGGCACAAAGCCGCGGGCCAAAGCCAGTGCTTCTTCATCTGCACTTAAGCCGCCCTCGGGTCCGCTCAGGAAAAGCACGCTCCGCTCCACCGGCACATCGGCCAGCACATTGGCCAGCGGGCGCGTCCCCTCGGCCAATGACAAGAGGCAGCGCAGCGGCTCGGACTGCGACCCGATGTGCGGATTGGCAGCGGCTTCCAGGGCGGGCAAGGCTTTCAGCCAGGCCACCAGATCACGCACGGGCGCCACGGCGGGCACGCGGTTGCCGCCGCACTGCTCGCACGCGGCCACCGCCACCGATTGCCAATGGCCTTGCTTTTTGGTGGCGCGCTCGCCTGACAGGCGCAGCACGCTGCGGCTGGTTTGCAGGGGCTGGATGCTGGCCACGCCCAGTTCAGCGGCTTTTTCAACCAGCCAGTCCATGCGTTCGTTGGCTGGCATGCCCACGGCCAGGTGCACGCTGCGCGCGGGCTCGCGTTCGCATGGCAGGTGCCCGCCTATGCACACTTCCACTTCACTGCGGCCCATGCGCGTGACGGTGGCCTGCCACTGCCCGCCCTCGCCATTGAACAGCGTGATCACTTGCCCCGGCTGCATGCGCAGCACCTGCACATGCCGCGCTGCGCCGTCGGGCAGCAGCACGCTGGCGCCTTCGGCCAGGGGCATCGCCGCGTGAAAGCGCGCACTCATGCCCGGGCCTTCAAAACGTGTAGCCCACGCGCGTTTCGTTACCTTCGATCTCGTCGAGCAAGACCATCAAGGGGCCGAGCTGGCGGTAGCGCGAGGCGGTGCTGCGCGCGTACTTGATGAAGCGCGGTGTGTCGGCCAGGTAATGCGGCTTGCCGTCGCGCAGCGTGAGCCGGGCAAAGATGCCCAGAATCTTGAGGTGGCGCTGCAGGCCCATCCATTCCACCGCGCGGTAAAACTCACCAAAGTCGTCACCCACCGGCAGTCCGGCCTTGCGCGCTTTTTGCCAATAGCGCACCGTGATGTCGAGCACGAAATCTTCTTCCCAGCTCAGGAAGGCGTCGCGCATCAGGCTGGCGATGTCGTAGGTGATGGGGCCGTACACGGCGTCCTGAAAGTCGAGCACGCCGAGTCGCTCAGAGCCCTCGGGGGGCAGCGAACCACGCGAAGCGGGGAGTGTGGGGGCCATCAGATTCCTTGGCATGAAGTCGCGGTGCACGAAAACACGCGCGCCTCCCAAGGAGTTCAGATTGCTGTCTTTTATTTGCGTGAAAAAGCCAGCCAGTTTTTCCTGCAGCGCCGCGTCCACCGCGATGCCGCGGTGCTTGGCCACGTACCAGTCCGGAAACAGCTGCAGCTCGCGCGAGAGCAAGGCATCGTCATAGGCCGGCAGCACATCAGGCCGCGAGCTCAGTTGCCAGGCGATCAAGGTGTCCACCGCGTCCATGTACAGGCCGTGCGCCCGCTCGCCGCTTTGCGGCGTCACGCTCACATCGCATTCGGCGCGCAGCACCTCCATCATGGTCTGGCTGCCCAGGTCGCTCAGCAGCATGAAGCCCTGCGCCGCGTCCCAGTTCAGTACTTTCGGAGCGCGCAGGCCAGCTGCGGCCATCAGCCCGGCGACTTTCACGAAAGGCGCGCAATCTTCTTGCGCAGGCGGCGCGTCCATGATGATGCAGCTGTCGCCGTGGCCCGTGCCCTTGCTCGTACGCTCGACGCGAAAGTAGCGGCGAAAGCTCGCGTCGGCCGACGCCGGGCGCAGGGTTTCGGGGGTCAAGCCGCAGTCGGTGCTGACGCGTGACAGCCAGGCCATAAATGCAGCCTCGCGCGCGGGATCAGCCCAGGCAATGGCGGGGCTAGTCAAGGGGCTGGGGGTAGCAGCGGCCATGGGTGTGTCCAGCTGTTCAGGAGAAGGGGTCATGGATAATCAGGCGGAATTCGACAACGGGTTTATCTCATATCCATGATGCGTTCTGCATCTCCCTCCGCCTTTATTCTTGCGCCCGTGGCGCGCGCCGCCCTCACCTTGTCTTGGCTGTGCGTGATGCCCCTGGCTTGGGCGCAGGCGCCAGCGCAGGATTTGTCAACGCCGCCAGCTGCTGCGAGCGAGCCGCCGGGTGTTCTCAAGGCCTCGCCACAACTGACTGAAAAGCTCCCGGATGTGCCCTTGCCGACCTTCATCTCGGGCGACAAGATCAGCGGCCGTCCCAACCTGGACATCACGATTGAAGGCCAGGCCGAGGTGCGACGAGGCGATAAGGCGCTGCGTGCTGATCGCATTGATTACTACCAGCCCGACGACGCGCTGAACGCCCAGGGCGATGTGCGTATCAACGCCGGGGGCAACCGGTACTCGGGCCCGACGCTGAATCTGCGCCTGGACCTGTTTGAAGGTAGCTTCAACCAGCCCGGCTACCGCCTTCTCCAAGGTGGCAATGGCCAGGCCGAGCGCATCGACTTTCTGGGCGACAAGCGCCTTGCCGCCCGCCAGGCCACTTACACCACCTGCGAGCGCGACAACGAAGACAGCTGGAGCCCGGCCTGGCAACTCACCGGTGAGCGCTTTACCTTTGACTTTGACGAAGAAGTCGGCACCGCCACCAGTCCCACCATCCGTTTCATGGATGTGCCCATCCTTCACTGGCCTGGGTCTGTGACCTTTCCGCTGAGCGCCAAGCGCAAGTCTGGCCTGATGCCGCCTACCGTCGGGCTGGACACGCTCAGCGGTTTTTCTTACACCCAGCCCTACTACGTGGACATCGCGCCCAACCGCGACGCCACCGTGCAGTCCACCGTGATGGTTCAGCGGGGCTTGCAGCTAGGCGGCGAGTACCGCTACCTGGAGCCGCGCTACAACGGAACGATTCGCGCCGAATACCTTCCCGGTGACACCTTGCGCAGCCGCGACCGCTGGTCATATGCCCTCAAGCATGTTGGCCCTTTTGACACCGGTGTCCCCGCTGTGGGCGATGTCAGCGTGGCGCTGAACCTGAACCGTGTGAGTGACGATGAGTACTGGCGGGACTTCCCCTCGGCCTCGACCCGAAACACCGCGCAGGCTGGCAACCTGACGCAGCGACTGCTGCCTAACGACGTGTCCCTGAGTTGGGGACGGGCCGCCTGGACTGCGGGCTTGCGCATGGTCAAGTGGCAAACCCTGCAAGATCCAGCGGCGCCCATCGAGCCTCCGTATGACCGGCTGCCGCAGATCATGGCCCGGCAAGTGATCAACAACCTGAGCCTGGGCGATGTTTCGGGCCTGGACTGGTCGCTGGATGCAGACTTCACCCGCTTTTCAGCACTTACCACCTTGCCCTATCAGCGCAACGGTGAACGCGCGTTCAGCCGTGCCCAGCTGGCCTGGCCCTGGCAGAACGCCGCTGGATTTTTTCGTCCCAAGCTGCAATTGCATTTGACGCAATACCAGTTCGACACGCCTTTGACTTCAGGGGCGCGGGCAGGTGCGAGCTCGGCCTCGCGCGCAGTGCCCACGTTCAGCCTGGACGGCGGGCTGGTATTCGAGCGGGATGCGGCCTTCCTGGGGCGCAGCTTCATCCAGACGCTGGAGCCGCGTGCCTTTTATGTGCGCACGCCGTACCGCGATCAAAGTGACCTGCCCAATTACGACTCGGGTGAAAACAGCTTTAATTTTTCAAGTATCTATTCTGAAAATGCCTACGTCGGCAACGACCGTATCTCGGACGCCAACTTGCTGACGCTTGGCGTCACCTCGCGTCTGCTCGACGAAGACAGTGGTGCCGAGTCGGCCCGCCTAGGCATTGCCCAGCGCTTGCGCTTTGATGACCAGCGCGTGCGCCTTCTGCCAACAGAGACCCCCTTGACCGAACGGCTGAGCGATGTGCTGTTGGGCGGCGCGGTCAACTGGACCAAAGCCTGGGCCACTCAAGCGACCCTGCAGTACAACCAGAAGCTCAGTGAATCTGAGCGCAGCACGATCAGCCTGCGCTACAACCCCAGTGATTACCGTGTCGTGAGCGCCGCGTACCGGCGTCAGCGCCTGCTCAGCGAACAAATCGACCTGGCCTGGCAGTGGCCCATCAACGACCTCTGGGGTGATCGTGGCCAGTCTCTCGGCCCTGGCCTGGGTCAAGGTGGTGGGCGCTTCTACAGTGTGGGTCGCCTGAACTACAGCCGATTGGACGGGCGCCTCGTCGATACCATTCTGGGAATTGAATACGATGGCTGCTGCTGGATAGGCCGCTTGGTGTTGCAGCGCGCCCAGACGGGCGTGACGCAGGCCAATACAACCATCATGTTCCAGTTGGAATTCACGGGTTTTTCTCGCATTGGCAACAACCCCTTGGCTACCTTGCGCAACAACATTCCCTCCTATCAGTACCTTCGCGATCAGGTTAATCCCCCTAGCCGGTTCACCCAATATGACTAAGCAATTTCCCCCTGCGGCCCAGCCCGCTGACGTCTGCCAAGCGGCTTGGGCGGCCTTGGTGCCGATGCTGCCACTGGCCTTGGCGGTCGCGATGCTTTGCGCGGCACCCGCAGCGCAAGCGCAAGCGCAAAAAACCCAGCGTGCCTCCCCGGCGGTTGCTGCGCCACGCACGGCTGACTACATCGTGGCGGTCGTTAATTCGGAACCCATTACCAACCTGGAGGTACAGGCGCGACGTGAGCGCTTCGAGGCCGAGCTAAGCCGCCAGGGCACGCCGCCTTCGCGCGCGGAGATACTGCGCCAGGTGCTGGATCGCTTGATCCTTGAGCGCGCCCAGCTGCAGTTGGCCCGGACTCTCAAAATCCAGCCCGATGAAGCCGCCGTAGACCAAGCGGTGGCCAGTGTGGCCCGGCAAAACCAGCTGAGCGTCGAAGGCTTGAAAGCCAGGCTCGTCGCAGAAGGCATTGACTACGTCAACTTCCGCAGCAATCTTCGGGATGAACTGACCCTGGTGCGGTTGCGCGAGCGCGAAGTGGACGCCCGCATTCGCGTGAGCGACGCCGAAATTGACCAGTTCTTGCGCGAGCGTGATGCGACCGCCAGCGATGCGCCACTGTTGATGAATCTGGCGCAGATTTTGATCGCTGTACCTGAAAACGCCACGCCGCAGCAAGTGACCCAGTTTCAAGCCAAGGCCCAGAGCGCCATGGCGCGGGTGCGCGCAGGCGAAGCCTTCGCCAAGGTGGCCGCCGAGCTGTCGGACGCGCCTGATCGAGCCGCAGGCGGAGAGCTCGGCCTGAGGCCGGTCGAGCGTTTGCCCAGCCTTTTTGTGGAGGTGACCGCGCAGTTGCCGGCGGGCAGCTTGGTCGGGCCGGTGCGCAGCGGCGCGGGCTTTCATGTGTTGCAAGTCGTTGAAAAGCGCCGCGGCGCTCCCAAGGGCATGGCAACGGTGCAAACCCGGGTTCGCCATATCCTTTTGCGACCCAGCCCTGAAATGAGCGAAGAAGCCGCTGCGCAGCGGCTGACAGCCATGCGTAAACGGATCGAAACTGAGGCGGTCGACTTTGCCGAGCTCGCTCGAATCACCAGTCAGGACGGCTCTGCCAAGGCTGGCGGCGACTTGGGATGGACTTCGCCCGGCATGTTCGTGCCCGAATTCGAGGAGGTCATGAATGCGTTGGCGCCCGGCCAGATTTCCCAGCCCTTGGTCTCGCGCTTTGGCGTTCACTTGATCCAGGTGATGGCTCGCAGAGAAGTCCCCTTGACCGAGCGAGAACAGCGGGAGCTGGCGCGCAACATGGTGCAGGACCGCAAGACGGCAGAAGCCTTGTCACAGTGGCAGCAAGACGTGCGCGGTCGCGCCTACGTCGAGATGCGCGAGCCGCCGCAATGAAGCACATCGCGCGCAAGCGCTTTGGCCAGCACTTTCTCACCGACCGGGGCATCATCGAGGACATCATCCAGGCGATAGATCCCAAGCCGGGCCAGCCGATGGTTGAAATCGGCCCTGGCCTGGCCGCGATGACGCAGCCGCTGGTTGAGCGGCTAGGGCAGCTGACGGTGATTGAGTTGGACCGTGATCTGGCCCGGCAATTGCGCCTGCATCCACAACTCAGCGTGATCGAGTCAGACGTGCTGAAGGTTGATTTCAGGGCGCTGGCGCAGCAGGTGACTTCTGCAGCTTCCACCGGGGGCAAGCTGCGCGTGGTGGGTAACCTGCCCTACAACATCTCCACGCCCATCCTCTTTCATTTGCTCGACTCGGTCGATGTGATCGAAGACCAGCACTTCATGCTGCAAAAAGAAGTGATAGACCGCATGGTGGCCAAGCCGTCCACCTCGGACTATGGCCGCCTGAGCGTGATGCTGCAGTGGCGGTACGCCATGGACAACGTGCTGTTTGTGCCGCCGCAAAGTTTTGACCCGCCGCCGCGCGTGGACAGCGCCATCGTGCGCATGGTCCCGCGGGAGGCACCGGCCACCGTGGATATCAAGCTGCTCAGCGAGCTGGTGCAAGTGGCGTTCAGCCAGCGCCGCAAGCTGTTGCGCCATACCTTGGGTCACTGGCTGGAGGCCCGGGGTTTTGGCGGCACATTCAACACGCAGCGTCGCGCCGAGGAAGTGCCGGTGGACGAGTACCTCGCCCTGGTGCAGGCCGTGGGCGCGCTGGCTTAAAGGCACAACGCCACCAGGCCAATCGCCGCCCTCCAAACGCAAAAAAGCCCGTCGATGACGGGCTTTTTTGTTGCAAGCAGGGCGCTAGCCCCACAGCAACCTTGTCAGGCTGCTGCTAACCAATACCCCGCGTTGAAGGGGCTGCTCATGCGAAGTGCCAAAGGCGACACGTCGATCAGTTTGTCGGTGGGCATAGGCTCTTCGCCTTCTGCCGTTGCTTGCTGGGCCTCATTCGCCCGATCCCCTTGGCCGATGTCTGGGGAGCGGGCTACAGAAAAGAATAGAAACATCTGAACGGTATCTTTCGATCCGCCCAGTAATCCGCCGCATCCCTGAAGATGTCCAGCAGCTGCTCACGCGCTTCTTTGTCAAACTTCGCGTTGGCGGGAATTTGCTCCAGCACAACGATGAAGCCAGGCTGCTGCCCGGACTTGTGAACCAAGTCCGTCATGCAGTCATACAGCGCGTCAAAGTTTTTGCCAAAGTGCGCTGGGAATGTGTACTGGGCCGCAATCATGTCCAGCACGTCCTGCTTGCTCTGGGCGTTACCCAGGTTCGCATACAGGAAATGGTGGCCTAGTTCGGTCGCCGCATCTTGCAGTTCCGCCACGCGAAAAGCGCGGATGGACTGAACAATGTTTGGCCTCACAGTACGAAGTGGTGTGTCCATCTTCGTTTCTCTTTCTAATAACAAGTAGCAAAACTCTCAACAAAACAGCCGATCGGCCTAACGGACGATCTGGCGAAAACTGGCGTAGTGGTCCGCGGTGTAGTAGCAGGCGTCTGGTGCGGTCGGCTGCTGGCCTCCACACACAATACGCCGCGCACCGCGGCTACGTTCTCCTGGCGTCCTCACCGTGTATTCCCGGTAGTAGCCGCGTTGGCGAAGCGGGAGTGACTTTTCCCGGTTGCCAAACACTGTCCCATCCTTGTCATGGCGGAACGGGCCGCCCTGGTAAATCAGCTTCATGACCGCCTGCCCTTGCTCTGGCAATTCGCTCAGCGCAACGGTTGTAACGGCCGTAGGTACCGCGGCATCCCTGGCTTGCACCAAGCTGGTGCCAGTCAGCGCCGAAGTGGCCATCAGGACCACCATGGCTGCCTTGCGCATGCTGGGCAAACCCAGTACGTCCGCGACTTTCCTGAACCATGAAGCCGACCTAGCCGACATCTCCAACGAACCTGACATGGATTCAGCCCGGTTATTTACTTTTTTGAGGGTTTATGCGGTCTGAATCGGCGCCTTTCGACGATCGTGGCGCCGGGTAAACCCTTAAATCCGATCCGCTAGTGTGACTCATGCAGACAGAAATTGCAATAGCCTGCCTAAAAAGTAGGCAATTGCTGCTGTTGCGGGCAAGGAGTACGCGCCCTCTTGGGGCGCGTCACGCTTCTTGCTTGATGTGGCCTGACTAGGCTTATGCAGCCTTTGGGAGGCTTAGCGGGCGGCGTTGGCGTCAGCCACGGTCAAGGCCGTCATGTTGACGATGCGGCGCACGGTTGTGCTCGCCGTCAAGATATGCACCGGCTTGGCTGCGCCCAGCAAGACGGGGCCGATGGCGATGTTGCCGCCGGCTGCGGTTTTGAGCAGGTTGTAAGAAATGTTGGCGGCGTCAATGTTGGGCAGCACCAGCAGGTTCGCCTCGCCACCCAGTGTGCTGTGCGGCATGACTGCGGCGCGCGCGTCTGCGTCCAAGGCCACGTCGCCGTGCATTTCGCCGTCAACCTCCAGCCAGGGCGCCTGTTCGCGCAGCAACTCGAGGGTGTGGCGCATCTTCAATGCGCTCGGCAGGTTGGACGAGCCGAAATTGGAGTGCGACAGCAAGGCCGCCTTGGGCTTGATACCGAAGCGCATCATTTCAGCGGCAGCCAGAATCGTCATTTCAGCGAGTTGCTCGGCCGTGGGGTCGTAATTGACGTGTGTGTCGAGCAGGAACACCTGACGGCCGGGCAACATCAGGCCGTTCATGCAGGCATAGGTGTTGACGCCCGTCCGCTTGCCGATAACCTGGTCTAGGTATTCCAGATGAACGGCAGTGGTGCCCCAGGTTCCGCATATCAGGCCATCCACGTCGCCTTTATGCAGCAACATGCTGCCAATCAACGTCAAACGGCGGCGCATCTCGATCTTGGCCATTTGCGCCGTCACGCCTTTGCGCTCCATCATGCGATGGTAGGTCTGCCAGAAATCGCGGTAGCGATGGTCCTGTTCGACGTTCACCACGTCGTAATCCAGCTCTTCTTTGAGGCGCAGGCCGAATTTTTCAATGCGCTGGGCAATCACGGCGGGGCGGCCGATCAGTGTGGGTCGGGCCAGGCCCTCATCCACCACGATCTGGCAGGCGCGCAGCACGCGCTCTTCTTCGCCTTCGGCGTAGGCCACGCGTTTGCGGCTGGCGGTCTTGGCTGCGGCAAAAATCGGCTTCATCACCGTGCCGGACGCATACACAAAGCTTTGCAGCTTCTGGCGGTAGGCGTCCATGTCCGTGATGGGGCGCAGCGCCACGCCGCTGTCGGCTGCGGCCTGGGCCACGGCCGGCGCGATCTTGATCATCAAACGCGGATCAAAAGGCTTGGGGATCAGGTATTCGGGGCCGAAAGCCAGCTTTTGACCGACGTAAGCGGCAGCGACGACTTCGCTCTGCTCGGCCTGTGCCAGTTCTGCGATCGCGTGAACCGCTGCAATTTCCATCTCCAGCGTGATGGTGGAAGCGCCCGCGTCCAAAGCGCCGCGGAAGATATAAGGAAAGCACAGGACGTTGTTGACCTGATTCGGGTAATCGGTGCGGCCGGTGGCGATGATGGCGTCATCACGCACGGATTTGACGTCTTCTGGGGTGATCTCTGGATTCGGGTTCGCCAAGGCCAAAATGATCGGCTTGGCCGCCATGCGCTTGACCATGTCTTTCTTCAGCACGCCACCAGCGGACAGGCCCAGGAAGATGTCTGCGTCTTCAATCACTTCGCCAAGGGTGCGGGCGCTCGTTTTCTGCGCGTATTGGATCTTGTCTTCGTCCATCAGCTCGGTGCGGCCTTCGTAAACCACGCCGGCCAGGTCGGTGACATACACGTTCTTGCGGTCTATGCCCAGCTTGAGCAGCAAGTTCAGGCAGGCCAGGGCCGCAGCGCCAGCGCCGGAAGTCACCAGTTTGACCTTGGAAACGTCTTTGCCCACCACTTTCAAGGCGTTCAGAACAGCGGCGCCCACGGTGATGGCCGTGCCGTGCTGGTCGTCATGAAACACCGGGATCTTCAGGCGCTTGCGCAGCTCGCGCTCCACAAAAAAGCAGTCCGGCGCCTTGATGTCTTCAAGGTTGATGGCGCCAAACGTCGGCTCCAGCGAGGCGATGATCTCGACCAGCTTGACGGGGTCCTGCTCGTCGATCTCGATGTCGAACACATCGACACCGGCGAACTTCTTGAACAGCACGCCCTTGCCCTCCATGACTGGCTTGGAAGCCAGCGGGCCGATGTTGCCCAAGCCCAGAACGGCGGTGCCGTTGGTGATGACGGCGACCAGGTTGCCCCGGCTGGTGTACTTGAAGGCGGCGTTCGGATCCTTGACGATCTCTTCGCAGGGCGCGGCCACGCCGGGTGAATAGGCCAGGGCCAGGTCACGCTGGTTGGTCAGCTGCTTGGTGGCTGCAATGGCCACCTTGCCGGGCGTCGGAAACTCGTGGTATTCGAGTGCGGCGCGGCGCAATTCGTCGCGCTTTTCCTGTTGGTGATCGACCGGCGTGCTGGACATAGAAAGCATCTCCTGCGACGGCCCGTAGGACCGCCTAAAACTTGTAAGGAAAGATAAAGGCGGATTGTAGGCGTCGCCCTAGCTCAGCCGTTCACTCGAAAGGACGCAGTTCAGGTCAGGCGGCTTTGACTTTTTAGGATGGAAAAGCCCACCCTATTCCGGCATTCCGCTATTTCAAACAGGGGTTTAAAGCGTCACCAACTTGCTCTGGGCCATGCGCTGCGCGGTATGCGAGCCAGCCAGCACAAAGCCGCGCACCAGCCCGGCGTCGTCCATCCAGTGCCAGGTTCCCCCGGGCGCTGCGCCAGTCTCACTGGCCTGCCAGCCTCCGGCCAGGCCTGGACGGGCGGCAGCCACCACCAGTGGCAGGGCCGGCGTCTTGATGGACACGGGCATCAGCGGAAAGACCAAATCTGAAGCAGTACCGGCCAGCGTTGCGGCCAGTGCCTTGGCCGCATTCATGATGGGCATGACATAGGGCAGGGTGCTGCCGTAGGCCGACAAGCCCGAAGGCGCGCTGGCGTACTGGGCGGCGTCGCCCAGCGCGTACACATGCGCGGCGCTGGTGCGCAATTGCGTGTCCACCACGATGCCGCGATCGACTTGCAAGCCGGCGGCTTGGGCCAGCGCCGTGTCGGCGCGCAGACCGACGGCGCTCAAGACCACACTGGCCTGAAAGGTCTCGCCGTTGGCGAGCGTGGCTTGGAAGGGGCCTTCCTTAGTGCCTTCAGTCGCATCCAATGCGCTGAGCGTGGTGCCAAAGTGAAAGCGCACCCCCAGCGCCTCCAGCGCTTGCTGCAAGTGTGAACTGGCCTCGACCGGCAACAGCGCCGCCAGAGGACGCGATCCCGGGTCGACCACGCGCACCGCGTAGCCGCCATGGGCCAGGTCGTTGGCAAATTCGCAGCCAATCAAGCCGGCGCCCAGAATCAGGACATCAGGCTTTGCCCCAACGCTTGCCTCGGCTGCCTGCAGCTGCGCATGAAAGGCCGCGAAGTCGTCCAGGCTGTTGACGCTTTGCACACGTGCGGCCGCATTGCCCGCCACGGGCACGCGAATGGGCTGCGCGCCAGTGGCCAGCACCAGGTCGCGAAAAGCCAAGGTACTCACATCACCGTTCTGGCCGGAGAGCTGCAGCGTTCTGGCCGTCGTGTCGATAGCCAGCGCGCGCGTGTGTGCCAGCAAAGTCACTTGCTGCGTCTCGGCCATGCGCGCGGCGGGCGTGCTCACCAGCTGCGCCGGCAGCTTGGCCTGCGCAAAGGCGTTGGACAGCGAAGGCTTGGCATAGAAGTCGCCGCTGTCGGCGGTGACCAGCACGATGGGCGTTTGCGCGTCCAGCTTGCGGAACTCACGCGCTGCCGTCCAGCCAGCAAGGCCTGCGCCCACGATGACCACGGGCAAGGAAGAAGGATTCACGGTCAATGTCATGGGCTTGGCCTTGCGTTGCTTTGCTTCAATTAAATTTCAACGACTTCGAAATCGGCCTTGGCCACGCCGCAGTCCGGGCATTCCCAGCCGGCCGGCACGTCGGCCCACAAGGTACCGGGCGCCAGGCCGTCTTCAGGGCGGCCGGCGGCCTCGTCATACACAAAGCCGCAAACGATGCAGAGGTAGGTTTTCATGGGGTGCTTTCTGATTCAGGTAGTCGGTGGGTAGAGGTGGGCGATGGCTTCAAGCTGATTCAAGCGGCTTGAACTTTGTCAAGCTGGGCCTGGTAGTGCGCAGCGTGGCGTTCTTCCACCTTGGCCAGCGCGGCAAAGCGTTTTTGCGCCTTGAGCAGCACCGCCTTGAACTCGGCGGCATGCACCTTGGACTCTTCAATCTGTTCGTCCATCTCGGCCACGGCCGCGGCGTTGCCTTCGGCTTCAGCGGTGGCACGAAAGCCCGGGTACATCTCGGAGTACTCGTAGGTCTCGCCGTCGATGGCGATTTGCAAGGCCTTGGCCGGCGTCATGCTGGCGGCCGGGTAGAGCAAGTCCAGGTGGCCAAAGGCGTGCATCACTTCTTGCTCGGCAGTCGCCTCAAAGGCGCGGGCCGTGTCTTCGTCACCCGCGGCGCGGGCCAGCTTGGCAAAGTAGCGGTACTTGATGTGTGCCATCGACTCGCCGGCAAAAGCGGCTTCGAGGTTGGCAAGGGTCTTGATCTCGGGGCGTTGGGTGGCTGTGCTCATGGAAGGCTCCTCATAGGTTGAATTAATTGACCGATGAGGAATGATAGGCTTATTCAATAGATCCGGCCAATTGCCTTTGTCTAATCGATTGATAGCGCCTATTGAACTAGCCTGAAAAGCGGCCCCGCAAATACGTCAGGATGGCTGCCGAGTCATACAGCCACTGACTGGCACCGCTGACGTCCGTGATGCGCAGGCAAGGCACCTTGGTCTGGCCGCCGCCTTCGCGCAGTGCTTGGCGCACCGGGCCTTCCGCCTGGGCGTCGCGGCGTTCGATGTTCAAAGACAGGCGGGCCATTTCCTGGCGCACCTTGATGCAGAACGGGCAGGTCTGGTACTGGTACAGCGCCAGCGACTCGCATTGTTGGTCCACCACCGCCTGCGCGGCTGCGGGCCGTCGCAGGCCCTTGGGGCGGGTCGCCCATTCCTTGAACAGCATGACCGGGCCGAGCACGCGGCGTAGCGTCCGGAAAAAAGCGCGAGTGATGAATTTCATGAAGGTCGGCTTGGCCGGTGGGGTCAGGGTAGTCGGTGGATTCGGTGGAGTCGGGTGAGATCTTCAGTCGGCTCAAGCCGCCATCAGCGCTTCAATTTCATCCGCATCCACGGGCACGCCGCGCGTCAGCAGCTCGCAGCCCTTGGCGGTGACGAGTGCATCGTCTTCAATGCGGATGCCGATGTTCCAGAATTCTTTGGGCACGTTCTTGGCAGGCCGCACATAAATGCCCGGCTCGATGGTCAGCACCATGCCCGCGCGCAGGATGCGTGAAGGCTTGCGCATGACTTCTTGGCCCAGCGCGTCCTTTTGCAGGGTCGGTTTGCCCGTGGGCTCGGTGTAGTCGCCGCAGTCATGCACGTCCATGCCCATCCAGTGGCCTGTGCGGTGCATGTAAAACTGGCGGTACGCGCCCGAAGCCAGGATGTCATCAACCTTGCCGTGCTTGGCCTTGGTCAAGAGGCCTGTCTCCAGCATGCCTTCAATCAACACGCGGGTGGCTGCGTCATGCGGGTCGGTGAATCGTTTGCCCGGCTTGGTGGCGGCCACAGCTGCGGCTTGCGCGGCCAGCACGATGTCATACAGCCGGCGCTGGGCCGGCGTGAACTTGCCATTGGCCGGGAAGGTTCGGGTGATGTCGCTGGCGTAGCCGTTCAACTCGCAGCCCGCGTCAATCAGGCACAGGTCGCCTGACTTGAGCTCGGTGTCGCCAGCGCGGTAATGCAACACGCAGGCGTTAGCCCCTGCAGCCACGATGCTGGTGTAGGCCAGCGATTGGGCACCATGCCAACGGAATTCGTGGCTCAACTCCGCGTCCAGGTGGTATTCACGCAGGCCGCCTGTCACACCCTGGCGCAGCATGGACGCAGACGTCTGCATGGCGCGCACATGGGCGGCAGCTGAAATCTTGCCAGCGTGGCGCAAGATGGCGATTTCATGCGCGTCTTTCACCAGGCGCATTTCATCAAGTATTTTGCACAGGTCGTGCTGGCTGCTCGGGCATTCCGCGCCGTAGCGAATGCGCGCACGCACCTGGCTCAGCCAGCCGTCCACCTGCGTTTCCAGGCCCTTGTGCGTGGCAAACGGAAACCACACCGCTGGCTGATTGCTCAGCAACTGCGGCATGGCCTTTTCAAGGTCGTCCGTGCTCAAGGCCGTCGTCACGCCCAGCGCTGCGGGCGCGGCCTTGGGGCCTAAGCGAATGCCGTCCCAAATCTCGCGCTCCATGTCCTTGGGCCGGCAAAACAGCGTGGTCTTGCCTGAGGCTTCGATGGCCAGCCACGCGCCGGGCTCCGAAAAGCCCGTGAGGTAATAAAAGTAGCTGTCGTGCCGATAGGCGTAGTCGCTGTCCCGGTTGCGCGGCACTTCAGGCGCGGTGGGCAGCAAGGCCACGCCGCCGCCTGCGGCTTTGAGGGCGCGGGCTACGGCGGCGCGGCGTTTTTCATAGATGCGGGTGTTGATCACGGCGGTGTCTTTCATGGGATCAGGCTCGGGGCATTTCAGGCGGTCTGCAGTGCGGCCAACCGTTCAGGCGTGCCGACGTCAGTCCAGTCGCCCGAATATAGCGCTGCGCTCACGCGGCCACTTTGCATGGCCGTGCGCAGCAAGGGCGCCAGTGCGGCCTTCTGTCCGGGCGCTGTGCCGGCAAACAGAGAAGGTCGGTAGAGGCCAACCGTGCTGTAGGTGAATTTTTGCGCGGCCCGGTTCAGCGCCATGCCACCCGGCGACAGGCCGAAGTCGCCCTCGGGGTGGTGCGGCGGGTTGGGCACCAGCACCAAATGCGCTAGCGCGCGCGAGGCCAGAAAGCGCACCGCATCACCCGTCGCAAGCTCGAAGTCGGGCATGTACACGTCGCCTCCCATCACCCAGAAGGCAGGCTCTTCCTTGGGCGCCTTGGGGGCGGGCGGCAGGCCCAGCAATGGCAGCGCGGTGGCAATGCCGCCGGCCGTCTCCAGCGCGCCGCCATGGTTAGCACCTTCATGCGAGTAGCGAATCGACAAACCCCAGGCGCTGCCGTCGCCCAGCAGGGGCTCAAACTGAGTCTCCAGCCAGGCTGTATTGATGACCACGTAGCGTACGCCGGCGCGGGCCAGCCGCTCCAGGTGCCAGACGATCAGGGGCTTGCCGTTTACCTTCAACAAGGGCTTGGGGCATTGGTCGGTCAAGGGGCGCATGCGCTCGCCGCGGCCAGCGGCAAGGATCAGGGCGTGTTGGACGGGAGACGGCGTCAGAGGGGCATTCATGTTGGCGCGGATTATCGCGCCCGCTCCTGCGGGGCCCGGCAGTGAGGCGCGCAAGGGGCGGGCCTGTAAAATCCCAAGCTTCGCCGCCTTATTCAGGGGGCGCCCGTTCGCTTCCCGCTTTCCGCCCTCCCACCGCCCCCTTACTTCTGGACATTTTCCTCATGGCTCAACAGGATCAACTGGCACCCGCGGCCTCGTCGCCATCTACGGTATCTACGGCCTCAGTAGCACCCACGGCACCGGCAGCCGCAGTGACCCCCACCCCATCCAGCAAGCTGCAGATGGCCAACGCGATCCGCGCTCTGGCCATGGACGCCGTGCAGCAAGCCAACTCGGGCCACCCCGGCGCGCCCATGGGCATGGCCGACATGGCTGTGGCCTTGTGGGGACAGCACCTCAAGCACAGCCCGCACAACCCCCAGTGGCTGGACCGTGACCGCTTCGTGCTGTCCAACGGCCACGGCTCCATGCTGATTTACGCCCTGCTGCACCTGACCGGCTACAACCTGCCGATGAAGGAGCTCAAAAACTTCCGCCAACTGCACAGCAAGACGCCCGGCCACCCTGAAGTCGGCTACACCCCCGGCGTTGAGACCACCACCGGCCCCTTGGGCCAAGGCATCACCAACGCCGTCGGCATGGCGCTGGCTGAAAAGCTCTTGGCGCAAGAGTTCAACCGCCCGGGCCACGAGGTCGTCAATCACCACACCTATGTCTTCATGGGTGACGGTTGCCTGATGGAAGGCATCAGCCACGAAGCCGTGGCCCTGGCTGGCGCCTGGAAGCTGAACAAGCTGATCGCGCTGTACGACGACAACGGCATTTCGATCGACGGTCAGGTCACGCCATGGTTCATCGACAACACCGCGCAGCGTTTCACCGCTTGCGGCTGGAACGTCATTGGCCCCCTCGACGGCCACGATGCGGCTGCTGTGTCGGCCGCGATTGCCAAAGCCAAGACCGTGGCCGACAAGCCCACGCTGGTGATTTGCAAGACGCACATCGGCAAAGGCTCGCCCAACCGCGCCAACACGTCCAAAGCGCACGGCGAGCCGCTGGGCGCTGAAGAAATCAAACTCACGCGCGAAGCCCTGGGCTGGACGCATGCGCCGTTTGAAGTGCCGCAAGAGATTTACTCCGCCTGGGACGCCAAGGCCAAGGGTCTCGCCGCTGAAGCCGCTTGGGACGCGAAGTTCGCCGCCTACAAAGCCAGCTTCCCACAGCAGGCTGAAGAGCTCGTGCGCCGCATGAAGGGCGAGTTGCCCAAGTCCTTCTCGCAAACCGCGGTGGACACCGTGGTCGCCGCGCACACCAAGGCCGAAACCGTGGCTTCCCGCAAGGCCTCGCAAATCGCACTCGAAGCCTTCACGGCTGCCCTGCCCGAGTTGCTGGGCGGCTCGGCTGACCTGACGGGTTCCAACCTCACCAATACCAAGTCCACGCCCAACCTGCGCTTTGACGCCAAAGGCAACGTGGTCTTGAGTGAGACGGCTGACGGCCAAAAAATTGGCGGCCGCCACATCAACTACGGCGTGCGCGAGTTCGGCATGGCCGCCATCATGAATGGCATCGCGCTGCATGGTGGCTACATCCCTTACGGCGGCACCTTCCTGACCTTCAGTGACTACAGCCGCAACGCCATTCGCATGGCTGCACTGATGAAGCTGCGCGTGGTGCATGTGTTCACGCACGATTCCATCGGCCTGGGTGAAGACGGCCCGACGCACCAGTCGATTGAGCACGCCGCCAGCCTGCGTTTGATCCCGAACCTGGACGTCTGGCGTCCGGGCGACACGGCTGAAACGGCAGTGGCCTGGGCCGTGGCTTTGCAAAACAAAAATAAGCCGACGGCGCTCTTGCTCAGCCGTCAGAACCTGCCTTACGCCCCCAAAGACGATGTGGGCCAGATCAGCAAAGGCGCTTACGTGCTGGCAGAACCAGCTGAAGTGGGTCTCAACAAAAAAGCCCAGGCGGTTCTGATTGCCACGGGTTCTGAAGTGCAACTCGCGCTCAAGGCGCAAGAGCTGCTGGCACGCGAATTCAAGATTGCCGTGCGCGTGGTCTCCATGCCAAGCACCACGACCTTTGACAAGCAAAAGACCGCGTACAAATCCGAAGTTTTGCCTGAAGGCCTGCCGCGCATTGCGGTGGAAATGGGCGTGACGGACGGTTGGTGGAAGTACGGCTGCGCAGCGGTTGTCGGCATCGACAGCTACGGCGAGTCGGCTCCTGCGCCTGTGCTCTTCAAGCACTTTGGCTTCACGCCAGAAAACGTCGCCAACACCGTGCGCAAGGTGCTCGCCAGCAAATAAGCAATTTGGTCGTCTGGCTCCGGGGCTGGCGCCTCGGGCAGGCGCTGGCGGGCTCAGGCCCGCCCCCCTTTTTTTAACTTGAGGAGCTAGAAAAACATGACCATCAAACTCGGTATCAACGGCTTCGGCCGCATCGGCCGCAACGTCTTGCGCGCTGCGGTTCAAAACTTCAGCGACATCCAGGTCGTTGCCATCAACGACTTGCTCGAGCCTGAGTACCTGGCTTACATGCTGCAGTACGACTCCGTGCACGGCCGCTTCAAGGGCGAGATCAAGGTCGAGGGCAACACCCTCATCGTCAATGGCCACAAGATCCGTTTGACGCAAGAGCGCGACCCAGCAGCGCTGAAGTGGAACGAAGTCGGCGCCGACATCGTGCTCGAATCCACCGGCCTCTTTTTAGACAAAGCCACCGCTGAAAAGCACTTGGCCGCTGGCGCCAAGAAAGTCATCTTGTCGGCCCCGTCCAAAGACGACACGCCCATGTTTGTGTTCGGCGTGAACGACAAGACCTACGCGGGCCAGGCCATCATTTCCAACGCATCGTGCACCACGAACTGCCTGGCCCCCGTGGCCAAGGTGTTGAACGACAAATGGGGCATCAAGCGCGGCCTGATGACCACCGTGCACGCCGCCACTGCCACGCAAAAAACCGTGGACGGCCCGAGCAACAAAGACTGGCGCGGCGGCCGCGGCATTCTGGAAAACATCATCCCGTCGAGCACGGGCGCTGCCAAGGCCGTGGGCGTGGTCATTCCTGAGCTGAACAAAAAGCTCACCGGCATGTCCTTCCGCGTGCCCACGTCCGACGTGTCGGTAGTGGACTTGACGGTGGAGCTGAACAAAGAAGCCAGCTACGCCGAGATCTGCGCCGAAATGAAAGCGCAAAGCGAAGGCGCGCTCAAAGGTGTGCTGGGTTACACGACCGACAAAGTGGTGGCCACCGACTTCCGCGGCGAGACCTGCACCAGCGTGTTTGACGCGGACGCCGGCATCGCACTGGACAGCACCTTCGTCAAAGTCGTCGCTTGGTACGACAACGAGTGGGGCTATTCGAACAAGTGCCTGGAGATGGTGCGCGTGGTCGCCAAATAAACCGCCCTTCGACATCGAGCGCCCATCCGGGCGCTTTTTTTTGCTCTGAGTTTTCCATGGAGGCCAGCCATGCACATTCGACCCTTGCCGCTGAAGTGGCCGCTTATGTGGCCGCTTATGTGGCCACTGATGTTGACCCTGTCCGGCATGCTGACGGCCTGTTCAGGCTTGCCGCCAAAGAGCGCCAAGCCCGCCTTCGAAAACTCCCTGGGCATGAAGTTCGTGCTCGTGCCTGCTGGTGAGTTTTTGATGGGCAGCGACGAAACGCCCGAGGCACTTGCCAAGGACTTCTCCGCCATGGAGCGCAAGCGCTTTACGGATTTGTTTGATGAAGCGCCCGTGCATCGCGTACGCATCACACGGCCGTTTTTGCTGGGCCAGCACGAAGTCACCGTCGGGCAGTTCAGGCGCTTTTTAGAGGCCTCGGGCTATCAGCCTGAGTCCATTGCCGATGGCACAGGCGGCTTTGGTTACCGGGCTGACTACGACCCGGCCAAGAGTGCGAATGGCGATGCCTTTGAAGGGCGTGACCGCCGCTATTCCTGGGCGAACCCAGGCTTTGCGCAGGACGACAACCACCCGGTGCTCAACGTTACCTTCAAGGACGCGCTGGCCATGAGCCAGTGGCTGAGTCAAAAGGAAGGCGCTAAATACCGGCTGCCGACCGAGGCCGAGTGGGAATACGCCTGCCGCGCCGGCACGCCCACGCGCTACCCAAACGTCAACGACCCGCAACGCCTGCCCGAGATTGCGAATGTCTTTGACGCTAAAACCGCAGAAGGCTGGCCGCAGTGGCGGGCCCAGGCCATCAAGAGCGCTGACGGCCACGTCTTTACCTCGCCGGTGGGCAGCTACCAGGCCAATGCTTTTGGCCTTTTTGACATGGTGGGCAACGCTTGGGAATGGGTGTCGGACTTTCACGCCGATGACTACTACGCGAAGTCCCCGCTGGCCGATCCGCAAGGGCCCGATGCGGGCAGCGTTCGCGTTCGCCGCGGCGGCTCCTGGCACACCTGGCCGCTCTACGCCCGCTGCAGCTACCGCAACTGGAATTCAGAGACCACGCGCTACAACCTGCTGGGCATGCGCCTGCTTCGCGAAGTTGAAGGTGCGGATCGCTGAGTCAGATCAAGGCCGCTCTTCCCGCCCATCCGGATGCCGCGCAAAGCGTTGGGGTGCAGGGCCGTGCACCGGCGCGTTGTCGCCCCAGGGCCAGCCGCCGAACTCGGTGCGGCGGTAGTCGGCCAGGGTCTGATGGATCTCGGCCTCGGTGTTCATCACAAAAGGGCCGTACTGCACCACCGGCTCGCCGATGGGCTTGCCCTGCAGCAGCAAGAACTCGGCAGGGCTGCTGCCTTCGTTGACCAGTTCCACGCCTTGCGTGGCGCGCAGTTGCAGGGCGGCGTGGGCGTCCACCCGATGGCCGTCCACGCGCACGGCATCGCCTTTGAAAAAGTACAGGCTTCGCTGGGTGCCCGCGCCTGAGGCAGCGGGCAGCGTCCAGTGCGCACCGGGCGCCATGCGCACCGTCCAGATCGCCACGTCCGCGCTGTTCTCGGCCGCCCATGAGTCAGGCGGCGGTGCCGGAATCTGCGCATCCGTAACGCCGGAACCATCCTGCGCCGCGGCCAGTCGCCCGGCAATCACCGCGACGGCGGTGGCGCGGCCTTCGCTGTCCAGCAGTTGCGCGCGAGGCACAGCGTCTGACCAGAACATGGTGAAGTGCGGCTTGACCATCTTGCTGCGCGCCGGCAGGTTCAGCCAGATCTGGAACAGCTCCAGCGGGTTGGGCTGGCTGGCGTCCAGCAGCGGAAACATTTCGGCATGCACGATGCCTGCACCGGCGGTCAGCCACTGCACATCGCCCTGGCCGAAGCGCGCCACCGCGCCCAGGGAGTCTGAATGGTCAATCAGGCCCGTGCGCACGATGGTCACGGTCTCAAACCCGCGGTGCGGGTGCGAGGGAAAGCCAGGCACGCTTTGGCCGTGGTACATGCTCCAGCCGTCCTTGCGGCTGAAGTCCTGGCCGATGGACCTGCCCGCCAGCGACGTGGCCGGGCCGAACTGGCCGTTGGCGGCAGGGTAGGCGTCGTCGTGATGCGCACAAAAAAGAAACGGGTCCATCGTGGGCCAGGGAAAGCTCAGCGCCTGGGCCTTGATGATGGCCGAGCTTGGCGTGGGGCTGGCCTGAAGATCGGATGGCGAAGGGGAAGGGCTCGAATAAGTTGCGGTCATGAGCCGACTCTAGCAAAGGAAAAAGGCCGCCGCAGCGTCTGTGCACAGCGGCCCTTTCCCTTGCGCCTCAATCAGCGCCGTCCGGTCATGGACTCCCAGCCGCTGCGAACCGCCGCCTTGGCCCGTTCCCAGTTGCTGCCGGGGTTGCGCTGGCTCCAGTCGGCGCGGGCGTCGGCCTCGACATCGTCCCAGGACGCGCGGCCTGCGTAACGCTGGTCGCTGCGCAAGGTCGAGCCGTAGCGGTAAGCCACCTCGTCCTCGGGGTTCATGCTGCTGCCGCCAGCGCGCTGGCGGTCGTCATAGGCCGGCGAATTCGCGTTGCGCTCCTGCCAAGACATCGCGCTTTGACTGTTGTCATCGCCGGAAAAGGTGCGTGCGGCCGACATCGTGTCGCTGCCCGAATTGGCGGTCGAGTAACTGCTGCCGGTCATGCCCACACCCATGTCGGCTTCGCTGCTGCGAGCTGCCGCAGTTCGTTCCCGGTCGCCGGTTTTTTCCACATCGACCACGGTGTTGCGCAACTCTTCAGACACCGTCTCGGTACGGCTGCTGCTGCGCTGGCCCACCGACACTTCTTCGACCACGCGTGCCGTCTTGCTGACCACCGGGCGCTCGGTACTTTCTTCCAGCTCGATCGCGCCACTGTCGCCGGCGCGCAAGTCGGCTTCGGTGGCAGGCCTGTCTACCGGGCGACGCTGAATGTCGGCGCGTTCTTCGCGCAGCTCGACTTGCTCTTGCACCGGCCGCGTCTGCACGCGCGACACCACGCGCACCGCGCCCAGGTCCACGCGACGCTTGCCCACTTCCAGCGATTCTTCAACAACCGGCAGGACCCGCTCGCCACGGTTGCGCTCGGCCTGGACTTCATCGCTGCGGTAAGGGCGTGACTCGGCGTCAAAGCCTGAATAGCCTTCTTCGCGCCAGGCTTCCGTTCGGCGGTCAATGTCCACGGCGCCGGCTGACGCCAGTGCGGCGCGTGCCTCGCTCACGCGGCTTTCGTCATCCACATCGACCACCACCACCGAGCCACCGCGCCGTACATGTTCAGCGTAATGGCCGGCGTCGTCGTCGCTGCCGCCAAACAGGTCGCTGAAGAAGTGGCCCACGCGGGCCATGAAGCCCTCGTCTTCTTGCTCATCACGGTCCGCCGTGCTGCGATGCGACTGCACGCGCACATCGTCTTCATCAAAGCCGGCGCGAACCAATGACTCGCGCGCCAGCTCTGCATCTTCCCGAGTGTCAAAAACGCCAATGACTGATTGCATGATCTGTCTCCTGGTAAGGCCTGCAGGCAGGCGGTAACAAAAAAATCAAACGCTGGGCGGCAAATCCTGCCGTACCCACGTCTGGGTTTCGGGGTCCAGCCGTTCCACCACAACTTCTTCGCGGCGCAAGTCGGCAGAGCCGCTTTCTTCGACGCTTTCCCGCTGGCGACGCACGTGCAACTCTTCGACCAGGAAGAGCTGGCGCACCCAGCGCTCCTCGTACACCGGAATCACCAGTGCGTCATCGGTCTCCCGAGGCGGCTCCATGCCATCGACGGGCCGATTCATGCGCACACGCTCAGCGTGCAGCGTCTCGCGCAGACGCGTGGCCGACACGGGAACTGAGTCGTGGTGCACCTCCTTGCGTACGCGCACCACCCCCGTGACCTCACGCTCGCGGCGGATCTCCAGCGTTTCCTCCACGATCGGCAGCACACGCGGGGGAGCGTCAACCGACGTCTCGGGTCGAAAAGGTTCTTGCATGAAAGGGGACATGGTTCAGGATGCTCCGCCGCCTTTTGGGCCTGGGTGGCGCGGCATTGCCAGCAGGCAGCGTCAGCCTGCGCCTACGTGGCTAACGTGAGCCGCTGGTGCTGCCGTAGCCACCTGTGCCTGAACCTGTGGTGCCTGCACTGCCTTGCTGCTGCCTGGGCTGCTGCTCTTTTTCGCCCTGTTCGCTCATCTGGCGGGCCATGTCCAGGTGGCCTTGCACCACAGGCAGCAGGCGAGCTGCCAGCGCCTTGAATTCAGTGTCACGTGCCTGGGACTGGGCTTTTTGCAGCAACTCGACCGTGCGTTTGTGGTCGTCCATGCCGACGCGGTTGAGGTACTGCGAGTCGAAGGTGTTCCCCGACAGCAAGCGCAGTGCGCCCGCCACCGTCCGGTGAGCCAGGTCGGTTTCCTGCGGCAGCGTCATGCCCTTGGCCTGGGCCATTTGCTGCAATTCTTGCTGGGCAGCCCCATGGTCATCGATCATCTTTTGGGCGAACTCGCGCACCCGGGGGGTTTGGGATTTGTTCAGTGCCAGGCGGCCGGTCTCCATCTCGGCAATATTGGCCTCAGCCAAGTCTTCGATCATGTCGCGGTCTTCCCGGCTCAGGCTGCTGCCGGCCGTGGTGCCCGTGGCACCGTTACCAGCGGTCCCGCCGGCCGCAGCAGAGCCTGCAGCGGTACCGGTGCTGTTCTGCGCCCAGACAGGGTCAGCGGCCAGGGCGACGGCCAGGCTCCCGGCACTCAGCAAAGCCAACGCGCGCAGCAAGCGGCGCTGATGTCTGAGAGTAGGGGCAACCGAAATGAAGGAAGGCTGTGCGTTTGAATGCATGGGATCTCCTTGGTAAAGAGTCCATGCTCAGGGTGCCCGCGGTTCCACCGGGGCCGGACTGGCGAGCACTGCGCTGTAGGAGAGGCAACTCAAAAAAGGCTGCGAGTGGTGCCCACCAGGCGGCTCAGCTGCAAGGCCTGTGCCTGGCAGTACAGCGCCAGGCGCTCCACATCGGCTGATTTATCAAAGACCTCGTCGGCCCCCAGCGTGCGGCATTGCCGGCCCACCGCCTCATGCAGGTCGTTGGTCAGGACCACGACCTTTTGCATCGGGTCGCGACGCATGCACACGCGCAGCACACCCAGGCCCGAGCCTTGCGCCAGGTTGAGGTCCACGATGGCCAAGTCCCACTGTCCTTGGTGGTTGTCCAGCCAGGTGAGTGCACCGTCCTCGGTGGCGGCATGGCCGACAAACTTCAGTGGAGCCATCTCTTCCATGGCCTCCACCAGGTTGTCGCGCACGACGGCCAGGTCCTCCACCAAAAACGCCTGGATCAGCATGTCAATCCCCTTGAACTCGTGCCTGGCCGTCAAGATCGCGGCGCCCGTAAACCCGGTTCATGGATGTTGAAAAGGGTGTTGTCTCACGGGCATGGACATGGCCCAACTACGATAGTCGCCGGGTGCCGCCATGCCCGTGCGCGGCACGCTAGTGCGGCTGTCAGTGCAGCCGCGCCACGCCTGTCAGACAAAAGCCATGGGGCAACAGCGGACGAGTTGGCGCTTCAGCCTAGTGCGAAGGCGCGGCAAAAAGCCTCGCCAAAAAGCGGCGTGCCGCTCAGGCTCAGGCTGATGGCCTGGCGCTCTGCGGGGCCGGCCGGGCCGTCAAGGCCGTCTTGCAAGGCGTAGTCCCAGTCACCGCCATCGTCCAGCGGCGACGGCGGGCCAAAGTGCGCGACAGACCAGTCCAGCACCGCTTGCACTTCGGCCCGCACCGCTGCCAGTTCGGCGGCTGCCGGCGCGGCCAGTGCGTCAAAGTTCAGGCGACCATCGGCATCGTCGCTCAGGTCGAAGTCAAGGTAAAGAAGTTGCATGCGCCCTAGCTTAATGCGCGCTGCGCACCTACAGCCCGACACCGCCATCGCCTCAACATGGTCTGCTTCATAAAAAGGGAAAGACCCATGAACACACTGGACAGGCTCACCGAAACTTTTGTTCCCAACGTCACCACACTGATCCGCTTGGACCACACCCATGTGCTGAGCACCTTTCACCAGTACCGGCCCGACAGCCGGCCCGAGGTCAAGCGCGGCTTGGTGCAGGCGGCGTGTATGGCGCTGGAGGTCCATGCGCAACTGGAGGAAGAAATTTTTTACCCTGCCGTGATGGAGCTTTCGGGTAATGTGCTTTTCAAGAAAAGTGTGCCCGAGCATGACGAGATGCGAAGGCTGATCACCTTGCTGCGCGGCATGGAGCCCACTGATGTGCGCTACGACGACACGTTCATGGAACTCATGCGGGACATGCTGCACCACATAGCGGATGAGGAAACCCTGATGCTGCCCGAGGCCGAACGCTTGCTGCAGGACCATCTTGGCGAGCTGGCCGTGCGCATGACTCGCCGACGCATGCAGCTGCTGGCGCCACGCGCAGGCGAGATGGCCAGCAACATGGCGCGTGCCATGCCGGCGTCTTCGGTCGCGCTGACGCTGGGGCTCCTGGCAACCGGGCTGTGGCTGGGCATGCGCATGGCCCGGACTTGAAATGCGAGCCTCACGGCTTGGGTGGGTTCAGGAGGAACAGTCCAACGCAGGCCGGACGCTGACTTCATCGCTACGCACCTCACGCAGGCCTTGGTGCGTGCGCACCCGCAGTGCGCCGTCAGGGCTCAAGCCTTCGGCCACGCCTTCACTCCCGTCGCTCAGCCGGACCGGCCTGCCGGCCAGTGCATCGCGGTGCGCGAAGCGCTGAGCAAATGCGGCAAAGCCGCTTTGCGCGAAGTCGAGCAGCGCGTGCACCAGTGCGGGTGCCACGGCTTGCAGCGCGGCCGGGGCGTCCATGTCTGGCCGCAGCGCACTCAGCGAGGTGGCTGGTACTGGCGCAAAGCCCGGTGGCTTGGCTGCGGTGGCTGCTGTGGCTGGGGCCGTCAAGATGTTCAGGCCCACGCCCACCACCACGTAGCGCTGGCTGCCCCAGCTGGCCGTCTCGACCAGAATGCCGCCCAGCTTGCGGCCGTGCAGCCACAGGTCGTTGGGCCATTTGAGTTGGAGCGCGGGCGCTTGACCTGTTGCGAGTGCTGCCTGCGGCTCCAGGCTGTCGGCCAGACTGACCCCGACCGCGAGGGACAGGCCCGACCAATCGATGGGCTGAAGCGGCATACCCAGCGAAAAGGTCAGGCTGTCGCCGCGCTGGCTTTGCCACGAGCGGCCCATGCGGCCACGGCCAGCGCTTTGTTGCTCGGCCACGAGGAGGATGGATTCAGGGGGCGGAGCACCCAGCGGGTCTTGTGCTGCCGCGCGGCAGCGGCGCATGAGCTCGGTGTTGGTCGAGTCAACGCTGGGCAGCACCTCGACCGTGAAGCCCGGCAGGCTGGGCGCCACCTGCTCCCAGACGGCTTCGGCCGGCCAGCGCAGGGGCGTGTCCATCAGGCCTTTGACTTCTTGAGTTTTTTCGGCTTCGCAGACGGCTTGGCTTTTTTGGGTTCTTTGGGTGCCAGCAGCGTGCCACGGCAGTTGGGTGCGCCGCACCAGCAGGGGTACTCGGCCTTGAGCTTGGCCGTGTAGGGCATGTCGATGATGAGCCCGTAGTCATAGAACAGTTCTTCGCCCGCCGGGATGTTGCGCAGCGCCTTGATGAAGACACGGCCGTCCTGCTCGTCGGCTTCGCAGTTGGGCTTGCAGCTGTGGTTGATCCAGCGCGAAGAATTGCCGCCGTGCTTGGCGTCAATCACATGCTCTTCATCCACATGAAAGTAAAACGTATGGTTGGGGTCGCTCGGGTCGTGCGGGTGGCGGTCCAGGGCTTCTTCCCAGCTGATGATCTCGCCCACATATTCAATCAGGGTCTCGCCTTCGGCCAGGTCTTGCACCGCAAACATGCCCTTGCCGTGAACGCCGGAGCGGCGCGTCTGGATACGTCGGCCAGCCGGCGCAGGGGCTGCGGCAGCGCGATCGGATGGGGAAGCGGAGGACCGGTTTTTTGCCACGATTTGAAAATTTGGTATGGTTAATTCATGCAGGTGCGCGCGCCTGCGCGTGCGCACGAAGGGCCTTATTGTAAGGAGCGACCTGGCGCCGCAGCACACAGACAAGGTTTAACACGTCAATGAAAACGCTCGTGATTGCAGAAAAGCCTTCGGTGGCTCAGGACATCGTCAAGGCCATCACGCCCACGGCGGGCAAGTTCGAAAAACACGATGAGTACTTCGAGGCCGACGACTGGATCGTGACTTCGGCGGTGGGCCACCTGGTCGAGATCCAGGCGCCTGAAGAGTTCGACGTCAAGCGCGGCAAGTGGAGCTTTGCCAACTTGCCGGTGATTCCGCCGTACTTTGACCTCAAACCCATCGACAAGACCAAGACGCGGCTGAACGCCATCGTCAAGCTGGCCAAGCGCAAGGACATTGGCGCCATGGTCAACGCCTGTGACGCGGGCCGCGAGGGCGAGCTCATCTTCCGCTTGATCCAGCAGTACGCCAAGGCCAAGCACCCGGTCAAGCGCTTGTGGCTGCAGTCCATGACGCCGGCGGCCATCCGCGAAGGCTTTGCTTCGCTGCGCACCGACGCGCAAATGATGCCGCTGGCCGACGCCGCGCGTTGCCGCTCAGAAGCTGACTGGATGGTCGGCATCAATGGCACACGCGCCATGACGGCTTTCAATTCACGCGACGGCGGTTTCTTCTTGACGACCGTGGGCCGCGTGCAGACGCCGACGCTGTCGGTCGTGGTCGAGCGGGAAGAAAAGATCCGCAAGTTTGTGAGCCGCAACTATTGGGAAGTAGAAGCTTCTTTTGCGGCTGAGGCGGGCAGCTACCCCGGCAAATGGTTTGACCCCAAATGGAAACGCCCTGCTTCAGCCGAAGGCGCTGATGCAGAACCCGACGCTGAACAAAAGGCCGACCGCGTCTGGAGCGAAGCTGAAGCCAGGAAGATTGCCGACGCGGTGCGCGGCAAAAAAGGCAGCGTCACAGAGGACGCCAAGCCCACCACCTCGGCCGCTGGCTTGTTGTTTGACTTGACGTCCTTGCAGCGTGAGGCCAACGGCAAGTTCGGCTTTTCCGCCAAGACCACGCTGGCCCTCGCGCAAAGCCTGTACGAGCGCCACAAAGCCCTGACCTATCCGCGTACCGATTCACGCGCGCTGCCTGAAGACTATGTGCCGGTGGTCAAGCAGACCTTTGAAATGCTCGCGGACAGCGGCATGAAGCACTTGGCGCCGCATGCGCTGCTGGCGTTGAACAACAACTACATCAAGCCAACCAAGAAGGTCTTTGACAACGCCAAGGTCAGCGATCACTTCGCCATCATCCCGACGCTGCAAGCGCCCAGCGGCCTGAGCGACGCTGAGCAAAAACTGTACGACCTGGTGGTGCGCCGCTTCATGGCGGTGTTCTACCCCAGCGCTGAATACCTGGTGACCACGCGCATCACGACCGTGGCCGAGCACAGCTTCAAGACCACCGGCAAGGTGCTGGTCAAGCCGGGCTGGCTGGCGATTTACGGCAAGGAAGCAGCTGAAGAGGTGGCCGACGCCAAAGACGGCGACAAGGGCCAGAGCCTGGTGCCGGTGCGCACTGGCGAGCAGGTGCAAACCGATGCGGTCGAGCCCAAGGGCCTGAAAACCCGCCCACCCGCCCGCTATACCGAGGCCACCTTGCTCGGCGCCATGGAAGGCGCCGGCAAAACCATTGAAGACGACGAGCTGCGCGAAGCCATGCAAGAAAAAGGCTTGGGCACGCCAGCCACGCGCGCAGCCACCATCGAGGGCCTGATTGCCGAAAAATACATGCTGCGCGAAGGCCGCGAGCTGATCCCCACGGCCAAGGCTTTTCAGCTGATGACGCTGCTGCGCGGCCTGGGGGTGGAAGA
>JBBAPG010000002.1:0-437209 GCA_040400945.1 Polaromonas sp. | reverse complement strand
CGCCGCTGCCATCGGACTTGACGCGGACTTTGACGTTGTAGTCCACCACGCGTTTGACGGGTACCAGAACCTTCATGAGGTCTCCAAATAATTGATTGACGTTACGTCAACGTAACACGGGGATTCTAGGGGCTTTGCCGGGCGCTGCGTCGCGGACGGTCTTCGTTTCAAGGATACGCCGCACAAAAAAGCACGATCGTTCTATTTTACACCTTCCCGGGTGTGCAGCACGCGCTGCGGATACGGGATTTCAATGGCGTGTGCGCGTAAGGCCGAAAGCACCGCCATATTGACGAGCGAGCGCAGGTTGGTTTGGCCGTTTTCAGGATCAGCTATCCAATAGTTGAGCGTGAACTCCAGCCCATCAGCAGCGAAGTTGGTCAAGTGCGCAGCGGGTGCCGGATCGGCAATCACCCGATCTTGCGCGACGGCCGCTTCGCAAAGCAGGCGCTGAACCAGGTCTGGGTCGCTGTCGTAGCCGACGTTGACCACGGTGGACTGCGAGACGCGGCTGTCCGCCAGGGACAAGTTCTCGATCCGGTTGCTGATGAACATCTCATTGGGCACGATGGATTCGCGTCCGTTGAGCGCGCGAACCAGCGTGTAGCGCGCGTTGATGTCGGTGATACGGCCTTCAAAACCATCGACGCGCACGCTGTCGCCAATGCGCACGCTGCGCTCGGCCAGCATGACAAAGCCACTCACATAACTTGCCGCCAGCTTTTGCAAGCCAAAGCCAATGCCCACGCCCACCGCGCCGCCCAGCACGGAGAGCGCCGTCAGGTCGATACCCACCACTGAAAGTGCGACCAGAAGGCCGACGAACACCAGCAGCGCCCGCAGCGCATTACTTACGGCTTTGCGCAGTGACAAGTCATTGCCCGTGGCTGAACGCAGGAGCCGAGTCTCCAGCGATGAAGAAATCCAGAGTGCGACGATCAGTACCGCGCCCGCCGTCAGCGTGCCTTCAATGATGGTTCGCACGGACAGCTTGGTGCTGCCGACGTGCCACGTGATGGTGTCGAGTTCCTCCAGAACCAGCGGCAACAGATCGCTGACCCAAAGCACCATGGCCAGCCAAGCCAGCCATGACAAGGAGCGCTCCAGTGCGCGCACCAGTGGCGCCTCCTTGAAAGCGATTTGCAGGACCTTCACGCTGGATCGGATCACAGCCAGGGCCACCAGCACGGGAATGGCCACCTTGAAGACAGCGAGCGGCACGCCAGAAGCCAGCAGCCCAGCGCGGCCGGCGTAAGCCAGGGCCAGCAGCACGAGCGGAAACATCACGCCGTCAACGATGCTGCGGCCAAAAAAGATGGAACGGTCGTCGTTGACGCGCGCAGAGCGGCGCAGCGCCCAGGTCAGAAACCAGGCCAGTGCCAGGCAGGCCAGCAACACGGCGATTTCGATCAGCGCCGCCGGGCGCGCCAGGGCCGCCAGCCATTCCTGCAAGTTGTCAACGCGCCCGGCCGAAGCCAGGAAAGTGCCGCGGTCGGCCATCAGAAGTCCTCAGGTGTACTTAGATACTTGGATACTTGGATTACTTGGACACAAAGAGCAGCCCGCATTTTGCGGCAGGCCAGTCAGCGGGCGGACAGCGAGCAGCTTCAGAGATCAGCCAGCACGCGAATATGGGCTTCGACGCTGCGCCCCAGCGCGCTCAGGTTGTAGCCGCCTTCCAGCGAGGACACGATGCGCCCCTTGGCATGGCGCTTGGCCACGTCCTTGATGCGCTGCGTGATCCAGGCGTAGTCCTGCTCCACCAGGCCCATCTGGCCCATGTCGTCTTCGCGGTGCGCATCAAAACCGGCGCTGATGAAAATCATCTGCGGCTTGAAGGCTTCAAGCCGGGGAATCCACATCATCTCGATCAACTCGCGCACGTCCATGCCTTTGGTGTAGGGCGGCACGGGCAAATTGAGCGTATTGGTAGCGGGGTTTTCGGTGCCGCTGAAGGGGTACAGCGGATGCTGAAAAAAGCTCACCATCAAGATGCGATCGTCCCCGCGAATGATGTCTTCGGTGCCGTTACCGTGGTGCACATCAAAGTCGATGATGGCCACGCGCTTGAGTCCGTGGCGCTCCAGCGCGTACTTGGCGGCGATGGCCACGTTGTTGAAAAAGCAAAAGCCCATGGCCTTGTTGCGCTCGGCGTGGTGGCCGGGCGGGCGCACGGCGCAAAAGGCGTTTTCCATCTCGCCGGCGATCACAGCGTCGGTGGCGGCGATGGTGGCGCCGGCAGCGCGCAAGGCGGCGTTCCAGGTGTGGGCGTTCAGGGCGGTGTCCGGGTCTATCTGCACATGGCTCGGGCCGCCGGCGGCCATGTCATCCACCAGCTGACTGGACAGGCCGCGCAGCGCCGCCACCAGCATTCGGTCATGGGCGAGTTCGATGTCGACCAAAGGCGCAGGCGGCGCTTCACGGCGGTCCAGCACATCGCCCACGCCGCTGATCAGCAAGCGGTCTTCAATGGCATCCAGGCGTTCGGGGCACTCGGGGTGCCCGCCCCCCATGTCATGTTTACGGCAGTCGGGGTGTGTGAAAAAACCGGTCGCGTTCATAGGCCAAGGGGGCTAAGTGATGGGAAAAGTAATCCCTTTGGTTTTCAGCTTAACACGCAGGTCCTAGGCCGCTGTGCCCTGCCCAGTCCCTAGAATCGAGACTCAACATCAGCCTTGGAATCGCCGTTTGACCGCCCTACTTTCTCGTCTTTCTCAGCGCTCATTGCGTGCAGCCGGGCTGCAGGTCTTGCTGGCTTGCAGCGTCGTGCTCATGTCGATAACGAGCGCTGCAGCTGCCACCAAGGAAGCGCCATCCAAACCGGCCAAGGCAAGCAAAACGCTCAAGCAAGCCAAGGCGAGCGCGGCAAGCAGCAAGTCGGCCAAGCCCATCAAAAAAAAGAGCAAACCGCCCGAGCAAGGCGAGCCCTACAGCAGCCGACCTGAGGTCATGGCTTTTGCCGACGAGCTCGCGCAACGCCGCGGCTTGGACGCCGCCTGGGTGCGCCAAGCACTGGGCCAGGCCCGTTTGATTCCTTCGGCCGTGCGGCTCATGCAGCCGCCCACGCAGCCCTTCGTGAAAAACTGGCGCGTGTACCGCAGCCGATTCATCGACGCGCATCGTATTGACGCTGGCGTGCAGTTTTGGAAAGCGAACCGCGCCGCACTGGCCCGGGCCGAGAAGGAATTCGGCGTGCCCGCAGAAATCATCGTGGGCATCGTCGGGGTCGAGACCATCTATGGCCAGGACATTGGCGGCTACCGCGTGCTGGACGCGCTGACCACACTGGCGTTTGACTTTCCCACGTTGCACCCGCGCGCGGCCGAGCGCAGCGAGTTTTTCAAGAAAGAAATCGAAGCCTTCCTCACCCTGCAAAAGCAGATGGGCGGCGACCCCTTGGCGCCGCGCGGCAGCTACGCCGGCGCTATGGGCTTGCCGCAATTCATGCCGTCGAGCTGGCAACGCTTTGCGGTGGACTATGACGGCGACGGCAAGATTGACTTGTGGAACAGCCCCGCCGACGTGATCGGTTCGGTCGCCAATTACTTCAAGTCCTTCGGCTGGAAGCCTGGCATGCCCACGCACTACCCCGTGAGCTTTGACACCGCCCGGCTGGACATGGAAACGCTGATGGCCCCGGACATCTTGCCGACCTTCAGCGTGCCCAGCTTCCTGGCCAAAGGCGCTGTGCTCGACGGTGCGGCGGTAAGGCACGAGGGCCCATTGGCTTTGGTCGAGCTGCTCAACGGTCCAGACCCTGCGCAGTACGTGGCCGGCACCGAGAACTTCTACGTGATCACCCGCTACAACTGGAGCAGTTACTACGCCATGGCGGTGATTGAACTGGCTGATTCGGTAGCACGCCAAGTTCAGAACCGATGAACCCCCTCAACCCCAAGAAGCTGCTGCTCACCAAATGGACAGCCGTCAAGCCGATAGCCAAGCAGAAACACTTTTTGGTCAGCCGCGTGATCCAACCCGACTTGCCCACCGGCCCGATTGAGTCGGTGGAAATTGAAGCGGTGTTTTCGAAGGCCACGCAGACCGTTGCCTGGCGGGATCTGCAAAACGACGAGGTTTGGCGGCAAGGCTGGGTTTGAACTCAAATTGCATCATGGCATGATGTAAATTACGCAATCCATTGTTTGAGGATGCGTCTTGCAAACCCGACTGACCAGCCCCTTCCAAACCCTGCTGTCTACCGTAAGCAGCTACTTCAACTCTGAGCTCTGGCGACCCGGTTTCGGCATCCTGGCCGGCATGAGCCTGTGTGCTTTTCTGCTCGAAGCGCTGATGGGAACGGGGCATTGGATGCTTGTGCCCTTGGCTGGCACGCTGGTGATTTTGTATGTGCAGCCGCACAGCCCTGTGGCGCAGCCTTGGCCCGTTGTGGGGAGCTACGGCTTATCTTGCCTGGTGGGATTGATGTGTTCCCACTGGATCGGTTTTGCACCGCTGAGCGCCCCCCTGGCCATGGCCTTGAGTGTGTGGCTGATGTTGCGCTTGCGCTGCTTTCATCCGCCGGGAGCCGCCATGGCTCTGATGATCGTAGTCGGTGGCCCGATGACGACGATGGCCGCGCTACAGTTGCTGGAACAGGTGAGTCTGAATGTGGGTGCAGCACTGATGACCACCATGCTGGTCAGCAATTGCTTGTTGCGCAGGCCCTATCCCTATGTCGTCCCATCGACTACGCGCAACACGCACAGCACCCGGGACAACGCGCCCCTGCAGCGCATGGGCTTGGTGCATGAAGATTTGGCCAGCGCCATTCATGCACTGGACACTTTCGTCGATGTCCAGGAAGACGAACTGGTGCAGATTTACAACCTGGCGATAGACCATGCCTTTGGGCGGCATGTGGGTTTGACCTGTGCAGAAATCATGTCGCGCGATGTCGTGACGGTTGAGTTCGGCACTGAGCTTGAAACCGCCTGGAACCAGATGCGCCGGCACAAGATCAAGTCCTTGCCCGTGGTGGATCCGTTCGGGCATCTCATTGGCATCACGACGGTGGCCGATTTTCTTCGCCAGCTGGATGGCAACTCGGCGTCTGGCATGGCCGTTGGCTTGCAAGCGCTGTTGCGCAAAACGCCTGGGCCGACTTCCCAAAAGGCTGAAGTGGTGGGGCAGATCATGAGCGCGCAGGTGCTCACTGCCCAACCGCAGACCCTGGTGTCCACCTTGGTGGCGCAGATGGCGAGCCAAGGCCTGCCGCAGATCCCCATTGTGGACAGCCAGCGCAAGGTGGTCGGCATTGTCACGCAATCAGACATGCTGGTGGCGCTCTACAAACGACTGGCGCTCACCGAGGCGGCGCCCTGCTAAGCCACAATCCCGCGATTTCTTGCATCAAGCTTTATGGCGACCCCAACAAAAAAAAACTTGGATCTTGGTAAAGCCGAGCTGGATGCTTTGGCGCAGTTTCGCTACCAGCTGCGCTTGTTTTTGCGTTTCAGCGAAGACGCTTGCCAAGCTAATGGCATCACGCCCTTGCAATACCAGCTCTTGCTGCAGACCAAGGGTTACCCGGGCAAGGAGTGGGCGACGCTGACGGAGTTGTCCGAGCGCTTGCAAGCCAAGCACCATGGCGTCGTTGCCTTGGTGTCACGCTGTGAAGCGCTGGGACTGGTCAAAAGAATAGCCAGCAAAACCGACTTGCGCCAAGTCGAAGTCCACCTTACCCAGAAGGGCGAACAGCAGCTTCAAAAGCTGGCAAGAATTCACCGAGCCGAACTGGTGTCCCTGCCCGACTTTTCAGCCATGCCGGTGCTTGCGTCGATCAAGGCTGGGAATCGGTAGCTCAAGACGAGCGGTCAAACTCAGAACACCAACACCTCAGCCACCGCGTCATCAAAGCGCGGCACTTCGCCCGCCTTGGGCGCGGCCACCGGAATGCGGCCACCTTCGGCCACAAACAAAGGCAAGTGATGCAGCGCCGCCTCGACGACATGCGTGGTGCCCGCTTCATAGGGCTGGCGTGTGTAGAAGTCGAACCAGCGTTTGCCCTTGGCAAGTTTGGGGAAGTAAACCGCACGGCTTGTGGCGCCTTGCTCCACCACGGGTGCTGCCAGCATGTGCTCACCCAGCATGAAGTCGTCGCTGTCCTCGAGGCACTGTGGGTCATTCGGGTAGTTGTAAAAGGTCGGCCGGATGATGGGCACGCCGTCACGGCTGGCGGCCTTAAAGCATTGCCACATATAGGGCAGCAGGCGGTAGCGCAAGGTGATGGCTTTCGTGATCGCGTCTGCCACTTCCTCGTGCATCCACGGCAAGTTGGTGACGTTGCCGGCTTTCCATGAGTTCATCACCATTCGCGGGTTCAGGGCGCAGGCTTGCACCCAGCGCAGCAACAACTCAGGTTCAGGCACGGGGCCAAAGAAGCCGCCCACGTCATGACCAATATTGAACATGCCGGACAGGCTCATTTGCAAGCCGGTGCGGATGTTCCATTTGAGCGTGGCCCAGCTGGTGGTGTTGTCACCCGACCAGGTTTGCGCATAGCGCTGAATGCCGGGCGGGCCGGCGCGGGTGACGGTGAAAAGTTTGTCATGTGCGCCGCGCGCGCCATGCCATTCGCGTTGTGCCTCAAAGGTGGCGCGCGTCATCAGCAGTGCATGCAATGGGCGTGAGCGGTGAATAGGGATCGCCTGGCCCCAGCCGCCGCTGAAAGCGTCTTCAGCCGCAACCGCGTATTCGTTGTTGTCGTTCCAGCCCACTTCAATGCCGCGCTCCAGAATCTGCGCCTTGAGCTGCTCTTGCCACCAGCGCACCGCCTGCGGCTTCGTGAAGTCCAGGTGCGCGCCCTGCCCGTCCCAGTAAGGCTCGACCACGGGCTGGCACGATTCGGCATGCTCGATGAAAGCACCGGCCTTGGCCAGGGCTTCATAAGACGGATGGTCGTCCAGCAAGCAGGGCTTGAGGTTGGCCACCAGGCTCATGCCCGCGGCATGGAACTTGGCGTTCACGACTTCAGGCGCGGGGAACTTGGAGGTGTTCCAGGTGAACACATAGCGCTGCTTGCCCCGGCTGGAATAGCCTGAGCCGTAATGAAAGGAGGAAATCGGCACGCGCCGCTTTTCACACTCGTCAATGAAGCGATCAAGTTGATTTTGCGCGTCGGGCGCATCGGCAAGTCCCATGGCCGTTTGCGCAAAACCCAGCGTCCAGCGCGGTGGCAAATGCGTGCCACCCACGAGCCGCACAAACTGTGAGATCACCTCGGCAGGCGTATTGCCCAGCATCAGGTAGTAATCCAGATCACCGTCGTCAATGTCGACACTGCGAAAGAGACCGTGATAGTTGTCGTGCTCACAACCCAAGTCAAACGTGCACGCCGACAGCGTGTCGTAATACACGCCCACCCATTGACCGTTGACGGTGCGCGTGAGCACAAAAGGCCAGTGCTTATAAAGCGGGTCGCCGGACTTCGGGTCGTAGCCGATGGAGTCTTGCCCAAGGCAGCGCAGGCGCCGACCGTGCAGATTCAAAGGGCCGGTCTTGTCGCCCAGGCCGTAGTAATGCTCCGCCGGGTCGCGTACCACGCTGTGGCGCACCAGGCCCGTGCGCCGCTCGCTCAAATACGAACTCGTGACGCGGTCTTCGAGCACGGTGTTGCCTGTGGTCACGTCTGACCACAGCACGCGCACGGCCGATCCATTCCCGCCCAACAAGGTGGCGCGCAAACGGTCGGTGCCGAGCTGCTGTTCGCCGGCCACTTGCACGGCGGGACGCTCAAAGCCTTCAAGGCTGCCCCGTGCGCGGCCTTCCCAGGGCGTGTCTTGCCCAGCGACAGGCGCGATAGACCAGGTGCGTGGCTCGCGAAAGCCGCCCGCTGGCGCCCAGGTGACGCGCGCCATCGTGGGCGATAAAAAAACGAGGCGCAATGAAGCGCCGCCGTCCAGGGGTGCTTCTGCATCAGATGCAGCTTGGCCGGGCAAGATGTGCCAGCCGGTGGTTTGAATCGGGGTCATGCCTGTGCTCCTGCCAGGCGCAGGCCTTGTGCGTCAAACGAATGAATGTGCGAGGCCGCTGCGGTGACATGCACGGTGTCGCCAGCGCTGAGTGCGTTTTCACCACCCACCAGCAACTCAACACGGGTCTTGTCTGCAAGCTGGGCCTGCACCAATCTCTGCGCGCCCATGTACTCGGACGTGATCACCGTCAGGGCAAGGCCAGCCCCGGGCTCGCACAGCGCCCAATGCTCGGGCCGCACACCCACTTGGTGAGCGCCGGGCAGCAACTTTTCAGCCAAAGCCGGCACAGCCGCGACGGCAGACGCCGGCAAGAAGTTCATGCGCGGGCTGCCAATGAAGCCGGCCACAAAGGTGTTGCAGGGGCGCTCGTAAAGTTCCTGGGGCGCGCCAATCTGCTCCACGCGGCCGGCGCGCAGCACCACGATCTTGTCGGCCATGGTCATGGCTTCGACTTGGTCGTGCGTGACATAGATCATGGTCGCGCCCAGGCGCTGGTGCAGCTCGCGCAGCTCGGTGCGCATGGACACGCGCAACTCCGCGTCCAGGTTGGACAGCGGCTCGTCAAACAAGAAAATCTTGGGGTTGCGCACGATGGCGCGGCCAATCGCCACGCGCTGGCGCTGCCCGCCTGAGAGCTGCGTAGGCCGGCGATGCAGCAATTCGCCCAACCTGAGCAAGGCCGCTGCCTCGCTCACCTTGCGCTCTATCTCGTCCTTGGGCACCTTGGCGTTTTCAAGGCCAAAGGCCATGTTGGCATGCACCGTCATGTGCGGGTACAGCGCATAAGACTGAAATACCATGGCGCAACCACGATCGGCTGCGCCGATTTCGTTGACGCGCACGCCGTCAATCAGCATGTCGCCGCGCGTGGGTTCGTCCAGGCCGGCAATCATGCGCAGCAAGGTTGATTTGCCGCAGCCCGAAGGGCCGACGAACACGACGAACTCGCCGTGCTTGGCTTCCAGGTCAACGCCGTGAATGACGCTGGTCTGGTCGAATTGCTTGTGGATGGCTCTGAGTTCAAGAGTGGACACGGTGGTACTTTAGAAAATGTCTACGGAAAAATTTACTTCACACCAGCGCCAGCAATGCCGGTCGTGATGTAGCGCTGCAAGAAGGCAAACACCAAGGTAATCGGCAGCAAGGTGATGACCGTCATGGCCAGCAGGTAGTGCCACTGCGTGTTGAGCTCGCCCTGGAAGGAGTTGAGCGCCAGCTGCAAGGTGAAGAACTCGTTTTTGGACAGCACGATGAGCGGCAGCAAGAAGTCATTCCAGCGCCACATGACCGAAAAAATCGCCAAGACCGCCAGCGCGGGCGCGGACAGCGGCAACACGATGCGCCAGTAAATGCGCCACTCGCTGGCGTGGTCCATGCGCGCGGCTTCCAGCAGTTCGTCCGGGATGGTCAGCATGTACTGGCGCAGCAAGAACACGCCAGTGGGCGTGGCCACGGCCGGCAAGATCACGCCCCACAAGTTGTTCAGCAAACCCACCTCATTGATGACCAAGAACACCGGCACCAAGATGATGGTGGGCGGGATCATCAAGGTCGCGATGATGATCAGGAACACCGACTTTTTCCCTTTGAACTTGTACTTGGACAGCGCAAAAGCCGCCATCGAGTTGAACAGCAAGGTCAAGATGGTGGCGACCACCGTGATGAAGACGCTGTTCCACAAATAGGTGCCAAAGGCGAACTTCGCGAACAGCTCGGTGTAGTTGCCCCAGGCGAACTTCAATTCATTGACGGGCTGGCGCTCATTGATATTGATGCGCACACGCTCTTGCGGTGCGGCAGGGTCCACCATGGTGGCCATGATGCCGATGCGGTTGACTTGCGCCATCTCCTTGGCGCCACTGGCCACCGTTGCAGAGCCTTCCGCCGGCTTGACGGTGAACACTGGCAGCGGCTTGTCAAAGCCTTCGACCTTCACCGTCTTCTGGGAATAAGGCAAAAAGCTGGGAGGAAACTGACCGATCGCCGCTTCCGTTTTGAAGGACGACATGACCAACCACAGCACGGGCGCAAACATGGTGACCAAGCCCACCGTGAGGTAGACGTAACTCAGCACGTCCGTCCAATGCAGGCGGCGGCCACGGGTGCGCAATAAGAAATCAAGCAATGCCATGTCAGCGTCCTTTCTGACCAAGCTCGTTGGCGCGCGTCAGTCGCAGCTGCACCAGGGTGAGGAAAACAAGGAACGCAGCCAGGGCGAGCGACGCCGCTGCAGCCAAGCCATACAAATGAATTTGTTCTGCAAAGCCCGTCTGGTAAATGAACTGAACAATAAAGGTGGTGGCCGAGCCCGGGCCGCCGCCTGTGAGCACGAACACCTCGTCAAACACCTGCACGGCGCGAATGGCGGCCAACACCAGCACCACCACCAGGTTGGGCATGAGCAGCGGCAAAGTAATGCGCGTCAGCGTGCGCCAGGGCGTGGCGCGGTCCATCTCAGCGGCCTCATACAAGTCGCGCGGAATGGCCTGCAAACCGGCGAGCAAGATGAGTGTGTAAAAGCCCATGTGCGCCCAGATGGACACAAAGACCACCCAGAAAAAAGCCCAGCCGCCCTCGGTCAACCAGCCCACGGGCTCCATGCCGGCGGCCAGCAAACCCGCGTTGAAAGCGCCCTGGCTTTGCAGCAACCATTTCCAGATCAGCGCCACCACCACGGGTGACAGCAGCACCGGATAGAAAAACACACCCCGCCAAAAGCCGCGTCCCACAATCTTTCGATTCAAGACCAACGCGGTGACAAGCGAAAACAGCACCATCAGGCCGACTTGCAACAGACTGAACTTCAGGGTGTTGAAAATCGCCCGCCAAAAAACGTCTTTGCGACAGGTGGCAAGGTCCAGGTAATTCCCGCATTCAAAAAGGATCTGGAAGTTTTCAGCGCCGGTGTAGGGCCGCTGCCACGGCATCAAGTTCACGCCGCCAGTGGTCGCGTAAATCACGTTGATGGCAATCGGCAGAAAGCAAAAAATGCCGAACACCAGCAAGTTGGGTCCCACAAAAAGCCAGGCCACGCGCTGCGGCCCCAGCAGTCGTTGCCCGAGCCGAAAGAGCGGCTCGAACAAGTTGAAGAAAAATGCCAGAAATCTCATTGAAAAACTTTCGCCCTATCGGTCGAACGAGTGTGCGTGCCGTTGGCTTGGTGATAAAAAAAAGCGGGTGAGGTGAACCTCACCCGCCTGAGCGCTCCAAGCCGAGTCTTAGCGCTGCGCTTGCTTGACGGCGTCTTGCATGTCAGCGTTGATCTTGCTGACAGCTTCGTCCGTGCTCATCTCGCCCACGATGGCTTGCGTGACGCGCGTCACCGTTGGCAGCATGATGGCGCGGTTGAACTTGTAGCCCTGGAACTGGTAAGCGGTAGGCGACAAGGTGGCCACGCCGGCACCAAACACACCCAGCGCAACTTTCGATGCCGGGTCTGCGCTGACGTAGTTCACGCCCTTCTTGGCCAAGCCGGCGTGCGCAGGAATGTTGTTGGTGCGTGCAGTGAACTCGCTGTACGCCGCTTCAGAAGCCATGAACTCCAGGAAGGCTGCCGTTTCTTTGGGCGACTTGGCGGTCTTGAGGGTGACCCAGGCCGCGCCGCCGGGAATGCCGGAGCAAGCTGCCGGGCCGCAAGGGTTGGGCACAGCCACCCAGTCAAAGTTGTTGCCCACTTTTTTCTGCAGGTTGCCGATCTGCCAGCTGCCGGCCAGCACCATCACCACGTTGCCGTTGATGAATTCGTCCACAGACGATGCGTAGGTCGAGCCACCCGAGCCAGCCCAGACTTCACGCATCATGGCGCCGTCTTTGTGCCAAGCCACGAACTTGTTGACGGCTGTCTTGTAGCCAGCGTCGATCACGGGCTCGCCCTTGCCGTCAAAAATCTTGGCGCCGTAGCTGATGGCGGGGCCGGCAAAGCGGTGGCCTGAACGGTCCCAGGCCACAGCGGCTTTGGTCTGCGTGGCTTTGGCCACTTTGCGTGATGCCTCGATCCATTCGTCCCAGGTGGCCTTGGGGCCGGGCAGCGCCACTTTGGCTTGCTCAAACAAGGTCTTGTTGACGAAAGGGCCGGTCATGGTCAGCTGCGACATGAAACCGTACACGCCCTTGTCGCCAGCGGCGGGCGCCAGCCATGGCGCGGTGGCGGCGAAGTTGTCGTCAAAGTACTTGCGGTTCTTCAAGTCCTTGGACACATCCAGGTAGTACTTGGACAAACCACCCAGGTCGGTCACGCGGGCGATGTCAGGGCCCTGGCCTGCTGCCAGCTGAACGGGCAATTGCTCCAGGATGGTCTTGTAGGGAACGTTGTCCACGATGATTTTGGTGCCGGGGTTCGCGGCTTCAAAGCGCTTGGCCAGCTCAGCCGTCACGTCGCACTCCACACCGTCCTGGTAGCACATGACGCGGACTTCACCGGCCTGCGCCAGACCGGCCACAGCGGACAAACCTAAAGCAAAGCCAAGTGATGCAAGGGAACTCATGCGAAACGATTTCATGGAAAACTCCTCGGGTTAACGGTTAAGGGTGATGAAAAGCGGTGGGGCAAAAATAGGCCAGTCTGGCCGAAACGAACTCATGGTTTACACGAACAAGGTCGAACCCTGTGGGTTCTGAGCCGGGACACGGTACTGCTGGCATAGCGCCAAAAAGGGCGCCAGTTGCGGGTCGATGCCAGTTTCTTCTTGCAGCAACTCAGCCACGCGCGGGGCCATGGCCTCGGCAGCGCGAGCGTCGAGAAACAAGGCGCGCCAACGTCGGGCCAACATGTCTTCCACGGTCACGGCCCACTCATGCCGGGCGCTGTAGCGCACCAGCGACTCCGTCAGGCCCAGGCCCAGCAGCACATCGTGGCCCGGCAGCTCGGCCACGGCAACCGCCGCTGTGCCCAGCAAATGCAGGCCCGGCGCGTCTTGCAAGCTGACCGAAGGCGTACCCGCCGCAGGCGCACCCCACAAGCGGTGACTTTCGGTATGCGCAACCTTGGCTGGCGCGCTCAAGTCGCCAGAGCTCAGCAGTTCGGCCATGACTTCTGCAGCCATGGCGCGGTAGGTGGTCCATTTGCCGCCCGTCACGGTCACAAAGCCGGCGGCCTCGCGGACGATCAAATGCTCGCGGGAAATTGAGGCGGTGTTGCTGGCGGCGGCCGAAGCGTTGTTCCCCTGCCCTGCGCCCGCATCCACCAAGGGGCGCAAGCCGACCCAGACGCTTTGCACATCGGCCGGTCTAAGGGCAACGCCCAGCTCGCGCTCGGTCTCGTCAAACAAAAAAGCCAGTTCCTCGGCCATGGGCCGCGGCTCCAGCGGCGCGTCGTCGCGCGGCGTGTCGGTGGTACCGATCACAACAGCACCCAGCCACGGCACGGCAAAAAGCACGCGCCCGTCAGACGTGCGCGGCACCAGCACGGCCTCGGTGATGGGCAAGGTCTGGCGGCTGACCACCAGATGCACACCCTGGCTGGGGCGCACCAGTGCGCGGGTGCTTTGGCCTTGGCTGCGGCCGTTTGAATTCTTGTCGCTCAGGGCCAAGTGCCGCAGCGCATCGACCCAAACGCCAGCGGCATTGACCACATTGCGCGCGCGCACCGTGGTGACCTCACCGCTCAATGCATCTTCAAGTGTCACGACCCAAGCCCGGCCTTCAGCGCGAAGACCCGTCACTCGGGTGTGGTTGCGCAGCGCCGCACCGCCGGCTTCGGCCGTGCGGGCCAGGGCGACGGCCAGGCGCGCGTCGTCAAACTGACCGTCCCAATAACGCACCCCGGCCACCACGGCCGGGAAGGTGGACAAGAGCCGGCGCAGTGCCGCGCCACTCATGGCCTCAGTAGCGCCGAGGCTCAGTCGGCCCGCCAGCCATTGGTAGAGCGTGAGCCCAACCGTGCTCAGCGCCCAGGAAAACCAGTTCTTTTCAGCCACCACAAAAGGGAGCGGCTGGGCCAGGTGAGGTGCCAACCCCAGCACCACCGCCCGCTCGTGCAAGGCTTCGCGCACCAGCCGAATCCGTCCTTGCGCCAGGTAACGCACGCCGCCGTGCAGCAGCTTGGTAGAGCGAGAAGATGTGCCACAAGCAAAGTCCCGCGCCTCGACCAATGCCACGCGCCGACCCTCCAACGCGGCCTGCACGGCCACGCCGAGGCCCGTGGCGCCGCCACCGATCACCAGCACGTCGCAAGCGTCGGCGCTGAAGGGTTGAGCCCAGGTCAAAAGGTCAGATCGGATCATTCACTATCAAAATCGGTGATTATTTTTGAGCGATTGTTTTCGTTTGCCGCGTTTATACAGACAAACACCCACATTCGCGTACGCTCGCAATCCCTATGTAGGCCAGGCGTCAAGACCGGTTACAACCGCCGTCATGACGATGGCGCTCAATCCCCGACAACTGGCCATGCTCAAGGCCGTACGTGAACACGGCAGCTTGAAGACCGAGGCCCTGGCTGAGCAGTTCAGCACCACGCTGCAAACCGTGCGGCGGGATATTCAGCGCATGACGGACGCGGGCGTGCTGGAGCGTTTTCATGGCGGCGTGCGCTCGCTGGACAGCAGCAGCCGCAACACGGCTTACGCCGAACGCCAGCGCAGCCGGGCAGACGCCAAGCAGCGCATTGCGCGCACGGTGGCAGCCGCCATTCCGGCCGGCAGCAGCTTGTTCATGAACATTGGGACCACGGTCGAAGCGGTGGCCAGCGAGCTGCTGGACCACAAAGACCTGCGCGTCATCACCAACAACTTGCATGTGGCCAGCACCTTGAGCGCCAACCCCCACTGCGAAGTGCTGGTGGCCGGCGGCACCGTGCGGCATGAAGACCTGGGCGTGGTGGGCGAGGCCGCGCTCACTTTCATTCGGCAGTTCAAGGTGGACATCGGGCTCATCGGCATCAGCGGCATTGACACGGACGGCGCGCTGCGCGACTTTGACATGCGCGAAGTGATGGTGGCCCGAGCCATCGTGGAGCAGTGCCGGCAGGTCTGGCTGGTGGCCGACGCCAGCAAATTTGGCCGACCCGCCATGATTGAAATGGCACCTCTGAAAGTGGTGCACACGCTCTTTACAGACACCGACCCCGACCCAGGCTTTGAACGCCTGCTGCGAGAGCTGGACGTGCGCTGCGTGGTGGCGCGGGACTGACCGGTAGCCGCCTAGAGACTGCCGAATTGATCGACCGGGTCAATGGTGATCTTCACCGTCATCGACTCTTCACCCCCGCCTTGCCGAACGCCCTTGATGGGCGGACAAGCCGTGTAGTCCGTGCCCACCGCCACACGAATGTGGCGCTCGTCGATCAGGCAGGCATGCGTCACATCAATGCTGATCCAGCGCCGCGCGGCCACGTCAATGCAAACGTCAGCCCAGGCGTGGCTGGCGAGATCAGGCTCGTTGGCCGCGTAAAAGTAACCACTCACATAACGCGCAGCAATGCCCAGGCTGCGGCACACGGCCACCATCACATGGGCCTGGTCTTGACAGACACCAACGCCGGCCTCGAAGGCCTCGAGCGCCGTGGTGCGCACGTCAGTGCTACCGGAGGTGTAGCGCACTTGGGTGGCGATGGCCTGACTGAGCGCAAGCAAGGAGGTCAAGTCGGTCTGGCCAGAAGGGTTGGATGGATCGCGCGTGACCCAGCGTTTGCCGAATTCAGCCAACGCGGCACTCGGTGCGGCGAGCGCTGTCGGCCGTAAATAAAGCAGCGGATGCGGCAAGTCCTGCGCGTCCACGAAGTCAGCCACACCCAGCGTTTGCACCTGGCCAGCCGCATTGACCAGACTCCAGCGAACGTCCGCCTCAGGTTGGGCCACAAGGCTGTAAGACTGAACGCAGTTGCCAAAGCCGTCGCGCTGTACAGAAAGCGGCTGGGGCGCACCCAGCGTCCAGAAGTTGACGATTTGCGAAGGCCCGGTCTGCGGCGTCAGCCACAGCGTTTGCAGCGCATAACGCAGCGGCTCGGTGTAACGGTAATCGGTGGTGTGCCGAACGTGAAGCTTCATGCGATCACCTTAACAGCAAGCCGCAGCTGAGCCAGCCGCAGCCACTGCTTGAGCCCACTTCAATTCGTTGTCGGAATCAAAAACTCGCGGCTGATGTTGGCGCCGATCTCGTTGACGCGGTCCAGGAACTGCGTCAAGAAGGCATGCAGCCCGGTCGCCAAGATCTCGTCGATGCGGGCAAACTGCAGATCAGCCCGCAGCTTGCCGGCGCGGCGCTGGGTTTCGCTGTTGGGGTCGCTGGTGACCATGGCCAGGTTGCTCATGACTTCATTGAGGCAGCCCAGCAGCGAACGCGGCATGACGCCGTGCAGGATCAACAACTCGGCCACGCGCTCGGGTTTGATCACGTCGCGGTACACCTTGCGGTAGACCTCAAAGCCCGAGACGCTGCGCAAGATCGCGCTCCAGTGGTAGAAGTCGTACTCTTGGTCCTTGTCGCTGGCTTGGCCCATGAAGTCGCTGTCGACGGCGTGGAACTTGACGTCGATCAGGCGGGCGGTGTTGTCGGCACGCTCCAGGAAGGTGCCCAGGCGCAAAAAGTGAAAAGCCTCGTCTTGCAGCATGGTGCCCATGGTCACGCCGCGCGAGAGGTGCGAGCGGAACTTGACCCATTCAAAAAACTGGCCGGGCTCGCGCTCAAAGTCGCCCGCCTTGAGCATGCGGATGACTTCCAGGTAGGTCTGGTTTTGGGTTTCCCACACTTCGGTGGTGAGTGAGCCGCGCACGGCACGGGCGTTTTCACGGGCGTTGCGCAGGCACGAGACGATGCTCGACGGGTTTTGCTCGTCGCGCACCATGAAGTCCATCACATCACGCGGGTTGATGTCGGCGCCGTATTTGGCAGCGTACGCCGGCTTGAGTTCGCTGATGCTGAGCAGCCCTTTCCAGCCGGCTTGCGCCACGGCAGCGGACTGCGGCAGCAGCGAGGTTTGGTAGTTCACGTCCAGCATGCGGGCGGTGTTTTCGGCCCGCTCGGTGTAGCGGGACATCCAGAACAAATGGTCGGCTGTGCGGGACAACATCATTATTTGGCTCCTGCGAGTGCCGCGAGCGCGGCCAGTGATTGGGACTGCACGGGCGAGGACGAATCGCCTGCCAAGGCTTGCAGCGCCGGTTCCACGTCGTCTTCCAGAATCCAGGTGTCTTTGGTGCCGCCGCCTTGCGAAGAGTTGACGACCAGCGAGCCGTCTTTGAGCGCCACGCGGGTCAGGCCGCCGGGCACCATTTGCACCTGCTTGCCGCTGAGCACAAAAGGCCGCAGGTCAATGTGGCGCGGCGCCACGCCGCTGTCCACATACGTCGGGCAGGTCGACAGGCTGAGCGTGGGCTGGGCGATGTAGCCCGCCGGGTTGGCCAGCAGTGCTTTTCTGAAGTCCTCGATCTCGGCCGTGGTGGAGGCCGGGCCGACCAGCATGCCGTAGCCACCGGCGCCGTGCACTTCCTTGACCACCAAGTCCTTGAGGTTGGCCAGGGTGTACTTCAGGTCTTCGTCGTTGCGGCACATGTAGGTGGGCACGTTCTTCAGGATCGGTTTTTCGCCGAGGTAGAACTCGATCATTTGCGGCACGTAGGGGTAGATCGACTTGTCGTCGGCCACGCCGGTGCCAATCGCATTGCACAGCGACACATTGCCGGCGCGGTAGACGTTGAGTAAGCCCGCACAACCCAGCGTGGACGTGGGCCTGAAAGCCAGCGGGTCCAAAAAGTCGTCGTCCACCCGGCGGTAAATCACGTCCACCCGCTTGGGGCCGCGCGTGGTGCGCATGTAGACGAAGTTGTCTTTGACGAACAAGTCCTGGCCTTCGACCAGTTCCACGCCCATTTGCTGGGCCAAAAAGGCGTGCTCGAAATACGCCGAGTTGTACATGCCGGGCGTGAGCACCACCACCGTGGGTTCAGCCGTGGCCGGGGGCGCCATGTCACGCAGCGTTTCCAGCAGCAAGTCGGGGTAGTGGGCGACAGGTGCCACGCGGTTTTGGCTGAAGAGTTCGGGGAAGAGCCGCATCATCATCTTGCGGTCTTCGAGCATGTAGCTCACGCCGCTGGGCACGCGCAGGTTGTCTTCGAGCACGTAGTACTCGCCCTCGCCTTGCGCGTTGGGCGCACGCACGATGTCGATGCCGCTGATGTGCGAATAGATGTTGCCGGGCACGTCCACGCCCATCATCTCGGGGCGGAACTGCGCGTTTTGAAAGATCTGCTCGGCCGGCACCACGCCGGCCTTGATGATGTCCTGGCCGTGGTAGACGTCGTGGATGAAGCGGTTGAGGGCCGTGACGCGCTGGGTCAAGCCTTTTTGCATGCTGGCCCACTCATGCGCCGGGATGATGCGGGGGATCAGGTCAAAGGGGATGAGCCGCTCGGTGCCGGCGCCGTCTTCGTCCTTGGCGCCATAGACCGCAAACGTGATGCCGACGCGGCGGAAGATCATTTCGGCTTCTTCCCGGCGGGCCTGCATCACGTCCACCGGCTGCTTGGCCAACCAGCGCTGATAACCTTCGTAATGCGCTCGCACCTTGCCAGCGGAGGCGTTCATTTCATCAAACATCGGTCGGCTCATGGGCAGGATCTCCGGCTGGTCAACGCTGATCTACAGCGCCGTATTGTTGTCGTACAAGCTTAGCAAGGATTAGGCCAGCCCGACGCGCGAACACCAGGCGAGGGTGACTGAAGGAGAGGTCAAGGGGGCTGAGGCAGCGCGCCAACACGCTGCCAGTAACGCCGGCCGGCTTTTCGCGCGCAAGTCCACTCGGCGGGCGTTGCGCTGTACCAGCTGGCCGCGCCGCAGTCGGCCGACGTCAGCACAGGAATGCCCAGCTCGGCATAACGCGCCATCACAGCCGGCGCCGGATGGCCAAAGCGGTTGCGATAACCGGCCTGCGCCAGCCCCAGGCGGGGCTGCACCGCCACCAAAAAATCAGCGCCAGACGAGGTCTTGCTGCCATGGTGCGGCAACAGCAGCACATCGGCCTGCAATGGCGCGCCCCGGCTGAGCAAGGCGCTTTCTTGGGCAAGTTCAATGTCACCGACCAACAAGGCGGCCGCGGCTGGCCGGCCGGGACGCGCGGGCGTCGAGACGCGGAGCACGCAGCTCATGGCATTGGACTTTGGCAACTTTTGCAACTTGGGCGGCCCGGCAAGGTCAGTGGCTGTGGCGGGGGGCGCGTAGTCGCCCGCCAGCGGATGCAAAAGCTCGAAGTCGACACCGTCCCACTGCCAGCGCTGGCCGGCGGTACAGCGTTCTGAGCGTTCCGGTGGCACACGCGCATGCAATTCATGCCCGGGCTCAAGTGAGCTCAAAAGTCTGGCCTGCGGCTGCATGGCCAGCACGGCCGCAGCGCCGCCCACGTGGTCGGCGTCTCGATGGCTGAGCAGCAGGATATCGATCCGCTCGCCCAGCGCGCGCAGCAGCGGCACCAGCACCCGGTGGCCAGCATCGCTTTCTCTTGAAAAGCGGGGACCGGCGTCGTACAGCAGGCTGTGGCTGGCCGTGCGCACCAGCACTGCATTGCCCTGCCCCACGTCGGCGGCCAGTAACTCAAACTCGCCGGCCGCCGGCCGTATTGGCTGCCACAACAAAACCGGCAGCAGCAAAGGCACACCCAGCACCCGCCAGTGCCAGGGCAGGCGCATCACCAACAGCAGACCACCGGCCACTGCGGCCATCGCGCTCCACCCAGGCACGGCCGCCTGGTTGAGCGTGGCCATCGGGCAGCCGGCCATGGCTTGCAGCGCCGCCAGCATCACACCGGTCAGCCAGGCGGCTGCGTCCCACAGCGGTGCCCAGGCCAGGCCTAGCAATGCCAAGGGGGTGATGAGCAAGGTCACGGCCGGGATGGCGAACACATTGGCCAGCAGACCGACCAGGGACACCTGATTGAAGAGCAGCAGCGTCAATGGCGTGAGCGCCAGCGTGATCACCCATTGCTCCCGCAACATCTGGCCAAAGCGCCGCGCCAGCGAGGCCCGGGAGAACGACTCGGTGCCCTCGGACGCGGCCAGCCCGGTGCCCGAGCCAAACAACACACCCACCGCCACGAAAGACAACCAAAAGCCCGCTTGCAACAAAGCCCAGGGGTCGACCGCCACCACCACCGCCATGGCCAGCAACCAGATCTGCGGCCAAGCCCATTGGCGCCCGCTTTGGCGCAACCACACCACCACGGCCAGCATCCAGACCGTGCGCTGCGCCGGCAAACCCCAGCCCGAAAAAAGCGCATAAACCACCGCCAGCAGCAAGCCGCCCCAGGCCGCGGCCGAACTGGCGGGAATGGCCAGGCACCAGCGCGGCGTCCAACGCGGGGAGCGATGCCACAGCGCACCCAGCACGCGGCCGGCCAGCCACGCAAACAAGGTAATGTGCAAGCCCGAAATACTCATCAAGTGCGCCACGCCGGTGGCGCGGAACACGTCCCAGTCGGGCCGCTCGATCGCGTTTTGGTCGCCCATGACCAGGGCCGCCAGCACGCCGGCCAGCCGGGGGGCAGCGATGCGGGCCTCGATGGCTTCGCGCACCGACTGTCTGGCCTGCTCGACCGGCCTTTTCCAGCCGCTGTCAGCCAGCCGCTGCGGCGGCTTGTCGCGCAGGCCCGCGCGCACCGCGCCGGTAGCCTGCACGCCTTGTTCCCACAGCGTCAGCTCGTAGTCAAAGCCGTGCGGGTTGATATTGCCGTTCGGTGCCTTCAGACGCACCGTCATTTGCCAGCGCTCTCGGGCGCGCATGGCTTGCGGCTGGCGCTGCGACTGGGCCAGTGTCTCGGTCTGGTCGGCCTGGTCTTCCGGAGTCCCAAGTGGTTCAGCGGCCACGGGAGCCCGCCCCAAGAACGAGCCCGAATACCAGCCCAGCAGAATGCGCGGCGGCAGTTGCACGGGCTGGCCATCCAGCGAGGCGGATTCAAGCTGCAACTGAAAGCGAACCGCGTCTTCTGCGCGCTGGGGCAAGCTCACGACCTGGCCAGTCACCAGGATGTCACGCCCCTCCAGGCCAGCCGGCAAGGCACTGGCCGCAAAAGCGGTGGCGCGCAGGCCAGTCAGACTGAAACCCAGGGCCAGCCCGGCCAGCAAAGCGCACAGCCAACGCCCTGCCCGCCATGGTGTTGAAGCCGCTTGCGCCTGCCGGTGCCCCAAGCCCAGGCAAGCGGCCGCCAACAGCAAGCCGGCTCCAAGCCATGCCCCGTAAACCAGGGCAGAGTCCAGGTTGGCCTGCTGCAATTGACAGGCCGTGCCGGCAACCCAGCCTGCAAGACCTGCAGCAGGAGCGAAGGGCGTGACGGCGGGAAAAGATATGTGGCGCAAGACTTGCTTGTAATTCTTTAGACGCAGTTAGGCAAGGCCGCGATGAACGGGCGCGATAGGATCCACCACGCCCTGCCTGACTGCCATCTTTTGCCATGCTCTGCCATGTAGCGACCAGCCCTTTGATGTAAAGCGAGACCTGCCTTGTCTATCCACGTTGCCTTGAGCCACATCACCCATTACCAGTACGACCGACCCGTCAAGCTGGGACCGCAAGTCGTGCGTCTTCGGCCGGCGCCGCACAGCCGCACGCAGGTGCTGTCTTATTCACTGAAGATCGAGCCGGCGGACCATTTCATCAACTGGCAGCAAGACCCGTTTGCCAACTACCAGGCGCGATTGGTCTTTCCAGAGCCCACGCGCGAGTTCAAGGTCACGGTGGACTTGGTCGTTGAAATGGCGGTGTTCAACCCCTTCGACTTTTTCCTGGAGCCGCACGCCGAGAAGTTCCCCTTCACCTACAGCGAAGGCATGGCTGAAGAAGTCGCGCCGTATCTGGTCAAGCAGCCGGCCACGCCGCTGTTCAAGAAATACCTTGAAAAAGTCGACCTGACGCCGCGCCGCACGATTGATTTCTTGGTCGGCCTGAACCAGCAGCTGCAGGCCGACATCCAATACGCCATCCGCATGGAGCCCGGCGTGCAAACGCCTGAAGAAACGCTGGCACTGGCCTGCGGCTCCTGCCGCGATACCGGCTGGCTGCTGGTGCAATTGATGCGGCACCTGGGCCTGGCGGCGCGCTTTGTCTCGGGCTATCTGATTCAGCTCAAACCTGACGTGAAATCCATCGACGGCCCGAGCGGCGCCGAACAGGACTTCACCGATTTGCACGCTTGGTGCGAAGTCTTCTTGCCTGGCGCTGGCTGGGTCGGGCTGGACCCGACCTCGGGCCTCATGGCGGGTGAAGGCCACATACCGCTGGCCTGTACGCCCGAGCCTTCGAGCGCTGCGCCAGTCGAAGGCGGCATGGACAAATGCGAGGTGACCTTTGCGCACCACATGGCCGTGCAGCGCGTGTACGAATCCCCGCGCGTGACCAAGCCTTACACCGAAGAGCAATGGGCCGGCGTGCTGGCCCTGGGCGAGCAGGTGGACAGCGAACTTGAGGCCAACGACGTGCGCCTGACCATGGGCGGCGAGCCGACCTTTGTGGCCACGCAAGACCGCGACGCGCCTGAATGGAACATTGACGCGCTGGGCCCGACCAAGCGCGGCTTTGCCACCGAGCTGGTGCAAAAGCTGCGGGCTGAATACGGGCAAGGCGGCTTTTTGCATTTTGGCCAGGGCAAGTGGTACCCGGGCGAGCAATTGCCGCGCTGGGCACTGAGCATTTTCTGGCGGCGTGACGGCCAGCCGATCTGGCAAAACCCGGCGCTGTTTGCTGACGAGCGCAGCGCAGCCAGCAGCCGCTACACCAGCGCGGACGCCGAACGATTCAGCCGCACGCTGGCGGCCAAGCTCGGGCTGGCGGCCAACTACCTCACACCCGGCTATGAAGACAGCTGGTACTACCTGTGGCGCGAACGCCGACTGCCCGTCAATGTCGACCCGCTCAATTCACGGCTTGACGACCCGATGGAACGCGAGCGCCTGCGCCGCGTCTTCATGCAAGGCTTGGGCGCGGTGGTCGGCTATGTGCTGCCGCTCAAAGCCCGCGAACCGCATGAACCCGCTGCTGCGCCGCGCTGGCGCACCGGCCCCTGGTTCTTCAGAGAAGAGCGCATGTACCTCATGCCCGGCGACTCGCCCATGGGCTACCGCCTGCCGCTGGATTCGGTGCCTTGGGTGTCCAAGACCGACTATCCGTATTTGATAGAGACCGACCCGTTTGCACCGCGTGACGATTTGCCTGCCGCCAGCGCGATGGCTGCGACTTACCAGGCGCACGCCGAGGCCATGCCCGGCATGGCACTGGAAAACCGCGGCCAGCAAGCAGCCGCCGCCACGCCCGCCCCGGCGCCAGTGCGCACGCTGCACAACAGCGCCACGGTGCTGGCCGCCTACATGGCGCGCCTCAAGCAAGCCGCCGCGCCCACCCCGGCCAGCCGCATTGCGCAGTACATGCCGGCCGTAGCCCAGCAAGGAAACCAAGCGGCTGTCGCATCAGCAAGCCTTGCCGGCGCGGCGACAGCCGCACCGCAGCCGGCAGCGTCAACCGCGCAAGGTGCAGAGCCCGCTCCCCGCGCGCCCAACCCGCAGGAATCCGCGCACTGGCTGACCCGCACCGCGCTGTGCGTTGAGGTGCGTGACCCGCAGCGCGCCAACGGACCTGACGCTCAAAAAGGCAATAAAGACAAAGCCGACCCCTCACGTGCAGGCCAAGGCGAAATCGGAGCGCTCTACATCTTCATGCCGCCCATGGAGCGACTCGAGGACTACCTGGACTTGCTCGCCGCCGTCGAAGCCACAGCAGCGCAACTCGGTGTGCAAGTCGTGCTCGAAGGTTATGCGCCTCCGCGCGACCCGCGCCTGAAACTGCTGCAAGTCACGCCTGATCCGGGCGTCATTGAAGTCAATATCCACCCCGCCACGCACTGGGGCGAGCTGGTGGCCAACACCGAGTTCTTGTACGAAGTCGCGCACCAGACGCGCCTGTCGGCCGAGAAGTTTATGACCGACGGCCGTCACACCGGCACCGGGGGCGGCAACCACTTTGTGATGGGCGGCGCCACACCGGCTGACAGCCCCTTTTTGCGCAAGCCCGAGCTGCTGGCCAGCCTCATTGCTTACTGGCACAACCACCCGTCGCTGAGTTATCTGTTCTCGGGCATGTTCATTGGCCCGACCAGCCAGGCACCGCGCGTGGACGAAGCACGCAACGATCAGTTGTACGAGCTGGAAATCGCCCTGCGCGAAATCGCCAGCAACCGCGAAAAGTTTGGCGCCGACATGCCGCCTTGGCTGGTGGACCGCAGCCTGCGCAACATTCTGGTGGACGTCACGGGCAACACGCACCGCAGCGAGTTTTGCATTGACAAGATGTACTCACCCGACTCCGCGACCGGCCGGCTCGGCCTCTTGGAGTTGCGCGCTTTTGAAATGCCGCCGCATGCGCGCATGAGCATTGCGCAGCAGTTGCTGTTGCGCGCTTTGGTCTCCCGCTTTTGGCAGCAGCCCGGCCAGCACAAGCTCACGCGCTGGGGCACTGAGCTGCATGACCGCTTCTTGTTGCCCAGCTTTATCCGCATGGACTTTGAAGACGTGCTGGCGGATTTGAACGAGGCCGGTTATGGCTTTGACATGGCTTGGTTCGAGCCGCACTTCGAGTTTCGCTTTCCGATGATTGGGCAGGTGAAAAAGCGCGGCATCGAGCTCACGCTGCGCAGCGCGCTCGAGCCCTGGCATGTGATGGGTGAAGAAGGCTCGGCCGGCGGCACCGTGCGTTACGTCGATTCATCGCTGGAGCGCGTTGAGTTGCGCGTCACGGGCTTGAATAGCGAGCGCTATGTGATCACCGTCAATGGCCGCGCCCTGCCCCTGCAAAACACCGGCACCGTGGGTGACTACGTGGGCGGCGTGCGCTACAAGGCCTGGAACCCGCCCTCGGCCCTGCACCCGTCCATCGGCGTGCATGCACCGCTCACGTTTGACATCGTGGACACCTGGAACCAGCGCTCGATGGGCGGCTGCCAGTACCACGTGGCGCACCCCGGCGGCCTGAGCTACGACACCCTGCCCATCAACGCCTATGAAGCTGAAAGCCGGCGCCTGATGCGATTCACACAGATGGGGCATACGCCCGGCAAGATGGTGGTGGCGCATGAGCCGGTCAGCCGTGAATTTCCGTTCACGCTGGACTTGCGCTGAAGCCGCAAGGATCGAGAAGGATGGTTGACAAAACGGCATGGAGCCAAAGGCATACTTGAGCCCCGTGGAAGCCCCTCCTTCGTCATCGTCATTTCCGCCCTACCCGTCGCTTTTCGCCGACGCGGCAATGGAGTCGCCCGCCGACCTGGCGCTGGCTTTAGCGCCACCCGCTGCTGCTGGCCACTTTGACGAGTTGCGCGGCATGGCGGCTCGTGCGCCTCTGGCGCCAGATACCGAACCCGCCTTGGCACCGGCCTGGCGGGACTTTGTCGAGCAACTGGGCGCGGGCGGCTTTGCCGACCTCAACCGCCGAAACGCCAGCTTGCAGCGCCTGATCCGCGACAACGGCGTGAGCTACAACGTTTACGCAGACGCTGACGGCCCGCAACGGCCCTGGGCGCTGGACCTCTTCCCCATGCTGATACAGCCCGCGGACTGGGCGGGTATTGAAGCCGGCGTCAAGCAGCGCGCAGGCTTGCTCGAAAGCATCATGGCTGACGTTTATGGCGCGCAAAGCTTGCCGCGCCAGGGCTTGCTGCCTACAGCGCTGGTGCAGGGGCATCCGGGCTACTTGCGCGCCATGCATGGCGTGCAGCCGGCGGGTGGGCATTTTCTACACGTCGCCGCCTTTGACCTGGCACGCGGCCCTGACGGCCGCTGGTGGGTGGTGTCGCAGCGCACACAAGCGCCTTCGGGCCTGGGTTATCTGCTGGAGAACCGCAACAGCATTTCGCTGCAGTTCCCAGAAGCCTTCCGGCAAATGAAAGTGCAGCGCGTGGCCGCTTCTTACAGTGCGCTGGTCGACGGCATGAAGGCCGCCTGCGCTCGGCAAAGCAGGGAGGCTGGCAGCGAGCCGCGCATCGTGCTGCTCACCCCCGGCCCTTACAACGAGACCTATTTCGAACACGCTTATCTGGCGCGCTACCTGGGCTTGGCCCTGGTGGAAGGCAGCGACCTCATGGTGCGCGGCGACCGGCTGTACCTCAAGACTTTGCAAGGGCTGGAGCCCGTGCATGGCCTGCTCAAGCGGCTGGACGACGAATTTCTGGACCCGCTGGAGTTGCGCTCGGACTCGACGCTGGGCGTACCCGGCCTGCTGCAAGCCATTCGTGCGGGCAATGTGCTGGTGGCCAACACACCGGGCTCGGCTTTTCTGGAATCGGCGGCGTTGCTCGGATTTTTGCCAGCGCTCAGCGAACATCTGCTGGGCGAGCCACTGGCCTTGCCGTCACTGGCGACCTGGTGGTGCGGCGAGCAGGCCGCGCTGCAAGCGGTGCTGCCGCAGCTCAAGGACTGCGTCATCAAACCCACCTACCCGGCCTCCGGCCTGGACTCGGTCATCGGGCTGGGCCTGAGTCGCCCCAAGCTGGACGAATGGGCGGGCCGCATCCTGCGCAATGGCGGCGACTACACCGTGCAAGCGTATTTGCCGCTGTCGCAAACACCCACCTGGCAGGGTGAAAAGGTCGCGCCACGCTCGGCCATGCTGCGCGTGTTTGCGGTGCGCAACAGCCTGAGCGATTGGCAAGTGCTGCCCGGCGGCCTGGCCCGGCTGGCTGGCAAGAACGAAAACATCGCGTCCATGCAGCACGGCGGCAGCAGCGCAGACGTGTGGTTGACGCGCGCCGCATCAGGGCTGGACGCATCCCGACTTCCAGGCCAATCTCAAGCCCAGGGACAAGGGCAAATCCAGTCGGCATCGCAGGGCACGCAGGTCCAAGGCCAGGGCATGCAGGCCAAAGCCGCGACTGCAGCCTTCAAGCCAGCTGCGGGCGGGAGCGCTTCGCCGCGACAGCAACGCGCCGTCACCAGCCGCGCCGCTGAAAATCTTTTTTGGCTGGGCCGCTACACCGAGCGCGCCGAGAACTCGGTGCGGTTGGCGCGTCTGACGCTGCAAGCCTTGTCGGGTGAGGACCAATCGTCCGAGCGCCTGCTCGCCTGGCTCAGCGCCATGGCCGTCAACAACGCCCTGGTGCTGCCCGACGTGCCGCCCGCCACGCAGGCGCGGCGGGTGTTCGAGCGGTCCCTGATCGCCAACCTCGGCGACACGCAGCATGCGGCCAGCGTGGGCTTTAACTTGCGGGCACTCAAGCAGGCCGCATCGGCCGTGCGCGAGCGTCTGTCGCAAGAGCAGTGGCAAACCATTGTGCGTGCCGAGCAAGCGTTTTTTCAGCATTGCAGTCATTTCGGCAGTCCGGCCAAGAAGGGGCAAAGTGCCGAGTACTCCGCGCTGGAGGCGCTGCGCGCACTGGACGGCGCCAGCAGTTTTCTCGCGGCCATGACGGGCGCGCAGACCGACCGCATGATGCGCGACGACGGCTGGCGGCTGCTCAGCATCGGCCGGCACATTGAGCGGCTGAGCACCCTGGCCTCGGCCTTGGTGCTGGGCTTTGAACACGGCGCCGTCGAAGACGAAAGTGGCTTCAACGCCATCGTGGCGCTCTTTGACAGCACCATCACCTTTCATGCGCAGTACCAGCAGCGGCGCGACCTGCCGGCCCTGGTGGACCTGCTGGTGCTGGACCGGGACAATCCGCGCTCGCTGGCCTGGGTGCTGCACACCTTGCAAGGCCGGCTGGCCAAGCTCGAAGGCAAGCCGCTGGGGCAAGCGGCTGAACTGGCCGCCGCCATGCCCGATCCGCACAGTTGGGCAGTGGCCCAGCCCGCCGAAGTGCACGAGCAGCTGAGCACCGTGGCACAGGCCGCGCTCGGGCTGTCCAACAGCATCAGCCAGCGCTACTTCAGCCACGCGGCCAGCGCCAGCCAGAGCCTGGGAGCTTGAAGACATGCTGCTTCAGATCGTTCACGAAACCCGCTACGACTACAGCCCGTCGGTCGAGAACGCGCACCACGTGGTGCATCTCAAACCCGCCAACCAAGGCACGCAGCAGCTGTTGAGCCATGTTCTGCGCATCAGCCCCAACCCGGCTCAACAACGCGATCTGCCCGATGTGTATGGCAATTGGCGCAGCTTTTTTTCCTTTCAGTCCGCGCACGACAGTTTGGTGGTGGTGGCTGACAGTGTGGTTTCCACCGGGGCCGCGCCCCAGGCTTGCGAGGACTGGGAAGGCTTTGAGGCCGGCCCGGCCTGGGAGCAGGTGAGAGAACACTTCCGCTACCACGCCGCCTCGGCCTGGGACTCGGCCTCCGAGTTCCTGTTCGCCTCGCCCTTCGCGCCGCGCGAGGAAGCCTTTGCTGAATTCGCACGCCCCAGTTTCAGCCCGGACCGGACGCTGCCACAAGCCGCGCAAGACCTCATGCGCCGCATCCACCGGCACATGACCTACGAAAGCCTGAGCACCGAAGTCAACACGCCGGCCGTCAAGGCGCTGGCGCAGCGCAAGGGGGTGTGTCAGGACTTTGCGCACATCATGGTGGCCTGCTGCCGAGCCATGGGCTTGCCAGCGCGCTACGTCAGCGGTTACCTGCTCACACAACCGCCGCCGGGCCAGCCGCGCCTGGTCGGCAGCGACGCCTCGCACGCCTGGGCGTCGGTCTACTGCCCTGCCTGGCGCGACGGCGCGGTGGACCCCAGCCAGCCCGGGCAATGGCTGGACTTCGACCCCACCAACGACCGCGCACCGGGCGAGGATTACGTGACGCTGGCCACAGGCCGCGACTTTCTGGACGTCTCGCCCTTGCGCGGCGTGATCCGCGGCGGGGCGCGCCATGTTTTGAGCGTGGCAGTGACCGTGACGCCGCTTGAAACGCTGCCTGAAGAACATTCGACCCGATAGACGGCTAGCCCGACTTTCTAAAATCACGCCCAACGATTCAATAACTGAAGGACTCACTCATGGCCAATATTCACGACAAGCTTTCTTCCATGGGCATCACGCTGCCGCCCGTGGCCACACCCGCTGCCGCCTACCTGCCCTTCGCGCAGACCGGCAACCTGGTGTTCATGAGCGGCCACATCGCCAAGAAAGACGGCAAACCCTGGGTCGGCAAACTCGGCCAGACCATGAGCACCGAAGAAGGCAAGCAGGCAGCGCGCGTGGTGGCCATCGACCTGCTGGGAACACTCAACGCCGCGCTTGCCGCACAGGGTAAAGATCTCAACAGCGTCAAGCGCATCGTCAAGCTCATGAGCCTGGTCAATTCCACCAGCGAATTCACCGAGCAGCATTTGGTCACCAACGGGGCCAGCGAGCTCATGGCCGAGATTTTTGGCACCGCCGGCGCACATGCCCGCAGCGCCTTTGGCGTGGCGCAAATCCCGATGGGAGCCTGCGTCGAGATTGAAATGATCGCCGAGGTCGCCTAAGCTGGAGCGCTGACCCAGTTCTCCAGCAACAGGCCCGGCACACGCGCGAATTCAGAGGTGTTGTTGGTGACCATCACCAGCCCCTCGCTGCGAGCATGGGCGGCAATGTGCAGGTCGTTGACGCCAATCGTCTGGCCCGTCTTTTCCAGCGCGCTTCGGATCGAGCCGTAATGCTGTGAAGCTTTTGCCGAGTAAGGCAAGACTTCCAGGAGGCTCGCAAATTCTTCAATCACTTCAAGGTTCTGCGCCACTTTGGCGCTTTTTTCCGCCCCGTGATAAAGCTCGGACAAACTGATGGCCGAGATGGCCATTCGGCCGGCATGTTCATTGAAAGTCGCCAACGCTTCGCGCGGCCTGCGCTTAATCACGTAGATCACGATGTTGGTGTCGAGCAGGTACTTGAGCATCACAGAGGCTCGCGTTCGCCTTGGCTTTGGGTTGCGCGCTCGGTCAAAAAGTCGTCTGAGACCTGCGGCCCACTCAGGAAAAAGTGATCCCAAGAATGACCTACCGGTGAAATGATCCGCTCAGCGCCGCGGGCTCGCACCGCCACTCTTTTCACGTCCTCGGGCAGCCGCAAGTCAGCAGGCAGGCGAATCGCCTGAGAGCGGTTGTTGGTGAAAACAGTCGTGATGGTCATGCGCACCCCTTGGATATAGCATCAGTATATGCCTTCTCCCGAGGGTCCCAGGACTCCCAGGACTCCCCAAGCTCACTCCACCCGCGAAACCTTCGCCGGCTTGAAGCCCAAATCCGCCGCCTTGCCCTTCTTGGCGCGTGAGCTGCGGGCGTTGTTCAGGCTGCGAATTTCCAGGGTTTCCTCGCGCTCCTTGCCGCCCCGGCCTATGCCTTCGATCTTGATGCTGCGGGTGTAGGCCGCGGCACCGGCGAGCTGGTCTTTGGCTTCGAGGTCGATCAGCATCAGGCCGCGTCCCCCTTTTTCCATCAACTTCAGCTCGTCGATTGCAAAGGTCAGGATGCGCCCGCCGGTAGAGGCGCAGGCCACGTGCGTGGCTTCTGGCAAGGGCTTGGCGCCCGATGTACCGGCCGCATGGGACGGCTCGCACAAGGTCTCGCCTTCGCCCAGGCTGATGAAGGCCTTGCCGCTCTTGTTGCGCGACAGCAGGTTTTCAACACTGGCCAAAAAGCCGTAGCCGCCCGAGCTGGCGAGCAGCAATTGCGCGGTGACCGGGCCGGCGAAGTAATGCACCAATTGCGTGCCAGCTTCGAGCTCGACCAAGGTCGTGACTGGCTGGCCGTCGCCCCGCGCGCCAGGCAAAGCGGCGACCGGCACTGAGTACACGCGGCCCTTGCTGCCAAAGGCGATCAGCACATCGACCGTGCGGCATTCAAAGGTGGCGTACAAGCCGTCGCCCGCCTTGAAGGCGAAGCTCGCCGCGTCATGGCCGTGGCCGTTGCGGGCACGCACCCAGCCCTTGCTGCTCACCACCACCGTCACCGGCTCGTCAATCACCTTGACTTCGAGCACGGCTTTCTTGTCGGCCAGGATCAAGGTGCGGCGCGGGTCCGCAAAAATCTTGGCGTCGGCCTCGATTTCTTTGACCATCAAGCGGCGCAGCGCGCTCGGGTTGCCCAAAATTTCTTCGAGCTTGCCTTGCTCTTCACGCAGGCTGCTGAGCTCTTGCTCGATCTTGATGGCTTCAAGCCGCGCGAGTTGGCGCAGGCGAATCTCAAGAATGTCTTCAGCCTGCCGCTCGCTGAGCTTGAAGCGTTCCATCAGCGCCGACTTGGGCTCGTCTGACTGGCGAATGATGGCGATCACTTCATCGATATTGAGCAGCACCAGCTGCCGGCCTTCAAGAATGTGAATGCGCGCCAACACTTTGTCGAGCCTGAACTGCGAACGTCGCTCGATGGTGGTTTGCCTGAAAGCAATCCACTCGGTCAGCATTTGCCGCAGCGACTTTTGCGTGGGCTTGCCGTCCAGACCGACCATGGTCAGATTGATGGGCGACGAACTTTCCAAACTGGTGTTGGCCAGCAAGGTGTTGATGAGTTCGGCCTGTTCAATGCGGCTGGTTTTGGGTTCAAACACCAGGCGCACCGCCGCGTCTTTGCTCGACTCGTCGCGCACCACATCCAGCACGGACAGCACGGTTTGCTTGAGCTGAACTTGCTCTTGGCTGAGCGCTTTTTTACCGGCGCGCACCTTGGGGTTGGTGATCTCCTCAATTTCTTCGAGCACGCGCTGGGTGCTGACGCCGGGCGGCAGTTCATTGACCACCAGCTGCCACTGGCCGCGCGCCAAGTCTTCGATCTTCCAGCGGGCGCGCACTTTCAGTGAGCCACGACCGGTGCGGTAAGCAGCGGCAATCTCGGCCGCGCTCGAGATGATTTGCCCGCCGCCCGGGTAATCCGGCCCGGCAATGAACTCGGCCAGCTCTTCTTCGCTCAGCTTGGGCGACTTGATGAGCGCCACGCAGGCATCAGCCACTTCGCGCAGGTTGTGGCTCGGGATTTCAGTGGCCAAACCCACCGCAATGCCGCTGGCGCCGTTGAGCAGGGTGAAGGGCAGGCGCGCGGGCAATTGCGCGGGCTCTTCGGTCGAGCCGTCGTAGTTGGGGATGAAATCGACCGTGCCTTCGTCAATCTCGTCCATCAGCAAGCTGGTGATGCGGGCCAAGCGCGCCTCGGTGTAACGCATGGCCGCTGCGCCGTCGCCGTCGCGTGAGCCGAAGTTGCCTTGACCGTCGATGAGCGGGTAGCGCTGCGAAAAATCTTGCGCCATGCGCACCAGCGCGTCGTAGGCCGCCTGGTCGCCGTGCGGATGAAAACGGCCCAGCACATCGCCCACCACGCGCGCGCTTTTCACAGGCTTGGCGCCCGTGGCGTTGTTGGGCCCGCCAAAGCCCAGGCCCATGCGTGCCATGCTGTACAAAATGCGGCGCTGCACCGGCTTTTGGCCGTCGCACACGTCGGGCAAGGCACGGCCTTTGACCACGCTCAGCGCGTATTCAAGGTAAGCGCGCTGGGCGTAGGCCGCCAGCGAGTCTTGGTCGGCCGGCTCTGGAACGATGGCGGGGGTGTCAGGGGTAAACAAGTCCATGGGGCAAGCGTTCTCGTTGGTTTCTATTCATCAATTCAAGGGGTCGGGCGCAGCAAAGGGCTGCCGCTGAACGCGGGCATATTGCCCCGTCCACTGGCGCCGCCCATCATCTCCAGCCGCACGCGCGGTGCGGCTTGCACAGCGCTGGGCAAGGCAGGCGCCGCCAGACGGGCCAGCGGCTGCAGATGCGCATACAGCTGCAGCACGGTCTTCACGTAATTTTGCGTTTCGGGGTAGTTGGGCACACGGTTGCCGGCGCGCTGAACCGCGCCTTCGCCCGCGTTGTAGGCCGCCAACGCCAAGTCCAGGCGACCGGGAAAAAGCGCCAGCAAGTCGCGCAAATAAAGCGTGCCCGCACGCAGATTGGTGCGCGGGTCGGTCAGCTTTTGCCGTACGCTGGCTTGCCGGTCGGCCTTGACGCCGTAGCGCTCGGCCGTCGGCACGATGAGCTGCATGAGGCCGACAGCGCCCTTGGGGGAGACCGCCTGCGCATCAAAACCTGACTCGGCCACGATCAAGGCCTTGAGCAAATGCGGATCAATGCCGTGGGTGAGCGCGGCATCGGCCAGATGCGACTGCACGGCCAGGTAGCCGGGCGATTGGGCCAGGTAAGCCAGCAAACGAGATTGCGCGGGCGTGGCCGGCAATGCACGCTCAGCCAGGCCAGTCGGCAGCGCCGCTGGTGGCGCCGCAGCTTGACTGGCTTCCTGCCCAGCCTGCAACACCTCACCGCCGTTGAGGAATAGCTCGTAGCGTTCGTCCAGTCGCTCAACCGCGAAATGGGCCACGCCCCGGGCATCCACAAAGGCCCAGACTTCCGCGTGCACGGGCTTGCAGAGGGCGAGTGCGCTGCCGAGCGCCGCCATGCCCAGCAGCAACTTCACCGGTTGTGCCGACTGCACCCGCCATTTACCCAGGCCCAAGCCCAGGCCAGCGTCAAACGTCAATATCGACCGCATCGCCGTGCAGTTCCATGAGCTCACGGCGAGCCGCAGCTTCGCCCTTGCCCATGAGTTTGGTGATCAAGCCCTCGGTCTGGGTGAAATCCTGGTTGCCCAGTTGCACGGGCAAGAGGCGGCGCGTATCAGGGTTGAGCGTGGTTTCCCACAGTTGCTCGGCGCTCATCTCGCCCAGGCCCTTGAATCGGCTGATGCTCCAGCCGCCTTCTTTCACGCCGTCCTTGCGCAGCTTGTCGAGGATGGTGGTGAGCTCGCCTTCGTCCAGCGCGTAGACCTTGGAAGCCGGCTTTTTGCCGCGCGCCGGCGCATCGACACGGTACAGCGGCGGGCGCGCCACATACAAATGCCCGGTCTCGATGAGCTTGGGGAAGTGGCGGAAAAAGAGCGTGAGCAGCAGCACCTGAATGTGCGAGCCGTCCACGTCGGCGTCGCTCAAGATGCAAACCTTGCCGTAGCGCAGGCCGCTCATGTCGGGTGTGTCGTTCGGGCCGTGCGGGTCAATGCCGATGGCCACGGAAATGTCGTGAATCTCGGTGTTGGCAAACAGCCGGTCACGCTCGACTTCCCAGGTGTTGAGCACCTTGCCGCGCAGGGGCAAGATGGCCTGGCTTTCTTTGTTGCGGCCCATTTTGGCGCTGCCGCCGGCGGAGTCGCCCTCGACCAAAAACACCTCGTTTTGCGCCAGGTCCTTGCTCTCGCAATCGGTCAGCTTGCCGGGCAACACGGCCACGCCTGAGCCTTTGCGCTTTTCGACTTTTTGCCCGGCTTTTTGCCGCGTTTGGGCGGCGCGAATCGCCAGCTCAGCCAGCTTTTTGCCGTACTCCACGTGCTGGTTCAGCCAGAGTTCGAGCGTAGGCCGCACGAAGCTGGACACCAGCCGCACAGCATCACGCGAGTTCAGCCGCTCTTTGATCTGCCCCTGAAACTGCGGGTCAAGCACCTTGGCCGACAGCACGTAGCTGGCGCGGGCAAACACGTCTTCAGGCAGCAATTTCACGCCCTTTGGCAGCAGGGAATGCAGGTCAATAAAGCTTTTGACCGCCGTGAACAAACCGTCGCGCAAGCCGAGTTCATGCGTGCCGCCGGCGCTGGTCGGGATCAAATTCACATAGCTCTCGCGCATGGGCTGGCCGTCTTCGGTAAAGGCCACGCACCACTGCGCGCCCTCGCCTTCGGCAAAGGTTTCATGCGCGCCGTCGGCAAAGCCTTCGCCCTCAAACATCGGAATCACCGGATCCGCGCTCAGGGTCTGCATCAGGTAGTCGCGCAGGCCGCCTTTGTAAACCCAGGTCTGGACTTCTTTGGTCTTTTCGTTCGTGAGCGTCACCGTCACGCCAGGCATCAGCACGGCCTTGCTGCGCAGCAGGTGCAGCAACTCGTTCATGGGCAGGGCTGAAGACTCGAAGTACTTGCCATCTGGCCAGGCGCGCACGGTGGTGCCGGTTTTGCGGTCACCCTCACCGGCCGGGCGCAGGCTCAAGGGTTCAATCACGTCACCCCCGCTGAAGACCAGGTGCGCCACCTTGCCTTCGCGGTAAGAGGTCACTTCCAGACGCTTCGATAGCGCATTCGTCACGCTCACGCCCACGCCGTGCAAACCGCCAGAAAAGCTGTAGGCGCCGCCCTTGCCCTTGTCAAACTTGCCGCCGGCATGCAGTCGGGTGAAGACCAACTCGACCACCGGCGCTTTTTCTTCAGGATGCATGCCAAAGGGAATGCCTCGGCCGTCGTCTTCGATGCTGACCGACGCATCGACATGCAAGGTGACCTTGATCTTTTTGCCGTGGCCGGCCAGCGCTTCGTCGGCCGAGTTGTCCAGCACCTCTTGCAGGATGTGCAGCGGGTTGTCGGTACGCGTGTACATGCCGGGCCGCTGCTTGACGGGTTCCAAACCCTTGAGCACGCGGATCGAGCTTTCTGAATAAGCAGTCGGGTCAGAGGAGGCTGAGTTGATTTTGGTGGCCATGGCAGTGCTTGAAATTTGCGGCGATTGTAGTGGTCGGCCTTAAAACCACTGGACATAAGCACAGTAAAAATAAAACCCGACAAAAATTTCGGACTCAGCCAGCCGCTTGTGCTGGCTCGAGCTCAAGCACCAGCCAAGTCTCGCAGTCGTTACATTTAAGGGATGTCCTCACCCGCCCAGACCCTCCCGTCCTCCCCTGCCGAGGCCCGCAAACTTTCCATGTGGCAGGTACTGGCCTGCGGGGCGGCCATCGTCACGCTGTCTATGGGCATACGCCACGGCTTTGGCCTGTGGCTGCAGCCCATCACCCAGGCCCAGGGCTGGACGCGCGAAACCTTCGCCTTTGCCATTGCCGTACAAAACCTGTCCTGGGGCGTGTTCGGCATCTTTGCCGGCATGCTGGCCGACCGCTTTGGTGCCTTCCGCGTGATCATGGGCGGCTCTGTGCTGTACGGCCTGGGCCTGGTGGGCATGGCCCTGTCGCCCACGGGATTTTTGTTCACCATGACCGCTGGCGTGCTGATTGGCGCGGCGCAGGCCGGGACCACCTACGCTGTCATTTACGGCGTGATCGGCCGCAACATCTCGGCTGAAAAGCGTTCTTGGGCCATGGGGGTGGCCGCAGCAGCCGGCTCCTTTGGCCAATTCTTGATGGTGCCGACCGAAGGCTTTTTGATCAGCAGCTTTGGCTGGCAGACCGCGCTCTTGATCTTGAGCGCCGCCACCTTGCTCATGGTGCCCCTGGCTTACGGCCTGCGCGAGCCTACTGTGGCGGGGGCTGCGCCGGTCAAGCGCGAGCAAACCATTGCCCAGGCGCTGGGCGAAGCCTTCAAGTACCCCAGCTTTCAGTTGCTGATGGCGGGCTACTTTGTGTGCGGCTTTCAGGTCGTCTTTATCGGCGTGCACATGCCCAGCTACTTGAAGGACAACGGCATGTCGCCCCAGGTGGCCAGCTACGCCCTGGCGCTGATTGGCCTGTTCAACGTGTTTGGTACCTACGGCGCGGGCGCACTGGGCCAGCGGGTGGCCAAAAAGAACATCCTGGCCAGCATCTACTTTTTGCGCGCCATCGCTATTTCCGTTTTCTTGCTGGTGCCGCTCAGCCCGGCCAGCGTGTACGTGTTTTCGGCCGTGATGGGCGTGCTTTGGCTCTCGACCGTGCCCCCCACCAACGCCGCCGTGGCACAGATCTTCGGGATCCAGCATTTGTCCATGCTCAGCGGCTTCATCTTTTTCAGCCACCAGATCGGCTCCTTCATGGGCGTGTGGCTGGGCGGCTATCTGTACGACCGCACCGGAAGCTACGACATCGTCTGGTACCTGGCGATTGCCCTAGGCGTGTTTGCCGCGCTGGTGAACCTGCCAGTGCGTGAAGCGCCGATCTTGCGCGGCGCGGCCAGGGTTGCGGCTTGAACGTTTAAGTGCTTAAACGCCCTCAATCATGCTGAAAGTTGCCGCCTGGACCGTCGCCATTGCCGCCCCACTGGGCGTCTTTGCGCTGTACACGCGACCGGATTTCCTGGTGATGCTGGCCAACCAACTTTGGGCCTGCTTCTGATGCCGCTGTCTCAGTCGTCGCCGCCTGAAGTGCGCCATGGCGAAGGCACGCCCTCGGACTGGGTGCAGCGCTGGACGCATCTGCTCAAGCCTCAGTCCCACGCGCTGGACGTGGCGGCAGGCCGCGGCCGGCACACGCGCTGGCTGCAATCTGGCGGCCACAGCGTACTGGCGGTGGACCGCGACGCCCAAGCTTTGGCCGCCATCGACGGCTTGAACTTGAAAGGCGTGCAGACTTTGCTTGCCGACCTGGAAGGTGGCCCCTGGCCCCTGCCCGGCCAGCAGTTTGACGCCATCGTGGTCACCAATTATTTGTGGCGGCCCTTGTTGTCCACCATCGCGGATAGCCTGGCCGCAGGCGGCGTCTTGATTTACGAAACTTTCACCGCTGGCAATGAGACGGTCGGCAAGCCGTCTCGCCCCGACTTTCTGCTGCGCCCGGGCGAGCTGCTGACGGCCTGCCAGACCTTGCGCGTGGTGGCTTTTGAAGACGGCTTCATTGGGGCGCCAGCCACTGAACGCTTCGTGCAGCGCATCGTGGCAGTACGGCCTGCCAACGCGCCCGAGCCGATGCGCTACCCCTTGATCTGATTCGCTCCCAATCCGGCGTTTGCATCGCCCAGAAAGGGCCTTTGCCTGAGTAGAATGCGCCTTTGATCGCGTCCTAGCTTCCAAGGTCATCGCACATGAAACAAATCACCGGCAGCATCGTTGCCCTGGCCACGCCCCTGCATGAAGACGGCAGTGTTGACTACCCCAGCCTGCGCAAGCTGGTGGACTGGCACATCACCGAAGGCACGGACTGCATCGGTGTCGTCGGCACCACGGGCGAGTCGCCCACGGTCAGCGTCGAAGAACATTGCGAAATCATCCGTGTATCCGTCGAGCAGGCCAAGACGCACGGCGCCAAGGCCGTGCCCATCATGGCCGGTTGCGGTGCCAACTCCACGGCCGAGGCCATCGAGCTCACCAAGTTCGCCAAATCCGTGGGAGCCGACTGCCAGTTGCAGGTCGTGCCCTACTACAACAAGCCCACGCAAGAAGGCCAGTATCAGCACTTCAAGGCAATTGCCGAAGCCGTTGATTTGCCCATGGTTTTGTACAACGTCCCCGGCCGCAGCGTGGCCGACATGCAGCACGCCACCGTGCTGCGCCTGGCTCAGGTGCCCGGCATCGTCGGCATCAAGGAAGCCACGGGCAACATCGAGCGTGCGCAATGGTTGATCAAAGAAACGCCGGCCGACTTTGCGGTGTATTCGGGTGACGACGCCACCGCTGTGGCTCTGATGCTGTGCGGCGGCCAGGGCAATGTGAGCGTGACGGCCAACATTGCGCCGCGCCTCATGCACGAGCTGTGCATGGCGGCTGTGGCCGGCGACGTGCGCCGCGCCATGGAGATCCAGTTCAAACTCCTGCCGCTGCACAAGCATTTGTTTGTCGAATCCAATCCGATCCCGGTGAAGTGGGCCATGGCCCGAATGAAGTTGTGCGGCCCGACTCTGCGCCTGCCACTCACGCCCCTGGATTCGTCCCATATTGAAACGGTCGAAGGTGCAATGCGCGCCACCGGCCTGCTCTGACTCTTGTCCAAAGGACCTCTTTTGAAGCCATCTAACCGCCTTATTCAAGCCCGCGCTGGCCGCATAAGCATCGCCTTGCCCCTGCTGGCCGCCAGCATGGTGCTTGCAGGTTGCGCCTCGGTAGAGGACGTGATGTCGGGCGACAAGGTGAACTACAAATCGGCAGCCACCAAGGGCGTATCGCTTGAAGTGCCGCCCGACCTGAGCCAGCTCGCCCGTGAGAGCCGTTACGTGGTCCCTGGCCAAGCGGCCACGGCCAGCACCTTCCAGGCCGCACAAGCAGCACCCGCAGCCCCGACGGCAGCCACCAGCGTGGGCGATGTGCGGATAGAGCGCGCAGGCAGCCAGCGCTGGTTGGTGGTCAACCGCCCGGCCGAAAAACTCTGGGAGCCTGTGCGCAGTTTCTGGACGGAGAACGGCTTTAACTTGAGCATGCAGCAGGAAGACCTTGGCATCCTTGAAACTGACTATGCGGAAAACCGGGCCAAGCTGCCACAAGACATCATCCGCGCCACGCTGGGCAGGGTGCTCGACAGCCTGTACTCCACCGGCGAGCGCGACAAGTTCCGCACACGCCTGGAGCGCAGCCCATCGGGCGGGACTGAAATTTTCATCAGCCACCGCGGCATGATCGAAGTCAACAGCCAGACCGGCCTCTCGACCGTATGGCAGCCGCGGCCGGCCGACCCAGAATTGGAAGCTGAATTTTTGCGACGTCTGATGGTCAAGCTCGGCGTTACGGCTGAGCAGGCCAATGCCTTGGCCGCCACCGAGGTCAAGCAAACTTCGCGCGTGATCACCGTCAACAACGTGCCCGCGCTGCAAGTCGCGGACAACCTGGACCGCGCCTGGCGCCGCGTCGGCCTGGCGCTGGACCGCACCGGCTTTACCGTAGAAGACCGCGACCGCAGCAAAGGCCTTTACTTCGTGCGCTACGTGGCCCCCGTGACGGACGAAAAGAGCGGGAAAGGCGGCTTCTTCGGCAACCTTTTCAAGGGCAGCAAGCCGACGCCTGCGCCGCTCAAGTACCGCATCGTGCTGCGCGGCGAAGGCGAAGTCACGCAGGTATCTGTGCTCAACGAGCAAGGCCAGCCCGAAGGCTCAGTCAATGCGCAGCGCATCGTTCAAGTGCTGGCTGACGACCTGAAATAAGCCCGGCCTTCAAGTCAACGACGGCGGGTGTTGCGCTTTAAAAGCCTGGGCAGCGGCAGCACGGGCAACGCCACCCTGGTCGAAGCCAGTGGGCTAAAGACCCGGCGCGTGCTGGTGGATTGTGGGCTGGGGATCAGGCAACTGGGCACGCGCCTGGGTCAAGCCGGTCTCTCGGAAGACGGCTGCGACATTGACGCGCTATTCATCACCCACGAGCACAGCGACCACATTGGTTGCGCCCGACAATTTGCCCTGCGCCACCGAATTCCTATGTGGATGAGCCGAGGGACTTACCTGGGAATTGGCGAGCCCGACCTGGACGGCCTGCTGCGGATTGCGTCCGATGGCCAGGCCATTGACCTGGGCGACCTTCAGTTGATGCCCTTCACGGTGCCTCATGATGCCCGCGAACCACTGCAATTGAGCTGCACAGATGGGGCGCACCAGCTGGGTGTGCTGACCGACCTGGGCCATGCCACAGACCATGTGCTGGCCCACTTGGCGAACTGCCACGCCTTGCTGCTGGAGTTCAACCATGACGAAGCCCTGCTCGCCCGGTCCAGCTACCCGCCCTTTTTAAAACGCCGTGTCGGCGGCCTGCACGGCCATTTATCCAACACAGCGGCAGCGGCCATCGTCAGCTGCATTACCCACGAGCGACTGAGCCTGGTCGTGGCTGCCCACCTGAGCCAGCAAAACAACCGGCCAGAGCTGGCCTTGGCCGCCCTCATGGGCGGAAGTGCACCAATCTGGGGCCACCCCGAGTGGGCTGTGGCCGACCCGCTGCTCGGCACTGACTGGCTGACAGTCACGAGCTGATCTTCCGATTCAGTCGTGCCCCTTCGCTCAAGAGCCAAGCAGCACAGACGAAAAAAAGCCGCCCGAAGGCGGCTTTTTTGAATCCCGAAGGATTACTTAGCTGCGCTGGCAGCAGATGCGGCTGGAGCAGCGGCAGATGCGTCAGCAGCTGGTGCTGGAGCGGCTGGTGCTGGAGCAGCAGCTGGTGCAGCGACAGGCGCAGCAGCAGGAGCTTCTTCTTTTTTGCCGCAAGCGGACAGAGCAACAGCAGCGACGAAAGCGGCGAGAACGAGGGACTTGTTCATTTTTAGGTTCCTAGAAAACTAGAGGGGTTGAGAAGGCGTTTTCCAGAGAGGCAGCTTTCAAAAAAAACTGACCCCTGGTCAAGGCTGGAAAAAGAGCTCTTCCGGCCTAACCGAAGAGTATATGCGCGTTAACCCCCATCTGGAAAGCCTTCATGGAGCTAACTTGAAATTTGTGGCTTTGGTGCATCTTGCACCACTTTGGCGCATAAGCAGCCGCAGCTTGGCCAAGGTCAGTGAGCATGGGCGGGTATCAGCCAGCCAGCGGTTTGCCATTCCATGAGCAAAGCGCGTGCACCTGGACTTGCGCGACGCCATTGCGCAGCGGAAAGCGCTCGGGTGTCGGCCAGGCTCTGCATAAGCCTGGCGTCCGCGCCTTTCGCGCGGTAGCTCTCGCCATTGATGAAAACATGGTGCGCGTCGTACAGCATGCGGGTCCGCGCATCCAGCGCCAGGCCAGCCACCATGGTGGCGTCAGCTTGTGTCGGGCCTTCTTCAAACCAGACTGAGGCCTTGGGTTCGGTCATGTACTCACCTAAAGCGCAGGCCAAAGCAAGGGGATCCTTCAAGGCCGCCGCGACGGCCTGCTGCGCGAACACGCTCATGGCTTCAGGCATGGCCGCAGGGTGATTGCCTGCGGCAACCTGGCGCGGGTCACGGTACAAGCTGGGTATGCCTTGAACATCTTCGTCATCATCAAGGCAGTACTCGGCCAGGCGTTGCAACAGGGCACCGGCCAACTCCGCCTGGGCGGGCGCGCGAAAACCGATGGAATAGGTCATGCAGGCTTCGGGCTTGCCCTGGGCGTCCACGCTGGCTTCAGCCACGCCGTCGTGCGCATAGCGCGGCGGCAGGTACAGCATGTCACCGGCTTCCAGCACAAACTCCTCTGTGGGTGTGAAGTTCTGCAATATCTTGAGCGGCACGCCTTCTTGCAAACTGAGGTCAGTCTGCTGGCCAATGCGCCAGCGGCGCCGACCACTGGCCTGGAGCAGGAACACGTCGTAGCTGTCAAAGTGCGGGCCCACGCCGCCGCCTTCGCTGGCATACGAAATCATCAGATCGTCCAGCCGCGCGTCGGGCACGAAGCGGAACTGGCGGAGCAAGTCATGCGCCCGCGCATCATGAAGGTCCACGCCTTGCACCAGCAAAGTCCAGGCGGCGGTGGCCAGTGACGGCAGGCTGCGCGGGGCAAAAGGGCCCGACTTCATGCCCCAACCTTTGGCCCCTTGGCGAATCAGCCGCGACTCCACGTCCGCTTGACCGGCCAGCGCAAACAGCTCGGCGCGATTGAGCAGCGGCTCGAAGCCCGGAATGGCTGCGCGCACCAGCAAAGGCTTTTTTTGCCAATGGCGGCGCATGAATTGTTGAGGGCTGAGGCCCCCCAGGAGGGTCAGGGCTTGCGTAGGTTCCATGGGACAATTGTCCAATGAAAAGTGAGACGAACAGCGAGATGAACAGCCCCATGAAAATTACACCGCAATGCGTGGTCGCCCTGCGCTGGACGCTCAAGGACACCTTGGGCGAGGTACTCGACGAGTTGGACGAGCCGGTCGAATTTCTCCTGGGCGGGCATGATTTGCTGGCCAAGATCGAGGAAGCCTTGCAAGGCCATGAAGCCGGCGACCGCGTGGAGCTGCACCTGGAGCCCGAGCAAGCCTTTGGCGACTATGACGAGAACCTGGTGTTCCTGGAGCCGCGTGAGCGTTTTCCAGCGGACCTGGAAGAAGGCATGACCCTGGACGGCCATGCACTGCCCGCCGGCAGCCATGCCGACGCACCGCGCAATGTGATCTACACCGTGACCGACCTCTACCCCGAGCACGTGGTGCTGGACGGCAACCATCCGTTGGCGGGCATCGCGATTCGCCTGTCGCTGGTAGTGGAAAGCGTGCGCGAGGCCAGCGAAGAAGAAGTTGGCCAAGGCAGCCTGGGCACAGGCTTTTTCAAGCTCGAGTCGGGTGAATCCTTGCTCAACCCGACGCCGGGCAGCCAGACCCTTCACTGAAGCGCAGCCTCAGCGCAGGCCCTTCAGGCGCGCGTCCAGGCCGGCCTGGCGATTGAGCTCTGCATACCAAAGCGCGTAACCGGCATCGCTGGGGTGGAGGCCATCGGCGGCTTGAAATCGCTCGGGCGCCTGGGCAAAGGGGTCTGACGCCCGCTCGGCAAACACGTTGACGTAAAGGGCGCCTGTTTGCGCGGCCTCTGTGCGAACGAGCGCATGCAATTCGCGAGAGCGCCGCGTCATGAGCCAGGTCCACGGCGCCCAGAAAAACGGCGCATTGCCCACATTGCCCATAGGCATGACCAGCACCACAGGCGCCAGACGGCTAGCGGCCTGCAAGGTCTGCTGCATATCACGGACCAGATGCGCATGGCTGGTCAGCCTAATCACATCATTGCCGCCGCCCATCACCAAAATCACATCAAATTCAGCGAGGCCCGCCCCTTGCAATTGCCGGGCCATATCGGCAAAGCGCGCGCCATCAGCCGCGCGGTTGACCACTTCAAGGCCGGGATGATTGCGCCCGATCAGGCCCGCGACACTGGCCTGCGGCGAGCTGGCACCCGTGCCCACGGCCGTACTGTCACCTATGACCAAGAGCTTTCCGCCTCCGTGCGCCCTAGCCAGCCCGTGTTGCTCGAAAGGCTCACTCTGCGTGGTCAGCAGCGCGGTCTGCCGAAGTCGCCACGCCGTGCACACTGCAGCACTCACCACGGCCACGCCGACCAGCAGTGCCAGCCCAACGCCAAAAACGCCAAGGAGTGAACTTGACGATAGCCGTCTTGATCGCTTCATCACGCGCATGTTGCCGCGGTGGGCAGCTATTTTCATGGGCCACAGACCCGACATCGAGCCGGCTCGAGGGCTCGCACCTGTAGTCGATGTCCGACACAGCCTCGGCCCTGCGACCGAACCGCCATGTCGAAGCCGTGTCCGAGGATGATGGCTGGATAGATTCTGGGAAATTCGAGATGCCAAGGTTGCCCAATCAGGGCCGCGACAGCGCGCCTCCAGGTGAGCATGACGAGCCCGGCTTCGCGGCTGAAGAGGACATTCCGCTGGACGGTCCCGACCCGGTAGGTGAAAAGATGATTGAAGAGCTCAAGCCTGGAGCAGGCCCGGTGCCTAAAACGGGGGCTTGAGTCGCCTGCATGGCTACGCTCTACGCCACAGCAGCACAGCTGGCCAAGTCACCCCTCTTCTTGAAAACCGGTGGGCTGATGGCCGAGCGGGTGGTCAGTTTTGATTGGAAGGCTACGCCCTTAGGACATCTATCAGGCTGGCCGCAGTCCCTGCGCTCCACCGTCGATTTGCTGCTGGGATCTCGCTTTCCGATGTTCGTGGCCTGGGGCCCTGATCTGCAGATGATCTACAACGACGCCTATGGCGAAATCCTGGCGGGCAAACATCCTGCCGCGCTGGGCCGTCCCTTCAAGGACGTTTGGGCTGAGATCTGGAATGATCTGACACCGCTGGTCGCAAGGGCGCTGGGCGGTGAATCCTTCTACATGGAAAACCTGCCGCTGATGATGCGGCGCACGGGCCAGGACGAGCAGACCTGGTTTACTTTTTCCTACTCCCCGGTGCGCGACGAATCAGGCAGTGTGGCCGGCATTTACTGCGCCTGCATGGAAACCACGGCGACGGTACTGGCTGAACATCGCCAACGCGACGAGCAACTGCGCCTGCAGCGCCTGTTTCAGCAAGCGCCGGGTTTCATGGCCGTGATGCGCGGACCCGAGCATGTGTTTGAACTCGTCAACGAGGCCTTTGTGCAGCTCACCGGCCAACGCCAGCCCATCGGGCGCACGCTCGCCGAAGCCATGCCCGAAGTGGTCGATCAAGGCCTGGTCAAGCTGCTTGACGAGGTGGTCGCCTCAGGCGAGGCTTACGTGGGGCGCTCGGTGCGGCTGCTCTTGAACCGGCAGCCCGGCCGCGCTGCGGAAATTTATGTGGACTTTGTCTACCAGCCCCTGGTCGAGGCCAACGGCAGCGTGAGCGGCGTCTTTTTGCAGGGCCAGGAAGTCACCGAACGGCACCGCGCAGAAGAAGCGCTTCAGCTTTTTCTAGACAGCATCCCGGCCCTCGCCTGGACCGCTGCGCCCGACGGGCGACTCGAACGCGTCAACGCCCAATGGACCAGTTACACCGGGCAGTCCACAGAAGAGGCGCTGGGCTTTGGATGGGTGTCGGCCTTGCACCCCGACGATCGACAGTTACCCTGGGATTTATGGCAGCAGGTGCGCAGCAGCGCGCAGCAGTGGCAGGGGGAATACAGGCTCAAGAGCAAGGACGGTGGCTACCGCTGGTTCCTCACACGCGCCGTGGCGCAACTTGAAGGCCACGGCCGTGTGCTGCGCTGGTTTGGCACCACCACCGACATCGAGGATGCCAAGCGATCGCAGCAGGCGCTGCATGATGCCGACCGCCAAAAAGACGAGTACCTGGCCACGCTGGCGCATGAGCTGCGCAACCCTTTGGCGCCCATCCGCATGGCCGCGCACGTGCTGTCCTCCCCCGAGCTGCCGCCAGCAGCCTTACAGCGCAGCACCGATGTGATCAAACGCCAGGTCAATCACATGGCGCGCCTGCTGGACGACTTGCTGGATGTGGCCCGCATCACCAAGCGGCAACTGACACTCAAGAAGGACTGCGTGCCACTGGACCAGCTGATTGCCACGGCCGTGGAAACCGCGCGCCCCCTGGTCGATGCCAAGGGCCACAAGCTACGCATTGATCTGCCAGCGCCGCAGGTGGTTTTGGAAGTGGACCCTTTGCGCATGACGCAAGTGCTTTCGAACTTGCTGAACAACGCCGCCAAGTACACCGATCCGCAAGGCGAGATCTGGCTTAGGGCGCAGTGCCAGCAACCCGGGGATTGCACGATCGAGGTGATCGACAACGGCATCGGCCTGCCGCCCGATGCACAGGAAAAGATCTTTCGGATGTTCGCGCAGGAAGCTTCTGCGGTGGACCGCGCGGAAGGCGGGCTGGGCATTGGCCTGGCGCTGGTGCGCGGCCTGATCGAGTTGCACGGCGGTAGCGTGGAAGCGTACAGCGAAGGACCAGGCCGCGGGAGTCGCTTCACCATTCGCCTGCCGCAATCGATCTGCACTCTGGCCGCCGACGAGGCCAAGCCGCCGCCAGATCCTTCTCAAGCCTGAGTTGGGTCTGCTTACGAAAGAAGGTGTAAGCGCATTTCTTGAAATCCGGGCACACGCCAATACTTTGGTTGGCGCATGAATGCTTTGGCGCACCGACGCTGTTTATTCAAGAAAGGAAATTCACATGACTGCCATGAGAGGACTGTACGGCGATCTCTTCAGCGAGATCAATCGCTTGCAACAGAATCTGGACCAGCTTTTTCGCCCCACCGGCGCAGCAGGATTGCGCGCCATGCCCAGGCGCACGTTTCCGGTCATCAACGTAGGCACCACGCCCGACGCCATTGAGGTGCTGGCATTGGCACCCGGAATAGACCCGCAAGCCATCCAAATTACCGTGGACAAAGGCGTGCTGGTGATTGCTGGTGAGCGAAAATCGCAGTTGCCAGAAGAGTTTCCAGAAGAAAAGCAAGCCTTGAGCGGCGCGGCGGATTCGGCACAAGGCAAGGCTGAGCGAAGCGTCAGCATCTATACGCAAGAGCGCTTTGACGGCAGCTTTCGCCGGGTCATCTCGCTGCCCGACGACATCGACGCCAGCAAGGTCGAGGCCAAGTACCGCGACGGCTTGCTGCGCGTGCGCGTGGGTCGGCAAGAGGCCTCACGGCCACGCCGCATTGAAGTCAGCTGATGCATCTCAAAAGGAGCTTGATATGAACACCAATCCCAATGGCAGCAGCCAGGCTGGCAGCGACCCTGGCCAGGCCCAAATGAATGAAGCCGCACTGCGCGGTGAAGGCATGGAAGAACGACGCAGCGGCAACGGTCATGGCGCTCTGGCGCAAGACGGCCGGCAAGGCATTCAAGGAGGTCAAGGAAGCCAAGGAAGCCAAGGAGCAAGAGTAGGCCAAGGCCGCCAAATGCAGGCCGCTCAAAACGCCACGCCCGTGTTGCCGGCCGTGGATATTTTTGAAGACGATGCGGGCGTGACCATCATGGCCGACCTGCCCGGTGTGTCGCGCGAGCGGCTTGGCGTGCGCATCGACGGCGACAACCTGGTGATTGAAGGCTCAGCCGAGGCAGGCGAGACAGGCGACGTGGCCTCCGCCGGCGATATGGAAATGATCTACGGCGAAGTCCTTAATCCGTTTTACCGGCGCAGCTTCACGCTCAGCCGTGACCTGGACGCCAGCCGGATCGAGGCCAACCTGAACCACGGCGTGCTCAAGCTGGTGATCCCCAAAGCCGAGGCCGCCAAACCACGCCGCATTGACGTGCAAGTCGGCTAAAGGGCGAACAGGCTGGGCGCGCTGGCCCAGCCCTTCGCAGACTTCAGGTGTGCAAAAAGACGCGCGCCTTCTTGGGCGAGACCACCAGCTTCTCGCCCTCTTTGAAGCCCAGCTCGGCAAAGAGTTCGGCCGGCATCTGCGCTTCGATCAGCGGGTCATGTCCATCGGTCTTGACCGCATCCAGCGGCCACAGCTCCAGCCGGGCAATCGGTCCGACCACAATGGCGCGCTGCAACTCGGCCACGATGCCGGTGGCACCCGCCTGGTAACGCTGCACTTCCAGGTCGTGCGGGCGCACATAGGCAAAAGCCTTGGCGTTTTGCGCGGCGCCGTGCTCGGGCGAATCAATCGTCACGCCCTCAAGGTGCAGCGAGCCTTCGTGCGCGCGGCCGTGGAACAAATTCACGTCACCCAAAAAGCCGTACACAAAAGGGCTGGCCGGATGGTCCCAGACCTGCTGCGGCGTGCCGACTTGCTCGACCTTGCCACGGTTCATCAAAACCACGCGGTCGGCGACTTCCAGGGCTTCTTCCTGGTCGTGGGTCACAAAAATGCTGGTCACATGCAACTCGTCGTGCAGGCGGCGCAACCAGCGGCGAAGCTCTTTGCGCACCTTGGCGTCCAGCGCGCCAAAGGGCTCGTCGAGCAGCAAGACTTTGGGCTCGACTGCTAGCGCACGCGCCAAGGCAATGCGCTGACGCTGCCCGCCTGAGAGCTGCGCGGGGTAGCGGTCTGCCAGCCAGTCGAGCTGCACCAGCTTGAGCAAGTCATGCACCTTGGTTTTTATCTGCGCTTCAGACGGGCGCAGGCTGCGCGGCTTGACGCGCAGGCCGAAGGCCACGTTTTCAAACACGGTCATGTGACGAAACAGCGCGTAGTGCTGGAACACAAAGCCGACCTGGCGCTCGCGCACATGCACGTCCGTGGTGTCTTCGCCGCTGAACAAGATGCTGCCTTGGTCAGCAGTCTCGAGGCCGGCAATGATGCGCAGCAGCGTGGTCTTGCCGCAGCCCGAGGGGCCGAGCAAGGCGACGAGTTCGCCCGAATCGATGTGCAGGTTGACGTCTTGCAGCGCGCGGAAATCTCCGAACTGCTTGGAAACTTGTTGGATCTCGATGCTCATGTTTGCTTTCAGGCGGCGTTGAGGCTGGGTTCCGCGGCAGCAGGCACAGCCGCGCCCTGCGGTTGTTCGGGCGGCATTTCGGCAATGGCGCGCATTTCGCGCTCATGCTGCCACTCGACCCAGCTCTTGATGGCCAGCGTGACCAGGGCCAGCAAAGCCAGCAGCGAGGCCACGGCAAAAGCCGCCACCGACTGGTACTCGTTGTAAAGAATTTCGACGTGCAGCGGCATGGTGTTGGTCTGGCCGCGAATGTGGCCAGAGACAACAGACACCGCACCAAACTCACCCATGGCCCGCGCATTGCACAAGATGACGCCGTAGATCAGGCCCCACTTGATGTTGGGCAGCGTGACGCGCCAAAAGGTTTGCCAGCCTGTGGCGCCCAGCACGATGGCCGCTTGCTCTTCTTCATTGCCCTGCGACTGCATCAGCGGAATCAGCTCGCGTGCGATGAAGGGAAAGGTGACAAAGACGGTGGCCAAAATAATGCCCGGCACCGCAAACACGATCTTGATGTCATGGGCCATGAGCCAAGGGCCAAACCAGCCTTGCGCGCCAAAGACCAGCACGTAGATCAAGCCCGCCACCACAGGCGATACCGAAAACGGCAAGTCCACCAGCGTCGTCAAAAACGACTTGCCGCGGAATTCGTACTTGGCAATGCACCAGGCCGCCGCCACGCCAAACACCAGGTTCAGCGGTACCGCGATGGCAGCAGTGATCAAGGTCAGGCGTATCGCCGACCAGGCGTCCGGCTCCTTTAAAGCCTCAGCGTAGGCGCCCCAACCTTTGCGCAAGGCTTCGGTGAACACGGCCGCCAGCGGCAGCACCAAAAACAAAAACATGAACGCGAGCGCAATACCCGTGAGCGTGTAGCGCACCCAGCGCTTTTCTGTGGTGCCCTGCTTCATGCGGCCCCCGTCGTTTTACGTTGCCAAGCCTGCAAGCCGTTGATGACCAGCAGCAGCACAAAAGAAATCATCAGCATCACCGAGGCCACGGCCGTGGCGCCGGCAATGTCGTATTGCTCCAGCTTGCCGATGATGATGAGCGGCGTGATTTCAGACACCATGGGCATGTTGCCGGCAATGAAAATGACCGAGCCGTACTCACCAATCGCGCGGGCAAAGGCCATGGCGAACCCGGTCAGTAGCGCGGGGCCGATGGCAGGCAAGATCACGCGCGAAAAAGTTTGCCAGCGGTTGGCGCCCAGGCACATGGCGGCTTCTTCAAGTTCTTTTTCGGTGTCTTCCAGCACCGGCTGCACCGTACGCACCACAAAGGGCAGGCCGATGAAGATGAGCGCGATCAAGACGCCGTTGGGGTTGAAGGCCAGCTGGATGCCGTAAGGCTCAAAGAACTGACCCACCCAGCCGTTGCCCGCCAGCAGCGCAGACAGCGCAATGCCGGCCACAGCGGTCGGCAAGGCAAAAGGCAGGTCCACCAGCGCGTCCACAAACTTCTTGCCGGGGAACTTGTAGCGCACCAGCACCCAAGCCACCAGCAAACCAAACACCACATTGACCAGCGCTGCCAAAAAGGACGCGCCGAAGGTCAAACGGTACGAAGCCAGCACGCGCGGGGCGGTGACGGCTTCCCAGAACTGCGGCCAGGTCAGGGTGAAGGTCTTGAAGGCCAGGGCCGTCAAGGGAATCAACACCACCAAACTGAGGTACAGGACTGTGTAGCCCAGCGTCACATTGAAGCCGGGCAGCACTTTCTTGGACGTCATGGGCTTATTTGCCCGCGGTGTAAAGCTTGTCGAATTGGCCGCCGTCGTTGAAGTGGACCTTCTGCGCTTCGCCCATGGAGCCGAAGTACTCGTTCACGGTAAAGAGCTTGATCGGCTTGAACGCAGCGGCGTATTTCTTGAGCACGGCCTCGTTGCGGGGGCGGATGTTGTGCTTGGCCGCGATCTCCTGGCCTTCAGGCGAATAGAGGAAGTCGAGGTAGGCCTTGGCTTCAGCGGCTGTGCCTTTTTTGGCCACAGTGCGCTCGATGATGGCGACCGGGTTTTCAGCCACGATGCTGGCCGAAGGGTGAATGGCGTCCACCTTGCCGGCGCCGAATTCCTTGTCCACGGACACAACTTCAGACTCAAAGGTCACCAGCACGTCGCCGATATTGCGCTGCAAGAACACGCCCGTAGCGTCACGGCCACCACGTGCCAGCACCGGCACGTTTTTGTACAGCTTGCCCACGAACTCGGCGGCTTGCGCGTCTGTGCCGCCCTTGCTGCGCACATAGCCCCAGGCGGCCAAGTACGCCATGCGGCCATTGCCGCCGGTTTTGGGGTTGACCACGATGACCTGGACGCCCGGCTTGATCAGGTCGTCCCAATCCTTGATGTTTTTCGGGTTGCCGTTGCGCACCAGGAAAAGCATGGTGGACGTGGTGGGCGACGCGTTGTTTGGGAACTTCTTGGTCCAATCCTTGGCGACCAGGCCTTTTTCAGCCAGAAAGTCCACGTCGGTGGTGGTGTTCATGGTCACCACATCGGCCTCCAGGCCGTCCGCCACGGCGCGCGCCTGTGCGCTCGAGCCGGCATGCGACTGGTCCACCTTGATGTCTTTGCCGGTGGTCTTTTTGTAGTTGGCAATGAAGGCGGTGTTCAGGTCTTTGTAGAACTCGCGGGCCACGTCATAAGAGACATTGAGCAGCGAAGTCTGGGCGCTGGCCCAGGAAGAAGCGGTCAGGGCGAGCACGGCGACAGCGTGGCGGATCTTGAAAGTCATGCGAGTCCTTGGGAAAAGTTCATTCGGCTGAATTGGGGAAGTTCAGCGACTAAGGAGAATTCGGGCTGTGGATTCTGGCGTATGCGCGGTGCATAACCAACAACTTAATTCAAGTTTTCTTATGCGCTTTTGCTACTAAAGCGATCCAACGGCCGAGCCAGAACGATGCTGAAGCGCCGCGCAGGTAACGCAGGGTACATTGCTCGATCAAGTTAGGGCCGAGCTGCCGCACCACAGTTACAGGAATGACTGACTGGTTTTCCTTGTACAGATTGTCCAAATCAATGAAGGTCTGGACCACAAAGGACACAGAAAATGGGGACCAAAAAAGGGAACGATTTGTTCATCGTCGATAACAGCGAGGATGATTGGAAGGTTCTGAACTACTTAGCCGAATGGTCAGAAATCTCCCACAAATTTGACATTGCGACCGGGTACTTTGAAATAGGCGCTTTGCTAGCTCTGGATGGAAAGTGGCAAAAACTGGATCAAATCCGCATCCTGATGGGGGACGAGGTCACCAAGCGCACCCACCGTGCCTTGTCTGAAGGTCTCGCGCGAGTCGGCCAATTGCTAGACGACAGCATTGAGCGTGAAAAGCAAAAAAACGACTTTCTGACCGGGGTTGATGAAATCGTTCGGGCCATCGCCACCGGCAAGATCATGTGCCGGGTGTATGCCAAGAAAAAGTTCCATGCCAAGGCTTACATCACGCACAGCAAGCTTGCGGTAGTGGGATCGTCCGCTCTGGTGGGTTCAAGCAACTTCACCTTTCCCGGCCTCACCGGGAATGTCGAGCTCAACGTGCAACTTCGTCGAGAAGTGGAAGAGCTCCAGAACTGGTTTGAGGCGCACTGGGATGAGGCCGAAGACGCCTCTGCGGAAGTGCTCAAGGTCATGGAACGCCAAACCCGTAACTACCTGCCTTTTGAGGTGTACGCCAAGTCCCTTCAAGCCTATTTCAACAACTACGAAGAAACTGCAGGAGATTGGGAGCGAAACCAGTCGCGCATGTATCCCATACTTGACCAGTATCAGCGCGATGGGTACGGGGCATTGCTCAAAATAGGTGGCAAGTACGGCGGTGCTTTCTTGTGCGATGGCGTGGGTTTGGGCAAGACGTTTGTCGGGCTCATGCTCATTGAGCGACTAGTGAAATTCGAGCGCAAAAAGGTGCTGCTGGTCGTGCCGAAGTCTGGACGGGAGCCAGTTTGGGAGTCCAGCTTGCGGCGTTACCTGCCAGAGTTGTTCGGGGATTTTTCCAACCTGGTGTTGATCAACCACACAGACCTGCAGCGCAATGGCGAGTGGGTTGGAAAGCTTCAACGCCTCAAAGAACAAGCGGACGTGATCGTCATTGACGAGGCCCATCACTTTCGCAACCCCACCACCAAAAAAGACACCTCGCGCTATTGGCAAATGCAGGCGCTGGCAAAAGACAAGCAAGTTTTCATGCTCACTGCCACGCCGATTAATAATCGTTTGATCGACCTGCAGCACTTGATTGAGCATTTTACCCAGCGCGAGGCAGGGCACTTCAAAGACACCCTGGGTATTCACTCTCTGCCGGGGCACTTTCGCAAGCTTGAAAAAGAGCTCAGCAAGCGTATGGGCAGCGAGCTGCTTCAGGGCGAACTTGCGGGACTCGAAACGGGCGACATCCTTTCACAAGACAGTTTGTTCCGCGAATTGGTGGTGCAGCGCAGCCGCGCCTATGTGCGGCAAAGCCAAATCACTGCAGGCGCCAAGGCTGCTTTGTTTCCTAAGCGTGAAGCGCCAAAGGTGGCGGACTACTCGGTCAAAAAGACCTACGGGAAGCTTCTGACCATGGTGGAAAAAGCTTTCAACAAAAAGCAGCCGCTTTTCACTTTGCCGATGTATTACCCACTGGCTTATTCCAAAGGTCCAGTGGCAGACGGCTTTGAAGACAACCGCCAAAAGCAGGTCGTTGGCCTGATCCGTATTTTGTTTCTGAAGCGGTTCGAGAGCTCAGCCAGCGCTTTTGAGGCGTCATGTCAGCAGCTTCTGCGCAAAGTCATGGCATTTGTTCAGGTCAACAGCTCAACGAAACACGAACAAGCGTCGTTCGAGCGTTGGCGCATTCACCAAGAAGAGCTGCTGGGTGATGTGCAAAAGCGCCAGCACCAACTGTTCGACGGCGGGACAGAAGATGAAACCGAGCAGGACGAAGACGTTATTCCCGAGGAAATGTTGGCTGCAGTGGAGTTACTTGACCGCGACCAGTTCGACGTCCCCCAAATGTTGTCGGAGTCCCTTCAAGACCTGAACCAGTTGGCCGAATTTCTGAACGAGCTGCGCCAGTTCAAACCCAGCCACGATGACAAACTGCGCGCGCTCATTCAACTCCTCAAGACCGACCCAGTGCTGAAGAAGCATAAGGTCATGATCTTCAGCGAGTTCTCCGCGACCGCCCGTTACCTGGCCAAAGAGTTGGAGAAGGCTGGCATCAAAGGCATTGACCAGATCGACTCTGCCACCAAACGCAGCCGCGGTGACGTGATTCGCCAGTTCGCTCCTTACTACAACAACATGACCAGCCAGGCGTTGGCAGACAAGGGCCAGCCCGAAACACGCGTGCTGATCGCCACTGATGTACTCAGTGAAGGCCTGAACCTGCAAGACGCCACCCGTTTAATCAATTACGACCTGCATTGGAACCCCGTACGCCTCATGCAGCGCATTGGACGGGTAGACCGGCGCATGAACCCCGATATTGAAAAAATGCTGATCAAAGACCACCCCGAGGTCAAAGCAATCCGAGGCACTGTGGAGTATTGGAACTTTTTACCCCCGGGTGAGCTGGATGAGTTGTTGAACCTGTTCAAAAAGGTTTCCAACAAAACCCTGCTCATCTCCAAGACGCTGGGCATTGAGGGTAAAAAACTTCTGCGACCGGAAGACGACTTCGCTGCTCTGCGCGATTTTGACCACCAATTTGAAGGGGAGCCCACTGCGCTGGAAACCATGCACCTCGAATACCAGAGGCTACAGGCCGCCCACCCTGACTTACCAGAGCGCCTGCAAGCACTACCGGGTCGAGTTTTTAGCGGCAAAGTGCATGTGCAGCCGGGGACACAGGCCGTGTTCTTTTGCTTTGCCTTGCCCGGCAAAGACAACACAGTGACAGATCCAGTGATCGAATCCGATGCGTGGACCCTTGCTGCAGGGCGAACGGAATGGTTGCTGCTGGATCTGCAAAGCGGAAAAGTTGTGGAAGATGCGGCCGTTATTGATGCCGTGATTCACTGCGAGCCCGAAACGCCAAGACACTGCCACATCGCGCAAAGCACCTTATCCGAGGCGCGTTCCAAGGTGGAAAAGCACCTAAAGAACGGCTACCTGCGACAAGTCCAGGCACCGTTGGGCGTGGTGCCCCAGCTAGTCGCTTGGATGGAACTGAACTAAAAGACCAAAACAAAGCAAAGCAAAGAGAGCACCCCAATGGCAACACGACCCCCCTCGGCGCTTGACCCCGTGGCCGACAAATTGCGGCAAGTTCACACCATCCCCGCGCTGGTGCACTACCTGCACGACGAGCTGGGCTGGCCCGTCAATGTGGACGACTGGGAAGACAACCTCTTTGACTGGCAGCCCGACGAGCTCAACCTCAAGGCCGAGCACGAAGTCAAAGTCAAGTCCATCAAGCAGTTGCGGCCACTTGTCAGCGGCCAGCCCTGGGGCATTTTCTTTGTGGAGTTCAAGCAAGGCCGCTTGCCCATCACCGCGCTGCGCCGAGTGCTCAATGGCCTGGTGCCCAAGGGCCGAGCAACGGGCGGCGGCCACCAGACCTGGGCAGCGCACGACCTGCTATTTGTTTCCAGCTTTGGAGAGGGCAACGCCCGCGAAATTGCGCTGGCCCATTTCACCGACGAGTCCAGCAAAGGCGACCTGCCCACCCTGCGCGTGCTGGGCTGGGATGATGACGACACCCCCATGCAACTGGGCTATGTCGCCCAAACACTGCGCGAGAAACTGCGCTGGCCCGCCAGCACCCGCACCCCCGCAGAGCTACAAGCCTGGCGTGCGCAATGGTCCAGCGCCTTTTATCTTCGTCACGGTCAGGTGATCAACGACAGCAAAACGCTGGCCTTGGCCATGGCCGAGCTGGCCAAACGCATTCGCAGGCGCGTCAACACCGTGCTGGCCATCGAGAGCACCGCCGGCCATTTACGCCAGATGCACAAGGCCTTCAAAGACAATTTGATCGCCGATTTGTCTGATGACGCGTTTGCCGACATGTTTGCGCAGACCATCACCTACGGCCTGTTCACCGCCCGCGCCAGCCGTACGAGCGGCGCACTGGTCGCCGACAACCTGGCCGATATGGTGCCCAGCACCAACCCGTTCTTAAAAGAACTGCTGGCCAGTTTCTTAAGCGCCGCTGGCCGCGCGCGCAGCAGTGCCAAACGCGTTGACTTTGACGAGTTGGGTATCAACGAAGTAGTGACCGTGCTGCGCGAAGTGCCCATGGACGCGGTGCTGCGCAGCTTCAATGCCAGCAAGCCGGGCGACGACCCGGTGATTCACTTCTACGAAGACTTCCTCAAGGCTTACGACAAAGCCATGCGCGCCAAGCGCGGCGTGTTCTACACCCCTAGCCCGGTGGTGCAGTTCATCGTGCGCAGCGTGGACGAGATTCTGAAAACCGAATTTGGCATCGAAGACGGCTTGGCCAGCACCATTACCTGGGGCGAGATGATGGACCGCAAGCCCGAGCTGAAGCTGCCTAAGTTCTGCACCGCCGCCACACCCTTTGTGCAGGTGCTGGACCCGGCTACCGGCACCGGCACCTTCATCGTCGAAGTCATCACCCAAATCCATGCCCACATGCTGAGCAAGTGGGCTAAGCAAGGCAAGGTGACCAAGGGGCAATGGCAGCTGCTGTGGGTGGACTACGTCAAAAACCACTTGCTACCCCGCCTGTATGCCTTCGAGTTGATGATGGCGCCGTATGCCATTGCGCACATGAAGATTGGCCTGAAGCTGGCCGAGACCGGCTACACCTTTCCCGAAGACGGGCCGCGTGTGCAAGTGTTTTTAACCAATGCGCTGGAGCCAGCGCATGCTGTGAACCCAGGGCTGGCGTTTGAGGCCCCCATGCTGGCGCATGAAGCGGCTGCAGCGAATTTGGTGAAAGAGCAGTTGGCAGCGACGGTGGTGGTGGGAAATCCGCCGTATTCATTGAGATCGGGGAATATGGGAGTTGGTCAGCGTGCGTTGATTGATCGTTTCAGACGCGTTGCGGGCCAGGAAATCAAAGAAAAAGGGGCACTTCAATTCGAAAAAAACTTGAATGATGACTATGTAAAATTTTTTGGTTTGAGTGACGAAGTTTTGGGCCGTAGTGGTTTTGGTCTTTTAGGATTCATTTCCAACCACTCTTATCTTGATAACCCGACGCTGCGCGGGCTCCGATATGAGATGGTGAAGACGTCAGGCAGTAAGTACATTCTTGATCTGCATGGCAATACGACTAAAAATGAAAGACCACCAGATGGCCTTGAAAATGAGAACGTTTTTGAAATAAAGCAGGGTGTTGCAATTGGGCTATTCTCAAGAGGTACGAAAGAGCCTTGTCAGATCCGCCATATTGATCTTTGGGGTTCCAGCTCGACTAAAGAAAAAGCCTTGCTGGAAAAGAATATCGGATCGCTACCGTGGGTTGTTATTGATCCCACGCACGATCAGTATTTTTTAATGCAACAAGATAGAACGCTCAAGGACGAATACCAGCGCCACTTCTTGCTGCCAGAGGCAATGGCAGTTAACGGCGCTGGATATATTACTGCTCGCGACAATCTTGTGGTCGACTTCGAACGGAATGATCTTGAAAAGCGCATAACCGCGTTCGAAAAGTCGACGTTAAACGACGCAGCGCTTTTAGAAGAGTTCCAAGTTTCCGCGAAAGACGGATGGGACGTTCCAAGCGCCAGGAAAAACCTCCAAACAATTTCAATTTCGAGAGCTATACAGCCGACTTGTTATCGCCCGTTCGATTGGCGATGGATTTTCTTTGACTCAACTTTGGTTTGGGGCCGATCTTGGCCAACTCACAAACACATGGCCTGGGGAAAAGACAGCAGAGCCCTCATATCGACGCGTTTAACAAAAGACAACTGGGATGTCGCTGCGGCGAACGCATATGCGTCTCACAAGTGCGTGTCTGCATATGACACGGGCAATGTATTTCCGCTTTGGCTTCATCTCGGAGGCGCAAGGCAACCTAACTTCTCAGCCAGTTTTATCTCGACGCTAAGTTCCGTACTCACGTTTACCCCCGCCGACTACCGCCCCGAAGACCTAACTGCTCCACTGCACGCAGAAAAAATATTCCACTACCTTTACGCCGTGCTGCACAGCCCTGCCTATCGCCAGCGCTACGCCGCGTTTTTGCGCACCGACTTCCCGCGCATCCCCATCCCCGGCAGCCGAAGGGTGTTCGATGCACTAGCCACACTGGGCGCGGAACTGGTGTCCTGGCATCTGTTGGAGCATCAAGATGCTGAAAATATAGTTCCTGGTGACGCGCATTCGGCAAGAGCTGTAGCTTGGTTTGGAACTGATTTCTCGTTGGTGAAGGTAGCTGGTAAGGGTAAAGAGCTGGCAGACGTGCAGGGCACCGATGACAAGGTGGGCAAGGTGTTCATCAACGCCACCAGCGGTTTTGCCAACGTGCACCAATCCATCTGGCAGCACACCATTGGCGGCTACCAGGTACTGCACAAGTGGCTGGACGACCGGCGCAAGGCGGGCCGCAGCCTGAGCCAGGACGACATTACCCACTGGTTGCGCGTCTATGCCGCGCTCCAAGCAACGCAGAAGCTAATGTTGCAGGTGGACGAGGCCATTGAAGCGAACGGCGGCTGGCCTGGAGCGTTCAGCCAAAACCACCCGCCACCCGACGCCGCGACGCTGGCCGCCGAGCAAATGGTGCAAAAAGAGCAGCTCAAGGCGCAGAAGAAAGCAGCAACGGCGACCAAAAAGAGAGCTGCTTCCGCAAGTCCCACCGGGGCCACCAGCCTTTTCGACGACCTAGAAGATCTGGCTGGCGCAGCGGGAGGGCCAGACCGCCCAAAATCTAAGGCCACCCCTGCCAAGGCAGCGGGTGGCAAAGTTTTTGGCAAATCTGCACGCCAAGTCGGACTTACTGAGGGACAGGTGATGTGCGCAATTCGCCGCGCTTTGAGTGGCGCAGGCCGCGCAGGGCTCGGGCGGGATGAACTGATCCGAGCTACCGCGCGGGAGTTGGGCGCTCGTACCAGCCCTACGTTAAAGGTGGCGCTGGACGCAGCAATCCGTCGCGCAGTGCGTCGTGGCATTGCCGACAACGCTGGTGGTGTGCTGACCTTGTTGACCAATGACACGGAGGGATACCACCGCGACCACCTGAAAGCCCAGCTTTTAGCCGCCCTACGCGCAGTGGGTGGTAATTGTCTTTCAGTCGACACCCCTTCCCTGCTGGCCCGTTTCTTGGGTTTTGCGCGTACAGGCACCAGCATTACCGCCGCTGTAGAGTCACTGGTGCGAAGTTTGGTCCGGGCGAAGCAATTGGAATCCAAGGAAGGGCAGCTTCGGATCATTCGCGCAAGAGTTGCCCTATGAACATGGCTGAAAATTTGGCCAGTCTGCGGCCAACGCAGCGCCTGTCTGTGATGGATTTGGTTGAGCAGGCGGGGATTGATTGCACGCACTGGAACACCACGACCCATGGCAGACCGGTTAGGAACCCGAGAGCCAATCCTTCTTTTTGTTACGACTGGGCTTTTAGTTCTGAGAAGGAAGGCTTCTTGGTCTGCATTTGGCATGGGTCTTTGAAGCTCTTGGATTTGCCATCAGGCCAGGTCATTATGTGGTGCCGCTCGCAAATAACGGCCTGGACCATCCGTCCAATGTGGTGGCCATTTCCCCGCAGGATCATCGCCGTGCTCACTATGCGGCGGATCGAGACGAGATTGCGGCTCAATTGAAGACAGTTCTTGATTTAAAGAACGCGTCAAGTAGCCAAAGCGAAACGGAAACCCATGACTATTGATCGGGTGAGCGCCAATGCTGAGCCAGAGGATTCGGCCTATGTCACCTGGTTCGTGGACGAGGCCGGCGACCCCACCCTTTTTGGAAAAGGCGGCAAAGTGGTTGCGGCCACTGAGGGTTGCTCTCGATTTTTTATTGCAGGAAAGCTAGAGTGTCGCGACGTGGAAGCGCTGACTGCCGACCTCGAGCGCTTGCGCAGAGAGGTCGCGACCGATCCCTTTTTCAAGGATGTGCCCTCACTGGACCCAGCACGCAAGCGCACGGCTCTGCAGTTTCATGCCAAAGACGATCCGCCCGAGGTGCGGTTCATGGTTTACAAGTTGTTGGCGATGCACGACTTGCGCTTTGTGGCGGTGGTGCGCGACAAGTTGCGATTGGTGGACTACGCGCTGCAGCGCCGCCGAATCGAGCCAAGCTATCGGTACGACCCTAGCGGCCACGAGCTCTATGACGAGCTGACTCGGCACTTGTTTTCTCGCTTGCACGGTTGGAGTGACCACAAAATTGTGTTCGCGCAGCGTGGGCACAAGCCGCGTACCAAGGCATTTGTTGACGCGATTACACATGAAGGCGACGGGTTTACGCGGGACTTTGGCTTGTCAAAGCCCAAACCCATTGAGGTGTTGTGTTCGGTGTCCAAGGACCATGCGGGCTTGCAGGCGGTCGACTACTACCTGTGGGCGCTGCAGCGCTTTTATGAGCGGGGCGAGGCCAGATACTTGAATTTTGTATGGCCGCAGACGCTAGAGGTTTTGGACTTAGACGCGGAGTCGCCTCGTAAGGGTAAGAAATCCGGGCGGCAAAGTGGAATCTTCAATAAAGAACACCCGCTTACCTTGGAAAGTAGAGCGGGTGTCGGGAAGATGGATCGAGAGATATAGGATGAATCGAATCACCTCACGGCTTGAAGCCGATTTTTGTCCCTCGACGCCAAAATTATAGCCAAGTCACGAGTGATCCGGTAGTTTTGCGATCCCTGGAAACAGCCGCGCTCTCTGCTCCCGCTCCAGCCAGCCGTCAATCTGAGAGGTGTCGTTCTGCGTCTTAAGTAGCTGGTAAGCGGTTTCTGCCTCTGTGAAGCGACGGCGCAAGAAGTTCAGCCACTGCTTGAGCCGGCCGGCGCGTGAACGCTGATCGAGTCGGCTGCACACCAGCGCCCAAAAGCTGGCGACGTGGGGCAGGAGCATGGGCCAGTCCAGCGGCGCCAGTGCAGCGCCGCGGCCAGGACCCGCCGCGTGCTGGATCGCCCAAGCCAGACCCGGATCAGCCACGGCCCCGCGGCCGATCATCAAGACTTCGCAGCCGCTGACGACTTGGCAACGCTGCGCGTCAGCCAGGTTCCAGATCTCGCCGTTGGCAATCACGGGCAAGGCCACGTGCTGACGCAAGTCGGCAATGCGCTCCCAGTACGCGGGCGGGCGGTAGCCGTCGGCCTTGGTGCGGGCGTGCACCACCAGCTCGCTGGCGCCTGCTGCGTCAATCGCTTGCGCGCAGGCTTCGGCCAATGTGTCGTCGTGGTAGCCCAAGCGCATCTTGGCGGACACCGGCACATGGGCCGGCACAGCGCGGCGCACGGCTTCGACGATGCGGCCCACCGCATCCGGGTCTTTGAGCAAGGCCGCGCCACCGCCGTGGCGGTTGACGATCGCCGCCGGGCAGCCGAAATTCAGGTCAATGCCTGCCGAGCCCATCACAGCCAGGCGCGCCGCGTTGTCAGCCATGCAAGCCGGGTCTGACCCCAGCAATTGCGCACGCACCGGCACGCCCGCAGGGGTGCGACTGCCGTTCAAAAGTTCAGGCACCACGCGAATGAACACACGCTCGGGCAGCAACTGGTCGGTGATGCGGATGAATTCAGAAACGCAGCGGTCCACACCGCCCACGCGGGTCAAGATGTCGCGCAACACGAAGTCCAGCAGGCCCTCCATGGGCGCGAGGATGACTTTCACTGGATCAGATAGCTCAAAACTGAACCCATCGCCGCGATGATCTCGTGGGATCTCTCACGGATAGATCAACGGGAGCGGGCTGTTGTCCATGGAAGTGCTCCGTTGAGACTCGCTTTTTTATTTAACCCAGCGCGCGCTTGAGCCGGATTTCTTCGAGCTTGATGGTGCCGATGGGCACAGTCTTGAGTGTGGTCATTTCGCGCTTGAAACCGGCGTGCTCAAAAAAGCGCATGGCGCGCTCGTTGCGCACGGGCACCCACAGGCTGACGTTGGTGCAGCCTTCTTCTTTGAGGCCGTCGTTGGTAGCGTCCCACAGCGCGAGGCCCGCGCCTTGGCCCCATTCAGCTGGCAGCACGTACAGGGCCCAGATTTCGCCCATGGTCGAAGGCGTGCCCTTGTCGCGCGAGCGGTCAAAGCCGACAAAGCCGACGATCTCGTCGTCCTTGGTGACCACATGCACCTGGGGTTCGCTGTACTCAATGGCTTCACGCCAGTGGGCCTGGCGTTTTTCGACGGAAGGCGCGTTCAACTGATCGTCGGGCACCAGGCCCTTATAGGCGGCTTGGGCCGAGGCAACGTGAATCTGGGCAATGGCTTTGGCATCGCGAACGGTGGCGGGGCGAACTTGGTAACTGGACATTGAAAAGGCAGCTTGCGCAGGTTGAGGCGTGAAGGAAAGAGCGAGATTGTCGCCGCAATCGATGGCGCAAACCTAACTCGAGCCTGCGGGCAAAGGCACACCGGGCCAGCTCGCACAGCCCGGTTAAATTAAGCCTATGCCTTCCACGCCTTTCACCAGCCTGCCGCGCGAAGTAATGGTCGAGTTGCAAAGCCCTGGCGATGCAACTAGAGCTTCAATGGATTTTCGTGCCAGCACCGATCAGCCCGTGCTGCGCTCGGCCGAAGACGCGGGCCACGCCCTGCCGAGTTCCTGCCGCAACGGCAGTTGCCGGGCCTGCATCAGCCAACTGCACAGCGGAACGATCTCGTACCGCATCGACTGGCCGGGCCTGTTGGCCGAAGAAAAAGCGGCCGGCCTTTTCTTGCCCTGCGTGGCGTATCCGCTCACCGACCTGGTGATGAACGTCGGGGACAGCCGTACTTGAGGGCTGCTAACCTTCGGTCATGTTCATGAATCGATTTTGGATCACGCTGGCCAGCATGCTGACTGCCACGCTAGCCAGCGCGCAGGCGGCGCCCGTGTTTGAAGACAGCATTGCGCAGCGCACGCTGGCCTGTACCGCCTGCCATGGTGCCCAAGGCCGCGCCGCGCCCGATGGCTATTACCCGCGCCTGGCCGGCAAGCCGGCCGCTTACCTTTACAACCAGCTGCTGCACTTTCGCGAGGGCCGCCGGCACTACGGCCTGATGACGCAGATGGTGGACCCGCTGACCGATGCCTACCTCTTCGAAATCGCGCAGTACTTCGCTGACCTGAAAGTGCCCTACCCTGCCCCGCAGCCGACGCCGCCGGGTAGCGCCAAGCTGCTGGCCGAAGGCCGGCGCCTGGTGCAAGAAGGCGACGCAGCACGCGGCCTGCCTGCCTGCGTGCAATGCCACGGGCAACGCATGACGGGGGTGCTGCCCCAAGTGCCGGGCCTCCTGGGGCTGCCGCGCGACTACGTCAATGCCCAGCTAGGTGCATGGAAGGCCGGCAAGCGCCGCGCCCATGCGCCCGACTGCATGGCCGACGTGGCCGCACGACTGAGCGTGTCCGACATTCAGGCCGTGTCCACCTGGCTGGCGGCGCAAGCCGTGCCGCTGCAAAGCGAACCTGCGCGGGCGCATGACGCGGCCAGCATGGCTTTGGCCGCACCGGCTTGCGGCAGCGCCGTGCTGCCCGGCACTGCACGGGCTACGCCATGAGCGCGCACGGGCTTTTCAACCCAGCTCGCCTGCCGCGTTTTCTGGCTGCAGCGGCCTTGCTGGCGGCGCTGGGCGCGGCCGCATGGCTGCTGCGCGAGGCAGTGTTGCCGCCCCAGCCGCTGGAGCCATCACCCCCTGGCGCACTGAGCGCCAGCGAACTGCAGGCCCGAGGCCAGGCGCTGGTGCGCGCCGGCAATTGCATGGCCTGCCACAGCGCGCGGGGTGGCGCGCCCTTTGCAGGTGGTCGCGGCATCGACACGCCTTTTGGCACCGTGTTTTCAAGCAACCTCACGCCCGACCGTGCGACTGGCCTGGGGAATTGGTCCAGCAGTGAATTTTGGCGCGCCCTGCATCACGGCCAGTCCAAGGACGGGCGACTGCTCTTGCCCGCTTTTCCGTACACCAGCTTCACGCAAGTCCAGCGTACGGACGCGGACGCGATGTTTGCCTTTTTGCAAAGTCTGGCGCCTGTCAGTGCCCCCACACCAGCGCACACCTTGTCCTGGCCGTTCAATACGCAAGCGGCATTGAGCGCTTGGCGTGCCCTGTACTTCAAGCCAGGCGTCTATGTGCCGGAGCCTGCGCAAAGCCCTGAATGGAACCGCGGCGCCTACCTGGTGCGCGGCCTGGGGCATTGCGCGGCCTGCCACTCCGCGCGGGATGCGCTGGGCGGCAGCCGCGGACTTGACCTGGCGGGCGGCCTGATTCCCATGCAGAACTGGTATGCACCCTCGCTGAGCTCGAATGCCGAAGCAGGCGTGGCCAATTGGCCGGTGGCTGACATCGTGACCCTGCTCAAAACGGGCACCACAGCACGAGCCTCAGTGCTCGGTCCCATGGCCGAGGTGGTTTTGCACAGCACACAGCACATGCCCGATGCCGACTTGCAAGCCATGGCCGTCTTTTTGAAGGCCTTGCCGCAGACCCAGGAAAGCGCACCCGAATTGACTGCCGCCTCACGGGGTGGCAACAAGCCAGTGGCGCTGGCCAGCTCGGCATCTGCGCGTGCGGGGGGCCAGCTTTACGAGACCCATTGCCTGCAGTGCCACGGCCCGAACGGTCAAGGCGTGGCGGGCGCCTACCCGGCTCTGGCCGGCAACCGGGCGGTGACCATGACATCGACCGCGAACTTGGTGCAGGTGGTGTTGAACGGCGGCTACGCGCCAGCCACAGCGGGCAATCCGCGCCCCTACGGCATGCCCCCGTTTTTGCTGGTGTTTAACGACAGCGAGACCGCGCAACTGCTGACCTTCTTGCGCAGCGCCTGGGGCAACAGCGCCAGCGAAGTGACACCGCTGGAGGTCAACCGCGCCCGCAACCTGCCGCAATAACGGCGCAACCCCTGCCCAATCAAGCGGCCAAGCGCCAACCCGCCAGGGCTTAGCGGCTGGTGGGTGTCGGCCCGCTCAGGCGGTCGCGCTGAGCCAGTTCAGGAAACCAGCGCAACCAGGCAGCAGCCACAAGCAGCGTGCCTACGCCGCCCAGCAGCACGGAGCCCACGGGCCCCAGCAAGGCCGCGGTGGCGCCTGATTCAAATTCACCCAGTTGGTTTGACGCGCCGATGAAGATGGAATTGACCGCGCTCACACGCCCGCGCATGTCGTCCGGCGTTTCCATCTGCACCAGGGTCTGGCGCACCACCACGCTCACCATGTCAGCGGCGCCCGAGATGGCCAGCACCACCAGTGACAGAACGAAACTGGTGGACAGACCGAACACCATCATGCACAGGCCATAGACAGCCACTGACGCCAACATGCGCTGGCCCACACGGCGCTCCAGCGGCCAACGCGTGAGCACGGCTGACATCAGCAGCGCGCCGGCAGCAGGCGCGGCACGCAGCAAGCCCAGCCCCCAGGGGCCCACCACCAAAATATCTTTGGCAAAGAGCGGCAGCAAGGCCGTGGCACCGCCCAGCAATACGGCAAAAAGATCGAGTGACACAGCGCCCAGCAGTGCCTTTCGCCGCCAGACAAAGGTAGCGCCCGCCAGCACGGACGCCAAGGTGACGGACGCTGCAGGCGGCGCCACATGCGCATAACGCACACCAGCGACCAGCCAACAGGCCAGCAAGAACAACACTGCCGCCGTGGCATACACCGCCGTAGCACCCGCCACAAAAATCAGGCCTCCCAAAGCAGGCCCGCCAATCACCGACGCCTGCATGCCCGCCGAGCTGAACGCCATGGCCCGCGACAGCATGGCCTGTGGTACCAGCACCGGCGTGAGGGCCTGCTGGGCTGGCATTTGAAAGGCACGCGCCGCACCCAGCACCACCGACAGACCCAGCAACAACTCACGCGTGGCCCAGGGTGCGCCCCCAACGCCCTGGGTGGCAGAGACCAGCGTCAGCGCCACCAGGGCCTGTGCCAAAAAACAGGCCGCCACGATCCGGCCGCGATGCCGGCGGTCGGCCACATGGCCCGCCAGCAGGGTGAGAAGCAAGGCCGGCACAAACTGAAACAAGCCCACCAGACCCAGATCCCAGGCACTGCCCGTGATGTCGTACATCTGCCAACCCACGGCCACCATCAACATCTGGTTACCGGTGGTGCCTGACAGGCGCGCAAACCACATGCGCATAAAGTCACGCTGACGCGTGAGGTCGGAAAAAGTAGGTTGTAAATGAGTGCTGGACATGGGCGGGGAAGCTTAACGCAGCCTCGTCCTTGCCCTTCCTTGCCCTTCCTTGCCCCGATAATCAAAACTTCGCTGCCACCGGGCGGCTTCAAATTACAGGGAGAAGAGCATGGCAAAAGGTATGGGATCGCAAAAGATGGTCAAAAAACCAAAGAAAGACACCGCGCCGCCCAAGCCCGTGTCGCCTGACGCGGTGCGCCCGTCCGTCGTCACGGTGGTGCCGGTACGCGGCAAGCTGAAAAACAAATAAACACCCGCCCTGTCCGTGACTGCGCCTGAACACACGCCTGTGAGCGACACACCGCCAGCGCCCAAGGCGCAGCAGGGCAACCCGCTGCACGGCCTCACCCTGGAGGCCATCGTGGTGGCGCTGCACGCGCATTACGGCTGGGAAGGCCTGGGCGAACGCATCGCGATTCGCTGCTTTTTGAGCGAGCCCAGCGTGGCGTCCAGCCTGAAGTTCTTGCGCAAAACGCCCTGGGCGCGCGAAAAGGTCGAAAGCCTGTACCTCTTCATGCGCCGCGAGGAGCGACGCGCACAGCAGCGCTGAGCCTGCCCGCGCCCCTGCCTTGCTTTTCGAGATCGTTCACGCCGACGATGACCTGTTGGTGCTGAACAAGCCCAGCGGCCTGTTGGCTGTGCCCGGTCGCGGCCCGGACAAGCAAGACTGCCTGAGCGCCCGCGTTCAGGCGACTCACCCCGAGGCGCTGGTGGTGCATCGGCTGGACCAGCCAACCTCCGGCCTGATGGTGATGGCCAGGCACGCGGAGGCGCAACGCCGGCTCAGCGAAGCGTTCGCGCTTAGGCAAGTCCACAAGCAGTACACGGCCGTCGTCAACGGCCAGCTCGTAGCGCCTCGAAGCGATGACGACTGGGGCCTGATTGATCTGCCGATTGCCGTGGACTGGCCACGCCGGCCGCTGCGGGTGATCGACGCAGCCGGAAAACCAAGCCAAACGCGCTGGCGGCTCGATGGGCTTGGACATGATGGCCTGAGCAGTCGTTTGCTGCTGGAGCCCTTGACGGGGCGCACGCATCAGTTGCGCGTGCATTTGGCGGCGATCGGGCATCCGATCCTGGGAGATGCCTTGTATGCCGATGCTCAGGTTTGCGCACGCTCAGAGCGATTACTCTTGCATGCCTCCTGGCTGAGCTTCATGCATCCGGTGACGGGGGCTGTGCTGGACTTGTCGAGCCCCGCGCCATTTTGATGGCACCTATCATCTGCAAATGAACACGCAACACCTCACCGTCCTGACCGGTCACTCACGCGGCATGGGCTTGAGCACGGCCGAACAACTGCTGGCACCCGGCCACACGCTGCTGGGTATTTCGCGCCACGTCAACGCTGAACTGGCGGCCAAGGCCCAAGTGATGGGAGCGCCCTTGGTGCAATGGACCGGCGACCTGGCGCTGGGCGCCGCTGTGGCGCGCCGGCTCAAGGACTGGCTGCAAGCGCAGGACGGCGCCGCTTTTTCAAGCGTCACCCTCATCAACAATGCCGCCGTCATCCCGCGCATTGCGCCGCTGGCCGCGAGCGATCTGGATGACCTGGGGCAAGCGCTGCGCATCGGGCTGGAGGCACCTATGCAACTGTGCAGCGCGTTTTTGGCAGCCACTGAAACTTGGCCCGGCCAGCGCCGCGTGCTCAACATTTCGTCAGGCCTGGGTCGGCGGGCGATGGCATCGCAAACCGCGTACTGCGCGGCCAAGGCCGGTATGGACCACTTCACACGCTGCCTGGTGCTGGAGCAAGCTTTGCTGGCCAATGGTGCCCGCGTCTGCTCGCTGGCGCCGGGCGTGATCGACACAGACATGCAATTGCAATTGCGCAGCGGCGACGACGCCTTGTTCCCCGACCGCGCGGGCTTTGCCAGCTTGCATGCCGATGGGCAACTCAGCTCGCCCACCGATGCCGCGCGCCGCGTATTGGCTTATCTGGCCAGGCCGGATTTTGGTCAGGAACCGGTGGCAGACGTGCGGGGCTGAATTCAGCGACTACTGCGCTGAACCTCAGTCGCGCACCACCAGCACCGGCAGGTGCGCATGCGACAGCACTTGCGATGTCACGCTGCCCAGCATGAGTTTTTGCAGGCCGCGCCGGCCGTGCGAGCCCATCACGATCAGGTCAGCCCCCAAGTCGGCGGCACTCTCCAGAATGCCCTTGTAGACCGAGTGCCCCTCCACCACGGCGGTGCTGGACTCCAACCCAGCTACTTCGAAGGCCTCGCGGGCCACGCGCAGCGCCTCGTTGCCTTCCGCCGTGGCCGAAGCCAGGTACTCGGCCTGCCCATACGCAAAGTCAGTCCCCACGCCGGTGAAGGCATAGGGGTCGATGACGTAGATCACGCTGACCTTGCTTTTGAAGGCCTGGGCCAAACCAATCGCCTTGGCGATGGCGCGGTGCGCGTTGTCGGAGCCGTCTGCAGGAACCAGAATGTGTTTGAACATGAGACGCCTCCGTGGATTGAAATCAAGCCTCGATCTTCACGCCCTTCCAGAAGGCCACATGGCCTTTGATCTCTTCGGCTTCGGGCTTGGGGTCAGGGTAATACCAAGCTGCATCCGTGTTCATCTCGCCATTGACGAGCAAGGAGTAGTAGCTCGCCTGCCCCTTCCAGCTGCACATGGTGTGGTGGTTGCTGAAGGTGATGAACTCTCGCTTGAGAGAGTCTGCCGGAAAATAGTGGTTTCCTTCGAGCACAACCGTTTCGGGGCTCTCGGCAATGACGGCGTTGTTCCAGATGGCTTTCATTTGGTTTCCTTGAATTCTTGGCTTCGCTGATTCAGACGCCGCCCTGCGGATGAGTCGGGTCTATCCACAGCACGGTCTGCGGTTTTTCTACAGGTTCGATATCGAGGTTCACGGCGACGGCCTCGCCGTCGCTGCGGCAGAGCACGCATTCCAGCGCCTCGTCCGGGCTGGCATTGATCTCTTGATGCGGCACATAGGGCGGCACGTAAATGAAGTCGCCCGGCCCAGCTTCAGCTGTGAATTCGAGGTTCTCACCCCAGCGCATGCGCGCCTTGCCGCGAATGACGTAAATCACGCTTTCAAGCGGTCCGTGGTGGTGCGCGCCCGTCTTGGCACCCGCATGAATCGTCACGGTGCCAGCCCACAACTTTTGCGCGCCCACGCGCGCGAAGTTGATGGCGGCCTGCCGGTCCATGCCCGGCGTTTGCGCGGTATTGCCGTCCAGCTGGTGGCTGCCGATCACGCGCACGCCGTCGTTTTGCCAGCGCGCCGTGGCGGGTGCGTCATGCGAATGGGAATGCGGGTGCGCATGGGGGTGCGAATGGGGATGCGCGTGGTCGTGCGTCGTGTCGTTGGGCATGGCTGTCTTTCGAGGAAATCCTGATGTAGCGCTGACGCTTGCGGGCGACACGGTTAGTATCGCCACCGCGCTGAACCTTTGGCAGCGCTTGCATCGTAATTTACCCGTAGTCCTGCGCCCAATTCCATATTTCCCAGACCCCATGCCAGCGTCCGACACCTTCTCAGCACTGGGCTGCTTTGCCCTGCTGGACGACCAGCAAGCCGGGCCTGCGGCCTCGCGGCTGTACACGGGGCATGTCGCAACGCTGAGCATTGCGGGTGCAGACGACCTGGACCCAGCGTTTGAGCAAATGCAGGCCGCCTTGGCGCGTGGCTGGCATGCTGTGAGCTTGCTGAGCTTTGAGCTGGGCTGTGAGCTGCATGGCCTGGCACCCAAGCCAGCGGTGCAGCCAAGCCAGATCTTGCTGTTTGAACACTGCAAACGCTTGACCTCAGCGCAGGTTGACGAGTGGCTGGCAGCCAAGGCGAATGCGGCTGTGGCACAAGCCAGCAGTTTCGCGGGCGCAGGCCATGCAGGCATCACAGACGTGAGAAAGGCGGTCAGCCAGCCAGACTTTGGAGCGGCGCTGGCGCAACTGCATGGCTACATCGAAGCCGGCGACTGCTACCAGGTCAACTACACCTACCGCCTGTACTTTCAGGTCTACGGCTCGCCACTGGCGCTTTACCGCCGCCTACGCGCGCGCCAGCCCGTGCCTTTCGGCGCCCTCATAGGCCTGCCCGACGGCCGCAGCGTGCTGTCGCTCTCGCCTGAACTTTTTGTGCGGCACACCGAAGGCCTGCTGGAAGCACGCCCCATGAAAGGCACGGCGCCCGCCAGCACGCCGCACGATGAAGCCGAAGACCAGCGCCGCGCCGCCGCGCTGGCCAGCGACCCAAAAAACCGCGCCGAGAACGTGATGATCGTGGACTTGCTGCGCAATGACCTGGGCCGTGTGGCCGAGCCCGGCAGCGTGTCCGTGCCGCAGCGTTTTGAAGTGGCGCGCTTTGGCCAGGTGCTGCAAATGACGTCCACGGTGCAGGCCCGTTTGCGCGTTGACGCCACGCTGGCCGAGCTGCTGCGCGCCGTGTTTCCCTGCGGCTCCATCGTCGGTGCGCCCAAGCGGCGGGCCCTGCAAATCATTCGCGAACTGGAGCCCGATGCGCGCGGCTTGTATACCGGCGCGATTGGCTGGTTTGAAGCCGGAAAGCCTGGGGCAGTTGGCGACTTTTGCCTGAGCGTGCCAATCCGCACTTTGTTGCTGGAGTCCCCCGAGGCTGGCCTGCGCCAGGGCCAGATGGGCGTGGGCGCGGGCATCGTGCATGACAGCCGGGCGCAAGACGAGTGGGAAGAATGCGCCTTGAAGGCGCAATTCTTGACCGGTCTGGCACCCGATTTCGAGCTGTTTGAAACCATGTATGCCAACCAAGGTGAAGGCTGTCGAAATTTGCCGCGTCACCTGGCGCGGCTTGAAGCCTCAGCGCAGCAGTTCGGCTTTGCGTGGGACGAGGCCACCGTGCGCGGAGCACTGCAAGCGGCCCTCACCGCGATGACCGCCATGCCCGCTGGCCAGCCGCATCGGCTGCGTCTGGCGCTCAAGCCTGACGGCACCTGCAGCGTGCAAACTGCGCCGCTGCAAGCACTCAAAGAGCCCGTTTATTTTTTGCTGGCCGATGAAACCACTGAGGCCAATGACCTTTTCCTCGCGCACAAGACCACGCTGCGCGCCCGCTACGACGCCGCCTGGAAAAGCGCCGAGGCGGCCGGCGCCTTTGACCAGCTGTTCTTCAATGCCGAAGGCGAGTTGACTGAAGGCGGCCGCAGCAATGTGTTTGTCAAGCTGGCCGGTCGCTGGTACACGCCGCCGCTGAGTAGCGGGGTGCTGCCTGGCGTCATGCGCGCCGTGCTGCTGGACGACCCAGCCTGGGCCGCCAGCGAACGGCGTTTGAGCCGCAGCGACCTGCTGGCCGCCGAGGCCGTGGTGCTGTGCAACGCGCTCAGGGGCGCGATGCCCGCGAGCTTGCTGCCCGGCTGATGACGACCAGCTGATTACTTGTAGCGTTCGCGAGCCAGCGCCGCGCCCTTGGCCAGCGCTTCGAGCTTGGCCATGGCCACCTCGCGACTCATGGGTGCCAAGCCGCAGTTGGTGCACGGCAGGATGCGATTCTTTGGCACGTACTTCATTGCTTCGCCAATGGTGTCGGCCACCTGCTCAGGCGTTTCAATCACGTCGCTGGCCACGTCAATCACGCCGACCATCACGTCTTTGCCTTCGAGCAGCGCCATCAAATGTGGCGGCACATGCGAATGGAAGCACTCGAGGCTGACCTGCTGAATGCTGCTTTTGGCCAGCGCCGGGAAGATGGCTTCGTACTGTCGCCATTCCTCGCCCAGCGTCGCTTTCCAATCGGTGTTGGCTTTGATGCCGTAGCCGTAGCAAATGTGCACGGCGGTCGTGCAGGTCAGGCCGCGCGCGGCCACTTCCAGGGCTTTCACGCCCCAGTCGGCAGCGTCTTTCATGTACACGTTGAAGGCCGGCTCGTCGAATTGGATGATGTCCACGCCGTCAGCCTGCAAAGCCAGGGCTTCCTGGTTCAGCAGCTCGGCAAAGGCCATGGCCATCTTGATCTTGTCGCCGTAAAAACGGTCAGCCACGGTGTCCACAATGGTCAGGGGGCCGGGCAGTGTGAACTTGATTTTTTTGTTGGTGTGGGCGCGCAGCAGCTTAGCCTCAGTCGCGTGCACGCGGCCCTTCAGGCGCAGCTCGGCAATCACCTGCGGCACCATGGCGTCATAGCGGTTGTCGCGAATGCCCATCTTGACCTTGTGCTCGAAGTCGATGCCTTCGACCTGCTCCAAAAAGCCGTGCACAAAGTGCTGGCGCGACTGCTCGCCGTCGCCAATCACGTCCAGGCCGGCGTCTTCCTGCGCCTTGATCCACAAAAGTGTGGCGTCGGCCTTGGCTTGCTGCAGCTCAGCGCCCTCGGCCTTCCATTGCGGCCAGAGTTTTTCGGTCTCGGACAGCCAGGCGGGCTTGGGCAGGCTGCCGGCAATGGTGGCGCTGAAAAGTGTGCTCATTTAAGGAAGTCTCCGGGGTTCTTTTGGATGGGGTCGCTCATCTGCGGCGAGCCGACACTATAGCGGGGTGCGGCCCGGGAGCGCGGCACTTTCAAAGGCTGTTCCAATAGGCGTTTCCCCCAGCCTCACAGAAGACCGCCCCATGGCACTCAAAGCCACTATCTACAAAGCCACCTTGCAAATCGCCGACATGGACCGCGGCGTGTACGCCGACCATTCCGTGGTGATTGCGCGCCACCCCTCAGAGGCCGACGAACGCATGATGATCCGCGTGCTGGCTTTTGCCTTGAACGTGACGGCAGACGACAAGAGCGGGCACCTGGAATTTGCCAAGGACTTGTGGGATGTGGACGAGGCTGCCCTTTGGCACAAGGACTACACCGAGGCCATTCGCCACTGGATCGACGTGGGCCAGCCTGACGACAAGCGCTTGATGAAAGCCGCTGGCCGGGCCGAGCGCGTGACGGTGTTCAGCTTTGCCAGCAGCACGCCGGTGTGGTGGAAAGCCATTGAGACCAAGCTCACGCGGGCCAGCAACCTGGTGGTGTGGCAGATCGACGCGGCCCAAAGCCAGGCGCTGGCCAAGCTGGCTGAGCGCAGCATGCAACTGCAAGTGACGATTCAGGACGGCACGGTGTGGATGAGCACGGGCAGTGACTCGGTGGAGATCACGCCGCGCCGGCTCACTCTGCCAAGCGGGAAGTAAGTCCGACTTGCTTCAACTTCCGGCCTGATACGCCGGCAACTTCGCGCCGCAGTTGTCGCAATAGTGCGCGTCAGCCGTATGCCCTTCCGTCAGGCATTCGTGGCAAGTGCGTGTGGTGGGCGCTGGCGGCCTGCGGCCCGAGCGCTGCGCCGCCATTTCGGCCGTGACGATACCGGTGGGCACGGCCAGTGTGCCCCAGCCCATCAACATCATGAAAGACGCAATCAAACGCCCCAGGTCCGTCTTGGGCGTGATGTCGCCAAAGCCCACGGTGGTGAGCGTGGAGATAGCCCAGTAGACCGAAGTAGGGATGCTGGTGAAACCATTGCCAGGGCCTTCCACCACGTACATGATGGTTCCCAGAATCAGCACCAGCATCAGCACGCCCGAAAGAAACACCAGAATCTTGCGGCGGCTGGCAGCCAGTGCCGAGGCCAGTGTTTGGTACTCGACCACATAGGCGGCGAGCTTGAAGACGCGAAAAACCCGCAGCAAACGCAGCACGCGCACATCAATCAAGGCGTACAACTCAGGGAAGAACAGCGCCAGGTAAGTGGGCAGCACCGCCAGCAAATCAATCACACCAAAAAAGCTGGTGGCGTAGCGCAAGGGGTGGCGCACACAAGCCAGGCGGGCGAGGTATTCAAGGGTGAAGATCAGCGTGAACAGCCACTCTGCCCACTTGAACATCTGGCCATGGCGCGTGTGCAAATCCTGCACGCTGTCAGCCATCACCACACTCACGCTCACAAGAATGGCCAAGATCAGCAGCACGTCAAAGCGCCTGCCGGCCACGGTGTCGGCTTCAAAAATGATGGTGTAGATGCGCAGGCGCCAGCCGGACAAGGGCTTGCCCAGATCTGCGTCGGGCCGAGGTAACGGAAAGCTGCTGCTGCGTTTTTGGGGCCGGTCAGGCGGGTTCATGGTCAGCGGTGGTGAGTGATGCAGAGCCCGGGGAAGCCCCGTCGCCTGATCATGCCAGAGGGGATTTTTTGCCTTCGGCTTCCTGCAGCAGGCGCCACATGACCTTGCCCGAACCACTCTTGGGCAGCACATCGACCAACTCGACGATGCGCGGGTACTTGTAGGCCGCCATGTTGGCCTGGCACCAATCGATGATGTCTTGCGGCTGAACCTTGCCTTTGGCCTCGGCACGCAGCACGACCACAGCCTTGACTGTTTCGCCGCGGTACGCGTCTTGCGCCGAAATGATGCACGCCTCTTGAATGGCAGGATGCTTGAACATCAGCGCCTCCACCTCGGCCGGCCAGACCTTGAAGCCCGACGCATTGATCATGCGCTTGAGCCTGTCGGTGATGAAGAAGTAACCTTCGGCGTCCACATGACCGAGGTCGCCTGAGCGAAAAAAGCGTTTGCCGTCGATCTCGATAAAGGCCGCCTTTGTCGCTTCAGGCTGGCGCCAATAGCCCTGAAAGACTTGTGGCCCGCAGATGACGATTTCACCCTGCTCACCCGGCGGCAACTCAGCCAAGCTGATGGGGTCGATCACACGTGCATCGGTGCCCATGAAAGGAATGCCCAGGCATTGCTGGCGCGGGTTGTCCGGCGGGTTGCTGTGCGAAGGCGCGGCGGTTTCCGTCAGGCCGTAGCCTTCGATGTAGCGCAGGCCGTATTGCTCCATCAAGCGCTGCGCCACGGCCTGCGGCATGGCCGCGCCACCACCGCCTATGTAGACGAGGCTGCTCAGGTCAAAGCTGGCCACGTTCGGGCTGCCCAGCAAGTCGATCACCATGGTGGGGATGTTGGTCCAGTGCGTGACGCGCCAGCGCGAGATCAAATGCCCGGCCAGCTCGCGCTCCCAGCGCGGCATCACCACCAGGGTGGCGCCGGCGTAAATGGACGCGTGCATGACAGACACCATACCCGTGATGTGAAACATGGGCACGACCAGCAGGCCGACGTTTTCAGACGTGCTGTTGCCCCAGAGGCAAGTGGCCACAGCGTTGTGCATGAGGCCGGCGTGCGTGTGCATGCAGCCCTTGGGCAGGCCGGTGGTGCCGCTGGTGTAGGGCAGCACAGCCAGATCGGACGGGCCGGCGGTGTGGGGCGGCAAGTCGGCGGCTTTTGCCTGGGCCAGCACTTCAGTCCAGGTCAGCACTTGGCAATCTTCCAACTGCGGCGCGGCATGCCGGGTTAGCAGCCAGTCGCGCCACGCCTCGGGCATGGCCGCGCTGGAAGCATCGGCCGGCATCGCATCGCTGAAGTGCGTCACCAGCAGGTGTGTGAGCCGCTGGCCTGGTGGCAATTGCGCATGCGCCTTGGCCAGCTCGGGGGCCAGGTCGGCCGAGGTGATGGCCACGCGCGCGCCCGGGTCGGTGATGTAGTGCTTGAGCTCTTCAGCCCGGTTCATGGGGTTGACGGGTACCACCACGGCGTTGGCCCGCAGGATGGCGAAGTGCGCCACCACGGCCTGCGGGCAGTTCTGCAGGTTGAGCAAGACGCGATCGCCTGCACGCACGCCCCAGCCGTAAAGGGCTGCGGCCAAGTGCTCGGCTTGCGCCTTGAATTGCGCATACGTCAGCACCTGCTCAAAAAACACCAGGGCGGGTTTGTCGGGGTAGCGCAGCGCGCTCACAGCCAGGTTGTGCCATAGCGAGGTGGCCGGCGGCTGGATGTGGCGCGGCAAGCGCTTGGGCCAGACAGCGAAGTGTGTCGCTTCAGGCTGTGGAGGGTTCGGTTGAGGGTTTTTTTCAGGGTTCACGTCGGCTTTCGATGTCTGGTACCAAGCCTACAAGCTGGCCAGCGCCTTGGCCCTAGGGATGCACCCGATGCGGCGCCAGTCGAGGACGCGAAGGAGACAAAAGAGAACAAAGGAGACAATCCACCCCATGCCCCCTATCTTGTATTTTTTCTCTCTTTGCAATCTCGTCATCGGCAGCGGAGCCTTCGTGCTCGGCGGCATCCTGGGCCCCATGAGCGCTTCGCTGGGCATCAGCCTGGCAGCCGCCGGTCAGGCCATGACGGCTTATGCGGTGGCCACCGCCATCCTGGCCCCGGTTCTCGTCATCACCACCTCCAAGTGGCCCCGCAAGCGGGCAATTCAGCTGGCGCTGCTGATGTTTGGTGGCGGCTGCGCGGTGTGCGCGCTGGCGCCTTCGCTGGGCTGGCTGCTGGCCGGTCGGGTCCTGATGGGCGCGGGTGCCATGTTCACGGCGGTGGCTTCGGCACTCACGGTGAGCATGGTGGCGCCGGCTCAGCGCGGCAAGGCTTTGTCTATTTCTTTTCTGGGCATCAGCATCAGTTACGCAGTAGGCGTACCCGTGGGCGCGTGGCTGGGTTTTGAATACGGCTGGCGCGTGCCGGTGTGGTTGTCGGCCGTGGCCAGCCTGGGCGCGCTGGTGGCCGCCAGCTGGATCATCCCGGCCAACATGGCCAGCGCGGGTAGCAGCTTTGCAGGCTTTCGTGCTGCCGCTTTGCAGCCGGCCGTGTTGCGGGTGTGGCTGCGCACCTTGCTTTATTTTGTGGCCATCTTCAGTGTGTTCGCCTACATCGGGCCGGTGCTGCAGGCGCTCAACCCCATGAGCACGACAGAGCTCTCGCTCAGCCTGGCCGCCTTTGGTTTTTCAGGCATCGTCGGCACCTTGATCGGCGGCTGGGCCAATGACCGCTTTGGCCCACTGCGGGCGCTCAAGTTGCAGCTGTCAGTGCTGGTGCTGATGATGGCTCTGCTGCCGCTGACCCAAGGCCACATGGCATTGACGATTGCCGCCATGGTGGTGTGGGGCGTGGCTGGCTTTGGCATGATGGCGCCGCAACAAAGCCGGCTGGCCAGCCTGTCACCCGCGCAGGCGCCACTGCTGCTGAGCTTGAACGGCTCCATGCTGTACGTGGGCACGGCCCTGGGCAGCGTGATGAGCGGCGCCCTGCTGGACACGCTGGGCCTGAGCCGACTGGGCTGGGTGGGCGTGCCTTTTGCCGTGCTGGCCCTGGTGACGCTGGTGTTTGACAAGATGCCCAAGCGCCAGCCGGTGCCCGTTTCGGCATGAAGCCCAAGCTGAAACCAGACCACGAGGCCGCGCTGCAAGCACTGCAGTCAGGCCTGGACGGGCTACGCAGTGATGCGCTCACAGCGGCCGGATTTTCTGACTTGGCGCAAAGTCAGCAGGACCTGCTGTCGGCCTTGCCGCCCCGCTATGCCGATGTGCTTGGGCAGTTGTTGAGCCGGCTCGAATCGAGCGCCTTATTCACCGAGGAAAGCTGCTCTTTCAGCCGCAAGGACTTGCTCGACAGCCTGCAGATGTGGCTGGACAAGGCGGCCCAAACGCTGGCCGCAACTTGAGCCAGCGCAAGGGGTTGCAAGGCTTTTGCCCGGTACTCAGCCCGAGCGCTGTGGCTGGCTTTATCATCAAGCCCATGCGTTTTTTCGTGCTCATGCTTCTTGTGCTTTTGCTGCCACTGAGCGGTGGCATGGGCGACGCCATGGCGGCGGCTGGGCCGCACCACGCCATGCAAGACTGCGCGGATCACGGGGCGCAAGCCAAGGCGCATGTGCACGCGAAAGCCCATGCCGACTCGACCGCCGAGCCGACGGCCGCGACCGTACTGACCCATTGCGACACCTGCTCAGCTTGCCAGACCTGCCATGCAGTGGCCCTGGTCGTGTCGGCATCGGAAGTCCAAGCCCTGCCTGCACCTCATGCAGCGCCAGCGGCCAAGGGCCTGCAGTTCGCCAGCGCTCCAGCAGCGCGCGACCAAAAACCGCCCATTTCCTGAAGACCAGGCCCAAACTGGGTCTGTACATGCCAAGCCCCGCATTGCCGCGGGCGACTCGGCTTTTTTTGCGTGCCGCAGGGCATGCGACATCAGGAGTTCCCTTGACACGTTTTCATCAATTAAAAATCGCGACCACGCCGCCGCTGTTGGCGCTGGCCTTTGCGTTGGCCCCTGCCCTTGCGGCCGCGCAAGCTCAGTCCACGGCTTACCCACGCACGAATCCTCAGCCCGCCTACCGCGCCGCCGACCCGCTGGCGCAAGTGCCCGCAGCGGTCTACCAAAGCCCGCTGTCCGGACTGGCACAGGGCGTGGAAAGCCAAAGCGCCGACTGGCGCCGCGCCAACGATGAAGTGGGCCAGTTCAAGCGCGGCCATATCGACTTGCTCAAGCTCGAAAACAGCGCTTCTACCGCGCCTCTTCAGCCTGCCCAGCCAAGGAGCCAGCCATGAGCCCGAAACTTTCCAGCCTCGGGGCGGCCCTGGCCTTGAGCGCGCTGCTGACCGGCTGCGCCACCAGCCTGCCTGAAACGAGCGTGCAAGGCTTGCAGCGAGACAGCGCGGGCAAAGTGGTCGGCCTTGACGCAACAAACACAAGCACTAGCTTCACGTTGCCCACACCCGGCGCTGACCACAGCGCCGAAATCGCCCGCATGCTCGCAGCCCCGGTGGACGCTAACGCGGCCGTGCGCATCGCCTTGCTCAACAACCCGGGCTTGCAATTCATGCTGGGGACCGAAGGCCTGGCCATCTCAGACCAGTTTGGGCCCAACGCACCGGCCAAGCTCAAGGCGCGCCAGCAAATCACGCAGCTGTCTGCCGACACGCGCAAAGCCTGGATCAACGCAGTGGCGGCGGCTGAATCTGTCACGGCCCTGCAGGCCGCGCGTCAAGCCGCTGAAAACAGCGGTGAACTGGCCAGGCGACTGGCCCGGGTTGGCAACTGGAGCCGGCTGCAGCAGGCGCGCCAGCAAGTTCTGCTGGCCGAAGCCGCTGCCGACCTGGTCCGCGCGCAGGACAACGCCTTTGCCGCCCGTGAAAAACTCATCGTGCTGATGGGTTTGTGGGGGCCGCAAACCGCCTTTGCCCTACCCGCCGCCCTGCCCGCCTTGCCCGATGCGCCGCGCGACTTGCCCGACATCGAGCGGCGCAGCCTGCAAGCGCGAGAAGACCTGAATATCGCGCGCATGCAACTGCAGCGCAAAGAGGCCACGCGCCAGATCGAGCGGCCGGCCGACCTGTGGGACGCGATGGAAGACGCTGCCGCCCTGCGCGGCATGGCCGTGCAAGCGCGCAGCGACGCGCGCCTGACCTACCAGCGCTACCGCAGCCGCTACGACCTGGCGCGCTTTCAGCAAACCGAAGTCCAGCCTCTGCATGAGTTCATCAACGAGGAGATGGTGCTGCGCTACAACGGCATGCTGTCCAGCGTGTTTGACTTGCTGGGCGACGTCAAGCTCAAAGCCCAGGCGAGCAATGCCGCAATCGAAGCGCGGCGCGACTTCTGGCTGGCCGATACCGACCTGCAAACCCTGCTGGCCGGCGTCGCGCCCGCCTTGGCCGATGACGCAGCCAAAGCCACATCGGCCGCCAGCGCTGCTGCGGGGCATTGAAGGCCAGAGCCTGTGAACAACATCAAGACCGCCATGAAGCCCAACATGAACCGACGCAATTTTTTCAACACCGCCGCCATGTCTGCCGTGGCCGCCGCCTCCGTCAGCAAGGTCGCCATGGCCGCGCTGCCCGAGCCGGCCATGATGAACAGCCCCGACACGGCTGCTCCGCTGGCGCCGCCCAACGGCCGGCCCTTCAACCCCGTCGTGACGCTCAACGGCTGGAGCCTGCCCTGGCGCATGAACCAGGGCGTCAAGGAATTCCATCTGGTGGCCGAGCCCGTGGTGCGCGAAATGGCGCCCGGCTTCAAAGCCCACATGTGGGGCTACAACGGGCAAAGCCCTGGCCCGACCATCGAGGTGGTCGAAGGCGACAAGGTGCGGATTTTTGTCACCAACAAGCTGCCCGAACACACCAGCGTGCATTGGCACGGCCAGCGTCTGCCCAATGGGATGGACGGCGTTTCAGGTTTAACCCAGCCGGCCATTCCGGTGGGCAAAACATTTGTGTACGAGTTCGAGGCGCGCCGGCCAGGCACCTTCATGTACCACCCGCATGCTGACGAAATGACGCAGATGGCCATGGGCATGATGGGCTTTTGGGTGACGCACCCCAAGCTCGACAAAAACGGTAAGCATCCGCTCATCGAAACGGTGGACCGCGACTTTGTGTTCTTGCTCAACGCCTACGACATTGATCCCGGCAGCATGACGCCCAAGATCATGACCATGCTGGACTTCAATCTGTGGTCCTGGAACAGCCGCATCTTCCCTGGCATTGATACGCTGAACGTGCGTCACAACGACAAGGTTCGCATTCGCTTTGGTAATCTGACGATGACCAACCACCCGATTCATTTGCACGGCCATGAATTTCTGGTCACGGGCACGGACGGTGGCCCCACGCCTAAGTCCACGCGCTGGTATGAAGTGACCACCGACGTGGCCGTGGGCCAGATGCGGCAGATCGAGTTCTTGGCCGACGAAGAAGGCGACTGGGCTTTTCATTGCCACAAGAGCCACCACACCATGAACGCCATGGGCCACGACGTGCCGACCATGATCGGCGCTGACCACCGCGGCCTGATCAAGAAAATGCAAAAGTCTGTGCCCGACTACATGGTGATGGGCGAGCGCGGCATGGCCGACATGGGCGAAATGCAGATGCTGATCCCCGACAACACCGCGGCCATGATGACCGGCAAGGGCCCTTACGGCGGGGTGGAGATGGGCGGCATGTTCAGCATGGTCAAGGTGCGGCGCAACCAAAAGCCCGGTGACTATTCAGACCCGGGCTGGTACAAGCAGCCGCCCGGCACACAGGCTTACGAATGGAAGGGCGCATTGACTGAAGCGCCGCGCCAGACCCCAAGCCCTGCGGCCAGCCCCGCGGCAAAAGCAGCGCCGAGCGCGACGCCCGCGACAGAAGTTCAGATTCGCAAACCCGCCGGCGGCGCGGGCCATGAAGGCCACCATTGATGGCAGGCAGCGCTCATTACAGTTCACCTCAAACGAAATTCAAGATGAAAAAAACCACCTCCACCCTCCTATCCAAAACCTCACAACTGGGCATTGCCACCTTCATCGCCCTCGCTGGCTTGGCAGCCACCGCCACTCCGGCGCTGGCCCATGGTGACAAAGCCAAGGCAACAGGCCCGGTTGTCAAAGAACAAAAGCCTTGGGGCATTGCCGGCGACTTGAAAGCAGTCAAGCGCACCGTCACGCTCACCATGGACGACAAGATGCGCTTCACGCCTGACACGCTGAGCTTCAAAGAAGGCGAGACCGTGCGCTTCGTCGTCAAAAACTCGGGCAAGCTGCTGCATGAACTGGTGATTGGCACACGTGCAGAGCTCGACGCGCATGCGGCGCTGATGGAGAAATTCCCTAACATGGCGCATGACGAGCCCTACATGGCGCACGTGGACCCCGGCAAGCAAGGCGGTCTGGTCTGGACTTTCAATCGCCCCGGCGATTTTGAATTTGCCTGCCTGGTGGCTGGCCACTTTGCGGCCGGCATGAAGGGCCGCATCACCGTGGCAGCGCGCTGAGCGCCTGCGAATTTCTACCGACTACTCAAGGAGTTCTGCCATGCAAAGACGACAACTTTTAAGCCTGCTGGCCGGTGCAGTCAGCGCGGCCTGGCTGCCCGCCGCATTAGCTCAAGCGCCAGCCGCGACCAGCGGAGTGAAGCCGCAGATCGAAGTCTGGAAAGACCCGGACTGCGGCTGCTGCAAAGATTGGGTAACGCATTTGCAAGCCAATGGCTTTGCAGTGCGCGTGAACGAAACCGGCAACGCCGCGGCCCGCACGCGCCTGGGCATGCCGACCCAATTCGGCTCTTGCCATACCGGCTCGGTGGGTGGCTACGCGATTGAAGGCCATGTGCCTGCGCGCGAGATCATTCGCCTGCTGCGCGAAAAGCCCGCCGTGCTGGGCCTGGCCGTGCCCGGCATGCCGGTCGGCTCACCGGGCATGGACGGCGCCGTTTATGGCGATCGGCGCGACGCGTATGACGTGCTGCTGGTCAGCCGCGACGGCAGCAGCCGCGTTTACCAAAGCTACAACCGTAAAGCCAAAACGGCTTGAACGCACTGAACGATGAACCGACCCACAAGGACACCCCGTCAATGATCAATTTCCTCAGCTCACGTACTGCCGGCAAAGCTTGGTTCGCCTTGACGCTCAGCGCGGCCGCCTTTGTGACCTTCGCGCAGACGCTGCCGCTCGTTGAAGGCGAAGTGCGCCGCGTTGACAAGTCCGGCGGCAAGATCGCGCTCAAGCACGGCGAAATCAAAAACCTCGACATGCCGCCCATGAGCATGGTGTTTCAGGTCAAAGACAAAGCCTTGCTCGACACCGTCAAGGCGGGCGACAAGGTCAACTTCACGGTCGAACAAATCAACGGCGACTACACCGTGATGTCGATGGAAGTGCGCAAGTAAGCCAGTGTCTCCGGCTGGGTTCGTGCCGGTTTAACGGGACGAACTCACCGGGCAACTGCTGATGCCCAGCAGCGAATACAAAGGGCAAAAAGAAAAAAGCCCGGTCAGCAAAGGCACCAGGCCGACGAGGCCCCACCAGCGCGCCGGCCCTTCAAGCACCAGCACAAATGACAGCAACACCAAACCGAGCAGGACGCGAAGCGTCCTGTCGAAAGTGCCTACGTTCTTGGTCATACAAAACTCCCCTGCCTCGTTGATTTGAGGTCAGCTTAGGCCTGCAAGTCAGGCCGCCGCTTGATCCACGTCAATCGGCAAGAGAAAGCTTGCGCGAGTCACCAAGCGCAGGCTGAGCCGAACTCAGCCGCAACTCAGCCCGGAAGCCCTAGCGCCTTCCAGCCCTCATGGCCGAGCTTTTCAAGCGTCTTGATGTTCTCTTCAAAAATCGCTTCGGCTTCAGGAAAAGCCTCGACGGCTTTTTCAACGCTGTCCTCGCGCAGCAAATGCAGCATGGCAAAGGGCGCGCGGTTGGTGTAGTTGCTGATGTCGTCCGGCTCGGTGCCGTCAAACTGAAAACGCGGGTGAAAGCTGGCGAGTTGAATCACGCCTTCGAGCTCGTGCTCTTCCACAACGCCATCAGCCACTTCCAGGAAATCATTGAAATCCAGGAAGTCCTCAAACAGCGTCGGGTGAATCAAGAGCGTGGTGTCCACTTCGCTGGCGGGTGTCGCCACCAGCAAGTCCAGTTCGAGGTCCAACTCTTCGAGCAAGTCGTCAGCATGGCGCGCCTTGCTGACGACCAGCCTCACCTGGTTCTTGACGTAAACCGCCTTGGCAAAGGGGCACAGGTTCAGGCCGATGACGGCTTTTTCGAGCCACAGCCGCGTGGCGGCCAAGACCTCGTCTTCAGACATTACTTCAGAGCCTTGAAGCGCATGCGCTTGGGCTTGGCCCCCTCTTCACCCAGGCGCTTCTTCTTGTCGGCTTCGTACTCTTGGTAGTTGCCGTCAAAGAAGGTCCACTGGCTGTCGCCTTCAGCGGCCAGGATGTGCGTGGCGATGCGGTCCAGGAACCAGCGGTCGTGGCTGATGACCATCACGGAGCCCGCAAATTCAAGCAGCGCGTCTTCGAGCGAGCGCAGGGTTTCCACGTCCAAGTCATTGGACGGCTCGTCCAGCATCAGCACGTTGCCGCCAGCAATCAAAGTCTTGGCCAAATGCAAGCGACCGCGCTCACCGCCTGACAGCATGCCCACGCGTTTTTGCTGGTCAGCGCCGTTGAAGTTGAAGCGACCGGCATACGCGCGGCTGGGCATGGTGAAGCGACCCACGGTCAGCATGTCGAGACCGCCCGAGATGTCTTCCCACACGGTTTTTTCGTTCGCCAAGTCATCACGGTGCTGGTCCACAAAGGCCATGCGCGCCGTTTTACCGATGGCGACTTCACCCGCATCCGGTTGCTCTTTACCGGCGATCAGTTTGAACAGCGTCGACTTACCCGCGCCGTTAGGGCCGATGATGCCGACGATGGCACCGGCCGGAATTTTGAAGCTCAGGTTGTCAATCAGCAGGCGGTCACCAAAGGACTTGCTCACGCCCTTGAACTCGATGACTTCATTGCCCAGGCGTTCGGCCACGGGAATGAAGATCTCCTGCGTTTCATTGCGCTGCTGGTATTCGAAGTCAGACAGTTCTTCAAAACGGGCCAGACGCGACTTGCTCTTGGCTTGGCGCGCCTTGGGGTTCTGGCGTGACCATTCGAGTTCTTTCTTCAGGGCCTTGGCACGGGCTTCCTCGCCCTTTTGCTCTTGCGCCAGGCGCTCGCCCTTTTGGTCTAGCCAGGTGCTGTAGTTGCCCTTCCAAGGGATGCCGTGGCCACGGTCCAATTCCAGAATCCACTCGGCTGCGTTGTCCAAGAAGTAACGGTCGTGGGTGATGGCGACTACGGTGCCGGGAAAACGTTGCAAGAACTGTTCGAGCCAGTCCACCGACTCGGCGTCCAAGTGGTTGGTCGGCTCGTCGAGCAGCAGCATGTCGGGCTTGGACAGCAGCAAGCTGCACAGCGCCACGCGGCGCTTTTCACCACCGGAGAGCACGCCAATCTTGGCGTCCCACGGCGGCAGGCGCAGTGCGTCGGCGGCGATTTCGAGTTGGTGCTCAGAGTCACTGCCGCCGGTGGCGATGATGGCTTCGAGCTCGGCCTGCTCGGCGGCCAGCGCGTCAAAGTCTGCGTCGGGTTCGCCATAGGCGGTGTAGACGGCTTCCAGGCGGGCCTTGGCGGCAAACACCGCGCCCATGCCGGCTTCAACACTTTCGCGCACCGTGTGCTCGTCATTGAGCTTGGGCTCTTGCGGCAGGTAGCCGATGTTCAAGTTAGGCATCGGCGTGGCTTCGCCCTCGATTTCCGTGTCCAGGCCGGCCATGATCTTGAGCAGCGTGGACTTGCCCGAGCCGTTGGTGCCCAGCACGCCAATCTTGGCGCCGGGGAAAAAGCTCAGCGTGATGTTCTTGAGAATCTGGCGCTTGGGTGGAACGGTCTTGGAGACCTTGTTCATCGTGAAAACGTACTGGGCCATGGTGTCTTTGCTGTCTTTGCGTGAGGTGGAACTGCCTCCAAGATGGCGGAGGCCAGAGAAATCAACCCTGCATTATCCCAGTTCAGCCTTGTTGGGTGTTCACGTCGTGGACACCTCAGCAATGTGACGAATCTTGACCATCAGGTCCGGCAGACGCGCCTGGCTGGCAGCATCGGGCGGCAAATGCCCCGGCAAGGCATCGATAAAGCGACGATCCGCCAGCAGGTGTTGAAATTGCGCCGCCAAATACACACGCAAAGGAAGCAAGCTGTCCTGGCATTCGTTCAGCAAGGAGGCGCGGCCATCGATCACGCTGATGATGTCGCCCATGTCATGACTGAACAAATAATCGCCGCCGCCCCGGCCATAAAACGCCTCCAGCTTGGTGCCGATGAACTCGGGGGCACGCAGCACACGGATGCCAACGCCACTGGGCAAGGTCAGCGTTTGGGCGGTGGACACGCCCATGCGATTCCACCGGTTGGTAAAGCCCAAAATCTCTTCCTGCGTGGGCATCAGATCGACCGCCACACCATCCACCCGCCAGCGGCACACGGGCGCATCAGGGCTTGGGTCTTGCAAGAAGTCCAAACCTCGAAACTGTTCCTCAAAGCGGTAATAGTCGGCCAAGGCTTCGGCGTTGGTGACGACGTCCACATCGTCCGTGCGCCGAATAGCGGGCAAAGCCAAATCAGTGATCAGCAAACCTGCTGCGGCACCACCCACAAACACCAATTGACTGCAGAGCTCAGGCCCCAAACTGCGGGCCACTTTCTCCAGCATGACCACATTGGGGTCGTTGGGGTTGAACACCTGCATCAGTTGGCCCAGCGTTTGTCGAGTTCAGCAATGGCCAAAGCACGCTCGCGCATGTTGCCTCCTCGCACGGCGTCGACCAATGCCAGCAGCTCGTACAAATCGGGGTTGTTTTTGGCGGCATCGGGCACCGTCGGGTACAGCGGGTAAAACGCCACACCGCGAGCCGTGCCATCTTTGTGCGGCCACACGGGCGCAGGCTCGGTGCTTTGCACGATCAGCTTGTTCAGCGGGGCAGCCGCGTGCGCCGTGGGCATGCCCCGCCCCATGGGGCCATGTGTGGCTGGAAAGCAGTGGCGCACGCCATGCTGCACAAACAAACGCAAAGCCTCTAGCAAGACGACGGGCTTGCCCGATTCGTCTTTGCGCGCCAACTGTGCCGCCACCGCGCGGTCCACACCCGCGTGGATCTCGGAGGCCGTGAGCTTGAGCTCCTCTGCCAAGGCGGCATACGTTGGAACGCCGTCTGCGCTCAAAGACAAACGAAGCAGCACCACCACGTCTTGTGGGCGAAGCACCACTTGGGGGTTAGAAATTGTGCGGCTCATGAGGCTAGTTTAGCCGCCTATTCGCTATTCGCGAATAGCGAATAGATGCTCCTTGCGCAGCCTTCCACTCCATCCATCCGTCGTCAGATCGGCATTGCATCACCCACCCCCGGTGCCGTGCCGTAGAACAGAATGCCACCTACGCGAGCCATAAGGGTCCCCGTCCGCGACGAAGACGTGGAGGAACACGTTACACGCTCACTACTGGACGTGGTCACGGCCCAACTCCTTTTCAAGTTCAACGCGAAATGAACCGTAAAGCCTCATCACAGTCGTGACGTTGAAAACCATGGTGAGAAAAACGGCGACGCAATAAGCCAATAGAAAAATAACCCCGTCGACAAACATCAGGAACTTAGTTCCTTTGGAAAAAATCAGTGAGACAGTCGTAGCAAAAAAAACCAAACACGGATAGATAAATCCAAAATGAAAAACATGTGCGGAACGCTTGAAGCGTAGATAGTCTCCAAAGCTAGTACTCTCAATATTTACATAGGTTATCCAGATCGCAACTGCAGCTGGAAAGAGAACTTGTCCAGTCACGGACAGCAAATCACTGACAGTTTCTTTCAAAAATAAGATGCGCTGAAGATCGTCCACAAACAAAAAAACAAGCGCGGACAAAACTACTCCAAAAATTATCTCAACAATTGCCCCCCAAATCACTCGCGCGTAGTCCGAATATTTCATACTTGGCCTTAACTCGCATCAGGCTCTGGCGCAGGGTGCATGCGATCTATCTCCTCAAGAATTGCCGCAAGTGCTGACTGTGCTTCCTTGGTCCTAGCAACAGTGACCTGCCCGCGAACGAAGTCACGAACTCGTTCCACTTGTCCACGCGCGGCCGTGCGGCCGGTTTTTATCCGTGTTCGTCGCCCCTGACGAAGCCCGGACATGACAACTTCACCCTTTTTATATCCATCCTGTGCCAAAGAAGCAATCGCGTGAGGCAATCGTCCTTCTGCTTGACTCAATCCACTTCCGTTTTTTATGTCATTTAAGTATTCACGAATCCCGCCGTTTTTCATTTGGTCGTACAGGCCCTTTGAAAATCGCGATATCTCAGGGTTGGGCAAACGCAATGTCACGCGAATTTGGGTGAGCCTTTCGAAGGAATGAAAGGCCTCCATTACTTGATTAGCTTCGGGAACAGGCTCAAGTCGAATTTGGGTTCGAATATTGAGCGCAATCGCTGCCTTGTCAAAAATCTGATGCAAGGCATCTACCCAAGCGAGTGAGCTCATGATCGTGCTATTGTGCTCAACCGCTACTAAGTGCCTTTGCATGTAGAACACTATCCGTATTGGTAACGCCGCAGCGGGTTCGGCGTGAGACGTTCCCTCAATGATCGAATCATCCGTAACAATTGCAGTGTTCTGCTCTATAAGAGACCGTGCATATCTCGTTGAAACGATCCCACCGTAAGCGCCAAAAATGTCCGAGGTCGAGACGTCAAAATCCCTGAGGCTCCATTTCCAATGGTTCTTTGCTCCAGATGTAGATACGTCGTGCTTTGATGCGCAGCCCTCACGAATCATCTTCAAAATACCGTCGTCGCCATTTACTGGCTCGCCAATGAAATCGAAGACATCCGGCTCAACAATCACCAACCGGAAAAGATCAAACTCGAATGGACGATCTGCCATCTTTTACACTCCTTTTTTGATGAAAGTCACTTCAACCGGCGCTGATCCCCGACACAACACATTCGCGCACTGAAGGTTGGCGTCCAGTTCAACTTTGCCTTTAGGATTTAGGACACGGGTGCGGTCCTCGGGCTCAGTTTGTGCAGGCTGATCAGGCTGAAATTTATATTTCTTAAGTATTCATTTATTCATCAAACTGTAACCCGTAAAGCCCAGCTTTCCATCCATGCCACAATCGGAGCACCGCAGGCCTTCAGTTGCCGCGGCATCAGCACTCTGCTGAGAGGATTCGGGCCACGCCCGAGCAAGCCCTCTCTCCCTTGTTTTCTTCGGCCAACAACTGGCGACTGCCACGCAGTCGAATGAGCCGAACCCTGCGCCCGGTGGGCGCTTTTCCCTAATGACCTTTGAAGATCTGAAGTTGGCTCCGGCCATCCTTAAAGCCGTGCTTGAGCAAGGCTATGACACCCCCACGCCCATTCAAGCTCAGGCCATTCCGGCCGTGTTGGCCGGTGGCGACTTGCTGGGCGGCGCCCAGACGGGTACGGGCAAAACGGCGGCTTTCACGCTGCCGCTGTTGCAGCGCCTGTCTACCGAGCCACGCCTGACCAACCGCCGCGGCGTTAACGCTGTGCGCGCATTGATCATGACGCCGACCCGCGAACTTGCGGCGCAGGTGGAAGAAAGCGTGCGCACTTACGGCAAGTACCTGGACCTCACCTCGATGGTGATGTTTGGCGGCGTCGGCATGGGCGCGCAAATCGAAAAGCTGCGCCGCGGTGTGGACATCTTGGTGGCCACGCCTGGCCGCCTGCTGGACCACGCGCAGCAAGGCACGCTGGACCTGTCGCAAGTCCAAATCCTGGTGCTCGACGAAGCCGACCGCATGCTGGACATGGGCTTCATCCATGACATCAAAAAAGTGCTGGCCCTGGTGCCCAAGCAAAAGCAGTCCCTGCTGTTCTCGGCCACTTTCAGCGACGAGATTCGTGAGCTGGCCAATGGCCTGTTGAAGAACCCCGAGTCGATTCAGGTCACGCCGCGCAACACCACGGTGCAGCGCATCACGCAGACGATTCACCCCGTCGGCCGAGCCAAGAAAAAAGCGCTGCTCACGCACATCATCACCGAGCACAACTGGAGCCAGGTGCTGGTGTTCACGCGAACGAAGTTTGGCGCGAACAACGTGGCCGAGCATTTGACGAAAAACGGCATCCCCGCGATGGCGCTGCATGGCAACAAGAGCCAGACCGCCCGCACGCAGGCGCTGGCCGGCTTCAAAAGCGGCGAGATTCGCGCGCTGGTGGCCACCGACATTGCCGCACGCGGCATTGACATCGACGAGTTGCCGCACGTGGTGAACTACGAAATCCCGAACGTGAGCGAAGACTATGTTCACCGCATTGGCCGCACGGGCCGCGCCGGCAACAGCGGCGAAGCCGTCAGCCTGGTGTGCCTGGACGAAGAAGGCTTCATGCAAGACATCGAGCGCTTCACCAAGCAGAACATTGAAGTGGTGAAGGTGCCCGGCTTTGAAGCCGAGCCCGGCGAAAAAGCTGAGCCGCTGGCCATGGGTCGCCAGACCATTTGGGGCGGCCTGGGCAAGCCACCAAGCCGTGAAGTCATGGCCGCAGCGGCCAAGGCCGCACGCAGCGAAATGATGACCCGCATCCGCGAGAACAAACCGCAAGGCGGCGCTGGACGTGGTGCTGGCGGCGCTAATGGTGGCAGCGGTAACGGCGGTGGTGGTGGCGCACGCAATGGTGGCGGCGGAGGCCGTGGCCGTGGCGGCGACAGCGCTGGTGCTGGCGGTGGTGGTTATGGCGGCGGTAACGGCGGTAACGGCGGTGGCAATGGCGGCGGTCGCGGCCCGCGCCAGAACACAGGCTATGCCGGCCCGCAAGGTGGCGGTCAATATGGGGGTCAAGGCGGCGGTCACGCAGCGCCAAGGAACCCCAATGCCCAGCCCCCACGGCAGCCACGTCAACACGACGAAGACGCCCAACCCGCAAGCCACGCATCATCTGGCTTCCCATCCTCAGGCCAGCCCACAGGCGGCAACCGTGGCGGCTTCCGCGGCGGGCGCCCAGCCGGTGGTGGCGGCGGCGGTGGCGGCGGACGCTCCGGTGGCGGCGGCGGCGGTGGTGGCCGGGGCAACGGGTATGGTCGGTCGGGCGGTTCTGGCTCGTTTACAGGCCGCTGATCCGCGCACCTCGTCAGTTGTTTACTCAGCGGTCTACTGCGTAGGCCGCCGAGCACCGGAGCTGCCCCCCACGGGTGCGGCCGCTTCGGTGCCTCGCCTGGTGTTCTGCCAGAGCGATTTCAAATCTTCTGAGTCTTTGAATCTTCCGCCTGTCGATGATGTGTTCATCGCGCTCGGCACGACGATTGCCGTGGCCGGCAGTCAGGCGGCTTTTCGTGCGGTCGACTTTGATGCTGTGCTGACGGTGGCGCGGGCGGCTCGCGCAGCGGGTGCCAAGCGCATCGGCGTGGTCAGCGCGCTGGGGGCTGACGCATCGTCCAAAGTTTTTTACAACCGCGTCAAGGGCGAGATGGAGCAAGCCGTCAACCAGCTCGGCTTTGAGACGGTTGTGTTTGCGCGGCCGTCCTTGCTCGACGGAGAACGTGAGCAATTAGCTCAGCCCACGCGGCCGGGCGAGCAATGGGCTTTGCTTTGATGCAGCCGCGCTAAGCCTCAGAGCCGCTTGCGATTCAGTCCCGAATAAACAGCGTCACCAGCGGCTCGCTGCCCACCTGCCGGCTCCAGTGGCCATGCACCTTGGCGTCAAAGGTGGCGCCAGCTGGCAGCACATCGCCTGAATAGAAAAAGTCACCCGCTTTGAACGTGCGGGAGCTGCCGTCTTGCAGGCCGATTTCCATTTGCCCTTGCAGCACCACCAGCCACTGCGTCTTGCCGGTGCAATGAAACTCACTGCGAAAACCCACCGGGCTCTGACGCCACTGCACACCGCCTGAAGGCGCGAGCGCAGATAACGCAGCAGCCGGACTGCCCTCGGTCAGGGCGATCTGGTCTTCGCGAAAGCGGGCGCGTCCATCGGCGTCGGTGTAGAGAATGACTGCAGGCAAAGTGGTTGAGGAAGTCGTCATGGATGTCTTGAAAAAACTAAAAAATCGGATGGGTTAAGCCACAGGCTTGCTAAAGCGCTCCCAAGCCTCACTCGTCGGCGTGGTGCTCGCCCCCGGCTGCTGCGGCAGCTTGAAGTAACCGTCCACCACCTCGGCGGGTTCTAGAAAACAATCCTTGATCCAGGGAATGTATTCGAGCACTTCACAGGCCGGATGCGCATACGACAAATGCACATGCACCTGGCTCATGTCGCCGGCATGCGGCGCCACCGGCACGCGGAAGGCATGCGCGCTGTCGCACACGCGCAGCACTTCAGACACGCCCGCCAAGCGCGTCACGTCAGGCTGAGCCCAATGTAGAGCGCCCTGAGCAAAAAACTCGGCAAACGCATCGGTGGTGTACAACTGCTCGCCCAGCGCCACGGGGATGCTGCTGGCGCGCGCAAGTTGCGCGTGGCCCTTGACGTCGTCATACCAAAGAGGCTCCTCAAACCAAAAAATGTCCAGGTCACGCGCAGCATTCACAAAGCGCAAGCAAGTCGCCAAGTCCCACTTGCCGTTGCCATCAATGGCCATGGTCACGTCAGGCCCGATGGCCTTGCGCACCGCAGTCAAGCGGCGCAGATCACGCTCCACGGTTGACCCCACTTTGACCTTGATGCCCGTGAAGCCTTGCGCCACGGCGCGTTGGGCGCCGGCCACCAATTGCTCGTCAGGAATGCTGAGCCAGCCGATGTCGGTGTTGTAGGCGCGCACGCGCGGGCGCACTTGGCCGCCCAGCGTCTTCCAGAGCGGCTGGCCTTCGGCCTTGGCTTTCAAGTCCCACAGGGCCACGTCAATCGCGGCATGCGCCAGCGTGGTGATGCCGGCGCGCCCCACCCATTGCAGCGCCGGGTTGCGCGCCAGCTTGAGCCACAGACGGTTGATGTCGCGCGCGTCTTCACCCAACAGCAGGGGCGCGTGGCAGGTCTCGATGCAGCGCGTAATCAGTTGGTCGCTGGGCAGGTGCGCATGTGTGCCTGTAAAGCCATAGCCGGTGTGCCCTACCGCTTCAATCTTGGCGCCGACCACGCCCCAATGCGAAATGCTGTGCGTGCTGTCCGCAATTTGCGACCCGGTGACGGGCACATGCAGGATGAACGGAGTGACGGAGGTGATCTTCATGTTGTTTCCTCAAAAATCAAGCGGCGCTGTGGCGCACCACGGCATCAGGGCGCAAATGCAAGTCAGGCAGCAGTTCAAGCCCGAGGCCAGGCCGCTCGTTCAAACTGAGCATGCCCTGATGGACCTGCGGCAACTCGGTCACCAGTTCCTTGTACCACCCGGTATAAAAAGCGCGCACGCTTTCCTGAATCAGCGCATTGGGTGCATGCAGCGACAGATGGCTCGATGCCGCCCAGACCACCGGCCCGGTGCAGTCGTGCGGCGCCACAGGTAGCTGCCAGGCGTCGGCCATCGCCGCGATCTTGCGCGCTTCTGTCAAGCCGCCGCACCAGCTCAAATCCAGCATCACCACGCCAGCCACGCCAGTCTGCAGGTAGTCCTTGAAGCCCCATTTGTAGGCCAGCGTTTCACTCGCGCAAATCAAGGCTTCGCAGTCCGGCGCGTACTGCTTGAGCAGGTCCAGGCTGTCCATGCGGATCGCGTCTTCATGCCAGAAGGTATTGAACGGCTTGAGTGCGCGCGCGATCTTGCGCGCCATGGGCAAGCGCCACAGGCTATGGAACTCCACCATGATGTCCATCTTGTTGCCAACGGCCCGGCGGATTTTTCGGAAGGGTTCCAGCGCCGTGTCCAGGTCGGCATCGCTGATGTACTGGCCGTCACTCTTTTCGGCGTAAGTGTCAAAAGGCCAGATCTTCATGGCCGTGATGCCTTCAGACAGCAGCGACTCGGCCACCTCGTCAGCGCGGTGCAAAAAGCCTTCAAGGTCTTCGTAAGGCCCCGCGCTTTGGCCTAAGCCCCAGTTAGCTGAAGATTGGTTGACCGTGCTGCGCACATAGCGGTAGCCGGCGCAGGTGTTGTAGATGCGGATGGCGTCGCGGCTCTTGCCGCCGAGTGCGGTGTGGAGCGGCATGTTGGCGGCTTTTCCAAACAAGTCCCACAGCGCAATGTCAATCGCAGAGTTGCCGCGCGTCTCCACGCCCGAACCACGCCAGCCCAGGTAACCGGTCAAGTCGCGATTGCGGGCTTCGATGGCCAAGGGATCCTTGCCCAAGAGACGCGGACCGGCCCACTCATGAATGTAGGCTTCGACCGCTGCAGCGCCCATGAAAGTCTCGCCCAAACCCACGAGGCCGGTGTCCGTGTGCAGTCGAACCCAGATGATGTTGGGGAACTCGCCGAGGCGAATGGTTTCAACGTCGATGATCTTCAAGCGGCACCTTTGAAAGTCGAAAAAAAGCCGCCAAGCGCGTGGCTTGGCGGCTGTCATCACTCAAGCGCACAAGCCGTGACGGCCCAGGCGCTAGCTTATTAGCCGCCGCGCACCTTTTTGAGCGCGTCAGTGACGACCGTGATCGCCTCGGCACCGATGACTGGCACGTTTTTGTCGTACACCGGCTTGATCTTGGCCGTGATGCGGGCCTGCTCAGCTGGCGAAATTTCATTGACCTGCATACCCTTGGCCTTGAGGCTGGCCAGAGATTTTTCGTTCAGGCTGCGATTGGCCGCACGCTCGACTTTTTGACCCTCAATCGCAGCTTCGCGGATGATGGCTTGCTCTTGCGGCGTGAGCTGGTCCCACAGTTTCTTGCTGTAGAGAATCAGGAACGGCGTGTAAGCATGGCGCGTGACGGACAGGTACTTTTGCACCTCGTTGAACTTGGAAGTTTCAATCGTCACGAACGGATTTTCCTGACCGTCGATGGTCTTGGTTTCCAGTGCGGTGAAGACCTCGCCAAAGGCCATCGGCACGGCGTTGGTGCCCAAGGTCTTGAAGGTGTCCAGGAAGATGTTGTTTTGCATGACGCGCACTTTCACGCCGTCAAAGTCTTCCAGTTTGGTGACCGGACGCTTGGAGTTGGTCAGGTTGCGAAAACCGTTTTCCCAGTAAGCCAGGTTGATCAAGCCAGCTTCTTCGAGCTTCTTGTTGAAGTACTGACCAGCAGGGCCGTCGAGCACGGCGTCAGCTTCCTTTTCGTTTGCGAAAAGGAAGGGCAGATCAAACACACCCAACTCTTTGACGATGCCGACCAGGGGCGAGCTGGAGGTGCAGACCATTTCTTGCGTGCCCGCGCGCAGGGCTTGCGTGGCCTGCAAGTCGCCGCCCGCGGCGCCGCCCCAGAAGGCGTTGATCTTGATCTTGCCGCCGCTCTTGGCCGCCAGCACTTCCTGCATTTTCTTGTAGCCCAGGCCGACCGGGTGGTCTTCGTTCACACCGTTGGTGAACTTGATGGTGTGGCTGTTGATCTGCGCGAAGCTGGACGTGGCGACCAGCAAGGCGGCCGTGGCAAGCGCGGTGGCGAGAGTTCTGCGTTTGAGCATGGGAATGTCTCCTTTTAAAAATGAAAAACGAACACGAGAAAAATCAGCGCAGCATCCACTGCAAGGGTACGGTGACGATGCTCGGGAATGCCACCAGCAGGAACAGCACGGCCAGTTGCGCCAGCAAGAAAGGCAGCACACCTTTGAAGGCATCGTCCATGCTGATCTTGGCGACGCCGCACACTACATTGAGCACGGTGCCTACAGGGGGCGTGATCAAGCCAATGGCGTTGTTCATGATGAACAGCACGCCAAAGTACACCGGGTCAATGCCGGCTTTCAAAACCACCGGCATGAGCACCGGCGTGAGAATCAGCACCGTGGGCGTAAAGTCAAGCGCAGTGCCCACCACCACGATCAGCACCATCATGACCAGCATCAGGAGCATTTTGTTGTCCATGAAGGGCGACAGCATGCCTGCCACTTCGGTGGGGATGTTGGCCACCGTGATCAGCCACGCGCTGACCATGGCAGCGGCCACCAGAAACATGACCACAGCAGTGGTTTTGCCCGCCGCCAAAATCAGGCCGTAAAGCTTGGACCACTGCAGTTCGCGGTAGACAAAGAGGCCCACTACAAAGCTGTAGACGGCGGCCACCACAGCGGCCTCGGTCGGGGTGAAAACGCCGAACTTCATGCCGCCGATGATGAGCACCGGCAGGGCCAGCGCCAGACTGCCTTCAGCCGTGATCTTCAAACGCTCGGGCATGTCCACCCTAGGCGCTGGCTGCACGTTTTCCTTTTTGGCCACCCACCACCAGGTCAGGCCGATGGCTGCGCCCATCAAAATGCCCGGCACGATGCCGGCCAAAAAGAGCTTGGTGATGGACACGTTGCCAGCCACACCAAAAATGATCATGCCAATCGACGGCGGAATGACCGGGGCGATGATGCCGCCCGAAGCAATCAGCCCGGAGGCGCGGCCAATGTCATAGCCAGCAGCGCGCATCATGGGAATCAAGAGCGCGGCCAGCGCCGCTGTGTCGGCCACGGCCGAGCCCGACAGCGAAGCCATGATCACCGCTGCAATCACCGTGACGTAACCCAAGCCGCCGCGAAAGTGACCGACCCAGGCCATGGCCAAGTTGACGATACGCCGGCTCAGGCCGCCCGCGTTCATGAATTCGCCGGCCAGCAAAAAGAAGGGCACGGCCAGGAGCGGAAAGTTGTCGGCACCGTCGACAAAACGCTGCGCCAGAATCTGGCTGTCAAAAGTGACCAAGCCACTGGTGGCCGATAAGAACGCCATGAGCGTCACACCGCAGACCAGCAGCGCATAGGCAATCGGCATGCCGATGGCCATGGCCGCCAGGAGGCTCAGAATAAAAATCGATACCGTCATACCTTGGCCTCTTGGAGTTGTTTTTCGGCGTCAGCCAAGCCTTCGGTTTCGATCACCTGGACCAGCTCTTCTTCAGTAATGCGGCCTGTGAGCAAGCGAAACAAGACGTTAATGTTGATGATGCCCATCACCACGCTGACCACGTAGCCAATGCCGTAGATCCAGATCATGGAAATACCGACCACCACCGACACGTTGGTCACCTGCAAATCATGCATTTCATAAGTGCCTAACAAGAAGAGCGCGTTGACAAACAGCATCAAGGACTCGCTCAAAAAGAGACAGATTTTTTTACCCAAAACGGGCAAATGCTTGACGAACGTGTCCACGCCCAAATGCCCACCCTCGCGCATGGCGACCATGGCGCCGATGTAGGTCAGCCAGATAAAGCAATAACGCGACATTTCATCCGACACGGAAATGCCCGAGTTAAAAAAGTAGCGCAGCACGACGTTGCCGAAAACCATGATGACCATGGCCACCATGAAGATCACGACGAGTAGCCCCAACAGCTTGAAAAAATAACGGATGGCTTGTTGCAATTGAAACTCTCGTAGATAGGAGGGATGAGACCGTGAGCGGAGTGACGGCGGTAGTGACTGTGGTTTTCTAGATGGCAGCAGCCCGCAGGCGACGCACCGGAGTAGCCGGCGCATTCAAGCGCGACAGGTTGCGGCGCGACGACAGAACATCCTCAATGTCTTGCCTGGCACCAGCAATCAGCACATGGATCGCTTTTTCGGCGGCGTCGGGCTGTCGCGCGATCACGGCGTCCAGAACGGCACGGTGCAATGGCAGGGAGCTGGCAGGGCCGTCCTTGAGCCGAGTCGAGATTTCAAAGCTGGTGCGCAGCAATGCGCCCAGCGCCTTGCTCATCTGCACCAACATGCGGTTGCGGCTGGCCTTGAGCAGGCCTTGGTGAAAACGCAGGTCGTGCGTGACATAGTCGCCACCGTTTTCAATGGCGTCTTTCATACCGGCATAGGCAGCTTCAATTTCCGCGATGTCTTGCGGCGTTGCACGCTCAGCAGCCAGCCGCATGGCGGCAGGCTCGACCACGCGGCGCATGTCTTGCAAGTCGCGCAGAAACTCGGCCGTGAGGCCGGCCTTGTTTTGCCAGGCGATCACGTCGGGGTCAAACCAGTTCCAGTGGTCGTCCGTCAACACCCAGGTGCCAACTTTGGGACCGGTGCTGATGAGGCCTTTGGCGATCAGCGATTTGACCGCTTCGCGCACCACCGTGCGACTCACGCCCAGTTCAAGGCACAGCAAAGGCTCGGCCGGCATCGACTTTCCCTGCTCGTAACGCCCCGCCACAATAGCTTCGCCCAGATGGTCGACTGTGTGGCCGTGTACGTTTTTAATCATGGTTTTTACCATCGCTGGAAGTCAATCGTATGACCATAATACGTTCACCTATTTAAGGACTTTCCCGCATGACCGACCGCATCCCGCCCAAGAAAAAACCCGAAGAACTGCGCAGCCAGCAATGGTTCGGCCGGCAAGATCGCGACGGCTTTGCCTACCGCAGCTGGGTCAAGGGCAAAGGCGTGCCGCATGACCAGTTTGATGGCCGGCCGGTGATTGGCATTTGCAACACCTTCAGCGAACTCACACCCTGCAATTCGCACTTCCGCACATTGGCCGAGCAGGTCAAGATCGGCGTGTATGAGGCCGGTGGTTTCCCGCTCGAATTCCCGGTCATGTCGCTGGGCGAAACACTGTTGCGCCCCACCGCCATGCTGTATCGCAACCTGGCCAGCATGGACGTGGAAGAAAGCATTCGCGGCAACCCGATTGATGGCGTGGTGCTGCTCATGGGCTGCGACAAGACTACCCCCAGCTTGCTGATGGGCGCGGCCAGCGTCGGGCTACCCACCATTGGCGTGTCGGGCGGGCCCATGCTCAACGGCAAATGGCGCGGGCAAGAACTCGGCTCGGGCACCGGCGTGTGGAGCATGAGCGAGCAAGTGCGTGCGGGCACGCTCAAGCTGCAAGACTTTTTTGAAGCCGAAAGCTGCATGCACCGCAGCCACGGCCACTGCATGACCATGGGGACGGCCAGCACCATGGCCAGCATGGTCGAGGCGCTGGGCATCGGCCTGCCCGGCAACGCGGCTTACCCGGCCGTGGATGGCCGGCGCAACGTGCTGGCCCGCAACGCGGGCCGACGCATCGTGGACATGGTGCACAGCGACCAGACCATCACCCAGGTGCTCAGCCGCGAGGCTTTTGAAAATGCGATCCGCACCCTGGCTGCCATTGGCGGCTCGACCAATGCGGTGATCCACCTGATTGCCATTGCTGGCCGGCTGGGCATCAAACTCACGGTGGACGACTTCGAGCGCCTGGGCAGTGAGCTGCCTTGTCTGCTCAACTTGCAGCCCTCGGGCGAGCACCTGATGGAAGACTTCTGCTACGCCGGCGGCCTACCCGTGGTGATGAAGGAGATCGAGCACCTGCTGCACAAAGACATCATCACCGTGAGCGGCAAGACCGTGAGCGAGAACATTGCGGACGCCGTCAACTACGACCCGCGCGTGATCAAGACCTTTGCAGCGCCCTTCAAGGAAAAAGCGGGCATTGCCATCTTGCGCGGCAACCTGGCGCCGCGTGGCGCGGTCATCAAGCCCAGCGCGGCCACGCCCGCGCTGATGGTGCACACCGGTCGCGCGGTGGTGTTTGAAGACAGCAACGACTTTCACAAGCGCATTGACGACGACAGCCTGGATGTGGACGAGCACTGCATCCTGGTGCTCAAAAACTGCGGCCCCAAGGGCTACCCCGGCATGGCCGAAGTGGGCAACATGCCGCTGCCGCCCAAGGTGCTGAAAAAAGGCATCACGGACATGGTGCGCATCAGCGACGCCCGCATGAGCGGCACGGCTTATGGCACCGTGGTGCTGCACACCACGCCCGAGGCAGCCGATGGTGGTCCCTTGGCTGTGGTGCAAAACGGCGACTTGATCGAGCTGAACGTGCCCGAGCGAAAGCTGCAACTGCTCATCAGCGACGAAGAACTGGCCCGCCGCCTGGCCCTGTGGGAAAAGCCCGCACCCGCCATGAACTCGGGCTACTGGAAGCTCTACATCGATCATGTTTTGCAAGCAGACGAAGGCGCCGACATGGACTTTTTGGTGGGCCAGCGCGGCTCGGCCGTGCCCAAGGACAACCACTGACGCACAAACCAATGGCCCAACTGCTTGCCATCGACTGGGGCACGTCCTCACTGCGCGGCGCACTCATGAACAGCGCCGGGCAAGTGGTCGGCGAGCGCTCTTTTGCGCGCGGCATCCTGACGGTCCCGGCGGGTCACTTCCCGACGGTCTTTGAGGAATGCTTTGGCGACTGGATGACGCCCGGCGTGCTGTGCCTGATGTCCGGCATGGTCGGCAGCCGCCAAGGCTGGCACGAAGCGCCCTACTGCCCTTGCCCGGCTGGCTTTGCCGACATTGCGGCCAAGCTGGTCTGGTTGCAGCCGGGGCGCATGGCCATCGTGCCGGGCCTGAGCTTTGACGCAAGCGGCGTGCCTGACGTGATGCGCGGCGAAGAGGTGCAGGTCTTCGGTGCCCTGGAGCTCTTGGGCTTGAAAGACGCTCGACTGGTCTTGCCAGGTACGCACAGCAAGTGGGTGCGCGTTGAGGCCGGGCGAATCACTCAGTTTTCGACCTGGATGACGGGCGAGTTTTTCTCGCTGCTGCGGCAGCATTCGATCCTGGCGCGCATGATGCCGGCAGAGGCCTCGAGCTCGGGCGTGTCCACGCATCCTGCCGAGCCAAGCCCTGCTGACCTGGCTGCGTTTGACCAAGGCGTTCAGCAGGCCTTGCAAGGGACAAGCCTGCTGCACACGGCCTTCAGCGCGCGCACGCTGGCGCTGTTTGACAAGCTGCCGCCTGAAGCCTTACCGCGCTATTTGTCGGGCTTGGTGATTGGCGAAGAAGTTCGAGCGCAAGACCTTGAAAAGCTCAACACCGACGAAAGTCTTGTGATGATGGGCAGCACGGCGCTGACTCCCTGGTACGAAAGAGCGCTCGCTCAACGCGACGTGCAGGTGCGCACCGTGGGAGACACGGCCAGCTGGCACGGCCTGCATGCGCTGGCTCGCACGCTGCATCTGGTTTAATTTGCCACACGACTACCCAGAGAGAATTTTCATGAGTTCCCCCCGCCAACGTTTTGACTCTGCCCTGAAAAGCTTGCCGCTGGTCGCCATCTTGCGCGGCCTGCAACCGTCTGAAGCAGTGGCCGTCGGCCAAGCCCTGGTGGACGCTGGCTGGCGCCTGATCGAGGTGCCGCTGAATTCGCCCGAGCCTTTGAAAAGCATTGCCGCCTTGGACCAGGCTTTCCCCGATGCGCTGGTGGGTGCGGGCACCGTCCTTACCCCGCAGCAGGTTCGCGATGTGGCCGACGCAGGCGGTGCGCTCATCGTCTCACCCAACTACAACCCAGCGGTGGTGGCCGAGGCGCTGCGCCTGGGCCTCGTCTGCCTGCCCGGTGTGATGACGGCCAGCGAAGCCTTTGCGGCGCTGGAGGCTGGCGCCACAGGCTTGAAGATTTTCCCGGCCGAGATGATCAACCCCGGCATCTTGAAAGCCCTGCGCGCGGTGTTGCCGCCAGATGCCTTGGTGATGCCCGTGGGCGGTATCAACTCAGCCAACATGCAGGCTTACCGCGCAGCAGGTGCCAATGGATTCGGTATCGGCTCAGCCGTCTTCAAACCGGGCATGAGCGCAGCCGATGTAGCCGAGAGCGCGGCAGCCTTTGCCGCAGCCTTCGCCGGAACGATCCGCGCATGAGCGCGGCTGAGATCTCCTTCGGTCTTGCGGGCCGTGTGTGCATCGTCACAGGCGGCGCGCAAGGCATTGGCGAGGCTTGCTGCCGACGCCTGGCCCGTGAAGGCGCGCATGTGGTGATGGCCGATGTGGACGCAGCGCGCGGCCAGGCGCTGGCTGCTGAATTGAAAGCGCTGTTCGTGCGCTGCGATGTGGGCGACAAGTCGCAAGTCGATGCGCTGGTGGCCGAGGCCATGGCCGCGCACGGGCGCATCGACGTGCTGGTGAACAACGCAGGCGTCTTCAAGGCGGCTGACTTCTTGTCGATCACCGAAGAAGACTTTGACGCCGTGCTGCGTGTGAACCTGAAGGGCGCATTTCTGGTCGCGCAAGCTGTGGCGCGCGAGATGGCCAAGGCCGGGCGCGGCAGCATCATCAACATGAGCTCGGTCAACGGCACCTTGGCCATCCCCAGCATTGCCAGCTACAACGTGAGCAAGGGCGGGATCAATCAGCTCACGCGGGTGATGGCGCTGGCGCTGGCTGACAAGGGCATACGCGTGAACGCCGTAGCACCTGGCACCATTGCCACGGAGCTCGCCGCCAAAGCAGTGCTGACGAGCGAAGAAGCCAAGGCCCGTATCATGAGCCGCACGCCACTGCGGCGCCTGGGCGAGCCGTCAGAAATCGCCGACACCGTGGCCTATCTGGCCAGCGATGCAGCGAGCTACATCACCGGAGAAATCGTGGTGGTGGACGGCGGGCGCATGGCGCTGAACTACACGGTTTAAACCGGCAGCAGTCTCAGGCCTTGGCGGGCGCTTTCACAGCCGCATCACCCAGCCACTGCGTGGCCAACGCCACCCAGTAAGTCCCGCCCAGCGGAATCAAATCGTCATTGAAGTCGTAGCTTGGGTTGTGCAGCATGCACGGCCCGCCGCCGTGGCCCATCTCGCGGTGTGCGCCGTCGCCGTTGGAGATAAAGCTATATGCGCCCGGCTTGGCCTGCAGCATGTAGGAGAAGTCTTCCGCGCCCATGGTCGGCTCCTGCGCCAGCACATTGGCCTCACCCACAATGCCGGCCATCACGCGGCGGGCAAAGTCGGCTTCTTTGGGGCTGTTGATGGTGGGCGGGTAGTTGCGTGAAAACTCGAACTCACAGCGCGCGCCAAAGGCTTCACACATCTGCTCGCTGATCACCTTCATGCGCGCCTCGATCAAGTCCAGAACTTCAATCGTGAAGGTCCGCACTGTGCCTTGCAACTCGCAAGCGTCGGGAATCACATTGGTGGCTTCACCCGCGTGAATCATGGTGACTGAAATCACGCCTGCGTCCACCGGCTTTTTGTTGCGGCTGATGATGGTCTGAAAGGCCTGTACCAGCTGGCAGGCGATGAGCACCGGGTCGACGCCGTTGTGCGGCAGCGCGGCATGGCCGCCCTTGCCGCGCACGGTAATTTTGAATTCGTTGCTCGACGCCATGACCGGGCCGGGGCTCACGGCAAAGGTGCCCACGGGCGCACCCGGCCAGTTGTGCATGCCAAAGACGGCTTCCATCGGGAACTTGTCGAACATGCCGTCCTTGATCATCTCGCGCGCGCCGCCACCCCCTTCTTCTGCGGGCTGAAAGATCAGGTAAACCGTGCCATCAAAGTCGCGGTGCTTGGCAAAGTGCTGAGCTGCGGCCAGCAACATGGCGGTGTGGCCGTCGTGGCCGCAGGCGTGCATCTTGCCGGCCTCGACGCTGGCATGGGCGAATTTATTGAACTCCTGCATGGGCAGTGCGTCCATGTCGGCTCGCAGACCCACGCCGCGCCCACATGCGCCGCCGTCACGCCCGTGCACGATGCCGATCACGCCCGTGGTGCCCATGCCGCGATGAATCGGGATGCCCCAGGCAGTGAGTCGTTCAGCCACCAAGTCAGCCGTGCGCACTTCTTCAAAGCAAAGCTCGGGGTGGGCATGGATGTCGCGGCGCAAGCTGGCGATGCTGGCGGCTTCGGTGAGGATGGAGTCAATGAGTTTCATGGGCGAACATCTTTGAAGTCAAAGTGGATGAAAAGATGCTATCAGAGGCCTGGCCATGGAGCCGGTCAGCAAAATGACGCCCCTCAAAAAACCGGCAGAATCGAGCGCATGAGACTTCTACACACCATGCTGCGCGTTGGCAATCTCCAGCGCTCCATCGACTTCTACACCCAGGTGCTGGGCATGACGCTCATCCGTCAGTCTGAAAACCCGGACTACAAGTACAGCTTGGCTTTTGTGGGCTACGGCCGCAACCCGGAGCATGCCGAGATTGAGCTGACCTACAACTGGGGCGTGGAAAAGTACGAGATGGGCACGGCCTACGGCCACATTGCCCTGGGCGTGGCGGATGCGTATGCCGCTTGCGAAAAAATCAAGGCCTCGGGTGGCAACGTGACGCGTGAAGCTGGTCCGGTGAAGGGCGGCAGCACGGTGATTGCGTTTGTGACGGATCCTGATGGGTACAAGATCGAGTTGATCGAGCGAAAAGAATTCGCTTAATCGTTCAACGGGCGGGGCGCTGAGCCAAGCAGTGGCCGACTGCCTCATGGCGGGGTACCGCAAATCGGCTGCCGGCCACTGCCTGACTCAGCTTGGTGTTCTTGCTATGCGCTTCCTGCTTGGGGCGGGGGCTTTGGGCTTTAGGCTTTGATTAACGCTTGAGCTGACTGGCTTCGCTGGCCAGCTTTGTGATGCGGGCCCAGTCGCTGCTGGCTACGGCATCGGCTGGCGTCAGCCACGATCCACCTACGCAAACCACGTTGGGCAGTGCCAAAAACTCTGGCGCGTTAGCCAAGCTCACGCCGCCTGTGGGGCAAAACTTCACATCGGTGAACGGGCCGCTCCAGGCTTTGAGCATGGCCGGACCGCCTGCTTGCATGGCTGGGAAAAACTTGAGTTGGGTTAAGCCGTCTTCTTGCGCCATCATGATTTCGCTGCCAGTGGCTACGCCGGGCAGCAGGGGCAAACCCAAGTCGCGGCAAGCTTGGCCGACTGCGCTGGTGTAGCCGGGGCTCACGGCAAAGCGCGCGCCAGCATTAGCGCAGGCTTTTGCATCAGCCGCGCTGCGCACGGTGCCGGCGCCGGCCACGGCTTCAGGCACCTCACGGGCAATCGCCTCGATGCAGGCCAGAGCCTGCGGTGTGCGCAACGTCACTTCAAGCATGCGGATGCCGCCGGCCACCAGCGCGCGGGCCAGGGCCACAGCGTGCTGCACGTCGTTGAGCACGATGACCGGGATCACCGGCGCGTCTTGCATCACTTGCAGGGCCGTCAGCGGGCCACTCAATGTTTTCAAACCCATGCTGCTGCTCCTTCTTCTGCACTCAAGGCATGCCGACGCATGCCAGCGAATAGTTCACGGCCCACGCCCAGGCCATTGGCCTGGCGCAAGGCTTCCGGCATGGTGGCCAGCGGTCGGGCGTCCCATTCGGCGGCGGGCACTTTCACCACCAACTCGCCGGTCTGGCTGTTGAGCAAGATCACATCGCCGTCTTGCACCTTGGCCAGCGGGCCGCCGTCGGCCGCTTCAGGCGACACATGGATGGCAGCAGGCACTTTGCCCGAAGCGCCGCTCATGCGACCGTCAGTGACCAGCGCCACCTTGAAGCCCTGCCCTTGCAGGACCGACAGCGGCGGTGTGAGCCGATGCAGCTCGGGCATGCCATTGGCCTGGGGGCCTTGCCAGCGCACCACGCAAATCACGTCGCGCGCCAGCTCGCCGGCCTTGAAGGCTTGCTGCAAAGCTTCTTGCGAATCAAACACCCGGGCTGGCGCTTCAATCACCAGCCGGTCTTGCGGCACGGCCGAGACCTTGATGACGCTGCGACCCAGATTGCCCTGCAATAACTTGAGGCCACCCGTGGGGCTGAAGGGCTGGGCGGCGGGGCGAAGCACGTTCAAGTCTTTGGACTCGCCCATCTCGCGCCAGACCAGCTTGCCCGCGTCCATCGCCGGCTCACGCGTGAACTCGCGGATACCGCCAGCGCGCACCGTCAGCACGTCTTCGTGCATCAGGCCCGCGTCCAGCAGTTCGCGGATGACAAAGCCTGTGCCGCCGTCGGCCTGAAATTCGTTCACGTCAGCGCTGCCGTTGGGGTACACATGGCAGAGCAGCGGCACCACATCAGACAGGGCGGAGAAATCGTTCCAGTCGATCGTGATGCCGGCCGAGCGCGCGACGGCCACCCAATGAATCAAGTGGTTGGTCGAGCCGCCCGTGGCCAGCAGCGCGACCATGGCATTGACGATGGCGCGTTCGTCCACCACGCGGCCGATAGGCGCATAAGAGGCACCCCGGCTCTTGGTAATGCCCAGCACCGTGCGCGCGGCTTCGCGGGTGAGTTCATCGCGCAAGCTATTGCCGGGGCTGACGAAAGCCGTGCCGGGCACGTGCAGGCCCATGGCTTCGAGCAGCATCTGGTTGCTGTTGGCCGTGCCGTAAAACGTGCAGGTGCCGGGGCTGTGATACGACTTGAGCTCGGCTTCGAGCAGCTCGGGCCGGCCGACCAAGCCTTGCGCCGCCTGTTCGCGCACGCTGGCTTTTTCTTTGTTGGACAAGCCCGATGGCATAGGGCCGGCGGGCACAAACACGGTGGGCAAATGGCCAAAGTGCAGCGCGCCAATCAAAAGGCCAGGCACGATCTTGTCGCACACGCCGAGCATCAGCGCACCATTGAACATGTCATGCGAGAGCGACACGGCTGTTGCCATGGCGATCACGTCGCGACTAAAAAGGCTCAGCTCCATGCCGGGCGTGCCCTGCGTCACGCCGTCGCACATGGCAGGCACGCCGCCGGCCACCTGGGCTGACGCGCCGTGCTTGCGCACCTCGTCCTTGATCAAGTCCGGGTAGCGCTGCAAAGGCACGTGCGCCGACAACATGTCGTTGTAGGCGTTGATGATCGCGATGTTGGGGGCTTTTTCAGTCACGACCTTGAAGCGGTCGTCCAGCGGAATGCCGGCCACGCCGTGCGCCAGGTTGGCGCAACCCATGCGGTCGGGGTTGGCGTCGCGGGTGGAGGCGTCGTCAATACGGGCCAGGTAGGCGCTGCGGCCGGCGCGGCTGCGCTCGGCGATGGCCTCGGTGATGCTGCGCACGGCAGGATGGAGCATGGCTTTGGGATCTCCTGATGTAATTTAGTTACTTACTCGATGGTAGCCGGTTACAAGCCTGCCTCACGCGCCCGGGGTTACCAAGGGGTTACGAACTGATGACGCCTTGTGAGCTTGCGGGTGAGCCATTTGTCGAAATCACGCCACAAGCGCAATCAATTCAAGAATTCAATACGCGCGTGGCGTTGTAAAGTTGTTTCTGTGAGCACCTGCCCTGCCCTAACCGATGCGATGACCGAGGACCCTACGACCTTGGCCGTAGCACCGATGCGTGACCCCCAGATCATTTTCGAGCAAGTGATGGCGCAGTGGGGTGGCCATGATGACCTTTGGATTTTTGGTTACGCCTCGCTCATCTGGCGGCCCGAGTTTGAGCCCGCCGAAGAGCGCCACGCGCATGTGCGCGGCTACCACCGCGCGCTCAAGATGTGGAGCCGCATCAATCGCGGTACGCCCGAATGCCCGGGTCTTGTTTTTGCGCTACTGCCAGGCGGCAGCTGCCGGGGCATGGCCTACCGCGTGCCGCGCGCCCAGGTTGGCGATGTCCTGCAAACCTTGTGGAAGCGCGAAATGCCCACTGGCGTCTACGACCCGAAATGGCTGCAGTGCCAGACCCCTGGCGGCCCGGTCAACGCACTGGCTTTCACCTTGTCGCGCCGCAGCCCCAACTACACCGGCGAGCTGGACGCCGCCACTTACCGCCGCATCATGGCCGAGGCACGCGGGCGCTTTGGCACCACGCTGGAATACGCGACGCGCACACACGCCTGCTTGTGCGAGGCAGGCATTCGTGATGCTGCACTCGAGAAGCTTTTGCGTCTAGCGCAGGCTGCTTGAAGCGCTCCCAAACCTATACTCGGCCGCTATGACCGAGCCACAAACCTCCATCGCCGACCTGCGCAAAAGCTACGAGCGCGCCGAGCTTGACGAAGCCGCATCCAATGCCAATCCGCTGCTGCAATTTCAGCAGTGGCTGGGCGAAGCGATTGCCGGCAAACTGCCCGAACCCAACGCCATGACCCTGGCCACCGTGGGCCACGACCTCAGGCCTTCGACCCGCGTGGTGTTGATCAAAGGCCTGGACGAACGCGGCATTGTCTGGTTCACCAACTACGACAGCCGCAAAGGCAAGCAACTGGCCGGCAACCCTTACGCCGCGCTGCAGTTCCATTGGGTCGAGTTGGAGCGCGTGGTACGCATTGAAGGCGTGGTCGAGAAAATCTCGGACGAAGAAAGCGACGCTTACTTCAACAGCCGCCCGCTCGATTCACGCATAGGGGCCTGGGCCAGCCCGCAAAGCGAAGTGATTTCAGGCCGCGGCGTGCTGGTGGCCAACGCCGCCAAATACGGCGCGCAGTACTTGCTGCAACCGCCACGCCCACCGCACTGGGGCGGCTACCGCCTCAAGGCCGACCGCTGGGAATTTTGGCAAGGCCGCCGCAGCCGCCTGCATGACCGCCTGCGTTACGCGCAGCAGGAAGATGGCAGCTGGTTGCGTGAGCGGCTGGCACCCTGAACCTAAGCGGTCGCCTTCAGTGTGCGACTCGCTCTTGCAGGGCCTCTTGAGCCAAGGTGTTGAGGCTTTTGCCTTGAGCCTGCGCCTCAATAGCCAGACGCTCATGGAGTTCAGGCGGAATGCGGAGGTTGAACTTCCCTGAGAAGTTTCTGCGAGGCTCAAGCCCCTTTTCCTTGCAAACCTCCAGGAAGACTTGCAAGGAGTTCTTGAACTCTGCCCGAAGTTCCTCAGGGTTCTTTCCGTAGAAGTCAGCTCCGCCATTGAGCCCCAAGATCTCACCTCGAAATAGGTCGAGTTCCTCGTCGTATTCGATCTTTGCGTGATAGTCATCCAAGGTCATGGTGTTCATGGTTCGATTCCGTGTTGCTCCAGCCAATTGCGCACGCTGGCGACCGCGCCTTTGTCCGTGTTCGGCGACGGATGCGGCCTATGAAAGACACGCACCTCGTCGAACAGAACCACCGCTACACGGCTGCCCTCGCGCTCACTGACGTCGGCACCCAGTTCACTGAACAAAGCCTCGATATCTCGCCACTGAACGTTAGCGCTGGTCGGTCGCGAGAAGATCAGCTCAAGCGTGCGCTGATGCTTGCGCCTCATGCCTTTATGGTACCAAAAATAAGTACCAACCTCAAGAAAGGGTAGCGCATCACGCAGCCTTGTTGCATCTTGCTAGTTGATGAATGCGATGCGTAGATGCTGGGTTCTTGGTCAGCTTACGACGTCAATCTTGGCTCACAACGAACTTCGGACTTGACTGAGTTGGCGATGAAGCATTCTTCATGCGCCAAATGGTGGAGTTCGTGAAGCTCGGCATTTGACGGTTTCCTTTCGCCTGAAAATTGCACAGCCGGACGAAGCGTCACAAGGCTCATCATGAGCTTGCCTTCAGGATTCTTGGCCATGACGCCCTCGGCGGTGTCATGGTATTCATCGATTACGAAGCCGTGTTGGAGCGCGATCGAGAGGAACCAGAGCATGTGGCAACTGGACAGCGAGGCCACAAACGTCTCTTCTGGATCAATGGCATCCAATGCCGAATAAGGCAATGGGACCACGTGGGGCGAGGAAGATCCAGCGACTTCGATGCCGCCGTCAAAACGAATCAGGTGCTTACGGCTGTAGCGGTTGTCGATGAAGTTCTGACCTGACCGTGACCAGATGACTTCAGCGGTGTAGTTCACCATTTTTGTGCTCATGGGGTGAAGTGGTTTGGGCGCCACTTCAATCATCCCGCCCAAATCCAGAAGCGACTCAGGTGTCTGTTGTCGTGCTTACAAACTTCACGACGCCCTGCCCGGCAACTGCGCCCAACACTTCGAGCGGCACTAAACCCGGCGCAATCTCCGCCAAAGGCACCAGCACAAATGCGCGCTCATTCATGCGCGGATGCGGCACGGTGAGCCGAGCGGAATCAATGCTGGCACCGCCATAAAGCAGCAAATCCAGATCCAGCGTGCGCGGGGCGTTGCGGTAAGGCCGCTCGCGGCCAGCGGTGTTCTCGATGGCTTGCAGGGAAGTCAGCAAGTCGGGCGCGCTCAGGGTTGTGGCCACTTCGGCCACGGCGTTGATGTAGTCCGGGCCGCTGGAATCAACGGGTGCTGTGCGGTACAGGCTGGAGGCTTTGACCAGCCGAATGCCTGGTGTTTGTGCCAGCGCTTGCAGTGCATCGCGCAGGGCTTGAACGGCGTCGCCAAGGTTGGCGCCCAGCGCCACGTAGGCCTGGACCTCGGGGCGCTTGGGCTGGCTCATTGCAGTCAGCGGCGGGGGTGTCAGTCGGCAGCCTGGCCGCTGTCGCCGGACGTAGAACCCGAAGCGCTGCCACTACCAGCGCCGCCCGAAGGCTTGCGGCGGCGGCGGCGCTTCTTGGGCGCTGCGGCATCGCCCTGCTCTGGCGCAAAGGTGTCCGCATCGCCATCTGCCTCATCAGCAGCAGCGCGCAGCGGCGCCACCTGAACCGTTACTTGACCTGACGGACCGGACTGAACGTCTGCCGAAGCCAAAGCCGCCGGATCAGGTCGCCGAACGCGCACCCGCCCTTGCGGCTTGGCTTGTTGCGATTGCCGAACTTCTTCAATCATGGCGTGACGCTCGTCGTCATACGCGGTACTGAACTTTTCCCACCACTCGGACAAGGCCAAATCAATCTCACCCGTTTGCCCGCGCAGGCGCAAGAAGTCAAAACCGGCGCGAAAGCGCGGCTGCTCAAGCAAGGAATAGGGGCCACTGCCCACGCGCTTTTCAAAGCGCGGTTGCATGGTCCAGATCTCGCGCATGTCGGTGCCCAGCTTGCCGCGGCCCGACACGTCGCCAATCTTGGCTTCAAAGGCTTGGTCAATCGCGTCTTGCAGCGCGGGCATCACAGGCTCGCCGCGCTTGACGCGCCGTGCCCAGCCTTCACGCACATCGGGCCACAGCACGCAAGCCAGCAAGAAGCTGGGCGCCACAGGCTTGCCTTCGCCTACGCGGCGATCCGTATCTTGCAGCGCGAGCTTAAGGAAAGGCTGCTCCGCACTGTCCACCACCACGTCGAGCAGCGGGTAAATGCCGGTGCCCAGGCCCAAGGCCTTGAGCTGCTCAATGCTGGCCAGCGAATGGCCGGTCTGCAAGAGCTTGAGCATTTCGTCAAACAGGCGCGACTGCGGCACATCGGCCAAGAGGCCGCGCATTTCGCGCAGCGGGGCCACGGTTTTGTCTTCAAACTTGAAGCCCAGCGCACTGAGCTTGGCCGCAAAACGCACGGCGCGGATGATGCGCACCGGGTCTTCGCGGTAACGCGTGGCTGGGTCGCCAATCATGCGCAACACGCGCTTTTTAGAGTCGCGCAGGCCGTTGTGATAGTCCACCACGATCTGCGTCTCAGGGTCGTAGTACATGGCGTTGATGGTGAAGTCGCGGCGCGCCGCGTCATGCTCCATCGAACCCCAGACGTTGTCACGCAGCACGCGGCCAGACGCATCGACGGCGTGCTTCATGCCCGCCAATTCGCTCTTGCTGGTGCGCTCGTTGCCGCCCACTTGCTCGGCATTGGCGCTGTCCAGGTGCGCGCGAAAGGTCGAGACTTCGATCACTTCATGCTCGCGGCCTCGGCCATAAATCACATGCACGATGCGAAATCGGCGACCAATGATGAAGGCGCGGCGGAACAGGCTTTTGACCTGCTCGGGCGTGGCATCGGTAGCCACGTCAAAGTCTTTGGGGCGCAGACCCACCAGCAGGTCGCGAACGGCACCGCCCACGATGTAGGCCTCGTAGCCCGCGTCCTTGAGGGTGCGCACCACGTCCATGGCGCGTTCGTCCACCAAGCTGGTGTCAATGCCGTGGTCCTTGGGGCCCACTTCCACGCGCTTGCCGTAAGGGGTTTTTTTGCTGCGGCCGGCGCCTGGGCCGCTGTCGGCCATGCCGAGCAATTTGTCGATGAATTTTTTGATCATGAAGCTTCAGTAAACAGCTCAAGTATGCGCCAGCCCCGCTGCTCGGCAATGGCGCGCAGCTTCGCGTCGGGGTTGGTGGCCACGGGCTGGCTCACCTTCTCCAGCAAGGCCAGGTCGTTGATGGAATCGGAATAAAAGTGCGTTTGCACGCCGTCCCAATGCAGGCCGCGCTCTGCCAGCCAGGCTTCGACACGCGCGACCTTGCCTTCCCGAAAAGAAGGCGTGCCCAGGATGTCGCCGGTCAGCTCTCCCGCCGCATCGCGCACCAGTTGCACGGCAATCAGCTGGTCCACACCAAAGGCATCGGCAATTGGCCGGGTCACGAACTCGTTGGTGGCCGTGACGATCACCACCGCATCGCCCGCGGCCTGATGCGCTTGCACCAGTGCCAGCGCCTGCGGCCGAATGGCAGCGGCAATCACTTCTTGCATGAAGCGCGCCTGCGCCTCGGCCGCCGCAGCCGTGCCGCGCTCGCGCATGGCTTGCGTGGCAAAGCGCACGTAGGCATGAATGTCAAGCGTGCCGGCTTTGTAGTGCTCGTAAAACTCATCGTTGCGACGGCGAAAAGTCTCGCCGTCGCTCCAGCCCAGAGCGAGGATGAACTCGTTCCAGGCGTAGTCTGAATCGACGGGGATCAGCGTGTGGTCCAGGTCAAAGAGCGCGACTGATTTCATAGGCTCTCCAGCATGGACTTGATCAGGGGAATGGTGATGGCCCGCTGCGTTTGCAGCGAATAAGCGTCGAGTTGGTCTAGCAGGTGCATGAGGTTGCCCAGGTCGCGACTGAAGCGGTTGAGGATGAAATCCATCGCCTCGTCACTCAAAAACACGCCGCGCGCATCAGCCTCTTGTCGCAACACGGCGCGCCGCTCGGCGTCTGTGAGCGCGTGCAGGGCAAACACATGGCCCCAGCCCAGGCGACTGCGCAAGTCATCGCGCAGCCGCAGATCGGCTGGTGGCAACGCGCCTGCAGCCAACACGCAGCGCAGCTGACCGTCGCCGGTGCTCATGGCGTTAACGAACCAGTTGAAGGCAGCTTGCTGCTGCACGGCGGTGTACAGGTGGCAATCGTCCATCAGGACCGCGACCCAGCGCTCGTCAAAGGCAGGCGGATCTTGCACCGAGGCGTCCAGCCAACCGATGCTGGCGCCCTGCTCGCACAGCGCGCCGCTGGCAGCGCGGAGCAAATGCGTTTTGCCGCTGCCAGGCTCACCCCAGAGGTAGGTGGGCACGGGTGAGCGCAGCGCATTGCCCGCCCAGAGTTCGAGGTGGCGCAGCGCCGCTTCGTTGGGGCCGGCAAAGAAATTCGCAAATGAGGGCGCCGAAGCCAGACCAATGTCCAGGGCGATCTGCTTCATGCCAGGCGGGCAGCAGCAGCGCAGCAGCGGTGGGGAGAAGGTGGCATACAGGTCAAGAAGTCTCGAGGTGGCTCAAGATGGGAAAAGGGTGAACCCTTAGAATCTCGCCTTGGATTCTATCGGGCTTGACTGTCCGCCACGCCTTTCAACCACCTGACTTCGAGCATGAGCACTACCCCCCTTTCCTACAAAGACGCTGGCGTTGACATTGACGCGGGCGATGCGCTGGTCGAGCGCATCAAACCGCTGGCCAAGAAAACGATGCGCGAGGGTGTGCTGGCCGGCATCGGTGGTTTTGGCGCACTGTTTGAAGTACCCAAGCGCTACAAGGAGCCGGTGCTGGTCAGCGGCACCGACGGCGTGGGCACCAAGCTGCGCCTGGCATTTGAGTGGAATATGCACGACACAGTGGGCATCGATCTGGTGGCCATGAGCGTGAACGACGTGCTGGTGCAAGGCGCAGAACCCCTGTTTTTCCTGGACTACTTTGCCTGCGGCAAGCTCGACGTGGACACGGCCGCAGCCGTGGTGGGCGGCATTGCCAAGGGCTGCGAGCTCTCGGGCTGCGCGCTGATTGGCGGCGAAACCGCTGAAATGCCCGGCATGTACCCCGAAGGCGAATACGACCTGGCCGGCTTTGCAGTGGGCGCGGTTGAAAAGTCAAAAATCCTCAATGGAAGCAGCGTGGCCGTGGGCGACGTGGTGCTGGGTCTGGCGTCCAGCGGTGTGCATTCGAATGGCTTTAGCCTGGTGCGCAAGTGCATCGAGCGCGCAGCCGGCAAGTTGCCCCCCACGCTGGACGGCCAGCCTTTCAAGCAAGCGGTGATGGCGCCGACCCGCCTCTACGTCAAAAACGTGCTGGCCGCCTTGACCGCACACCCGCTGACTGACGCTGGCCACGGCATCAAGGCGCTGGCGCACATCACGGGCGGCGGCTTGCTGGAGAACATTCCGCGCGTGCTGCCTGACGGCCTGGCCGCGCACCTGCAGCAAGGCAGCTGGCCGCAGACAGAACTCTTTGCCTGGCTGCAAGCGACTGCTGGCATTGACAACATCGAGATGAACCGCACCTTCAACAACGGCATCGGCATGGTGGTCGTGGTGTCTGCGGCTGATGCAGACGCTGTGGCGGCAACTCTGCGCTCCTCCGGCGAGAAAGTTCACGTGATCGGCCGCATTGCCGAGCGCGGCGCTGGCGCTGCGGTGGTGGTGGGCTGATAGCCCACTGAGTTCAATTCAAGTCGAGCTTCTGTCGGGCTATCTCTCGCTGCAATTCCAAATAGCGCGCAAGCCGCACCCCGCCAATGCCCACCGCCTTGGCCGCCGCTTCGGCAGCGGCATCGGGCTGGCCTAACTCCAACCTCACCTGAGCCAGGTTGTTCCACGCATCGGCAAAGTCAGGGTGGGCTCGCACCACTTCTGCAAAGCGAGTCGCCGCTAATTGCTTTTGTCCTTGCGCATAGGCCACATTGCCAAGGCCCAAAAGCGCCTCCCGCGTGGCTGGCCATCGGGCCAGCACGGCATCGTATGCGCTGGCGGCCGCTACCGGATTGACCCGTTCCAGGCCCCCAGCCGCAGCGCTGAAACTGTCCGCACGCGCGGTAGCGGGCAAGACGGACGGAGGCAAGGCCACCATGGCCCAGTAGCCGCCTCGCGCCCAGGTGTGCTCGAAGGTGTAGAGCGACATGTCCAGCCGCTCATTCAGCCCTGAGTGCAGCACGATGCGTTTTTTGGCCAAGTCGTAACCGATGACGACGGCGTAATGCCACATCGGATAAAACTGCAAAGACAGGTTTTGAAACACCAGCACCGGGTGCCCGGCAGCGACCTCACGCAGCAGGTCTTCAAGTTCGGGGCGCAAGGGGTAGGCGACCAAGGCCTGGCGCCTGGTTGCGGCCAGCATCTCCGCCTGAAAGGAACCTTTTCGCCCAGGCACATACACCTCCGAAGTAAGGTCGTCTGGCCCCACCGGCACACCCGCGTGCCGGGCCACCATGGCCAAGGCAGCGGGGCCGCATTCGAATTCGCTTTGGCCAAAAAACGGCACATCCTCCATCAAGCGCGAAACGGGCAGCCGGGCAGCGCCCACCGCGGTCTGCTGCGCCCCTTCAAGGCCTTGGGTCAGGCGCAGCGCTTGGGGCGAAGCGCACGCTGACAGCAAGAGGGCCAGCACCCAGCTGCAGACCCAGGAAAACCGGCCGAAAAATCTCAACGCCGCACAGACCCTGTGAAGGTGAAGATTTTCGTAAGTCCTAGCAGGTCAGTGATGATCAAGACCACCAGCACCGTCAGGGCCACCCCTGCAATGCCCGCGCCTGCCGGCGCCTGATCGACTCGATCGGCCAGTTGTGCCACTTCGGCATCTGTCATGGCCTGAACGCGCTCGGCGGCGACGCTGGCGTTAACCCCTTGCCGCTCCAGTGCGGCGCGCACATCATCGCGACCCAGAAAAGCCTGAACTTTCTCTCGTTGCGCATCGGCTAGCGTGATGGTGGTCGCCTCCTCGGTGCTTACCAAGCCGGCATTCGCGGTCAAAGGCAGGCCCAGCAGGGCGGTGCTGGCAACCAGGGTGGAGGCAACGAAGCGTTTGAAAGTCGACATGGGGTGTTCCTCTGGAGATTGTTGTTGGGAGTACCAAAGTAAACCCAGGCTCAAGCACGGTCAAGCGCTCTTACCTCCAGAAACGGCAGCTGAAGCGTACTTTGGAGGAACATCCTCCGGTCACAAACTTTAAGAACTGTGGCGCCGCAGCTGAGCGACGCGTTCGGCCACCACGTCAAGGTCGAGCGCGTCTTCGGCATGGTGGAGATAGATCTCAAGGTCTGTTACCGCACGCTCTAGCTGGCCTTGCTCAGCCAAGGCCATGCCGCGGTCACGGTACTCGGCCCAAGCATGGGGCTGCAGCACGATCAAGCGATCCAGCACGGCCACGAGGCGGGGCCAATCTTCTTGCGTGCGGTGAATCTCTTTGAGGTTGCGCAGCATGCGGGCAATGATGTCGCGCGGCGCCGCCGCCTGCAGGTACAGGCCAATCGGAACTTCAAAGTCATCCGTGAAGCTGCTGCGCTGGCGAAATGGTTCGAGCCGCTCGGCCAATTCCTCCCGGCTGAGCGACTGGCCGGTGAAAGGATCAATGACGACCTGCCCTTTGGGCAGGTTCACCTTGACCATAAAGTGACCCGGAAAAGCCACGCCGCGTGCATTCAAGCCCAAACCAACAGCAAGCTCCAGCCACAGCACCGCCAGCGTGATGGGAATGCCGCGCCGCGTTTTGAGCACGGCATTTAAAAAGCTGTTGTCGGGGTCGTAGTAGTCGTTGACGTTGCCACCGAAGCTGAGGTCACGAAAGAAGAACTGGTTGAGCGCCCGCAAGCGCTGCAAGGCCGGCGCGTCAGTAGGCAAGCGGCGCTTGAGCCTGGCTTGCAACTGGTCCACGTCGCCCAGAACCTGCTGCACGTCCAGCTCGGGGTACTCGTCTTGCGCCAGGCAGACGGCAGCCTCCAGCAAGGGGAAATGCTCATCGCTTTGCACCAGACTCGAGAAATACTGCAGCGGTGACGGCACGTCGAATTTCAGTTCCATGACGCTACTTTCTCACAAGTCAAGGGGCTTCGCAGACGTCAACGGCCCAGCAGCTGGCGAACCTTCAAACCCGCGATGCGCAAGGCTGCGAAATAAAGGACGGCGGACGCCGCCAGCACCAAGGCCAGCAAGCCCACGCGCTGCAGGCGTGCGTCGGGTGAAACCCAGTTGAACGCCTGGGCAGCCCATAGCAACAAGCCAGCCAGCAAGGCGCTGCCCAGGCCTACTTGCGCTGCAAAGCGTCCCCAACCCGGCAATGGCTGATAGCTGCCGCGTCGAATCAGCCCGATCAGCAACCATGCGGCGTTGATCAACGCACCCAGTCCAATGGCCAGCGCGAGGCCAGCATGCTGAAAGTACGGCACCAATACAAGGTTGAGCGCCTGCGTGATGACCAGCACCACGACGGCAATGCGCACCGGCGTGCGGATGTCCTGGTTGGCGTAAAAACCGGGTGCCAACACCTTGATGGCCACAAGCCCCAGCAAGCCCAAGCCGTAGCCCATCAGCGCGCGGGTGGTCTGCTGCACATCGGTCGTGCTGAAGGCGCCATAGTGGTACAGCGTGGCCACCAGCGGCTGTGCAAACGTGAGCAAGGCCACCGCGCTAGGCACGGACAGCAACACGACCAAGCGCAAGCCCCAGTCCAACATGGCAGAGTATTTGGCGGTGTCGTTGGCTGCGCGGGCGCCGGCCAGTTGCGGCATCAGCACGACGCCGAGCGCCACGCCCAACAAGGCGGTGGGGAACTCCATCAAACGATCGGCATAGGTCAACCAACTCACGCTGCCTGACTGCAAGTGGGATGCAATTTGCGTATTGATGAGCAAGGAGATTTGCGCGACGCTCACGCCCAGCAAGGCCGGCAACATCAAGCGGGCCACCTTGCGTGTGGCGGGATCTTGCCAAGCCAGCCGCAGGCCTGCATAGCCCAGGCTCAGCCGCGGGAGCATGCCCAGACGCACCAGCGCGGGGATTTGCACGGACAGCTGCAAGACGCCACCCACCACGACACCCCCACCCATGGCGTAAATTGGCTCAATGCCCTGGGATTTGAACCAAGGCGCACCCAACCAGGCTGCGGCGATCATGGCGACATTCAGCAAGACTGGCGTTGCGGCGGGCACGGCAAAGCGCTTCCAGGTGTTGAGCACACCCGCAGACAGCGCCACCAGCGACATGAAGCCGATGTAGGGGAACATCCAGCGCGTCATGAATACAGCGGCCTCAAAACTACGCGGATCTTTTTGCAGGCCGCTGGCCATCACCCAAACCAGCACAGGCGCACCGGCCACGCCCAGCACGCAGGTCACAAGCAAGGCAAAGAGCAGCAAGCTGGCTACGCGGTCTAGCAGGACACGCGTGGCGTCATCGCCCTCCGTCGCCTTGGTGGCCGCTAGCACCGGCACAAAAGCCTGACTGAACGCGCCTTCGGCAAACAGCCGCCTAAACAGGTTGGGAATACGAAACGCGACGTTGAAAGCGTCCGTCATGGCACTCGCCCCGAAGGTCGAAGCCATCAGCAACTCCCGGACCAGGCCCGTGATGCGGGAAATCAGCGTGAAGAAGGAGACGGTAGAGGCGGATTTGATGAGCGACACCGCCCCAGTTTAAGGCGCGGACAGCGGCAAGGAATCCGCGAAGGGCCGCCCCGAGCGGATTCGCCCCCCCTCCGGGGGCAGCGAGCCACACGAAGTGGGCGAGCGTGGGGGCTGGCATGAATCCGCGAAGGGCCGCCCCGAGCGGATTCGCCCCCCCTCGGGGGGCAGCGAAGCTACACGAAGTGAGCAAGCCTGGGGGCGCTATATAATCGCGGGCTTTGCTGCATCATCCACAGACTCCTTCCCAGGATTAAAGGAATTTATATATGGCTACCGCCAAACCCAAGAAAAAGAACCCCCGCCTCGCCTCCGGCCGCAAACGCGTCCGCCAGGACATCAAACTCAACGCTGCGAACACCTCGCTGCGTTCCAAATACCGCACCGCCGTCAAGAACGTCGAAAAGGCCGTTCTGGCTGGCGACAAGACCAAAGCTGCAGAACTCTTCGCCAAGGCACAGAGCATTGTGGACACGGTTGCCGACAAGGGCATCTTCCACAAGAACAAGGCTGCTCGTGACAAGAGCCGTCTGTCTGCCAAGGTGAAAGCCCTGGCCCTCGCCGCCTGATTCGTCAGGCAAACCGCCCGGAAGCCTAAGGCTTCCGCCGTTTTGTCGGGTGCGCTGCAGCAAAAAGTGAAAAACCGCCTTCGGGCGGTTTTTTCATGGGCGCTGCATTCATGCAATCCAAGCAAACGACTTGGCCGAGCATGAGAAAGTCATATAAAACTAAAAGTGTATTGAATATATAGTATTGTTACTTTTTAACCATGAAAAGTACGCAATGTCTAGGAAAACTCAACCCTATATCCTCATCTGCGACGAATCGACAGACCAAAGTCGAGAACTTTTCGCCAGGCTAAAGCAGGACAACTTCAGACTGGCCATCGTCAAAAACGGCCGCGATGCATGCACCCGGGCCAGCGTCGAGCGACCCGATCTGGTCCTTCTGGAAATGCACCTGCCCGGCATGGATGGGCTGGCCACCTGCAAAACACTCAAGTCGCACGAGTACACGCGGGGCATACCCGTTCTCTTTTTCACCAATTCAAATGCCAGGGATGACCGACTGGCTGGCTTTCGCTGTGGCGCACTCGACTACATCCTCAAGGACGCCGATCCCGAGGAGGTGCTGCTCAGAATCAAAGTGCACCTGCCGCACGCGGCTTCCTTGCAACATGCCAGTACATCATGGCATCCCCACGATGTGAGCGCACTGGCGCAGGCTTGCATTGACCTGCTCGAGGAAGACCTCAGTCGCACGCTCAAGGCAGATGAGATCAGCCGCGCACTAGAGACACGTTGGACCAACATCTCGCACGCTTTTGAAGCAGTCCACGGCACCAAGGTCTATCTCTGGCTGCGTGAGCGCCGCATACAGCAGGCCAGCAGCTTGCTTACCCAAAGCAACATGCCTATTGGTGAAATCGCCCTCAGCCTTGGCTACACATCGGCCGCCAATTTCGCCACCGCCTTCAAGAACCGGTTCAAGGTGAATCCCAGAGCCTATCGCCAAGAAGCCCAAAGCCAGATGGCCGAGCTGGCTCATGCTCTACAACCTGCATAAGGCTTAAAAAGACGCAGAGGGAAGCCAGACAGCCAAGGCCAAAAAACAAGACATTGTGAACTCTTCACCCCGTTTGAATTTCCTCAAAACAAGTAGCCATCGCAGCAAACATTGACTCTTCTGCTGAGTCAGACACTCCGTTTGCTTCTTGTCAAGGAGCGACGACGCACACCGCGCCGTTCAATGCAAACCAAATGGAGAGATCGATGAAATTGCAATCAAAAATGGCTTTGGCCATCAGCGCACTGGCCCTGAGCCTGGGCACCGCACAGGCAGCCACCGTTTCGGCGCCTGCCGGAGCCACGTTCACAGTAACCGCGCCCTGCACGGTGAGCGGCAATATCGCCAACCTGGGTAACTTTTTTACGAACAACACCGTGGCTACCATCGCAGCGCGCTGGGGCAAAGTGGATCAGTCAACGGGCGTCACCCCGGGCACCAGTAACGGTTCGCCCCTCCTGCTGGCATCGGTGAATTGCCCAACAGGCATCGCGTGGAACCTGCATCTGGACGGCGCCGGCTTCGGTGGCAACACCCAATTCAAGACGCCAGGCGGCGTCGTTGCCTTTGAGGCGGATGCGACAGCCACGTTGTTAGGCGCAGCTACTGTGTCTGCCGGCCTGACCACGATGGCGAACGGCCTGAGTGGCGTCGGCACAAGCGCCGCTCAACAGGTGTTTGGTCTGTATCAAGTCTACGTCGGCATGGGCGACACCACGACCTTGCCCAAGGCGCTGGTTGCCGGAACCTACACGGCCACCAACACGGCACGTCTGGACTTCTAAAAGACTTCGCTCCCTACCTTCCGTGCGCGCGGGCGCTAGCCCGACCACGGAAGGCCTTGGCATGACCATCCAAAACCTTGAAAAAGAAACTGACGATGCTGGCGTCGCTGGCCTGCCTCCACGCATGGGCGGCCGTGGCAGATCAAGGCAAGGCGACTGGGGATGTACCGCAGCCTGCCCTGCACGGCGCCGACCTGACCGTTCTTGGCCTCAAAGAGGCGCTACCGCGCATTGCAGAAAACAACCCAAGCAACGCTCTTTATGGCGCCTATTCTTTATTTGGCAGTTTCAATGAAAAGCAGCCTCAACAGGCGTCCCTGCTGCTTCGCGCGGGCACGAGTCTCGGGGCCAATAATTTTGAGCTGTCGGGCGACATTTCTCATGACTGGCACACATCGGTGATGAGCCAGCGACTTCTCTACGCTCGGTTTCAACGAGAGTTTTTCGATCAGCGTCTACGGCTATCTGCGGGGCGCCTGTCGAGCTCGGGTTTTAGCGCTTACTCGTCGGCGATCGATGGTGTTCGGCTCCAGCGCTTCAGCAGCGATGAACAAGGCACCCCCCGTTATTCGAGCCTGAGCACCATCAAGGGCTTCAATTCGGTGGCGGGTGTTCTCATGTACACCGTGGGCAATCAGGTCCTTCGGGAATTCCCCTTGCCAGCCGGTCCGTTTGAGCTCCACTCATCACTCTTTGACGGACTCCCTGCCGGAGGCACTCTGGAGGTCCGCCAGCTAGACGGCAAGGTGCTGCCCCTCAACAGCGCGCAATTCACCGCCTTTGCGGGGAATGTTCAGCTGCAAGAGGGCGAGCTGGAATGGTCTGTGGCCATGGGTGCCGCCCGCGCAACGGCCAACAAAAGCCCTCGCTTTGATCTGTCGGGCAAGTACGGCGTCAGCGACGATCTCACCGCCGGAATGGATGTATCCGGTTCAGCTTCAGCCGCCACTTACCAGGGTCAACTGACTTACCGTCTACCTCAGCAATGGGGCGGTGTGGGCCTGACCGCAGCGACACACGACCAGAAAGGCATGGCTGTCAGCCCCGGCGAGTACCGGGTCTATTACCGTGGTCGCGCCAACAGCGCCTATTACTCACTGGACGTCACACGCAATACGCATGGCGGTATTCCGTCTGAGCTGGACACGGGTGCCCTGTACACCGTCACCAAACCCATGCAGAGTGTCGCCATGAGTCTGGGCGGTCCGCTGGCACGAGGCATTTCGGCCAACCTGCAACTAAGCAGACAAAACTACGCTGACCACCATGACAGCGTCTCGGGGCTTAATTTAAGTTTCAGTCTGGGGCAGTACGGCTCCTTGAACCTGTACGTCCAACGCACGCTGGCGTCAGATCAGGGCGGTTCCAACACGGTATCGGTGACCTGGTTAATTCCGCTGTCTGGGGGCGGCACACTTTTCACAGCAGTCCAGAAGTCGAAGATTCAAGCACCGCAGTATTCGCTCGGCTACTCACTGACCGACTCGGTCACGTTCGATGCAGATCGCCAGCTTCAACTGACGGCAGGCACGGATGGGGCCTCAGCGGTGGCGTCCTACATCGGCAACACGTTCGCAACGAGCGGCGGCATCAGTCGCAGCTCGTCAGGCAATACCAGCGCCTACGCCTCCGTGAGTGGCGGTGCCGTGTACATGCCTGAAACCGGATTGATCATGGCGCGGTCTATCGCCAATCCTCTTGTCGTGGTGAAAACCACACCAGCAGCGGGGGATGCTTCAGTCTATGTGGGGTCGTCAACAAAGCCAGTCGCTCAACTCAGCCAAAACCAGGCGGCGGTGCTGCCGGTCAGTTTGCCGACCTACAAGCGCAACCATCTGCGTCTGGAGGACAGCGGCGAGCGCCTGGGTCTGGAGATGCCCGACACCCTCACCGCAAAAGCCTTTTATCCCAACCGGGCCTATTTGCTGAAGATCGACCCGAAGACGCTGCGGCCCGCTCGCATGTACCTCATTGACGGTACTGGTAAAGCGCTCGGAAACGGTGGTGTGGCCGCGCTGGGCAACAACTTATTGCCGGTCGAAGGGGATTCCTCCGTTTACATCGAGAACCTGGACGATGTAGCAGCCGGCCCCTTCACCGTGAACTTCTTTGAAGAATATAGAAAACCCCTGGTCTGCGCCTTGTCAGCGACCGACCTGAAGCCTTCGACGAACCCTGAATTTACAACCCGAAATTTGAAAGATGTGACATGTACAGAACAATGATTCAACGATTTTCCCGCTGGCTGGCTGTCGTAGGTGTTGGGCTTGCCCTGTGCACGACGACCGTGCATGCCCTGACGTTTGATAAAACACTGGTAGTGGCCACCGTGGAGCAACTTCAAAAGGGCGTGACATTTCCGCTGCTGGGCCTCAATGAAGAAGCCACACGTTTTGTCAGCGTTCGGGTTTTCGAATGGCATCAAGACAAGGTAAGCAATGTCATTCTCAAGCCAACCAGCGCATTTGATGTCTTTCCCCAGTTGCTCAGGGTTCCGCGCGACTCCCGTCGCACAGTGACCATCAAGTTGCGACCCGGGGAGGTGAGCTCTGGTTTTTACCGCCTGGTGCTTGAAGAATTTGACTCGCTCCAGGCCGCTGATGAAGCCGGCCGGGAACAGTCACAAAGTACGGTCGGTGTTGTGACCAAACCCAAGGTGACCATTCCCATGGTGATTGGTGACAGCAAAGACCTGATCAAAGCCGATCTGCCGCCTGAAATTCAAGTGGTCGCGACCGCCAGGCCGAAGGATAAAAAAATGATCTTCGATATCACCAACCCGTCTGACAAGGCAATCCGCTTGTCTTCGCTCCAGTACAAGGGCAAGGACACGGAAACCATCCAAGTACTGCAGTACATGCTGCCAGGAATCACCAGAACCATTGAGGTAGCCATCACTGAACCAGAGCCTTGGGCCTTCGCTAATGATTCATTTCAGGCCACTGCCGCGGTGGTGGGCAGTGAAGTGATGAAGACGTTCCCCGTGAAAATGATGGGGAACAAGCCATGAGAAAGCCGCTTGAGTTTTTGCTGGCCATCGGGCTCACGAGCTTCACGATTTCAGGTCAGGCCTGTGTTGTCGACCTTGTGAACATGGGCTCTTTCTACGCAAATCTCAACGCGGGACCGGTTGTGGTCACCTCGAAAACGATCAGCGGATTACCCACAGCTCCCCCTACTCTGGCGAAGCTCAACATACGCAACTGCGCCCTGAGAAACTATCGGATTCGCATGATCGGCCAGAACACCAATGCCGGAGTTGACTTCAACTCGAACACGGGTGACTCCATCCTGTTGGCTCCCTATGGTGTCAGTCAGGGAAGGGTTTACGCGCTGACAGACTTCAATGGGGACCTGCTGAACGGCAATGCGACCATCGATCTTTTCTTTCATGCCTCTGGGCCCAAAGGATTGAGGCAAGGCCAATACACCAGCTCTTTTTTATTTGAAATTTCAGAGCAGTGATGACCTCGCCGAAGGCTCTAGCGCGACGGCGAATCGGGTAGCAAGCAAGCTTCAGCGATTTGCAAGTTGTTGTCACGCGCAAAGTTCAAGGCGAAGTCCCAGGCCATGGGCTCGACTTCACGCAGGGCGCTGTTGACCACCACGCACTTCACGCCATTGATCAGTGTTGGGACGCACCAGGGTGAGTAGGTCAGGTGGCTGCCAGGCTGGGGGCCGCCGGGACGAAACTGGCTCATCACGCCGCACAGGCGGTCGGCCCAATCGCTGGGCCTGAAGGTTTTCCCGTCGAGCGTGAGACCTTGGATGAAGACTTCTTTGGCGCTGCTGGAAACCATGGGTAAAGGCTGCTGGGCTGCTCGCGTGAGGACCGAAATTTTGTGCAGCAACCGGGTTGGCCGGCGCTTGCTGCACTGCACAAGTATTATATCTTATATAAGACTCAGCTCAAGCAGCAGGTCCTGGGCCGGGCCTGCCTGAGGCTGTGCGGAACCAGCAGCACACTCCATGCCAACACCGTCAGGCCAAGCGTGGGACTGGGCTGTCTGCCCCTAGAATCTGTCGCTTCGCCCTCAGAAAACACGGAGTTCCTCCCGCCATGAACGCAGCCAGTCACGCAGCCATTAAGGCGCCCATCGAAGCCGCCTCCCCTCACGTCATGAACACCTACGGCCGCCTGCCGTTGGCACTGTCGCATGGCCAGGGCTGCCGCGTGTGGGACGTCAATGGCAAGGTGTATCTGGACGCTCTGGGCGGCATTGCCGTCAACACCTTGGGGCACAACCACCCCAAGCTGGTGCCGGCGCTGCAAGACCAAGTCAGCAAGCTGATCCACACCTCTAATTACTATCACATCCCCTTGCAAGAGGCACTGGCCGCCAAGCTGGTGGAGCTCTCGGGGCTTACCAATGTGTTCTTCTGCTCCACGGGCCTAGAAGCCAATGAAGCGGCGCTGAAGCTGGCGCGCAAGTTTGGCCATGACAAGGGCATAGCAAAGCCCGAGGTCGTGGTCTACGACAAAGCCTTTCATGGCCGCAGCATTGCCACGCTGAGTGCCACGGGCAACCCCAAGGTGCAGGCCGGCTTTGGGCCTTTGGTGGAGGGCTTTATTCGCGTGCCGCTGAACGACATTGACGCCATCCGCAAGGCAACGGATGGCAATCCCAACGTGGTGGCGATTTTCATCGAGGCGATTCAGGGCGAAGGCGGCGTGAACCCCGTGAGCATCGAGTACTTGAAAGAGGCGCGCGCGCTGTGCGACGAGCGCGATTGGCTTTTGATGATTGACGAGGTGCAGTGCGGCATGGGTCGCACGGGCAAATGGTTTGCGCACCAGTGGGCTGGCATCAAGCCGGATGTGATGCCGCTAGCCAAAGGCCTGGGCTCGGGCGTGCCGATTGGCGCGGTGGTCGCCGGCCCCAAGGCCGCCACCATCTTCGCGCCCGGCAACCACGGCTCCACCTTCGGCGGCAACCCGCTAGCCATGCGCGCAGGGGTCGAGACCATCCGCATCATGGAAGAAGAAGGCCTGCTGGCCAACGCGGTCGCCGTGGGCGAACACCTGCGCGCTGCCTTGGCGCGTGAACTGGGCAGCCTGACCGGCGTCAAGGAAATCCGTGGCCGCGGCCTGATGCTGGGTGTGGAATTGACCGTGCCCTGCAGCGAGCTGGTCGGCCGCTGCGCTGACCAAGGCTTGCTGATCAGCGTGACAGCCGACAGCGTGATCCGCTTGGTGCCCTCGCTCATCATGACCACAGCCGAGGCTGATGAAGTGGTCGCCATCCTGGCGCCACTCGTCAAGCAAGTGCTCAAGGAAAAAGCATGAGCGCGCTGCAAGTCGCCCCACCCCTGCCAAGCCTCGTGCCTGTGCGGCATTACCTACAGTTCAGCGACCTGAACGCGGCCGACTACGCCTACCTTTTCGAGCGCGCAGCCATCATCAAGCAGAAGTTCAAGGCCTACGAAAAGCACCAGCCGCTGGTGGACCGGACCATGGCCATGATTTTTGAAAAAGCCTCGACGCGCACACGCGTGAGCTTCGAAGCCGGCATGTACCAACTAGGCGGCAGCGTGGTGCACCTGACCACGGGCGACAGCCAACTGGGCCGGGCCGAGCCGATTGAAGACAGCGCCAAAGTCATCAGCCGCATGGTGGATCTGGTGATGATCCGCACCTTCGAGCAAACCAAGATCGAGCGCTTTGCCGCGCATTCGCGCGTGCCCGTCATTAACGGCCTGACCAATGAGTTTCACCCCTGCCAAATTTTGGCGGACATCTTCACCTTCATCGAGCAACGCGGCTCGATCAATGGCAAGACGGTGGCTTGGGTGGGCGACGGCAACAACATGGCAAACACCTGGTTGCAGGCCAGCGAGATCCTGGGCTTCAAGGTGCACCTGAGCACACCCGGCGGCTATGAGGTGGACCAGTCGATTGCCGGCATCCGTTCAGCCGACAGCTACGCCGTCTTCAAAGACCCCATGCAAGCCTGCGCCGGCGCCGACCTGGTGACCACCGACGTGTGGACCAGCATGGGTTACGAAGCCGAAAACGAAGCCCGCAAGAAAGCCTTTGCCGACTGGTGTGTGGACCGCGACATGATGGCTGCGGCCAAACCAGATGCGCTCTTCATGCATTGCCTGCCTGCGCATCGCGGCGAAGAAGTCGAAGCCGAAGTCATTGACGGCCCTCAGTCCGTCGTGTGGGACGAAGCTGAGAACCGCATGCATGTGCAAAAAGCCCTGATGGAATTTTTGCTGCTTGGCCGCCTGGACTAAAGCCCAGCCAAGCTAGCCCAGCTAGCTCAACCGCGCCCGACGTAAGGCATCTTAGTGGCCATCACGGTCATGAACTGCACGTTCGCCTCGGGCGGCAGGCTGGCCATGTACACCACAGAGTTGGCCACGTGTTCAGCGTCCATCATGGCTTCAATGGCGATATCGCCATTGGCCTGAATCACGCCGGTGGACATGCGCTTGGAGATTTCGGTCAGCGCATTGCCAATGTCGATTTGTCCGCAAGCGATGTCGTACTTGCGGCCATCCAGCGAGATGGATTTGGTCAGGCCCGTGATGGCGTGCTTGGTGGCTGTGTAAGGCGCTGAATTGGGGCGTGGTGCGTGGGCCGAGATCGAGCCGTTATTGATGATGCGGCCCCCGCGCGGGGTCTGGTCCTTCATCACGCGAAAGGCGGCTTGCGCGCACAAGAACGAACCCGTGAGGTTGATATCCACCACGTTTTGCCACTGCTCATAGGTCAGGTCTTCGAAGCCGCCAGGCGGCAGGCCCACGCCCGCGTTGTTGAACAGCACGTCCAAGCGACCAAAGGTCTGGCGGGTGCGCTCAAAGAGTGCAGTCACTGAATCAGGCTTGGCCACGTCGGTGGGCACGGCCAGGGCGCGGTCCATGCCCTGGGCCTTGGCTTCGGCAACCACCGCCTCCAGCGGCTCGGCGCGCCGTCCTGCCAAAGCCACGCTGTAGCCTGCCTTGAGCAAGGCCAGCGACACCGCGCGGCCAATGCCCGTGCCTGCGCCTGTGACGACTGCGACCTTGTGATTCGAATTCATGACTGTCTCCTGTTTTTTGTTGGAAAGTAAAGCGATGTGAATTCTGCCACTGCAGGAAGTGCGCTCTAGCTCACTCGCCGCTTCAGCTAGCATCCAAGTCATGACTTCAACAACCATTGACCTGCGCAGCGACACCGTCACGCAGCCCACACCCGCCATGCGCGAAGCCATGTTCTCGGCCCCGCTGGGCGACGACGTGTTTGGCGATGACCCCACCGTGAACCGCTTGCAAGACAGCTTGGCCGAGCGACTGGGTTTTGAGGCCGGCCTTTTTTGCAGCAGCGGCACGCAAAGCAATTTGATTGCGCTCATGAGCCATTGCCAACGCGGTGATGAATACATCGTCGGCCAGGAGGCGCACTGCTACAAATGGGAAGGCGGCGGCGCCGCGGTGCTGGGCAGCATCCAGCCACAGCCGCTGGACCAAGCCTCTGACGGCAGCCTGCCCCTGGCGCGCATTGCCGCCGCCATCAAGCCAGACGATGCGCACTACGCCCGCAGCCGCCTGCTCTGCCTTGAAAACACCTGGGGCGGCCGCTTGCTGCCGCAAGCTTATGTGGAGGAAGCGCTGAAGCTGGCCAAGGAGCGGGGCTTGGCCACGCACCTGGATGGCGCGCGTTTTTTCAATGCAGTGACGGCATCGCGCCGGCCGGGCGAGTCACTGGACGTGGTCGAGCGCCGCCTGGCCGCCGGCTTTGACAGCATCAGCATTTGCCTGAGCAAAGGCCTGGGCACGCCCGCCGGCTCGGTGCTCTTGGGCAGCAAGGCCTTGATCCAGCAAGGCAGGCGCTGGCGCAAGATGCTGGGCGGCGGCATGCGCCAAGCCGGCTTGCTGGCAGGTGCAGGCCTCTATGCCTTGGCCCACCACGTGGAGCGCCTGGCCAATGACCATGCCCATGCCCGTCTGCTGGCCGAGGGCCTGGCGGGTTTGCCTGGTCTGGAGGTCGAGCCGCCGCAAAGCAATATGGTGTTTTTGAAAGTTGCGCCTGAAAAAGCCGATGCATTCATGGCGGCCCTCAAGGCTGAGGGCATCTTGGTGACCGGGCTTTACACCTTGCGTCTGGTTACCCACCTGGACGTGAGCCGCGCGCAGGTCGAGCGCGTCATTCAGGTTTGCCGCCAGCATTGGCTGGCCACGGCTTGACAGCTGGCTGAGCTGCGGCCGACTGCCCGTGGCCGTAGAGCCAGGGCATGTCGAGCAGTCGCGCGCCCAGCAGGCGCATGGACACATCGCGCCCCCAGCGCATGAAGCCTGTCGCGTGAAAAATCTCGCTGTTGCGTCTGGCTCTGGCCTGCACCCGCGCATTGCGCTCCCAGCGCTGCAGGGCATAGCGGCGCAAGGCCAGCGGCACGTCGTGCGATGTTTTGGACACTGTGGCCAGACAGCGGCCGAGTTCCGCCGCGTCTTCAATCGCCATACCAGCCCCTTGCGCCAGGTAGGGCAGCATGGGGTGCGCAGCGTCGCCCAGCAGGGCCACACGGCCGACGGCCATTTGCTCCGGCCCCTGCAAAGGCGGCCGGTCTGACAAGGCCCACAGCCGCCACGAAGGCGCTGCCTCGACCAGGCTGCGCAAGGCTTCGCACTGCTCGGCCAAGGCGGCTTGCACGTCTTCAGCGAGAGCCGCCTGGTCCCAATCGTTCAAGTCTTCAGGCGCGGGGCCTTCCACGAAGACCACGAAGTTCAACACCTCGCCACCGCGCACCGGGTAGGCTACCGCATGCATGCGCGGGCCGAGCCAGACTTGCACGTTCTGGCTACGCAAAGCAGCAGGCAAGTCAGCCTGGCGCAGCAGCGTCCGATAAGCCAGGTGGCCGGTTTGCCGAGGCGGCTCCAGGCCCCAAGCTTGTGGACGCAGGGCACTCCATAAACCATCCGCACCGATCAGCGCGTCGCCTTCCACGCGATGGCCGTCGGGCAGGCTCAGCTGCACGCCTTCGGCGGTGTCCGAAAAGCCGTCAGCGCGTGCGTTGAGGTTGAGGTGAACGTTGTTGCGACCTTCTGCGATGCTGAGCAGCAAGGCATGCAGGTCAGCACGGTGCACGGTGGCGTAAGGGGCGCCGTAGCGCGTACGGCACCGCTCGCCCAGGGGCAGGCGGCCCAGCTCGCGGCCGTCCTGGGCACGGCAGACGCGCAAAGACTTAGGAAACGCAGCCACGGCTTCCAGGGCCGAGCCCAGGCCCCAGCCTTGCAGAATTCGTGTGGCGTTAGGGCCGAGCTGCAGGCCTGCACCGAGCTCGGCAAAAGCGCCTGTTTGTTCGTAAAGCCGCACCTCCCAGCCCGCGCGGGAGGCGGCCAGGGCTGCGGCCAAGCCGCCAATGCCGCCGCCGGCAATCAAGACCTGCCGGGTCATCGCTTCACCTTGCTCATGCGGCCAGCAGCTGCCTCAAGACAAAAGGAAGAATGCCGCCGTGGCGGTAGTAGTCCACTTCAATTGGGGTGTCGATACGCAAAACCAGCTCCAGTTCCTCACGCGAGCCGTCGGCCCGCGAAACCACGAGTTTGGCACGACTTTGGGGCTGCAGAGCCGGGTCCGGGATCACATCGATGCGCTCGTCGCCCTGCAAGCGCAAAGACTGCCAGGACTCGCCCGGCAAAAACTGCAGCGGCAGCACGCCCATGCCCACCAGGTTGCTGCGGTGGATGCGTTCAAAGCTGCGCGCAATCACGGCGCGCACGCCCAGCAGTTGCGTGCCTTTGGCCGCCCAGTCGCGTGAGGAGCCTGTGCCGTATTCCTCACCCGCAAAAATCACCGTAGGCATGCCCTCGGCCATGTATTTCATGGCGGCGTCATAGATAGGCATCTTTTCGCCGCCGGGATCACTGCTTGATTGGTAAAGCGTCACACCGCCTTCTTCCCGAGAACCGCCCGCCCCGGCCGGAATCATCAGGTTCTTGATGCGCACGTTCGCAAAGGTGCCGCGCATCATGACTTCATGATTGCCCCGCCGTGAGCCGTAGCTGTTGAAGTCCGCCTTGGCCACGCCATGGGCCAGCAACCACTGACCTGCGGGTGAGCTGGCCTTGATAGCACCCGCAGGCGAAATATGGTCAGTGGTGATCGAGTCGCCAAACAAGGCCATGATGCGTGCGCCCCGCACTTCGACGGGCGCCCGGGTGGTTTCCTCAGCCAGCGCAAAGCCTTCAAAAAATGGCGGCTCTGCGATGTAGGTGCTGGCAGGCCACGAGTAACTGGCGCCACTCACGCCCGTCACCTCATTCCACAGCGCGCCAGGCTCGGTCTTGACCTTGGCGTAGTTGCTGCGGTAGGCCTCGCCGTCCATGGCGTGGCGCATGAGCGCATGAATCTCGTCGCTCGAAGGCCAGATGTCGCCCAGGAAAACATCGCGCCCGCCTGTGCCCTGCCCCACGGGCTCGGTCATCAGGTCGCGCAACACCGTGCCGGCAATGGCGTAGGCGACCACCAGGGGCGGGCTGGCCAAAAAGTTGGCCTTGATGTTGGGATGAATGCGCGCCTCGAAATTGCGGTTGCCCGACAGCACGGCCGCGCAGATCAAATCGCTCTCGCCAATGGCCTCGTTGATTTCTGGCGTCAGGTCACCCGAGTTGCCAATGCAAGTGGTGCAACCGTAACCAACCAATGAAAAACCGAGTTGCTCCAGGTAGGGCATGAGGCCAGCGCGCGTGAGGTAATCGGTCACGATGCGCGAGCCTGGTGCCAGAGATGTCTTGATGTGAGGCCGGACGGACAAGCCCGCCTCGACCGCTTTTTTGGCGAGCAAGCCTGCTGCCAACAGCACGCCCGGGTTGGACGTGTTGGTGCAGCTGGTGATGGCCGCGATCAGCACGTCACCGTGGCCGATGGTGATGTTGCTGACTTGTGGCTCGGCCGGCGGGGCCATGGATTTGGCGGAGGTCAAGGTCGGCTTGTTCGCGTCCATCTCCATCACAAAGCGCGCCACGCCTTCGGGAGTGGGTGGCGAGGCGGGCGTTTTTTGCACGCGCGAGTCGTCAGCGCGGCGAACCAGCGTGCGAGTGCCCAGCACCTCAGCGGGCTGACTGAAACCGTTTTCACTCGCGGGCTTGCTGAACAAGCTGCTGAACTGGCGCTTGACCTGGCCCAGCTCAATGCGATCTTGCGGGCGCTTGGGGCCGGCCAGGCTGGGCGTCACGTCGCTTAAGTCAAGGCGCACCACTTGCGAGTAATCGATCTGCCCTGCCAGCGGCACGCCAAACAATTCTTGTGCCTTGAAGTAAGCCTCAAAGGCCTCGATTTCTTCAGCTGTGCGGCCTGTGCCTTGCATGTAAGCCACAGTCTTTTCATCGACCGGGAAAAAGCCCATGGTCGCGCCATATTCAGGCGCCATATTGGCCAGCGTGGCGCGGTCGGGCACGGCCAGCGTGCGTGTGCCTTCGCCAAAAAACTCGACGAACTTGCCCACCACTTTTTCACGCCGCAGCATTTCCGTCACGCGCAGCACCAGGTCGGTGGCCGTCACTCCCTCGCGCAACTTGCCGGTGATTTCAAAGCCCACCACGTCAGGGGTGAGCATGTACACGGGCTGGCCCAGCATGGCCGCCTCGGCCTCGATGCCGCCTACACCCCAGGCCACCACGCCCAGGCCATTGATCATGGTGGTGTGGCTGTCGGTGCCGACCAAGGTGTCGGGGTAATACAGCGCAGGGCCCTCGCTGCCACCGGCTTGCTGGTGCACCCCGCGCGCCAGGTATTCGAGGTTGACCTGGTGCACGATGCCAAAGCCGGGTGGCACCACGCCAAATGTCTTGAAGGCCTGCATGCCCCATTTCAAGAACTCGTAGCGCTCCTCATTGCGCTGGAACTCCAGCTTCATGTTCAGGTCAATCGCATCGGGCGTGCCGTAGTGGTCCACCATCACCGAATGGTCCACCACCAGATCCACTGGCACCAGGGGCTCGACGCGGCCGGGATCTTTACCCAGCCGCAAGGCGGTGGAGCGCATGGCGGCCAAGTCAGCCAGCAGCGGCACGCCCGTGAAGTCTTGCAGCAGCACACGCGCCACCACAAACGGAATCTCCTCTGTACGCTCGGCCACTGGCTCCCACTGCGCCAGCTGAGCCACGTGGGCCGCCGTGATCTTGTTGCCATCGCAATGACGCAGGACGGACTCGAGCACGATGCGAATCGACACCGGCAAGCGCGAAACGCCAGGGTAATGACGCGCCAATGCCGGCAGAGAGCACAGCGTGCCCTCGCGGCCCGAAGGCATCTTGAAGCTTTGGCGGGTTTGGGCCAACTCGGGGGCTGCTTGAAACAGGTCAGGCAAGGCAGGCATGGAACTCCCTTTAAATATCTTCGAACGACCCATTAAGAGCCAGTTTTGAAAATTAATTTTGGCAGTGCGGCGACACCTTGGCGCAGCTCATGGGCAAAGCCTTGCACCTGCGGCGGCCATGGTCCGGGGCACGTCAGCAGGGGCCCACAGGCGCAAGCGCCGGCTGCCGACCGTTGAGTTGTCGGCGCGGCCTTAAGTTGGTGGCTTTGCAGGAGAAACCGCATGAGCAACAGCACAAGCAACGATACGCCCACCTCTGACAAGAAGACGCTGTGGGACAAGATCAAGGGCATTCGCTTTGGCATGCTCACCCATCGCCACAAGCATCAAGGCAGCGACGGCCCAGGCCTGCTGCACAGCCATCCGCTCACCACCCAGAACAAGTCCCTGGACGAGGGACAGGTGCTGTACTTCTTCGTCTCCCAACAGTCAGAGTTGGTCACCAACCTGCAGAGCGATCCCTTTGTGAATGTCTCCTATGCCGATCCCAAGGACGACAGCTATGTATCGGTTGCCGGCATGGCCCGCATCTCCCGCGATCCGGCGCGTGCCGAGCAGTTGTGGTCACCCGCCGCCAAGGCCTGGTTTCCTCAAGGCCCGGCCGATCCGGACTTGATGCTGCTCGAAGTGGACATACAGCACGCCGAGTTCTGGGATGTGCAGGAAAGCAAGATGTCGCAGCTCTTCAAGATGGCCAAGGCCAATTTGATGGGCGAGCGCGCTGACATTGGCGAGCACAGGAAGGTGGACGTCCGCTAAGGAGCGTCCAGAAAAAAGCCCCCGGCTTTCGACGGGGGCTTTGAGCAAACTTTTATTTGCAGCTTCGTTTGATCAGACCTTCTCAGCCACGTCCGTGTAGTCCTTGACCTGATCGAAGTTCAGGTACTGGTAGACGGTGTCGCTGGCAGCGGTCAGCACGCCCATGTCGGCCATGTACTCGGCCTTGGTGGGGATGCGACCAAGCTTGGAGGCAATCGCTGCGATTTCGGCCGAGCCCAAGTACACGTTGGTGTTTTTGCCCAGGCGGTTCGGGAAGTTGCGGGTCGAGGTGGACAGCACCGTGGCGCCTTCTTTGACCTGCGCCTGGTTGCCCATGCACAAGCTGCAACCCGGCATTTCCATGCGGGCGCCGGCCGAGCCGAGCACGCCGTAATGGCCTTCTTCCGTCAGTTGCTTGGCGTCCATCTTGGTCGGTGGCGCCATCCACAGCTTGACCGGAATGTCGCGCTTGTTTTCGAGCAGCTTGGAGGCTGCGCGGAAGTGGCCGATGTTGGTCATGCAGCTGCCGATGAAGACTTCATCGATCTTGGCGCCGGCCACGTCAGACAGCGTTTTCACGTCATCCGGATCGTTCGGGCAAGCGAGGATGGGTTCGTGAATGTCGGCCAAATCGATCTCGATCACGGCGGCGTATTCAGCGTCGGCGTCAGCCTTGAGCAACTGAGGATCAGCCAGCCAGGCTTCCATGGCGGCGATACGGCGCTTGATGGTGCGAACGTCGGAGTAACCCGTGGCAATCATCCACTTGAGCATCACGATGTTGCTCTTGATGTACTCGATGATCGGTTCCTTGTTCAGGTGCACCGTGCAACCGCCAGCGCTGCGCTCGGCTGAAGCGTCGCTCAGCTCAAAAGCCTGCTCGACCTTCAGATCAGGCAGGCCCTCGATCTCCAAAATGCGGCCGGAGAACACGTTCTTCTTGCCTTGCTTGGCCACGGTCAAAAGACCGGCCTTGATGGCGTAAAGCGGAATGGCGTTGACCAAATCGCGCAGCGTGACGCCGGGCTGCATCTTGCCCTTGAAGCGGACCAGCACGCTCTCAGGCATGTCCAGCGGCATGACGCCAGTCGCAGCGCCAAATGCCACCAGTCCGGAGCCGGCCGGAAAGCTGATGCCGATAGGGAAACGTGTGTGGCTGTCGCCGCCGGTGCCCACGGTGTCAGGCAGCAGCATGCGGTTGAGCCAGCTGTGGATGATGCCGTCGCCTGGACGCAGCGGAATACCGCCGCGGTCGCTCATGAACTCAGGCAGTTCGTGGTGCATCTTCACGTCCACCGGTTTGGGGTAAGCGGCCGTATGGCAGAAGGACTGCATGACCAAATCAGCCGAGAAGCCCAGGCAAGCCAGGTCTTTCAACTCGTCGCGCGTCATCGGGCCGGTGGTGTCTTGCGAGCCGACCGAAGTCATCTTGGGTTCGCAATACGTGCCGGGGCGAACGCCCTTGCCTTCAGGCAGACCGACCGCACGGCCGACCATTTTTTGCGCCAAGGTGAAGCCCTTGCCGGTGTCGTTGGGGCTTTGCGGCAGGCGGAACACGGTCGAAGCAGGCAGGCCCAGCGCAGCGCGGGCCTTGCTGGTCAGGCCGCGACCGACGATCAGCGGAATCCGGCCGCCAGCGCGCACTTCGTCCAGCAGCACATCGCTCTTGAGCTTGAACTCGGCGATCACCTTGCCGTCTTTCAGCGCCTTGCCTTCGTAGGGACGCAGTTCGATCACATCGCCCATGCCCATCTGGCTCACATCCAGCTCGATCGGCAGCGCGCCCGAGTCTTCCATGGTGTTGTAGAAAATCGGCGCGATCTTGCCGCCCAGGCAAACACCGCCAAAGCGCTTGTTCGGCACAAAGGGGATGTCCTGGCCGGTGAACCACAGCACGGAGTTGGTGGCCGACTTGCGCGACGATCCGGTGCCTACCACGTCGCCCACGTAAGCGACCAGATGCCCTTTGGCCTTGAGTTCTTCAATGAACTTCACAGGGCCGCGCTTGCCGTCTTCTTCAGGCACGATGCCGGGGCGGGTGTTCTTGTGCATGGCCAAGGCGTGCAGCGGAATATCTGGACGGCTCCAGGCGTCTGGTGCGGGCGACAGGTCGTCGGTGTTGATCTCACCGGCTACTTTGAAGATGCTCAGATGAATCGACTGTGGCACTTCAGGACGGCTGGTGAACCACTCGGCATCAGCCCAGCTTTGCAGCACAGCCTTGGCGTAGGCATTGCCTTTGTCGGCTTTTTCCTTGACGTCATGGAACTGGTCGAACATCAGCAAGGTGTTCTTCAGGCCGGCAGCGGCTTGGCCAGCCACTGCGGCATCAGCGTCGTCCAGCAATTCGATCATGGGGTGGATGTTGTAGCCGCCCAGCATGGTGCCCAGCAGCTCGGTGGCCTTTTGGCGCGAGATCAGGCTGCATTTTTCAGTGCCGTGCGCCACAGCGGCCAGGTAACTGGCCTTGACCTTGGCGGCGGCGTCCACGCCGGCAGGCACGCGGTGCGTAATCAGGTCGACCAGCAGGGTCTCTTCGCCCTTGGTCGGGTTCTTGAGCAACTCGATGACTTCACCCGTCTGCTTGGCAGTCAATGGCAGGGGGGGAATCCCCAGCGCCGCGCGTTCGGCAACATGGGCGCGGTAGGTTTGCAAGAAGTCAGACACTGATTTTTCTCCTGGTCGATAAAAGTTCAAAAGCAAAAGCGGGGGAAGCGAAACAAAGAAGAACTGAGGATTCGGCATAGGGCCGAGTTCTGCTTGACGACGGGCACTTCAGCAGGCTCAGCAGCGGGGGCGACACTCGCCGGCATTTCCGGGACTGGATTCAAATTACCCAGGAGAACGACAGGCCCTTCAGGCAGCTCTGGCGCGGCGGCGACGCTCACCGGCAACTGCGGGGCTGGGTTCAAATTGCTCTGCGTGAGGACGGACTCTCCTGCGGGGTGGGGAGCTGGGTCAACTCTCTCCAGCAAATTGGGGCCTGGATTCAACTTCATGTGTTGAGCCAGACTGGCTTGGATGGGACTCATGCATTCGTCAGCCATGCGCTGGCCTGCCATCTGATTCATCAGCATCGATTTATGGGGCAACTGCAGCCACACGCCGCCCGTTCGCCGATCTTCCAAGCGGATGGCGCCCGTCAGGCTCACCACCGGCACCATGCGAAAGAAGAAGTTCTTGCCTGACATATTGAAGTACCCAGGCATGGCGGGGTCGCCCTCGAGTTTGATGAAGGTTCCGGGCTCGCACGACAACAGCCCCGTGTGGACTTTCCCGGCAATGGCTAACGCTTCGGGCCCGAGCGCTTCTTCGACCCCCATCAGGCCTGCCGGAACTTGACTGCCCAGAGAGCGCGACCCCACAAGGGAATCGCTTGATTCCGGCTCGCCCTTCGCGGTTGCCGCTTGCTTGACCACGGCCAGCCTGGGCAAGGCTTGCTTGGCGGCAACTTTCATGTTTGGAACGGACTTGACGTCAACAGACTGCGCCGTAGCCGGGCCTGCGGCTGTCCAGAACAATGCCAGTGCGAGCAAGATGCCCAAAAACCATTGCAAAAAGTGGGGTAGATTTTTCATGGGCTGAGCCTAGCCTGCATGACCGTGCAGTGGCTTCGGGAAATACCCGTGCGCAGGCTGGGGGAGCGGCAGGCCGGTGCGATGGGCTCGCTCCAGAATTTGCCAGTAATAGCGGTAACTGGCTCGGTCATGCAGACGACCTCGAAGGGCAATGGGCGCCCAGCCCGCTTGTTCCGCCGCACTGATTAATTCAGCCGCCTCGTCGATCTCAGCTGCTGACGGCGCAAAGGCCGACAGGATGGGCCGGATCTGGCTGGGGTGGATGCTCCAGGCGCGCGTGAAGCCAAGCTCGCGACTCGCTCTACGTGCTGCTGCCATGAGCGCCTGCGAGTCGGTGAATTCCGTGATGACGCAATGCGATGGCACTTTGCCATTGGCGTGGCAGGCGGCTGCAATTTCAAGCTTGGCGCGCAGGACAAGCGGATGGCTGAACTGCCCTGCACTGCCCATGGCCTCAGCAGGAATGGCGCCGTGATGGCTAGAGACAAAGTCCATCAATCCAAAGCTGATGGACTGCACGCGCGGATGCGCGGCAATCTCAAAAACGTTGTGCACCGCACGAGGAGATTCGACCAAAACATGAAGCGGCAACTTGTCTGCTGCTGCGCCCAGTGCAGCCAGAGAAGCTTCGGCGCGCTGGACGTCAGCCACGCATTCCACCTTAGGAATCATCAAATGACTCAGGCGATGGCCGGCCTTTCCGACGATGGTGGCGATATCGGACTCAAAAGCAGGATGATCTGTGGCATGCACCCGAGCCGCCACCCTGTTGCCAGGCAGCGCGCCCAAAACCAGGGAGGCAACCAACTCAGCATGCTCTGACTCGCCCCCAACGGGCGCACCATCCTCGCAGTCCAGCGTCACGTCAAAAACGCAAGCGCCAAACTCTTCGCTCATCTCGGCCTGCAATTGCAGGCTTTTGCGCATGCGCGGCTCCACGCCGCTGTAGTGATCGCACACCGGCAGACTGCCAGCGGCAGCCTGAGCGCCGAGCAAGATATCGCGCGGATGGGCCATGAAATTAAAGTGACTGGACGCTAGAAACATGAACGCCTGCATTTGGCGCAGGCGTTCAGGCTGGTTTACAGCAGGTGGGCCACGCCGGCCTGCTCGTCTTGCAGTTCCTTGAGCGTCTTGTTGATGCACTGCTGGCTGAACTCGTCGATGGCCAGGCCTTCAACCAGTTTGTACTCGCCGTTTTCAGTGGTGACAGGGAAACCGAACATGGTGTCCTTCGGAATGCCGTACTGGCCGTCCGACGGGATACCCATGGTGACCCACTTGCCGTTGGAGCCCAGGGCCCAGTCGCGCATGTGGTCGATGGCTGCGTTGGCAGCTGATGCTGCGGACGACAGGCCACGCGCTTCGATGATGGCGGCGCCGCGCTTGCCGACGGTGGGCAAGAAGGTCTCTGCGTTCCAGACCTGGTCGTTGATCATGTCTTTGACGGCCTTGCCATTGATGGTGGCGAAACGGTAGTCCGCGTACATCGTGGGCGAGTGGTTGCCCCAGACGGTGAGCTTTTCAATGTCAGCCACTTTGCAGCCGGTCTTGGCAGCGATTTGGCTCAGGGCGCGGTTGTGGTCCAGGCGCAGCATGGCGGTGAAGTTCTTGCGCGGCAGGTCTGGCGCGCTCTTCATGGCGATGTAGGCGTTGGTGTTGGCGGGGTTACCGACCACCAGCACCTTGACATTGCGGCTGGCCACAGCGTTCAGGGCCTTGCCCTGGCCGGTGAAGATCTGGCCGTTGATGGACAGCAACTCGGCACGCTCCATGCCGGCCTTGCGGGGCATCGAACCCACCAACAAAGCGTAGTCCGTATCTTTGAACGCGGTCATTGGGTCGCTGTGGGCTTCCATGCCCACCAGCAATGGGAATGCGCAGTCTTCCAGCTCCATCATCACGCCCTTGAGGGCTTTTTGCGGGCCTTCAAAAGGAACTTCGAGCAATTGCAAGATGACCGGCTGGTCCTTGCCTAGCATCTCGCCCGAGGCGATGCGGAACAACAGGGCGTAACCGATTTGACCGGCGGCACCAGTGACGGCAACACGGACGGGTTTTTTGCTCATGACGAAACTCCAGGAAGGTTGTTGAAACTGAGGGCCCGAGCGGGCAGCGTCTGGCAGAAATTCTACGCGGGAAAACCCGTGCTCGTCAATTTGTCTTATGTCTTATATAAGATATCATTCGACCCTCCTGACCGCCATGCCCATCACTTCCACGCCCCCGAACGACCCGGCCCCAGTTGCGCTGGACGCCGCTTCCAGCCCTGTCGGCACGCCAGCCTTCAGCCCGCTGTACCAGCAGATCAAGTCGCTTATCTTGCAAAGCCTGCAAGGCGGCGAATGGAAGCCTGGCGAGACGATTCCGAGCGAGATGGAGCTGGCGGCGCGATTTCGGGTGAGCCAAGGCACGGTGCGCAAAGCGATTGACGAGTTGGCCGCTGAAAACCTGGTGGTACGTCGCCAGGGTAAGGGGACTTTTGTGGCCACCCACTCCGAGCAACATGTGCAGTACCGCTTTTTGCGGCTCCTGCCGGACAGTGGCGACTCGCGTGACGAAGGCCCGGCCGACCGCCGCATCGTGGACTGCAAGCGCCAGCGGGCGCCGGCTGACATCGCTCGCGCCCTGGGCCTGCGCACCGGCGACGCCGTGCTGCAAGTGCGCCGCGTGCTGGCCTTTCAGGGTGTGCCCACCATTTTGGAAGACCTGTGGCTGCCGGCCGCGCCTTTCAAGGGCTTGACCGCCGAGCGGCTGGACGCCTACCGCGGCCCCATGTATGCCCTGTTCGAGGCGGAGTTCGGCATTCGCATGGTGCGGGCTGACGAAAAAATTCGCGCGCTGGCTGCAGCGCCTGCCGCCGCCGAGTTGCTGGGCGTGTCGCCCGGCGAGCCGCTCTTGAGCGTGGAGCGCACGGCTTTTACGTACAACGACCTGCCGATGGAGTTGCGCCGGGGCTTGTACCGCACCGACACGCATCACTATCACAACTCATTGAGCTGACGGACTGCGGCGATGCGTGCGACATCTGGTTTCAAGGGCAACAAGGCCAGCCTGCCCAGCAAGCCTTGCCAGGCCTGCGGCCGGGAGATGACCTGGCGCAAAGCCTGGGCCAAGAACTGGGCCGAAGTCAAATACTGCTCAGACGCCTGCCGCGCCCAAAAAGCCAGCGCCAAGTCACTCAAGCCATGAACTCCCCCGCACTCCCCTGTCGCCACCTGCTGCTCATCCTGGGCGACCAGTTGGACACCGACAGCTCCGCATTCATAGCCATGGACCCCGCACAAGACGTGGTGCTCATGATTGAAGCCTTTGAGGAGTCAACCCACGTAGCCTCGCATAAGGCACGCACGGCGCTGTTTTTGTCGGCCATGCGGCACTTCGCACAAGACCTTCAGGCCAGAGGCCTTCAGGTGCATTACCGCGCGCTCGACAAAGAAGGCGATGCCAGTCTGACCCTTGGCATGCAAGCCGCGCTGGACAATTTCAAACCCCAAGCTGTGATCGGCGTCGAGCCCGGCGACCTGCGCGTGCGCGCCGCACTGGACGCGGTTTGCGCAGCCAACACAATCCCCTTGGAGTGGCGCGAGGACCGTCACTTTCTGTGCAGCCCGCTAGAATTTCGCCAATGGGCGGGCAAGTCCAGCAGCCTGCGCATGGAATTTTTCTACCGACGCATGCGCCAGCGCCACAAAGTTCTGATGGACGGCGATGAACCGACCGGCGGGCAATGGAACCTGGATGCCGAAAACCGCAAAGGCTTTGGCCGCGCCGGGCCGCAGGCTTTGCCACAACCGCCCGTCTTTGAAAGCGACGCCATCACGCGCGACGTACTGGCACTGGTCGAGGCACGTTTTGCCCAAAACTCCGGCTCGCTGGCGCATTTCAACTGGCCAGTGACGCGGTCGCAGGCTTTGAGAGCCCTGCAAGACTTCATTGAGCACCGATTGCCCTTGTTTGGTCAGCACCAGGACGCCATGTGGACCGGCATGGCCTTTGGCTGGCACGCTTTGTTGTCCAGCGCGCTCAACCTCAAGCTGCTCAATCCGCTGGAAGTGGTGCAGGCGGCTGAACAAGCTTTTCACGCCCGCGCCCTGCCACTGGCCAGCGTGGAAGGCTTCATCAGGCAGGTGTTGGGCTGGCGCGAATTCATGCGCGGCGTGTACTTTCTGGACATGCCTGAGCTCAAGCAAGCGAATCATTACGGTCACCAGCGCGAGTTGCCCAACTGGTACTGGACGGGGCAGACCCGGATGAACTGCATGCGCGAAAGCGTGGGCCAGACCTTGGCGCATGGCTATTCGCACCACATCCAGCGCCTGATGGTGACGGGCATGTTCGGCGTGATGGCCGAAATCAAGCCCCAGGCCTTGTGCGACTGGTACCTGGGCATGTATGTCGATGCCATCGAATGGGTCGAATTGCCCAATACCGCGGGAATGGCACTTTTCGCCAATGGCGGACGTTTCACGTCCAAGCCCTATATTGCCAGCGGTGCGTATATCAAGCGCATGAGCAACTATTGCAGCGGCTGCGCTTACAAGCCCGACGAAAAGACGGGCCCAGCAGCCTGCCCGATGACGACCCTGTACTGGAATTTTTTAGACAAGCACGAAAACACTTTTGGCGCCAATCCGCGCACGGCGCTCATGGTCAAGAACCTGCAGCGACTGCCCGAAGCCGAGCGCCAGGCCCTGCGCGAAGAATCTGCCCGCATGCTGGAAAACCTCGATGCGCTGTAACCCTTGCGTCAGCTTATTGATCAGGATGCAAGGCGGAGCCTGCATCAGGGGAAAAAAGGCCGGCCTTTCCCATCTCCAAGCCGAGATCTATGCTGCATTGCAATAGAATTTCGGATTGAGCAGCTTTTGTTACGAAGCAGTTACTCAAATCATCAGAAAGACAAGCATGTCCGAATCAGCGACAAACGCAGCGAAGAAGCGGCCCGAGTTCCGCAACATCAACGCTTTCACCGACCTCCCCAGCTACCGCCTCCCTGCCGCCGGCTGGGTTTCTATCTTGCACCGCGTCAGCGGCGTGTTGATGTTTGCGCTCATGCCCTTCATCATCTGGATGTTCGACACCTCGATTTCCTCAGAAATCTCGTTCGCCCGCTTCACCAGCGCTTTCAGCGCCGGCATGCTCGGTCTGCCCGGCTTTTTCTGGAAGCTCGTGACGCTGGCCATCCTCTGGGCTTATCTGCACCACTTCACGGCAGGCCTGCGCCACCTGTGGATGGACGTGAGCCATGACGCGGCTGACCTCAAATTTGGCCGCAACTCGGCGCAAGTCACCTTGATCCTCAGCCTCAGCCTGACGGTGGTGCTCGGCGCCAAGATGTTCGGCCTTTACTAAGTTCCCGCTCTCAAGCTCACACAGGAAACATCATGTCAGTGAACTACGGCTCCAAGCGCATCGTTGTCGGTGCCCACTACGGTCTTCGCGACTGGCTCAGCCAGCGCGTCACCGCCACCATCATGGCCCTCTTCACCCTGGTGGTGCTGGCCCAGGTCATCTTCAGCAAAGGCCCGATCGGCTACGACAAATGGGCAGGCATTTTTGCCTCGCAACCCATGAAGATGCTGACCTTCGCGGTCATCTTGTCCATGCTCTACCACGTGTGGGTGGGCATGCGCGATGTGTTCATGGACTACATCAAACCCGTTTGGATGCGCCTGTCGCTCCAGGTATTTACCATTGTTTGGCTCGTGGCATGTTCCGGTTGGGCCATTCAAGTGCTGTGGAGACTCTGAAAATCATGTCTGCTTCTTCCAAGAATTCCAAAATCCCTTCCCGCAAGTTTGACGTCGTCATCATTGGCGCTGGCGGCTCAGGCATGCGTGCCTCGCTGCAATTGGCACGCGCCGGCCTGAACGTCGCTGTACTGTCCAAGGTGTTCCCCACCCGCTCGCACACTGTTGCGGCGCAAGGCGGCATCGGTGCTTCGCTGGGCAATATGTCCGAGGACAACTGGCACTACCACTTCTACGACACCGTCAAAGGCTCCGACTGGCTCGGCGACCAGGACGCGATTGAATTCATGTGCCGTGAAGCGCCCAAGGTCGTGTATGACCTCGAGCACATGGGCATGCCTTTTGACCGCAACCCTGACGGCACCATCTACCAGCGCCCCTTTGGCGGCCACACCGCCAACTACGGTGAAAAGCCTGTGCAGCGCGCCTGTGCCGCCGCTGACCGCACCGGCCACGCCATGCTGCACACGCTGTACCAGCAAAACGTGAAAGAAAAAACCAGCTTCTTCGTGGAATGGCTGGCTTTGGACCTGATCCGCGACGCCAGTGGCGACGTGGTCGGCGTGAGCGCGCTGGAAATGGAAACCGGCGACGTGCATATTTTCGAAGCCAAGACCACACTGCTGGCCACCGGCGGTGCAGGCCGTATTTACGCCGCCTCGACCAACGCCTTCATCAACACCGGCGACGGCCTGGGCATGGCAGCACGCGCTGGCATTCCGCTGGAAGACATGGAGTTCTGGCAGTTCCACCCCACCGGCGTTCACGGCGCTGGCGTGCTGCTGACCGAAGGCTGCCGCGGTGAAGGCGCTATTTTGATCAACAGCAACGGCGAGCGCTTCATGGAGCGTTACGCCCCAACGCTGAAAGACCTGGCCCCGCGTGACTTTGTGTCCCGCTGCATGGACCAGGAGATCAAGGAAGGCCGCGGCTGCGGCCCCAACAAGGACCACGTGCTCTTGAAGCTCGACCACCTCGGTGCCGAGACCATCATGAAGCGCCTGCCCTCGGTGTACGAGATTGGCCACAACTTTGCCAACGTCGACATCACCAAGGAACCAATTCCTGTGGTGCCCACCATCCATTACCAAATGGGCGGTATTCCCACCAACATCCATGGCCAAGTTGTGACGCAAGACGCGAACAACCAGAGCCAGGTCGTCAACGGCCTGTACGCCGTGGGCGAATGCTCTTGCGTGAGCGTGCACGGCGCCAACCGCCTGGGCACCAACTCGCTGCTGGACTTGCTGGTGTTTGGCCGCGCAGCAGGCAACCACATCGTCGAGTTCAACAACAAGAACAAAGAGCACAAGCCCCTGCCGGCCGACGCGATGGACAAAACCCTGGCGCGCATCGCACGCCTGGACAACGCGACCGACGGCGAATACGCGCAAGACGTGGCCAACGACATTCGCGACACTATGCAATTACACGCAGGCGTGTTCCGCACCCAGGCCAGCCTGGATGAAGGCGTGGCCAAAATTGCCGCCTTGCGCCAGCGCGTCAACAAGATCAACTTGAAAGACAAGTCCAAGGTCTTCAACACCGCACGCATTGAAGCGCTGGAAGTCGAGAACCTGATCGAAGCAGCTGAGGCAACCATCGTCTCTGCAGCCGCTCGCCGCGAAAGCCGCGGCGCTCACACCGTGGACGACTACGCGGATTCTCCAGAGCATCCAAATGGCCGTAACGACACCGAATGGCATAAGCACACGCTCTGGCACAGCCAGGGTAACAAGCTGACGTACAAGCCAGTGCAGATGAAGCCGCTCACGGTCGAGTCCGTGCCCCTCAAGACCCGTACTTTCTAAGCGACGGAAAAATCATGACCAAACGCACATTCCAGATCTACCGCTACGACCCGGACCAGGACGCCAAGCCCTACATGCAGACCATCGAGGTTGAACTCGATGGCAGCGAGCGCATGCTGCTGGACGCGCTGATGAAGCTCAAGGCGCAAGACCCGACCATCACCTTCCGCCGCTCCTGCCGCGAAGGTGTTTGCGGCTCAGACGCCATGAACATCAACGGCAAAAATGGTCTGGCTTGCCTGACCAACATGCGCACGCTCAAGGGCACCATTGTTTTGAAGCCACTGCCGGGCCTGCCGGTCGTGCGCGACCTGATCGTCGACATGACGCAGTTCTTCAAGCAGTACAACTCGATCAAGCCGTACCTGATCAACGACACCGTGCCGCCTGAAAAAGAGCGCCTGCAGAGCCCTGAAGAGCGCGACGAGCTCAACGGTCTGTACGAGTGCATCTTGTGCGCCAGTTGCTCGACCAGTTGCCCCAGCTTCTGGTGGAACCCTGACAAATTCGTCGGCCCCGCCGGTTTGCTGCAGGCTTACCGCTTCATCGCTGACAGTCGCGACCAAGCCACCGGCGAGCGCCTGGACAACCTGGAAGATCCTTACCGGCTCTTCCGTTGCCACACCATCATGAACTGCGTGGACGTCTGCCCTAAAGGCTTGAACCCCACCAAGGCCATCGGCAAGATCAAGGAAATGATGGTGCTGCGCTCGGTCTGAGGCACACCTCTGAGTCAACATGTCCATTGCCGTGCCCAGCGCTAACGTCACTGCCAAGGCCTGCCTGGCTTCACCGCTGCTCGACGAGCGTGCGATGAGCAAGCTGCGCTGGCGCTGCCGCCGCGGCCTGCTCGAAAACGACCTCTTCATTGAGCGCTTCTTCGATCGTCATGCCGCCACTTTGAGCGTCAGGCAAGCTAAAGGCGTGGATGATTTAATGGATTTGTCAGACAACGATCTGCTCGACCTGTTGCTGCAGCGAAAAGCACCCGAAGCACTGGATGCGGTCAGCGCATCGACCGACGAGGCCCGGGAAGTGCTGGCCCTGATGATTGTTCCCGCCCAACAAAGTGCCGATAAGGAAATTTGAGAAATGAAACTCGCCGATAACAAAGCCACCCTGTCGTTCAGCAACGGCAGCCCCAGCGTCGAACTGCCGGTTTACAGCGGCTCGGTCGGCCCGGATGTCGTGGACATTCGCAAGCTTTACGCACAGACGGGCATGTTCACCTATGACCCAGGCTTTTTGTCGACGGCGGCCACGCAATCGGCCATCACCTACATCGACGGCGACAAGGGCGAGCTGCTGTACCGCGGCTACCCCATCGAGCAGCTGGCCACCAACTGCGACTTTTTGGAAACCTGCCACCTGCTGCTGTACGGTGAGTTGCCCAACGTGGACCAGAAGAAAGACTTCGTCGGCCGCGTGACCAACCACACCATGGTCAACGAGCAGATGCAGTTTTTCCTGCGTGGCTTCCGCCGTGATGCGCACCCTATGGCCATCATGACCGGCTTGGTCGGCGCTCTGTCGGCCTTCTACCATGACAGCACGGACATCACGAACCCCCAGCACCGCGAGATCGCTGCGATTCGCCTGATCGCCAAGATGCCAACGCTGGTGGCGATGGCGTACAAGTACACCGTGGGCCAGCCTTACATGTACCCCAAGAACAACCTGAGCTACTCGGGCAACTTCTTGCACATGATGTTTGCCACGCCTTGCGAAGAGTACAAGGTCAACCCCGTGCTCGAACGCGCACTGGACCGCATCTTCATCTTGCACGCCGACCACGAGCAGAACGCTTCGACGTCGACCGTGCGCTTGTGCGGCTCGTCGGGCACCAACCCGTTTGCGGCCATTGCTGCCGGCGTGGCTTGCCTCTGGGGCCCGGCCCACGGCGGCGCCAACGAAGCTGCTTTGAACATGCTGGGCGACATCCAGAAGAACGGCGGCATCGAAAAGATCGGCGACTTCATCAAGCAAGTCAAAGACAAGAACTCCAGCGTCAAGCTGATGGGTTTTGGCCACCGCGTCTACAAAAACTACGACCCCCGCGCCAAGCTCATGCAGGAAACCTGCAAGGAAGTGCTGGCCGAGATGGGCCTGGAAAACGACCCGCTCTTCAAGCTGGCCATGGCCCTGGAAAAGATCGCCCTGGAAGACGACTACTTCGTGTCGCGAAAGCTCTACCCGAACGTGGACTTCTACTCCGGTATCGTGCAGCGCGCCATCGGCATCCCCGTGCCCTTGTTCACAGCCATCTTCGCGCTGGCCCGCACAGTCGGCTGGATTGCCCAGCTCAACGAAATGATTGGCGACCCAGAGTACAAGATCGGCCGCCCACGCCAGCTGTTCACCGGCTCTGAGCCACGTTCGGTCAAGCCGATCGGCCAGCGCTAAAACGCAGCCGCTTCAGCCAGGCGCTTTCGCGTCAGGCTGAAAATCAAGGCCCGCCGACTCCAGGTCTGCGGGCCTTTTTCACGTCTTCTTCTTTTAGCAGATCCCTCGCATGACCAAACACATTGCCTCTGCTGACGAGCTGCGCGCCCTGCTTGCCAGTGCGCCGCCAGCCACGGCCTGCCGATGCGCCCTTGGGTCTTGCCCCGGCTGGGAGAGCCTGGCCGAGTACCGCTGGGAAGCCAGCCAGATGCAGCTGTGCGGCACGCTGCGTGACCCCGCCATAGACGAGCCCACGCTTGAAGAAAAGCACCCAGCCGGCACCCGCTACGGCGACCCAGCCGCGCCCGTGGCCTTGAAATTCTTCCCGTACAACCAGTGCGAACTCTGGCAATGCCAGCGTTGCAACCGGCACCTGCTGCGCTACACAGAGTTCGGCGGCTACAACGTGGACCCCCGCATTCGCGCCCTCAAATCCGAGACGATTCTGGACCCAGGCGATGGCGCTGCTGACACGCTGGGCTAGCCCCTAAAATCATCGCTTCGCCAAGGAAAACCCATGCGCACCCTCTACGACAAAATCTGGGACGAGCACGTCGTCCACACCGAAGACGACGGCACTGCCCTCCTCTATATCGACCGCCATCTGGTGCATGAAGTCACCAGCCCCCAGGCTTTCGAGGGCCTGCGCGAAGCCGGCCGCAAGGTCTGGCGCATTTCCTCCATCGTCGCCACCGCCGACCACAACACGCCGACCACTGGCTGGGAGCTGGGCTACGACGGCATCACCGACCTGGTGAGCAAAGAGCAGATCACCACACTGGACAGCAACATCAAGGAATTTGGCGCTGCTGCCTACTTTCCGTTCCTGTCCAAGCGCCAGGGCATCGTGCACGTGATGGGCCCCGAGACCGGCGCCACCTTGCCCGGCATGACGGTGGTCTGCGGCGACTCGCACACCTCCACGCACGGCGCATTCGGCGCGCTGGCGCATGGCATCGGCACCAGCGAGGTCGAGCACGTCATGGCCACGCAAACGCTGCTGGCCAAGAAAGCCAAGAACCTGCTGGTCAAGGTCGAAGGCCAGCTGGCCCCGGGCCTCACGGGCAAAGACATCGTGCTGGCCATCATCGGCAAGATAGGCACCGCGGGCGGCACTGGGTACACCATTGAATTTGCCGGCTCGGCCATTCGCGCCCTGAGCATGGAAGCCCGCATGACGGTCTGCAACATGGCCATTGAAGCCGGCGCCCGCGCAGGTCTGGTGGCGGTGGACCAAAAAACCATCGACTACGTCAAAGGCCGTTTGCTGGCCCCCGGCACCGACCCTAAGACCGGCCAGTTTGTCGGCGGCCCCGAGTGGGACATGGCCGTGGCGCACTGGAGCACGCTGCACTCCGATGCAGGTGCCAAGTTCGACACCGTGGTCGAGCTAGACGCGAGCCAGATTCGCCCGCAAGTCACCTGGGGCACCTCGCCTGAAATGGTGCTGTCCATTGACGACCGCGTGCCCGACCCAGACAAAGAAAAAGACGCGAACAAGCGCGACGCCATTGAGCGTGCGCTGAGCTACATGGGCCTGGAACCCGGCAAGGCCATCAACGACATCACCATTGACAAAGTCTTCATTGGCTCCTGCACCAACAGCCGCATTGAAGACATGCGCGAAGCCGCTGCCGTCATCAAGAAAATCGGCCAAAAGGTCGCCAAGAACGTCAAGCTGGCCATGGTCGTGCCCGGTTCGGGCTTGGTCAAAGAACAAGCCGAGCGCGAAGGCCTGGACAAGATTTTTGTGGCTGCTGGCTTTGAGTGGCGTGAACCCGGCTGCTCCATGTGCCTGGCCATGAACGCCGACCGCCTGGAGCCCGGCGAGCGCTGCGCCTCGACCAGCAACCGCAACTTCGAAGGCAGGCAAGGCGCCGGTGGCCGCACGCACCTGGTGAGCCCCGCCATGGCCGCAGCCGCAGCCGTTCACGGCCACTTTGTCGATATCCGCAAGTTTGTTTGAGGTAGCCATGAAAGCATTCACCGTACACCAGGGCCTCGTCGCCCCCATGGACCGCGAAAACGTCGACACCGACGCCATCATTCCGAAGCAGTTCCTCAAGTCCATCCGCAAGACAGGCTTTGGCCCTAATCTGTTCGACGAATGGCGTTACCTTGACGCCGGCTTCCCCGGCCAGGATCCGACCAGCCGCAAGCCCAACCCGGACTTCGTGCTGAACCAGCCGCGCTACCAAGGCGCGTCCATCTTGCTGGCGCGCAAGAACTTTGGCTGCGGTTCATCACGCGAGCACGCGCCTTGGGCGCTGGACCAATTCGGTTTCAGGGCCATCATTGCGCCCAGCTATGCCGATATCTTTTTCAACAACAGTTCCAAGAACGGTCTCTTGACCATCGTGCTGCCCGAGGCACAGGTCAGCCAGTTGTTTGACGAAGCGCTGGCTTTCCCCGGCTACCAGCTCACTATCGACCTGGCCCGCCAGGTCGTCGTCAAGCCGCAGGGCGAAGAGTTGAGTTTTGATATCCAACCCTTTAAAAAGCATTGCCTGCTCGGCGGTCTGGACGACATTGGTCTGACGCTGCAAAAGGCCGAGAAGATCAAAGCCTTCGAAGCCCAGCGCCTGGTCACCAAGCCTTGGCTGGCACACACGCAAAACGCGGCTTAAACGCCTCCCTGGTCTTCGTCCCTCACGTCTTCTTTCCCGCAGCCCGGCTGCAACAACAAGAACAGTCTGAATCATGAAAATCGCAGTGCTGCCGGGTGACGGCATCGGAACCGAAATCGTCGCCGAGGCCGTCAAGGTCTTGAACACCTTGGGCTTGAAGTTCGAGATGGAGACCGCACTCGTCGGCGGCGCAGCCTACGACGCTCATGGTCATCCGCTGCCCGAGTCCACACTCAAGCTGGCCATGGCGTCTGACGCCGTGCTGTTTGGCGCAGTTGGCGACTGGAAATACGACAAGCTGGACCGCCCACTGCGCCCCGAGCAGGCCATCCTGGGCCTGCGTAAGAACATGGGCCTGTTCGCCAACTTCCGCCCGGCCATTTGCTACGAGCAGTTGGTGGGTGCGTCCAGTCTCAAGCCCGAATTGATTTCGGGTCTGGACATCCTCATCATTCGCGAACTGACCGGCGACATTTACTTTGGCCAGCCTAGAGGCCGCCGCATCGCCACTGACGGCCACTTCCCCGGCGCCGAAGAAGCATTCGACACCATGCGCTACTCCAAGCCGGAGATCGAGCGCATCGCGCACGTCGCGTTTCAGGCCGCACGCAAGCGCAAAGCTGCGGGTTCAGAAGGTCGCGTCACCAGCGTGGACAAAGCCAATGTGCTGGAAACCTTCCAGTTCTGGAAAGACGTGGTCACCGAAGTCGGTAAAGAGTATCCCGACATCGCGCTGGACCACATGTACGTGGACAACGCCGCCATGCAACTGGTCAAAGAACCCAAGCGCTTTGACGTGGTGGTCACCGGCAATATGTTCGGCGACATTTTGAGTGATGAAGCATCGATGCTCACCGGCTCCATCGGCATGCTGCCGTCTGCCAGCCTGAACACCAAAAACCAAGGCCTGTACGAGCCCAGCCACGGCAGTGCGCCAGACATCGCCGGCAAAGGCATCGCCAACCCGCTGGCCACCATCTTGAGCGCGGCCATGATGCTGCGCTTTAGCCTGAACCAGCAAGAAGCCGCGCAACGTATCGAAGGCGCCGTGCAAAAAGTGCTGGCCCAAGGCCTGCGCACCGGCGACATCTACAGCACTGGCACAACGAAGGTCAGCACGGCTCAGATGGGCGATGCGGTGGTCAAAGCGCTGGGCTGATCCCAGGTCAGGCTCCATCAAAACGCGCTCTAGGGCGCGTTTTTTATTTCAATCTCAGGAACCAAAGACCAGCTTTCCCAACATGCGATAGGGCAACAGCGTAAAGAGCCCTGCAATGGCAAGGCCGGCAAAGGTGGCAACCATCCCGATGGCATGGCCGCGCCTATTTCCCTGCCGGATGTTGAGAATGGCTCGCGGAATCGACACGAGCACCACAACGCTGAGCACATGGATGAAGCTCAAGTGACCGCGGGCCTGAATAAAAAACGATATCAAAGCAGCTGAAAGCATGAGCAGTACCCAGCACCAGCCCATCACCCTATGTGACGCTGTGCCTTTGCGGCGAATGAGTACGGCGCCGCCTACCAGCAAGGCCAGCACTGCAAATGCCAAATGGACATGCAGGTACCAAGGGGCTTGCGAAAAACTCTGGATCTGCAATGCGCGCGCATCCATCGACGACTCCATTGGTTTGTAATCAATTTTACGTACATCACGTCGCGACTTTTCCGTCAGCCAGCGCTCAGCCACGCTCCCGTACAATCTCGACCCATGTCTTGCGCCAGCCCGTTCGCCCTGAACACCGCCCCAGCCTTCACGGCCGGCGCCACTGCGCGCGTAGTCACCCTCAAAACCACGACCATTAAGGGCTGATCCAGCTCTGGTTCGTCGTGCGCCCTCCCCGGCCAGACGAGCCGGGGCAAAGCAGTCTGGTCTGGACCTGTTTTATTTACTGAAAAGGCGTTGAAATGAGCAAGTTGGTAGGCCTGGTCGGCTGGCGCGGCATGGTGGGTTCGGTCTTGATGGACCGCATGGTTCAGGAAAAAGACTTTGACCTGATCGAGCCCGTGTTCTTCTCCACATCCAACACCGGTGGCCAAGCCCCGGCGATGGCCAAGAACGAGACCAAGCTGCAAGACGCGCACAACATCGATGCGCTTAAGCGCTGCGACATCATCATCACCGCGCAAGGCGGCGACTACACCTCGGCTGTTTACCCCAAGCTGCGCGCTGCTGGCTGGACAGGCCACTGGATTGACGCAGCCTCGACGCTGCGCATGGAAAAAGACGCGGTCATCGTTCTGGACCCGGTGAACCTGCCCGTCATCAAAAACGCGCTGGCCAACGGCGGCAAGGACTGGGTGGGCGGCAACTGCACGGTGTCATGCATGTTGATGGGCGTGGGCGCGCTGTACAAGGCGGGCCTGGTTGAATGGATGAGCACGCAGACCTACCAGGCGGCCTCAGGCGGCGGCGCTCAGCACATGCGCGAGTTGCTCACGCAATACGGCACGCTGAACGCAGAAGTCAAAGCCCTGCTGGACGACCCCAAGAGCGCGATTCTTGAAATCGACCGTTTGATCGTCGCGAAACAGCGCGCACTGTCGGCCACAGAAACCGCCAACTTCGGCGTACCACTGGGCGGCTCGCTGATCCCCTGGATTGACAAGGACCTGGGCAACGGCATGTCCAAGGAAGAATGGAAAGGCATGGCCGAGACCAACAAGATCCTCGGCCAAGGCGAAGGCTTTGGCACGCCCGCCGTGCCGGTGGACGGCTTTTGCGTGCGCATTGGCGCCATGCGCTGCCACAGCCAGGCACTGACCTTCAAGCTCAAGAAGAACGTGCCCGTGGCCGACATCGAGGCCATGATTGCAGCTGACAACGAGTGGGTCAAAGTGGTGCCGAACACCCGTGAAGCGACCATCAAGGACCTCACGCCTGTGGCCGTGACCGGCACCATGACCATTCCGGTCGGCCGCATTCGCAAACTGGCGATGGGTGACGATTACGTGGGCGCTTTCACCGTAGGCGACCAGTTGCTGTGGGGCGCGGCCGAACCGCTGCGCCGCATGCTGCGCATCCTGCTTGAGGCTTGAGGAGAGTCCCGTCAGCGCGTGTCAATCTAGCTTGTCAGCCCTGTTTCTTGATGTTACCGTGCCCGTTTGTTCGGCTTTCGGGGGCACAAAGTGCATAAGATTTTGACAAGCCAGGTTGGCGTGCGGAGCACTGCGTTGGCAGTCATCATGGCAGCTGGCCTTTCAACGATGCCGCCAGCCTATGCATTGGACCTGGGAAGATTGAACACGCTTTCCGTTCTGGGCGAGCCGCTCCAACTTGAGTTCGAAGTACTTGATCTCAGTCCTGCTGACGTCGACAGCTTGAAGGTTGCTCTCGCCTCTGCCCAAAGCTACGCATCCAGAGGCCTGGGATATGACTCAGCCCTTGAGGGCCTGCGCCTCGGATTGATTAAAAGCGCAAACGGTCGATGGGTCATCCGCATCGAAGGCCAGCGCCCGACTGCCGAACCATTTGTGGACTTGCTGTTGGACATTACCTGGGCATCAGGCGCCACAACACGTGCCATGTCAGTACTTCTGGCCACCCCCCCAGGCACGTCAGGCCCGACAACGGCAAGGGACTTGCCAAATGTCCCCGCAGCTTCGGCCGGCCTGGAGGCTGGAATTAGCTCGTCTGCATCCGCCACGTCACCGGCATCACCCATTGGTCCTGACGCAGTTCAGACAACGCTTGCCGCCAAGTCAACAGCCGTCAGCCAAGCGGTTCCGGAACCTGACAGAGCGACTCAATATGCTGAGAAGCCTGCTACCTGGGCGCCTTCACCTTCACTCACTGCAATCGTCGCTCAGCCCGGAGACACGGCCGGCGAACTGGCCAGGCGCGGCCGTCCGGCTGGCATTGAGCAAAGCCAGTATTTGCTGGCCCTGGTCCAAGGCAACCCGGCTGCATTCGTCGAGGGCAACGTCAACCGGCTTCAGGCGGGGGCCACACTCAAGCTGCCTAGTGCCGCGCAGGCGCAGTTGACGCCGGCACCGGAAGCACGCCAAATCATTAGCGCCCAATGGCAGGAATTCCAGGCACTGCGGCAGCAGGCTGTGGCAAATTCTGCAGCCAAGGCATCCGATGCACCGACTAAGGCAGGTACGCAGGCCCAAGGCCAGATGGAAAGCCCGCGTGCTGCGGCAACCGCCCGGCCTGCAGACAAGCTGACCCTGTCAAAACCAGGGGCGCAAGACAGCAGTCAAGCAGACCAGGCTCTTTTGAACGAACGTCAAGCCAAGGATGCCAATAGCCGGCTTGATGAGTTAAACCGCACGGTCAAGGAATTGAGCCAGCTACAAGCCAACACGGACAGCACAAACCCAGCCACAGCGGTGAGCTCACCAGCCCCCACAGCAGGCCCGAAAATGGACGCAGCCGTGCTGGCGACCGGCTTGGTAGACCAGTTGGCTGAGCATCCTGGCGTGCTACCTGTGGCCGGCAGCTTGTTTACACTGGTTATGGCTTGGCTGGGCTTGCGGTTTCGGCGCAAGGCGCAAATCAAGACAGTCGAATTAGCCACAAGTGAGACGGCACTGGGAAAGAGATTGACTCCAATGGGCGAAAACGCCGAGCCGGTCTTTGACTTAAGGCCCAAGTCAGACGTTCAAACTGAAGACGACCGCAAGCTCGACCTTGTCTTGGATCTGGACCTCGACGACGAGACAGGTCCTGCAAATCGAGGCAGGGCCGCCAAAGAGGTCGCCAAACAATGACAACATGGATCGCCAGCCGGCGGACACCTTCTTGAGCACTTCAAGAATCGCGCTCGGCGTCAGCTACAACGGAGGCGCCTACCAGGGCTGGCAAAGTCAGCTTTCCGGCCTAACCATCCAGGACAAGCTGGAAGGCGCGCTCGGCCGCTTCTCGGCGGGTCCACTGCGCGTCATGTGCGCTGGCCGCACTGACGCAGGCGTGCACGGGCTCATGCAGGTGGTTCACTTTGACACACCCTTGCAGCGCGACATGTCGTCCTGGGTGCGCGGCACCAATGCGCTTTTGCCGCACGACATTTCCGTGCAGTGGGCGCAGGCCGTGCCCGACAGCTTTCATTCGCGGGGGTCGGCCATTGCACGCCGTTACGCCTATGTGCTGCTGGAGTCGCCCGTGCGGCCCAGCGTGGAAGCCGGCCGCGTCGGCTGGGTTTACCGCCGCATGGACGAGGCTGCGCTGCGCCATGCCGCTGACCACCTGATCGGTGAGCACGACTTTTCATCTTTCAGGGCGGCCCAATGCCAGGCCAAAAGCCCGGTCAAGACCATCACCCGTATCGACATCACAAGGCGCGGCCCTTACTGGCGGTTTGAATTTGAAGCCAACGCCTTCTTGCATCACATGATCCGCAACATCATGGGCTGCCTGGTGAGCGTGGGCCAAGGCGCACACGCGCCAAGCTGGATACCTGAGGTGCTGGCTGCCCGCAATCGCGACGCCGCCGCGCCCACTTTCTCGCCTGACGGCCTGTACTTTTTAGGCCCGGTCTATGAAGACCACTTCGGCCTGCCCAAGACCGTGCCAGCCTATGATTGGCTGCCATGAACAGCCTGATCGCCCCCCCTTTTTCAGTCGCGCGCACGCGCATCAAGATCTGCGGGCTGACGCGCGAGACTGACGTGGACGCGGCCGTGGCTGCAGGAGCCGATGCCGTGGGCTTTGTGCTTTACGCGCCCAGCCCCCGCTACGTGAGCCCAGCCCGTGCGGCCGAGCTGGCAGCGCGGCTGCCGCCTTTTGTCACGCCGGTGCTGTTATTTGTGAACGCCACGGCGGCCGAAGTTGCCTCAGGTGCGGCCGCCCTGCCCCACGCCATGCTGCAGTTTCATGGCGACGAAACCCCGGCCGAATGCGCGGCGCACGGCCGGCCGTTTTTGCGGGCAGCACGCATTCCGCTGGAGGCAAAGCCGCCGGGCGAGCCGGGCTACTTCGATCTCGTAAAATACGCCAACGATTTCACTCAGGCCCAAGCCATCTTGCTCGACGCCCATGTCGAGGGATTTGGCGGCGGCGGGAAAACATTCAATTGGTCACAGCTTCCTCCAAACGTCAACGCTCACCTCGTTTTGTCTGGTGGATTGACGCCTGCAAATGTGACCGATGGCATCTTGCAAGTCCGGCCACGCGCTAAAACGCTGGCCGTTGATGTGAGCTCGGGAGTCGAGGTTTCCAAGGGAATCAAGAGCGCCGAGAAAATCCACCAATTCGTTGCGGCCGTGCGCGCCGCCGACGAGCGACTTGTGAAGAACCATGAACAATCAAACGTACCAACAGCCTGACGCGGCCGGCCACTTCGGCATTTACGGCGGCAGCTTCGTTTCTGAAACGCTGACCCACGCGATCAACGAGCTCAAAGCAGCCTACGCCCGCTACCAGCACGACCCGGAGTTCCTGGCTGAGTTTCGCTCTGAGCTCAAGCATTTCGTCGGCCGGCCTTCGCCGATTTATCACGCTGCGCGCATGAGCCGCGAGCAGGGCGGCGCCCAGATTTACCTCAAGCGCGAAGACCTGAACCACACCGGCGCGCACAAGATCAACAACACCATCGGCCAAGCCATGCTGGCGCGGCGCATGGGCAAGCCGCGCATCATTGCCGAGACAGGCGCTGGCCAGCACGGTGTAGCGACCGCCACCATCTGCGCGCGCTACGGCCTCGAATGCGTGGTCTACATGGGCAGTGAAGACGTCAAGCGCCAAAGCCCCAACGTCTACCGCATGAAGCTGCTGGGCGCCACCGTGGTGCCGGTTGAAAGCGGCAGCAAAACGCTGAAAGACGCTCTGAATGAAGCCATGCGCGACTGGGTGGCGAACGTGGACAACACCTTCTACATCATCGGCACTGTGGCCGGCCCGCACCCTTACCCCATGATGGTGCGCGACTTCCAGAGCGTGATCGGAGAGGAATGCAAGATTCAGATGCCCGAGATGACAGGCCGCCAGCCAGACGCGGTGCTGGCCTGCGTGGGCGGCGGCAGCAATGCCATGGGGATTTTTCACCCTTACATCAACGTGCCTGAAACGCGCCTGATCGGCGTCGAGGCGGCTGGTGAAGGCATGGACAGCGGCAAGCATTCAGCGTCACTGCAGCGCGGCGTGCCCGGCGTGCTGCACGGCAACCGCACCTATGTCTTGCAAAACGACGATGGTCAAGTGACCGAGACGCACAGCATCAGCGCCGGCCTGGACTACCCGGGCGTGGGCCCAGAGCATGCCTTCTTGAAAGACATCGGCCGCGCGGAATATGTGGGCATCACCGATGAGGAAGCCCTGAGCGCCTTTCACTACACCTGCCGCACCGAGGGCATCATCCCGGCGCTGGAATCGGCTCATGCGATTGCCTACGCCATGAAGCTGGCCAAAACCATGAAGAGCGACCAGTCGATTCTGGTCAACCTCTCGGGCCGGGGCGACAAGGACATCGGCACCGTCGCCGATTTGTCGAACGCTGATTTTTATTGCCGGCCGTCTTGCCGGGGCCAGGGCGTCAAGGGCGGCGCAGAACAACCGCTGACGTTTTCGCCAGCCGCCGTGAACGGAGCCGCGAAATGAGCCGCATCCAAGGCGTGATGGCTACGCTCAAGGCGCAAGGCCGCAAGGCACTGATTCCCTATGTGACGGCAGGCTTCCCTTATGCCGACATCACGCCTGAGCTCATGCACGGCATGGTCGCAGGCGGGGCGGACGTGATCGAGTTGGGCGTGCCTTTTTCAGACCCCAGCGCCGACGGCCCGGTGATTCAAAAAGCCGGTGATCGCGCCTTGGCTTTTGGCATCGGCCTCGTGCAAGTGCTGGAAATGGTGCGCGAGTTCCGCAAAGAAGACGACAAGACGCCCGTGGTGCTGATGGGCTACGCCAACCCGATTGAAGCTTACGAGCTCAAGCACGGGGCGAACGCCTTTGTGAACGACGCAGCCAAGGCCGGCGTGGACGGCATGCTCATCGTGGACTACCCGCCCGAAGAATGCGTGGACTTTGCGGCTCGGCTGCGCGCGCAAAGCATGGACCTGATTTTCTTGCTGGCCCCGACCAGCACGCCCGAGCGCATGGCCCAGGTGGCCAAGGTCGCCAGCGGTTATGTGTATTACGTTTCGCTCAAGGGCGTGACCGGTGCGGGCACGCTGGACATTGGCGCCGTCGAGCAGATGTTGCCGCGCATTCGCGAGCATGTGAGCGTGCCCGTGGGTGTGGGCTTTGGCATTCGGGACGCGGCCACAGCCAAGGCGATCAGCCGTGTGGCTGATGCGGTGGTGATCGGCAGCAAGATCATCCAGCTCATCGACAACGAGCCGCGCGAGCAGGTCGTGCCTGTCGTGCGCAGCTTCCTGGCCGGCATCCGCCAGGCCCTGGACTGAGCCCGCATAATTAGGCACTTTTTAGAGATCTCACAAGGACATCGGAGCCCTATATGTCTTGGCTGGAAAAACTTCTCCCCCCCAAAATCACGCCAACCGATCCGGCCGAGCGACGCAGCGTGCCAGAGGGCTTGTGGATCAAATGCCCGAGCTGCGAGGCCGTGCTTTACAAGACCGATCTGGAGAAAAACCAGAATGTCTGCCCGCAGTGCAGCCACCACCACCGCATTGGCGCACGTGCGCGGCTTGACGCTTTTCTGGACGCCGAAGGCCGCTACGAAATCGGTCAGGAAGTGCTGCCCGTCGATCCGCTCAAGTTCAAGGACAGCCGCAGATACCCCGAGCGCCTGAAAGAAGCCCTGGAAAACACCGGAGAGACAGACGCGCTCATCGTCATGGGCGGTGCGGTGCACAGTATCGGCTTGGTTGTGGCCTGTTTTGAATTTGACTTCATGGGCGGCAGCATGGGCTCAGTGGTGGGTGAGCGCTTTGTGCGCGGCGTGCATGCTGCCATCGAACAAAAAGTGCCCTTCATCTGCTTTACCGCCACCGGCGGCGCACGCATGCAAGAAGGCTTGCTGAGCCTCATGCAAATGGCCAAGACCAACGCCTCGCTGACGCGCCTGGCCAAAAAAGGCCTGCCCTACGTCAGCGTGCTCACCGACCCGACCATGGGCGGCGTGAGCGCGGGCTTCGCCTTCATGGGCGACGTGGTGATTGCCGAGCCCAAGGCCTTGATCGGTTTTGCCGGCCCGCGCGTGATCGAGTCCACCGTGCGCGTGACGCTGCCTGAAGGTTTTCAGCGCGCTGAATTCCTGCAGACCAAAGGCGCGGTCGATTTCATCTGCGACCGCCGCGAACTGCGCAAAACGGTGGCCAACACCTTGGCCATGCTGCTGCGCCAGCCGGCCGACGCAGTCGACTGAACAACCGGGCGCCCAGGCGTCCGGCTTGTTCAAGCTTTCAACAGCGCCCTCATGACGCCCACCCATGCCTGACGCCCTCACCTATTCTGAACTCCCGCTTTTCCCGCTGGGGACGGTTCTTTTTCCGGGGGGCCTGCTCCCGCTGCGCATCTTTGAGGTGCGCTACCTGGACATGATCAGCAAATGCCATAAAAGCGGCTCGCCTTTTGGTGTGGTGTCGCTGACCCAAGGCGCAGAGGTCCGCAAGCCATCGACAGAGCCTACGGGTGATGGCTTTGCCAACGAAGCCTTCCACGGCGTTGGCACGCTGGCCACCATTGCAGAATATTCCATGCCCCAGCCGGGATTGATGGTGATCCGCTGCACGGGCACCGAACGCTTCAAGGTGCAAAGCAGCAGCAAGCTCAAGCATGGCTTGTGGGTGGCCCAGGCCAGCACTTTGGCGCAAGACATGCCCGTCAAGGTGCCGCCGGACTTGCGCAGTGCATCTGACGCGCTTGCCAAAGTGATCCGTACCTTGCAGGACCGCGAGGTACCCGCCGAGCAAATGCCGCTGCTGGAGCCCTACCAGCTTGACGATTGCGGCTGGGTGGCCAATCGCTGGAGCGAGCTCCTGCCCATTCCCGTGGCGCTCAAGCAGCAGCTCATGGAGCTGGACAATCCGCTGGTGCGCCTGGAACTGGTCAACGACATTCTGGACCGCAGCGGTATTTCTCCGGACTGAGCTGCTGCTCGGCGGGCGCGCTGCCGTCCAGCCTAAAATCCGGTGTTCGTCTACGCGCGTTCCTGCCGCATCTTTGCGGCTTTCACTCTTGAGGCTTCTGAGCTTCACACACGATTTTTATGTCCACCTCTCCCGCCCAGCCCGCCGTCGAAATAGTCCATCCCGCCGCCGACGACAACCAGTTGATGGCCGAACGCCGCGACAAACTCAAGGCACTGCGGGCTGTAGGCATCGCTTTTCCTAACGACGTCAAGCCCGAGCACCGCGCTGAGCAACTGTTTGCGGCGTATGACAGCAAGACCAAGGAAGAACTGGAGCCGCTGGCCATCAAGGTCAATGTGGCCGGCCGCATGATGCTCAAGCGGGTGATGGGCAAGGCCAGCTTTGCCACACTGCAAGACGCATCCTTTGGCCCCTCACACGGCCGCATCCAGGTCTATATCAACAACGAAGGCGTGGGCGAAGAGCTGCACAACGCTTTCAAGCACTGGGACTTGGGCGACATCGTGTCAGCTGAAGGCATGCTGTTCAAGACCAAGACCGGCGAGCTGTCGATTCACGCCACGGGCCTGCGCCTGGTCACCAAAAGCTTGCGACCGCTGCCCGACAAGTTCCACGGCGTGGCCGACCAGGAGGTCAAGTACCGCCAGCGCTATGTGGACCTGATCACCGACGAGTCGGCGCGCAAGCGCTTTGTGGCGCGCAGCAAGGCTGTGAGTTCCTTGCGCGAGTTCATGGTGACCAACGAATTCCTGGAAGTCGAAACGCCCATGCTGCACCCGATTCCGGGTGGTGCGAATGCCAAACCTTTCAAGACGCACCACAACGCGCTGGACCAGGAAATGTTCTTGCGCATCGCGCCTGAGCTGTACCTCAAGCGCTTGATCGTGGGCGGTTTTGAGCGCGTGTTCGAGATCAACCGCAGCTACCGCAACGAAGGCATCAGCGTGCGGCACAACCCCGAGTTCACGATGATGGAGTTCTACGCCGCGTGGTGGAACTACACCGACCTGATGGCCTACACTGAAGATCTGATTCGCCACGTGGCGCAGCAGTCATGCGGCACGCTGCAGCTGAGCTACGGTGGCAAGCCTGTGGACTTGAGCCAGCCTTTTGAACGCTTGACGATTCGCGAAGCGATTTTGAAGCACACCGACGCCGGCGCCAATGTGGACGACGCGGCTTGGCTGATCAACGCTGTGAAAAAGCTCGGTTGCACTGAAGCCAAAGACCGCTTGTCGACCCGGACGCTCGCCAGCCTGCAAGTGCTGTTCTTTGAAGAGACCGTGGAAGAAAAGCTCTGGCAGCCGACCTTCATCATGGAACACCCGACCGAGATCTCGCCGCTGGCCCGCGCCAACGACGAGCGGCCGGAAGTGACCGAGCGCTTTGAGCTGTACATCACAGGCCGTGAATTCGGCAACGGCTTTTCAGAACTCAATGACGCGCAAGAACAAGCCGCGCGCTTTCAGTCGCAAGTCACAGCCAAAGACTCTGGCGACGATGAAGCCATGTTTTATGACGCGGACTTTGTGCGCGCCCTGGAATACGGCATGCCCCCCACGGGTGGCTGCGGCATTGGCATTGACCGCTTGATGATGCTGCTGACCGACAGCGCGAGCATCCGCGATGTGATCTTGTTCCCGGCCCTGCGCCGCGAGCAATAAGCCGCTTCAAGTGTTAAAGCCGCGTCGTTGAAATACCTGTTCGGCTACCCTGACGATCTCAAGCGCCAAGTCCAGCAGCTGCTGGACGATGGCAAGCTGGGCGCCTTGCTACTCAAGAAGTATCCGCAGGCCCACGGCGTGCGCACCGACAAGGCGCTGTACGACTACGTGATGGATTTGAAAAACAGCCATCTGCGCAACTCAGATCCGCTCTCGCGCATCAGCTTTGACAACAAGCTGCAGGTCATCACGCATGCGCTGGGCACGCACACCACCATCTCGCGCGTGCAGGGCAACAAGCTCAAGGCCAAGCGCGAGATTCGGGTCGCCAGCCTCTTCAAGGAAGGCCCGCCTGAGTTCCTGAAAATGATTGCGGTGCATGAACTCGCGCACATCAAGGAGCGCGAGCATGACAAGGCTTTTTACAAGCTGTGCTGCTACATGGAGCCTGCGTATCACCAGTACGAGTTCGACTTGCGGGTCTACCTGACCCATCTGGATCAAGTCGGCCCGCTGGCCTGGCCATCTGCCTAGATCGCTTGAAAAAAGACGCTCAGGGCACTAAGCCCAGCGCGTGCATGTAAGCAGGCTCGAGCATCAGGTCGTCCCAAGCCACAGCAGGCTTACTCGGCAATAAAGCCAGGCGCCGCGCTTCGCTGGATTCCAGCGGCTCCCAGTCGCCCTTGACCTGCGCCCGCGTCATGCCGGCCAGCAACTCGTCCACCGCAGCACCGCCGTCCACGCTCTGGTTGCAGAGCAGCACCATGTCGCAGCCGGCGTTCAAGGCCACCACGGCAGCTTGGGAGTAGCTGACTTCTTTGCCGTCAATCAAGCGCGCGCCAGCCATGCTCAAGTCGTCGCTGAACACCGCGCCGCCAAAGCCGAGTTGGCCGCGCAAGATGAAGTTCAGCCACTTGTCCGAAAAACCAGCCGGCCGTGCATCGACCTTGGGGTAAATCACATGCGCGGGCATCACGCTGGTCAGCGTGGTGTTGAGCCAGTCATAGGGTGCCGCGTCATCAGCAAGAATGGCTTTCAGGCTACGCCGGTCCACCGGAATCTCGGTGTGCGAGTCAGCCTTGACGAAGCCGTGCCCGGGGAAGTGCTTTCCGCAATTCGCCATGCCGGCCTGCAGCAAGCCATGCATCAGGCTCTTGGCCAGCAGGGCCACCAGGCGCGGGTCACGACTAAAAGCACGGTCACCAATCACGCCGCTGCCGCCCCAGTCCAGGTCCAACACCGGGGTGAAGCTGAAGTCCACACCGCAGGCCCGCAGCTCCGCGCCAAGCACGTAGCCGCAGGCGGTGGCTGCGTTGGTGGCGGCCATCGCGCCGGCGCCTTCAACAGCAGCGCCGTCTTTCATCCACATCTCGCCCAGGCTGCGCATGGGCGGCAGGTGCGTGAAGCCGTCGGTGCGAAAGCGCTGCACGCGCCCGCCCTCGTGGTCCACGCTGATCAAAAGGTCGCGCCGGATTTTCTTGATGTCGGCGCACAAGCGGCTGAGCTGCTCGCGGTTTTCCCAGTTGCGAGCAAACAAGATGATGCCGCCCACCAGCGGGTGCTTCAGGCGCTGGCGGTCGGTCTTGGTCAGCGTGGTGCCAGCAATGTCAATGATGAGGGGGGCGTGCTGGCCGGAGGTGTCAGGCGTCATTTTTTTGGAGTCTTGCTAAAAAAAGTTCAGGAATTTTTGGCTGGGGTCGGCTCAGCAGTTTCAGCGACACGTTCAACCACCACGAAACTGGCCGCGTAGTCAGTCTCGTCCGTCACGCTCACATGCGCGCTCAAGTTTCGAGCTTCAAACCAGGTCTTGAGCTCGCCATGCAGCACGATGAATGGCTGGCCGCTGGACGCCTTGGCAATTTCACAGTGCCGCCAGGTCATGGGCATGCGCATGCCCATGCCAATGGCTTTGCTGAAAGCTTCCTTGGCTGAAAAGCGCGTGGCCAGGTAGCGCAGGCCGCGCTCGGGCCAGCGGGCGCTGCGCTGGCGCCAAGTGGCCATCTCAGCGTCGCTCAATATCTTCAAAGCAAAGCGCTCGCCATGGCGCTCCAGGCTGGCGCGGATGCGGCGCACGTCACACACATCGGTGCCCACGCCGTAAATCATTCGTCCTTGGCCTGACTGAATGCCTGCTCGATGCAGTGCAGGTAAGCCTTCACCGTGGCGTGGTAGCCCAACTCCAGCGCGTCGCCAACGAAGGCGTGGCCGATGGACACCTCCAGAACACCAGGCACTTCGCGCAGGAATTCGGTGAGGTTGTCGCGGTTCAAATCGTGACCGGCGTTCACACCTAATCCGTGCTGCGCTGCAGCTTCAGCGGTCAAAACGAAATCGCGCAACACCTCATGCTTGTGCAAACCGGGCCAGGCGCGGGCATAGGTCTCGGTGTACAGCTCAACCCGGTCGGCACCCAGGGCGGCGACTTCAGCCATGGCGCCTGGCACCGGGTCCATGAAAAGACTCACGCGCACGCCCAGCGCATGGCATTCCTCAATGATGGGGCGCAGGCGCTCGGCGTCCTGCGGAAAGGACCAGCCGTGGTCACTGGTGGACTGGCTCTCGCTATCGGGCACCAGCGTGCATTGGTGGGGTTTGAGCTCACGCACAAACTCCATGAGGTTGTGAAACGGATTGCCCTCGATATTGAACTCGCGGCCCGGCCAGTCGGCCATCATGGCGGCCAACTCATACACGTCGTGCCGTTTGATGTGCCGCTCGTCCGGGCGCGGATGCACGGTAATGCCGCGCGCGCCAGCCATAAGGCACAGGTGGGCGGCTCGCGTGACGCTAGGGATGCCGAGCTGGCGCGTGTTGCGCAGCAAAGCGACCTTGTTGACGTTGACGGACAAGGCCGTTCGGCCAGTCGTCTGGCCGAGGATGGCGGCCAACTCTTCAGCGGGCAGCGCGGCATCGTCCACCGAAGCTTCAGGCGGCTCGTCGCCTGTCACCGCCTCGGCTAATTCAGGCAGTGACGGAATAAGAGGAAGGTTTTTTTCAGTGGCCATTTAGAGAGCCTGCAAGTCAATCATCATCTGACGGGTCTTGAGCACCTTGACGCCGCAATGGTAGTGCAGCATGGCACGTAACTGCGGCTTGAGCTCACTCAAGACATTCACACAGGCCTGCACCATGCCCCCAAAGGTGTCACCGTCCAGCGCGGCTTGCAAGGCCAGCCAGTCGGCGCCGGGTAGGCTGACGCGGTCGTCCGCGTGGGCTTCTCGCAGGCCGGCTTCGGCCACCAGCACATAGGGTGTTTCGGCGTCCAGTGTTTGCAGTGTCGCGGTTTCGGTGTCCAGCGAGGGCAAAAGGCCAATGTCGCGCAAGAGGCGCAGCTCAAAAGCGCGCAAAGCCACTTGCAGCGTGTCCACACTCTGGCTGGCGAGCAGCTGCACGGTGGCTGCGTAGGCGTCAAACAGCGCCGGGTGAGGATCGTCGCGCGCCAGCAAGCGCATCAGTAATTCGTTGAGGTAATACCCCGAAAGCAGAGCGTCACCTGTGGGCATGACGTGGCCACCCTGCCATTCGGCACTTTTGAGGTTGCGGATCTCGGCGTCGCCACCAAAGGCCACGTGCAGCGGCTGCAACGGCAGCAGCACAGGCCGAAAGTTGGAACTCGGCTTTTTGGCGCCCCGCGCCACCAAGGCCACGCGACCATGCTGACGTGTGAACACTTCCAGGATCAGGCTCGACTCGCTCCAGTCGTAGCGGTGCAGCACATAGGCTGGCTCGTCAGAGATTCTTTTGGCCGCCACGTCAGAAGGGACGAAGCGAAGGGCCGCCCCGAGCAAGGCCAGCCCCCTCGGGGGGCAGCGAACCACACGCAGTGGGGAGCGTGGGGGCTTTACTCATTCGTAACCAAAGGTCTTGACGCGCGCGTCATCGTCGGCCCAGCCGGAACGTACCTTGACCCAGATTTCAAGAAAGACCTTGCCGCCTGTCAACGTCTCAAGCTCATGCCGCGCCTCTGTGCCAATGCGCTTGAGCTTTTCACCCTTCTCGCCAATGATCATGCCCTTGTGGCCGTCGCGCTCGACCACGATGGTCGCGGCAATCTTGCGCAAATTTCCCTCTTCCTCGAACTTGTCAATGATGACGGTGGAGGTATAGGGCAGCTCGTCGCCAGTGAGGCGAAACAGCTTTTCACGAATGATCTCGGCGGCCATGAAGCGCTCACTGCGGTCGGTCAACTCGTCGGCACCGTACATCCAAGGCTGCTCGGGCAAGTACTTTTCGCAAATACCGAACAGGCGCTCGATGTCCTTGGCGTTGTTGGCCGACATGGGCACAAACTCGGCAAAGGGATGGCGCTCTTGCATGGAGCGCAGCCACGGCGCCAAGTCACCCCGGCGGTGAATCAAATCAAATTTGTTGGCCAGCAAGATGGCTGGCGTCTTGGGTGGCAGCAGCGCCAACACTTTGGCATCAGCCAGATTGAACTGCCCTGCCTCGACCACGAAAACGATCAGGTCCACGTCGTTCACGGCGCCGACCACGGTGCGATTGAGTGAACGGTTCAGTGCGTTGCCGTGCCGGGTTTGAAAGCCGGGTGTATCCACAAATACGAACTGGGTTGGCCCCATCGTGCGCATGCCTGTGATGCGGTGGCGCGTGGTCTGTGCCTTGCGCGAGGTGATGCTCACCTTTTGCCCAACGAGCGCGTTGAGCAGCGTGGATTTGCCGACGTTCGGCTTGCCAACGATGGCGATCAAACCGCAGCGCTGACCATCCACGGGCGCGGCTGGCGCCAGGCTGGTGCGCGCCATCGTGGCCTGTGCGAGCATGGCGCTCAAAGCCTCAGGGCTTTGGGGTACGTCGTCGCTGGGAGTGGAGTCGGAGGGGCCAGTGTTCATGGGGTCAATTCAGCGCGGAGCGCGAGTGCAGAAGCGAAAGCAAAAGCGAGAAAAAAGGGCAAGCATCGCGCTTGCAACCAAACAAAAAGGTCAGGACGGCGTGCTCTTGAGGAAGGCCAGCATGGCCGACGCGGCGGCTTGCTCACCTGCCCTGCGTGAGCCGCCAATACCGCGTTCGGCCCGGCCGTATTCAGCGATCTCGCATTCGACATCAAAGGTCTGCTGATGTGCGGCACCGGAGGTACCCACGACCCGGTAAATCGGCAAATTCATTTTGCGACCTTGCAGCCATTCCTGCAACTCGGTCTTGGGGTCTTTGCCGATGGCGGGCATCTGAGGTGTGATATCCACGTCCTTGAAGAGCCTGCGCACCAGGGCTGCGGCGCTGTCAAAACCGGCATCCAGGTAAACGGCGCCAATCACTGCCTCGAGTGCGTCTGCGAGGATCGACGGGCGCTTGCTGCCACCCGACTTTGCTTCGCCTTCCCCCAGGCGCAGCAGGGGCGGCAGACCCAGGGTCACGGCAAGCTGATGCAAGGTGTCTTGCTTGACGAGGTTGGCGCGCACACGCGACAAGTCACCCTCGGGCAACGCTGCAAGGCGCTCGTAAAGCAAACCAGCCACGGCGAGGTTGAGCACGGAGTCGCCCAAGAATTCGAGCCGTTCGTTATGGTCGGCCGAAAAGCTGCGGTGCGTGAGCGCCATCTGCAAAAGCCTGGGCTTGCCAAACGCATGCTGCAAGCGCGCTTCCAATGCTTGCAGGGGCGCGCTCAAAGGCGTGCCTGACGAAGCTGCTGCCGCTGGCGCAGGGCTGGAAAGCTTGTCTTTCGCGGTGGCGGGGCTGGGACTCATGGGCGCTTGATGGGTGGTCTTACTGGAAAGAACCGATGCGCTTGAGGTTGCCGAAGTTCATCCAGACAAAGAAAGCTTTACCGACGATGTTTTTCTCGGGCACGAAGCCCCAGTAGCGCGAGTCCAGTGAGTTGTCGCGGTTGTCACCCATCATGAAGTAGTGGCCAGCCGGCACCTTGCACACCACGCCTTCGCTGCTGTAGCGGCAGTTCTCACGGAAGGGAAAGTCGTCCGTGGCCTGGACGAAGGCTGGGCGGTCTGCATCGTTGAGGATTCGGTAGCTGCGGCTACCGTCGGCTGTGGTTTCCTCAAACTGCTTGGCGTAACGCAGAGCATCTTCGTCAAAGAAATCGGGCAAGGACTTTTTAGGCACAGGCTTGCCGTTCACAGTCAGGCTCTTGTTCAGGTAAGCCACCTCGTCACCCGGCACACCAACCACGCGCTTGATGTAGTCCAGGCTAGGCTTGGGTGGGTAGCGAAACACCATCACGTCGCCACGCTGCGGGCTGTTGTTGTCCCACACCTTGGTGAAGGTCACAGGCAAGCGAATGCCGTAGTGGAATTTATTGACCAGGATCAGGTCATTGACCAGCAGCGTCGGGATCATCGAGCCCGAGGGGATCTTGAAGGGCTCGAACAAAAAGGAACGCAACACGAAGACCGCAACGATGACCGGAAAGAGCCCGGCCGTCCAGTCCAGCCACCAAGGCTGCATCAGCAGCCGCGAGCGGGCTTCAGCCAAGTCGGTCTGCTCGGCTTGCACGCCCTGACGGGCCAGTTCAGCATGGCGCTGGGCTGTGGCAGATTCCAGGGCCAGAGCGGACTTTTGGCGCTGGGGCAAAAAATGAAAGCGCTCAGCCAACCAATAAATGCCGGTGACCACCGTGGCCAGAAACAGCAGAAGCGAAAAATTGCCCTCCACCATACCCACATACCAAGCGGCGCCGTAACCGGCAAAGGCCGCCAGGATCAAGGCGGTGAGGGAACTCATGACTGCAACCATTTAATCTTCCACTTGCAAAATGGCCAGGAAGGCCTCTTGGGGCACTTCGACAGAGCCGATCTGCTTCATGCGCTTTTTGCCCGCTTTTTGTTTTTCCAACAGCTTCTTTTTGCGCGAGATATCACCGCCGTAGCACTTGGCGATCACGTTCTTGCGCAGGGCTTTGATTGTCTCACGCGCAATCACGTTGGCCCCAATGGCCGCCTGGATGGCGACATCGAACTGCTGGCGCGAAATGATCTCGCGCATTTTGGCCACCACGGCCCGGCCCCGGTACTGCGACTGGCTGCGGTGCACGATGATGGACAGCGCGTCCACGCGCTCGCCGTTGAGCAAGATATCGACCTTGACCACGTCCGAAGCCCGGAATTCTTTGAACTCGTAGTCCATCGACGCATAGCCGCGGGAGACTGATTTGAGCTTGTCAAAAAAGTCCAGCACGATCTCGCCCAGCGGCATTTCGTAGGTCAGCATGACCTGCTTGCCGTGGTAGGCCATGTTCATCTGCACACCGCGCTTTTGGTTGGCCAGCGTCATCACAGCGCCCACGTAGTCCTGCGGCATGTACAGATGCACGGTGACGATGGGCTCGCGGATTTCCTGAATGCGGCCGGCGTCCGGAATCTTGGATGGGTTTTCCACCATCAGCACCTCGCCATCAGGCTTGACCACTTGATAGACCACGCTGGGCGCCGTAGTGATCAGGTCCTGGTCAAACTCGCGCTCCAGGCGCTCCTGGACGATCTCCATGTGGAGCAAGCCCAAAAAGCCGCAACGAAAGCCAAAGCCGAGCGCCTGGCTGACCTCGGGTTCGTAATGCAGCGATGCATCGTTCAGCTTGAGCTTTTCCAGCGCGTCGCGCAGTGACTCGTACTCGCTGGCTTCGGTCGGGTACAGGCCGGCAAACACCTGTGGCTGAATTTCCTTGAAGCCGGGCAACGCTTCGGTCGCTGTAAATGCCGCGCCGCCTGTGCCGGCCTTGATCAGGGTCACGGTGTCGCCCACGCGGGCAGCCTGCAACTCTTTGATGCCGGCAATCACAAAGCCGACCTCGCCCGCTTCGAGCGAGGGGCGCGGCTCAGTGTGCGGCGTGAAGACGCCGAGCTGCTCGGCGATGTAAGTCGCCTCGCTGGCCATCAGCTTGATTCGGTCACCCTTGGCAAGTCGTCCATCGACCACACGCACCAACATCACCACGCCCACATAAGCGTCGTACCAGCTGTCGATGATCATGGCGCGCAAGGCGCCATCGGGGTTTCCCTGAGGCGGCGGAATGCGCGCCACCACGGCTTCGAGAATTTCATCGATGCCCATGCCGGTCTTGGCGCTGCAAGGAATCGCGTCCGTGGCGTCAATACCGATCACGTCTTCAATTTCTTGCTTGGCGTTCTCCGGATCGGCCTGCGGCAAGTCCATCTTGTTCAGCACCGGCACGACGGTCACGTTCAGGTCGAGCGCGGTGTAGCAGTTGGCCACCGTCTGCGCTTCCACACCCTGACTCGCGTCAACGACCAGCAGCGCGCCCTCGCAAGCCGACAGTGAACGACTGACTTCATAAGAGAAGTCGACGTGACCCGGCGTATCGATCAAATTGAGGTTGTAAATCTGCCCGTCAGCGGCCTTGTAGCGCAGCGCAGCGGTCTGCGCCTTGATGGTTATCCCACGCTCTTTTTCGAGTTCCATCGAGTCCAGCACCTGCGCGCTCATTTCGCGATCTTGCAAACCGCCGCATCGTTGAATGATTCGGTCAGCCAGCGTGGACTTGCCGTGGTCGATGTGCGCAATGATCGAAAAATTTCTGATGTGATTCATCAACGGAAACGCCTAAGTGCTTGAAAGTATTGCGAAGCAAGGTGCTCACTTCGCGACGGACATAAAAAAGGGCGCGTCGGATTTGCGACGCGCCCTGAACCAACAATCTATGGCAACTGCGATAGTTGGAACTTCATTGTAGGCAAAAAGCCAGCAGCGCATCGCATGGAAAAAGCCAAATCTTTCTCGTTGCAGGGCAGCAACAAGAAAGTTATGCACAGTTTGTTCACATTTTGTACGAGGCCAAACTGAACAACTTGTGGGTGATCTGTGGATCGATGCTGAATGGCCTTAAACCACAGCAATTGCATCGATTTCACTCGTTTTATATAGCCGAAACGCCAATAAATAAGTTCTGATTCTACCAAAAGTCATGTAGATGCTGGAGAGAAGTCAAACAGTGTGCCAACTTTGTACTTTTCGGCGCGTCAAAAGTTGGGTTTAAATTTTTTGATGAGGCATTAGACGACCGAAAAAGCCATAAAAAACCCCCAGACCTGACGGGTTACTGGGGGTGGCTCAGGCTCAAGGACTGGGGTTTACCCGCATCTTTAGAGCTCAACGGCCCAATCGAATCAATGCGTATTGCGCCAAGTCGCCCCGCCGGAACAGCACATTGACCGGTTTGGTTTTGTCGGTCTTGGCCACTGCTTGCTCGAACTGCTTGACCGAGGTGACCTCGGTATTGGCAATGGCGACGATCACATCGCCCTCCTGCAAACCAGCCCGAGCAGCCACGCCCTGGGCGTTTTCGACTCGCACGCCGCCGCGCACCTTGAGTTCCTTCTTCTGAGCTTCACTAACTTCCCCAACCACCAACCCCAACGCTTGCGCAGGACCAGCCACGGGCGGCTTAGCCTCAGGTGCCGCCGCCGGCCGTGCCGGCTTTTCAGCCTCGACTTCTGCAATCGTGACCGTCAAATCTCGCGAAGCACCGCGGCGGAATACGGTCACCGTAGCGCGGGTCCCCGGTTTGATGTTGCCGACCAGACGCGGCAGGTCGCTGGACTTTTCAATCAGCTTGCCGTCGAACTTGGTAATGATGTCGCCCGCTTCAATGCCCGCCTTTTCCGCCGGTGCACCCGCCTCAACGCCGCGCACCAATGCCCCTTGGGTGCGACCAAGGCCAATCGACTCGGCGATTTCTTTGCTGACCTGATCGATTTGCACGCCGATACGCCCACGGGTGACCCGCCCGACCGTGCGCAGTTGCTCGGACACGCGGATCGCCTCGTCGATGGGAATGGCAAATGAGATGCCTTGGAAACCGCCCGAGCGCGAATAGATCTGGCTGTTGATACCGACCACTTCACCACGCATATTGATCAAAGGCCCACCCGAATTGCCGGGGTTGATGGCGACATCGGTTTGGATGAAAGGCAAGTAGTCGCCTGTGTCGCGTTGCTTGGCGCTCACGATGCCCGCCGTCACCGTGTTTTCCAGGCCGAAGGGCGAGCCAATGGCCATCACCCATTCGCCGACCCGCATGCGGTTGGCGTCACCAATCTTCACAGCCGGCAAACCAGTAGCCTCGATCTTCACCACGGCCACGTCAGTGCGCTTGTCCGCGCCGATCAGCCTAGCCTTGAACTCACGCTTGTCAGTGAGGGTCACGATGACCTCATCCGCGCCCTCGACCACATGGGCGTTGGTCATCACAAAACCGTCGGTAGACAGGATAAAGCCCGAGCCCACCCCGCGCGGTGTGTCCTCGTCCGGCGGTGCGCCGCGGTCAGGCCGTGGGGAACGGGGCATGTTGGGCGGCACGGGAATGCCGAAGCGCCGGAAGAATTCGAGCATTTGCTCTTCATTGGGGGACGCGGCACCGGGCTTGGCTTTTTCAAGCGTGCGTATGTTCACCACAGCAGGCCCGACTTGATCGACCAGATCAGTGAAGTCAGGTAGCCCGCGCATTTGGGCCTGCGCTGCAGCCGGCTGCGCCCAGACCGATTGCATGGGCAGGCTAGCAAGCACGGCCGTCAAAGCCAGAGTGCCTGCAAGCACGTGGTATCGCGGGCGGGATGGGTTGAGCTTGAGCATCTTGAGCCTCTCAGAAAAGATAAAGAGATCGGATCCTTGCCAGATCAGGCTAAGGACCTTAACAAGTCCCAAGTTGGGGCATTAAGGTTGGCGTTCAAGAGACCCGCATCACCTTAAGGGTACCCCGAGGCGCTTCGCCCCTCGCGATGTCACGGCATCGCCCAGTCGAGTAATAGTAAGGTATTGGCACCAAAGGCACTTCACCAACGCTTTCCTGTCTGGTGTTCAAGGAGCGGCCGAATTTTCAGCGAGATAGCTTCCCGGGCTCGAAATATCCGGGACCGCACCGTACCGATGGGGCAAGCCATGAGCTCTGCTATCTCCTCATAACTGTGCCCTTCGATTTCTCGCAATGCGATGGCTTCAGACAACTCAGCCGGCAAGGCATCGAGGGCTGCGTTGACCGCGCTGGCAATTTCCTTGCTGGCCAAAACGGCCTCTGGCGTTTCGAGCGTCACTGGCTCCGATTCGCCAGGCGATGTTTCCTCGCCGTCTGCACCTTTCAACGAAGATTCCGTCAAGGTTGGATCCCGCTTGAGGTCCAGCAGTGCTCGCTTGGCCGTGTTCACTGCAATCCGGTAAAGCCAGGTGTAGAACTGCGCGTCGCCCCGGAACTGTGCCAAGGCGCGATAAGCGCGTATGAAAGTTTCCTGGGCGATGTCATCAACTAATTCGGTATCTCTCACCATGCGTCCAATCAGGCGCTGGATACGACGTTCGTATTTATGGACCAAGAGCTCAAATGCCTTGAGGTCTCCTGCAACCGTGCGCTCCACCAGAAGCGCATCACTGTTCTGGGGGGACGGCGCAGCCGAACCGGGCTGGTTCAGACTCAGCGCGGCGAGATCGGAGTAGCGGGATCGCACGAACCCACTTTAGCCGTGTCCTCCGTGGAGACGGGTGCACTGGCCAGAATGTCCGTGGCATGTTCAGGACGTGGCCGGGCGTAAATGGCTCTGCGCAAGTCAAGCCAGCGCGATAAGTCCAGGCCACGCTCGGCCCAGAGCCACCAAGAGGCTCCCGCCGGATTGCTCAAGCGAATCAGCACGGCGCTCTGCAAATCCAACACGACCTGGGGAGCTTCCAGGGTACTACCCCCCTGGTAAACCGGGCTTTCCCAAGCCCAGTGTCGACCGTCCCACCTGAGCTGACCGATGGGTGAGCGCTGCCAGCCGTGCGCCATGACCGCGCCCGCGCCCAAGAGCGCAGACAGACCAAGCCAGGGCCGCCAGTCGCCTCCAGCGCTGAACAGCCACCAAGCGGCCGTCGTCGCGGCACACATGCACCAGACCAGCAACAAAAGTGCACCCAGAAAACGAGAACGCCCCATCGGATAACTCACCGGTGGGGCGCTGTGCAGGGGCATGGGAACGGCCGAGAAGTTCAGCCCGCGGAGCTCACACTCGCTTGAAGACGAGCGAGCCGTTGGTCCCGCCAAAGCCGAAGTTGTTTTTCAGGGCCACATCGATCTTGGCGTCTCGCGCCGTGTTGGCGCAGTAGTCCAGGTCGCACTCCGCATCTTGGTTGAATATGTTGATGGTCGGTGGGATTTTTTGGTGGTGCAGCGCGAGCACGGTATACACCGACTCGATGCCGCCGGCACCGCCTAGCAAATGCCCGGTCATGGACTTCGTGGAACTGACCATCATGCGGGACGCGTGGTCGCCAAAGGCGGCCTTGATGGCCTGGGTTTCATTGACGTCACCCAGCGGTGTCGACGTGCCGTGCGCGTTGAGGTACTGCACCTCGTCCGGGTTGACGCCGGCGTTGGCCAGCGCGCCGCGCATGGCGCGGCGGGGGCCGTCCATATTGGGTGCAGTGATGTGCCCTGCGTCTGCGCTCATGCCAAAGCCGGCAAGCTCGGCATAAATGCGCGCACCGCGTGCCTTGGCGTGTTCGTACTCTTCCAGAACCATCATGCCGGCACCCTCGCCCAGCACAAAACCGTCACGGTCTTTGTCCCAGGGCCGGCTAGCGGTTTTGGGATCGTCATTGCGCGTGGACAAGGCCCGCATGGCGGCAAAGCCGCCGACGCCCAGGGGCGACACTGTCGATTCGGCACCGCCGGCGATCATGACATCCGCGTCGCCGTATTCGATCATGCGACCAGCGTCACCAATGCAATGCAAGCCTGTGGTGCAGGCCGTGGCAATGGCCAGATTCGGCCCCTTGAAGCCGAACTTCATGGACACGTGCCCGGCGATCATGTTGACGATGGAGCCAGGGACAAAAAAGGGCGTGATCCGCCGTGGACCCCGGCTGGCGAGCTCGCCATGCGTGTCTTCGATCAGCGGCAAACCGCCAATGCCCGAGCCAATGACGCAGCCAATGCGCACCGCCAGCTCTTCACTGAGTGCATCACCCGTAGGCAAACCACTGTCCACCACCGCCTGGCAAGCAGCCGCCAATCCGAAGTGGATGAAGGTGTCCATGTGGCGGGCTTCTTTTTCGGCAATGTAATCGCCGATCTTGAAACCCTTGACCTCACCTGCAATCTTGCAGGAAAAGGCACTGGCATCGAATTTGGAAATCAGGTCAATGCCGGAATTACCGGCGAGCAAATTGCTCCAGTTTTCAGCCACGGTGTTACCCACGGGGCTGATGCAACCCAGACCTGTCACGACGACACGGCGACGGCTCATGCGCTAATCCTGGAAAAACTCAAAAGAGATAAAAACTCAAAAGGCCGCAAGCGGCCTTTCAGACTGAGAAGGGCAAGCCCCAGATCAGGCTTTTTGATGGGTGTTGGCGTAATCGATCGCGTTTTGCACGGTCGTGATTTTCTCGGCGTCCTCATCGGGAATCTCGATGCCGAACTCGTCTTCCAGAGCCATGACCAGTTCAACCGTGTCAAGGGAGTCAGCGCCCAGGTCGGCGACGAAAGACTTTTCACTGGTGACCTGGCCTTCTTCCACGCCGAGTTGCTCGGCAATGATCTTCTTAACACGTGCTTCGATATCGCTCATATGTCCCTCTGAGGGTTGTGAATTAATCTGTGATTTTAGCCCGTTGCCGGGCTAGGTCGGCAGCCGCATGGACTCAGGCCAAAAAGAGCCTGAGTTCAGCAGTCACCTTACATGTGCATCCCGCCATTGACGTGGATTTCCTGACCGGTGATGTAGCCGGCTTCCGCGCTGGCCACAAAGGCCACCGCATGCGCGATGTCTTGCGGTTTACCCAGGTGACCCAGCGGAATCTGGCCGAGCAATGCTTTTTGTTGCTCTTCCGGCAAGCCCGCCGTCATGTCGGTTTCAATGAAGCCGGGTGCGATGCAATTGACGGTGATGCCGCGCGAACCCAGTTCTCGGGCCAGAGCGCGCGTCATGCCCGCCACGCCGGCTTTGGAAGCCGCGTAATTGGCTTGACCCGCATTGCCAGACGCGCCCACCACCGAAGTGATGCTGATGATGCGGCCGTAGCGCTGCTTCATCATGGTGCGCATGACGGCACGGCTCATGCGGAACACAGCCTTCAGGTTGGTGTCCAGCACGGCGTCCCAGTCGTCGTCTTTCAGGCGCATGGCCAGCATGTCTCGGGTGATGCCCGCGTTATTGACGAGCACGTGCAAGCCGCCATGCGCCTTGCTGATCTCGTCCGTGATGGCCTCGATGGCAGCGCCGTCGTTGACGTTGAGGTTGCGGCCACTGCAGCCGGGGTAAGCGGTCAGCGCGGCAGAAATTCGGGCGGCGCCCTCGTCGCTGGTGGCGGTTCCAATGACCGTCATGCCACGTTTAGCGAGTTCAAGCGCGATGGCCGCGCCAATGCCGCGCGAGGCGCCAGTGACCAGTGCCACGGGCTTGCTGGGGGCTTTGTCAGTCATGCTGCATCCGATGTCAAAAGTGTTTTCACGTCCGCCAGGCTGGCTGGGTCAAACAGGGGCGCGCCGGTCAGCTCTGCGTCAATGCGCTTGACCATGCCAGCCAGCACCTTGCCAGGGCCGCATTCGATCAAAGTGCCCAAACCGCGGGCCTTGATGGCCTGCACGCACTCGACCCAGCGCACCGGGCCAAAAGCTTGCTCATACAGCGCAGCGCGGATGCGGTCGGGGTCGGTTTCGACCGCCACTTCGATGTTGTTGATCACGGGGATTTGCGGTGCGGCCAGAGTCGTAGCCGCCAGTTTTTCGCGCAGCTTGTCGGCGGCGGGCTTCATCAAGCTAGAGTGAAATGGTGCGGACACCGGCAAGATCAAGGCGCGCTTGGCACCGTTGGCCTTGAGGATCTCGCAGGCTTTGTCAACAGCGGCCTTGCTGCCAGCAATCACAGTCTGCGCCGGGTCATTGAAGTTAACGGCTTCGACCACTTCCAGCGTATTCAGGCCGAAGGTACGCACAGCTTCAGCGCAGCCTTCGATCACGCGGATGGCCTCCATCCCGAGGATGGCTGCCATGGCGCCCACGCCCACAGGCACCGCGTCCTGCATGGCCTGAGCCCGAAATCGAACCAAGGGCGCGGCCTGAGCCAAAGTCAAAACACCAGAAGCCACCAGCGCCGAATATTCGCCCAGCGAATGGCCGGCCAGAGCCGCAGGCACAAGGCCCGTTTCAGCCATCCAGACACGGTAAGCCGCCACGCCCGCCACCAGCATCACCGGCTGGGTATTGGTGGTCAGCGCCAGCGCCTCTTTGGGGCCTTCGTGGATCAAGTGCGCCAGGTTTTCACCCAAGGCGTCCGACGCTTCAGCCAATGTCTGGGCCACCACAGGGTGGTCGCCCCAGGCGTCGAGCATGCCAACGGACTGGGAACCTTGTCCCGGAAAAATAAAAGCAAAGGGTTTCAACGTCGACTCCGACTACAAAACTGAGAAGGCTGAATTAAAAATCGAGCAGCACAGCGCCCCAGGTGAAACCACCGCCCACGCCTTCGAGCATGAGCGTGTCACCGGGCTTGACCTGACCACCGCGCACGGCCGAATCCAACGCCAGAGGAATGGAAGCGGCCGAGGTATTGCCATGCTGATCGACAGTGACCACCAGCTTTTCCGCGGACAGCTTGAGCTTTTTGGCCGTGCTTTGCATGATGCGGATGTTCGCTTGATGCGGGATCAGCCAGTCAATGTCGGCCTCGGTCTTGCCCGCCTTGGCCAGCACGGCGCGTGCTGCGTCTTCCAGCACACCGACGGCCAACTTGAAGACGGCCGGGCCGTCCATGGTCAACATCGGACTGCCCGTGACTTGCCCACCCGAGACATGACCGGGAACGCACAAGATCCCGGCATGCTTGCCGTCTGCGTGCAGGTCGGTCGCGAGAATGCCAGGCGTCTCAGATGCTTCCAGAACCACGGCCCCCGCACCGTCACCGAAGAGCACGCAAGTCGTGCGGTCCTTGAAGTCGAGGATGCGTGAAAACACTTCGGCACCCACCACCAGCGCGCATTTGGCGGTGCCGGTCTTGATCATGGCGTCGGCCACGGTCAGCGCATAAACAAAGCCACTGCAAACGGCCTGCACGTCAAAGGCCGGGCAGCCGGCGATACCCAACTTGTGCTGCAGCAGGCAGGCCGACGACGGGAACACCATATCTGGCGTGGAGGTCGCCACGATGATTAGGTCAATGTCGCTGGCCGGCCGGCCAGCTGCTTCAAGCGCATTGCGGGCGGCGGCCAGTGCCAGGTCGCTGGTGCAAACATCGGCGGCGGCAAAGTGGCGGGCCCTGATGCCCGTGCGTTCGACGATCCAGTCGTCAGAAGTCTCCACCCCTTGGCTGGCCAGTTCGGCAGCCAGGTCGGCATTGGTCAGACGGCGCGGTGGCAGGTAGCTGCCCGTGCCCGTGATGCGGGAATAACGGCTCATGCAAGACTCATGGAGGAGACGATGAACGTCAGTGAACGGGATTTTGCAGCGGCAAATCGGGCGGCGTGGCAGGCGTCAGCAATGGGGCCGCATGCGCGATCCGTTCCTTGACCTTGCCCAGCAGGTTGTTGAGCGCCGCATCATAAGCGCGATTGAGTGCGCGCTCGAAGGCAAATGTATCGGCCGAACCATGGCTTTTGAACACCAGGCCGCGCAAACCCAGCAAAGCCGCGCCGTTGTAGCGACGGTGGTCCACCCGCTTTTTGAAAGCATTCAGCACGGGCATGGCCACGACTGCTGCGGCCATGGTGAACACATTGCGCGAAAATTCGGCCTTGATGAAACCAGAAATCATGCTGGCCAGACCCTCGCTGGCCTTGAGCGCCACGTTGCCCACAAAACCGTCGCAGACGACGATGTCTGTCGTGCCCTTGAAGATGTCGTTGCCTTCGACGTTGCCGTAAAAATTCAGGTCGCCGGCCAGGGAAGCGGCACGCAGCAACTCCCCGGCTTTTTTGATGGTTTCGCTACCCTTGATGGCTTCTTCACCGATGTTCAGAAGGCCCACGCTGGGCGATGCCACGCCGGTCACAGCTGAAACCAAGGCCGAACCCATGACGGCAAATTGCAGCAAGTGGTCTTCGGTGCAATCCACATTGGCGCCGAGATCCAACACCGTGGTGGCACCACCCGTAGCGTTGGGTAACTGGGTGGCAATGGCTGGGCGATCAATCCCGTCCAAGGTTTTGAGCACATAGCGGGAAATCGCCATGAGCGCGCCCGTGTTGCCCGCAGACACCGCCACGTCAGCCGTGCCGTCTTTGACTTGCTGAACTGCCACGCGGATCGACGAATCCTTTTTGCGGCGCAGGGCAACTTCAATCGAGTCGTCCATGGTGACCACTTCGGAAGCAGCCACGATTTCACAGCGGGGATGGGTTTTGAGCTGATCGAAACCGGGCTGAGCCGCCAGCGCATCAGGCAGGCCAGTCAGGCGAATGCAGGCCTCAGGATGCGCAGCAAGAAAAGCAAGGCTGGCGGGAACGGTCACGGAAGGACCGAAATCCCCACCCATGGCGTCGACGGCAATCCTGATCATGGCGTGATCGCTGCGGTCAAGTCGCTGAAGAGAAATGCGTGAGACAAAACAAAGGCCCGCAGTATGAGTGCGGGCCCGTTTTGAAAGCGTGAAATTACGCTTCGGACTTGGTTTTCAGCACCTTGCGGCCACGGTAAAAGCCCGTAGGGCTGATGTGGTGACGCAGATGGGTTTCGCCGGTGGTGGATTCCACGGCGATACCAGGCACGTTCAGTGCGTTGTGCGAGCGGTGCATGCCGCGCTTGGAAGGTGACTTTTTGTTCTGTTGGACGGCCATGATCCGCTCCTAAGGGGGTGTAGGGTTGGTAAGTACGCACCACAGCAGCCCAAGGGTTCAGGCGGTGCATCAGTACGCGAAGCCCACGATTATAGCGCGTCAGCGGCTGCCTGCGGCAGCTTTGGCAGCCGCGCCATTTCGGGGCCTAGCTTTTCTTGAGTTGTTGGAGGACTGCGAAGGGGTTGGGCTTGGCCTCGGCAGCCGCTTCGGCGGCCTCGACCGCCGGATCGCTGACGCTGAACTTGGGCGTTTCAGGGCAGGTTTCGTGCATGGGCACCAAGGGCACCGCCATCAGCAACTCATCCTCCAGCAAAGCCAGCAGGTCAAATTGTGGGGCCATGACCAATAAATCTTCCTCAGACTCGTCGTCTTCGGCCATGGCGATTTCTTCAGTCGCCACGAAGCGGTACCACTGGTCAACACTCAAGGACGTAGCGACCGGCGTCAGGCAACGCTGGCAGGTCAAAGGCAAAACCGTCTGCGCCGAAAGGTGCAGCCAAATTTCGTCATCGGCACCAGCCTTGGGCCTGAGCTCAGCGCGGGCTTGCCAGTGGACGGCTTCTTCGGGCTTGAGGCCTTGGGCTTCATCGGCCAGGCGCGGCAAGTCCTTGGTCAGGGTGGTTTCAGACCAGGGCTGGCCATCGCTGGCCAGCGCCAACAGGTTCAGCCGCTCGGGCTGGAAATTTCGATTCATGCAAGGCAGTGTAAGAGAATCAGGGGATGAACCTGCCCTCCCCCGACCGCTTGCAACGCCCCCTGATCCTCGGCTCCACGTCCCGCTATCGCCGTGAATTGCTCGAACGTTTGCGCCTGCCTTTCAGCGTCCACTCACCCGACGTGGATGAGACCCCCTTGACCGCCGAAGCCCCCGCCCAATTGGCACTGCGCCTGGCCTTGGCCAAGGCGCACGCCGTGGCCAAGGCCCATCCTGAAGCGCTTGTGATTGGCTCTGACCAAGTCGCCGACCTGGATGGTGAGCCGCTGGGCAAGCCCGGCAACCATGAGCGGGCCGTGGCTCAGCTCAGGCAAATGCGCGGCAAGACAGTGATCTTTCAGACGGCCGTGGCCGTGGTGTGCCAAGCCACCGGCTTTGAACAAGCTTTGCTGGCCCCCGTGCGCGTACGCTTTCGCCAGTTAAGCGACGAGGCGATTGAAAATTACCTGCAAGCCGAGCAGCCCTACGACTGCGCTGGCAGCGCCAAAAGCGAAGGCCTGGGCATTGCCCTGCTGGAGGCCATTGACAGCGACGACCCGACCGCCTTGATCGGCCTGCCCTTGATACGCACATGCAGCCTGCTTGAAGCCGCTGGCCTTGATTTGCTGGGTGCCCCAGCATGAAAGGCAAGCTCTATCTCGTGCCCGCGCCGCTGGACTTTGGCTGTGATGAGGCAGCGCCCCTGCAAGCGACCATGCCCGCGGGAACGCTGGAAGTTGCCGCCCGACTGAACCACTGGGTCAGTGAAAACGCGCGCAGCACCCGCGCCTACCTCAAGCGCGTCAATGAAAGCCATCCTTTAAGCCAGCCGATCCAGGCCTTGCACATCACAGAACTGCCCCGTGAATTGCACAAAAAAGGTGACCACGGCGGCGGTTTTGATGCAAAGCCCTTGCTGGCTGCAGCGCTGCAGGGGCATGACGTTGGCCTGGTCAGCGAAGCCGGCATGCCCGCTATTGCCGATCCGGGTTCGTCAGTCGTGCGCGCCGCGCATGAGCTGGGCCTGCAAGTGTTGCCGCTGACCGGCCCTATGTCGCTGGTCTTGGCGCTGGCGGCCAGTGGGCTGAACGGCCAGAACTTCGCCTTTGTCGGCTATGTGCCCCAAGAACCCACAGAACGAGCCAAGCGCATTCGCGAACTGGAATCGCTGGCCCTCAAAACCGGACAAACGCAGATCTTTATTGAGACGCCCTACCGAAACACGGCTCTGCTGACCGCCTTGCTGCAGACGCTCAATGGCAATACCCGGCTGGCCTTGAGCAGTGGCCTGACATTGACGGCCGCCTGGACGCGCAGCGCCTTGGTCAGCGGCTGGAAAAGCAAGAAAGACGATCCCGCCGCTTTGGCCGCAGCGCTGGCGCTACCCACGGTCTTTTGCCTGGGTCGCTGACGCGAACCAGGCTTGGATCAGCTCAGCGAAAAGACGGAACGCTGGTCAGCACGGCCTTCATCGCACCTTCGCCCATGGCCGCGCCAAAGCGTTTGGCCAGGCGCTCGGCCACGTTTTCGCGGCGGGTGTAATCAATGATGTCCTCGGTCTTGATGACCTCGCGGGCCACAAATTCGAGCGAACCGAACTGGTCAGCCAGCCCCAGCTCAACCGCTTGCTGGCCGCTCCAGAACAAACCGCTGAACATCTCCGGCGTTTCCTTCAGGCGATCGCCACGGCCGTTTTTCACCACCGTGATGAACTGCTGGTGAATCTGGTTGAGCATGGCTTGCGCGTAGTTGCGCTGCTTCTCGGTTTGCGCGCTGAAGGGGTCCAAAAAGCCCTTGTTTTCGCCGGCGGTTAGCAAGCGGCGCTCCACGCCCAGCTTCTCCATCAGGCCGGTAAAACCGAAGCCGTCCATCAACACGCCGATGCTGCCCACGATGCTGGCCTTATCCACATAAATCTGATCAGCCGCCACGGCGATGTAATAGGCGGCTGAGGCACAAGTTTCACCCACCACGGCATAGACCGGCTTTTTGTACTTGGCCTTCAAACGCAAGATCTCGTCATTCATCATGCCGGCCTGAACCGGACTGCCCCCGGGCGAATTGATGAGCAGCACCACGGCACGCGCGCCCTCGTCTTCAAAAGCAGCCTGCAAAGCGGCGTTGACGAACTCGGCACTCGCATCGGCACCTTCTGCAATCTCACCCCGAATTTCAACCACGGCCGTGTGCGGCGTGCTGACGCTAGGGGATGCACTGCGCTGAAAGCCCATCCAGATCAGGACGATGAAGAAAAGCAGCCAAGCGAGCCGCACAAAGGTGCGCCAGCGGCGAGCCGTGCGTTGCTCGTTCAATGTGGCAAAAGCCAGTTGCTCAAGGGTGCTGCGTTCCCAGTTCACCTCAGACGAGCGGGCGGGCCTGGCAATGGCCTCAGAAGCAGGGACGTCAGATTCTTGCGTATTGCTGCCGTCACCGGCGCGATTTTGGTCGTTCATGGCTGTAGTTTAGAACTCGATGGGTTGAAGCTTGTAAGTCGGCAGCCAATAGACCACGCCGTCACGCTCCAGAAGCTCGATCTTGACCAAGCCGCCACGGCAGGGCCCGCCCACACAGGCGCCGGTATCGGGCTCGTAAGCGGCGCCGTGACTGGCGCACAGCAGCCAGCGGCCGCTGGCGTCGAAAACCTGGTTGGGCTGCCAATCGAGCTCCATGGCCACGTGCGTGCAGCGGTTCAGGTAAGCCTGCGCTCGCCCCTCGAAACGCACGGCAAAAGCTCGGCAGGTTTGCCCCGCGTAATTGACATCGAAGGGCACAGCCATGCCGGCCTCGGACAAATCAGCCGAATTGCACAGTGCCAATGGCTGCGCAGCCGCAGGTTCAGGCATGGACTAGCAACCAGGCTTGCAACTCAGCCACCGAATGGGCCACGGCGCGCGGCCGCAGCACGTCAAAGGCAGCAGGCTCATGCGCGCCATAGCTCACGCCGACACTGGCGCAACCGGCGTTCAGCGCCATCTGCAGGTCGTGCGTGGTGTCGCCAATCATGAGCGTGCGCTCGGGCGGCACGCCAAATTCCGCCATCAGCTCCTGCAGCATCAGGGGGTGCGGTTTGCCAGCGGTTTCGTCAGCGGTGCGCGAGGCATCAAAACGACCTCGAAGCTCCACGGCATGCAAGGCTTCGTCCAGGCCGCGCCGGGATTTGCCGGTCGCCACCGTCAGGATGTGACCCCGTTTTTTCAGCTGGTCCAGCAAGTCCAGCACGCCATCAAACAAGCTGATGTCATGCTGGCGCAGCGCGTAATGGTGGCGGTAACGGTCACCCAATTCAGCGTACCTCGCCTTGGGCACGTCAGGCGCTGCATGGGCCAGCGCCTCCATCAGCCCCAGGCCGATGACGTAACCCGCGGCGGTGTCCGTCGGCACTGTGCCCCCCACGTCGCGCACCGCATCCTGGATGGCGCGCACGATGATCTGGGTCGAATCGAACAGCGTGCCGTCCCAGTCAAAGGCGATCAGCTCAAAGTTCAGGTTCTGGGACATGGGCTACCAAGGTGTGCAGTTCAGGAGGAAGTTCAGCCATGAGCGTGATGCGCTTGCGATTGGACGGATGCGTGAACTGCAAGCGCCAGGCGTGCAGAAACATCCGTTTGAGCAGGTGCGGGTCCGCCTGCTTTTGCAGGGTTTTGTTCAGCTCAAAGTCACCGTACTTGTCGTCGCCGGCAATGGGATGGCCTTCGCCCGCCAGATGCACGCGGATTTGATGCGTGCGTCCTGTTTTGATGGTGACTTCCAGCAAGCTCAGGTCGGCCGGACCCTGACGCTCTGCGGCCGGCAATGTGGCCCTGAGCTTGACCAGAGTCACCGCGCGCATGGCGTCCGGATGGTCTTTTTCAACGATGCGCACGCGGCGCTCGCCCTCGGGCAGAAGGTATTTGGCCAGCGGGCGGTCCAGCACTTTCAGGCGCGGCGGCCACAGGCCCTTGACCAGCGCCAGATAGACCTTGTCGGTCTCGCGCTCCCTGAACTGCTCTTGCAGAATTTTGAGCGCCATCCGCTTTTTGGCCACCAGCAGCACACCGCTGGTTTCACGGTCCAGGCGATGCACCAGCTCCAAAAAGTCATGCTCAGGCCGCGCCATGCGCAACTGCTCGATCACCCCAAAGGCCACGCCGCTGCCGCCGTGCACCGCCACGCCCGCCGGCTTGTTGACGGCCAGCACATGCTCGTCTTCAAAAAGAATAGGGAAGTCGCGTGCAGGCGCCCAGCCGCCCTCGGTCGAACTGGCACCGTGCCGCGCAATCTCCACAGCCATGGCCTGTGCTTTTTGCTCGGCGCGCTCGGACGTGCGCACGGGCGGCAGGCGCAAGACGTCGCCGGCTTCCAGGCGGCTATCGGCTTGCGCCCTACCCTTATTGACGCGAACTTCGCCGCTGCGAATGATGCGGTAGACGTGAGTCTTGGGCACGCCCTTGAGCTCGCGGATGAGGAAGTTGTCCAGCCGCTGGCCCGCAAAATCTTCACCCACGGTGATCAAACTGGCTTGCGGCAAGGCCACCGGAACGCTAACTTGCGGAGCGACCGGCGCCGTGGCTGGGCGGGCATTTGGGCGTGTCGGGCCAGGCGTTGCGGCGCTGGGGCCGGGGCTGCGGGGCGCCGTTGTCTGGCGTTTGGCCCGGGAAGATCCTGACCCTATAATGTGTTTCACTAGCGTTGCGCTGTAAGTAGTTGATTTGTCTGGCAGTTTAGTCCACTCACAAGTCTTTGCTTGCCTCAGTGACACGCTGGAAGGTCGATGCCAACGACTGTCTTGCCTGCCAAGGCCAGGGTGCCAGACACCCCGCCTTGACCCTGAGACAGTGCAAAAGTCGACGTTTTGCGAATACAACAACGGAATACCAGGTGAGTAGCCCCACGGGCTGCTTACGGATCCTGGTGAGATCAAGCCTTTAGACGGGTAGCCTCCTGATGACAACGCTGGTTGGATGGGTTCTTCATTGCTTGCGGCGCTTTTTAGCCCCGCTTCCGGGCATTGACGTTCCTGCAACCCCTGTCGCACGGATACGCCCTGCCATTTACATGATGGCAAATACCCGCAAGGCTCCGACTCACCCCATCCACGCGCCTACGCTCAGACCCATCGCTTGACGGCCCACTCCACGAGAGTTGAGCCGTCCTGCCGAGCACGTCAGGGCTCTCCGGCAATTCCCCACGTTCGCATTGCGTTTGCTTTGAGGCATCGTTAGCCCGCTATGGGCACGTGCAGAAGAACGACAAGGAATTCCGATGAAACGGATGCTAATCAATGCCACGCAGGCCGAAGAACGCCGCCTGGCCATCGTCGATGGACAAAAACTCCTCGACTACGAAATTGAAATAGAAGGGCGCGAGCAGCGCAAAGGCAACATCTACAAGGCCGTCGTCACCCGCGTCGAGCCTTCCCTGGAAGCCTGCTTTGTGGACTACGGCGAAGACCGCCACGGTTTTCTGCCCTTCAAGGAAATCTCACGCAATTACTTCACGCCTGGCGTGCCCGTCAACCAGGCGCGCATCAATGACGTGATTCGCGAAGGCCAGGAACTGATGGTCCAGGTCGAGAAAGAAGAACGCGGCAACAAGGGCGCGGCTCTGACCACATTCGTCAGCCTAGCTGGCCGCTACGTGGTGCTGATGCCTAACAACCCACGCGGCGGTGGCGTCAGCCGTCGCATTGAAGGCGATGACCGCGCTGAGCTCAAAGAAGCCATGGACCAGCTGGAATACCCAGCCGGTTCGAGCATCATTGCCCGCACCGCCGGCATTGGCCGCAGCGCCCCTGAACTGCAGTGGGACCTGAACTACCTGATCAAGCTCTGGACCGCCATCGAAGGCGCCGGTAAGCAAGGCAAAGGCGCCTTCCTGATTTACCAGGAATCGAGCCTGGTGATCCGCGCCATCCGCGACTATTTCAACAGCGACATCGGCGATATCTTGTTTGACACCGACGACGTGTACGAGCAAGCCCGCCAGTTCATGGCGCATGTGATGCCCGAGCATGAGCACCGCGTCAAACGCTACCGCGACGACGCACCGCTGTTCTCGCGCTTTCAGATCGAGCACCAGATCGAGTCAGCCTACGCGCGCACCGTGCAGCTGCCATCGGGCGGCGCCATCGTGATTGACCACACCGAAGCCCTGGTCTCGGTGGACGTCAACTCGGCCCGCGCCATCAAGGGCGGCGACATTGAAGAAACCGCCACCCGCACCAACCTCGAAGCCGCCGACGAAGTGGCCCGCCAGATGCGCTTGCGCGACCTGGGCGGCCTGATCGTCATTGACTTCATTGACATGGAAGAGTCGCGCAACCGCCGCGACGTTGAAAACCGCCTGCGCGACGCGCTGCGCCAAGACCGCGCCCGTGTGCAGTTCGGCACCATCAGCAAGTTCGGCCTCATGGAAATGAGCCGCCAGCGCCTGCGCCCTGCCCTGTCTGAAGGCGCGTCCATCCCTTGCCCACGTTGCGGCGGCTCTGGCCACATCCGCGACACGGAAAGCTCGGCGCTGCAAATCCTGCGCATCATCCAGGAAGAGTCGATGAAGGACAGCACAGCCTCGGTGCTGTGCCAGGTGCCTGTCGATGTGGCTTCATTCCTGCTGAATGAAAAGCGCTCCGAGATCGCCAAGATCGAAATGAAGCAGCGCATCAACGTGCTGCTGGTGCCCAACAAGACGCTGGAAACGCCAAACTACCGGCTTGAGCGCCTGAAGCACGATGACCCGCGTCTGGACAACATCGAAGCCAGCTACAAGATGGCTGAAGAAATCGAAGACCCGACCCTGGTCACGCGCCGCAGCCAGGAAAAGCACAACAAGCAAGAACCCGTCATCAAGGGCGTCTTGCCTGATGCGCCTGCTCCGATGGCTGTACCCAAGGCCGAGCCCGTGGCCCAGCCTGCCGCAGCGCAGCGCGCCCCGCAAGCACGTACGCCCGCCGCACCTGCCGCTGAAAAAGGCTTTTTTGCCTGGCTCAAAGGCCTGTTTGGCATGGAAGACAGCCCAGCGCCTGTGCGCGGCAACGAGCCCAAGAAAGAAGCCCGCACCGATGGTCGCCAAGACCGTCCCGAGCGTGGTGAGCGCGGCCCCCGCGCTGAAGGCGAACGCGGAGGTCGCGATGGCCGTCGCGGCGGACGCGGTGGGCGTGATGCCCGCGGCGAACGTGGTGCTGAACGTGGTGGTGAGCGTGCTGAAGGCCGTGACACCCGCGAACCGCGCCGTGAGCGCAATGCCGAAGGCCGGCCTGAGCGTGCACCTGCTGAAGGCCGTGAAGGCCGGGCTGAAGGCGTTCGCGCCGAAGGCCAGGGCGCGCGTGAAGCCCGCCCAGACCAGCGCCCTGAAGGTGGTCGTGAAGCACGTGCTGAGGGTGGCCGCGGTCGCCGTGAACGTGGTGAACGCGGAGAACGTGGCGAGCGAAGCGAGCGCGGTGACCGTAACAGCAGCCCGCGCGACGCCGCCGAGCAGGAACTGGCGCTGGCCAATCAGGCCGCCATGGCTGCCGCTGCTCGCGGTGAGGTGAATGGTCCGGACGCAGGCGCTGAAGAGCGCGCTGCACGTGAACCCCGTGAGCCACGTGAGCCACGTGAGCCACGCGCCGATGGGCAAGCCCGCGAGCCCCGTGAAGGTGGTCGCCGCGAACGCGGCAATCGCCGGCCCCGCGGTGAGCGCAGCGATGCGCCTGTCGAAGGCCAGGCTGGCGACGCAGCCTTTGAGGGTGCAAGCCAGGGCTTTGCCAACGGTGGCGCAACGACGGCAGCAATGAGCCTTGACGGCGCATCTGACGCCGCGAATGCAGCAGAACCAGGCGGCGAGTTGGCTGAAGGCCAGGGCGGCAGCGCAGAACGCGCACCGCGCGAGCGCCGCAGTCGCGACCGCTATGGCCGTGACCGCCGGGAACGGGGTGATCGTGCAGAGCACGGAGATGCCCCGATTCAAGGCGATCAAGGCCATGGTGACGCAGCCCCTGCAAACCAAGACGAAGCGCGCGACGAGCCAGCACGTGAGCCACGTGAGCAACGTGAGCCACGTGAGCAACGCGAGCCCCGCGCTGAGCGCGAGCCACGTCAGGAGCCAACGCCCGTTGCTCCTGTTGCATCTGTCGCCGCTGTGGCCCCTGCTGCGCCTGTGGCTGTAGCCGCTGTCGCGCCAACGGCCGGACGTCCCTTGCCTGCCGTCAGCAGCTACGACTTGCCCCTGCAAGATCTGGCGCAAGTGGCCTCGTCCTCGGGCTTGCAATGGGTCAATTCAAACGCCGCCAAGATCGCAGAGATCCAGGCAGTCATGGCCGCCGAGCCTCGCCCGGTGCACGTGCCGCGTGAGCGCCCGCCTGTGGTGGCGGTCGACAGTGGCCCGCTGGTGCTGGTAGAAACCCAGCGCGATCTGCGCAACATGACCCTGCCGTTTGAGCAGGGTGATCGCAGCTAGGACCGCGAGCCAGGCAGCCGACCGGGCAACCGTGTCGGCTGCTCCGAAAAAAGGCGACCCCCGTGTGAACGGGGGTCGCCTTTTTTGTGGGTCGCTATTTAGCTATTCAGGCTTGAGCCGCTGCCCGGTAGGCCTTGCGCACAGCGTCTTCGTCGCCCCGCTGCTCGGCCAAAGTGGCCAGCGCGCACCAGGCCTTGCGTTTGAGTGCCGCGTCTTGCAAGCCCCGCACCGCATGCGAAAGCAGTTGCTGGGCCTTACCCCAAAGCTGACGCTTCAGGCACGCCATGCCGGCCAGGTACTCGATGCCGGCGTCCAGTGGGCGGGTCAAAACGGCCGCTTCAATACGCGCCAGCCAAACGGCATCCAGCGCATCCAGACTGGCTTCGAGCGCAGCGATGTACTTCACGCGCAAAGGCTCTGCCACCACAGATCGGGCGCCCATCACAGCATCCCACGCACCGGCCAGCCACTGACGCGCCAGCCCGGCGTCACCCCCCAGGGTCATCAGGCGACCCGCCGCATGCACGGCCAGCTCAGGCATGGCGCGTTCGTTGTCTTCCAGAGAAAGCCAAGCCTGACGGATCTGTTCGACATCATGCGCGCCATTGAGTAGGTCCAGTGCCAGGCCGCGAATGATGCTTTCGGCCGCCGGGGTTGAAAAAGCCCGATGCTTGCCCAGCAAGCGTGCCGTTTCAATGGCCTCTGCGGTCTGGCCGGCCAAGCGGGCCGCGCGCAGGCGCAGGCGCAGGGCCAGGGTGCGACGGGCAGCGCCTTGCGGCAGTTGGGCCAGGCTGTCCAGCGCGCGCTTGGGATCACGGTCGTCCAGGGCCCAGCGGGCGGTGCGCAGCTGGATGCCTTCTGCGGTCTCCAGCGCGATGCGACCCAGGTCGCCACCCACAGCCTGCTGCACATGGCTCTGGCGCAGGCTTTTGTTTTGCAAGGCATGCGCGCTCTCGGCGGCCAACAAATGAGCCAGCGAACGCAGTTGCTGAAGGCGGCTGGGGTGGTAGCCAGAATCGAGGCCGACTTCACTGGCCAGAAGGGCGAGCCCCTTTTCCTGCAGCAAGGCGTTTTCAGCTGAGCGCGAGGCGCGGATGAACCGGCCGGCGAGCAAGTGCGCCAGCGCATCCAAGAAGGCCGCGTACATGGCACGCTCTTTTTGCTGGGCGCGCCAGCGCCTGGCCTGGGCGGGCAATGAAGCTACGGCACCCAAAGCCTTCAGCGCCAAGTGCAGCAAGGCCAGCATGCCAGCGAGCAGCAAGACCAGCAGATTGAAGGAAATGTCAACGCGATGCGGGGGCCAGAAAAGCGTGACCACCGCCTGGTTGTTACCGGCAAAAAGCGCCACCGCCACTGCGACGCCAAAAAGGGCAACTAACCAAAGTACGGCGCGCATGGATAGGAATTAAAAAATGTGAGACTCAGCGACCCGAGGCAGCCGTGGCCAATGCGGCCAGTGTTTCGTCGAGCCGCGGCAGCTCACCTGCGCGCAACTGGCCTTGCACCTGTTGCAGCAAGCTGTTGGCGGCCACGGTTTTGCGAGCCGAGGCATCGAAATAGCGCAGCAGATTGCTCTGCACACCGGCCAAGTCGGAACGCGCGGCCTCGGTCTGACGCGACAGCAGGGCCAGGCGGGCATTAAGCAGCTTGAGCTTGATGTTTTCGCGCAGGAAATAGCTTTGTTCGGGGGCCAGCAAGGCGGCTTCCGGCTGGTCGATACGGCTGACCCGAAGGAGGGCTTGAGCCTCCGTGTGGAGCATCTTCCAGGCCCCACCGAACCAGCTGCTCAGCGCCTGGCCGTCGGGCCACCAGTTGCTGGCGCCCTTGCCTGCGTTGCCAGCCACCGTGGAAGTTGCCGCCGGCGCTGCAGGAGAAGCGGGCCGAGACTGCCCCGTGCTGGCGGCGGCTGAATTGGACGCCACGGCATTGGCCGTGGGCAGTTCATCAACCAGTCGCACCAGCTCGTCCAGGCGCAGCAGCAAGGCCGGCACGTCCGTCAAGGCCGCGCCGCGCACCCGCTCAGTGTCTTTGGCGATCGCACGCTGCACCGGGCTCAGGCGCGGCTGCGCGGCTCGCACGAGGCGCTGCTCGGCAGACTTCAGCGCTGCAAGCAAGGGTTCGGTGCTGCCGGTCAATTGAGACTGTTGTTGGGCCAGGCGCAAGCCAGCCTCAAGATCCACCACCAGGTTATCGTCTCGCGAGCGCGACAGGCTTTGCATCAGCTCTTCCAGCTGGCTGCGCTGCAGGCTAACTTCGCTCAGGCGGGTCTCCGCACTGGCCAGACGGGCGGCCAGGTCGCGTGAGCTTTCTTGCGCCTCACGGGCCAGCGTGCGGGCTTCGACGGCCTGCGCGCCAGAGTCCTGGCTGCGGCGAGCCAGTTCCGACTGAATGTGCTCGAGCTTTTGCCAAGTCAGCACACTGGCCAGCAGGCCTGTGCCGGCCAAACCCATCACTGCGAAGGTCCAGCCACGCGACTGCCACCATGCGCCGGGCATCGCCGAGCTCGCGTCTTCGGGCACAAACGGTGGCGTCGCGGGAGGAGATTCGGTTGGCGTGTAAGCCGGTGTGGGGTCGCTCATGAGAGCAGTGATTCTATCGACGCGACGATATCGGCCAGGGCCGGACGTGACTCGATAACAACACCCCAGCCCGCCTCGCGCGCGGCTTGCGCAATGCGCGGATGGGTGGCGATGGCGCGTGCCTCTGCCCAATCCGCGCCGCCTTCGCCCGACCCCAAGTCCAGCTCTCGCAAGTTCTGCTGCAAATACCCCAGCGCCTCGGAACTGCTGAACAGCCAGACCGAACCGTCGTGCTGGCTGCGCTGGATGCGATCGGTTGAAGCGGCGTCAAGCTGTGGCGGCTGACGCTGGTACGCACACAGAAATTCGACCGTGGCCCCGCTGTCAGTCAAGCGGCGCGCCAACCAATCCCGGCCGGGCGCAGCGGCTTCTGCTGCCAGCGCATCACCCGCCTGCCCCGCGCTTTGACCGCGCACGATCAAGACCTGCCTTCCCGCCCAGGCCCTGTGGCCGACTTGCTGCCACAGCGTTTGCGAATCGAATTGCGCGGCATCGGCAGGCGGCGTGTCAATTTGCGACGCGGGAACGCCCGCAGCCAGCAAGCGCTGCGCGGTGCCCGGGCCAGGCGCCATGAATCGCAGCTCTGCCGGCAGGGCATCAAGCAGGGAAGCCGGACGCGCGGCAAAAAACTGAGCGACCGCATTGCCACTGACAAACATCAGCGCGGCATAACGATTTAAAGACGCCCAGCACGCACGCGCAGCGGACAAGTCCGGCACGGGGGCAATGTCGATCAAGGGCAAGGCTTCAGCCGGAATGCCTCGAGCCTGCAAGTCAGCCACCCAGAGCGCCGCCTCGGCAGCGGGCCGCGTGACCAGAACAGGTGGCCGCTGGTCAGGCGCTGGCATTGGAGGCCCACACGGCGCCCCCGGCGCGCAGCAGGGCAGCCACGTGCTCGCCCAGCGCTTCGGCCTCGGCGAAATTGCTCACCTTGGCTGCGTGCTGCACGCGCACCAGCGGCGATATGGCATGCGCCACCGTACCCGCCACGCCCCGGCTGTCTTGCATGGCCTGCATGCCGTCGGGCCCGGCAGAACCTGGGTCGCCCCAGGCGGCTTCAAGACGCATGGCACCGTCGTTAGGCCCGGTGGTGAAGGCGGCCAGCGGCATGGAGCAGCTGCCGCCCATGGCGCGCGACACCGTGCGCTCGGCCGTGACGGACAGCCATGTGGGCTGGTGGGCCAGCACGGCCAGGCCGTCGATCAAGTCCTGGCGGTCGGCGCGGGTCTCGATACCCAAGGCGCCCTGCCCTGCGGCGGGCAACATGCTGTCGGGCTCAAAGGTGGCGCGGATACGGCTTTCAAGCCCCAGGCGCTTCAAGCCCGCAGCCGCCAGCACGATGGCGTCGTACTGACCTTCGTCGAGCTTGCGCAGGCGGGTATCCAGGTTGCCGCGCAGGGGTTCGATGCGCAAATCAGGCCGCATGGCCTTGAGCAACACCAGGCGGCGCAGGCTGGAGGTACCGACCACCGCACCTTGCGGCAGAGCGCCCAGGCTGGCGTAATGGGGTGAAACAAAAGCATCACGCGGGTCTTCCCGCTGCATGACGCAAGCCAGCGCAAAACCCTCCGGCAAGTCCATAGGCACGTCTTTGAGCGAGTGCACGGCAATGTCGGCGCGGCCGTCGGCCAAAGCGGTTTCCAGCTCTTTGACAAAGAGGCCTTTGCCGCCCACCTTGCTCAGTGAGCGGTCCAGAATCTGGTCGCCCTGTGTGGTCATGCCCAGCAGTTCGACCTGCCAGCCCAGACGCTCTTGCAGCAAGGCTTTGACATGCTCGGCTTGCCATAAAGCCAGGCGGCTTTCACGCGTGGCGATCACCACTTTCTTGCCTGTTAGATGACCTGCTGCCTTGCCTGTCTCTTTGTTGTTCTCGGCCACTCGTACCTGCCTTGTAATCATTGAAGTGAGCGAATGCTAGCATGCAAGCTTTGCAAAAACAGGGGTTGAAATGGCGGGTTCAGCAAGGGAAAAGTCGACTTCTGGAGCCCCTGCGCCGGCAGCAAGAGCCCGCGACAACGAGCGTCCCTTGGTCGAGGACATTCGCCTTTTGGGCCGCATCCTGGGCGACGTGATTCGCGAGCAAGAAGGCGTGGCCGCGTATGAGTTGATCGAGCAAATTCGCAAGCTGTCGGTGAGCTTTCGACGCGACGCCGACGCCGACGCTGACAAGGCCCTGAAAAAGCTGCTCAAAGGCCTGTCGGGCGACCAGACCGTGAGCGTGATCCGCGCCTTTACTTACTTCAGCCACCTGGCCAACCTGGCAGAAGACCGGCACCATATTCGCCGCCGCGCCGTGCACGAGCGCGCGGGCGACACGCAAGAAGGCAGCATTGACGTGGCGCTGGCCCGCCTGCGCTGGGCCGGCATTTCCCCCAAGACCATTGCCAACACCCTGGCGCACAGCTTTGTGTCGCCGGTGCTCACCGCGCACCCGACCGAGGTGCAGCGCAAAAGCATTCTGGACGCCGAGCGCGCCATTGCGCAGTTGCTGACCGCACGCGACGACATCAAGGCCTTAGGCACCGCCGTCAACGCTGCCAAAGACGCACTCACACCGCGCGAGCTGGCCGCCAACGAGGCGCAACTGCGCGCCCGCGTCATGCAGCTGTGGCAAACACGGCTGCTGCGCTTTACCAAGCTCACGGTGGCCGACGAGATTGAAAACGCGCTGAGCTATTACGAAGCGACTTTCTTGCGCGAAATCCCCAAGATCTACGCCAACCTCGAACGCGAATTGGGCAACCACGCGGTGCACAGCTTTTTGCGCATGGGCCAATGGATTGGCGGCGACCGCGACGGCAACCCCAACGTCAGCGCGCAAACGCTGGAGTACGCGCTGAGCCGCCAGGCCGACATGGTGCTGCGCCACTACCTGACTGAAGTGCATTACCTGGGCGGCGAGTTGTCTGTGTCGGCCATGCTGGTGGACACCAGCCCCGCCATGCAAGCGCTGGCCGAGCGCTCACCCGACACCAACGCCCACCGGCAAGACGAGCCTTACCGACGCGCGCTCACCGGCATTTACGCGCGGTTGGCCGCCACACTCAAAGAACTCACGGGCGGTGAGGCCGCTCGCCATGCGGTGGCGCCGCAAAACCCTTATGCAGCGGCTGAAGAATTTTTGGCCGATCTGCGCACCATCGACGCCTCGCTGCGTACGCACCACGGCGCCGCTTTGGCCAGCCAGCGCCTGAATCCGCTGATTCGGGCGGTGCAGGTGTTTGGCTTTCACTTGGCCACAGTGGACTTGCGCCAAAGCTCTGACAAACATGAAGAAGTGGTGGCCGAGTTGCTGGCCACCGCTGGCCTGGAGCCGCGTTACAGCGCGCTGGGCGAAGCCGATAAACGCGCGTTGCTCTTGCAGCTGCTGGGGGAAGCCCGGCCGCTGCGCGTGATGGGCGCCGAGTATTCAGATCACACGCGCCACGAATTGGCGATCTTCGAAGCCGCCGTTCAGGCTCGCCAGCGCTACGGCAAAGAGGCGATCCGCCACTACATCATCAGCCACACCGAAACCGTGAGTGACCTGCTGGAAGTGCTGCTGCTGCAAAAAGAAGTCGGCCTGATGCGCGGTGTGCTGGCAGCGCCCAAGGCCGGCCGAGGCAAAACGCCCGGCCCTATGAATGACCTCATCGTCGTGCCGCTCTTTGAGACGATTGAAGACCTGCGCAACGCCGCGCCCATCATGCGCGAGTTCTACGCCATCCCCGGTATTGCGGCCCTGGTGCAACGCAGCGGCGCCGAGCAAGACATCATGCTGGGTTATTCGGACAGCAACAAGGACGGCGGGATTTTCACCAGCAACTGGGAGCTGTACCGCGCCGAGATTGCACTGGTCGCACTGTTTGACGAACTGGCGAACTCACACAACATTCAGCTGCGCATGTTCCACGGCCGGGGCGGCACCGTGGGCCGCGGAGGTGGCCCCAGCTACCAAGCCATCCTGGCCCAACCTCCCGGTACCGTGCGCGGGCAGATCCGCCTGACCGAGCAAGGCGAAGTGATTGGCTCCAAATACGCCAACCCCGAGATTGGCCGACGCAACCTGGAAACGCTGGTGGCCGCCACGCTCGAAGCCACGCTGCTGCAACCCACCAAGCCCGCCAGCGAGGCCTTTTTGCAAGCCGCTGCGCAGCTCTCCAGCGCCAGCATGGCGGCCTACCGCGCCCTGGTCTATGAGACCCCCGGCTTTACCGATTACTTTTTTGCCGCCACGCCCATCCGTGAGATTGCCGAACTCAACATCGGATCGCGCCCTGCGTCTCGAAAACCCAGTCAAAAAATTGAAGACCTACGCGCCATCCCCTGGGGCTTTAGCTGGGGCCAGTGCCGGCTGACGCTGCCCGGCTGGTTTGGTTTTGGGTCGGCTGTGGAGCAGATGCTGAACGCCGGCCCGCACAGCCGCAAGGAAGGCCTGGCGCTGCTGCAAAAAATGTACAAGCAATGGCCGTTTTTCAAGACCCTGCTCAGCAACATGGACATGGTGCTGGCCAAAAGTGATCTGGCGTTGGCTTCACGCTATGCCGAATTGGTGAGTGATGCGCGTCTGCGCAAAAAGATCTTCACGGCCATCGAAGCCGAGTGGCATCGCACTGCCGAAGCACTGAGTCAGATCACCGGTGAAAAGCAGCGCCTGGCAGGCAATGCCGCGTTGCAACGCTCGATCCGCCACCGCTTCCCCTACATCGACCCGCTGCACCATCTGCAGGTGGAATTGATCCGGCGCTACCGAGAAGGCAAATCCGACGAGCGCGTGCAGCGCGGCATTCACATTTCCATCAATGGGATTGCGGCGGGCTTGCGGAACACCGGGTAATCAGGACCAAGGGCACAGGGACACAAGGGCTCAAGACCCCAGAAACTCACCCACCGGCTTGAGGTCGTCCACCCGGTCGCAAATGGTCTTGATGACCATCAAGATGGGGATGCCCAGCAGCAAACCCCACATTCCCCAGAGCCAGCCCCAGGCCAGCAAGCCGACGAAGACAGCCACCGGGTTCATGCGGCCGGCGCGGCTGGTGAGCCAGGGCGTGAGCAGGTTGCCAATGACGGTGTGAATCAGCACCGAGGCGCCGGCGACCAGCAGTGTCATGTCAAGGCTGCCGAACTGCAAAAAGCCCACCAAGCCTGTGGCGCCGACGATGAGCAGCGAGCCGACGTAGGGGATCAAATTGGTCACGGCTGCAGCAATGCCCCAGACGGCGGCATGCTCAAGGCCAATCCACATCAGCGCCAGCCAGGTCAGCACGCCCACCAGCAGGCTGCACAGAAGCTGCACCTGCAAGTAGCGCTGGATTTGCATATTGATCTCGTCCAGGGCCTGCAGCGTGATCTTTTTGCTGCTCAGCGTGGGCCCGGCCAGCTTGACGAGCTTGCGCCTGAATGTGTCACCCGAGGCCATGAGAAAAAACGTCAAAAACATCACCATCGCGGCCTGGGCCATAAAAGCCAGCAAACCCAGCGTGCCCGTCCACAGGTAGTCTGTGATGTTGAAGCGTGGACGCTCGATCACCACACGCGTTACTCCCCGTGCAGGTGCCGCCGCAGCGCCTGACTCCGCCGCCGCCTGCTCAATCTGGCTGGCAGCCTTTTGCACTTTTTCCAGGGCGCTGGCATTTTTGCTGTCTTGCCGCTCGCGCAAGGCCTGTCGCACTTTTTGCGCCGCCACAGGTAAGGACTCCACCAGGTCGCTGGCATCGTCGCGCAACCCATAGGCCGCACTGCCCATGCTGGCCACCAGGGCCAGCAAGAGCAAACCCGCGCTCAAGGGACGCGGCACCCGGTAGGGTTCGAGCCAGTTGACCACGGGCGAAAAGGCATAACTGAGTAAGAGCCCCAACAAAATCGGAATGAAGATTTGCTTGGCCCAGTGCAGTACGAACAAGCTGGCCAGGACCGCCAGCAGCGCCAAGGAAATGCTGCGCACATCCACCGTGACGGGCAGGTCCGGGCTGGCTTTGTCGCGACGCTCGTCTGCGTCTGACGCGGCCTCTGACACGGCCTCTTGCACGGTGCTGGCCTGCTCGGGATCAAGGGAAACACTGGCGGGCAGATCGGCAGGTGTCGCGACAGACGTCGCGGACGGTGCATTGGCGGACGCATTGTCTCGAACGGATGGCGCGACAGGCTCTTGGATCATGAGCCCTTGAGTATTTGCCCAAAGCCTTCAAATGCAAAGCTCAGCCGCACGCAAAGCTGTTTGCGGCCGAGTCTGCCAATAAAATCAAGCCCTTTTGCCCAGCCTGCCTCCTGACCTCCGCTAGTCCGCTAGCCGAAAGCGCCCGTGAACCAATTCGACAAAAAAACCCAAGCCTGGTCGGCCCTGTTCTCTGAACCCATGAGCGATCTCGTCAAGCGCTACACCGCCAGCGTCTTTTTTGACAAGCGCCTTTGGCAAGCCGACATCACCGGCTCGCTGGCCCATGCCGAGATGCTGGCCGCGCAAGGAATCATCAGCGCGGTTGACCATGCGTCCATCCAGTCGGGCATGCAAAGCATCTGGACTGATATCGAGGCCGGCAACTTTGAATGGAAGCTGGACCTGGAAGACGTGCACCTGAACATCGAGGCGCGTTTGACGCAGCTGGTCGGTGACGCGGGCAAGCGCCTGCACACCGGCCGCAGCCGCAACGACCAGGTCGCCACTGACGTGCGCCTGTGGCTGCGCAGCGAGATTGATTTGATGACCGGCTTGCTGGTGGACTTACAGCAGTCACTGGTGGATGTGGCCGAGCAAAACGTAGAAGTCATCATGCCGGGCTTCACGCACCTGCAAGTGGCCCAGCCCGTGAGCTTTGGCCACCATTTGCTGGCGTATGTGGAGATGTTTGCGCGTGACGCGGAGCGCCTGCAAGACGTTCGCCGCCGCGTGAACCGCCTGCCCCTGGGCGCCGCCGCTCTGGCCGGCACCACCTACCCGCTTGACCGCGAACGCGTAGCCCGCACGCTGGGCATGGTGGACGAACACGGCGCACCACAGGTCTGCCAGAACAGCCTGGACGCCGTGAGCGACCGCGACTTTGCAATTGAATTCTCAGCCGCTGCCTCGCTGTGCATGGTGCACATCAGCCGCTTTAGTGAAGAGCTGATTTTGTGGATGAGCCAGAACTTCAGCTTCATCAAAATCGCCGACCGCTTCACCACCGGCTCGTCCATCATGCCGCAGAAGAAAAACCCCGACGTGCCTGAACTGGCGCGCGGCAAGACCGGCCGCGTGGTCGGCCATTTGATGGGCCTCATTACCCTGATGAAAGGCCAGCCCCTGGCCTACAACAAGGACAACCAGGAGGACAAAGAGCCCCTCTTTGACACCGTGGACACGCTCAAGGACACGCTGCGCATCTTCAGCGAGATGGTGGGCGGCCAGCTGAACCCGGCCACGGGCAAAAAAGAAGGCGGCATCACCGTGAATGCCCAGGCCATGCAGGCGGCCGTGCAAAAAGGCTATGCCACCGCCACCGATCTGGCTGACTATCTGGTGAAGAAGGGCCTGCCCTTCAGGGATGCGCATGAGGTCGTGGCCCACGCCGTCAAGACGGCCCAGGGCCTGGGTGTCGATCTATCGGAACTGCCGCTGGACGTGCTGCAAAAGTTCGACGCGCGCATAGAAGCCGATGTGTTCGGCCCGCTCAGCCTGCAAGGCTCGCTGAATGCGCGCAACACGCTGGGTGGCACGGCGCCGGTGCAGGTGCGGGCGCAGATTGCACGGCATCGGGCGCGCTTTGATCGCGCTTAATGGACCTCACCCGCGCTCAGTGGTAGTCGTCTTCCAGTTGATGTCGCATCGCCAGAATCGTCACGGTTGATGCATCGTCAATTTCGAACAGGGCAACATAGCCGCTGCTGCCAAAAGGAATCAGCAATTCGCGCAGAAACGGACTTGGCCCGGCCTTGCGGTAAATGAAGGGCGTGCGACCCAGGCTTTCGAGACCGTGGCTCAAGGCCTGCAGGGCGCGCTCTGCAAGTTCCAGGTCTTCAATGGTCTGGGCACGGTCCAGCAAGAATTGGTAAAGCCGAAGCAAGTCTTCACGGGCGCCAGCGCTGAACCGGACCGCAAAGCTCACCGCTCGACTTTCTTGGCCGGTTTGTCTTTCAGAGTACTGCGCGCTTGACTCAACATCTGAGTCAACTCGGCTTGCACTTGGTCAGCAGCAAAGTAAACACCCGTGGCTCGCGCTTCGTCACGCGAAGCCAAGCCACGAGCGACGAATTCGGCCCGCGCACGGCGGCGCTCGATGGTTTCGCGCACGGCGCTTTCCATAAAGCCCGACAAGGTCTCACCCTGTTGCAACACGCTGTGAGCCGCATCGCGCAAAAGGGGGTCGACCCGAAGCGAAGGTAGGTTGGCAGTTTTCATGGGGTGGCGCTCTTGCGTTGCATATGCATCGCATTGTAGGCCTGTGCGATTTCAATCGCCAAGCCTGAAAAAGAAGAGCTCAAAGAAAGCACGAGCCAAACCGAGCTGATCAGCCCGGCTTGGCCCTGGCCCGCACTCAGTTGCCCGTATACGGCAGCGACGAGTGATGCACCACGATGCGCAGCTTGCCAGCATCGTCCTTCACATAAGTCCAAGTCTTGTCGACGGTGGTCACGCTGCCGTCCTTGCCGGTGATGCTGACGTTGCCCATGCTGGATGCTGAGTTTCCATCGATGAAGATGGCGGCGTTTTTGGCTTCGCACGCCGTCCAGCCGTTAAGAGCGAAGCCCTTGTCTTTGGGAAAGTTGCTGTCGCCGCCCACAAAATAGGCCAAGGCGCCAGCGCGCGTGGTGCGGAAGGTTTGCGGCGCTGTTGTCAGCGTGGGCTTGAACAGCACTGCACCCATCTGGTAGCCGTAGGCGCCATCGATCACTTTTTCAGCCATGGCCTTGGCTGCGGCAGGGCCGTCTTTTTGACCGGTCTGGCTGATGTCGATCAGGGCCTTGCACCAGCTTGCCTGGGCGGCCCGCACTTCTGCTTCAGAGATGGATCGGTTTACCACCGATGCACTGGCAAGGTTGCTCATTCCCACCAAGGTGAGGGTGGCGGCAAGCATGGGGAGAGATTTCATTTGCAGGGATTCCAGTCAAAACGAGGGGTTGAAAAAAAGGGCATCCGATTCAATTCGAAGACCTGCGGCTATTGAAGGCTCTTCAACTAAACCTGAGTTGAACCGCGCATGAGAATCAGGTGACAGGCACATGAACAGAAGATGACAAGGTTCAAGGGCCGTCCGATGGCGAGCAATTGGCGGACATAGATTTGGCAGCCGTATCCACAATCCGCGCATGTTTCGCCGCCGCCTGAGTCTGGTCTTGATTTTTTTAGCTGCCACCATTGCCTTGCAAGGCATGGGCGCAGTGCTGGCCCTGCGGGAGGTCGAGCGGCAAGTGCTGCGCGGGCGTATTGCCAGTGACATTCATATGGGCTTCGTTCAGCTTTCTTCCATCAAGCAGCGTTTGCGATCTTGGACAACACAGTTCAAGATTGGTGCAGGCGGAAAACTTCAGGAACGGGACGCGCTGATCCTGTCTTTGCAAGGCACGCTGGCCAAGCTGGCGCAGCTCACGCAAAGTGCCGCCGATGCCGGACCGGACAGCACAGGCGCTGCGGAACAAATAGCCAGGCGTGAGGCCTTGCAGGTGCTGGGCCAGGCAGTGACTGCACTGGCTGATGGCATCGGCCAGGTGCAGGCTTTGCAGCCAGATGCACCTGCACGGCAGGGCTGGGATACGCTCAATGACATCTTTGAGCGCCTGGATGGCCGCGACCTGCGCCAGCTGATTGCGCAAAACATTGCGCGTGAAAACGCCGCTGTGCAACGTGAACGCGATGCGGCTGACCAAGCCTTGGCGCAGATGCAATTGCTCTGGATCAGCATGGCCCTCACGCTTGCTTTGCTCTCGCTGGCAGCCACAGCCTACTTTGGCCGTGCGCTGCGTGCCCCCCTGGACGCGCTGGTAGACGGAGCCAAAGCACTAGGCCGCGGGCAGCTGACTCACCGCATCGTGCTTAAGGGTGAGGATGAATTTTCAGACGTGGCGCGCAGCATGAACGCAATGGCTGAAGAGTTGGACAAACACCGCCAGCGCGAGACCAAAACGCGTTACGAGCTTGAAGCGCAGGTGGGCGAGCGCACGCGCGCACTGCACGAGGCCAACGAGTCCTTGCAGCGAACCGACTTGCGTCGGCGGCAGCTGCTGGCCGACATCAGTCACGAGTTGCGCACGCCGACCACCGCCATTCGAGGTGAAGCCGAAATCACTCTGCGCGGGCAAGACCGCCCGGCTGCCGACTACCGCGAGGCACTGCAGCGCATCGTCAGCACCTCGCGCCAGCTGGGCGCGGTGATAGACGACCTGCTAGCCATGGCCCGCAGCGACATGGACACGCTGAGCCTGGTGCGTCAAGTAATTGATCTGTCAACGCCGTTACTGCATGCGCTGACGCAGGCTAAGTCCCTGGCGGCAGGCAGAAAAGTGCGCATTGACTGCCAGCCCCTGCGCGATATGCCCATGCAGGTGCTGGGCGATGCGCAACGCATCGGGCAGTTGCTCTTGCTGCTGCTGGACAACGCGGTGAGCTATTCACACCCCGAAGGCCGCGTCACTGTGAGCGTGCAGCTGGCCGAGGACGATCCACAGGCGGTGGAGGTGCGCATCGTCGACCAAGGGATCGGTATAGCGCCGAATGAGCTGGCCTTGGTGTTTGAGCGGCAATTTCGCGGCCGCGCAGCACGCTTGCACCGGGCGGACGGCAGCGGCCTGGGTCTGCCCTTGGCGCGCGCGCTGGCTGTGGCCCATGGCGGTAGCCTGCATCTCGAAAGCCCTGGCGACCAGTTAAGCCAAGGCGGCACCCGCGCTGTGCTGCGCTTGCTGCTTTACAACCCACTCGCCCCATGAACATTCTCCTGATTGAAGACGACACCCGCATTGCCGACTTTTTGCTGCGCGGCTTGCGCGCCGAGGGCTACCAGCTGCAACACGCCGCGACTGGCCCCGAAGGCCTGGCGCTGGCCCAAGATGCCGCGCGTGCGCACAAGGCGGGTGCGCCGCCCTGCGTCGTCGTGCTCGACTTGATGCTACCGGGCCTGCACGGCACAGAGATATGCCAGACCCTGCGAGCAGAAGGCGTCACGCTACCCATCTTGATACTGACGGCGCTCGGCTCGCTGGACGACCGCGTCGCAGGCCTTCGCATGGGGGCCGACGACTACCTGTGCAAGCCTTTTGAATTTGAGGAACTGCTAGCCCGGCTCGAAGCCCTGGGCCGCCGATCGCAGGGGCTGCAACCGAGCCGGCCACGCCGGCTTGAAGTGGCCGACCTCCAGCTCGACCTTGAGGGCATGCGCGCCCACCGGGCTGGCGCGGCCCTGAACCTCACGGCCCGTGAACTGGCCTTGCTGGAGCTGCTGATGAGTGCGCCGGGACGGCTGTTCAGCCGGGAGCGCATTTTGTCGAGCGTGTGGGGGCAAAACGAAGACCCCCTGACCAATGTCGTGGATGTGTACATTCGCCGCTTGCGCAGCAAGATAGACGAGGGACATGCCGCGCCACTCATACAAACAGTGCGCGGCCTGGGTTATAGGCTGGAGGCGATGGACGGGAAAAGCGGAAAAAATTTCAAAGCGGCTGGCTGACTTTTACGCGGCTTGCTTTGGAGCGAGCGCTAACATCTACGGTGCAAAAACGACTTATTCGTCCACCACTCAGCCCCGGAGACAAAAACAATGACCGTCATCACCAACATCGAAGACCTGCGCGTGCTGGCCAAGAAGCGGGTGCCGCGCATGTTCTACGACTACGCCGATTCCGGCTCGTGGACCGAGGGCACCTACCGTGCCAACGAAGAAGATTTCCAGAAAATCAAGCTGCGCCAGCGCGTGGCCGTGAACATGGAAAACCGCACGCTGGCCACCAAGATGGTCGGCATGGACGTGAAGATGCCTGTGGCGATTGCGCCCGTGGGCCTGACCGGCATGCAGCATGCCGATGGAGAGATCAAGGCCGCGCGGGCGGCTGAAAAGTTTGGCATCCCTTTCATTTTGTCGACCATGAGCATCTGCTCGATTGAAGACATCGCCGCCAACACCACGGCGCCGTTCTGGTTCCAGCTTTACATGATGCGCGACCGCGAAGCCATGAAAGCCATGATCGAGCGCGTGCGCAAAGCCGGCTGCAATGCGCTGGTGCTCACCCTTGACTTGCAGGTGATTGGCCAGCGCCACAAAGACCTGAAAAACGGCCTGACCGCACCGCCCCGCCCGACGATTGCCAACATCCTCAACCTCATGACCAAGCCGCGCTGGTGCCTGGGCATGGCGGGCACCAAGCGCCACACCTTTGGCAACTTGGTGGGGCACGTCAAGGGCGTGAGCGACATGAACTCTCTCTCAGCCTGGACCAACGAACAGTTCGACCCGCGCTTGTCGTGGGCCGACGTGGCCTGGGTCAAAGAGCAATGGGGCGGCAAGCTGATCTTGAAAGGCATTCAAGACGTGGAAGACGCCCAGCTGGCCGTGGCCAGCGGCGCCGACGCGATCGTGGTGAGCAACCACGGCGGCCGGCAATTGGACGGCGCACCCTCCAGCATTGCCGCCCTGCCCGGCATCGTCGAAGCCGTGGGTTCAGACATCGAGGTCTGGATGGACGGCGGCATTCGCTCAGGCCAAGACGTGCTGAAAGCCTGGGCCCTGGGCGCACGCGGCACGCTGATCGGCCGGGCCATGGTCTACGGCCTGGGCGCCATGGGCGAAGCCGGCGTGACCAAGGCGCTGCAGATCATCCACAAAGAGCTGGACATCACCATGGCCTTTTGCGGCCGCACGGATATTCAGACGGTGGACAAGAGCATCTTGGTGCCGGGGACTTACTGAGCGCAGAGCACGGTGGCCCGCAGGTCACTCCCTGCGCTTGAAGCGCCACAGGACATTGCCAGTTGCCCCCAGCAAATCGAGCTGACTAGACGTTTGGCAGGCCGACCGAGTTTGCGCCAGCGCACTCAGGAACCGGTACTCTTTCTCCATCGAGCCGCTGCACGCCATGCGGGTAGAACCCACGCTGCCGATGCGCAAGCTCGTGCTTGAAATTTCAGCGTTGCCCATGAAAAGGTTGCAGCCACTGTTGCCGTTGAAGCGGCCATCGGCTGCAAAGTCCAAGCTCACTGGGGACTGGCTGCCACCGGGGTCGACCTCCACCCATCGCGTCCCCTGCAAGCCGGTGGGGGTGGCGGTACAAATGGCCTTGGCGTGCTCGCTCTGAGCGCAAGAAACCAGGGCCAGACAGCACAGGAGTGCAGCCCTTCGGAAATACCTGTAGTCATCAGTGTCCACGATGAATCCTTTTTAATTAATTTGAAGCCTACTTCCGAATGGTATCGGGGGTGCGAAAGCTCATGACTTGGCGTTATCCTCAACCCGTGCCTCATGTCAGTGATACCGCCGCCACAACCAAGATTCGCCGCATAGCCCACCTCGACATGGACGCATTTTTTGCGTCCATCGAGCTTTTGCGCTACCCGCAGCTCAAGGGCTTGCCGGTGGTCATTGGTGGTGGCCGCCGCAAGGTGGACGAGGCCATCACCACCGAGGATCGCGCCGCGCTGGCGCAGATTCCTGTCAGCGCCTTCCCGCTGCTCAAAGACTACGTGGGCCGCGGCGTCATCACCACCGCCACCTACCCTGCGCGCCAGTTTGGTGTGGGTTCGGCCATGGGCATGATGAAGGCGGCCAAGCTCTGCCCGCAGGCCATCGTGCTGCCGGTGGACTTTGATGAAGTGCGCAAGTATTCGCGCGCTTTCAAGGACGCGATCCTGGAAGTCGCGCCCTTGATGGAAGACCGGGGCGTGGACGAGGTGTACATCGACTTCACCGACGTGCCGGGCGGGCAGCGAGAAGGCGGCCGCTCGCTGGCGCGCTTGATTCAGCGCAGCGTTTTTGAAAGGACCGGCCTGACCTGCTCGATCGGTGTCGCGCCCAACAAGCTGATCGCCAAGATGGCCAGTGAGTTCAACAAGCCCAAGGGCATCTCCATCGTGCAAGAGGCAGACCTGCAAACGTTGATCTGGCCATTGGCCTGCCGCAAGATCAATGGCATTGGCCCCAAGGCCGACGAAAAACTGCAACGCCTGCACATTCATACCATTGGCGAGCTGGCCGCGCAAAGCCGTGAGTGGCTGCAAGACAACTTCGGTCAGGCCACTGGCGCGTGGATGCATGACGCCGCCTGGGGCCGCGACGACAGGCCGGTGGTCACCGAAAGCGAGCCCGTGTCCATGAGCCGCGAAACCACCTTTGACCGCGACCTGCACGCGGTGCGCGACAGGGCTGAGTTGGGCGCGGTGTTCACATCGCTGTGTGAAAAGTTGGCCGCCGATTTGCAGCGCAAGGGTTATGTGGGCAAGACCATTGGCATCAAGTTGCGCTACGACAACTTCAAGAGCGTGACGCGCGACCAGACACTGGACCACTACACGGCCGACGCGAAAGTAATACGCCAGACGGCTGGCCTGGCACTTAAACGCGTGCCGCTGCAGCAGCGCCTGAGGCTCTTGGGCGTGCGCGTAGGCACGCTTTGCAAGGCGGGTGAGACCCCTGCGCCCGTGCCGCCAGCCGACGAAGCGCCGCGCATGGACCAGCTGTTCGGACCAGATTCATCTTCTTCAAATTGAAGTGAAGCGATTTCACAGCTGAGTTCGCAGCATTGAAAAGCCCCCTGATTCCTAGAATTTTCCGGACAACTTCCGGAAAAAACAATGCGAATCAATCAGCCCGTCACCCAGCGCGAACATGAGTTTTCAGCCAATGACTTGCTGGTCTCCACTACCGACACCAAGGGACTGATCACGCATTGCAACCCGGCTTTTGTGGAAGCCAGCGGCTTTAGCTATAAAGAACTGGTCGGCCAGCCTCACAACCTGATTCGCCACCCCGACATGCCGCCCGAAGCTTTCAAGGACATGTGGAAGACCATGGGCAGCGGCGCACCGTGGACCGGCCTGGTAAAGAACCGCCGCAAGAACGGGGACCATTACTGGGTCGAAGCGAACGTGACGCCCATCATGGAAGCGGGCAAGCCGCGCGGCTACCTCTCGGTGCGCATCAAGCCCACGCGTGCGCAGATCGAGGGGGCGCAAAAGCTGTACCAGCGCATGGACAAAGAGCGTGGCAGCGGCCGCCGCAGTTTTGAGCTGGAAGCCGGGCAGGTGCGGCCGCTGGGTGTGATGGGCCAATGGGCCAGGTTGCAGCGCATGCCCATCACGCCGCGCCTGGCGCTGGCTTTGGCAGGTACTGTGGGACTGGTAGCTGTGCCTTCATTTTTTGGAATGCAAGGCACGTCAGCCCTGTTAGCGCAATTGGCCTTGCTGTCCCTGGGCAGCGCCGGCGTGGTGCTTTGGTTCCATCAGCGCTTTTCAGTCGCTTTCATTGAAGCGAATCAATTTGCGCGCGACCTGGCCGGCTGCAACCTGGCCACGGCCGTCACACTGAAATACGCCGAACCCATGAACTCGCTGATGCGGCGCCTTTTGCAAATCCAGATCAACCTGCGCGCCGTGGTGGGCGACGTGCGCAGCGAGATCGCCGGCTTCACGCAATCGGCCAATGAAATTGCGCAAGGCAGCCAAGACTTGTCCGAGCGCACCGAATCGCAGGCCAGCAGCCTCGAAGAAACAGCTGCATCAATGGAAGAACTCTCCAGCACGGTGCGCCAGACGGCCGACACGGCCACGCAGGTCTCGCGCGAGAGCGAGCAAAGCACCAAGGTGGCCACGGCCGGCGGCGACGCGGTGCAGCAAGTGGGCCTGGCCATGGACGCCATCAAGCATTCCTCGCAAAAGGTCAGCGAGATCATTTCAGTGATTGAAAGCATCGCGTTCCAGACCAACATCCTGGCGCTGAATGCCGCTGTGGAAGCCGCGCGTGCCGGCGAGCAAGGCCGCGGCTTTGCTGTGGTGGCGTCTGAGGTGCGGGCCTTGGCTCAACGCAGCGGCGGCGCGGCCAAAGAGATTCGTGAGCTGATTGGCACTTCGGTCAGCCAGGTGGCCAAGGGCTCTGAAGAAATGGAAAGCGCCGCTTCGACGATTCGCGATGTGATCTCAGCGGTGGAGCGCATGAGCGGCATGGTCAAACAGATCACCAGCGCCACGCATGAGCAGTCCACCGGCATCGGGCAGATCAACGAAGCCATCACGCAACTGGACAACGCCACGCAGCAGAACGCGGCGCTGGTTGAAGAGTCAGCCGCTGCGGCTGCAGCGCTGACCCAGAGCTCGGAGACCGTGGCGCGCTCGGTACAAGTCTTCCGCATGCCCTGATTCAGACTACCAGGCCTGCCAAGCCTGCAGGCCCAGGATTCAAGCTTCAAGCAGCCGGCTTGAGCTTGCCAGCCGATGCCGTTTTGGCCGCTGTGGTTGACATGGCCGCCGCGCTGGCTGCTGCACGCTGGTTGATCTCACGCGCCGTCATGGTCGACGTGCCGCTGCTGGTGAAGGTCGCGCTGTTATTCATCTCCTGCGCCTGCAAAGCTGCCTTTTTACCCGCCACAAAGGCATGGTCCGAGTTGTAGTACTCCCACTCGCTGTAGCGGCCCGCCAGCAAAATGTTGGCCTGCGCCACCCAGCGGCGAATGGTCTGCACATGCTGGGCGCGGTCATGGTCGTACACCACGTAGGCATAAGGCATGTCCACCTCGTTGGCGGCAATCACCACGTCGTCTTGTGTGAACATGCCCACGCGGATGCAGTCGCGGATGCAGCGATCAATCAATTCCTGGCCGTCGCAAGGCAAGGGCTTGTAGCTTGAGTAGGTGATCTCACACGTCAGGCCAAAGCCGCCAGGCGGGTTGCAATGCGGGCTGGCGTTGCCTTGCACAAAGATGCGGTGAAACACGGTGTCTTCGGGGTAATAAATCCAGTGCTTTTCAGTCAGGTTCTCGCGACCAATCCCCAAGTTAACGCAGCGCACCGACACATGGCGCAAGGCGCGCGCAGCCGCCTGCACTTGCGGCGGGGCTTCGTCGCCCATGGCCTCGACCAACTTGGGCAAGGCCAGCGTGCTGATCAAGGTGTCGTAGCGGTAACTGCGGCCATCGGCCAGCGTGACCGTCCGGCGCGACGGCGAGACCGCCACGATCTCCGCATTCATCTGCACCTCGCCTTGGAGCAGGGGCAAAAAGCCATTCATCAGCGCCTGAAATCCACCCTTGAGCGGATAGCCGAAGCGCGCATTCGGCCCCATGGGCTTGGTCACGGGTCGCAATGCGCCGTCGATCATTTCTTCCAGGTCGGGCAGGGGCACGCGGCCGCCCAGCCAGGATGTTTCCATTTCACTCAGCGGCACGGCCCACAGCTTTTGGTTGTAGGGCACGGCAAAGTGCTTGGCCACGCCTGCGCCCCACACCTTGTAGATGAACTCTTCAAAGTTGCGTGGCGGCTGCGCCGGCTTGGCAATGACGCCTGCGACGGCAGTAGCCGGCGCACCTGCGCCATCTTTCTTCAAGGGGCCAAATCGCGCTTCAATCGCACCGACCAGGCATTCCTTGAGTACCTCGGGCGGCAGGCCATGCAAGGCACCTTGGAAAGGGTAGCGCGTGTACACCGCCTTGCTGTAGATCCAGGCCTCGCGGTTTTGCCAGTGCATGTTGTCGCCGAGCAACTTGGTGTACAGGTCCAGCACGTAGGGGTCGTTTGAAAACATGATGTGGCCGGCGTAGTCAAAGGTGAAGCCCTTGTCTTCAATCGACCGGCACCAGCCGCCCACGGTCTGGCCTTTTTCTATGAGCAGGCTACCTTCGCCCAAGTGGTAGGCCGCCGCCAAGCCAGTCGGCCCTGCGCCCAGCACCACGGTTGAATACGCGGGCACACTGCTGGCCACCTGGGGCTGCGGCATCTGCGCGCGTACCGCAGCAGCACGCAACCTGATGGCGCTGTCCGAACGGTCAGATGAATAAGGCACATTCGAAAAAGGCATATTTGAAAACGGCACATTCGCCGCATTGGCCGCCGTGAATTCGCGCTGGGCGGCTCGGTTCGGCAGACCGGTCATCAAGTCGCGTATGGCGCCAGCCGTCGCGTCCCAGGACGTGCCCGCCACCACAGCTTGCATCTGCGCTCGCCTGACATCACGTTCAGCCTGGCTTTCAGCCAGCAAGGCTTCGCACGCCCTGATGAATTCAAGCGGCGTGTCGGCGATCTTCACGATGTGCCCGTAAGGCTCGAGCACGTCGCGAATGCGCGTGCTAACCGCAGGCTTGCCAGCGGCCATGTACTCCAGCGTCTTGGTCGGGCTGATGAAACGCGTTGCCTCGTTCAGCGCAAAGGGCAGCAGGCAGACGTCCCAGCCGGCCACAAACTGCGGTAGCTCGTCATAGCTGCGCTGACCCAGCCAATGCAAGTTGCTGCGCTGGGGCAAGGCATCGTCAGAAATTTTTGCCACAGGGCCAACCATCACGACCTCCCATTCAGGGTGGCTGTCGGCGAGTGCGGCGATCAAGTCCAGATCGATGCGTTCGTCGATCACGCCGTAGTAACCCAGACGTGGATGCCGCAGACCGGCCTGCGCCGGATGGTCCTGCACTTCATCAGGGCCCGCAAAGTGCGCTGCATCCACACTGCTGGCAAAGCAATGCACATTGGGGTGCCGCTCGCGCTTGGACTGGTAAAGGCTGGGCCCACCTGTGAGCACCAGGTCGGCCAGTTGGTACAGCGCGTTCTCGCGTTGAATCAGTTGCCGTGGCGCATTCTTGAAGGCCGAGAGTTCGTCCATGCAGTCATAAATGACGGCGCGCGGCTGCAAGTCCTTGGCCAGCGGCACGGCCATTGGCGTGTAAAACCAGATGTAATAGTCTTCAATCCCCTGTTCGCGCATGAAGTCGGCCAACTGGCTTCCCATCATCGGCAACTGGTCATCATGAAAACCCGAAGCGGCACCCGTCAAGTGCGGTCTGAGCACTTCAACGCCGGGTGCGGGGTGCAGATGCTCAAGACGGTCGGACTCCGCGCTCGGCATGGGTTCTTCCATGAAGATCACGCGGTGATGCTGTGCCAAACGAGATAGGAGATGCTGGGGCCGTTGGTAAACGAAGTTCCAGCGCAGGTGAGAAAAGACAATGATGCAGGTCATGTCCTTGTTTTACGTGCGCGCCCCTCCTGAAAATGTAGGAGATCAGCTTTGCAACATGTGCGTTGCCAAGCCGCGCACGGCTTGGGCGATTTACTGCCGCGCGGTACGCACGAAGGGCGGCAGCGCCTGCGGATAACTGGTGCGAAAGGGATTGATGTCCAGCCCACCACGGCGGGTGTAACGTGCAAAGACAGCCAGCTTCACCGGTTTGCAACGCGTCCACACGTCCATGAAGATCCGTTCAACGCACTGCTCGTGAAACTCGTTGTGATTGCGAAAGCTCACGATGTATTGCAGCAAGCCCTCTTGCTCAATCTGCGGGCCGCTGTAGTGAATCTGCACGCTGCCCCAGTCAGGCTGACCGGTGACCAAGCAGTTGCTTTTGAGCAAATTGCTGGTGAGAACCTCAGTGACGGGCGCTTCTTCAAAATTGGTCTTGAGCAAATCAGGCGCGGGACTGTAGCGATCACATGCGATGTCCAGGCGATCCAGGCTCAGTCCATCCAGTTCATGAATCGGCTCTGCGTCAAAGAGTTCGGGCAGTACTAGCTTGACGCCGACCGCCGGGGCCATGCGCGCGGCATCTGCGCCGCGACCTGCCGCTTCTGACAAGTCAGCGCGCAGCAGCGACTGCACCTGAGATGCATCGATGAAAGTCGAATTGTTAAAACTGTTCAAGTACAGCTTGAAGGACTTGCTCTCAATGATGTTGGGTGTCTCGCAAGGCACCACCACCTGGGCCAGCGCCACCTGCGGCTTGCCGCGTGGATTGAGCCAGCTCAACTCGAAAGCGGTCCACATGTCAGCACCAAAAAACGGCGGCTGCGCGCCCACACCAATTTCTTGCCGCTTGCCCGCGCGCGGGATGGGGAACAGCAAGGACGGGTCGTAGCGGTCGGCGTAGGCAGAGGCCTTGCCGAGTTCAGATTGTTCGGGTGTGTTCATGTCGGGTTCATCACGTTGGCTTAATTGAATTCACGTTCACGCAGCCACTTGGTGGCAATCCATTTTTCGCCAGCCAGTACCGGCTCGCCGCCATGCAGCGTACGGCTGGCCGGATGCGCCTGCGCGTAGCTGAAAAACACGGCGCTGCCCAGCTGGGGCACCACCTGAAAGCTGATGTCGGGGAACACCGTGGCACCGCCGGCTTCGGGCTCGTTGAGGTACATCACCAGCGTGGCAACGCGCTGGCCGCCGCGCTGCAAAATGCCAGGCGTTCCCGGCTCGGCTGGATCGAAATAGTCGTAATGCGGCTTGTACTCAGCGCCCGGGCCGTAGCGCAGCACTTGCAGGCCTTCGCCGTTTTCCACGGGCCAGTTCAAGAGCTGCGCAATGCGCGCCTCAATGCGGCGGATCAAATCCGACTCGCCACGATCGAAAAACATGCCGTCGCTGGTGCGGTCCTGGTGCAGTTCTTCACCGCCGGTTTTCACATCCACCGTGAGCGAGCGAGCCATGCGCGGACGCGCTGCGTCAATGAGGGCACGGCACTCATCGGCGTCGAGTAAATCCTGGAGCACCAGCAAAGGCGGGCTGTCGACGCGCGCTGTGGCCAGCACTTGCCTGTCACCGGCCTGCAGTCGCAAGCGCTCCCCGGCGCCTTCAGGCCAAGGCACAGGCACAACTGGCACATCTGCCGCCAGGCTTTGGCCGAGCTGGGCCGAACCCGCCACGGCCGACAAGCCCAGTACGCGGCGGCTGACCGCTTCGCTCCAGCCGGCTTGCAGCATGGCTTTCAAAATCTGCTCTGCGCCAAAGCCTGCCGCACGCTGCTCGATCAGCCATTGGCTCAAGGCAGGCGTGATGTCTTTGTCGCGGTTCACTGACTGGCTCATGCTAAGGACGCCGCTGCCTGCTCACGCCTGAACACCAGGCGATCGGGCTTGGAGGCTTCGGGGCTGAAGCGATAGCCTTCAAGATTGAAGGATTCGAGTTTTTTCACCGTGCCGAGCTTGTTTTCAATGGCGTAGCGCGCCATGAGGCCGCGCGCGCGCTTGGCGTAAAAACTCACGATCTTGTACTTGCCGGCCTTGCCTTCTTCAAAGGCGCAGTGAATGACACGCGGCTTGAGCTGGGTCAGGTCAACGGACTTGAAGTATTCCTCACTGGCCAAGTTGACCACCACCGGGCTGGCATCGGCGGCAGCGCGTTCATTGAGGTAATCGGCGATCTTGCGGCCCCAGAAGGCGTACAGGTTCTTGCCGCGCGGCGTGGCAAGGGCCGTACCCATTTCAAGGCGATAGGGCTGCATCCAGTCCAGAGGTCGCAGCACGCCGTACAACCCGCTCAAGATGCAGACATGCTGCTGCGCCCACTGCAGTTGCTCGGGCTTGAGGCTGTTGGCGTCCAGACCTTCGTACACGTCGCCATTGAAAGCCAGCGCGGCTTGTTTGGCATTGCGCGCCGAGAATTTGGGCGACCAGCTTTCATAACGCGCCACATTCAAACCTGCCAGCTTGTCCGACAGCGACATCAATTCAGCAATCTGCTGCGGCGACTTCTGGCGCAGCACCTCGATCAATTCGGCCGAGTCGTCCAAAAACGCGGGCAGCGTGTGCGGCAGATGGCCTGCGGGGGTCTCGTAGTCGAGTGATTTGGCGGGCGAGAGAAGAAACAGCATCTGTGGCATCCTTTGGCCGGTCAATTATCCGGCAGACCCAAAACCCCTGCCCCACCGCCCGTCCTTTCCTGGAGTTCGCCTTGAGCCTGCTTTTTTCACCGTTCACTTTTGACGCCCCCAGTGGCGCCCTGACCCTGGCCAACCGCATCGTGGTGGCGCCCATGTGCCAGTACGCCTGCAACAACACAGACGGTCTGGACGGCCAGGCCAATGACTGGCACCTGAGCCACTGGACGCAACTGCTCAACAGCGGCGCGGCCATGCTCACGCTGGAGGCAACTGCCGTGTCGCCTGAAGGACGCATCAGCCCCTTTGACCTGGGAATTTGGGACGAGGCCACGGCCGCAGCGCTGGGCGACAAGTTGGCGCGTGCGCGGCGTCTGGCACCTGCCAGCCCCGTTTGCATACAGCTGGCGCACGCCGGCCGCAAGGCGTCTAGCGACGCTCCCTGGCGCGGCGGTGCGCTCTTGAGCCCCTCTGAAGGCGGCTGGCGCCCCCTTGCCCCCAGCGCCCTGCCCCATGCACCGCAAGAACCTGCGCCCGAGGCCTTGAGCCTGGCCGAGATGATGCGCATCAAAAATGATTTTTTGGCGGCAGCCAAGCGCAGCCAGGCAATCGGATTGGACGCGATTGAGTTGCACGCAGCGCACGGGTATTTGCTGCACCAATTCATGTCACCGCTGGCCAACCAGCGCAGTGATGCTTACGGCGGCAGTTATGAAAACCGCGTGCGCTTTCCGCTAGAGGTATTCGAAGCGATGCGGGGCGCCTTCAACGGCACGCTGGGCGTTCGCATTTCAGGCACTGACTGGGTGGACGGCGGCTGGACGATAGACGAAAGCTGCATGCTGGCCAAGGCCTTCAAGGCAGCGGGCGCGCAGTTCATTCACGTGTCCTCGGGCGGTGTGTCGCCTTTGCAAAAGATTCCGCTGGCGCCCGGCTACCAAGTCCCGCTGGCGCGTGCGGTGCGTGAGGCTTCAGGCCTGCCAACTTTTGCCGTGGGCTTGATCACAGAGCCGCAGCAGGCCGAAGACGTCTTGCAGCGCGGGGAAGCCGATGTGGTGGCACTGGCGCGCGCCTTTTTGTACAAGCCGCGCTGGGGTTGGGAAGCCGCCGCAGCCCTGCAGGGCAAGGTGCAGGCGCAACCGCAGTATTGGCGCTGCCTGCCACGTGAAGCGCAGGCGATCTTTGCAGACATGCGCCTGGGCGGGCGCTGAAAAAAGCCTGCGCTCAGCGCAAATCGCTGGCCAGGGACGCCAGCGTCTCTGGCTTGACCGTCACATGGGCCGGGTAGTTGGTGTGGTCGCAACCAACCTTGACACTGGCCCCGGCTTTGACCGCCGCGCACATGGCGGGCGTCAGTTCAAAACGCACAAAGTGAACCGCTGAGGTTTTTTCTTCGTTTTCGCGGTCCATGTCTTCGTCGGCAATCGCGTACACGCGGGCATGACCTTCAACTTCGACAAAGGTGCGGTCTTCCACCCCGATCAGCCGAGCCAGCTCACGCTTGCGCTCGTTGATGTCAGGGTATTCGATCAGCATGGTGGCTTTCCAGTTGCTGCCGTCAGGCATGAGCGGCGCGTAAGCCTCGATCTCTTGCTCGATGCCTTCCTCTTCAAAGATCTTTTCGATGCGCAGCATCTCCTGAATTTGGTAGCGGATGCTGATCTCGCTTTCAAACTGCAGGTTGATGTGCTCGCCCAGGTGCACGCTGCGCAACTGGCGGTGCGCCATGACTTCAGTCTTGTGCGCCTTGCGGTACTTGCTGTAGGCCTCCAGGGTCATGAGGCTGTCGCGGGTGATTTTTCCGGTGACTTGCATGGGAACGGCTTTCTTGGAGCGACTCGAATTTTTTCAGTGGATTACTTGAGGCCGTAGGCGGTGCGAATCAAGGTGAGCGGATGCCGCTGCGGCGGCGAGCCCAGCTTGTTGACTTCGAAGCCTTGCGCAATATGGTGGCCGCCCAGCGGACAGTCGCTGCTGATGACATCAGGCAGGCCGCCGTCCTTGTGATTGGCCATGGCTTTGAAGAGCGGCTTGCCAATCTTCATGGCCTGCTGGTGATACGGCACTTTGACCCCAAAGGTGCCAGCATGGCCGGAGCAGCGCTCGTGTGTATGCACGCTGGTGCCGGGCACCATCTTGAGCATTTCCTCGGTCTTCTTGCCGATGTTCTGCACCCGGCCGTGGCACGGGATCTGGTAGCTGATCTTGCCCAGCGGCTGGGTGAACTCAGTCTTCAGCAGGCCATCGCGCTTGCGCGCCATGAGGTATTCAAACGGGTCCCACATGTGCGCCTTGACGAGCTGCACGTCGGCGTCATCCGGGTACATGAGCGGGATTTCTTGTTTGAACATCAGCGTGCAGCTGGGCACCGCGCTCAAGATGGCGTAGCCGTCTTTGGCGTAGCGGGCCAGCACCGGGATGTTGGCCTCTTTGGATTTGTTCACCGAATCCAAATCGCCGAGTTCGAGCTTGGGCATGCCGCAGCACTGCTCTTTTTCGACCAGAACGTACGGTACTTCGTTGTGGTCCAGCACCTTGAGCAAGTCGTGGCCAATACCCGGCTCGTTGTAGTTGATGTAGCAGGTCGAATAGATCACGACCTTGCCTGGCGTCTTGGCACCGTCCTTGATGGGATGGGGCGGCGACTCGGGCGCGCTGGAGCGGAATTTTTGCGTGGCCAACTCGGGCAGCCAGGCGTTTTTGTCCACGCCCAGCACTTTTTCCATCACGGCGCGGGCGGGCTTGGTTTTGTTGATGGCATTGGCCGCTTGAACCACGATGGGAATGCCTGCGAACTTGCCATGCGTGTCGGTTGAGGCCAGGAATTTTTCACCCGCGCCCACTTCGCCTTTTTTGAACTTGATGGCCTTGGCCTGCAACATGGTGTGCGGAAAGTCCAGATTGAACTCATGAGGCGGCACATACGGGCATTTGGTCAGGTAGCACAGGTCGCACATGTAGCACTGGTCCACCACCTTCCAGTAGTCCTTCTTGTCAACGCCATCGACTTCGCCGGTCTTGCTTTCATCGACCAGGTCAAACAGGGTGGGGAAGGAGCCGCACAAGCTGACGCAGCGTCGGCAGCCGTGGCAGATGTCGAAGATGCGCTCCATCTCATGGAACACCTTGTCTTCGTTGTAATAGTCCGGATTTTTCCAGTCGATGGCGTGCCGCGTGGGCGCTTGCAGGTTGCCTTCTGTTGCCATGTCTCACCTCTTGGTTAGCCGTCGTGGCAGACCCAGCCCCTGGGGACCAGGTCTGCCTGCTCTATCAATCCACCAGTTCGTTCAGCGCCTTGGCGTAGCGGTTGGCGTGGGAGCGCTCGGCCTTGGCCAGCGTCTCGAACCAGTCAGCCACTTCGTCGTGGCCTTCGTCGCGCGCGGTCTTGGCCATGCCGGGGTACATGTCGGTGTACTCGTGCGTCTCGCCGGCCACAGCCGATGCGAGGTTGTCACGCGTGCTGCCAAAAGGCATGCCGGTGGCAGGGTCGCCACATTGCTCCAGCCACTCCAGGTGACCGTGCGCGTGACCGGTCTCGCCTTCAGCGGTGGAGCGGAACAGCGCCGCCACATCCGGCTGCCCTTCCACGTCGGCCTTGTTTGCGAAGTACAAATAACGACGGTTGGCCTGGGACTCGCCTGCGAAGGCGGCCTTCAGGTTTTCTTCCGTCCTGGAGCCTTTGAGAGCCATGGAAATCTCCTTGAGGTTGTTGAAAAACAAATGGCTTTGGTGTGCTGCCACGACCAAAGACAGCAAAACATAACCCGGAAGAATTCACCCGTCTAATTGGGCAATTCAATAAGCAATCTCTGAAAAAGCTATTGAGCTTAGGTTTTTGACAATGGTTCTCACTTACCGCTGATAACCCAGGGTAAGCCCTGAGTTATCAGGGCATCCAAGCTGCGGCGGCCGACTTGACACTTTCGAGAGCCCAACCGTGCTTTAGTAAAATCAGGGTTTTCGGCAGCGCTTTGACCGCGCACGCCGCCCGCGCCCCAGCCCGCGCTAAAGCGCCAGTCCGCACGCCCGGACCGGCGCCCTATTCAACAAAGTTCCCATGAGCAACCCTCCAGAGCAACCCGGCCTGCAAGCCCTGTCCAAATCTTTCGAGCCCGCCGCGCTGGAAGCCCATTGGGGACCGGCCTGGGAGCAAAGCGGTTTGTATGCACCCACTTTGGATGCGGCCAAGGCCTCATTTGCCATTCAACTGCCCCCACCCAATGTGACGGGCACATTGCACATGGGCCACGCCTTCAATCAGACCATCATGGACTCGCTCACGCGCTACCACCGCATGCTGGGCGAGAACACGCTGTGGGTGCCGGGCACAGACCACGCGGGCATTGCCACGCAGATCGTGGTGGAGCGCAAGCTGGCAGGCCTTGGCAAGACGCGGCATGACCTGGGCCGCGCGGAATTCGTCAAGAAAGTCTGGGAATGGAAGGAAGAGTCCGGCTCCACCATCACACGGCAAATGCGGCGCATGGGCGACTCGGTGTCTTGGGAGCATGAGTACTTCACCATGGACCCCAAGATGTCCCAGGTGGTCACGGCGACCTTTGTGCAGTTGTACGAGCAAGGCCTGATTTACCGCGGCAAACGCCTGGTCAACTGGGACCCGATTTTGAAATCGGCGGTGAGCGACCTGGAAGTCGAGAGCGAAGAAGAGGACGGCTTTTTGTGGCACATCCGTTACCCCTTGGTAGACGGCAGAGGTTCAGTCACTGTCGCCACCACCCGGCCGGAGACCATGCTGGGCGACGTGGCCGTGATGGTCCACCCCGAGGACGAGCGCTACCGCGCCCTGATCGGCAAGATGGTCAAGCTGCCCCTGTGCGACCGCGAGATTCCGGTGATTGCCGACGACTACGTCGACATGGCTTTTGGCACCGGCGTGGTCAAGGTCACACCTGCGCATGACACCAACGACTACGCCGTGGGCCAGCGCCACCAGCTGCCCATGATTGGCGTACTCACGCTGGACGCCGCCATCAACGAGAACGCGCCCGAAAAATACCGCGGCATGGACCGCTTCGTGGCGCGCAAGCAAGTCATCGCCGACCTGGAAGCTCAGGGCTTTTTGGTCGAGGTGAAAAAGCACAAGCTGATGGTGCCGCGCTGCGCCCGCACCGGCCAGGTGATCGAGCCCATGCTGACGGACCAGTGGTTTGTGGCGATGAACAAGGTCAGCCCGCAAGACGCGACCGGCAAGTCGATCGCGCAAAAAGCGATTGACGCTGTCGACAGCGGCGCCGTCAAATTCGTGCCCGAGCAGTGGGTCAACACCTACAACCAGTGGATGGGAAACATCCAGGACTGGTGCATTTCCCGCCAACTGTGGTGGGGCCACCAGATTCCGGCTTGGTACGACGAAGACGGCAAGGTTTATGTCGCCGCCGACGAGGCTGCAGCCCAAGCTCAAGCGCCCGGGAAAAAACTGCGCCGCGACGAGGACGTGCTGGACACCTGGTATTCGTCAGCGCTGGTGCCTTTTTCTTCTCTCGGCTGGCCTGAAAAGACCAAAGAGCTGGACTTGTTCTTGCCCTCGTCCGTGCTGGTCACGGGCTACGACATCATCTTCTTCTGGGTGGCCAGGATGATCATGATGACCACGCACTTCACCGGCCAGGTGCCGTTCAAGCACGTCTACATCCACGGCCTGGTGAAAGACGCGCAGGGCAAGAAGATGAGCAAGTCCGAAGGCAATGTGCTGGACCCGGTCGATTTGATTGACGGCATTGAATTGGCGCCTCTGCTGGACAAGCGTTCGCAAGGCCTGCGCAAGCCCGAGACCGCGCCGCAAGTGCGCAAGAACACCGAAAAAGAATTCCCCGTCGGCATTCCCGGCTACGGGGCCGACGCGCTGCGCTTTACCTTCGCATCACTGGCGAGTCTCGGCCGCAGCATCAACTTTGACTCCAAGCGCTGCGAGGGCTATCGGAACTTTTGCAACAAGCTCTGGAATGCCACGCGCTTTGTGTTGATGAACTGCGAAGGCCAGGACTGCGGCCTCCAAGAGCACACGAAAGAACAGTGCCAGCCGGGCGGGCCGGCGCACGGCTACATGTCGTTCTCCCAGGCCGACCGCTGGATTGCCTCGACCCTGCAGCGCGTGGAGGCCGACGTGGCCAAGGGCTTTGCCGACTACCGCCTGGACAACGTGGCCGGCAGCATTTACCAGTTCATCTGGGACGAGTTTTGCGACTGGTACCTGGAAATTGCCAAGGTGCAGATCCAGACCGGCAACGAGTCGCAGCAGCGCGCCACGCGCCGCACGCTGATCCGCACGCTCGAGGCCATCTTGCGTTTGGCGCACCCGGTGATTCCTTTCATCACGGAAGAGCTGTGGCAAAAAGTCGCACCTGTCGCGGGCTTGCAAGGCCGATTTGTCGGCGAGGCCCATTACCCGCAAAGCCAGCCGCAAAAAATTGACGAACAAGCCGAAGCGCATGTCGCCAAACTCAAGACCTGGGTGGACGCCTGCCGCAACCTGCGCGGTGAAATGAATGTCTCGCCCGCCGTGCGCTTGCCATTGCTGGTGCTGGGCGACACCGAGTTCATGGAGACGGCTGCGCCCATCATCAAGTCGCTGGCCAAGCTCAACGACGTGAAGGTTTTTGAAGACGAAGCCGCCTGGGCAGCAGCTGCAGAAGGCGCTCCTGTTGCCGTGGTGGGCGAGGCGCGCATTTGCCTGTTTGTCGAGGTTGACGTGGTGGCTGAGAAAGCCCGTTTAGCTAAGGAAACTGCGCGCTTGGAAGGCGAGTTGATCAAGGCGACTGCCCGTTTGGGTAACGAGGCTTTCGTGGCCAAAGCGCCCGCAGCCGTGCTGGAACAAGAGCGCAAGCGCTTGGCCGACTACACCGCCACGCTGACCAAGCTCAAGGAGCAATTGCAGCGGCTGGGCTGAAGCAGCTGGGCCTATCGTCCCTACGGGCGATTAACAGTTCGGCCATGGTTTTTTTGCCCAGCCTTTAAGCTGACGAGCCTGTCTTGAGAGTGTCGCTGTGGTATTTTTTGCCTCAACCCACGACTGACCGATCCGAACCATTGAAGGAAGCCCGTCCATGAGTCAAATTGCTACCGTCCGCAAAGCCGTTTTCCCCGTCGCAGGCTTGGGGACACGTTTTCTGCCAGCCACAAAAGCCCAGCCGAAAGAAATGCTGCCGGTCGTGGACAAGCCACTCATCCAGTATGCGGTTGAAGAGGCGTACGCCGCCGGCATTCGCCACATGATCTTCGTCACAGGTCGAAACAAGCGCGCCATTGAAGACCACTTTGACACCGCTTACGAACTGGAAAACGAACTGGAAGTCGCAGGCAAGGAAACGCTGCTGGCCATGGTTCGTTCAGTTCAGCCGGACGACATGTACATGTCGTATGTGCGCCAGCCCCGTTCGCTGGGACTGGGCCACGCCGTGCTGTGCGCTGAACACATGGTGGGCGGCGAGCCCTTCGCTGTACTGCTGGCCGACGACTTGATGGTGGGCAAGCCGCCCATATTGGCGCAAATGACAGCGCAGTTTGAAAAGCTCCAGCAGTCCATCATTGCCGTGCAAGAAGTTCCTGCCGAGCAAACGCGGCGCTACGGCATCGTGGCGGGCGACATCGTGCGGCCCGGCCTCATCAAGGTCAACCGCATGGTTGAAAAGCCAGCACCAGAGCTGGCACCTTCACGCATGGGTGTGGCCGGCCGCTACATCCTGACGCCGGCGGTGTTCGAGCACATCCGCCAGCAGCCCGGTGGTGTGGGCGGCGAGATTCAGCTGACTGATGGTATTGCCGGCCTGATGGCACACGAAAGCGTTTACGCATTTCAGTACGAAGGCAAGCGCTACGACTGCGGCAGCAAGGAAGGCTTTCTGGAAGCTACGGTCGAGCTGGCACTGCAACACCCCGAGGTGGGCGAATACTTCCGCAACTACCTTGAAAACCTGCAGATCGGCTGGTCCGGGCAAGAGCGTCGCAAGACCAATCTGGTGCCGCTGGCCGACTAAGGCTAGTCCGGTTGCAGTCGGTCTTTATTTGCGCTTGAGCACGTGGATGAAGTCAGCGCCTGCGCTTTCCTGCGACAGCAACTCATGACCTGTCTGCTTGGTGAACGCCTGAAAATCACGGGTGGAGCCGGCATCTGTGGACACCACGCGCAGCACTTGCCCGCTCGTCATTTCTGACAAGGCTTTTTTGGCCTTCAAGATGGGCAGCGGACAGTTCAGCCCGCGGGTGTCGAGTTCTTTGTCAATCGTCGTCATGGCTGAGTGCTTTCGGCATCGAAGGTCTGCTCGATCTGTGCCCACTCCAGGATCTCGGGCTCATGCCCACGCGAGCGCAAAAACTCGGCCAAGGCAAAACCGGTGCCGGCAGGCCAGCACTTGATGTCTTCCAGCGCCATCAGTCGGTATTCCAGCAGCTCGGGGGACAGCACCACCTCTCCGCTGCACACGGCGTGGTAGGCAATGATGACCTGGTTCATGCGCTGAAAGTCATACACACCGAGCAGCTTGAGCGCATGTGTTTTCAAATTTGTTTCTTCCGCAATCTCGCGCGCAATGCCTTCTTCAGGGCTCTCGCCGGCTTCCATGAACCCGGTAATGAGTGCGAAGCGTTTGCCTGGCCAAGCGGCATTGCGCGCCAGCAAGACCTTGCCATCGACTTCCACCACAGCGGCCAGCACAGGGGTCGGATTGTTCCAGTGGGTAAAGGTGCACGCAGTGCAGCGCAGCCGGGCTTTGTCACCGCCGTCTTCGGCTTGTGTGACAAGCGCCAGCTCAGCTGCGCACTCAGGGCAAAAACGAAAATTCATGCTGAAGTACTCATGCCGGGAAGACGCCGGTCGACAGGTAGCGGTCGCCCCGGTCGCAGACGATGAAGACGATCACGGCATCCTTGACGGTTTTGGCTATTTCTTGCGCCACCCAGCAAGCTCCTGCCGCCGAGATCCCGGCAAAGATGCCCTCTTCGCGCGCCATGCGCCGGCACATGTCTTCGGCGTCCTGCTGGCTCACCAGCACCAGCTGGTCGACGTGGCTGGCGTCATAAATCTTGGGCATGTAAGCCTCAGGCCATTTGCGAATGCCCGGGATGCGCGAGCCTTCACTCGGCTGCGCGCCGACGATCTGAATGGCCGGGTTCTTTTCTTTCAAGAAACGTGAGACGCCCGTGATGGTGCCGGTGGTGCCCATGGCGCTCACAAAATGCGTGACCTTGCCCGCCGTGTCCGCCCAGATCTCGGGCCCGGTGGTCTCGTAATGCACGCGTGGATTGTCTTGATTGGCAAACTGGTCCAGCACCTTGCCCTTGCCTTCGGACTGCATGCGGTCGGCCAAGTCTCGCGCTGTTTCCATGCCGCCCGACTTGGGCGTGAGTATCAGCTCAGCCCCAAAGGCCTTCATGGTCTGGGCCCGCTCAATCGACAAGTCCTCCGGCATGATCAGCACCATGCGATAGCCCTTGATCGCCGCTGCCATAGCCAGAGCAATGCCGGTGTTGCCTGAAGTTGCCTCGATGAGCGTGTCACCCGGCTTGATGTCGCCACGCTCTTCAGCGCGCTTGATCATGGACAGCGCCGGCCTGTCCTTGACCGAGCCCGCCGGGTTGTTGCCCTCGAGCTTGCCCAGGATGACGTTGTTGTGTTGCAGGTTGTGCTGAGCCTGGATGCGCTGCAGACGGACCAGCGGCGTTTTGCCGATGGCATCTTCAAGAGTTGGGAAATTCATAGGCTGCACTGTGCCATAATTTGGGGCTTGGCTAATGCCGCCCGGGTGGTGAAATTGGTAGACGCAGGGGACTCAAAATCCCCCGCCGCGAGGCGTGCCGGTTCGATTCCGGCCCCGGGCACCACACCTGATTTCCCAGTGAAATCAAAGACTAAAGCCGACTGATGCAGCGATGCACCGGTCGGCTTTTTTCTTGACGCCTGCATCCTGGCCACGGCGCTTGCAATTCCGATCAGTTCACCATAGGTGCACCGCGTACGGCGCAAAAAACCCGAGCGCAGAAAACACCACGCCAACCAGGCCCAAACCGCCCGCAACCCAAAACAACCACATAGCGCCCGTGACAATCGTGGCGGACGCCAAAACGATGGCGAGTTGCAGAGCGCCAGAGGCGGTTTCATACTGATGAAAGGCCGCCAGCGCATGATCGCGTTTGCTTTCTGCGGCTTTCGCACGCACGGCGAGTTCTTTGCGGCCCTCGCTGGTTTCAGGCTCTGAATCGTAGCGGGCAGCGGCCTTTTTCCAGTCGAGTATCCGGTTTTCCAAAGCCTCCCGCGCGGGAGAAGGTGGCATGCGCAGCAAGTCGATTTCTGAGGACTCGGCAGCTGTGCGCACGGTTGTCATGCGGATGGTCTTGGCCTGGAAAAAAGACCAAAGATTAGAGGCTTCAGTATTCACGGTGAGCGCAGTGGTCTGGGCGCCTTTTCCCAGCGTTTCAGACATGGCAAGCACGGCGGCAAGCACCGCAATCATGAGAGCCACTTTTTTGTTGGACGTATCGATATGGCCGGCACCAGACATGGGAAGAATCCTGAGAACGTAAAAAATAAAAACGTATTGTCGAGCTTGTTCCCTGGCGGTTGGCTAGATTTTTACGTGGCAAGTAGCCCTTCGCGCACCGTGGAAAAGTGCAGGCGCAGGCGCAGCTCCTTTTTAAGCCGCGTGTTGTCCAGGCGGCGTGACTCGCCCATGAAGCTCAAAAGCATCAGCGGCAATTGCGCAGTGGCCGTTTCGCGGCTCAGACGCGGCGGCAGTGGCAAGCCGTACAGACCGGCGGCCAAGTCAAAGTAATCGCCCATCTTGAGTTCGGTGTCGTCGCTGGCATGGGTAATGCGCTGCGGCTTGCCGCGCCACAGCGCGGCCAGGCAAGCTCTTGCCAGGTCATCGGCATGCACGTGGTTGGTGTAGACGTCGTCCTCGGGCCGCAGCACGGGCGTGCCTTTGAGCAAGCGATTGCGGGGTGTGCCGCCCTCGCGGTCGGGCGCGTAAATGCCAGGGATGCGCAGCACATGCACCGGGGTGCCGCCGCTGCGGCCAAACCAGCGCAGCTGCTGCTCGGCGTCCACCCGGCGCTGGGCGCGCGGCGTGCTCGGGTTCACGGCACGGGTCTCGTCGATGCGCTGGCCACTGCAGTCGCCATACACCCCGCTGGTGGAGCCGTAAACCAGCGCATCCAGACGGCCACGCAAACGCAAGGCGGCCAGCAAATTGAAGGTGCGCGGGTCACGCTGCCAGTCGCGCAGGTTTTCTGTGGGTGGCGGTGCCAGGTGCAGCACGCGCGTGGCCAGCCCCGCGAGGCGTCGCAAGCTGCTGGCTTGATCCAGGTTGCCCAGCAAGGGCGTGATGCCCTGCGCCCGAAAGGCCTGTAGCTTGTCGGGCGACGAAGTCAGCGCCAGCAGCTTCACACGCTCCGGCAGTCGAGCGGCTGCGCGTTGACCGACGTCACCGCAACCAATGATGAGAATGCGCTGGCGGCGAAAACGGGCGGGCAGAGCGCCTAGAAAGTTGGGCATGATGCAGACAGGACGGAACGCGGTGAGGGCGGATGGCTTGGGCAGACAGGGCAAAATCTCAGGCTTTGCCGAGCGCTCTTCACGCTTGCTATTTCAAAGATTGCCAGAGGATACCAATATGAGCTTTAACGTGACCGTGCAGCCCAGTGGCCGCAGCTTCACCGCCAACCCGGACGAAGCCCTGCTGGCCGCCGCCATCCGCCAAGGCATCGGCCTGCCCTATGGCTGCAAGGACGGCGCCTGCGGCTCATGCAAATGCAAAAAGCTTGAAGGCAGCGTGACTCACGGGCCGCACCAGCTCAAAGCTTTGTCGCATGAAGAAGAGGCCAGTGGCTTGATCCTCACCTGTTGCGCCGTGCCGCACAGCGACGTGGTTCTGGAGTCGCGCCAGGTCACCGACGAAAGCGCTTTCCCCATCAAGAAAATGCCCGCCCGCGTGAGCAGCCTGCAGCGCCTCTCACCCGATGTGATGGCCATGCGCCTGCAACTGCCGGCCAACGATGTCTTCAAGTACCACGCGGGCCAGTATGTGGAGTTTTTACTGAGGGATGGCGACCGCCGCAGCTATTCAATGGCCAATGCACCGCACACGCAGGCCGAAACACCGGGCATTGAACTGCACCTGCGCCACATGCCCGGCGGCAAGTTCACCGACCAGGTTTTTGGCAGTATGAAGGAAAAAGACATCCTGCGCATTGAAGGGCCCTACGGCAGCTTCTTCTTGCGCGAAGACAGCAGCAAACCCATCGTGCTGCTGGCTTCAGGCACGGGCTTTGCGCCCATCAAGGCCATCATTGAGCACATGCAGTTCAAGAACATCGAGCGCCCCGCCGTGCTGTACTGGGGCGGCCGACGGCCGCAAGACTTGTACATGCACGACTGGGTGATGGCCAAGCTGCAAGAAATGCCGCAACTGCGCTACGTGCCCGTGGTGTCCGACGCCTTGCCTGAAGACGCGTGGACGGGCCGCACAGGCTTTGTGCACCAAGCCGTGTTGCAAGACTTGCCATACCTCTCTGGCCATCAGGTTTATGCCTGCGGCGCACCCATCGTGGTGGACTCGGCCAAGGCGGACTACACCGCCAAGGCCGGATTGCCGGAAGACGAGTTTTTTGCCGACGCCTTCACGACCGAGGCCGACAAGGCCAAGGCGCTGGCTTGATGGCTTACTCGCCCAAGTAGGCCGCGCGCACACGCGGGTCGGTCAGCAGGTCTTTGGCAGCACCGTTCATGGTGATGAGCCCTGACTCCATGACGTAACCCCGGTCAGCAATGCCGAGCGCACGGCTGGCGTTTTGTTCGACGAGCAAGATGGTAACGCCGCGTGCCGACACGTCCCGCACCACTTCAAAAATCTTGTCGACCATGATGGGGGACAAACCCATGGACGGCTCGTCGAGCAGCAAGACTTTGGGCCGGCTCATGAGCGCACGGCCCATGGCCAGCATTTGCTGCTCACCGCCCGACATGGTGCCGGCGAGTTGGTCCTTGCGCTCTTTCAGGCGGGGGAAGATGCCGAACACCATGTCGATGTCGTTGGCGATCTCGGCCTTGTCGCTGCGGATGTATGCGCCCATCTGCAGGTTTTCAGTGATGGTCATGCGGGTGAAAACACCGCGGCCTTCGGGCACCATGGCCAGACCATCGGCGACCAGATCCCAGGCGCCCTTGCCTTTGATGCTTTTGCCCAAGTATTCGATGTCGCCATCGGCGGCTGCCAGCGTGCCGGTGATGGCCTTCATGGTGGTGGTCTTGCCCGCACCGTTGGAGCCGATCAGCGTGACGAGTTCGCCTTCCTTGACTTCGAAGTCAACGCCTTTGACCGCCTTGATGCCGCCGTACGCGACCTTCAGGCCCGTGACCTTGAGGAGTGTGTTTGCCATAGGTAATGCTCTTCTTAATGGCCAGTGCCCAGATAGGCGGTGATGACTTTTTCGTTTTTCTGCACGTCGGCAGGCACGCCTTCAGCGATCTGCTTGCCGTAGTCCAGCACGGTGACGCGGTCGCACAAACCCATGACGAGTTTGACGTCGTGCTCGATGAGCAAGATGGTGCGGTTGTCGTTGCGGATGCGGTCGATCAACTCGCGCAGCTGGACCTTTTCCGTCGCATTCATGCCTGCGGCCGGCTCGTCGAGTGCTATCAGTTGCGGGTCGGTGGCCAGCGCCCGCGCAATCTCCAGGCGACGCTGGTCGCCGTAGCTCAGCGTGCGCGCCTTGTAGTCAGCAAACTTGCCGATACCCACATAGTCCAGCAGCTCTTGCGCCCGATGCGCGATGGCTTGCTCTTCAGCCTTGAAAGCCGAGGTGCGGAAGATCGCGCCCAGCAAGCCCGACTCGGTGCGGATGTGCCTGCCGACCATGACGTTTTCCAGCGCGGTCATGTCTGCAAACAAACGGATATTTTGAAAAGTCCGGGCAATGCCGGCCTTGGCCACTTCATGCACCGCGCTCGGCTTGTAGGGCTTGCCCGCCAGCTCGAAGTTGCCGCTGTCGGGCGTATAAAGGCCGGTCAGCACGTTAAAGAAGGTCGTCTTGCCAGCGCCGTTGGGGCCGATCAAGCCGTAGACCTGACCGCGTTCAATGTGAATGCCGACATCAGACAGGGCTTGCAGCCCGCCAAAGCGCTTGGAAACGCCAGATACCTTGAGGATGGTTTCGCTCATGTCACTTAGTCCTTAAGCCGTCGGTTTGGTAAGAGACTTGCCGTGCTCGGGCGCAGGCCACAGGCCGCGCGGGCGCATCAGCATGATGCTGATCATCGCCACGGCTATCAGCAGTTGACGCAAGATGGCAGAGTCAAGGCGACCGTCGGTCATGGCTTGCAGCGGGCCAGCCACATGGCGCAAGACTTCAGGCAAGGCCGCCAACAGCAAGGCGCCCATGATGACGCCTGGCAAATGCCCGATGCCGCCCAGCACCACCATGGCCACGATCATCACGGACTCCATCAAGCTGAAGGATTCGGGTGACACGAAGCCCTGGAAGGCCGCGAACATGGCGCCCGAGACGCCACCAAACGTGGCGCCCATGCCAAAAGCCAGCAGCTTGAGGTTGCGGGTGTTGATGCCCATGGCCTTGGCGGCGATCTCGTCTTCACGCACCGCCATCCAGGCACGGCCGATGCGCGACTGCTCCAGGCGGTGGCAGACCACGACCGAAACAATGACCAGCGCCAGGAACAGGTAGTAGTACAGGGAGACCGAGGCGATCTCCAAGCCGAAGACTTCAACCGGTCGGCTCAGCTTGAGGCCAAAGAAGGTGATGCCGTCAATCTGGTTGATGCCCTTGGGGCCGTTGGTCAGGTTGATGGGGCGGTCCAGGTTGTTCAGGAAGACGCGGATGATTTCGCCAAAGCCCAGGGTGACGATGGCCAGATAGTCACCGCGCAGCTTGAGCGTGGGCGCGCCCAGCAAAACGCCAAAAAAGCCGGCCAGCGCCGCCGACAAGGGAATGACCGCCCAGATGGGTAGATGCAAACCATTGGGAAAGCTGGCAGCGATCCACGGAAAGGCTTCTGCCAGGTGCGGGGAGCTCAAGAGCGCAAACAAGTACGCACCCACGGCAAAGAAGGCGACATAGCCCAAGTCCAGCAGGCCGGCATAGCCGACCACGATGTTCAGGCCCAGCGCCAGCAACACGTAGAGCAAGGCCATGTCGACGATGCGCACCCAGGCGTTGCCGCCTTGCTGCAGGAACAAAGGCAGCACCAGCAAGGCTGCGGCGATGACGATAAAAGAGAGAAATCTGTTTTGTTTCATGGAAGTTCTCCCGAGCTCAAGCTCGATCGGCCACACGCTCACCTAGCAAGCCCGATGGGCGCAGGGTGAGCACGAAGATCAGCACGATGAAGGCAAAGATGTCAGAGTACTGGCTGCCCAGCACGCCACCCGTCAGCGGGCCGATGTAACCGGCGCCGATGGATTCGATGAGGCCCAACAAAATGCCGCCTAGCACCGCGCCACCGAGGTTGCCAATGCCGCCAAAGACCGCCGCCGTGAAGGCTTTGAGCCCAGGCAAAAAGCCCATGGTGTGCTGTGCCGTGCCGTAGTTGGAGGCGTACATGACGCCGGCCAATGCGGCCAGGATGGCGCCGATGATGAAGGTCGCCGAGATGACGGTGTCTGGCTTGACACCCATGAGACCGGCCACACGCGGGTTTTCGGCGGTAGCCCGCATGGCGCGGCCCAGGCGCGTGTAGTTCACCACGTACATCAGGATGGCCAGCGACACGGCGGTGGCGCCGAGAATGAAGACTTGGGTGACCGTGATCACGGCCCCGCCCAATTGCAAAGGCTCCGAAGGCAAGAGCGTCGGGAAGGCCTTGTAATTAGGCTTCCAGATCATCATGGCCAAAGTCTGCAGCAGGATCGACATGCCAATGGCCGTGATCAGGGGTGCGAGCTTGGGCGAGTTGCGCAAGGGGCGGTAGGCGATTTTCTCAATCGCAAAGTTCAAGGCGCCACACACCACAAAGGCGATCAGCAGGGAGATCAAGAGCATGACCCAACCCGGGGTGCCGGGCATGGATTCCTGCATCAGGACGATGATGGACCAGCTGGTGAGCGCTCCGACCATCAGGACTTCGCCGTGGGCGAAATTGATCAAGTTGATGATGCCGTACACCATGGTGTAACCCAGGGCGATCAAGGCATACATGCTGCCTAGCACCAGACCGTTGATGATCTGTTGTAGCAAGACTTCCATAAATAACTCCGGTTTTGTTGTTCGCCGGCTCCGGGTGCACGCTTGTGGGCTGCACCTGCAAGGCTTGTTTGAAAGTCAGCCCGCCGGGCCACGGGTAGTGACCCGGCGGGCTGACCGGAGCGCGAATTGTAGCCATCGGTTACTAGCGAGATTCGAGCCAGGGCGCAACACCCTAAAAGTGTTTTCCCCCTTGCAAAAAAACGCTGCGAGGGTCGTTGACTCAGGTCTTTGGGCCGGGCGGAAATTGTTTGCCAGACCGCGCCTGGGCATCCAGCTCGCGCAGCTGAGCCAGTTTTTCGGCGATTTTGGCCTCCAGGCCGCGCGCCACGGGCTGGTACCAGCCTGGCTCGGGCATGCCGTCGGGCAAATAGCGCTCACCTGCTGCATAGGCATCAGGCTCGTCGTGCGCGTAGCGGTAGGCCTGGCCGTGGCCCAGTGTCTTCATGAGCTGGGTGGGCGCATTGCGCAGGTGCGGCGGCACTTCGCGCGAACGGTCTGACTTGATGAAGGCCTTGGCCTGGTTGTAGGCCGTGTAGCCGGCGTTGCTCTTGGGCGCCATGGCGAGGTAAATGACGGCTTGCGCAATGGCCAGCTCCCCCTCGGGCGAGCCCAGACGCTCAAAGGTGGTGGCCGCATCATTGGCAATTTGCAGAGCCCGCGGATCGGCCAGGCCAATGTCTTCCCAGGCCATGCGCACCACGCGGCGCGACAAGTAGCGCGCGTCTGCACCACCATCTAGCATGCGGCACAACCAATACAGGGCGGCATCAGGATTAGAGCCGCGCACTGATTTGTGCAGAGCCGAGATCTGGTCGTAAAAGTTGTCCCCGCCCTTGTCAAAACGGCGGGCATTGAGGGTGAGCGCATTTTGCAAAAAAGCGGCGTCGATCAGGCTCACACCTGCCGCATGGGCGGCATTGGCCGACTGCTCCAACAGGTTCAGCAAGCGGCGTGCGTCACCGTCGGCATAACCCACCAAAGTATTGACGGCGGCCTCGTCCAGTTCAAGTTCTGGCAAATGCAAGGTATGCGCACGATGCACCAGCAACTGCAATTCAGCGTCGCTCAAGGCTTGCAGCACATACACCTGCGCCCTGGACAGCAAGGCCGAATTGACTTCAAAAGAAGGGTTTTCGGTGGTCGCGCCGATCAACACCACCAAGCCGGACTCCACGAAAGGCAGCAGACCGTCTTGCTGGCTTTTGTTAAAACGATGGATCTCATCGACGAACAAAATCGTCTTGCGGCCCAAGCCGAGGTTTTGCTGGGCCTGCTCCATGGCCGCGCGGATGTCCTTGACGCCCGAGAACACAGCCGACAGCGCAATGAATTCATAACCAAAAGCACTGGCCGTCAGACGCGCCAAGGTGGTCTTGCCCACGCCCGGCGGGCCCCAAAGAATCATCGAATGCGGCTTTCCGGATTCGAAGGCCAGGCGCAGCGGCTTGCCGGGGCCGATCAAATGCGACTGGCCGATCACCTCGTCCAAGGTGCGCGGACGCAAGGCCTCGGCCAGGGGCGCCAGCGGCGCTTTTTCAAACAGGTCAGCCATGCAAAGTCGGGCGTGCGCTCACATTAGGAACAGCTCACATCACGGACGAATCACGTCCGCGCCTTGAGGCGGCTTGAACTGAAAGGAAGTCGCGGACAAAGGCGGGTTGGCCTCAAAGCTGGAAAAGCTCATGCGCGAACGTTGGCCAAAGCTGTCCAGGATGTCCAGCGCAGCCAATTCACTGCCCCGCGGCGTGACACGAAAACCCACCTGAATGCGCTGCACCTGCCCCTCGCGGGCCTTCGGCTCGGCCTGCACCCACTGCAATCCTTCGGCGGCCGGCAAGGGGCTCAGTTTGAAGTCCGCTTGCAAAGCCTTGAGGTCGGGCGCGGCCGAAATCACGGCAGCTGGCGTGCCGCTGAGCACCTGCGACAGATTGCGCACCGTGACCTGATTCAGGTCCAAATCGTGCAACCAGAGGTTTTGGCCATCGGCCACGATCACTTGCTCGAAGGGCTTTTGGTACACAAAGCGAAACCGGTTCGGACGCAGGAACTCAAAAGTACCGCTCGAAGTCTTGCTGCGCACAGCCTGGCCTTCTCGCGCTGGTGCCGTGACTACCTGAGTGAAGGCTGCACGGCCGCTACGGGTTTCACTGACAAAGCGCTCAAGCGATTGCAGGCTGGACGCGGCACCGTCAGGCCCCGCTTGCGCCTGGGCAGCCATGGGCAGGCCAAGTGTCAAGGCAAGCGTCGCGACGGCAGCCCTGCGGGAAAGTCGAATCAGGCCGGAAAAATAAAAGGTCATGAATTGCTTATTCCGTGCGCGCCGGCACCAGGATTTCACGCTGGCCGCTGCCCGACATGGAACTGACCACGCCGGCATTTTCCATTTCCTCGAGCATGCGGGCGGCGCGGTTGTAACCGATCTTCAGGTGCCGCTGCACCAGCGAAATGGAGGCCTTGCGGTGCTTGAGCACGACCTCCACCGCCTGGTCATACATGGGGTCTTTTTCGGCTGACGAATCACCGCCCTCGCCCAGTTCGCCATCGCCGTCCACTGTGCCGCCTTCGAGCACACCGTCGATGTAATTCGGCTCACCTTGCTGCTTGAGGTAGGCCACCACGCGGTGCACTTCCTCGTCACTGACAAAAGCGCCGTGCACCCGCACAGGCAGCCCGGTGCCGCTGGGCATATAAAGCATGTCACCCATGCCCAGCAGGGCTTCGGCGCCCATCTGATCCAGGATGGTCCGGCTGTCGATCTTGCTGGACACCTGAAAGCTCAGACGCGTCGGGATGTTGGCCTTGATAAGGCCGGTGATCACGTCCACGCTGGGGCGCTGCGTGGCGAGCACCAAGTGAATGCCGGCCGCCCTCGCCTTTTGCGCCAGCCGCGCGATCAATTCTTCAATCTTCTTGCCCACCACCATCATCAGATCGGCCAACTCGTCGATCACCACCACGATGAACGGCAAGCGATCCAAGGGCTCAGGCTGCTCAGGCGTCAGGCTGAAGGGGTTGTAAATCAGCTCTTCCCGCTCGGCAGCTTCGTCAATCTTGGTGTTGTAGCCCGCCAAGTTACGCACGCCCAGCTTGCTCATGAGCTTGTAACGGCGCTCCATCTCAGCCACGCACCAGTTCAAACCGTGCGCGGCCTGCCGCATGTCGGTCACCACGGGCGAGAGCAAATGCGGAATACCTTCGTAGACGCTCATTTCAAGCATCTTGGGGTCGATCAAAAGCAGACGCACGTCCTTGGCGTCGGCCTTGTACAAGAGGCTCAGGATCATGGCGTTGATACCGACCGACTTGCCCGAGCCCGTTGTACCCGCCACCAGGCAGTGCGGCATCTTGGCGAGGTCTGCCACCACCGCGTTGCCACCGATGTCCTTGCCCAGGCCGATGGTCAGCAGTGAGCGCGCTTCGTTATAAATTTGCGAACCCAAAATTTCGCTGAGTTTGATGGACTGACGCTTGGCGTTGGGCAATTCCAGGGCCATCAGGTTCTTGCCCGGAATGGTCTCGATGACGCGAATCGACACCAGGCTCAGCGCACGTGCCAAGTCCTTGGCCAGGTTCACGACTTGAGAACCCTTGACGCCTGTGGCCGGCTCGATTTCGTAGCGCGTGATGACGGGGCCAGGCGCGGCGGCAATCACGCGCACTTCGACGCCGAAATCCTTGAGCTTTTTCTCGATCAGCCGCGAGGTCATCTCCAGCGTCTCGGGCGACACGGTTTCTTGCCTGCTCGTGGCGCTGTCAAGCAAATCGACTTGCGGCAGCTTGGAGTCAGGCATTTCGGTAAAAAGCGGCTTTTGCCGCTCCTTGGCCACACGCTCGCTTTTGGGAATGTCGACGAAGGTCGGCTCGATCAGCACCGGCGCCGGATGATGCTCTTCAATCTCAACGCGCTCTTCCAGCAACACTTCTTCGCGCTCGCGTGCCGCGGCGCGACCCACGGCCATGTCTTCGGCAAGCTCGCGCTTTTCACGTCGTGAGGCCACAAACTCATCAATCCAGGCGCCAATGCGCTGCGCCGTGTTGGCCCAGGAGAAACCGAACACAACTGACACACTCAAGAGACCCAGGGCAATCCAGGCCAAGCAAGACCCAGTAAAGCCCAGCCATTTCATGCAGGCGCTGCCCGCCAGGTAGCCCAGCACGCCGCCGGCGTGACCCGGCAACCGCAACTCAAAGCGGTAAAGCCGTGACCACTCGAGTGCGCAACTGGCAAGGACCAAGGCCACCAGGCACAACCAGAACCGGGCCCTGGCCACTGGCGCATGGGCCGGCGGCACCACGTCTCCGCGCAGCCAACGCCCCAAGGCCTTCATCCAGTGCTGCAAGCCAGCGACCAGCAGCCACCACACCGAAAAACCCAGCAGGAAAAAACTCGCATCTGACAGCCAGGCGCCGAAGCGCCCGCCCCAGTTGAGTGCGCCGACCAGACTTGGGCCTGAGGCAGCGCCGCTGGTAGACCAAGCCGTGTCAAGCGGACTGTGGCTAAGCAAGGCCGCAGTCCAAAACACCAGGGCCAGCAGACCGGCCGTCAGCGCCAGTTCCTGGGCAAAACGGCCCAGCCCAGTAGGAGCCACGTCGGTGCTGCCTGAGCTTTTTGTCAATGTATCGAGTGAGTAAGTCATGGATCGCTTTCAAGCTTACCGCACTTGCTCAAGGGCACATGGGGTGAACGCAGCGCGCTTGCGCCCGGGTTCTTACAATCACATCCTTTTTGGGCTTGGCGGTTCAGCCGGACTTTTGCAGCCCACTATTTGCTTTCCCAACTTTCAAAATGAAACACTCCAAGGTTCTCATCCTGGGCTCAGGCCCTGCTGGCTACACCGCAGCCGTGTACGCGGCCCGCGCGAACTTGCAGCCGGTGCTCATCACGGGTATCGCCCAAGGCGGTCAGTTGATGACCACCACCGACGTCGACAACTGGCCAGCCGACCCGCTGGGCGTGCAAGGCCCCGAGCTCATGCAGCGCTTTTTGGAACACGCTGAGCGGTTCAAGACCGAAATCATCTTTGATCACATCAACAAGGTTGACTTCACAAAGCGCCCTTTCACCCTGACGGGCGACAGCGGTACCTACACCTGTGATGCACTGATCCTGGCGACCGGCGCCTCCGCCAAATACCTGGGCCTGGAATCCGAAAGCGCGTTCATGGGCCGCGGCGTTTCTGGTTGCGCCACCTGCGACGGTTTTTTCTACCGCGAGCAAGAGGTCTGCGTCATCGGCGGTGGCAACACGGCCGTTGAAGAAGCGCTGTACTTGTCCAACATCGCCAGCAAAGTAACGCTGGTGCACCGCCGCGACAAGTTCAAGGCCGAAGCCATCCTCATCGACAAGCTGCATGAGAAAGTGGCAGCCGGAAAGATCGAACTGAAAACCCACAGCACCCTGCAAGAAGTGCTGGGCGATGCCTCTGGCGTAACGGGCGTGCGTCTGCAAAGCACGCAAGACGGCAGCACCGAAGATTTGGTGCTCAAAGGCTGCTTCATCGCCATCGGCCACCATCCCAACACCGATATTTTTGAAGGCCAGCTTGAAATGAAGGACGGCTACATCGTCACCAAGAGCGGCTTGCAAGGCTTTGCCACCATGACCAGCGTGCCTGGCGTGTTTGCCGCGGGCGACGTCCAAGACCACGTGTACCGCCAAGCCATCACCAGCGCTGGCACGGGCTGCATGGCGGCGCTGGATGCACAGCGATTCTTGGAGCAACAGGCCTGACATCCCTCGGCTTGTCGAGTCGCGGTTTTACGGGGCCGGCTTTTCAGGCTATACTCGCTGGCTTAGCTGGAATATGCGGGGCTTTTCCTTGAGAACATCGAGGCAAAGCCATTCAAAGCCGGCATCCGACTATTCAATTTTTTACGGAGAGTGCTCATGGCACGCGTCTGTCAGGTAACGGGCAAAGGCCCAATGGTGGGAAACAATGTTTCTCACGCCAACAACAAAACCAAACGCCGGTTCATGCCTAATCTGCAGTACCGCCGTTTCTGGGTCGAGAGCGAGAACCGCTGGGTGCGTCTGCGCATCACGAGCGCTGGCCTGCGACTGATCGACAAAAAGGGCATCGATGCGATCCTCGTGGATCTGCGCGCCCGCGGTGAAGTCTAAGGAGCACGAACATGGCGAGCAAAGGCGGACGCGAAAAAATCAAGCTGGAATCGACAGCCGGCACTGGTCACTTCTACACGACCACTAAAAACAAGAAGACGACTCCTGACAAGATGCTGATCATGAAATTTGATCCAAAAGCACGCAAGCATGTCGAGTACAAGGAAATCAAGCTGAAGTAATTCAGCCTGAGGGTGTGCAAGCACCCACCCAATGAACCCGCCGGAATTCGTTCCAGGCGGGTTTTTTAATGCCCGCGCACCTCCTTGCACACAGACTGATTTCCGAACGGATATGAGCAACAGCACGGGGTGCTGCATACACCCCTACTCGCTTAAAACACCAGACGAAAAAAAGCCACCCTGAGGTGGCCTTTTTTAAAAGAGCAACTTCCGTACGTCAGGCGCGTGCGGAGCGCAGCTTCAAAGAGAACTCCTGCAAGGCGGCAATTCCGCTTTCCTCTGCCCGACGGCACCAGGCCTGCAAATCTCCAGCGAGCTGCTCGCGCGATGCCGAGGTGCTCATCCACATCTGACGCAACTCTTCGCGCATGGTGACCATCTTGTCCAATACCGGGTGCTCTGCACGCACTTGGGCCAATTGAAGACGGGCATCTGCCGGCACTTTGTCGTCGTCGCGGTGCAACCAGCGGTTCGCCAATTTAAGGGCAGAGATATCCGCCTGACGAGCCTTTAGTGCCTGGATTTCAGCCTTGCCCGCGCGGCGCAGCTCGCGTGCGTAGCGAGCCATGACTTCGTAGCGGTGGGCGATCAATGCCTCAAGGGTCTTCTCGTCTGCGACCGGCTGGATACTGCCCAACTGAAGCTTGGGCGGCACTTTCTTGACGCTGGCCAGGCCGAAGGTCTTGAGAATGGTGATGTACATCCAGCCAATGTCAAACTCGTAGGGCTTGATGGACAGCTTGGCAGAGGTCGGGTAGGTGTGATGGTTGTTGTGCAACTCTTCACCAGCAATGATGATGCCCCAAGGCGAGATGTTGGTGCTCGCGTCAGGTGCTTCAAAGTTGCGGTAGCCCCAATAGTGAGCAGCACCATTGATGATGCCGGCCGCCATGATCGGCGTCCAAGCCATCTGCACGGCCCAGACCGTCAGACCCGCCGCGCCGAAGAGCGCCAAGTCAATGATCATCATGAGGCCCACGCCCTGCCACGAGTAGCGGGTGTAGAGATTGCGTTCCATCCAGTCATTGGGTGTACCGTGGCCGAAGCGCGCCATGGTCTCCAGGTTCTTGGACTCCGCGCGATAGAGTTCCGCGCCCTGGGTCAGGACTTTCTTGATGCCGTGCACATGCGGGCTGTGCGGATCTTCAGCCTGTTCGCACTTGGCGTGGTGCTTGCGGTGGATGGCAGCCCATTCTTTGGTGACCTGGCCGGTCGTCAGCCACAGCCAGAAGCGAAAGAAATGGGAAGCAATCGGATGCAGGTCCAGCGCGCGGTGCGCCTGGTGACGGTGCAGAAAAACCGTCACACTGATCATGGTGATGTGGGTAACCGCCAAGGTGAACAGCACAATTTGCCACCAAGCGAGGTTCCACAAGCCGTGAGCCAACCAGTCGAGGGCGGCATCAAACAAAATCATAAGAGTCCTTGTTAAGTGTTCGCAGCGGCCAGCCCCATGGGACGTGCTTGCTGACACACACTATTGTAGGGCGAGCACGAAAAAACGCCAAGCCCGGCCTTTTTCCTCAAAAAAGCAGGACAAGCCGCTAAATTCCTACTTCACGCTGGTAATTTTGGAGAACTAACGCCAAAAATTTGACCTCACCGTAAGAATTCTGCCCTCGCTCAGCGCTTTTGCCACACGGCGGCAAAGAAACCGTCGGTGTGATGACGGTGCGGCCAGAGGCGCAGGAAAGGTCCAGCGCACAAGGCTTCAGGCGCAGTTTCAACGCCGCCTTGGCGAAGCAGATCAGCAACGGGCCTAGGCTCAAACTCAGCGTGGGCAGCGCTGAAGGCCTCAGCGATTTGCTCGTTCTCTTCGCTCAGCAGGCTGCAGGTTGCGTAAACCAGGCGTCCGCCGGGCTTGAGCAGACGGGCTGCGCTGTCCAAAATCGCGGCCTGCAACTTGGCTTGCTCGGCAATCACTTTGGGGTTCTGACGCCATTTCAGGTCCGGATTGCGCCTGAGGGTGCCCAGACCCGAGCATGGCGCGTCCACCAGCACCCGGTCGATCTTGCCGGCCAAGCGCTTGATGCGGTCATCGCGCTCGTGCGCAATAGCCACCGGATGCACATTGGACAAGCCGCTGCGTGCCAGACGCGGCTTGAGCGAATCAAGACGATGGCCCGAGGTGTCAAAGGCATACAAGCGGCCCGTGTTGCGCATGCTTGCGCCCAGCGCCAGCGTCTTGCCGCCTGCCCCAGCGCAAAAGTCCACCACCATCTCGCCGCGCTTGGCATCCATCAGCAAGGCCAGCAGTTGAGAGCCTTCGTCTTGCACTTCGATGGCACCGCGCGTGAAAACATCGAGTTTGCCAAGTTGCGGCTTGCCGGCCAGGCGCAGCCCCCATGGGGAGTAAGGTGTTTCGACAGCCTGAATGCCTGCCTTTTGCAGCTCCTTCAAGACCTCGGGCCGCTTGTCCTTGAGCGCATTGACGCGCAAATCCAGCCCCGCAGGCGCATTCAAGCTCTCGACCAAAGGCCAAAAGTTCTCGCCCAACTGCGGCTTGAGCGAATCCACCAGCCACTGCGGCAAGTTGTGGCGATGCAGGTCCATCAGGTCGTCGGGCTTGACCTTGTCACAGTCGCTGAGCCATGTCTTTTCTTGCGGCGTCAATGCGCCCATCAAAAAATCGCGATCGCCGCCAAAGCCGAGGATGGCCAAGCGCCGCTCCAGCGCGCCACTGCCGTGCTGGGCCAAATAGGTAAAGAGCGACTTCTTGCGCAGCACCGCGTAGGCCGTCTCGGCCACGGCGTGGCGCTCGCGCGGCCCAAGCCGCTGCTCACGGAAATGCTGGGAGACCACCATGTCGGTGGGATGTTCGAATCGGAGGACCTGCTTGAGAAGCGCGGAACAACTGTCTAATAGGGCTTGAGGATGCATGCGAGCATTGTCCCACCCTTGCCTGCCCCAGCGCCGCAAAACCTCTGCACGGATGAATGATGAACGAGCCACTTCCAGAACTGATTGAAACGCCACCGGGCCTGTACCGCCACTACAAGGGCCTGATGTACGAAGTCTTGGGCACGGCACGTCACAGTGAGAGCTTGGAGGCCATGACGCTGTACCGCGCGCTCTACGGCGAGCGCGGGTTGTGGGTGCGGCCAGCTGCGATGTTTGGCGAAGAAGTGACGATTGAAGGCGTGCGCCAGCCCCGCTTTAGCCGCCAGCCGGACTGAGGGCGTCGATAATCGCGGGTTATGTCCGAAACACCCGAAATCGAAAAGCAGGTCAAGCGCCGTCGCACGTTTGCCATCATTTCCCATCCTGACGCCGGCAAGACCACGCTGACTGAAAAGCTGCTGCTGTTTTCGGGCGCGATTCAAATTGCAGGTTCTGTGAAGGCGCGCAAGGCTGCGCGTCACGCCACCAGCGACTGGATGGAGATTGAAAAGCAACGCGGAATTTCCGTGGCGTCCTCCGTGATGCAGATGGAATACCGCGACTGCGTGATCAACCTGCTGGACACGCCGGGTCACCAGGATTTTTCTGAAGACACCTACCGCGTGCTGACCGCGGTGGACGCCGCCTTGATGGTGATTGACGCGGCCAATGGTGTCGAACCCCAAACCCGCCGCCTCTTGCAGGTTTGCCGCGCGCGCAACACCCCCATCCTGACTTTCGTCAACAAGATGGACCGCGAAGTGCAAGACCCCATGAGCGTGATGGACGAGATCGAGCAAGAACTCGGCATGACGGTCGTTCCTTTCACCTGGCCCGTGGGCATGGGCAAGCTGTTTCATGGCGTGTATGACCGCCGCGAAAAGCGCATGCGCGTCTTCAGCCCTGGTGAGGACAAAGCCGGTGGCGACGACGAAATCTTGGCAGGCCTGGACAACGCCGAGGCGACCAAGCGCTTTGGTTCGGAATTCACGCAAGCCCAGGACGAGCTGGAGTTGCTCAACGGCGCCTCGCCAGAGTTCGACCGCGATGCTTTCTTGAGCGGCAAGCAAACGCCCATGTTCTTTGGATCGGCCATCAACAACTTCGGCGTGCAAGAAGTGCTGGACGCTCTGGTGGACTTGGCGCCGGCGCCGGCCGAACGCCCCGCCATCCAGCGCGTGGTGAAACCCGAAGAGAAAAAGTTCTCCGGCGTGGTCTTCAAGATCCAGGCCAATATGGACCCAGCCCACCGTGACCGCATTGCGTTTTTGCGCGTGGCCAGCGGCGAGTTCACGCGCGGAATGCGCCTGAAAGTGGTGCGAAGCGGCAAGGAGTTGCGGCCCAACACGGTGGTGAGCTTCATGAGCCAGCGCCGCGAATTGCTGGACACCGCTTTTGCGGGCGACATCATCGGCATTCCGAACCACGGCGTTTTGCAGCTGGGCGACACGCTGACCGAAGGCGAGGCCTTGCAGTTCACCGGCCTGCCTTTTTTCGCGCCGGAAATGTTCCGCGTGGTCGAAGTGGCCGACCCATTGCGCAGCAAGCAATTGCGTGCCGGCCTGACGCAGCTGGGTGAAGAAGGCGCGATTCAAGTGTTCCGCCCCATCGCGGGCTCGCTGCTGTTGCTGGGCGCCGTCGGCCAACTGCAGTTTGAAGTGGTAGCGCACCGGCTGGAGCATGAATACGGCGTCAAAGCCCGCATCATGGGCAGCAACTTCAATCTAGCGCGCTGGGTGACGTCAGACGATGCGAATGAGCTGAAGAAATTCATGGACGCCAACGCCCACCGCGTGGCACTGGACGCCGTGGACGCGCCCACGCTGCTGGTGGACCACAGCGCCACCTTGCGCGCGGTGGAGCAGCAGTGGCCCAAGATCAAGTTCCACGCCTTGCGTGAGCACGCGGGCCTAGTGTTTCAGTCGCGCATGTGAGCCGGCAAGCGGGGGAGTAACTCGCGCACCGCCTGCGGGTAGATCAAATGCTCTTGCGTGAGCACGCGCGCAGCCAGCGCATCGGGCGTGTCACCGTGCATCACCGGCACGACCGCCTGCGCCAGTATTTCGCCATGGTCCAGCTCCGCTGTGACTTGGTGAACGGTGGCCCCCGCCACTTTGCAGCCCATCTCGATGGCACGGCGATGCGTGTCCAGCCCGGCAAAGGCAGGCAAGAGCGATGGATGAATGTTGATCAGCCTGCCAGCGTAGTGCGCCACGAAGCCGGGCGTGAGGATGCGCATGAAACCGGCCAGCACCACCAGTGAAGGCTCGTAGGCGTCAACGACGGTTTGCAAAGCCGCGTCAAAGGCTTCGCGTGAACTGAAATCCTTGTGGCTCAGGACCTGGCTCGGGATGCCAAGAACTTTCGCCAGCGCCAAGCCGCCCGCTTCTGGCTTGTTGCTGATCACGGCCGTGATCCGGGCGCCCAAGCGTCGCGGCCAGTCTTCCTTTTGTGCGGCGCGCACCAGCGCTGCCATATTGGAGCCCCCGCCTGAGATCAGGATCACGATGTTTTTGGTTTCGCCTCGGCGATCAACTGTGTCTTGCATGGGCTGTAGTTTAGAGGCCGGGCTCAGCGGCACCGGCACCGCTGAGCTGGGCCATAGGCTTCACGCCCCACAGATTTTGTCTCGACAGGGACAAGTTGGCAGCTGCGGGCATGCTAAAAATGCAGGCTAACGCAGCCCGGAGCCCCGCACACCATGGACCTCGCCTTTACCCCTGAAGAACAACAATTTCGCGAAGACATTCGCGCCTGGGTCAAGTCGCACTTGCCCAGCGACATTTCGCACAAGGTGCACAACGCGCTGCGGCTTTCCAAAGAAGACATGCAGCGCTGGGCCAAGATTTTGGGCAAGCAAGGCTGGCTGGGCCACGGCTGGCCCAAAGAGTTTGGCGGCCCCGGCTGGAACGCCGTGCAAAAACATTTGTTCGAAGAAGAATGCGCGCTGGCCGGAGCGCCGCGTGTCGTGCCATTTGGCCCCGTCATGGTGGCGCCGGTCATCATGGCTTTTGGCAATGCGGAGCAGCAGCAGCGCTTTTTGCCCGGCATCGCCAGTGGGGATGTGTGGTGGAGCCAGGGCTACAGCGAGCCGGGCGCGGGCTCTGATCTGGCCTCCGTCAAATGCAAGGCTGAACGCCAAGGCGACAAGTACATCGTCAATGGCCAGAAGACCTGGACCACGCTGGGCCAGTACGGCGACTGGATCTTTTGCCTGGTGCGCACCAGCAACGAAGGCAAACCACAGACCGGCATTTCCTTCTTGCTGATCGACATGAGGTCGCCCGGCGTGAGCGTGCGCCCTATCGTTTTGCTCGATGGGGAGGCGGAAGTCAATGAGGTCTGGTTCGACAACGTTGAAGTGCCGGCGAACAACTTGATTGGCGAGGAAAACAAGGGCTGGACTTATGCCAAGCATCTGCTCAGCCACGAGCGCACCAACATTGCGGACGTGAACCGCGCCAAGCGCGAACTCGAAAGGCTCAAGCGCATCGCCAAGGCCGAGGGCGTTTATGACGACCTGCGTTTTCGCGACGAAATCGCCAAACTCGAAGTCGATGTGGTGGCGCTGGAAATGCTGGTGCTGCGCGTGCTGTCGGCTGAAAAGACGGGCAAAAATTCTCTGGACATTGCAGGTCTCTTGAAGATTCGCGGCAGTGAAATTCAGCAGCGTTACAGCGAACTGATGATGATGGCGGCCGGCCCCTTCAGCCTGCCCTTCATTGAAGAAGCGATGGAAGCCGGCTGGCAAGGCGACTATCCCGGCAGCGCCGTGCATTGCGCGCCGCTCGCTTCGACCTACTTCAATATGCGCAAGACCACCATCTATGGCGGCAGCAATGAAGTGCAACGCAATATCGTTGCGCAAACCGTTCTGGGCTAAGTTGGGCTAAGGAGACACGACATGGATTTCGATTTTTCAGACGACCAAATTCAACTCGGTGATGCGGTTCGCAAATGGGTGGACAAAGGCTATGACTTTGATCGCCGCCGGCAAATTGCCAAAGCGGACGGCTTTTCCCGCGAGGCCTATGGCGAGCTGGCCGACCTGGGCTTGAGCGGCTTGTACGTGCCTGAATCTCATGGCGGCCTGGACATGGGTCCCATCGAAGGGATGGTCGTGATGCAGGAACTGGGTCGGGGACTGGTGCTGGAGCCCTTGGCGCAGACCTTGATGACTTCCGCCGTGCTCAACGCCTGGGCGCCGGATGCGTTGAAGTCGCAATGGCTGCCGAGGCTCGCCGCTGGCGAGGCCCTGGTAGTGCTGGCGCACCAAACACGCGCTGCACGTTATCGCTTGGACCTCTGCACCACCGAAGCCAAGGAAACCAGCGGCGCCTGGACACTGAGCGGCACCCAAAGCCTGGTGCCCGTGGGTGACAAAGCTGACGCCTTCCTAGTCCCGGCCATGGCAGCGGGCAAGCAAGCTCTTTTCTTGGTCGAGCGCTCAGCCCAAGGCGTCAGTACACGCGGCTACGGCACCCAAGATGGTGGCCGCGCCGCCGAAGTGCATCTGGACAAAGCCGCCGCCAGCTTGGTGACTATGGAAGGCTTGGCTGCGCTGGAGCATGCCATTGACGTTGGCATTGCAGCCACCTGCGCCGAGGCCGTGGGCGTCATGGACAAAACCGTGTCCATCACCGTGGACTACATGAACCAGCGTAAACAGTTCGGTGTTCTCATCAGCAGCTTTCAGGCGCTACGCCACCGCATGGCTGATGTGAAGATGCAGCTGGAACTCGCCCGTTCCATGAGCTATTACGCCAGCCTCAAACTCAACGTGGCCCCTGAAGAACGCCGCGCAGCCATGGCCCGCGCCAAGTACCAGCTCGGCCAGTCCATGCGCTTTGTCGGGCAGCAATGCATTCAGCTGCACGGCGGCATTGGCGTGACGGACGAGTACCTCGTCAGCCATTACTTCAAGAAGCTCACCCAGCTTGAAATGAGCTTTGGTGACAGCCTGCATCACTTGGGGCAAATTTCTGAGAGGATGCAAGACAACGCTGGCGTCTTTGCCTAATCAGAGGGCAACATGCTCTGGTACGTGTCAAGCAGTGCACGGACCAAGGCATCTTGGTTACTGTCCTCAGCTGAGACCACTTGGCCCGCATGGAACGCGCGGATCCAGCCAGCCACCTGACCAACCGTCGTCTTGTACTGCGGCGTAACGCTGGCAAATCCTTGGGCATCCAGCGGCAGGGATTCGTGGCGCATGGCGCGCACAAAACTCTCCACCACATCGTCCACATGAACCAAGGTGAGCTGCGCGTCAGGGTCGTGGATTTGCAGGGGTATGCCCCGCGCTGCGTTATGGCAAAAAGTGGCAACTGCCGAGTTGTAATTTGGCCGTGACCAACGCCCAAAGACATTGGGCAGGCGATAGAGTTTGACTTTCAACCCGGTCTTTTCCGAGAGTTGGCGCAAAGCGTACTCTGCCGCCTGCTTGCTTCGACCGTAGGGATTGTCCAAAGCAGCCTGTATGGATGAGGTGTAGATAACTTGCTGGCATTCGCGCTGTTCAACGGATTTCAAGGCCGCACACAGTGAATCGGTGAGGCCCAGATTGCCCTGCATGAACTGCTCGGGTGAGGGCGGCCTGTTGACACCGGCCAAATGAAAGATGCAATCAGCCCGTGGTGCAATGCGGTACAGGTCGTCCAAGCTGTTTTTACGGGTGTAAGTGATTACCTGAACATCCGGCATGCTCAACAAGCGGTGAATCAGATTTTGGGCCACAAATCCGTCGCCACCCGTGATCAGAACTAGCATCCCCTCACTCCTCGGTCGCGACGCTTTCCCCACACATGATGGCCTGAACAAAACGCAGTTTGAGCAGCAGGCTGTTCATGCCTTCGACTGAAAGGCGTGAGGTGTTGTGCGAGTTGTAGTCAACCGCCTCCGTGATGCACAACTCACCCTTTTCAAAGTATTTGTCATAGTTCAAATCGCGCATGTCTGGCGGCACGCGGTAATACCCTTCCATGTCCTCGGCCACGGCCCGTTCCTCTCGCGACAACAACACCTCGTAGAGTTTCTCGCCATGCCGGGTCCCAATGAACTGGATCGGATGGTCTGGGCACCCCATAAGGCGGGTCAAGGCTTGGGCCAAGGTGTCAATCGTTGCCGCCGGTGCTTTCTGGACAAAGATGTCACCCGGGCGGCCATGCTCAAACGCGTACAGCACCAGGTCCACCGCGTCATCGAGCGTCATCATGAAGCGAGTCATATTAGGATCGGTGATCGTGAGGGTTTTGCCTGCCCGAATCTGATCCACAAACAAGGGGATTACAGATCCGCGCGATGCCATCACGTTGCCATAGCGCGTCAGGCAGATCACGGTTTTTGAAGCGTTCCTGGCTTTGGCGACCACGACCTTTTCCATCATGGCCTTGCTGGTGCCCATGGCATTGATGGGGTAGACAGCTTTGTCGGTACTCAAGCAAACCACTCTTTTTACGCCGCAACTGATGGCCGCTTCCAGAACGTTTTCCGTGCCCAGTACGTTGGTCTTGACCGCTTCCAAGGGGAAAAACTCACACGACGGAACTTGCTTGAGCGCCGCGGCGTGATAAATAAAATCGGAGCCCCGCACCGCGTTGAGGACCGACTGGTAATCCCGCACATCGCCTATGTAGAACTTGAGCTTAGGATCGCTGTAGCGCTTGCGCATGTCGTCCTGCTTTTTCTCATCACGGCTGAGAATGCGAATCTCGCCCAAATCAGAGTTGAGAAACCGACGCAAAACTGCGTTGCCAAACGAGCCTGTGCCACCAGTAATCAGCAGCGTTTTATTCTTGAACACACTCATCCTTTTGCTTTGAAGCAACCGCCTGACTGGCCGCTGCATAAATGGCATCTTTCTGCTCAACCGATGGGTAATTGATCAGTACCGCCTTGTAAGGGCCCTTGAACACAAACAGACTTCCGGCCGCCGCCCCCACAACCCCGCACGCGGCGAATAACTGCATCAAGTGCTCATGTGATGCCGCCCCGCCCAGGAAAGTCAGGGGTATGGAGACGACGTTTCTCATGCGCTTGGCCAACACCAGGTCATAGCCTTGCATGCGGCCATCCCGGTCTACGGCATTGATGATCAATTCGCCTGCTCCCGCCAGAGCCATCTGGGCAGCAAACTCAAAGGGGTCCTGGGAATGACGCACAGTTGCGTTATGGCTGACCAGTTCATAACCTTTGCCCCATAGACGCGCGTTAGCCTTCACATCGAGCACCACCACGACGCTTTGGCGGCCGACAGCTTCGGCCATCCGGCCGATAAACGCAGGATCCCGAACGGCGGCAGCACTCACGGCAACTTTTTCGACACCCAAACCACAGATGCGCTTGACTTGCTCCACCGTGGTGACACCGCCGCCGTAGCACAGCGGCATTCGGCATTCGGCAGCCAAGTTCTCAATCATCCGGTAGTCAGGTTCGCGTCCTTGCACCGTGGCATCGATGTCGAAAACCGTCAACTCATCAGCTTCCTTTTCGTTGAATATGCGCACCGCATTGATCGGATCACCCACGTACTTGGATTGCGCAAAACCCATCGTCTTGACAAGACCACCCTGATGAATCAGAAGGCTAGGAATGATGCGAGGCCTCAGCATTTGGGCAACCCCGCGAAATTTTTCAGCAACTGCTCACCCCAGTGATGACTTTTTTCGGGATGGAATTGAACGCCCCAGATATTCCCTGCGGTAACGGCGCAGGCATAAGGCTGACCGTAGTCGGCAGTCGCGACCACGCCCCCGGCATCGCTGCACTCAAAATAGTAGGAATGAAGAAAGTAGAAACGCGATGACTCAAGGTCCTTGAACAGCGGCGAATGCGCGCGGGGAGTGACGTCGTTCCAACCCATGTGCGGTCGCGGCAGATCCCGCGCAGGAGGCAAGCTTTCGAATGAGCGAACTCGCCCAGGTATCCAGGCGAGGCCTGGCAGGCGTCCTTCGTCGCTCCCCTCGGCCAGCATCTGCATACCCACGCAGACGCCCAAGACCGGAACCTTTCGCTCGCGAACCATCATCTCCAACGTTTGGCGCATGCCAGAAGCCTCCAGTAATTCCATTGCGTGATCAAAGGACCCCACTCCGGGCAGGATCAGTCGCTCAGCGACCTGGAGTTCATGCACTTCCCGCGCTCGTACACAGGGGATACCGAGTCTTTTGTATATATTCAAAAATGCCTGGATATTCCCAAGGCCGTAATCGACGATGTGGATCACCGGAAATACCTTTTTTCCAATCCGAGCGCTCGCAGCACATTGGTAGCCAGACCAATCAACCAGCGCTTGTTTTTGTAGTCCCGGAAGGTCTTATTTTCACCATCGAACAAAGCTTGCAACTCGGCAACCGTCAAGTCGAGCTTATGTGCCACGTATTCGAACTCTTGCCACAAAAAGTGCTCATCCATCTCGGGACGAGAAATACGATCTAGCGCCTCATCGCGCGTCATTTGGCCGGTCAGGATCAGACTGGAAAAATGAGCACGCCGCTTGTGATAGCCAAACTTTCTGGGCAACCAGAAGTCCTCGTAAAAACGGGTGAAACGTGACTCATGATGCTTATGCTGGAATCTCCGCCATCCGAAAAGACGCTCCAGTTCATCCTCGGCATCCTTCTTGAAAAACGGAACAAAATTAAGTGGTGCAACTACTTTCATGCCCAAAACTTTTTGATACCAGCCCTTGTAGATCAAGATATCCACCAAGGGAAAAGTCTTTAACAATTCATTGCCGAATTTTTTGTAAATATCGCCAAACAGTCTCTTATCAATCCCTAAATATCCACCCCACTCCTCAGGCTCTCGGCAGCATTCAGTGGAATAGTTGGATCCAGTAATGACATATTTAATCCCATTTTTCCGCGCGAACTTATACAAAGAAGAAAAGAAAGCGGCATCTTGTGGCAAGTCTTGATCCGGAATATTAGATCGCAAAAATGCAAGCTGAAGGTCTTTCATTTCCTTCCAATTGATAACTTCGGTGTAAAGATCCAAACCAAGACCATCAACAATTTTTTCAATATTCCCTACCGCCTGATCGGTATTCCACCCAGCATCGACATGAAATAGCAAGGGACGCAATCCCATTTTTTCTTTAGCTATGTATGCCGCATAGGAACTATCCAATCCGCCTGAAATTCCAATAATGCAATCGAAATCTCGACCCCGGCCATCAGCCTTGATGCTGTCCGCCAAATTCAAAAGTTGCGCAAATCCCCGACCATCTGTTTTCCAGTTAGGAGAAATGGTCTTCTCGAAATTAATACAGTAATCACACCAACCGCGCTCATCAAATACAATATTTGGATCAGATGTATCCATAATGCACTTGCAGCAGATCTCATAGTTGGAATTCGACATTTTTAAGCCGACTTTGATAAAGATATAGATCCAGCCGCAACTCCTTGCACAGCATATCCATTAAGCAACTTTAAATACAAGTTTTCAAAATTAGATGCCATGACTGTATCGGCATAACGTTCACGTGCAAAAAGGACACATTGTTCGGAATTTTCCAGCATCTCAGTATTTTCCAGGTAGACGACAACCTGATGCTCAAGAGCATCGATATCTCCATATGGAACGAATATTCCATAACCTTCGGGAGCGATTTCTTTCGGTGCCCCTGAATCAAATCCGATCACAGCTGTACCACAAGCCAAACTCTCGGCACACACCATGGAAAAAGTTTCTTTTTCGCTGGTGAGGAGCAAAACATCGGCAAGACTGTAAAACTCGGCCAATCGTCTTTGGTCGAAAATGGGTGGGAGGATCCGCACATTGGAGTGCTGCGGGATGGATTGCTCTACGCCAACCATGACCAGCACGATCGACTTGTCTGCCCAACGTTGAGCCAGCTGCAACGCCCACTGTCCACCTTTGCGATCAGACAGTAAATCTGAGCCTACGCACAAAATGACTTTTTGACTCTCCGAAATATTCAACTCCTTTCGGATAATGCTGCTATCTCGCGGTCGAAACACATCCACATCTATGCCATTGAACACCGTCTGAACTCGCTTATCGGCCAACATCGACTGACGTACTCGTCGGCTTAGCCAATCTGAAGGAGAAGTGATCGCCAAGTTGAAAAAATTCTTGAATGCTCGTTTTTTTTGCTTAAACATGGCACGGGTAAAATCAAATGTCCAACTTTTCGGATATTCACGCAACTGAGGGCAATGATGACATTCCGTCTTCCATTTTTCACACTCCATGGCATATCCGCACTTACCGGTGTACATGAATTCACAATGAAATGTCCAAACGGTTGGGACGCCCATAATCTTGAGCTCATTAATGACGCGATAGATATTAATATAATAACCATGCAATTCATGTAAGTGCACTACATCAGGCTTAAATCGCCTTAACTCGCGGAGAAACTTTCGAGTGGCAAAAAAAGAATAAATTCCACTCCAGCCTGTGAGACGCGCAAGCAGGACATGCAATAAAAACTCCCAATTGGAAGCGATGCACTGAACTCCATTCTCTTTTTTATTTGGCCCACGTCCGTACATGACGCGAACCTCGTGTCCGCGAAAAATCAGTAGCTTCGCCAAGGAAGAGACTAATTTCCCTGTACTGCTACCACCATAGTGAACATCCAGTTGAAGAATTTTCACGCAATATCAATGGCTTGATTGAGCCTTGCGCTTCGAAAAAAATGGAAGCCTCCAAACCTTACGCCAGCTTTCCCCCAAATGTTCGATTTTATTTCTCAGATCTGGATGATGAGTTTTAGCCCGTTGAAGACCAAACCTAAAATAAACCCATACCAGGAGAATAAGTCCGCTCACCAAAACGCTAATGATCAGGGCATTTCTGTAACTCGGACCACTCTTTCGACTTGCAGGCTCAGCAGGATCCATGACCTGTATCCACATATCCTCTTTGTTCGCATCAATTTGAGCCAACTCGGACTGCTTTATTAAATTTTCTAAAAGTTGCAAGTCATATAGATAGCTTCTGTATTTTTCCGGATAACTACTACTACCGGGCTGCTTCTTGTGCGAATTTTCAACATTTTGCAACTGAACTCTCAGGCTTACCAGCTCACTCTGGGCCAGCTTGTAATCCGGTGCTGTTGACGCCAGGTAACTTGATAATGATCTGAGCCGAATTTCCTGGCTTGTGATTGCACTTTTCAGATTGGCCATCTCAGCAACAGAAGAGCCCATGTCTAGCTTGAGCATATCGACATTCATTCCAGTCTGCTTGAGCTCTGCTTCTTGTGCCCTTATGCTAATTCGCATCTGATCGACTTGCTTTTTCAGAAATGCTTTACGAGCATTTGCCTCAGTAACGCCGTACTCGGTCATCATTTCCTGCAGAAGGAATGGATAAAGGTTGGCCATTTCGGCTGCACGCTGAGGATTTTTATCAGTTACCTCTACAGTTATTATTCCATCTCTGCCGATTTTAACTTCGGCCTGAGCCCCCACAGCCGCTCTAATTTCATCCTTAGATTTACCTGGAAATTTATCTTTTAAATTATATTTTTCAATCACGACATCGCGCAACCGATTACTTGTCATGAAAGCCAAATAAATATCGGTTGGATTACGTAGGCTTGCCCCAAATCCGCCGCCACCGCCAAAACCCTGAAACCCCAAGGCACTCAAAGCACCAGCTCCAACGCTCTGGGGAGGCGGAGGTGTGATGAATTTCACAGACGATGTGTAGTATGGGGTTATGAGCAGGTAGACCGAAGCAGTGACCACCGTGCCGACCAATATTGGTCCAAGCACAAGCAACCTCAAGTTATCTACAAATACCCGAATGAGATCAAGCAGACTCACATCACCCCCTTCGAGGGATGGAGATTCAGTCAGGTGTTCTGTGTTCATTTAGACGAGGGAAATCAAGACTTTAAAAATATTCGCCGGAGGGTGAGTTCAAAAATTCACGCCATTAATTGGTCAGGCTTTTATACGCAGCGGCGCCCAAACCGAAATTCAGAAGAATCGTTGACCAGTCCTTCAGGGTCCTCACCGCAAAGTTGTAAACACCTTCACGGTCAGTCTTTGAGGGCACCACGACGGTGTCCCCCGGCATCAGGCGCGTGCCATCCAAGCTTCCAAAGAGCGATACCTTGCGCTTGTTGAGCGCACTGCCGTCCGCGCGCAAAACGAATACCTCCGACATATCAGCACCCTCAATAGGCCCTGCACGGTCCAGCACATCGCCGACAGTTAAATTGCCGCGATAGAGATAGGAGTTTTCGTTGTTGACATGACCAACCACGGCGACGAACCCAGGTTGCGAAGGGATAAATAATGTGTCCCCATCTTCTAGTGGCAAGTCGGGCAATAGGGCAGCTTTTTCGCGCGTGATTAAGGACTTCTCGGCGTCAATTTCCAACGCGACCCGACCTTTGCTGCGCAATTCACGCAGCCGTTCAATTTGCTGGTTCTGGTTTTCCTTTTGCTGGTCGAGCTGTGCGCGCACCTGTCCCTCGCGCTCGCCAGCATTGGCAGCCAACTTTTCTGCAATACTGCGCTGTTGAGCCTCCAATCGGCGAATTAGCGCATCCAGATTGCTCTGTTGCTGAACACGCACGCTGTCTCGAACCAATTCAGCACCAAACAAATAAGCCTGTGGCGTCAATCCCGACGCACGGCTGATCACCTGCCTAAGGGTCTCACCCGGTTCGAACTGGTAAATGCCTGGCACTTGAACCTCACCCTCCAGCCGAACGATGCGTGGCTTTCGGATGGAGGGGCGCTGAATGTCAGCGGCACTCAAGATGGTGATCACATCGCCCGCTTCGAGCAACAAGTTGTGTGCGGGATCGCGCTCAATGACTGCTCGACCGAGGTTGAAAGGCAACAGCTCTGGCCGCATAGTGCTTTTGTTAAAGCGCTCGACCACGGCGTATTCCCAGTTAACCTCATCGGCGCCACTTCGAGCCCTGTTCGCCACACGACTGGCAAACTCGCCTACGGCTCCGCCACCTTCGATGTTTTGCACCAACATATTTTTGCGTTTGTAATAGTCGCCAGAGATCAAAGCGTCGCGCTCAGGAATGACATCGCTCACGCGCATGCCGTCAGCGAAGGGATGACGCAACTGCTGAGCCACAACGCCCTGCAAAGTCACAGCATTTCCAAAGGCAGGACTGATCTGAAATAGAGTCAGGATGTCGCTGTCGCGCAAAGGCATCGCTAAGCTGGCGCTATCCAATGTCACGTCATAAACTTTTCGCGGGCTGAGCGACTGCTGCGCATCGACTCGCTCAAGCAGAGCCTTGGCCGTGCTGGTCAAGCCCTGGAAGGTGCCCGAACCCATGTTCATGACGCTGCCGATGGTGTCATTCGGCTTGAGTTCATAGATCGCTTCATGGTCCGTTGCTCCGAGCAAGGCCATACGCGGACCAGCAGGCGGAATCATCAGCACGTCGCCAGACTGTACCGTCATGTCACGCGACTTATCGCCCCGGGCGATCAAGTCGTACAGATCAAGCCGGGTCACTACCTGACCTCGACGCACCAGGCGAATGTCGCGCATGCTGCCCCTGGGGCTAGGTCCGCCGCTTGCGAACAACACATTGAGCAGCGTGCTTAAACTGCTGACGTTGTAAGTACCCGGCTGTTTGGCCTGCCCAACGACATAAACCGTGGCACCACGCGCCTTTCCCATGGTTGCGGTGACGGTGACGCCAGCGACATATACACGTCCAACTTGACGCCGCAGGGCGGTCTCAAGATCCTTGACCGCAGTCCCCTGCAAACTGAAGGTCCCTACCCGCGGCAAAGTGATCTGCCCGGTACGGTCAAGCACGTGGGAGCCGGAATATTCGACCGCTCCCCATATTTGCACGCTGACCTCATCGCCGGGCCCCAACAAATGGTCGGGCGGCGGGAGTGCAGCCGCGTCCTCTGTAAAACCTTGGGTGTTGTTAAACAACTCAGAACCATACAGTGGCAACAGCTTGCCCGTGTTTTCGTACACAAATATCTGGAACTGATTGGGATTCAGCTCCTCAAGCAGTTTGGTAGGGAGGAGTTTTTTGTTGTCTGATGCACGGCGCTCTGCATTGGGTGTGTTTCCAGTGCCAGCGTTGCCGAGGTTTTGAATCGAGCCCGATGGGGTCAATCTCAGTGCGGGCGCAGCCGGTGCTGCCGTACCCAGACCGGAGGTCGTGGCCGACCGAGTGGCGGTAGAGGCAGAGCGGGCTGCTGCAGCGGCGGAGGTCTGTGCATGGACAGCAAAACACTGAAGCCCCAAGGACAGGGTCATGAGACTTGCGCCAACTTTTTTGAACATGGAGGAGCGGCTCATGTTGTAAATATCGCTGTAGAAATTCATGCTTTAGTTTTATCACGAAGAGTTGAATCGATTGACTTGATTAGTTCAAAACGATACTTTTGAGCTAAAAAAGTTGATCTCACACGAAGGAATGAATGGACGGGTGAAAAATTCTGGACCGAGCACGAATCCATGAAATCCCAGCCCACTTGGCTGGCACGTCAGCGAGGGCTTAGCTTCTCGATGATCTGTTCCGCGGCAACCCGGGAGTCAAAAACCTCTTGTGCGACCAAATGGCTGCGGTGCGCAAAAGGTCGCATTGCCTTGTTGTCCATCGCCTCAACCAGTCGCAATGCGGCAGGCATCAGGTCTGATAGCGAGTAACTTGTCACAGCTTCTCCTAAGCTGCGCTCCTGGATCATCGACACGAGGTCGTTCCCGGGATTCACGGAAGCCAGTACCGGCATGCCGGCGTGCATGTAAGACAAAAATTTGCCCGGAATGTTGTGACTTTGATGGCGCCGATCTAAGGCCACCAGCCCGACATGGCACTGCGCGAGCAAGCCAGGAACTTCGTCCGGGTCGATCTCATCGTGAAACCAGACGTTATGCAAACCCCGTTGGGCGGCGGCGCGCACCAAGTCGGCATATCCCTGCCCGCGCCCGACAAAGACGAAGCCCACCCTGTCATCGCCCAGTAGCGCTTCAGCCAGGTCTATCAACACCGCCATGCCTTGGGCCACACCCATATTGCCCGCGTAAACAAACAGTACCCGGCCGGCGAGTGGCGTTTTTTGGATATCGATACAGCAGGGCCCAACCGGCCGTGCTGTAAGCCAGTTATGCAGAACCTCCAGTTTCGGAGCCCATCGAGCCCTATGACCCTCAAAGTAGGACCCGTTACCGCTGGTCTGAATGCCGATAGCACTGGCTACCTTGAATTGTTGATCAGCCACAGAGCGCAAAATTTGGTATGCCAGTCCGGGGCGCAGCAGCCCCATATCCAAAGCCCATTCGGGGAAGATGTCGCGAATGATCAGATAGCTACGGCACTGACTTTGACGCTGCACTCGCTTGACCAAAGGCGTCAAAAAAATGCTGGGGGAATACCAAATCACGCCGTCCCAACGCACGGATGCAAGCGGACTTAAGCGCAGCAGGAGGTGCATCAAGTACGGCGTAGACCACTCTGCAGCTAACCGACGGATGTAACTGACGTCCTTCATCCGAGGGGCTCGGAGCCGCAAAACCTGAACGCCTTCAAGTTGTTCCAACTCATACCAAGGGCTTCCTGCGTCGCCGGCCGGCACCAACACTGTCACCTCGTTCCCTTGCAGAACGAGTTCCCGCGACAGGTCATAAAGCTGCACAGCACCAGATGTGCGCAGAGGCACAAAGGTATCTGCGATGATGAGAAGTCTCATGGCCTCAGGCCACCTCGGGTTTTCGCCATACCCGGCGATTCACGAAGTCGGTGTAGCTCAACACAATGCGCAACACTTTTTCGGATACGTTGTCCGGTGCGTAGTCGCTGACCAGCTTGAGGTCGCGCTTGTCACCGCGCGCCTGCGCATCCAGCACCCGCATGGCATCCTTCACGCGCTCCCAGCTCAGCCCAACCATCATGACGGAAGCCTCCTCAAAACCCTCTGGCCTCTCATGGACTTCCCGCAGGTTCAAGGCAGGGAAATTGAGGATCGAGGACTCCTCTGTGATGGTGCCGCTGTCCGACAAAACGCAACGCGCTTGGGTTTGTAGCTGGATGTAATCCAGAAAGCCAAAAGGCTTCATGAAGTTCACCAGCGCGTGGGGCTTGGCATCCAAAGCTTCCAGACGTTTGCGCGTGCGGGGATGGGTGGACACCACCACGGGCATTTTGTAGGTCTCGGCAAGTTGGTTGAGGATGCCCACAAGGCGCTGAAGCTGCACAGGGGAGTCCACGTTTTCCTCGCGGTGTGAGCTCACCAAAAAATAGGCCCTGGGCTGTAGCTGCATGCGCTGCAACACATCTGACGCGTCAATGGCACCCCGGTGATGTTCGATCACCTCCCGCATCGGGCTCCCTGTCTTGATCACTTGGTCTGGCGGCAGGCCCTCGCGCAGCAAATGCTCGCGCGCAATCGCGCTATACGTGAGGTTGATATCAGAGATGTGATCCACGATGCGGCGATTGATTTCCTCTGGCACCCGCATGTCAAAGCAGCGGTTGCCGGCTTCCATGTGAAAGATCGGGATCTTGCGGCGCTTGGCTGCAATCGAAGTCAGGCAGCTGTTGGTATCACCCAGGATGACGATGGCGTCGGGCTGGTGCTGCTCAAAAACCTGGTCGATTTTGATGATGATCTGGCCGATGGTCTCAGCGGCACTTTGCCCTGCGGCATTCAGGAACACATCAGGTCTACGAATCCCGAGGTCCGAGAAGAACACCTCATTGAGTTCGTAATCGTAGTTTTGCCCTGTGTGAATCAGCAGATGGGTGGTGTGCTGATCCAGCTTTTGAATCACGCGGGACAGACGAATGATTTCGGGGCGGGTGCCCACGATGGTGGCGACTTTCACTGCAACTCCTAAAGAATCGATTTATCCGAACTCGCGCATGCGGCGAATTTGCTCTGGCCATGACTCAGGCATAAATCCTGTGGCCTGTCTGAACTTGCTGGAGTCCAGGGATCGATCGATGGTCGGCTCGTCTGCCGGCAGCATGGCGACGGGCTTGCCATATTGCTCAGCGATGAGTCGTAGCAATGTGTGCTTATCAATAGGATCCGAGGAGATGTGGTACAGCCCATTCAGATCAGGCCGGGGCAGCAGGAACTGCTCGATCACCCGGGCCAGTTCCACAGTGGGAAGACCCGAAAAAACCGCGTGGCGATAGCCCAATACTGGCCCCTCTTGGGATAAAAACCACTCGAGCAAGCTGGACTGGCGCCAAAGCTCATGACCAATGATCGAAGTGCGCAAGGTAACAACATGGCGCTGGTGATGAACCTCACCCATGAACTTGCTTCGACCATACAAATCAGTCGCATCGGACTGATCGGTTTCCGTGTAACTTCCCTTTGCGCCGGAAAAAACGCAGTCAGTGCTCACGTGGATCAGCCGCGCTCCCAATTCTTTGCAAACCCGTGCCAGAAAGTGCGGCAGCAAGGTGTTCAAGGGCACCGAAAGCAACGCGTCCTTGCTGCCCTCGTTTTGCTTGATCACCCCGATCGCGTTGATGACCACATCAGGCTCGAAGTCCACCACAGCCCGCAAAAACTGATGTGTACTCCAATCTGTAGAGTCGGAGTTGTTCACGCCCGAGAAAGCTGTCATGGCAGACAAGGCACACAGCGAATCCCCTGAAAAAGAAGATCCCCCAAGCACCCGGTCAACGCTTACTTTTAAGACGTCAGCGACTTTGACCGCCGGCTCACGCGCCGAGGCCATCACATGTAAGTCGGTGTTGCGACTGAGGTAGCGGACCAGCGTGCTGCCCAGCATGCCAGTGGCACCTAAAACGAGTATCTTCATGGGTGATCTTAAGAATTTAGGACTTTGTGATTAGTACTTTTAGCACGAATATACACCAAATTTATTGCTTTTCTGGCGATTTTCTCGGATGTCAAACTGCTCTCTACCCACGCCCTGCCTTTGGCACCCATGCTGCGAAGGACGGACGAAGGCAGCGTCATGGCTTCTTTCAGCGCGTCTGCAATCGACTCCTCATGCGCGTCACACCACCAGCCGCAACCTTTTTCAGGAAGCTCCGGCCAAGGCGCACCCTTGGTCGTGATTACAGGCAGGCCATGGCTGAGGGCCTCAGCTATCACAATGCCGAAATTCTCGGAATGCGTTGGCAGAACAAACACATCCGCTGAAGCGAGGAGACGCTCTTTCGCATCGCCGTGCACTGGACCCACAAAATGAAAGTCCGCCAGCACACCCAGAGATTGCGCCAGCGCCATGACCTCCGCCTGATGGCTACCCTCATCGCTTCCGGCCACAATAATTTGCCAATCCGGCCGCTTTACTTTGACCCAAGCCTTCACAAGCAAGGGAAGCCCTTTGATCGGGTGAACACGCGACATAAAGACAAAGGTTCGCGTACCTGAATGAAGGTCAGGCCCGTAATGGAGCCGACCCAATGCAGAGCGATTCCCGTCAGAGGCCAAATCGAGACCATTGGGAACAATATGAACTCGGCTTACATTGAAACCCAAGGCCAGCAAACTGTCCGCCTCTTTCTGTGAGGTAGCGACCAAGCCTGCGGCCAGACGCAATGCCAAGCCTTGGTAGATCCATAAAGCTAAGCGCTTTTTTGTTTTCTTGAAACCCAATGCAGCAGGTTCCAAACTGCCGTGTGGGGATACAACAAAGGGGACGCCGCGCAGCGCCAGCAAAAAGGCTGAAAGCGCCCACCAAGGGTTCCAGATCCCATGCAAATGCACCACGTCAATGTGCAGGTCAGCAATTTGCCAAAAGTATTTGATTCTGCCCAAGGCGCCTGAAGGTAACTTCAACCAGCTCACCCGCGAACCCACAGGCACAGGCCAAACCGGTTGTTCGCTGCGCATCAAACAAATCGACACCTCCTGCTCCGCGTTTGACAGGGCCTGAGCAAGCTGCTGCGCCGCCAAACCTGTACCACCATAAGGAACGGACACACTTTCAACAAGGAACAATATCTTCACGACGGGCGTGCTCGTGAGACAGAGCTGACATCAGAATACTTTAAATAATCCATCAGCTTCATCAGGTAAACCAATGTAATAGGAAGCAATAGACTATTAAAATACATGACCTTAACCACGGTCACAAAACCCTCCCTGTGGATATAAAACAGAAGCAAGGGAAGCGAGGAAATATAGATCATGCGAAAAATACGCGAACCCTTAGCCCTGGAAAACAGGTACGAATAATGCAAGGCTACAGAAATAATAAAAAATGGATATAGGAAACCAAAATTTATATACAAATTGGCAAGCAAAGCGCTTGCGCCGAAGGGTTTGTAATCCCAAGCAATACTGCTCCACTTCTCCATCAACTCAATTTTTCCGGGGAAAATAATAGATGGGATGAAGTTGATGAAGCCACTGATGTAGTCAATCGGAAAGGCAAGTGCCTGACGACCATCGAAAACAACAAAATAACGAAGTGAGCTTATTGAAGTAAACAAAGGTTCGGCAAATAGTACGCCAAGCAGACTTTCCGCATTGATGTCGCCACCATCACGAACAACACCAACCGCAAGCATCACCATGGCCACACTTAAAATAAAAGTCCCCAACAAGGCGATGGTTAATTTTTTGATGCGGTGAGTATGGTAATAATCAACTGCAGCCACAACCATGGATATCATCACCAGCATCCTGGAGCCAAGTCCAAGCAAAATAGCGGCAGACATTAAAAATATCAACAAAAAACCCATGCGCACATATTTGTCATAAAAAAACGACCGGAACATGATCGCCGTAAATGACATGGTGGCAAAGGGTCCCAGCACCAAAATGTTGTAATCTTGATAACCCGTAAAAAAAGTTGCGCCACCGCGTATGGCATCGACTAAAAAGAGGACTGAAAGGGCGAACAGAAAAGCCACCAACATCCAGGCTGATTTGACTCGGTAAGCCACATCGTCCAAAGACGAAGGTTGTCTCGACTTGAATATTAGAGAGCCAAGCCAACTTCCAAAAATCCAGGAAACAAGGATTATCACCCCATCGAGAAAATAATAAACATCATACTGACTAAGGGAAATCCATCTTTCTGCGCGCAATACGTGATCGTTATCCTGAAATAAAGCGAACGCAAGCGGGGGAACAAAAAAGTAATAGACAAAGCCAGTCAGGAAAAATAAGGACGGGCCTAGAAAATTGACTGGTTCTGCAGTACTAATAGATTTAACCATGTGCAATCACCTGCCCAATCTTTCTGCTCAAAGCTTCTTGAGAGTAATTGTCGAGCCACAACATTCTGATATTTTCATCATAAATAGGTGAAGGCTGAAGGAGAAGGCTCAAGAAATTAGAAGTATCTTCCGCAATCTGTAAAGCAAAGGAAGGCATATTTTCATATCCAACTGCGGCAAATGGAGTTGAAACCACGGTTTTTCCGAACATCAGCGCTTCTGCTATTTTTATTTTCATCCCGTCGCCAGAAAACAACGGAGCCACCACCTTGCACGCATGCTGATAATACAAAGAGATGTCGTCCACCGACCCAGCTATCACGACATTCTTAAACTTATCTACGTGCTTTTCCATCCCAGAACCCACTACAACAATTTTTAAATCGCCTATACGTCCAGCAAGCTTCTGATCCAGAAACTTCACCGCGCTCACATTGGGCGGGAAGTCAGAACCTACAAAAAGGAGATAATTAAATTCATAGGGGCTTGGGCGGCCAGAAACAACAAAATCATCTCGTCGCCCTATTGAAATGCAATCAACGCATGTGTTTTTTGATGTAGAGCGAATATATCGGGCTACGGATTCAGTGATCGCCAGACAGCGATCTGCATATCGAATCGATAGAGACTCATTCAAGGCTACCGCGGGAAACTTTAAAATATTTATCGCGCTCGACTTGACTTCCATCTTGATCATGTTTTTTTCGATGTTCTGGAAAAAAACGTACACCTTTGTCTTCGGGCTGATTATTTTTATCAACCATGCCAACACGCCAAAACAAGAAGAGTCAAACCATACAAGATCAGGCTTCTGATTTCTGACCATCTTGATGAGGTGCAAAAATCCCCTAAACTTAAGGGTTGTGGCGCTAAGCAGCATTAAGTGAGAAAGCAAAGTACCCAGGCGAGACTCCGAGCTCGCAAGCTTAATCACACCCGCACAAGCATATCGATTAACCGTCATGGGTGTAACCCTGATACCGGGAATAGCCTCCAATGCCTGGCGATTTGAATGTGCAACAACCGCCCCACCGTAATGATGGACAGATAAGTTGGGGGATATATAAAATGCCAACATATTCAATGCGCAAACCAGTAGTCGTAACTCAAATCATAGGCCAGACGGCATTCACGACTTGAGATGAGCGTGGCAGGGTTTCCACCCACCACAGCCAATGGAGGAACATCCTTGGTGACAATACTGCCAGCATAGACAACGGCACCACGTCCGATTCGAACGCCAGGCATAATCTTTGCTCCGGCGAATATCACCGCGTAGTCCTCGATGACGACAGGACGCCCCTTCGTCGAAAACATTTCGCAGTTGATGTCATGGCCCAAGCTGTATATTGAAACATCGTGCGCGACAGACACGTGTTCACCCACATGGACACCTACTCTGTTATCTAATCTAAAACTCTTGTTGATCACCGAGCCTTTGCCAACACTAAATCTTCTAAATGAAAAAAACTCACCAGAAGGTTGAATGACAGCGGTGGGATGGACATCAAACCCGGCAGCCTTGTAAAGTATTTTACGAAGTGCAAAAAATGGCGTCCAGCGATGAGCCATATTGAATAAATGGAGCGCCGCGAAGATGAATTGAGTTTTGAACTTGGCCTTGATTTTAAAAATATTAAAAAACTCAAGAAGTCGAATTAAAACAAAATAAAGATCGTGCCTTGAAACCTTGCTTTGGCTAAGCAATCCATGATTGATGAGCGCCTGCTTGTATTCTTCACGCGCACGATTCTTGTGCTTTTCACTCACACCACCAGCCACCATGTAGTTTTTAGCGGTCGATTTCCGAAATTTCACATCCTTTTTAAACGCTCGCAGCAGCCAGTCAATATCAAGCGCGATTTTAAAATTTTTATCGAACTCTCCAACCACGTCGTATACCCGCCGGTGCGCTAGCACGCTTGTATGCAAAAACCCGAAGGACTGGTCCATTACTTTCGGATTGAACGCTTGATCGACCTTTGATATCATCCTGCCAACTTCGGAGACCATGTAGGTCTCTCCATAGCTCAGAGCAAGGTCTTCGTTCTGAATACTTCCAATACTTTCGGCCAAAAACTGCCTATGGTATTCGTCGCCAGAGTTCAAGATGGCAATATAGTCGCCGGATGCATGGCGCAGGCCTTTGTTCCATGCGTCTGCGATTCCCTCATCGGGTTCAGAAATAAACACATCGATTCGGTCCCTGTAAGCTTGTATTTTTTCGATAGTTCCGTCGGTTGACCCGCCATCAACAACGATGTGTTGTATGTTTTGATATGGATAGCCTGCCATCGACTTCAAGGTCTTTTCAAGATGTTCCCAGCAGTTATAGGATGCGGTGATGACCGAAACCTTGGGTGTTTGAATGTCATACATTGATTTGAGCCTATTTATTCCAACACTTCTGCAACCATCCGCTCCACAACCCCAGGCATATCCAACTGGGCAGTCCAGTGCAGTTCGCGTTGAGCCTTGGATGGGTCGGCGGAACTCAACGCAATATCGGTAGGTCGATTCAGTTCAGGCGAATGCCGCACGTAGGCCCGCCAGTCCAGGCCGACCTGCTCAAATGCCGTCTTTACAAAGGCTTCCAAGGTGTAGCTTTTCCCAGTAGCAATCAAGTAGTCAGAAGGCTGGGGCTGCTGCAACATCATCCACATGGCTTGAACATAGTCAGGCGCCCATCCCCAATCCCTGGCAATATCCAATCGTCCGAGTTCTAGTATTTCCTTTGAACCATCAGCGATGCGCTTGGCTGCCTGGATAATTTTCTGAGTTACGAACCGGGCGGGGCGCAGTGGAGATTCGTGGTTGAACAAAATCCCTGTGCAGGCGTAAAGACCATAAGCTTCACGGTAGTTGTCGACAAGCCAGAATGCGGAGGCTTTGGCAACTGCATAGGGGCTTCGAGGTGTGAATCCCGTCGTCTCGGTAGCGGGAATTCCGGCCGTATCGCCGAAACACTCGCTAGAACCCGCGTGGTATTGGCGTATGTCTTGATTCAGCATGCGACATGCCTCTAAGACATTCAGTGTCCCCAAGGTAAAGCTTTGAATGGTTTCTGCGGGCTGCTCAAACGAGAGCCCGACAGAGGACTGCCCAGCCAAGAAATATACTTCATCGGGCTCCACAGATTTAAGTGCCTTAAAGACACTTCGAAAATCCTCAGGTGCCATAGAGAGCAGAACGACTTCTTTTCGTATTTGCAGCTTTTCTAGATTTGAAAAGGACCCACCCTGTGCATCGCGGGATGTGCCGAATACACAATAACCCTTTCTCACAAGCATTCGGGCAAGGAATGCTCCGTCTTGGCCTCCTATGCCACAGATCAACGCTTTGCGGCCCTTCATGATGCGCGTATTATTCAATTGATGATCGATCTATAGATTTATTTCTGCTTCAAATAATTTATTTGGCTAAGCGAGCTCTTCCACTATCGCCTGATAGGTACGTGCGAACGCCAATGCCCGATTTTTGTATTGGCTGAGCGCTACGCCCTTACGGTCGGTGGAGGCTTGCGGCCAGTCACCGCCAAGCACGTGTTCCATGCGTTGTGCAAGCGCCGCGCTGTCGTCAGGTGAGAAGAAGAGTGCCTCGCCACTCGGGCATTGTTCTCGGTGTACAACGAGGTCAGATAACAGCAATGGCGTACCGATTGCTTTGGCTTCCTCGACGGTCGTGCTCCAACCCTCGAAATAGGACGGGTTAATAACGGCAACTGATCGCTGCATCAGGCGCACAATATGGTCGTAAGGGATTAATCCGAGAAGCTTGAAACTGTCTTGTAGTCCGAGTTCCGTAATGCGCGCCTGCAAGGCCTGAATGTGAGTTGGATTACGGTAGTCGGACAGCGCCCCACTACAAACGATCTGGGCGAGCGGCCAGCGACTACGAACCTGGGCAAGGGCCTCCACCGCCAACCGATGATTCTTGTGGGCCCAGAGTTGGCTTGGCAGGTAGAAGAACCGGTCCGCCAATCCATAAAGCGCAGCAAGATCGTCACCCTCGTCTACGGCAAGTTCAGGCCGCACCGCACAGAACTGCAGTACACGCGCCTTGTGTGCATTCTCCGGCGAGAAGTTTTCCAGATCGTGGCGAGCCGCATGACTGCTAACGACGACCAAATCTGATAGGTCAAGCAGAAGTTTGAACTCCGCATTGCGTCTGACAATTTCGGCTGGTTCAAAAAAGTGCGGAAGGTGCACATGCTGGAAGTCGGGTATCCAAGCGATAGTTGGAAAATTACCGGAGTCGCGGGGATCTGAATGGGATACAACACGAACGTTTACGCGCGCTAAATCTCTGCGAAGCAGGGGGGTGCAACCGAACAGCCGTTTACAGACCCGGTCAAGAAACCACGAGGGGCTGCCACGGTCCAGTGTGCTGGAACGAACGAAGGTTACCGACGCAGGGAATCCGAAGCCGGTTGTGTCGGCGCGTCGCCCGATGACCGCAACCGCACGGAGCTTGCAAGCGGAGTCAATTTCGAGTGCGCCAAAAAGTCCGCGGAAGTAGTTCTTTCCGCCGTGCCATTCGTTTCCATCAGAAAAAAATAAGAACGCGACAGCGATGGATGAATTTGCCGTCATCGTTGACCCTCGCGCAGGTAGAGCTCGCCATGCAGTGTTTGAAACCACGACACATACCGAGCCAGACCGTCTTCAAGCCTCACTTTCGGCGCCCAGTTGAGTAAGAGAGAGGTGTGCCCGTAGTCTGAAGTTAAGCGGCGTGGATTTCCCTTGTGCACTTCGTTGTTAAATTCGATGCCCTGAGCATGACCACAGGCCAGCGCAAGACCGTCGAGCAAGTTCCGCGTCGTAGCCTGCTCGGCGCCGCCGTTGTACACCTCGAAAGCGGACTGACGCGACATGCCGGCTAGTGCCAGCAGGACGGCTGCATCGTCGACGTGAATCCAATCGCGGAGTTCATTGCCTGTGCCGAAGAACTTGTTATTTCCACAGCGGAACTTATTCATCGCGTCCCACAATAGTTGCTTGCGCAGACCTTCTCCGTACACCGAAAAAAGCCGGACGATGCTCGAAGCAACGCCGAAGAATCGGCTGTACGACTCGCACAGCGATTCGGCAGCGGCCTTATGTACCCCATAGGGGGAAATGGGCGATCGCACTGATTTCTCCGTTGCATCCGAATCGCCCTGATCACCGTAGACAGCGGCGCTGGAAACTAGTACGAATCGACAGGTATCGGCACATCGCAACCGTATCCATTCCAGCACCGCGGCGGTACTCTGCGTTGCGCGCTGAAAGTCTGCCAACGGATTGTTGTACGAATAGGACACCGCGCCACTGCCACCACAATGGACTACGCACTGGGGAACTACTCCGCCTGTGATTTTGTCCAAGGCTTCAAAACCGATGTCGGCTTCCAACCAATTAGTGAGTCCCCATTGGCGCCACTCCGTGTCCTGCCATTGGCCGTGGCCCACACCAAGAACGCGGCAGCCTTGGCGGGCGAGCGCCATCGCGGCATGCCGCCCAACGAACCCGGCTGCGCCAAGAACGACCGCAGTGGCTCGATGCGGCGTTGTCATGACCGTGCTTTCATTTGAGTTCACAAGTGCCCCATGTCGCTGCCTGCGGCTAAGTAAGGCATGTGGGGCGCGGGGCGCAAACGAAGTTGGGAAAGGTAGTCGGCGGCGCTAGGGAGGGCGCGCTCGTCTTCTGGGGTGAACTCTGCAGCAAGGACCCATGATTGACGAGGAAAGCTGTAGCGGCGGCGCACAATGGCTGGAAACCCAGCTGCTTGCGAGAAGGGCGGAATATCGCGTGTGACCAGCGCGCAAGCGCCGACAACGCAACCGTGTCCTATGGACACATGCCCCAGCACGCGCGAACCCGCGCCCAAAAACGTGTTGTGCCCAATTGAGATCGTGTCTGAATCAGTCGTCCCAGTGGTGATGCATGGCTGCATAGGGTCAGTCACGATATGGCTGCTACCCAAGAAGTGACAGTCGTTTGCCGTCAGCACGTAGTCACCCACCTCAATTCGCCGACCTGATGAAAAAAAATTCCTGCGACCGATGAAACAGTGGTTTCCGATCTCGATGGCAGGCACGCCCCCCGTCCGATGATTAACGTTCAACCAGCCATCCTGAGATATGACGCTGTTAGCGCCGATCCGGACGAAAGCGCGACCCAGTATTTGCACTGAAGAGTGAACAAAAGTTCCAGGGCCGAGATTCGCGGAACTGCTTGGGGCGCGAAATCCGTCAATTCGCACCTGAAGCCTCCGTGGAAGACGGTTTAGAAGTGCACGAATACAACGACGCAGGAGGATAGTCATGCAGGGCTGCCCTCAATTTTTCCAACCCCGCGTATCAATTGCACGGCGCAGATGCTGCAAACAATCATGGGGACAAAGGTCAACAATGTTGCGGCGATAGGAACCGAGGCGATGCCCAGGCCTTGGGCCATGAGAAGGGACGTCAGCGGTACCATGAGCAATGTGGCCACAACAGCCAGGAAAATTTGTAGCCTGATCCGCTCAAATGCATTCATGAAGACTGCACCCACATACGCCATTGACTGGACGGACACCAGTCCGGCGATGGCCAGGGCCTCATGAGTTTCAACAACGATCCGGTGGTGGGTCCAGAGATCGATCAAGGCTGGAACTACCATTGCCCCAAGCAGGCAAGCTACGGAAAAAAGGACGGCGATGCCTGCGAGCCTGCGCAAGGTGCGAGCAAGTCCGTCCGCATCACAGGCAGCACGTGACTTTGCAATCTCAGACCACATCACACCGATAACGATGGTGTAGATACTTAGGCCAACCTGAAAAATCTTGTTGAGGACGTCAAAGCGTGCGACTTCGCTTGAGCCCAAGTGCTGAAAGACCAACAAGTTACCCAGGCTGTATAAAACTAAAGAGGACAGCTGTAGGACAAGAAATTCCAAACCCACGCGGAGGCGGCCACTAGGAAGCGACGCAAAAGATCCGCTGAGTAGGCGCCTTGCTGGCAGCTGCAGGGTGCGTAGCCCGAGAAGGAAAACCGCCACCAAGGCTATTAAGTAAAAGGAAGTCCAAGCCACCGCCAGTTCATTGATCGTTGGCGTGCGGCCCAGCCAAGCAAGAAAACCAACATAAGTGAAGTATCCAAAACCCCCAACTGCATGCAGTACCGACTGCAAACCAGTGGCTCGTGCACCCTGCAGCACGCTAGAGCCAAGCATCAGAGGCAGCAAAACAAGCAGCGGTACGTAAAGAACCCATGCGGCGAGGACATGACCGGCCGCCACGTCCAGCCAAAGCAATGCCACGCAAAAACCCAAGGTTGTGACCAAGCCAACCAAGCAGAGCAGACGGAAGAACCCAATGAACTCCAGGCGCACCGACTCGGCGTTAAAAGTAGACATCGACGCGACCGAATTGCGCATGCTGTTCCCCACTCCAAGGTCGAGCAGGCTGATAAAAGCAACCAAGGAAGTTAAAGTCGCCCACATACCGTATTGCTCTGTACCTAGTAATGCCAATAACAATGGCACGGAAAATACGGCACAAACAATGGACAACAGCTTAGCTGCCGTAGCCCATGCGATATTGGCACTGGCTGATTTGGGGCCGATCATGTTGCGCTCCGCAAAATATCCAGGCGTGATTCCAGACTACAGCCCAAGAAGGAACACCAATGATCATTCGAAATAATATTGAGATGCATTCCTAGAGTCAGCAGGATTCGAGTAGATTTCTCACTATGGCGCATGTAAATCCAAATTACCTTAATTTAAATTAGTTGAAGCATCATCAAAAATCAACCACGCCATAAGCGCTTTGGCTTCAAGAGATAAATAAATAATTCAAGTTGATGCACTATTGACGCACGCACAGGGTAGCGCGAGGAGAAAAAATGCCTCCAAGGAGCCCAGTAACCACTTTGTCCCTTGAGAACGTGGATGCCAACCAGAAGATTCGCCAAGTAAATCTCGTCTTGTAGAGAGCGGGGGTAATGGTAGTTGCCGTGCTCTTTAGCAAATATTCGAACACGAGAGCACCACAAATCAACCTCTCGCAGCCAATCATTAGTCGCAATTGTCATATTGGTCGAACCATGCTCCCAGACACGGTATCCAGCTACGACCTCATCGACACAGGTCACGTTACCGACTAGTGTGGCACGCTGATAAAAGTGGTTATCGCCTGCAGTTACTTTAAAATCCGTGCTAAAGCCATCCAGTCGATGAAATAGGTCGGCCTTAAAAACGATGCCTGGTGGACGGGCTTCTGTGCCATTACGCACAGCATCAAATCCATGAGGTGCTGTGAAACGCCGAGAAGTAGGCCGCCATGTCGTTTTAATGCGATCTTCCTCATCAATAATATTGTGGCCAAAAAATAAAATGTCTGAGTCCGACTCACACCTGATCGCACTAATAATCTTGGTGAACGAATCAGGGTAGTAAATATCATCATCACCAGGCATGACGATCCATTCAGCTTCCATGGCATTGACTACGCGGTTCCAATTCTCAAGAGCAGCCACCTCCTCAGCCACTACAAATTGAACCAGAGGATATCGATCTTTAAATTTCTGCGAAAGATGACCACCATTGTCACTGACGACAACTGGTATTCCTTCAACGATGGAATCAAGTAGTCGGGCCAGCATTGTTTCGCGTTTATATGCAGGGATTGCGACCCCCAATAACTTACGGCACGCCGAAGACGATCCCGTTGACTGCGCCTTCGAATTCGGCATCTTCACAATCTCAGTATTCATGATGCCTAGTGCGGGTATGCCATTGCGCTGTTCGGAGGATGGCATCATGGAGAGACAAGGCTAAAGGCAAACCCAAATCAGTTCGGGCCCGGGACGTGTCTGGTACGTAGTGTGTACCTGCGGAACCAGGTTTTGCCTGCTGCAATACATTAATGTTCGGAGGCTTATCTAGGGTGGCGCACACACAATGTGCCAATGATTCGATCGAAATACCTTCCTCGGAGCCTACGTTATAGGCTCTCCCAGAATTACCACGCAAGAGAACCGCCCAAAGCCAAGCAGCCATATCGGCTGCATAGAGATAACTGCGATAAGGCGTTCCATCGCCTTGGATAACGATTGCCTCACCTGCTATAGCTGCCTGCAAAAAGTTACCAATCGCAAAGTGTTTATCTAACGGAAGGTGCGGCCCCACCACTGCAAAAACGCGGGCAATCTTGACCTCCAGAAGGTTCCCCCCTGCCTGAGCAACCAGCCATTCAGCGGCCCGCTTGCCCTCCCCATAGGCAGAGTTGCGCTGCAACGGATCTGGCCCACCGGTATGGCTTTCTGGCACATGTTTCATGGCAGAAGGAATGGGGCCATACACCGCACCAGAGCTCACGAGCAGCAGCTTTTCAGCGCCGCACTGGCGCGCCAGCGTGAGCACTCGGCGTGTACCGTCAACACAAGTTAGAAAGACGTCTTCGGGCGAGGCATGTGTCGCGACGTCGGTCGCCGCATGGACGATCACGTCGAACCGATCCATTCCGATCGGGAAGTCCCTGACGTCCCCCTTAATCCACTTCACTCGCTCAGTCAAGGCTGGCCACTGCTGCAAGAAAGCGGAAGGATCGCGGCTCAGCACGGTGATTTGGCAATTCAAGCCGAGCTTGATATCCGCGTCCAACAGCGTAGCAAGCAGCCACTTGCCCACAAAACCAGTGCCTCCGGTAATGAATACGCGCTTGTTCGCCAGCGCACGCCAGGATGTCAGGCCAAGTAGGTCGTGACAGCGTTGCAGGTCGTCCGCTGGAATGTCCAGCGGCGGATGGACAGAAATGCCGTGGTCTTTCATGACGATGCAGGCGATTGATCGCCATGCCCTTTCAGTCCAAAGAACATCTCAATCCGTTTGCGCACAGCCTCTGTTTCGAGGCCGTGCTCCTGCAGCAAATACGCATAGGTACCGCAATGCTTGGAGAACTGGTCCGGAACGCCAATACGCAACAAGCGCACGGGGTTATGCTGACTGCTGATTTCAGCGACCGCCGCCCCCAAGCCGCCCAGTACCGAGTGCTCCTCCAGCGTAACCAGCCCTGAGGTTTCCTTAACGACTGCACAGACGTCCTCAGCATGCAGCGGCTTGAGTACCGGGGCACTCCAAACGGATAGATTCAGCACCTCCGCCACTTCTAAGGCTGTGGCGAGCATCGAGCCAGTAGCAATGATTCCAGGCCCATCAGCGCGGCCAGCACGTACCTTCAAAAGAGTGCCCGCTTGCAACGCTTTGATCGGCCCTGCATGCACATCGCCGCGGTCAGACTTTCCCATCCGCAAATAGACCGGCGCATGGGCTGCGTAGGCGTAGTCCATGCATGCGGTCATCTCGAACCTATCAGCGGGTGACAAGACCTGAAGGCCTGGTATGGCGCGGGTACAGGCAATGTCTTCGGTGGATTGGTGGCTGGTGCCAAGGTGGCTGTAAACAAAACCAGCCCCATCGCCGAGCAGAACCACCGGCAGGTCGTCGTGCGCGATGTCGAGTTTGATTTGTTCAACCGTGCGAATGGGCACGAATGCGGCCAGCCCATACACAAACGGGCGAAAACCTACGCGCGCCAAACCAGCGGCCATGCTGACCATGTTTTGCTCGGCGATGCCTGCGTTCACGTACTGGTTGGGGCACTGCTGTCGGAACTCATCGAACAAAGCGTAGCCATGGTCGCCCGTCAGCACCACTACCTTGGGATCCGCCAGAGCCAGGCGAACGAGCGAGCTTGAAAAAGCATCTCTCATCGAGTCTCTCCCACAGGGCCGAGTGCGTTGATGGCTTGTTCAAAGGTATCGGCATTGAGACGCGTGTAATGCCAGCGGTTGTCTGACTCCATGAACGGGACGCCCTTGCCTTTGACGGTAGCTGCAATCAAGGCCTTGGGCTTGCCTGGCGATGTGGCCCATAGCTGACGGATCGCCGCATCTATTGCGACTTCGTCATGTCCATCGACTTCAAGCGTTTCGAATCCAAAACTTGTGAACTTGGCCGACAGATCACCAAGGGCCAGCACGTCATCCGTTGTGCCCATTGCCTGAAAGCCGTTTTTGTCAACAATCAGCATGAGCTTGTCCATCTTGTGGTGGGCAGCAACCAAAGCGCCCTCCCAAATTGGGCCTTCGTTCAGCTCACCATCACCGACGACTGCATAGACCTTCTGGTCTGCGCCCTTGCGTTGCAGGCCCATGGCGATGCCCACGCCCACAGAAAAACCATGACCCAGCGAGCCTGACGTGACCTCGAGGCCGGGCACACGGGAGTCAGACAAACCTTTGAGCTGGCTGCCATCTTTGAAATAACCCTGTATGTGGGTGTCGTCAAGCCAACCGAGTTCGCGCATGCAGGCGTACTGCGCCATCACGCCGTGACCCTTGCTCAGCACAAGATAGTCACGGCCTTCTGCTCGTGGTTCATTACCGGGATAGTGCAAATGACTGCGGTAAAGCACCGTGAGCAATTCAATGATGGAAAATGCGCAGCCAATGTGCACGGTGGAGCCCGCATAAGCCATTTCGAGCACGGTGCGTCGCATGCGAGCCGGCTCGAACCGCTGCTGTGCAGAGACTTCAGGTTGGGCTGATGCAAGGCTGGTCATCAGAAATTCACGCCAAAGAACTCTTCCAACTTGTCTGCGATGAAGTCAAGTTGTTCTTTACCGAGACCAGGAAAGGTGCCCAGCCAGAAGGTCTGGTTCATCACCACGTCTGTGTTTTTCAACTCACCACTGACACGGAAGTTGCGGCCCGCCATATAAGGCTGCTTGGTCAGGTTGCCGGCAAAAAGCAGGCGCGTAGCGATCTTGTTTTGGTCCAGGTAATTGATCAGGTCGGCACGCTTGATGCCTGTGCTTTCCTTCAACACCAGAGGAAAACCAAACCACGATGGCTCTGAGTCTGGCGCAGCTTCTGGCAGATGCAAAAATTCGGCGCAGCGCTGAAGGCGGGCTTTCAAGTAGCTGAAGTTGGCCCGTCGCTTGGCAATGAACTCCTCCAGCCGATCCATTTGCGCCAGAGCGCAGGCGGCCTGCATGTCCGTGATCTTGAGGTTGTAGCCGAGGTGGCTGTAGGTGTATTTGTGGTCGTAGCCGTCAGGCAGTTCGCCACCCAGTTCTTTTTTAGTCCAGCAAAAGCGTTTGTCGCAGGTGTTGTCTTTGCCTGGGGGGCAGTAGCAGTCGCGGCCCCAGTCGCGGAAGGACTCCGCAATCATTTTCAGTTCGCTGTTGTTGGTAAACACCACGCCGCCCTCACCCATGGTGATGTGGTGTGCCGGGTAAAAGCTCAGGGTGGAAATATCGCCAAAGGTGCCGACCATCTGACCTTTGTAGGTGGCGCCCAGCGCGTCGCAGCAGTCCTCGACCAGCCACAGCTTGTACTTTTTGCAAAGCGCCGTCACCACATCCAGGTTGAACGGATTGCCCAGGCTGTGCGCCAACATGATGGCCTTGGTCTTGGGGCCAATGGCCGCTTCGATCAAGCTGGCGTCGATGTTGTGGGTGCTCAAGTCCACGTCCACAAACACCGGCACCGCGCCAAACTGCAAGATCGGATTGACGGTTGTTGGGAAACCCGCGGCCACGCCAATGACTTCATCGCCAGGCTTGATCGCTCGCTCTCCAAGCTTGGGGCTGGTCAATGCCGAAAACGCCACCAAATTGGCCGAAGAACCCGAGTTGACCGTGAGCACGTGTTTGACGCCCAGGAACTTGGCCATACGTTCTTCAAACAGGGCGTTGAAGCGGCCCGTGGTCAGCCAACCGTCCAGTGAAGCTTCAACCATGAGTTGCAGCTCTTTGGCTCCAATGACCTTGCCCGACACAGGCACGGCGGACTGCCCTGGGATGAAGGCGGCAGGCGCATGGGCGATGTCAGCGTATTGCTGCACCAGCTCACTGATCTGACTGCGTAGCTTGTCGAGCTTGGGGGCGAACGAAACGGTTGTTGTGGTCATTCTTGAGTTTGCTTTTGGTTTTGGTTTTAGTTTTGGTACTGGCTGATTTGGCTCAGGCAAAGCGAGCGCATGTCTTGCCCACGTAGCCAGGCTTGATGCCAATCTGTGATGTGGGTCAATGCCGTGTTCAGCGACCAGCGCGGCGCCCAGTTCATTCGCTGCTTGGCCTTGGAGATATCGAGCTTGAGGTAGCTCGCTTCGTGCGGATGTTCGCCAGCTTGCAACACCCAACTTGCCCCTTGTCCCCACGCGCTGCACAGCTGTTCGACGATCCACTGCACAGGGCGCGCATCCTCGTCTCTCGGTCCGAAATTCCAGCCCTCGGCATGGGCTTGACCTTGCTCGTGAAGCTGTTCGGCCAATAGCAAGTAGCCCGAAAGAGGCTCCAGTACGTGCTGCCAGGGGCGAATGGCATGCGGGTTTCGGACTTGCACCGGCTGACCTTTTTCCAGCGCCAGCAAGGTATCAGGCACCAAGCGGTCTTGCGCCCAGTCACCCCCGCCAATGACGTTACCTGCCCGAGCGGTGGCCATGCCGATGCCAGCATCTTTCAGGAAGGACTTGCGGTAAGCGCTGCTGACCAACTCGGCGCAGCCTTTGCTGCTCGAGTAAGGGTCATGGCCACCCATGGCTTCGTCCTCTCGGTAGCCCCAAGCCCACTCGCGGTTGTCGTAGCACTTGTCCGTGGTGATGTTGACGATCGCGCGGACCGACCCCGCATGGCGCGCAGCTTCGAGCACATGGACCGTGCCCATGACGTTGGTCGCATAAGTGTCCATGGGCTGCTGATAAGACAGTCGCACCAGCGGTTGCGCAGCCATATGAAAGATGACCTCGGGCTGAAAGGCTTTGACCAGTCGCGCCGTGCTTTCGTAGTCACGTATGTCGGCGATTTGGCTGTTCATCCCCTCAGCGACTTTCGCGACCCTGAAAAGCGCTGGATCTGTGGGCGGAGCCAGCGCCATGCCGCAAAGCTCGGCGCCCATGGACTGCAGCCACAAACTGAGCCAGCTTCCCTTGAAGCCGGTATGCCCGGTCATGAGCACCTTGCGGCCACGCCAAAACTCTGGTCGGGTCTGCATGCCGTTGCTCATGCCCACTTCTTCCATGGCGCTTTACCGCCGGCCCACAGTTCTTCAAGCAGATGCTTGTCACGCAGGGTATCCATGGGCTGCCAAAAGCCCTGATGCTCATAGGCCATGAGTTGACCGGCGTCAGCCAATCCCATCAAAGGCTCTTGCTCCCAGACGGTACCGTCCCCCTTGATGTGTTTCAAGACTTCCGGCTTGAGCACAAAGAATCCGCCATTGATCATGGCGCCATCGCCCTTGGGCTTTTCCTTGAAGTTCATCACCTGGCGGTTCCGTATATCCAAGGCGCCGAAGCGGCCGGGCGGGTAGGTCGCGGTCAAGGTGGCAGCCTTGCCATGCTTTTGATGAAACTCGATAGCGGCACTGATGTCCATATCGCCCACGCCATCGCCGTAGGTAAAGCAAAAAGATTCCTCATCCTTGACATGGTCCGCGACTCGCCCCAAGCGGCCACCAGTCATGGAGTCATCTCCGGTATCCACCAGAGTGACTTTCCAGGATTCGGCCCGCCGCTCATGCACATGCATGGAATTGGCCTGCATATCAAAGGTCACGTCAGACATATGTAAAAAGTAATTCTCAAAATACTCTTTGATGACATAACCTTTGTATCCACAGCAAATGATGAAATCGCTTATTCCATGGTGAGAATACATTTTCATGATGTGCCAAAGAATGGGCTTTCCGCCAATTTCGACCATGGGTTTGGGGCGCGTCGCCGTTTCTTCACTTAATCGGGTGCCGAGGCCTCCGGCCAGAATGACTGCCTTCATAGATAAATCAACCTTCTTATTTTTCGGCTGAGCATACAAATGCATCAGATTGGAAACGTGCAGATGGCAAACCAACCTGCAGCAAGGCAGCTTTGGCGCTGCGAATCATGGCCTCCGAACCGCAGGCATACACTGTCGAATTACTTAAATCAGGGTTCATTGACACAAATACATCCTGCACATAACCTTTTTTTCCTGACCACCCCAGAGAGGGGCGAGACAGGACTGGTACAAAAACCTGCCCAGCCAGCATACTTTGAATATCAAAGTAAAGGTCCTCTTCAGTCCTGCCACCCCATATCACTAAAATCGACTGCGGCTGCTGGTCAGCTGGAAGCGTGGCGACGGACTCCAACATCGCCTTCACCGGCGCAATACCTGTTCCTGTGGCCAGAAATACCAAATCGATATTCTTCGTGTCCCGCAAAAAGAACGTGCCGATGGGTCCATTAATTCGCAGCAAGTCGTCGTTTTTCGCCTGTTTGAACCAGTAATCGCTCATTGCACCTCCGTCCACCGCGCGGATGTGCAGCTCCAAAGTCTTTTCGCTCGATTGAGCATTAGCCAATGAATAACTTCGACGAATACCGCCTGGCCCAATAACATCAATGTATTGACCAGGAATAAAGTTGAATTCCGCATTGGGTGGAAAGCGCAGCATGACGCGCACCACATTCGTGGCCAAGCGCTCGATACTGCTGATGCGGCAAGGCAGCGTTTTGCTTGGCGGCATGACAACTCCGCCCAAGTCCTCTACTTCCAAGCTGATGTCCGTCTGGGCTGAACGGACACAGTTCAAGATCCAGCCTTCAGCTTTTTCGTCTGCGCTAAGGCCTGTTTCGCTTTGAAGCGCGACCGTTTCCCCTGTGATCACCTTGCTCTTGCATGTGCTGCAACGACCTGTTTTGCAGCTGTAAGGCAGGATCACTCCGCTCGCCAACGCGGCCTCAATCAGGGATGTTCCAGGGCTTGCCTGAAACTCCCGACCGTTTGACAACTTGACGACGCGCAATCGAATTACTCCGCACTCACGGCGACGCTGTAACCATTGGTCTTCAGCAGCGCATGTTGCTTGGCCTTAGCCAAATCATTGGCGACCATTTCCTGGCACATCTGCTGCGCCGTGATCTCCGGCACCCAGCCGAGCTTTTGCTTGGCTTTGATCGGATTGCCCAGCAAGGTTTCGACCTCGGTGGGCCGGAAGTAACGCGGGTCGATGCGGACGACGGCCTTGTCGTTCCAGTAGGCCACTTCATGAATGCCCTCGCCTTCCCAGCGCAGCTGCATCCCCAGCTCTGCTGCCGTCCATTCAATGAATTGGCGCACGCTGTATTGCACGCCGGTGGCAATGACGAAGTCTTCGGGCTTGTCTTGCTGCAGCATCAGCCACTGCATGCGTACGTAGTCTTTGGCATGGCCCCAGTCGCGCAGGGCGTCCATGTTGCCCATGTAGAGGCACTCTTCCAGCCCCTGGCTGATGTTGGCCAGACCCCGGGTGATCTTGCGGGTGACGAAGGTCTCGCCCCTGCGTGGGCTTTCGTGGTTGAACAAGATGCCGTTGCAGGCGTACATGCCGTAGGCTTCGCGGTAGTTGACCGTGATCCAGTAGGCGTACATCTTGGCCACCGCGTAGGGGCTGCGGGGGTAGAAGGGTGTGGTTTCGGTCTGGGGGATTTCCTGGACCTGGCCGTAGAGTTCGCTGGTACTGGCTTGGTAGAAGCGGGTCTTCTTTTCTAGCCCCAGGATGCGGATGGCTTCCAGGATGCGCAGCGTGCCCATGGCATCCACGTCGGCGGTGTATTCCGGGCTTTCAAAGCTGACGGCTACGTGCGATTGGGCGCCCAGGTTGTAGATCTCGTCGGGCTGGGTTTCTTGAATGATGCGGGTCAGGTTGCTGCTGTCGCTCAGGTCGCCAAAGTGCAGCTTGAAGCGGGCGTTGTCGACGTGCGGATCTTGGTAGATGTGGTCGACGCGTTGGGTGTTGAAGGAGCTGGCCCGGCGCTTGATGCCGTGCACGGTGTAGCCTTTTTCCAAGAGGAATTCGGCCAGGTAGGAGCCGTCTTGGCCGGTCACGCCAGTAATGAGCGCAACTTTGGCTGGCATTTGCAGGGGTTTCGGGTTTTGGGTCATGTGCTTGCTCGCTCCAGGTAACGCTCTAAGTAATCTTGGTAAGCCCGTGCCAGGCCTTGCGCCAGGCGGACGCTGGCGTGCCAGCCCAGCGCGTTCAGCCGCTCGCTGCTCATGAGCTTGCGGGGGCTGCCGTCGGGTTTGCTGGCGTCAAATTCAATGCGGCCGGGGTAGCCGACGGTCTGGCTCACGGCCAGGGCCAGCTCTTTGATCGTGATGTCCTCGCCCTGGCCGACGTTGATGTGGCTGTGCATGGGGCGGGTGTGGGCGTCCAGCGTGGCTTTGGGCAGATTCATCACGAAGACGCTGGCCGCAGCCATGTCGTCGACGTACAGGAATTCGCGCCGCGGTGTGCCGCTGCCCCAGATGCTGACGCTCTCGGCACCAGTGACCTTGGCTTCATGAAAGCGGCGGATCAAGGCGGGGATGACGTGGCTGTTTTCAGGGTGGTAGTTGTCGCCCGGGCCGTACAGGTTGGTGGGCATGACGCTGCGGTAGTCCACGCCGTGGCTGGCGCCGTACTGGCGGTTGTAGCTTTCGCACAGCTTGATGCCAGCGATCTTGGCGATGGCGTAGGGCTCGTTGGTCGGCTCCAGCAGCCCCTTGAGCAAGGCGTCTTCGGCCATGGGCTGGGGCGCGAGCTTGGGGTAGATGCAGCTGCTGCCTAAAAAGAGCAGCTTTTGCACGCCGTTCCTGAAGGCTGCGTCAATGACGTTGGCTTGCACCATCAGGTTGTCGTAAATGAATTCAGCCGGGTAGGTGTTGTTGGCGTGAATGCCGCCGACTTTGGCTGCCGCCAGGTACACCTGGGTGGGCTTTTCTTGAGCGAAAAAGGCTTGCACCGCCGCTTGATGTGTCAGGTCAAGCTCGGCATGCGTGCGGGTGACGAGGTTCGTCTGGCCTTGCGCTGCCAAGGCTCGGCAAATGGCACTGCCCACCATGCCGCGGTGGCCTGCAATGTAGATTTTGGACTCTTGACTCATCAAGCGACCCTGCCGTAGGTGTCTTCAAACCGGACGATGTCGTCCTCGCCGAGGTAGCTGCCCGACTGGACTTCGATGATTTCCAAGGGAATACTTCCCGGGTTGGACAAACGATGAACCGCTCCCAAGGGGATGTAAGTCGATTCGTTTTCCGTCAGGATCAGCACCTTGTCGCCGTTGGTGATCTCAGCGGTTCCCTTGACCACGATCCAGTGCTCAGCACGGTGGTGGTGTTTTTGAAGGCTCAGGCTCGCTTTAGGCCTGACCTGGATACGCTTGACCTTGAAGCGCAGGTCTTCATCAATGCTGTCATACCAGCCCCAAGGGCGGTGCACTTTGCGATGCAGGTTGAGCTCTTCACGTTTTTGCGCAGCAAGCGCGTTCACGATGTGCTTGACGTCTTGGCTGCGAAATTTGTCAGCGACCAACACCGCGTCCGGCGTTTCAATGACGACAAGGTTGTCCACCCCCACCAGACTCACGAGGCGGCTCGAAGCATGGACCAGGTTATTGCGGCTGTCGGTGCTGATAACGTCACCCTGGTGGGCATTGCCCGACGCGTCCTGGGCCAGGACGCCCCATACGGCATTCCAGGCCCCCAGGTCTGACCAACCCGCATTCAAGGGAACCATGTGAATCGCGAACTCGCTGCCGGGACAGTGCTCCATGACAGCAAAGTCCACAGACTCAGCCGGAACGACGGAGAACTCCGCCTTCCCCGGCCGCACAAAGGTGGTGGTCGTGCTGTTGTCAGTGCTGCGAGCAGCCCAGGCCTTGCGCGCCGCCTGGCTTATGTCGGGCCGGAATCGCTCGAGCGCCGCCATCCAGACCGAGGCTTTGAGCACGAACATGCCCGCATTCCAGTAGTAACCGCCTTGCGCGAGGTAGCTGTCGGCGGTCGCTTGGTCCGGCTTTTCTACAAAGGCTTGGACCTTTAAGGCCTGGGGCTGCGCACCGGGTGCGCGTGACGCTGATGCGCTTGTCTTGATGTACCCGTAACCCGTCTCAGGACAGTCGGGCGTGATGCCCAAAATGACGATTTCACCCGTGCTCGCTGCGCGGATGGCAGTCTGCATTGCTGAAGTGAAGGCAGCGCCATCGGCCACGGTGTGGTCGGCAGGGGTCACGACCAGCACAGGGTCGTGACCGCCTTCAAGCGCAGCGAGCGCAGCCAAAGTCATGGCAGGGGCGGTGTTTTTCCCAACGGGCTCCAGCAAGGCTGCACCCAGGGCAATACCCGCTTCGCGCAGTTGCTCAGTCGCCAAAAAGCGATGCTCCTCACCACTGGCGATATACGTTTTGGCGACTTCAATGTCTGGAGCGCCCAAGCTTGCGAGTCGCTTGGCTGCCAGCTGGAAAAGGCTGTCAGTGCCCGTCAGGCAGAGGAACTGCTTGGGGAAGCCCGCGCGCGACAGAGGCCAGAGGCGGGTGCCAGAACCTCCACAGAGGATCACAGGTGTGACATCGATCATGATTTCGCCAAGCAGCCAATAGTTAGAAAGTAGAAAAATTAGAACTAAGTAGTGATTTTATAGGTTTACTGCCCCGCTTAATGGAATTTATTCAGTAATATTTATTTAACAAAGTACTAACACTTGTCCGAAAAAAGCGCTCTTGTGCGTTCATCACAGGCAAGGCGCCGGCTTTGAGCCGCCAGTGAAGCGAAAAAAGGGGTGGGATTGCGCGCCTGTGCCCAGCCATGAGCTTGGAAGAATCGAGACTCGCTCCCGCTGAGGCGAGGGTGGTCCTGCGATTGAGCTCGCCAGGGAATTTCAGAGGGGCCAGGCCACCTAGGCCCGACTTATTGGCTCGCCCGAGGCCCGACCTAAGTCAGCAGACGAGAGGTGCGCGGCACGTGTGCCATCAAAAACTCCATCTGGTCCGCCAGGATGCGGCGGTTGCGCAGGATGAAGTCTTCCCAGAGGCTGGGAACATAGGGCGTGTAGAGGAGCGGCATGCGGGCCTGCTCGGGGGTGCGGCTGCTTTTGCGGTGGTTACAGCTTCGGCAAGCCGTGACCACGTTCATCCAGGTGTCCACGCCCTGCTGGGCAAAGGGAACGATGTGCTCGCGCGTGAGCTCTTCGTCTTGAAAGTGGGCGCCGCAGTAAGCGCACACATTGCGGTCGCGGGCAAAGAGCTTGCTGTTGGTCAGGCCCGGCTTGAGGTCAAAGGGGTTGATGCTGGGCACGCCCTTGGTGCCAATGATGCTGTTGATCGTGACGATGGACTGCTCGCCGGTGATGGCGTTGTGCCCGCCATGAAACACCGCCACCTCGGCGCCGACTTCCCAGCGCACTTCACCGGCGGCGTAATGCAACACCGCTTGTTCGAGGCTGATCCAGGACTGGGGCAGACCTTGGGCGGACAATTTCAAGACCTTCAAAACGAGACTCCCATCAATGGAAAACATCGCAATCGAATCATGGGCACCTGGACGGGTGCCTTGCATCTCTGCCTCAATATAGCGTGATTTTGCGGCTCCGGCCATGGCCGCCGGGCTTGACCCATGGCCGGGCAGACCGGCCCAGCATAAAAACGATAATCCTGAGCATGAAGATTTTCCGAGGCCACCAGCACCCTGAACTTGCCCAGCCCTGCGCCCTGACCATTGGCAACTTTGACGGGGTTCACCGAGGCCATCAGGCCATGCTGGCCGTGCTCAAGAACGAGGCCCAACACCGGCAACTACCCGCCCGGGTGCTGACCTTCGAGCCGCATCCACGGGAATATTTTTCGCCTGCGACCGCGCCGGCCCGTATTTCAACCCTGCGCGACAAGCTCACGGAGTTGGCCAAATGCGGCATTGATCAGGTGGTGGTGCTGCCCTTTAACGCCGCCTTGGCCGGCCAGGCTGCCAGCGCCTTCATCCAGGACGTCCTGGTCAAAGGCTTGCAAGCGCGCTACATCTTGGTGGGCGACGACTTTCGCTTTGGCAGCAAGCGCGCAGGCGACTACGCCATGCTGGATGCAGCCGGCGACGCCGCTGGTTTTGAAGTGGCGCGCATGGACAGCTACGAGGTCCATGGCATTCGGGTGTCGAGCTCAGCCGTGCGGGAAGCTTTGGCCCATGGCCGCATGGAAGAAGCAGCCCGTCTGCTCGGCCGCCCCTACAGCATCTCGGGCCACGTGGTGCATGGCAAAAAGCTGGGGCGCACGCTGGGGTTTCGCACGCTGAACCTGCCCTTCAACCACAACAAGCCCGCCGCCATGGGCATCTTTGCTGTGCGTACCCAAGGACTGCTGGCAAACGACACGTACATCGACGGTGTGGCCAGTCTGGGCGTGCGCCCGACCATTGAAGACGCCGGGCGCGTACTGCTCGAAGTCCATTGTTTTGACTGGCCTGACGCAACAAAGCTGGACAGTGCCTACAGTAAAATCGTTCGCATCGAACTGCTGCACAAGCTGCACGACGAGCGCAAATACGAGGGTCTGGAGGCGCTGCAAAAAGGCATCGCGCAGGACTGCGAAGACGCCAAAGCCTTCTTCGCCAGCCACGACCAAAGCCAGCCCCGAACCTCCTGAAAAAACTCATGCAAGACGCCAAGACCGACTACCGCAGCACCCTGAACCTGCCGGACACGCCCTTTCCCATGCGCGGCGACCTGCCCAAACGCGAGGCGGGTTGGGTCCAGGAATGGGAAGACAAAGGCATCTACAAAAAGCTGCGTGACGTGCGGCATGGCGCGCCCAAGTTCGTGCTGCACGACGGCCCGCCGTATGCCAACGGCAAGATCCACATCGGCCACGCGGTCAACAAAGTCCTCAAGGACATGATCGTCAAGGCGCGCCAGCTCAAGGGCCTGGACGCGACCTATGTGCCGGGCTGGGACTGCCACGGCCTGCCGATTGAAAACGCGATTGAAAAGCTGCACGGCCGCAATTTGCCGCGTGACGAAGTGCAATCCAAGAGCCGCGCGTTTGCCACCGAGCAAATCGCCGGGCAGATGGCGGACTTCAAGCGCCTGGGCGTGCTGGGCGAGTGGGACAACCCGTACCGCACCATGGATTTCGGCAACGAGGCCAATGAAATCCGCGCGCTCAAACGCATCATGGAGCGCGGCTTTGTGTACCGCGGCCTCAAGCCCGTGTACTGGTGCTTTGACTGCGGATCGTCGCTGGCCGAATTCGAGATTGAATACGCTGACAAAAAATCGCAAACGCTGGACGTCGCCTTTGCCTGCGCCGAGCCCGACAAACTCGCCGCCGCCTTCGGCTTGCAGTCTTTGACCAAAGAAGCCTTCGCCGTCATCTGGACCACCACCGCCTGGACGCTGCCGGCCAACCAGGCCCTGAACCTGAACCCCGAGCTGAGCTATGCGCTGGTCGACACCGAGCGTGGCCTCTTGGTGATGGCCGAAGTGCTGGTTGAAAAATGCCTGGCCCGCTATGCGCTGGAAGGCACCGTGCTGGCCACCACAAAAGGCCAAGCGCTTGACCACATCAACTTCAAGCACCCGCTGCATGACGTAGCCGACGAGCACGGCGTGTACGGCTACAAGCGCTTGTCACCCGTGTTCCTGGCCGACTACGCCACCGCCGACGACGGCACCGGTATCGTTCATTCATCGCCCGCTTATGGCGTGGATGACTTCAACAGCTGCGTCGCCAATGGCATCGGGCACGACGACATCTTGAACCCGGTGCAAGGCAACGGCCGCTATGTGGACGAGCTGCCTTTCTTCGGTGGCCTGAACATCTGGAAAGCCGCGCCGCTGGTGATTGACAAGCTGCGCGAGCACGGCCGCCTGATGGCCACACACGGCATCGAGCACAGCTACCCGCACTGCTGGCGCCACAAGACGCCGGTGATTTACCGCGCCGCCGCGCAGTGGTTTGTGCGCATGGACGAAGCCGATGCCGCCAAGGGCAACGTGGGCGTGTTCACGAAAGACGCCGCCGGCCGCACCCTGCGCGAGCTGGCTTTGTCTGCGATTGAAGAAACCAAGTTCTACCCCGAGAACGGCAAGACCCGCCTGCGCGACATGATCGCCGGCCGGCCCGACTGGTGCATCAGCCGCCAGCGAAACTGGGGCGTGCCCCTGCCCTTTTTCATCCACACCGCCACGGGCGAATTGCATCCGCGCACCATGGAGATCATGGATCAAGCCGCAGCCATGGTTGAAGCCGGCGGCATCGAGGCGTGGAGCAAAGCCACGCCCGAATCCATCCTCGGCGCCGAGGCAGTCGACTACCTGAAAAGCACCGACATCCTGGACGTGTGGTTTGACTCCGGCACCACGCACGACCACGTGCTGCGCCACAGCCACGCGGCGCAATCGACCTGGCCGGCCGACCTGTACCTCGAAGGCCATGACCAGCACCGCGGCTGGTTCCATTCCTCGCTGCTGACCAGCTGCGCGATGTACGACCACGCGCCCTACAAAGGCCTGCTCACGCACGGCTTCACGGTAGACGGCAAGGGCCGCAAGATGAGCAAGAGCGAAGGCAATGTGGTCGCGCCGCAAGAAGTCAGCGACAAGTTGGGCGCCGAGATCATTCGCCTGTGGTGCGCCTCGACCGACTACTCAGGCGACCTCGGCATCGACGACAAGATTTTGGCCCGCGTGGTCGACGCTTACCGCCGCATCCGCAACACGCTGCGCTTCTTGCTGGCCAATGTGAGCGACTTTGACCCGGCTACTGACACGGTGCCCGCAGAGCAAATGTTGGAAATTGACCGCTACGCACTAAGCCGTGCCGCGCAGTTACAAGCCGACATCCTGGCGCATTACGAGGTGTACGAATTCCACCCAGTGGTCTCCAAGCTGCAGATCTATTGCAGCGAAGACCTGGGCGCGTTTTACCTCGACATCTTGAAAGACAGGCTTTACACCAGTGCGCCCAAGTCACTGGCCAGGCGCAGTGCGCAAACCGCGCTGCACCAGATTACCCACGCCATGCTGCGCTGGATGGCCCCTTTCTTGAGCTTTACGGCTGAAGAAGCGTGGAAGGTGTTTGGCAAGTCGGAATCCATCTTCATGGAAACCTACGCTGCGCTGGGCACGCAGGACGACGCCTTGCTGGCCAAGTGGAGCCGCATCCGCGAGTTGCGCGATCTGGTGAACAAGGACATCGAAGCCCTGCGGGCTGAGGGCAAAGTGGGCTCTTCACTGCAAGCTGAAGTGTCGCTGGCCGTGACGCCAGACGACCATGCTTTGCTGGCCAGCCTGGGCGAGGACTTGAAGTTCGTCTTCATCACCTCCGCCCTGCGGCTCGAAGCTGCGGCTGAACTGGCCATTGCTACAGCGCCAAGCCAAGAGGCCAAGTGCGAGCGCTGCTGGCATTACCGCGCTGACGTCGGCGTAGATCCAGCCCACCCCACGCTCTGCAGCCGCTGCACCAGCAACCTCTTTGGTGCCGGTGAATCACGGGCCTTTGCCTGATGGCCAAGTCAAGCCTTGTACGTGGTGGCGGCAGCGCCTTGTGGCCTTGGCTAGGCCTGGCCTTGGCGCTGTTGCTGGCCGACCAGTTCACCAAAGTGTTGATCCTGGGCTATTACCGCCTGGGCGACGCGACTTACGTGACCAGCTTCTTCAATGTCGTGCGGGTGCACAACAGTGGCGCGGCCTTTTCCTTTCTGGCTTCGGCGTCCGGCTGGCAGCGCTGGTTCTTCACAGCCGTCGGCTTGGGCGCGGCGCTCTTCATCATTTATCTGCTGCGTTCACACCCCGGCCAAAAGCTGTTCTCGTTTGCGCTGGCCTGCATCCTGGGTGGCGCGGTGGGCAATGTGATCGACCGGCTGCTGCACGGCTATGTGGTCGACTTCTTCGACTTCCACTACGCCGGCTGGCATTTCCCAGCCTTCAACATCGCGGACGCGGCCATTTCGATTGGCGCAGCCTGCCTGATTCTTGACGAGTTGCTGCGCGTGCGGCGCGGTCGTTAACAGGCCGGTCGGGCCGCGGCCCTTGGGGTTAGCGCGATGCGATACCCGCCAATTCGGCGCGTATAGTTGACCGGCGCTTATGAAGCATTTGTTGAATCTCTTGGCAGCCATTGCGCTGCTGGTCTGGGGCACCCATCTCGTTCGTACCGGCATCCTCCGGGTGTTCGGAGCAGACCTGCGCGAACTGCTGGCCCGCAGCATCAGCAACCGCTACACGGCCGCGCTGTCCGGCCTGGGCGTCACAGCGCTGGTTCAGTCCTCCACCGCCACGGCCCTCATCATTTCCTCCTTTGTCGGGCAGGGCCTGGTCGCGCTGCCGCTGGCCCTGGCCGTCATGTTGGGCGCGGACGTTGGCACCAGCCTCATGGCCGTGGTGTTCTCCTTCGATTTGTCTTGGCTGTCGCCCTTGTTCATCTTTTTGGGCGTGGTGCTGTTCATCTCGCGGCAAGACAGCAACGTCGGCCGCGTGGGCCGCGTTCTGATCGGCCTGGGCCTCATGCTGCTGGCCTTGCGCCTGGTCACAGACTCCACCAGCGTGCTGACACAGTCGCCCGCGATCAAAGCCCTTCTGAGCTCACTCACCAGCGATTTGTTGCTGGAGATCACGGTGGGCGCGGTATTTTCTGTGCTGGCTTACTCAAGCCTGGCCATCGTGCTGTTGACAGCCACCTTGGCCGCCTCCAACGTGGTGCCGCTGGATGTGGCACTGGGCTTGGTACTGGGCGCCAACCTGGGCAGCGGACTTTTGGCCGTGCTGACGACAGCCCGCTCGGCCGTCGAAGTGCGGCAGGTGCCGCTGGGCAACCTGATGTTCAAGGTGCTCGGCGTGGCTTTGATGATCCCCCTGCTGGCGTTGTGGCTGGGCCATGCACGGCCTTTCCTCAACAACCCGGCCAATACCGTGGTGCTGTTTCACCTGAGCTTCAACATGCTGGTGGCTGTCGTGTTCATTGGCCTGACAGGCCCGGTGGCGCGCCGCGTGGAGGCCTGGTTGCCCAAGCCGGCTCCGAGCCACGTAGCGGGGCGCAGTCACCATCTGGACCCTTCTGCCCTGGCCACACCATCGCTGGCCATTTCTTGCGCCGCCCGTGAGGCCTTGCATCAAGCCGATGTGGTTGAAAACATGCTGCGCGGCCTGCTGGATGTAATCAAGCGCGACGACCTCAAGCTCGCCCAGGACCTGCGCAAGATGGACGATACGGTCGACGCGCTGTACTCGGCCATCAAGTACTACCTGACGAAAATCTCGCGCGAGGCCCTGGCCGAAGACGAGAGCCGGCGCTGGACAGACATCATCAGCTTCACCATCAACATGGAGCAAGTGGGTGACATCATCGAGCGCATCCTGATCGACATCGAGGACAAGAAGATCCGGCCAGGCCGACGCTTTTCAGACGCGGGCATGGCCGAGATTTGCGAGTTGCACGAGCGCCTGATCGACAACCTGCGCCTGGGCATGAGCGTCTTTTTGAACGGCAATGTGCGCGATGCGCAAAAGCTGCTGGAAGAAAAAGCCCGCTTTCGCGACCTGGAGCGGGCCTACGCCACCTCGCACCTGGGCCGGCTGTCCGAGCAGACCGTGCAGAGTATTCAAACCAGCTCGCTGCACATTGATCTGATCAGCGACCTCAAACGCATCAACTCGCACATCTGCTCGATCGCCTACCCGATCCTTGATTCGGCTGGAGCGCTGGCGCCCAACCGCTTGCGGCAGAACGCGGGCCTGCCCGCCGAAGACGCACGCCAGACCAGCCTGCTTTGACAGGCCGCGCTGGCGCGTCTGACTGGCAGCTGAACGACAGACTCAGAGCGTGAGGATGGTGCAGCCCGTGGTCTTGCGCGCTTCCAGCGCGCGGTGCGCCTGGGCCACATCAGCCAGCGCAAACTGCTGGTCAATCGCAATCTTTACCTCGCCCTTGACGACCATCGCAAACAGATCGTCAGCCATTTCCTGCGTGCTCTCGCGTGTGGCCATATGCGTGAACAGGGTGGGGCGCGAGACGTAGAGCGAGCCTTTGCCCGCCAGCACATTGAGGTCCAGGGGTTCGACCTTGCCGGAGGCATTACCGAAGTTGGCCACCAAGCCAAAAGGCTGCACGCAGTCCAGGGACTTCAAGAAAGTGTCTTTGCCCACCGAGTCATAGACCACTTTGGCGCCCTTGCCGCCCGTGATTTCTTTCACGCGAGCCACGAAATCTTCTTTGGCGTAATTGATGGTGAAGGCCGCGCCATTGGCTTTGGCCAGGGCGCATTTCTCGTCTGAGCCGGCCGTGCCAATTAACTGCAGGCCCAAGGCCTTGGCCCATTGGCAGGCGATCAAACCGACGCCGCCAGCGGCTGCGTGGAACAAGACGAAGTCGCCCGCCTTCAGCCCGCCTTGGGGCAGCGTGCGCTTGAGCAGGTACTGCACCGTCAGGCCCTTGAGCATCATGGCCGCGCCCGTCTCGAAAGAAATCGCGTCAGGCAGCTTGCACACGGTCTTGGCGGGCATCACGCGCAGCTCGCAATAGCTGCCGGGTGGCTGGCTGGCATAGGCTGCGCGGTCGCCCGCCTTGAGGTGCGTCACGCCCTCGCCCACAGCCTCGACCACGCCCGAGGCTTCCATGCCCAGCTGCAGTGGCAGCGGCAGCGGGTACATGCCGGCGCGCTGATACACGTCGATGTAATTCAGGCCTACGGCCTTATGACGAATGCGGATCTCACCGGGGCCCGGATCGCCCACGGTCACATTCACCAGTTTCATTTCTTCGGGGCCACCGTTTTTATCAATGCGAACGGCACGGGAGGGGAAAGCGCTCATCGGTTTGTCTCTCTTTTTAAGGGGTCAGAGCAATAAATGGCTCAAGCAAGAATGTAGCAGTCGTTACAGTCTATGGATGTCGCGCACCCTGTCCCCTTCCACTTTTGCCTTGCTCACCATTCCGCCGCTGATGTGGGCCGGCAATGCTGTCACCGGCCGCCTGATCAACGAGCTGGTGCCGCCCATGACGCTGAACTTCTTGCGCTGGGTGCTGGCTTTCCTGTTTTTACTGCCCTTGGCCGCTGGCGTACTCAAGCCGAGCAGCCCCATGTGGGCGCATTGGCGGAGGTTCTCGGTGCTGGGCTTGCTCAGTGTGGGTGCCTACAACTCACTGCAATACCTGGCGCTGCACACCTCGACACCGCTCAACGTGACCCTGGTCGGCGGCAGCATGCCGGTGTGGATGCTGGGCCTAGGCTGGTTGCTGCATGGGGAAAAGGTCGCGCCCCGCCAGGCGCTGGGTGCTCTTTTGTCCATCTGCGGCGTGGTGCTGGTGCTCAGCCGCGGTGACTGGCAGGTGCTCATGCAAGTCAAGCTGGTGCCGGGCGACCTGTACGTGCTGCTGGCCACCATTGCCTGGGCGTTTTACAGCTGGATGCTGGCCAAACCCAAGGAGCCTGCGGTGATTCGCCAAGACTGGGCTGCGTTCTTGATGGCGCAAATCTTTTTTGGCTTGGGCTGGTCGGCGCTGTTTGCCGCAGGTGAATGGCAAATGACGCGCACGCCCATCGTCTGGAGCTGGCCAGTGGCCGCAGCGCTGCTCTTCATTGCCTTGGGGCCGGCACTGCTGGCTTACCGCTGCTGGGGCGCGGGCATAGGCCGGGCAGGCCCGGCGGTGGCTGGCTTCTTCTCCAACCTCACGCCCTTGTTTGCGGCGCTGCTGTCGCTGGTATTTTTAGGCGAAGCGCCTCGGCTGTATCACGGCCTGGCCTTCTTGCTCATCGTCGGCGGCATCGTGGTGTCGTCCAGGCGGTAAGAGCTCACTGCGGCCGCGCTTGAATTTACAAGCCGATGCCGCGAGGATGGCGGACAAGCCAGGAGCCCCTGCCATGCCCACACCCGCGCCAACGTCCATGCCGCCTCCAGGCAAGTCCACCTCGCAGCCGCCTGAGCCGCAAACCCACGAAGACGTGGACCTCAGCTGCGAATCAGTCGCCGGTGAAGAAGACCCAGGCGCGTCGCTCGACTTGAGTGCCGCGCCCAATCCCAACCAGCCTGCAGGCGCTCAAAAGGTGCCGGAGTAAGCCCCACCGTCAGCCAGCACGTTCTGGCCCGTCATGTAGCCAGCATGCTGGCTGCACAAAAAGGCGCAGATGGCGCCAAACTCTTCGGACGTGCCAAAACGCTGCGCCGGAATGCCTTTGCGCCTGGCCTCGGCCACGGCCTCGATGCTTTGCCCTGTCTTTTGGGCCGTCCCAGCCATATTGCCCTTGAGGCGATCGGTGTCAAAAGCGCCCGGCAGGAGCGAGTTAATGGTGACGCCCTGGCCAGCCAGCTTGCTGCGCGAAACGCCCGCTACAAAGCCCGTGAGGCCGCTGCGCGCGCCATTGCTCAAGCCCAAGATATCAATAGGCGCCTTGACCGCGCTGGAGGTGATGTTGACGATGCGGCCAAAGCCACGCGCAGCCATGCCGTCCACCGTGGCCTTGATCAGCTCGATCGGGGTGAGCATGTTCGCGTCCACCGCCTTGATCCAGGCGTCGCGGTCCCAATCCCTGAAGTCGCCCGGTGGCGGGCCACCCGCGTTGGTGATCACGATGTCAAAGTCGCTGCGCTGTGCGAACACGGCGGCACGGCCTTCAGCGCTCGTGATGTCTGCGGCCACGGCCTGCACCTCCGTGCCCTTGGGCAGCAGAGGGTCGGCGCGCAACTGGGCCGCCGCTGCTTCCAAGGCAGGCGCGCCGCGCGCGACGATCAGCACATGCACGCCTTCGCGCACCAGGGCTTGCGCGCAGCCAAAGCCCAAGCCCTTGCTGGCGCCGCACACCAGTGCCCACTTGCCTTTGATTCCCAGATCCATACCGACTCCCTGTTGTTTTTTAAAGATGAGATGAAAGAACGCTGCGCTCAGGCCTTGGCGGCACGTGAGCCTCGCGTAAAAACATAAATACCAGTCAGCACCAGAACGCTGCCGGCGGCCACCCAGGCCGTGAAGGGCTCGCCCAAAATCAGCACGCTCATGAGGATGGTGGACATGGGCCCGACCATGCCCGCCTGTGCCGCAGCACCAGCACCAACGCGCTCGATGGCCATCATCACCATGACCACAGGTGCGGCCGTGCAAAGCGTGGCGTTGAGCATCGACAGCCAGATGACCTCGGGCGCCACCAGCGCCGCTGACAGCGGCCTCAGTACCGCAAATTGCGCCAGGCACAAAAAGCAGGCGACTGTGGTCGCCAAGCCGACCAGACGCAAGGAGCCCAGGCGCCGCACCAGCTCCCCGCTGTAGACGAGGTAAGTGCCGTAGCTGACCGCACTGCCAAACACCAGCAATGCACCCCAGGCGGTGCTGGAGCCTTGCAGCGTGATTTCATGGCCAAAGACCAGCACCACACCCGCGTAGCTGATGGCCATGCCCAGCGCTTGTGCCCGCGTGATGCGACGACGGTAAACCACCAGTCCGAGCAAGAGCACCAACGTTGGGTTGAGGTAAAGGATCAAACGCTCCAGCGAGGCGCTGATGTACGCCAGACCCGCGAAGTCCAGAAAACTCGCCAGGTAGTAGCCCGTAAAGCCCAGGCCCAGCACGTCCAGCACATCGCGCCGGGTGAGCGGCGGCTTGCCACGGCTGGCCCACCAGGCCATGGCTGCAAATATTGGCAAGGCAAACAGCATGCGAAACATGATGAGCGTGACCGCGTCCACCCCGTAGCGGTAAGCCAACTTAACAATGATGGCCTTGGCGCTGAAGGCGATTGAGCCCAGCAGCGCCAAGGTCAAGCCCGAGGCCAGTTGTGCGGGCGCCGGCTTCAAGTCGCGGTCAGGCAGCGTTGAGGTCGCCACTTAAAAACCAACCGCCTGGCCGTCGCGACGTGGATCGCTGGCGGCCACATAGCCCTCGACCCCGGGCTCACCTGCGCGCCAGATGAACTGGCCGGCGCCAAAGTCCTGGTAGGAGTCATTGATGACTTCGGTGCGGTGACCACGTGCGCTTAGCGACGCCACCGTGGCTGCGTTCATGGCCGACTCGACGTTGATCTCCAAGCCTGCGTTGTAGCGCCAGCGGGGGGCATCGCAAGCCGCTTGCGGGTTCTGGCCGTAGTCAAGCATGCGCACCAGCGTTTGCATATGGCCCTGCGGCTGCATGTTCGCGCCCATCACGCCAAAGCTCATCACGGGCTGGCCGTCCTTGGTCAGGAAGGCGGGAATGATGGTGTGAAAAGGCCGCTTGCCCGGTGCCACCTGGTTGGGCCCCGGCTGGACTGAAAAGCCATGGCCACGGTTTTGCAGGCTGATGCCAAAGCCGGGCTCCACGCAGCCCGAGCCAAATCCCATGTAATTGCTCTGAATGAAGCTGACCATCATGCCGCTCTCGTCGGCTGCCGTGAGGTAAATGGTGCCGCCCTTGACCGGGTTGCCCGCACCGAAGTCCTGCGCCTTTTTCATGTCGATCAGGCGAGCCCGGCTGGCCAGGTAACTGTCGTCCAGCATTTGCTCGGCCGTCACCTCCATGGCCGAGGACTCGGCCACGTATTTGTAAACATCGGCAAAAGCCAGCTTCATGGCCTCGATCTGCAGGTGCTGCGAGTCCACGCCGTCCACCGGCATGTTGGCCACGTCGAACTTCTCAAGAATGCCCAGCGCGATCAGCGCGGCGATGCCTTGGCCGCTGGGCGGAATCTCGTGCAGCGTATGGCCCCGGTAGTCGCGCGAAATCGGCGTGACCCACTCGGGCTTGTAAGCGGCAAAGTCGCTGGCTTTGAGGCTGCCGCCGTGCTGCTGGCTGAAGCGCTCGATCGCCTGGGCAATTTCGCCGCCGTAAAAGGCCTGGCCTTTGCTTTGGGCGATGGCACGCAGGCCACGCGCGGCAGCCTTGAACTGAAACAACTCACCCACCTGGGGCGCCCGGCCCCAAGGTAAAAAAGCCTCGGCAAAACCCGGCTGGCTTTGCAGCTCGCCGGTGGCCGCAGCCCATTTTTGCTGCACCACGGTCGGCACCAAATAGCCTCTCTCGGCCAGCTCGATGGCCGGCTCCATGAGGTCGGCAAAAGGCAGCTTGCCAAAGCGCTCGCTCAGCGCCATCCAGCTGCCCACCGCGCCCGGCACGCTGACCGAATCCATGCCGCGCTTGGGCGGAGCCACGCTGTCGGCGCCGTATTTGCGTGTGAAGTAATCCGCCGTCCAGGCGGCGGGCGCGTGGCCTGCGGCGTTCAGACCGTGCAGCTTTTGGCCGTCCCACAAAATGCAAAAAGCATCACTGCCCAAGCCATTGCTCACGGGCTCAAGGATGGTCATGCAGGCTGCCGTGGCCACCGCAGCGTCCACCGCATTGCCACCCTTGAGCAGCATGCGCAGGCCCGCTTGCGCCGCCAGCGGGTGCGATGTGGAAACGACGTTGCGGGCAAAAAGCGGCAAGCGCGTGGAGGTGTAGGGATTGTGGAAATTGAAGTTCATGACGGAGTGCTAATTGACTGCCAGCTGCCATTGTGCAGGGCTTCGAAAGCTCAGGCGCCGGCCATGAAAAACGGCGCCCTAAGGCGCCGCTTTTTCAAAGCAAAGTCAAAGAATCATTAATCCTCGACAAAGGCTTCCTCGCGCTTGTTTTTGATCGAAGGCAACAGGACGATGACCAGCATCAAGACCGCCGCGGCCAGCAAGCCCGCCGACAGCGGACGGGTCACAAACACACTCCAGTCGCCGCGCGAGAGCAACAGGGCTCGACGCAGGTTTTCTTCCATCATGGGGCCGAGGATGAAGCCCAGCAACAAAGGCGCAGGCTCGCAACCGATCTTGACAAACATGTAGCCAATGATGCCGAAGAGGCCCACCATCCACACGTCAAACGTGTTGTTGTTGGTCGAGTAAACACCAATGGCACAGAACAGCACGATGGCGGGAAACAGGAACCGGTAAGGCACCGTCAGCAATTTGATCCACATGCCGATCAAAGGCAGGTTCAGGATGATCAACATGGCGTTGCCGATCCACATGGATGCGATCAGACCCCAGAACAGTTCGGGGTTGCTGGTCATCACCTGCGGGCCGGGCTGAATGTTGTGGATCGTCATGGCGCCCACCATCAGTGCCATCACGGCATTGGGTGGAATACCCAGGGTCAGCAGGGGAATGAATGACGTTTGTGCGCCGGCATTGTTGGCCGACTCAGGCGCTGCCACACCGCGGATATTGCCCTTACCAAAAGGCACTTCACCGGGCTTCATCTTGACCTTCTTTTCAAGCGCATAGGCGGCAAAGGCAGCCAGTAGCGCTCCGCCACCGGGCAAGATGCCCAGTGCAGAACCCAGGGCGGTGCCCCTGAGCACGGCCGGTGCCATGTCCTTGAAGTCCTGCTTGGTGGGCATGAGTCCCGTCACTTTGGCTGTGAAGACCTCGCGCTCGTCTTCCGGTTGGGCCAGGTTGCTGATGATCTCGCCATAACCGAACACGCCCATGGCAATCACCACGAAGCCAATGCCGTCGGTGAGTTCAGGGATGTCGAAGCTGAAACGCGCTACGCCCGAGTTCACATCGGTGCCAACCAGGCCAAGCAGCAGGCCCAGCACAATCATGGCGATGGCTTTCAGGAGCGAGCCTGAAGCCAGCACCACGGCACCAATCAGGCCGAGCACCATCAGGGCGAAGTATTCAGCCGGGCCAAACTTGAAGGCCAGCTCAGTCAAGGGCGGCGCAAAGGCAGCCAGGATCAAGGTGCCTACACAGCCCGCAAAGAATGAGCCCAGACCAGCAGCTGCCAGCGCGGGCCCTGCCCTGCCCCTCCTGGCCATTTGATAGCCGTCAATGCAGGTAACCACCGACGAAGACTCGCCCGGCAGATTGACCAAAATGGCGGTGGTCGAACCACCGTACTGGGCACCGTAATAAATACCAGCCAGCATGATGAGCGCAGACACGGGCGGCAACGCATACGTGGCTGGCAACAACATGGCGATGGTGGCCACAGGGCCAATACCGGGCAGCACACCGATCAGGGTACCCAAAATACAGCCCACGAATGCATAAAGCAGGTTGATGGGCGTGAACGCCACACCGAAACCCAGCGAAAGATTTGCGATCAGATCCATTGTTTTTCCTTGGGTCGGCTTAGCCGGTAATGAAAGCTGGCCAGACAGGGAACTGCAGCTTCAGTGCCAGAACAAATGCGACGTAACTGCCCACCGCAAGCACCGCGGCCAGGGTGAGCGTAGGTTTGAATTTCGCGCCCGGTTCGGCCATGCTGGAGATGAACGTCAACGCAAAAATGGCGCAGATCAGGCCCATGGCAGGGATGCCGAAGGCCGGCAGGCCCGCCAGTAAAACGCCGAAAATCAGATTGGCAGCGATGATGAAAAACAGCGGACGCCAAGCCCATTTACCGACCTTGTCGCCGCCTTCGACCTCAACCACCAGGGACTTGAACATGACGACAGCGCCAATGACAGCCAACAAGATGCCGAGCATGAGAGGAAAATAGCCCGGGCCCATGCGCGCACCCGTGCCGACGCTGTAAGTACTGGCACCCCAAGCGAAAGAACCGCCGACCGCCACAAACATGAGGCCGGAATAAAAGTCTTTTTGACTCTTGATGTTCACGAATTGTCTCCTTCCGAAAGTTTGCAACCTTGTGATTGTGCAGTCAAGGTTTGCTGCTTCGGGATGTGGCTTACACCTACGCAGTACACGGCCCCAGCGGATGCGTTTAAAGGGCTTCAGTTCACGGGTTTGAACAATCGCAGCCATTTCGCAGCGGGCAGGCCCCAGCGGGATGCAATCACGCCGGCGCGAGCGACCAGGGCGTCGCGCGGCGGGCGACTGGGCGTGCGCTGGGCAGCGACCACCGTGTTGCCTTCACGCGTGGGCCGAAAAGCCCATAGCGCGTCCGCGCCAAAGGCCTCCGCCATCTTGCCCAGGGATTGCTCATAGCTGGCGTCGCGGCCAAACAGATTCACCGTCATCACGCCCTCATCGGTCAGCAGAGCGCGGCAATCGCGGTAAAAGTCGGCGCTGTCCAGCACAGGGGCCGCAGCCTCATGGTCGTACAAGTCCACTTGCAAGGCATCCACCTGCCCCTGGTGCTCGGGCTGGCGCACTTCCAGCGAGGCGTCGGCAATCAAGACCTTCAGGCGCGCGTCGTCGGCGGGCAATTTGAACCAGATACGGCAGGCGGCCAGCACCTGCGGATTGATTTCAACGGCAGTCGTCTTGATGCGCAGCTTCTTGTGGCAAAACTTGGTCAGTGCACCCGAGCCCAAACCCAGCTGCATGGCGTGCAGTCCCGGCACATCGGCGGCGTTTCTGAACAAGAGCCAAGCCATCATGCGCTGAACGTAGTCAAGTTCGATCTCGTACGGTGCGTCCATGCGCATCGAGCCTTGCACCCATTCCGTGCCCAGGTGCAAATAACGCACGTCGCCGAAGTCGGAAAAGTTCACTTCAGGCAGGGCGGTGCGTGCATCACTCGCCTCGGCGGGCGTGGGTTTTCGAGCCATCTGTTCAGTCGGTTGTGGTCAAGATGCGCGATTGTCCTTCAGCACGCCTGACCACCTCGGCCCAAGCGTGGCAAGGCCGCCCGCGCATTGGCGCTGGTCGCCTCAGCTACGGCCTGCAAACTCATGCCGCGCAATTCGGCCAGCACGGCAGCTATGCGCGGCAACTCACCGGGTTCATTGCGTCCCTGCGCCTGGCCCGCTGCGCGCGCTTCGGCCGTGCGGTACAGCCAATGCGGCGGAATATCGGGCGCATCGGTTTCCAGGACCAGAGCACTGAGCGGCAAGTCAGTGGCCAACTGCCTGATTTGCCGCGAGGCTTCGAACGTCAGCGTACCGCCAAAGCCCAGCTTCAAGCCCAGGCCCACAAAGGCCTCGGCCTGCTGCGCGCTGCCATTGAAGGCGTGCGCAATGCCCTGCCAGCCGCCCGCTGGCGCCAGTTCACGCAAGTGCTTGAGCAAGCGGTCGGCCGACCGGCGCACATGGAGGATCACGGGCAGCCCGTGCTTGCGGGCCAAACCCAGCTGTTCCCGGTAAAAGAATTCCTGCTTTTCGCGCAGCGGGCTTTCCTTGAGAGCGGGCACAAACAGATCCAGCCCGATTTCGCCCACCGCCACCAGACGCGGGTCGTCACGATGTGCAGCCAAGGCCGCGTCCAATGCCCCAAGGTCGGCCTCTACAGCCTGCGCCACGCACAAAGGATGAATGCCTAGCGCGTAGGCGTCGCCCCCGACGTGCGCCAACTCCCGGACGGCCGTGAAATTGCCGACCTCTACGCCCGGAATCACAAGCTGCCGCACGCCTGCTTGCCGAGCACGCTCGCGCACGGCTGCTACGTCCGGCGCGAACTCGGCCGCATCGAGATGGCAGTGCGTGTCTATCCAGTGGCAGAGGTTTTCTTCTTGCATGGTCCGCATGATGCACGCAGCAGGCGCAGCCTGTACCCCGGCCTGTACAGGCTCAACAGCGGCAGCCGTCTTCAAGGCTGGTTCAGATGCAATTTCGGGCCAGACGTGATACCGTGATTTACGGGTTGGCGACCTTCAGCCCGGCGCACTGAACGGCGAGATTGAACGGCGATTGACGCGAGGTGACCCATGCGACGGCCTGCCCTCTACAGCAACTCTCCTGCCCGCAAGAACGGGCTAGCAACTGCAGCCGCACGCACCGAAGAGATGGTCGAGCAAACCGCCGAAGCGCAACCGGCGGACAGCCAGACAAGTGCCCAACCCGCCAGTCGCCTGGCCCGCCTGCGACGCATTTCGCCGAGTGATCCGCGCCTGCTGTGGTCAGTGATTGGACTGCTGGCGCTCATCCTGGCGCTGTCTTTCACGGCCGCATGGCGCGACGCCCCGCGCACGCTGACGCAAAAGGATATCGATGCCGCCGTCCTTAAAACCCTGGAAACCAAGCAGCTGCCTTCGGCCGCGTCCAAGGCTTACGAGGCCATAAGGCCATCGGTGGTGCGCGTGACCGGTTACAGCCGCAGCAAAGACGGCAAGGAAGAGGTCGAACGCAGCGTCGGCACGGGCGTGGTCATCGTGGAAAAGGGCATCATCCTGACCAACTTCCATGTGGTGCAGGGCGTGGAAAGCATCAAGGTCGAGTTTTCGGACGGCCTGGAATCGGTGGCCACCGTCACGGGCGTGCAGCCCGAAAACGACCTGGCGGTGCTGCAGGCGCAAAAAATTCCCGACGACTTGATCGCCGCCACCATGCGCTCCACGCAAGACCTGCGGCCCGGCGACGAGGTGCTGGCCGTCGGCTTTCCCTTTGGCATCGGGCCGTCGGCATCGACAGGCATCGTCTCGGGCCTCAAGCGCTCGTTCCGCTCGCCCGAAGGCAAACAGTCCATGGACAACCTGATCCAGTTTGACGCCGCCGCCAACCCCGGCAATTCGGGCGGCCCCTTGGTCACCATGGACGGCCAAGTGGTCGGCATTGTGACCGCCATCTACAACCCCTCCAGCCAGCGCACTTTTGTCGGCATCGGCTTTGCCGTGCCGATTGAAAACGCCGCTTCGGCAGCCGGGTTGCCGCCCTTCTGATTGAACACCCACACCCTCACTGCAACCCCCTCACCTGAAGGATCTGCCCATGCCAAGCGCCAACCCGTTCAGTGCCCCGTCACCGCTCGCTCCCCTGGCGGGAGACACCGCCCAGCTGATGGAGCAGATCTTGTACGAGGTCAAGCGCGTGGTGGTCGGGCAAGACCGGTTTTTGGAACGCGTGATGGTCGCCATCCTGGCGCAAGGGCATTTGCTGGTCGAAGGCGTGCCGGGCCTGGCCAAGACGCTCACGGTCAAAACCTTGGCCAGCACGGTGCAAGGCCAGTTCAAGCGCATCCAGTTCACGCCTGACCTGGTGCCTGCCGACTTGGTGGGCACACGCATCTACAACCAGAAAACAGGCGACTTCAGCACCTCGCTGGGCCCGGTGTTCACCAACCTGCTGCTGGCCGACGAGATCAACCGGGCGCCGGCCAAGGTGCAAAGCGCGCTGCTCGAAGTGATGCAGGAAAGGCAAGTCACGATTGCCGGCGTGACCCACAAAGTGCCTTCCCCGTTTTTGGTCATGGCCACGCAAAACCCGATCGAGACCGAAGGCACCTACCCCCTGCCCGAAGCGCAGGTGGACCGCTTCATGATGAAGGTGCTGGTGGACTACCCGACGGATGAAGAAGAGTTCGTCATCGTCGAGCGCGTCACAGGCCCGGCGGTGCATGTGTCGGCCGTGGCCACCACCGAGCAACTGGCGGCGCTGCAGCACGAGTGCCGGCAGGTCTATGTCGACCCTTCACTGGTGCAATACGCCGTCAAGCTGGTGTCGGCCACACGCCAGCCTGACCGGCATGGCATCAAGGACTTGCAGCGCTACATCACCTTTGGCGCCAGCCCCCGCGCCACCATCAGTCTGGTCGAAGGCGCACGCGCACTGGCCATGCTGCGCGGCCGAAGCTACGCCCTGCCGGAAGACATGACCGACCTGGTGCCCGACGTGCTGCGGCATCGGCTGGTGCTGTCGTATGAAGCGCTGTCTGAAGGCTTGAACAGTGATGCCGTGATCTCGCGCATCACCACCAAAATCGCTGCGCCCGCCAAGCCGCTGGAGCATGAACGGAGGGCCGCATGAACAGCGTGATCGAAGTCAAAAGCGCTGCGCCGTCCGGCGCCGAGCACGTGCTGCGGCGACTGGAATGGACGGTGCTTAAAAGGCTGGACGGCCTGCTGCAAGGCGACTACCGCACCTTGCTGCGCGGCACCGGCATGGACCTGGCCGACCTGCGCGAATACCAGCACCATGACGACGTGCGCCACATGGACTGGAACGTGACCGCACGCTTGCAGCAGCCGCATGTGCGGGTCTTTACGGAAGACCGCGAGATGAGCGCCTGGTTCCTGCTGGACCTCAGCCCCTCGATTGACTTTGGCTCGGGTGAGCAGCGCAAGCGCCATGTGTCAGCCGAGTTTGTGACCGTGCTGGCGCGCATACTCACGCGCCACGGCAACCGCGTGGGCGCCATGCTCTACGGCTCGGGCGTGGACACCGTGCTGCCAGCGCGAGGCGGTCGCCAGCATGTGCTCAATCTGCTGCACGCCATGCAAACGCGGCCTGAAACCACAGGCAATGTCTCGACCCGCCTGCATGAACTGCTGGGCTCGGCGGCCAATGCGCTCAAGCGCCGCTCCACAGTGTTTGTGGTGTCTGATTTCATCAGCGAGCCTGGCTGGGAAAAGCCGCTGGGCCAACTGGCTCGCCGTCATGAAGTGGTGGCCGTGCGCTTGCTGGACCCGCTGGAGCTTGAACTGCCTGACCTCGGCCTCATGACTTTCAGGGACGCGGAGACGGGCGAGCAAGTGATGGTGGATACGCACGACAAAGGCTTTCGCAAGCGCTTCGCCCGCATTGCCGCCCAGCGTGAAGCCGAACTGCGCGAAGCCCTGGGCCGCGCCGGTGTGGACACCCTGGAGCTGAGCACCGACGGCGATTTGGTCGATTCGGTGATGCGCTTTACCGCCATGCGTAAGCGCCGCAGCGGCAGCCATGCGGCCAGCACATTGCAAGCGCATCTGCGCGCGGCTGCAAATTAACTGCCATGTTCAAAGCCCGTTTTTCAAAGCCTGTTTTTGAAAGCATGAATCCATGACCTTTCTCTGGCCCCAATTCCTCTGGCTGCTGGCCCTGCTGCCGCTGCTGGTCCTGCTTTACGTCTGGCTGCTCAAGCGCAAGAAAAAACTAGCGCTGCGCTACGCCAGCCTGTCCATCGTGCGCGAAGCCATGAGCAGCGGGCAGAGTGTTCGCCGCCACATTCCGCCACTGCTTTTTTTACTGGCGCTGGCGGCCATGCTGATCGCTTCATCCCGGCCGTTTGCCGTGGTGCGGCTGCCGTCGCAGCAAGAAACCATCATGCTGGCGATGGACGTGTCCGGCAGCATGCGCGCCACCGACGTGGAGCCCAACCGATTGGTTGCCGCGCAAAACGCGGCCAAGGCTTTCCTGGCCGAATTGCCACGCGGTGTGAAGGTCGGCATCGTGGCCTTTGCCGGTACGGCCTCGGTGGTGCAGCCGGCCACGCTCAGCCGCGAAGACCTGGTGGCCGCCATCGACAAGTTCCAGCTGCAGCGCGCTACGGCCATCGGTAACGGCATCGTCGTGTCTTTGTCCGAGCTCTTTCCGGACCGCGGCATAGATCTCGCCAAGATGACCTACGGCCGTGAGCGCCAGCAAGGCACCAGCCTGGACCAAACGCCCAAGCCCGCCGCCAAGGAACACGTGCCGGTGGCGCCCGGCTCCTACACCTCGGCTGCCATCATCTTGCTGACGGACGGGCAACGCACCACCGGCGTGGACCCGCTTGAAGCCGCCAAGCTCGCAGCCGACCACGGCGTTCGCGTGTACACCGTCGGCATTGGCACAGTCGATGGCGAAACCATCGGTTTCGAGGGCTGGTCCATGCGCGTGCGGCTGGACGAAGAAACGCTTAAAGGCATCGCCACCCGCACGCAGGCCGAATACTTTTATGCCGGCACAGCAGCCGACTTGAAGAAGGTTTACACCACGCTCAGCTCGCGCCTGTCCATGGAGAAAAAGGAGACCGAGGTGTCTGGCTTGTTCGCCCTGGCGGCTGCCGCGCTGGCGCTGCTCTCAGCCGGTTTGTCCATGTTGTGGTTCAACCGCATCCTTTGAATCAGCCAGCGCTCAGCCTTGCAAAACCCCGCTGACCAGCCGCAACTGCCGGCTGCAGCGGGCGGCCAGTGTCTCGTCATGCGTCACCACCACAAAAGCCGTGCCGTGTTCGCGCGCGAGTTTCAGCATCAGCTCGAACACGCCGTCAGCGGTGCTGCGGTCCAGGTTGCCAGTGGGCTCGTCGGCCAGCACGCAGGCCGGCCGCGTGACCAAGGCGCGCGCAATCGCCACGCGCTGACGCTCGCCGCCTGACAGCTCGGCTGGCCGGTGCTTCAGGCGCTGACCCAGACCCACGGCTTCCAGCATGGCGGCGGCGGTCTTGGCCGCGTCTTCCCGTGCCTGCCGCCGAATCCACAGTGGCATGGCCACGTTGTCTTGCGCGCTGAACTCAGGCAACAGGTGGTGAAACTGGTACACAAAGCCCAGGTGCTGGTTACGCAGCCGGCCTTGCTCGGCCGGCGACAGCGTAGACAGTTGCTGGCCATGCAGCGCCACCGTGCCTTGGGTGGGTGCGTCCAGCCCGCCCATCAAATGCAGCAGCGTGCTCTTGCCTGAACCCGACGCGCCCACGATGGCCAGGGTCTCGCCGCGGTGCACAGTCAAATCGACGCCGTGCAGCACGGTCAAATCCAGCGGGCCTTCATGAAAGCGCTTGGTCAGGCCTTTAGCCTGCAAAACCACGTCGTTGGCCACATCGTTAGCCACGTCGCTGTTCAGATTGTTGTTATTCATAACGCAGCGCCTCCGCCGGGTTGACGCGGCTGGCGCGCCAGCTCGGATAAATGGTGGCCAGAAAAGCCAGCACCAGCGAGATCACCGCAATCGGCATGATGTCGGCGTACTGCGGATCACTCGGCATGCGGCTGATCAGGTAAATGTCGCGTGGCAAAAAGCTGGCGTTCAGCAGCCGCTCCAGCGCTGGCACGATCACGTCGATGTTCAGCGCCACCCCCAGGCCCAGCAGCAGACCTGAGAAGGTGCCGATCACGCCCACCATCGCGCCTTGCACCATGAACACGCCCATGATGCTTTGCGGGCTCGCGCCCAGCGTGCGCAAAATTGCGATGTCGGCGCGCTTGTCAGTCACCGTCATCACCAGCGTGCTCACCAAGTTGAAAGCGGCGACCGCCACGATGAGCGTGAGGATGATGAACATCATGCGTTTTTCAAGCTGCACCGCTGCAAACCAGGTGCGGTTTTGCCGCGTCCAGTCGCGCACCAGCAAGTCGCCGCTGAGTGTGCGGGCCAACTGCGCGCCGACTTCGCGCGCTTCATGCAGATCGCGCAGCTTGATGCGAATGCCGGTCGGGCCTTCGAGCCTGAAAATCCGCGCTGCATCGTCTTGATGCAGCAGCGCCAGCGCCGAATCGTATTCAAAGTGGCCGGAGTCAAAGGTGCCCACCACCGTCATCTGCTTCAAGCGCGGCACCACGCCAGCTGGCGTCACTTGCCCGCTGGGCGCAATGAGGGTCACGGTGTCGCCCACCTGCACGCCCATGCTGCGCGCCAGTTCGCCGCCCAGCACCACGCCAAAGTTGCCACTGACCAGCTTGGGCAGCACGTCTTTCAACTGCACAGCCAAGTCCGTCACGCTGCCCTCGAGCGCCGGGTCAATGCCGCGCACCAGCGTGCCGCGCATGTCTTCACCGCGCGCCAGCAGGGCCTGCGCCGCAATGAAAGGCGCGGCGCCCACCACCTCGGGGTTGGCACGCACCTCGGCCAGCGTCTTGCGCACGTCGGGCAAGGCCGCACCGCCTGGCGCCAAGACCTCCACATGCGAGATCACGCCCAGCATGCGGTCGCGCACCTCTTTTTGAAAGCCGTTCATCACGCTCAGCACAATGATCAGCGCCGCCACACCCAGTGCAATGCCCAGCATGGACACGCCCGATATGAACGAAATAAAGCCGTTGCGCCGCGTGGCCCGGCCCGCGCGGGTGTAGCGCCAGCCCAGGATCAGCTCGTAAGGAATTTGCATGGGCGGATTGTGGCACTGCACTCGTCAAGCCCGGCGCAAGCGCAAGGCGTTCAGCTTGCCGGACAATACCGCCCATGTCAGCGTCCCCCACGGCCCTTGCAGCCGCCCATCTGTGTCTTCCCTTTGCCGCCTGCACCGACGACAGCTGGCAGAGCGCATTGAAAGCTTTACCCTCCGCCCAGACTCGCCACTTCACGGCCCTGCTGCAAGGCATGGCTCCACTGCCACTTGACGAAGCCGACGCGCGCAGCCTGTCCACACCGCATGAACGCGCTTTGGCAAGGCACATGGGTTTGGTTGGACCTGCCGGCCAGGCTTTGCCCGACGGCCTGATTCCCTGGGCGGCTTGGGAGCGTGCAATTTGGGCGAGCGCAAATAAGGCCCCTGCCAGCCCCACCACTGGACTGACTGAAACCGCCTGGGCCATCGTCACGCCCTGCCATTGGTCCATGGGGCGCGAACACGCCACGCTGACGGACCCGGGCGCATTGGTCTTGAGCGAGACCGATTCAAAAACCCTTCTGACGGCCATGCACCCGTACTGCCAAGAAGATGGCATTACTTTGCATTACTTGGCGCCGACGAAATGGCTGGCAGAAGGCGAGGTGTTTCGCCGCCTGCCCACGGCCGCGCTGGACCGCGTGCTGGGCCGCGACGTAGACCCCTGGCTGCCGGCAGGCGACAGCGGCAAGCTGCTGCGCCGCCTGCAAAACGAAATGCAGATGCTGCTTTACACGCACCCCGTCAATGAAGCGCGTGCCTTGCAGCGGCAAGTACCGGTCAACTCACTCTGGTTCAGCGGCACGGGCGACTTGTCCCCCGCAACATTAGAGAACATCACCGCCACCCGCGCCAAGCAGGACGGCGTGCAGGCCCCACGCAGCCTGGCCCAAGCGGCACTGGCCGGCGACTGGGAAGCCTACGGCGCGGCCTGGGCTGAACTTGATGCGACTTATGGTCGCGACTTATTAGCCAGGCAAGAAGCAGGCGAGGTCGTGCACCTCACGCTCTGCGGCGAACGCGCTGCGCAAACCTACATCAGCGCACCGCCTTCCGTCGGTCTGCGCATCAAGCGCAGCGTGCCTTTTCTGTTTTCCCCTCGGCCCCTCTGGGACTACCTTGGCGTACTTTAAAAATCTATGAAGATCACTGTCAGAGACGTGCCGCCCCGCAGCGCCTGGGCTTTGCAACAAGCCGGCGTGCACCCTTTGCTGGCGCAGCTTTATGCCGCCCGCGGCGTGCTCAGCCCCGACGAACTTGACGACGGCCTGGCCCGCCTGATTCCGCCCGCCGCCATGCACGGCACCCAAGCCGCCGCCGTCTTGCTGGCCGACAGCATGGCCGCTGGCTTGAACATCTGCATCGTGGCCGACTACGACTGCGATGGCGCGACGGCCTGCGCGGTGGGCATTCGCGGTTTGCGCCTCCTGGGCGCAGCGCTCAATTTCAAGAACGTGCAGTACCTGGTGCCTGACCGCGTGGTGGACGGCTACGGCCTGACCGCTTCCATTTCCGAACGCGTCAAAGCTGCCGGTGCCGACCTGCTGGTGACGGTAGACAACGGCATTGCCAGCATGGAGGGTGTGGCGCGTGCCAAGGCGCTGGGCCTCAAAGTGCTGGTCACCGACCACCACTTGCCCGCACTCGTCAATGGCCAGATCGTGCTGCCCGAGGCCGATGTGATCGTCAACCCCAACCAGCCGGCTTGCACCTTTGAAAGCAAGTCGATTGCCGGTGTGGGCGTGATGTTTTATGTGCTGCTGGCCCTGCGTGCCGAGTTGCGCCAGCGCGGCGTGTTCGATGCCGCCACGCAACCCAAGCTGGACGCCCTGCTGCCCCTGGTGGCGCTGGGCACCGTGGCGGACGTGGTCAAGCTGGACGCCAACAACCGGCGCCTGGTGGCCCAAGGCTTGAAGCGCATCCGCGCCGGCGCGGTGCCGGCGGGCTTGGCAGGCCTTTTCAATGCAGCGGCACGCAAGGCGAATGCAGCCACCGCCTTTGACTTTGGCTTTGCCCTGGGCCCCCGCATCAACGCGGCCGGCCGGCTGGCCGACATGACGCTGGGCATTGAATGCCTTTTGACCGATGACCCGGCCCGCGGTGAAGAACTGGCCAAGACGCTGGACGGCATCAACCGCGACCGCCGCAGCATCGAGGCCGACATGCGCGAGCAAGCCGAGATGGCGGCCGACGCGATGGTGGACGAAGACGAAGAGCCGCCGCCGGCCATCGCCATTTTTGACCCGGACTTCCACGAGGGCGTGGTCGGCATCGTGGCCTCGCGCATCAAAGAGCGCATGCACAGACCCACCTTTGTGTTTGCCGCCAGCCAGGCGCCGGGCAAGGAGCACGAGCTCAAAGGCTCGGGCCGGTCCATCCCCGGATTTCATCTGCGCGACGCGCTGGACTTGGTGGCCAAGCGCTACCCCGGTGTGCTGCTGCGCTTTGGTGGCCACGCCATGGCCGCAGGCTGCACGATTGCCGAAGAAAACTTCGACACCTTCGAGCAAGCCCTGCAACAAGTGGCCCACGAATGGCTGGACGCGGCCACGCTCACCCGCCGGCTCGACACCGACGGCCCGTTGGCCCCCGAGTACCTGCGCACCGAGGTGGTGGATGTGCTGCACTCGGCCGTGTGGGGCCAGGGCTTTGCCGCGCCCACCTTCAGCGAAGAGGTTGAAGTCGTGTCGCAGCGCCTGGTCGGCGAAAAACACCTGTCGCTCAAGCTCAAGCACCAGGGCACGCCGGTGGACGGCATCTGGTTTGGCCGCACGGAGTCGTTGCCACAGCGGGTCAAGCTGGCCTTCAGGCTGGACGCTGACGAGTGGCAGGGCGTGCGGCGCGTGCGCTTTATGGTGGAAGGCGCCGAGCTTTAAAAGCCGGGCCGTGGGCTTGTCCCACGGAGCCGCCGCCAAGGCGCCTACACGGCACACCCCCTGCGGCCGCCATGATGAACGCTTCCCCATACCAAGAGGCAAGCCATGAACACCATCATCTACATCGTTGGGCTGATCGTCATCATCGGTGTGATCCTGTCTTACTTCGGCTTTCGCTGAGCAAGTCAGGCCGTTGGCTCTGAAAGCCTAGAATCAAATGCGTGATCGCGAAAAACATCCTCAATGCAGACTTGCACTGCCATTCGGTCGTATCCGACGGCACCCTGACACCTGAGGCCTTGGCCGAACGCGCCAAGCTCAACGGCGTGGAACTCTGGGCCTTGACGGACCATGACGAGATTGGCGGTCAGCGCCGCGCGGCAGCGGCTGCCAAAGCCCAAGGCATGCGCTACCTCACCGGCACCGAGATCTCGGTCACCTTTGCCAACGAGACGGTGCACATCGTTGGCTTGGGTTTTGACGCTGATGACAGCGCCATGCTGCAGGGCTTGGAGGACACACGCGGCGGCCGCGGCCAGCGCGCCATGGAAATGGCCGAGGGCTTGGCCCAAGTCGGCATCAAGGGCGCCTATGAAGGCGCACTCAAGTTCGTCGGCAACCCGGCGCTCATTTCCCGCACGCACTTTGCCCGCTTTCTGGTCGAGTCCGGGGTGTGCCGAGAAACGTCCGAGGTCTTTCGCAAGTACCTGACGGAAGGCAAGCCCGGCTACGTGCCGCACCGCTGGGCGAGCCTGAAGCACGCGGTCGAGTGGATCACCCTGGCCGGCGGTGTGGCCGTGATTGCGCACCCCGCGCGCTACAAGTTCACGCCCAACGAGGAATACGCGCTTTTCACCGAGTTCAAGGCCCACGGCGGGCGGGCCGTTGAAGTCGTGACCGGCAGCCACACCGCGCAGGAATACGCGAAGTACGCCGAAACCGCCAAGGAGTTTGGCTTGGCAGCTTCGCGCGGCAGCGACTTTCACAGCCCCGACGAAAGCCATACCGACCTGGGCACCCTGCCCTTCTTGCCCGGTGGCCTGACGCCTGTGTGGGAGCTCCTGGAAGACCGCATCCAGTGAAGCGGGCTCCGTCAGCAGCCTGGGGCATTGCCCTGGTGCTCATGGCCACGGCTTGTTTTGCCACGCTGGACACCAGCAACCGATTCCTCACCACCAGCGGCGTGCCGGTGATCATGGCGGTGTGGTTTCGTTATCTTTTCCAGGCGCTGTCCACCACCGCTTTTTTGTTGCCGCTGCGGGGGCGGGCGGGCATGCGCACCGCGCATCCGCGCTTTCAGGTGCTGCGCGGCCTGCTGCTGGCGACCAGCAGCGTGTTTGCCTTTTTCAGCCTCAAGCACATGCCCGTGGCGGAGTTCACGGCCATCGTGGCCATATCGCCGCTGGCGGTGACTTTGCTGGCGGCAGCGCTCTTGGGCGAGCACGTCTCGCGCCTGCGCTGGTGCCTGGTGGCCGGGGGCTTTGCCGGCACCCTGATCATCATTCGTCCGGGCAGCGATCATTTCGGCTGGACGGTGCTCTTGCCCGCAGTGGTCGTGCTGCTGAACGTCGGTTTTCAGCTGCTCACCAGCCGGCTGGCGCGGACTGAAGACGCTTTCACCATGCACTTTTACACGGGCTGGGTGGGCACGCTCGCAGCCTCGCTGGCACTGTCGTTTTTCTGGACGGCTTTGCCCGACTGGCGACTGTGGGCCGGTCTGGCGCTGGTGGGACTGGCGGGCACCACCGGGCATTTCTTGCTGATCCTGGCCTTCATGCGGACCACGGCGTCCACGCTGACACCCTTCTTTTACGCGCAGATTGCCTTTGCCATGCTGGGCGGCTGGCTGGTGTTCTCACACATTCCGGACGGCTGGTCTTTGGCGGGCATTGGCCTGATTGGCGTGTGCGGCGTGCTCAGCGCCTGGCTCACGGCGCATGAAGCCAAGAGCAGACCGTCGCCCGCCTTGCCCATCAAAGTGCAGCCCGCAGAATCCTGACTCTTACCCGGACTTTGCATGGCCCAGTTTTTTGAAATCCATCCTGACAATCCGCAGCCGCGCCTGTTAAAGCAGGCTGCGGCCCTGCTGGCGCGCGGTGGTGTGGCGGCCGTGCCCACGGATTCAAGCTACGCACTGGTCTGCCAACTGGACGACAAGACTGCCGCCGACAGCCTGAGGCGCATTCGGGGCGTGGACGATAAGCACCACCTCACGCTGCTGTGCCGCGACCTGAGCGAATTGGCCAACTATGCGCGCGTGGACAACAAGCAGTTCCGCCTCGTCAAGGCGGCCACGCCGGGGCCTTACACCTTCATCCTGGAGGCCAGCAAGGAAGTGCCGCGCCGCCTGAGCCATCCCTCGCGCAAGACCATAGGCCTGCGCGTGCCTGAGCACAAAACCTTGCAAGCCTTGCTGGAAATCCATGGCGCGCCGCTGCTGGCCACCACCTTGATTCCGCCCGGGCAAACCGAGCCACTCAATGACGCCAGCGAGATCCGCGAACGCTACGAGCACCTGTTGGCCGCCGTGCTGGACGCTGGCGCCTGCCCACTAGAGCCCACCACCGTGATTGACCTCACGCCCATGGGCCTGGGCGACGAACCCGTGGTGCTGCGCGTGGGCGGCGGTGATCCGGCGGCGCTGGGGCTCTGAGTTGAGAGGTTGAAGGCCTGACACAATCTGAGCCATGGACTTTGCCAAGCTGATTCAAACCGTCGCGATCTACGCGCTGCCCGTGCTTTTTGCCATCACGGTGCACGAGGCCGCGCATGGCTACGTGGCCCGCTACTTCGGTGACAACACCGCCTGGTCACTGGGCCGCGTCACGCTCAACCCGCTCAAGCACATCGACCCCTTCGGCACGCTGCTGATGCCGCTCTTGCTGTATTTCGCCACCGCTGGCACCTTCTTGTTTGGCTACGCCAAGCCGGTGCCGGTGCAGTTTGGCCGCCTGCGCAAACCCAAGCAGCACATGGTGTGGGTGGCATTGGCCGGGCCAGGCGCGAATTTTGTGCAGGCCCTGCTGTGGGGCACCTTGTTTTACGTGATCAGCGGCGCCGGTGTCACAGAGCGCTTTTTCATTGAGATGTGCCGCGCTGGCATGCTGGTGAACGTGGTCATGTTTGTCTTCAATCTCTTCCCACTGCCACCGCTGGACGGCGGCCGCATTCTGGTCGGCCTTTTGCCCTGGCGGCAGGCGCAATGGGTGTCGCGCCTGGAACCCTACGGGTTTTTCATCGTGCTCGGCCTGTTGCTGCTGGGCGTCATCAACACCTTCTGGATGCGCCCGCTGATGGGCCTTGCCTACGACGCCATCGAAATCCTGCTCTCGCCGCTGGCCTCGCTCCTGGCTTGACGCCACACAAAGCCTTCGCGCCTTACCCTTCTTTGATACCAAAGCTGCCATGACTGCCAAGCCCGCCAACCCCGCCGCATCGCCTGCGCCCACCCGCGTTCTGACCGGCATCACCACCTCAGGCACGCCGCACCTGGGCAACTATGTGGGCGCCATTCGCCCGGCGGTGCAGGCCAGCCTGGCACCCGGCGCGCAGAGCTTTTACTTTTTGGCTGACTATCACGCGCTCATCAAAGTGGGCGAGCCAGCGCGCATTCAGCGCTCGACCCTGGAGATTGCCGCCACCTGGCTGGCCGCCGGCCTGGACCCGGCACGCGTGGTCTTTTACCGCCAGTCCGACGTTCCGGAAATTCCTGAACTCACCTGGCTTTTGACCTGCGTCACAGGCAAGGGCCTCTTGAACCGCGCGCACGCCTACAAGGCCTCGGTGGACAAAAACCACGCCGCCGGCAATGACCCCGACGCAGAAGTCACCGCCGGGCTCTTCATGTACCCGGTGCTGATGGCAGCAGACATCCTGATGTTCAAGGCGCACAAGGTGCCGGTGGGGCGCGACCAGATCCAGCACATCGAGATGGCCCGCGACATCGCGCAAAGTTTCAACCACTTGTACGGCGAGCACCTGGTGCTGCCCGAGGCCGTGATCGAGGCCTCTGTGGCCACGCTGCCTGGCCTGGACGGCCGCAAGATGAGCAAGAGCTACGACAACACGATTGCGCTGTTTGCACCGCGCGAGCAGTTGCGCAAGCAGATCATGGGCATCGTGACCGACTCGCGCGCGCCAGGCGAGGCCAAAGAAACCCAAGGCTCGGCCCTGTTCGAGATTTACCAGGCCTTTGCCAGCGAGGCTGAGACCGCCGCCCTGCGCCAGGCTTATGCCGACGGCATTGCCTGGGGCCAGGCCAAGGAACTGCTGTTCGAGCGCATCGACCGCGAGGTCGCGCCCATGCGCGAAGCCTACGAAGGCTTTATGAACAACCCGGCTCAGCTCGAAGAAATCTTGCAAGCCGGTGCGGCCAAGGCCAGGCAATTGGCCACGCCCTTCATGGCCGAACTGCGCCACAGCGTCGGGCTGCGTCCCTTGCAAGGCGCCGGCACTGCCTCGATGAAAACGGGCAAGGAACCCAAGACTGCCCTGCCCAGCCTCAAGCAATACCGCGAAAAAGACGGTCTCTTTTATTTCAAGCTGGTTGATCCCCGTGGACGCCTGCTGCTGCAAAGCCTGAGCTTTGCATCTCCGCAGGAGGCGGGCAAGGCCATTGCGCAGCTGCAGTCCGGTGGCGCTGGCGCGCTGCAAGCCTTGCAACCACGGCTGCAAGCTGTGGAGGGCGTGGACCCGGACGAGCTGCACGCAGCACTGGGCCTGCTGGCCCCTTGACTGGCTTTCAGGATGGGTTAAAGCGTCCTCAAGCTCGGCCAAAATTTGTAACAGTTGTAGCGAACGACCTTTTTAAGCCCAAAGTCGGTGTCACTTTGGTTGCTAGAGCGCAATTGGCAGCCCTGAAAAGGTATGCTTGACCGCTGTAAGAACAAACTAAAGTCACTCACATATGAGCATTTTTGTAGTAGATGACCATCCCCTCATGCGTGAGGCCATCGTCATGCTGATTCGCCGCCTCAACAGCAAGGCCACCGTGGTGGAGCTCGACCGTGTGGCCGCTGTGGCACCTGCGGTTGAAACGCATGGCACGCCCGAGATGATCTGCCTGGACTTGAAGCTGCCAGACACGCATGGTGTTTCAGGCGTGCGCGAACTCAAGCAGCAGTACCCCGGCGTGCCGCTGGTGGTGTTGTCTGCAGCACCGGCTGCTGACTACGAAGACCTCTCTATCGAAGCTGGCGCTGACGCGTACATCCAGAAGTCCGCTGGCGCGACTGAAATCTCCAACGCCTTGCGCGTCTTCTTGCTCGACGACCCGGACGCTGAACCAGGCACCACGCCTGAAAAATTGTCCAAGCGCCAAAAGCAGTTGCTGGTGATGCTGGACAAGGGCCTGAGCAACCGCGACATCGCCGAAGAATTGCAAATCAGCGAACACACGGTCAAGGTTCACTTGTGGCGCTTGTTCCGCCGCTTGAACGTCAAGAGCCGTTCACAGGCCAGCCACTTGGCGCGCACGCAGGGCTTGCTCTAGGCGCCTACGCAAGCGAAGGCCAACAAAGAAAAAACCGCACAACCGAAAAGTTGAGCGGTTTTTTTTATGTCTGGTCTGTCGGGCTCTACCCGGCAAAAATAGTCTCAGGCAGTCCGCGCACCCCCGGCACCTTGATGGCAAACAAAGACCCCGATTGCGGCGCTGCCGCCAAAGCCTCGGCATTCAAGCGTACCGAGGCGCTGGTGACAAACAGCGTGTCCAGGTTCTCGCCACCAAAGCAGCAACTCGTCGGCCGCGGCACGGGCATCTTTATGCGCAGCATTTCCTTGCCGTCGGGCGAAAAGCGCGAGATGCGCCAGGCGTCCCAAATCGCCACCCACAAGCAACCTTCCTCGTCCACCGTCATGCCGTCGGGCGTGCCGTCGCTGGCGTCCAGCGTCAGCAGTGGCCTGCGGTTGGCGATTTCACCGCGCGGCAAGTCAAAGTCATACGCGTAAATCGTGCGCCGCACCGAGTCGGTGAAATACATCTGCTTGTTGTCCGGGCTCCAGCCCAGGCCGTTGGCCACGGTAAAACCGCTGTCCATCTTTTTCCACGACGCATCGGCATCCACGCGAAACAAATTACCGCGATTAGCCGCCGTGGCCATGTCCAGCGTGCCAATCCACAGACGACCCAAGCGGTCGCATTTGCCGTCGTTGTAGCGGTTGCCTGGCCGGTCGGACTCGGGATGGCACATGGGCGTGAGCCGCTTGCTCTCTGCATCAAAGGTGACCAGGCCGCCCGGCGTGGCCAGCAGCAGCCCGCCGGTGGCCTTGGGAATCACCACGCTCACCATCGACCCCAACTTGGTCTCGCTGTCCACGCCTTTGGCCGTGTCCAGGCGGTGCACGGCCGGCGTCAGGATGTCGACCCAGTACAGTGCGCCGTCGCGCGGCGACCACATCGGGCCTTCGCCCAGCAAGGAGCGCGAGTCGCTGATGCAACGCACCTCGACGTCAGGCCCTTCGGGCGGCACGGCGCGCGGCTCAATCGACATGAACTGACCGCCCGCGTTGTGCGAAATGCGGCGGGCTGCGCCTATCAGGGTGGCCGACAAGCTGTGCGCCTGACTTGCATTGAGGCGCTCCAGGCTGGCACTGACAGACAGCGCGCCCACGGGGCTGCCTTCAATGTCAAAGATCGGTGCTGCCACCGACAACCAGCCTTCACGCGCCTCTTCTACCTCCAGCGCATAGCCGCGCGCTCGGGTCAGGTCCAACTCGCTTCGAATGTCTTGGAGCTGCGTCAGCGTCTTGTCGGTCAAGGCTTCGCGGGCTTGCTCCTGCAGCAAGGCGAGTTGGCGAACCGGGTCCAGATAGGCCAGGATGACTTTGGCCGCGGCGCTGGCGTGCAGCGGCAGGCGCAGGCCCACGCGAGACACGGGCTGCAGGTCACGCCCGCTTTCTTGCGCCGCAATCAAGACCACGCCATGCGTGTCCAGCGCTGCCAGATGAACGGTTTCCCCTACCGTGTTGCGCAGCAAGACCATCTCGTCTTGCGCCGCCAGGCGCAGGTCAAAGTCGCTCCAGACTTCGTGCGCCAGTTCCAGCAAGCGAAAACCCAGCCGATAGCTCTTGCTGTGCGCATCGTGGCGCAGCAAGCCTTCGCGCATCAGCGTGGACAAGATGCGGTGCAGCGTGGCCTTGGGCAGGCCACTGCGGCGCAAAAGCTCAGTGAAAGTGAGCGCGGCCCCTGCCCCTGCCGCCGAAACAATGTTCAGCAAGGACATAGCTTTTTCCAGCACGCCAGCGCCTGGCGCAGTGTCGGGATGGTCCAGAACAGAAGACATCAGAAGTTCCATTTATTGAAACAGATCCTTGGCACAAGGTGGAGTTCCGTTTCTTGAGGCTGATTCTGGCGTAAAAACAAGCCAAGTTTTCGCCGCGAGCAGCGTCTTGGGCTAGGGAAAGTCCCGATAGATGGAACAAGCTGTCCATCGAACAATCACGCATCCATTCAATAGTTCCAATGAATGGAACAACACCAGGAGACCACCCCATGTTGACCCGCAGACATTTCACCCAATCTTTGGCCGCCGCCTCTTTGCTGGGCAGTGGCGCCGTGCGTGCTCAAAGTCGCACGCTCACCTACGTCGGCTGGTCGCACGACGAAGCCGCCAGCAAAGGCGTGCTGACCGGCATGTTTGACGGCTACCGCAAGACGCACGCCGACACCAAGCTCGACGTGATCGGCTTTCCCTGGGGCCAAATGCAGCAAAACATCTTGCTGCGCATGCGCTCGGGCCAGCCGCTGGACGTGGTGCAACTGGCAGAGCGCTGGCTGCCGCAGTTCGGCAGCACGGGCAAGCTGCTTGACCTCAATGAGGTGTACGGCAAGGGCGCGCTGCAAAAAGTCATCAGCCCCGGCCTGCTCAAGCTGGGCGAATACCGCGGCAAGCAGCTTGGCCTGCCCTGGACAGCCGCCTCGATCGGCATGGTGGCCAACGCCAAGGTGCTCAAGGACGCCGGCATCAACCAGCCGCCGCAAACCGTGGACGCGTTTGTTGAAGCGCTCAAGGCCATCAAGCGCACGCAACCGCAAAGCGTGCCCTACGCCATGACCACCAAGAACAACAACTCCATGAGCCCGGACTTCCAGGTCTGGCTCTGGACTTTTGGCGGCCAGCTGTTTGATGACAAAGGCAAGGTGTTGGTCAACAGCGCTGCCGGCGTGCGCGCGCTCAGCTTCATGGCCGATCTGGTGAAAGACGGCCTGGCTGCCAAAGACATCGACCGGCCTGACGCGCGCCGCATGTACGCGCAAAACCAGACTGGCTTTTACCAAGACGCACCACTGGCCCGCGGCTTTGCACGCAACAACTCGGGCAAGGGCGCCGACTTTGACAGCAATGTGATCGCCATGGCCACGCCCGTGCTGCGTAGGGGCGATGCACCGCAGTCGTTTGCCTGGGGCCATTTGCTGACCATGTTTGGCGACGGCAAGAGCGTGCCGAATGCGCAGTCGCTGCAAGCCAGCTTTGCCGCCCACCTGGCCATGAACGACGCCAACCAACTGGCTTACTTCAAGGACCAGGGTCTGTTCCCTGTGACCAACTCGGCACTGGCGCAAGTGGCCAACGACCCGTATGTGGCGGCCTGGAGCAAAGCGGCCAACACCGCTGAACGAGACGAGATTTCGATGTGGTCCAACTCGGCAGATTTGACGACCATCGTGGGCGAAGAAGTGCAAGGCGCGCTGCTCGGCCAGAAAACCGCGCAAGCCGCGATCGAAAGCATGGGCAAGCGCCTGGAAGCCAAGATGGCCGAGCTACCCAAGACCTGAGCTGGAGCCCACCATGCGCACCATTCTGTCTGCAAAAAACGCGCTGTGGGCCGCCTTGGCCAGCGCGGCTTTGATACTTGGCGGCAGCGCGCTGGCGCAAGACGCCGCCAGCAACTACCCGAACAAGCCGGTGCGAATGATCGTGCCGGTGCCGCCGGGTGGCGCAGCAGACGGCATGGCGCGCCTGGTGGCCGAACATCTGCAAAGCAAATGGGGCCAGCCCGTGACCGTGGACAACAAGCCAGGCGCGGGATCGGCGGTGGGTTTGGGCCTCTTGGCCCGAACACCCAACGACGGCTACACCATCGGGCTGGGCAACATCGCAGCCAATGCCATCAACCCAGCCTTGCAGCCGGGCCAATTTCCTTACCAGCCGGTGGCTGACTTTGCGGCCATCACGCTGGTGGGCGTGACGCCGCTGGTGCTGGTGGTCAATGCCGACAAGGTGCAAGCCAAGAGCGTGAGCGAGTTAGTGGCGCTGCTCAAGGCCAACCCAGATAAGTTCGCTTATGGGTCATCAGGCGTGGGTTCGTCCTTGCACATTGCGATGGAACTGTTCTTGCAAAAGACGGGCACGCGCATGCTGCATGTGCCCTACAAGGGCTCGGCGCCCATGATGACGGATTTGCTTGGCGGGCAAGTGGTGGCCGCTATGGACGCCGCTGCCACCAGCTGGCCGCAAGTGCAGGCCGGCAAGCTTCGCGCGCTGGGTGTGGCTGGCCCTGAGAAAGCCTTTTTTGCACCCGATCTGCCGCTGCTGCGCGATCAAGTGCCGGGCTTTGACGTCAAACCCTGGCACGGCCTGATGGCGCCTGCAGGCACACCGCCGGCCATCATTGCCAAGATTGCGCGCGAGGTGCAGGCCTATCTGCGCACACCTGAAGCCAAGGCGCAACTCGAAGCCAAGGGCATCATCCGCGTGGGCAACAGCCCGGCCGAGTTCCAGAGCTTCATGGCGTCCGAGTTCGAGACCTACAAAAAAGTCATCCAGGACGCGGGCATCAAGCCTGAATGAAAGCCTGAGTGAACCCTGAACTAAACCCTGAATGAAGCATGAAATGAAAGCCCGATGAGCAGTATCTTGCCCACCCCGGCCGCAGCCCTCAACCGCTCTGACTCCAGACCTGGATCCCGTCCCGGCCGCAGCCTGAAAGCCCAGGAACGGCGCACCGGCTTTTTGCTGCTGGTGCCCGCGCTCATCGCGTTTGCCGCCATCATCCTGCTGCCCTTTGTTCAGTCGCTGCGCCTGTCGCTGTACAAATACACCATCGAGATGGACCAACCGGCTTTTGTCGGGCTGGCCAACTTTTACCGCCTGCTGGCGGACCCTGGCACCGCGACCATCTGGCTGAACACCTTGGTGTTTGTGGTGGTCACGACCGGCCTGACCTTTGTGCTGGGCCTGGCCTGGGCGCTGATGATGAACCAGGCTTTTAAAGGCCGCGGTTTTGTGCGAGCAGCATCGCTTTTGCCCTGGGTGCTGCCCACCACCGTCACGGCTTTTTTGGCGGCCTGGATTTTCAATGGGCAGTACGGCGTGCTCAATGCGCTGCTGCTGCAAACCGGCGTGATTGATTCGCCCATCACTTGGCTGGCCGAGCAAAAAGGTGCGATGGCCGCCGTCATCATCACCAAAGCCTGGTTGTCGGTGCCGCTCTTCATGGCTTTCTTTTTGGCCGGGCTGCAAGGCGTATCACAAGACCAGGTGGATGCTGCGCGCGTCGATGGCTGCGAGAACACCGGCGTGCTGCGCTACGTGGTACTGCCGCACTTGGCGCCCACCATGATCATCGTGACCATCCTGGGCGCGATGGGCAATCTGCAAGCCTTTGACGTGATTTACGCGCTGACGCAGGGCGGCCCCATCAAGGCCACCACCATGCTGTCGATTGAGGTTTACAAGCAGGCCTTCCAAAACTGGGACATGGGAACGGCTTGCGCGGTGGGGGTGCTGTGGTTCATCACCATCGCCATCCCGACCACGTTTTACCTGCGCATTCTTTTCAAGCGCGAAAGCTAACGCACCCATGCTCAAACTTTTGACCTGGCAGTCGCGCCTGGCCTTTGGCGCGGTCTTCGCGCTCATTGCGGGCTTTTTGTTCTTGCCGCTGGCCTGGATGGCGCTGACGTCAATCAAGCCGGAATCCGAAATCTTCGTGCGCATCCCGACGCTCTGGCCCAACGCTGCAACGCTGCAAAACTACGCCAACCTCTTTAGCCGCGGCGACATGGTGCTGCAGCTGAAAAACAGCTTGATCACGGCGGGTGGCGGCGCGCTGCTCACGGTGGTGCTGGCCACCTACGCGGCCTACAGCTTTGCCAAGTTCCGCTACCGGGGCCGCAAGCCGCTGATGTTCTTGATGCTGTCGGCGCAGATGTTTCCCTTTGCCATGATGCTGATCAGCCTGTACCCGCTGCTGCAGTGGGCAGGGCTCTTGAATACGCACCTGGGCCTCATCCTCGCGTACATCATCCTGGCGCTGCCCAGCGGCACTTACATGCTGTACAGCTACTTCATCAACATCCCCACCGAAATCATTGAAGCAGCGCGGGCCGACGGCGCTGGCGAGCTGTACATCCTGCACCGCATCGTGCTGCCGCTGGCCATGCCGGCGCTGGTCACGGTGGGCTTGTACTCCTTCATGTGGGCCTGGAACGATCTCTTGTTTTCACTTACGCTGATCACGCAGCCCGAGCTGCGCACCGTCGGCCCTGGCCTCTTGCTGAACTACATCGGCGAGAGCCGCAGCGACTGGGGCGGCGCCATGGCGGCGTCCATCGTCAGCTCATTGCCCGTGGTGATTGGCTTTGCGTTTTTGCAGCGGTTTTTCATTCAGGGTCTGACGGCGGGCGCAGTGAAGTCATGAGGAATAAGCCAAGGAAGAATTCATGAGGTTGCAAGGCAAAGTCGCCATCGTCAGCGGCGCGGGCAAAGGCATTGGCGAGGCGATTGCGCTGCACTTTGCGGCCCAAGGTGCCAAGGTGTTGGCGCTTGAAAAAGACGCCGAAGCCGCCACCGCCCTCGCGGTCAAACTTCCCGGACACCGCGTGCAGGTACTGGACGTGACCGACCGCCAAGCGCTTGACGCGGCCGTGCAAGCCTTGCTGGCCGAACAAGGCCGCATCGACATTTTGGTCAACAACGCCGTCGCCTACACCGAACGGCCGGTGCACGCCTGCTCAGACGAAGACTGGGACAACACCATTGACTCGGCGCTGTCAGCCGTGTTTCGAGCCTGCCGAGCCGTGCTTCCGAGCATGATGGCCGCGCGCCGCGGCAGCATCGTCAACCTCAGCTCAGTCAACCAGATCGTGGCCAATCCGAATCTCGCCGCCTACACCGCAGCCAAGGGCGGCATTCATGCGCTGACCAAGCAACTCGCGGTGGAGTACGGGCCGTATGGCATTCGCTGCAATGCGATCTCGCCCGGGCTCATCATGACCGCACGCACGGCGCAAGGCCGCTCGGCCGCTGACTTGAAATTGGACGCCGAGGCTTACCCGATTGGCCGCGTGGGGCAACCCGACGACGTGGCGCTGGCCGCCGTCTATCTGGCTTCTGACGAATCCGGCTTTGTGACCGGGGTCGATTTGCCCGTCGATGGCGGGCTGACATCGCTGGCGCCCTCGGCCCTTATTTCTCCCAAGATCCGCGGCTGGTGGGGACGCCCGCCGATTCGAATTGACGATGGCCTTGAAGACTAAAAGAGCTCACTGAATGATGAAAAACAATCCACCTATCAGCGGCGTTTTCCCTGTGCTGCCCACGCCTTTTGACGCGAAGCTGCAACCCGACGAAGTCTCCCTGCGCCGCTTGGTGCGCTACCTGCTGGCATCCGGCGTGGACGGCATGACCTACCCGGGCGTGGCCAGCGAATTTGCGCAGCTCAGCGAAATCGAGCGAGAGCATCTGTCGCAGGTCGTGCTAGACGAAGTCGCCGGCCGCGTACCCGTGGTCATCGGTGTGTCCAGTGCCGACGCTGAGGTGACCTTGCGCCTGGCGCGCAGCGCTGCGCAAGCCGGTGCAGCCGCCTTGATGGTGGCCGCGCCCCCGCAGTGGAGCAAGGCTGAAGACCAGGTGGCGCACTTCAAAGCACTGGCTGCGGCCGTGCCCGGCACCGCCTTGATGCTGCAAAACGTACCGCCGCCCGTGGGCGCAGGGCTGGACCCTGATGTGCTGCTGGCCATCGTCAAGGCGGTGCCACAAATTGCCTACATCAAGGAAGAAAGCCTGCCCAGCGGCCAGCGGCTGTCGGTCGTCTTGGCCGATGCACCGGCCAGCCTCCAAGGCGTGCTGGGCGGTGCAGGCGGGCGTTACATCACCGACGAGTTGCGGCGCGGCGCCTGCGGCACCATGCCGGCCATTGAGCTGGCCGAAGTGCATGTCGCGCTCTTTGCAGCGCACCGGCGCGGCGACGAAGCCGGCGTGCGTAACTTGTTCACGCGCATGCTGCCCATCTTGAATATCCAGGCGGTATTTCGCTGGTCGCTGACCAAGGAAGTGTTGCTCTCGCGCGGGCTGATTGCGCATGCCGGACAGCGCATTGCGGGCCCGCGCCTGGACGCCGAAGACCTGGCCGATGTGTCTGCTTTCATGGGCGACTTGGCTGACCTTTTGCTCAGCCCGCAAAAGTTAAAGCAGGCGCTGTTGGCGCAAGAAAAGGAAACGGTCTGATGGCGCAACTCGAACTCCGCAACGTTCAAAAAACCTTTGGCGCCGCCACCGTCATTCACGGCCTTGACCTGACCGTAGAAGACGGCGAGTTTTGCGTCTTCGTCGGCCCTTCGGGCTGCGGCAAGTCCACCTTGCTGCGCATGATTGCCGGCTTGGAAGAATGCTCCAGCGGCGATGTATTGATTGACAACGCCGACGTGACCAACGAGCAGCCCGCGCGGCGCGGCATTGCCATGGTGTTCCAGTCCTATGCGCTGTACCCGCACATGACCGTGGCCGAGAACATGGGCTTTGGCCTGAAGATCGCCAAAGAGCCCAAGGCCGAGATTGCAGCCAAGGTGGGCGTGGCGGCCAAGACCCTGCAGATTGAACATTTGCTGGGCCGTCGCCCCAAGGATTTGTCAGGCGGACAGCGCCAGCGCGTGGCGATTGGCCGGGCCATCGTGCGTGCGCCCAAGATGTTTTTGTTTGACGAGCCCCTGTCCAATCTGGACGCCGCGCTGCGCGTGGAGATGCGCGTGGAGCTCGCCAAAATCAAGTCGCAACTCAACACCACGGTGGTTTACGTCACGCACGACCAGGTGGAAGCCATGACGCTGGCCGACAAGATTGTGGTGCTGCGCGACGGCCGGATTGAGCAAGCCGGAAGGCCGCTGGACTTGTATGCCCGCCCTGCCAACTTGTTTGTGGCCGGCTTCATTGGTTCGCCCAAGATGAACTTCCTGAGCGCAACAGCGGCCAGCCAGCAAGGCGAAGAGCTGACACTGACACTGACGCTGGCCGATGGCAAGACGGTCAACGCCGGCCTGACCTTGAGCGAGCCCCTAGCGACCGGCACCGCGCTCACGCTGGGCGTTCGGCCCGAGCATTTGCGCCTGACAACGCCCGGTACGGGTTCCATTGATGGCAGCGTGGTGGTGGCCGAGCGTCTGGGCGGCGAGACCTACTTTCACGTACGCGTGGCCGACAAAACGCTCATCGTCAAAGTCAATGGTGATGCCAACGCGGCTGTCGGCGACAAGGTGGGCTTGGTTTTTGATGCCGCTCAAGCGCACCTGTTTGACAGCGCCGGGCTTCGTCTGGGCTGAGCCGCTTCCAACTTCTTTAAAACAAAACCTCTTTCATGCCAGCCTTCCCCAAAATAGCCCGCGTCGAATCGTTCATCATCTCCATTCCGCGCGACGTGCCCTACATGGGCCCGCTCGGCCCGGGTGAATCCATCAACGAACGCGGCTACCTGATTCGCCACGGCAACCGCTCCATCTACCCCAGCACCGACATGTCGGTGCTCATCAAAATCACCGCCGACGACGGCACCGTGGGCTGGGGCGAGACCTACGGCATCGTGGCGCCCAACGCAGTCACCAGCATCATTGACGATGTGCTGGGCCCGGTCATCATCGGCCGCGATGCGCGCGACGCGGTAGTGATTCAAGAAGACCTGTACGACCTGATGCGCGTGCGCGGCTTTTTTGGTGGCTACTACGTGGACTCGATTGCCGGCGTGGACATTGCCGTGTGGGACTTGTTCGGCAAACTGGTCGGCCAGCCCGTGGTCAAGCTCCTGGGCGGCCAGCGGCAAACCAGCATCCCGGCCTATGTGTCGGGCCTGCCCGGCAAGACGCTGGACGACCGGCTGCGCGTGGCACGCGACTTCAAGGCACGTGGCTTTACCGCCTTCAAATACCACTCGGCTGTGTCGTTTGACGGCATCGTCAACGAGATGCGCGTGCTGCGCGAAGGCCTGGGCCCGGACGTGCAATTGATGGTGGACCTGCACTGGAAATTTACCGCGCAAGAGGCGATTCAGCTCATCGAGCAACTCACGCCTTTTCGGCCCTACTTTGTGGAAGCGCCTTGCCAGCCCGAAGACATCGAAGGCCAGGCGCATGTGGGCGCAAGCATCAAGGTGCCATTGGCCCTGGGCGAGGAGTGGCGCACGGTTTATGAATACCGCACGCGCATGGAGCGGCGCTCCATGTCCATCATCCAGCCTGAGATGGGCCATATCGGCCTGAGTCAGTTCATGCAGATTTGCCGCATGGCCAATGCCTTTCACATGAAGGTGATTCCGCACGCCAGCATCGGCATCGGCATCTTTCAGGCGGCCAGCTTGCATGCCACCGCCGCACTGCCCAACAGCCCCATGCACGAGTACCAGCACTCCATCTTTGACCGCAACTTGCAGTTCGTCAAAACAGCCATGGCCTGCGCTAACGGAGCTTTCGTCATGCCTGAAGGGCCCGGCCTGGGCATTGAGCCTGACGACAGCGTGTGGCAGCACGTGCGTGCGAAAGGCCAGGCATGAACGCAAGCGCCGTCGCAGCAAGCATCAAGCCCGCTTTTTCTGGCGTCTACCCCATCCTCTACGCTTTTTATGACGAAAGCGGCCGGTTGGACGATGGCCTGATGCGCCTGCAAGTGGACAAGTGCATCGCGGCCGGTGCGCACGGCATAGCGGTGCTGGGTCTGGTGACGGAAGTGCATAAGCTCGATGTGAACGAGCGCCGGCATCTGGTCGAAGTGGTGGGCCGAGCGATTGATGGCCGCGTGCCGTACGCCGTGACGGTGGGTGAGCTTTCCACCCAGGGGCAAATTGAGTTTGCGCAAATGGCCCAAGCCAACGGCGCCGACTGGGTCATCTTGCAGCCGCCCGGCGTCAAAGGTTATTCAGAGGCCGAGTACGTGCGCTTTTTGGGCCAAGTGGCCGACGGGCTCACGCTGCCCGTGGCCGTGCAAAACAACCCGGTCAACATGGACGTGTCTTTGAGCAATGCCAGCTTGCTGCGCCTGCGCGAGGACCACCCCAACATCTGCATGCTCAAGGGCGAAGGCCCGGCCTTGGGCGTGGCTGAACTGGTCAAGGCCTCGGCCGGGCGGTATGCGGTGTTTGCCGGCCACGGAGGCAAGGAATACATCTCCAACATCTTGTCAGGCTGCGTCGGTTTGATTCCTGCGCCTGACGCGCTGGACCATCAATTGAAGCTGCATGACTTGCTGGTGAATGGCCGACTCGAAGAAGCCGAGGCGCTGCACGCCAAGCTCTTGCCGCTCATCTTGTTCATGACGCAGTCGGTGCCCAACTTGCTGTGCTACGGCAAGCGCCTCTTTGCTGAACGCATCGGCATCAATACCGTGCATGCACGCGCACCCGAGATTCAGCCCACCGAATTTGGCTTGGCAGAAATGCGGCGTATGAGCCGCGGCTGGGGCGCGCTGTGAGCGCGATGGACTCACCCCTACAAATCGTCGCCTGCCGGCACTGGCGCGTGGCCATGCCTTTCAGGGAGGCCTTGCAGTGGGGCTCAGGCGCGCGCCCCGCAGCCACCCGGCTGGTGGTGGAGATCACGCTGGCCAATGGCGTCAAGGGCTATGGCGAAACCATTTGTCTGCTCGAGTTCATCGAGCCGGTGCTGGTCAATACCATCATGCCGATTGCGCTCGAACACACAGCTGATGACGTGGAGCGCTTCACGCGCCATGTGCTGGGTGCCGGCTATTACCACCACAAGCGCGCGGCTGTGATGGCCATGGCTGCTGTGGAGATGGCCATGTGGGACGCCAAAGGCCGGCACCTGGGCCAGCCGCTGTGGGCGCTGTGGGGCGGCGCCTACCGGCGTGAAGTCGAAGTCTCGGCCTATTTGTTTGGTACCGACCAGGCCAAGTTGGCCGCCTCGGCGCAAACCTTTGTGGACAAGGGCTACCGCAGCTTCAAGGTCAAGATTGGCATGGGCCCGGACTCGGACATTGCCAACGTGGCCACGGTGCGCCGCGTGGTCGGCGACCTGCCGCTGCGTGCCGACGTGAACAGCGCCTGGACGCCCGGCACCGCACGCCGCACGCTCGAAAAGCTCAAACCCTTCGACCTGCAGTACATCGAGCAACCCTTGGAGCTCGACGACTTGCTGGGCCACGCGCTGCTGCGCCAAATGCAGCCCGTGCCCGTGGCGCTCGACGAGTCGGCCTACACCCTGGCCGACGTCAGCAACATCGTGCGCATGGGAGCGGCGGATGTGATCTTGCTGGACCCGCATGAAATCGGCGGCCTGTGGCAAACCATCAAGGCCGCTGCCATTGCCGAGGCAGCAGGCATTCCCGTCACGCTGCATTCAGGCGGCGAGCTGGGCTTTTCTCAAGCGGCTTATGTGCATCTGGCCGCCAGCATTCCGAACATGAGCATCTCCATTGATTCCGAGCGCGACTACCTGGCCGGCGACGTGGTGACCGTGCCGCCGCAAGTCAGGGACGGCCGCATCGCGCTGCCCACCGAGCCCGGCCTGGGCATGACGCCCGACTTCGCGCTGCTCGACAAGCGCCGCGCCGAGCGCATTCAAGACCCTTACCTGGACCGCGCACGGCCGGGCTGGTTTTCGACCAAGCCTGCGTACTAATTCTTCTGGAGCCTGATGTGACCTCTGCCGCCTTGATTGCCATTGACTGGGGCACTTCCAATTTGCGCGCCGCGCTGCTCGACACCAGCGGCCAGCCGCTGGAACAACGCAGCGCCCCCGGCGGCGTGATGGCCGTCAAGGATGGCCGCTTTGAAGAGGCGCTGCGCAGCCTCTGCGGCGACTGGATGGCGGCTCACGACTGCGCGCTGATTGCCAGCGGCATGGTCGGCAGCCGGCAGGGCTGGAAGGAAGCGCCCTATCTCGACTGCCCGGCGCGCATCGACACCGCAGCCCGCACGCTGACCACCATCGCCCTGCCCATGCCAGGCGGCAGCGCCCGGCAACTGCACATCGCGCCTGGCTTGCGTTATCAAGAGCCCACGGGGGCTTATGACGTGATGCGTGGGGAGGAAATCCAGATCTGGGGCGCGAATCTCGCACCCGGCAGTTGCTGCATCCTGCCCGGCACGCACAGCAAATGGGCCTGGACAGGCGCGCACGGCGAGGTGCTGAAGTTCCAGACCTGGATGACCGGCGAGTTGTTTGGCCTGCACACCAAGCACGGCATTCTGGGCCGGCTGATGCAGGCGGGCGCCAAGTCTGAGGCCAGCTTTGAGGCGGGTGTGCGCCTGGGCCTGGCCAACCTGGCCAATGCCAACCACGTGGTGTTTGCAGCGCGCACCGCCGGCCTCATGGGCCAGGTGCCTGCGACCGAGTTGGCAGACTATCTCTCCGGCATCCTGATTGGCCTGGAAGTCGCGGGCGGCCTGCAACATGGAACACCTGCCAAGGGCGAGTACATCACCTTGATCGGCGACGACGAGTTGTGCGAGCGCTATGGCCTGGCCCTGGCGCTGGCGGGCATTGCATGGCAACGCAGCGTCGAGGACGCCACCACGCGCGGACAGTGGCGCGTGGCTCAGCAAGCGGGGCTCATCGCGGGGCGCAGTGCCTGAAAGCCTGCAGGCAGTTGCCGCCTTGCAATGCGGCAAGCTGTCCCTTGACTTGGACCCGGTCACCGGGATTTGCCGGCGCCTGCGCTGGAAAGACGGCCCCGCTGCCAGCCCCATCGACCTGCTGGCCTGGAGCGCTCCCAGCGCCAGAGAGAACCCTTTCGAAGTCGGCAGCTTTGCTTTGGTGCCCTATTCCAACCGGCTTTTTGAGGGCCGGCTACTGACGCCGGACGGCAGCTTGACCGTGCCCTGCAATGCAGCCGGCATTGACACGCCGGTGCATGGCCTGGGCTGGCGCACCCCCTGGCGCATGGGCCACGCCGAGCCGAAAAAGCTTTCAGTGCACTACGAACACGCGGCTGATGCGCATTGGCCTTTCACCCATGCCTGTGAGCAGTTGCTTGCGCTGTCAGACGGCGCAGTACGTTTGAGCCTGCGCCTGATCAACTTAGGCGATAGGCCCATGCCTGCCGGCTTGGGCTTTCACCCCTGGTTTGCACTGACTGAGGGCAGCCGGCTGCGTTTTGAGGCGGCGACCGTCTGGATGCAGGATGCGCGCGGCAGGCCGACCCTTGCGGTGTCGCCCAAGCAAGACGAACGATTTGACTTTTCCCAGTGGCGGTCTGCGCAGACCGTTGAACAAAACCATTGCCATAGTGGCTGGTCAGGTCAGGCCGAGTTGCTGCTGCCCCAGCATGGTTTGGCACTGACGCTGAGCGCCAGCCCCAGCCTGGGCCATTTGATGGTGTATCGAAAACCGGGACAGCCCTGGCTGTGCCTTGAGCCGGTTTCCCATGCCACCGGCGCATGGAGCCTGGACCACATGCACAGTAGCGAAGCGGGTGCTCACATGCTGGCGCCTGGCGAGGCGCTGGAGGCTTGGATGCAGATCGCGGTTCGCGCCCTGCCTCGACCTGTGCCTGGGGCCTAGGCCAGCAAGCCGCTCAAGGCTGGATGAGGCCTGAAGGCCAGCACCGACGCCAACTGCCTGGACGTGAGACCAAACACTTTTTGCAGCACCTGCGCATGCACGGCGCTGGCATCAATCGTGGTCGGCAAATCTCGACCTTCAAAAAGCTGCTCTTTGGCCAGGCCGCGCCAGTCGGCCAGCACTTGGGCCTTGGCCACCAGACCGCCCGCCAAAAAGCAGCAACTACCCACGCCGTGGTCGGTGCCGGTGGTGCCGTTTTCGGCCACGGTGCGGCCGAACTCGGTGACCGTGAGCACCAGCGTGCGCGCCCACATGGCGCCCATGGCCTGGCGGTAGGCGCCGATCACAGCATCCAGGTCGCCGAGCTTGTTGGCCAGCGTGCCGGTGTCTGCGCCCTGGCTGGCGTGGGTGTCAAAGCCGCCTTCCATGTCGATCAGGCCGATGCGCGGGCCGTCAGGCGCGCTCATGCGCTGCCCCGCGAGGCGGGCCAGCGCGGCCGGGCTGCGCGTCTGCGCAAACTCGTCGCCGCGCATCTGGCGCGGGGCTGAGGTCATCAGGCTTTCTTCCAGCAGCCTTGCGCCGTAGGGTGCCAGCGCCTTGTCGCTGCGCCACAGGGCGTTGACTTCCGTCATCAGCGCGGCTTGCGGGCTGCGCATCCAGTTGGGGTATTCGGTGGCGGCGGCCTCATGGCCGCGCAAGATGAGCGGCATGGGAATGGCAATCGCCACGCCACTGTCCACACGCGCCAACTCCATCGCCCGGCCGACCCAGCCCGTGGCCGAGGCATAGGGCTTCATGACGCCGGACTGCATCACGTCCTGGCCTTCAAAGTGCGAGCGCCCGGTGTAGCCAAAGCCCGTGCTGTGCACGATGGCGAGCTGGTTTTGCTGCCACAGCGCATGCATCTGGCCAAGCGCGGGATGCAGGCCAAAGCTGCCGTCGAGCCGCAGCGCCTGCCGGATGCGCAGATTCGGCCGCAGGCTTTCGAGCAGCGGGTCGGCCACGGGCGGTACGGCACACAAGCTGTCCATGCCGCCGCGGAGCAAAACCACCAGCAAGCGATTGGCCTCGGGGCCATTGCCGCTGGATGCAGCGCCGGCAGCGCCGGTCAAGCTCAGCATGGCGCTGGCGCCGGCCGTTTTGAGCAGGGTGCGTCTTTGCAGTCTTTGCATAAGGCTCAACTCCACAGGAATTCAGGGCTGAGCAACAAGAGGCTCAGGGCCGTGGCGTGGTCTCGGCGGGCGAGCGCTGCTTGCGCACCGGCTTGCGCAGCGCTGCCTTCAGGCAATTGCGATTGCACCAGACCAGCCACCGCCTCGGGCGACAGGCGCTGCGGGCCGCGCAGCATGTCGGGCGCCATCATTTGCGCCCAGCGAATGCGCCGGTCCAGCATTTCGCGCGACAACCAGTCCACCGACTTGATGGGCCAGCCATTGGGCTGCGGGCAGCGCGGCAAAGCCTGGCCCATGTCGTGCAGCACATTGATGGTTTTGGGGCCGGGTGAATTGGGCAGCGGCAAGGCCTGCGGCAGCGCCAAGCCTGTGACGGTGTGGCATTGCCAGAGCCAGGCCTCAGGCGAGGCGAACTTGCGCGTGGTGCCCAGCGTGAACCAGCAAGCCTCCAGCACGGCCTCGTGCACCGCGGGCAGGTGGCCCTTGCTGCGCACAAACGCTTGCTCGACATGCGCGACCGCACGCTCAGGTGGCTCATCGTCGATGAAATAAACGCACAGCTTGCGCGCCAGATGCCGCAGCGTGGCTGGATGAACAGCGAGATCTGCCAGCAAGTCTTCGAGCTTGGACGAGTGTCGCAACACGGCGCGATAAGTCTTGCCCATGACGGTTTGCGAGCCGGGCTCATGGCGGTTGAAGTCAAAGCGGGTGCCCAGCGCCACGCCGGCCTGGTGCCGCTTGTCAGGGCGCTGCACACCCCAGCCCGTCAGGACAAGCGTGGTCTGCTCGACGTCTTGCTGTGTGTAGCCCGCCGCCGGGCTGAGCGTGAACAGCTCGAGCAACTCGCGCCCCAGGTTTTCGTTCACGCTGTCTTTGGTATGGCCTTCCCGGCGTAACTTCGCGTTGGGCCCGGTGTTGCGGATGTTGTCCAGGTAAACCAGCATGCCGGGGTGCGTGACGGCACCGAAAAGCAGGTCATGGAAAGAGCCGAGCATGGCCGGGCGAAGCGCGCGCTGGTAGGGCCCGACCAGCACCTCATTGCGCTGGGCGCCAGGCGCCACCAAAAAGTGGTTGCTCCAAAAATGCCAGAAACGCTCGAACACGGGCGCTTGCCCATAGAGCGCAGTGCTGGCGCGAGCCTGCACTTCCTTCCACTGCTCCAGCCGGTGAAAAGGCAAAGCCAGCCGCTCTTGGCGCAGACGTTCATAGTCGGCGGCAGCCATGCGGGTGCTCTGGGCTCGGAGTTCGTCATCAACGTCGTGGGATTCCTGGAAACGGCGCATCAGCTCGTCCATGTCGCTGACCAGCTTCATGCCAGCCGGCAGGTCGCTGCGGGCTTGTCCGTCAGGGCCGAAGACACCCATGGGCGGCAGTTGCCTGACCTGAGGCACAGCCCAGGCCAGTGGGTCGGCAGGCAAGGCCTGACCTGGACGCAGGCCGAAGGCCACGCGGCGAGTGTACTGGTGAAGGGCGGCGCTGGTAGACATAGGGTAATAGGGCTGGCGTATCGCGTATTGCTTTCGAGCTAGTTTACGGAGGCTGCAATCATGTCCGCCGCCTTTTCGGCCAGCATGATGGTCGGCGCATTGGTGTTGCCGGTCACAAGGCAGGGCATGACGGAGGCGTCGACCACCCGCAAGCCCGCCAGGCCATGGACGCGCAGCTGGGCATCCACCACGGCCATTGGGTCGGTAGCCGGGCCCATCTTGCAAGTGCCCACAGGGTGGTATTCGGTGTCGGAATGGTCTCGCAGGTAGTCAGCGATCCGCGCCGGGTCATCACGCTGGAGTGGGTAAAGCATGGCGCCGCGATAAACCGAAAGGGCTGGGCCCGCCATGATGTCCAGCCCCAGTTGCGTGCCCCTGACCAGACGCGCCATGTCGTCTGGCGCAGAAAGAAAGGCGGGGTCGATCAAGGGCGCAGCGGAGGGGTCGGCGCTTTGCAGGCGCACGCTGCCGCGGCTGTGCGGACGCATCAGGGTGACGTGCAAGGTATAGCCGTGGCCCCAATGGCGCTTGCGGGTGTGGTCGTCCACGATGCCGTTGCACAGTGCCAGCTGAATGTCCGGATGTTCAGGCCGGCCTTCGGTGCTGGCAAAAGCTTGCGTCTCGGCCACATTGCTGGTGATCCAGCCCGTGCGCTGGCGGCGCCACTGGCCGATGGCCGCGGCCATGGCCCGCCCGCCGGACAGCGAAAAGCCCAGCGTCGTTGCAGGCTGGAGGTTGCGGTAAATCAGCACCGCGCTCAGATGGTCTTGCAGGTTCTCGCCCACGCCGGGCAGCGCGTGCTGCACACCGAGGCCATGCGCTTGCAATTGCCCAGCCTCGCCTATCCCCGAGAGCATGAGCAGCTTGGGCGAGCCATAAGCGCCTGCCGCCAGCAGCACCTCGCGCCGGGCGCGCAACGTGCGTTCGGGCTGGTCACTCTTCTTTTCGCTCTTTGTGCCCACCCGGTAAGCAACACCGATAGCCCGCTGGCCTTCAAGCAATACACGACTGACCTCGGCATGCGAAATGACAGTCAGGTTAGGCCGGCCCAGATGCGGTGTGAGGTAGGCCCGCGCGGCGTTCCAGCGTTCACCGTTTTTCTGCGTCACTTGCGCACGCCCCACGCCGAACTGCTGCGCGCCGTTGTAGTCAGGGGTGCGCGGCAGGCCCTGGGCCACACAGGCTTGCTCAAAGGCCTCGTTGATCGGGCTGGGGCTGGGCAAAAAACTGACGTTCAAAGGGCCGCCCACGCCGCGGTGATCATCGACTGTGCTTGCACCGACGCATTCGTTGTGCTCGGCCTTCTTGAAATAAGGCAACACGTCTTGCCAGGCCCAGCCAGGGTTGCCGAGCGCAGCCCAATGGTCGTAGTCGCGGGCATTGCCGCGCGTGTAGACCATGGCATTGACCGAAGAACTGCCGCCCATCACCTTGCCACGCGGCGCAAAACCGCGCCGACCTTTGAAGCCGGCTTGCGGCACGGTTTGATAGCCCCAGTTGTGCATGCCTAGCGCGGCGGTGGCCGCGAAACCCAGCGGCGCGCGAATCAGGACCGAGTCGTCCGGCCCGCCGGCTTCCAGCAGGCACACCGTGAGCGCCGGGTTCTCGCTGAGCCGGCCGGCCAGCACGCAACCGGCCGAGCCGCCGCCCACGATGACGTAATCGAACTCTGTGGAATCTGGAATAAATGGGATGGGCATGCTGCAAGTTAGCACGTGCCCCCAACGGATGAAAGCTGACTAACCCGAGCCATGATTATCCGAATTGGCGGCGTCGGCCAAGTGAGCAAGTTGTCAGGGGCTCTGCAATGTCATGAACTGACAGTGGGCATGCTCGTCGCCGTGCTTGAGCACGAAGTCGTGAAACGCACGGTGCAGGCCGGGCAAGCTGGCATTTCGCCTGCGCAGCAGGCACCAGTCCAGCATCTTGGGCATGTGCTGCATGTCCAGCACAGCCAGCTTGCCCGCTTCCAGCTCCACCTGAAAAGAGTGCGCAGACAAAAAGCTGATGCCCATGCCGGCCATCACCGCCTGCTTGATGGTTTCGTTGCCCGACAACTCCATGGACACCCGCACCTGCAAAGACTGGGCTTGCAGCAGGTGTTCAAAAAACTGCCGCGTCGCGGAGCCGGACTCCCGGAAGATGAACGGTTCATCGCGCAGCGCGTCCCAGTCGATGGATTTTTGCTGGGCCAGCGGATGGCTGGCAGCGGCCACGATGCAGTGCGGATTCTGCGCAAAGGTCTCGGCCTCCACGTCGGCTTCTGATGGCGGATAGCCTGCAATCGCCACGTCCAGCTGATGGTCTTGCAGGAGTTTGAGGATGACCTCGCGCCTATCCACGGTGAGCTTGAACTTCACGCCTGGCCAGACCTTGGCAAAGGCCATGAGCAAGCCGGGCGCGAAGTAATGCGCGGTGGGCACCACGCCCAGGTGCAGCAAGCCGCCCGTGCCACCCTCTGTCACGTGATAGGCCTCGACGGCCGCCTCGGCCATGCGCACCTGGTGCAGGATGCGCCGCGTCTGGCGCAGCATTTCTTCGCCAGCCTGGCTGAGCGCCACACCCCGGCCCGACTTGATGAGCAGTTGCAGGCCGGTCTCTTCCTGCAATTGCTGCATCTGCATGGATACAGCCGGCTGCGTCAGGCTCATGTGCTCGGCGGCGCGTGAGTAGCTCAAGTGCGTGGCCACGGCTTCAAAGAGGCGCAGTTGCCGCAAGGTCAGGTTCTTTAAGCGACTTGACTCAGGGGTAAACCCTGATTTTGCAGCAGGCTGAACCAGTGGCTTGATGTTCGATGGCATGGGTGTTTTCCCGAGATTTTTGGCGCGGCGCCGCATGAGGAACCGCTGGAGCGTGCCACACGCGAGCAATGACAGGTGACCAATCTATCAGCTTATCTGATGGATCAGATAAAAAATTCTGCCAACAGTCAAGGTATCGATGGCTAAAGTCAAACCCATCTTTTCGACTCCATGCCCACACCCATGACTGCCCAAGCCCCACTGCCCTTTCCCCGCTGGAATACTGACCACGCCGCCAAACTAGACGCGCCCGGCCTACTGCTGTACCGCTCCAACCTGCTGGGCTCAGACCTGCGCATCACCAACTACGGCGGCGGCAACACATCGGCCAAGCTGCAGCAAAAAGACCCGCTGACCGGCCAGCCCGTGCAAGTGCTGTGGGTCAAGGGCTCGGGCGGTGATGTGGGCTCCATGAAGCTCGATGGCTTTTCAACGCTGTACATGGACAAGCTCAATGCTTTGCAAGGCTTGTACCGCGGCCCGGACTTTGAAGACGAGATGGTGGGCTACCTGCCGCACTGCACTTTCAATCTGAACCCGCGCGCCGCCAGCATCGACACACCGCTGCACGCGTATCTACCCTTTGCGCATGTAGACCACATGCACCCCGACGCGGTGATTGCGATTGCGGCGATGGCCAACAGCGAAACCATCACGAAGCAAGCGTTTGGCGGCCGTATCGGCTGGTTGCCCTGGCGCCGCCCCGGCTTTGAGCTGGGCCTGCAATTGCAACGCTACGTCGCCGGGAATCCAGGTCTGCAAGGTCTGGTGCTGGGCGGGCACGGCCTTTTTACCTGGGGCGAGACGGCGCGGGAATGCTACGAAAACACGGTAGCCGTGATTGAAGAAGCGCAGACCTGGCTGGCCCGCGAGAGCGCCGCGCGCAAGGCCCAGCCTTTTGGCGGCACCAAGTTGAGCAGCCTGCCCGAGGCCGAGCAAAACGCCGTGCTGGCCCGCGTGTTGCCCGTGCTGCGCGGCCAAGCCTCAAAAGGTGAACACAGCGAAGACCGAGCCCCACTGGTGCACAAGCTGCTGCACATTGACCGCCAGCGCGTGGTGATGGAGTTTGTGAACAGCCAGCAGCTCGAAGCACTCGCTGCGCTGGGTACCTCCTGCCCCGACCACTTTTTGCGCACCAAGATCAAACCGTTGATCCTGGACGAGGCCGACTACAGCTTGAGCGGTGCGGCACTGGCCCAGGCCATCGAGGCCAAGCTGGCCGCCTACCGCGCTGATTACAGCGCCTATTACGAGCGCTGCAAACGTCCCAACAGCCCTGCCCTGCGCGACCCGAATCCGGTCATCATCTTGCTGCCGCGCATCGGCATGGTCTCGATTGCCAAGGACAAGGCCACGGCCCGCATTGCCGGCGAGTTCTACGTGAACGCCATCAACGTGATGCGTGATGCCAACGCCATAGACACCTATGTTGGCCTGCCCGAGCAGGAGGCCTTTGACATCGAGTACTGGCTGCTCGAAGAAGCCAAACTGCAGCGCATGCCCAAAGCCAAGCCGCTGGTCGGCAAGGTCTCGCTGATCACCGGCGGCGCAGGCGGCATTGGCCGGGCCATTGCCGAGCGGCAATTGCAAGAAGGCGTGTGCGCCGTGCTGCTGGACATCGACACCGAAGCCTTGGCGTCCACAGTGGCCGAACTGGGCAAGAAATACGGCCGCGACGTGGTGCGCGGTGTGGCTTGCGACGTGACACAAGAAGAATCAGTCATGTCGGCCTACGCAGAGGCCACGCTCGAATACGGCGGCGTGGATATTCTGGTGTCCAACGCCGGCATCGCCTCGGCGGCACCCATTGAAGACACCACGCTGGCGCTGTGGAACCGCAACCAGAGCATCCTGGCCACGGGCTATTTTTTGGTGGGCCGCGAGGCTTTCAGGCTGATGAAGGCCCAAGCCATTGGCGGGGCCATGGTCTTCATTGCCAGCAAGAACGGCATGGTCGCCAGCAACCAGGCCGTGGCTTACTGCGCGGCCAAAGCGGCCGAAATTCAACTCTCCCGCAGTTTCGCGCTGGAAGGCGCGCCACTGGGCATTCGCTGCAATGTGGTCAATCCGGATGCGGTGATTCGCGGCAGCAAGATCTGGACGGGCACCTGGAGCCAGGAGCGCGCTGCCGCCAACAAGGTGAGTGAATATGAACTCGAAGCCTTTTACCGCGATCGCTCCATGCTCAAGCGCAGCGTGTTCCCTGAAGACATTGCTGAAGCAACTTACTTCTTGGCTAGCGACTTGGCCGGCAAATCCACCGGCAATATCTTGAACGTGGATGCCGGCAATCTCGCGGCCTTCACGCGCTGAAGTCTTGAACCTTTTCTTTTAAAAGTCGCAACATGACCACCCACATTGACGCTTCGAAAGTAGCCGAACACAACGGCCAGGCCGCTGCCCAAGTGCAGGCCGACTACGACCACCTGGGCCAGCAACTGGCGCGGCGCGGCATCGACATCGCGGCGCTACAAGCTGAAGTCGCCAGCTTCAAGGTCGCTGTGCCCTCCTGGGGCGTAGGCACGGGCGGCACTCGCTTTGCGCGCTTTCCAGGCAAGGGCGAGCCGCGCAACATCTTTGACAAATTGCAGGACTGCGGCGTCATCCAGGCGCTGGTGCGCTGCACGCCCACGGTGTCGCCGCACTTCCCCTGGGACAAGGTCAGCGACTACCGCGAACTGCGCGAGCATGCGGCCAGCTTTGGCCTGGGCTTTGACGCGGTCAACTCCAACACCTTTTCAGACCAGGTGGGCCAGCCCCTGTCTTACAAGTTCGGCAGCCTGACGCATGCCGACGCGGGCGTGCGCGCGCAGGCCGTGGCACACAACCTCGAATGCATTGACATCGGCAAGCAACTCGGCAGCAAGGCGCTGACGGTGTGGATTGGCGACGGCGCCAACTTCCCCGGCCAAAGCCATTTCCGCCGCGCCTTTGAGCGTTACCTGGAAAGCAACCGGCAGATCTACGCCGCGCTGCCGGCGGACTGGAGCATGTTTTTAGAGCACAAGATGTTCGAGCCGGCTTTTTATGCCACCGTCATCCAGGACTGGGGCTCCAGCCTGCTGGCCGCGCAAGCGCTGGGCCCGCAGGCGCGCTGCCTGGTGGACCTGGGCCACCACGCACCCAACACCAATATCGAGATGATCGTGGCACGCCTGGTGCATGCGCAAAAGCTGGCCGGCTTCCACTTCAATGACAGCAAGTACGGCGACGACGACCTGGACAGCGGCGCCATCAATCCGTTCCAGCTGTTCCTGGTTTTCAATGAACTGGTAGACGCTGCGCAAAGCAAGGCCCCGGGGTTTGATCCGGCCTACATGCTGGACCAGTCGCACAACGTGACCGACCCAATCGAAAGCCTGATGACCAGCGCCATCACTGTGCAGCGCTGCTACGCACAAGCCTTGCTGGTGGACAGGAAAGCATTGACGGCCTACCAGGACGCTAACGACGTGCTGCTCGCCGCGCAGACGCTCAAGGCCGCGTTCCATACCGACGTAACGCCGCTGCTGCAAAAAATCCGCATGGATGCAGGTGGCGCGGCCGACCCGGTAGCGGCTTACCGTGCCAGCAGTTATCGCGCTGAAATGGCCAAGCATCGCCCCGCCAGCGGGCCGAGCAGCGGCATTGTTTAAAACTTGGGCGTAGCCAGTGAGCGGCTGCGCCAACCCGATCGCGCTTGGCTTCAGGCCTTGAAACTTGAAGCCATGCCGACCTTGGCCATCGTGCCAACTCTGCCTGAGACCCGCCTGTTCTGAATCGAAATACCCAAGGAGACACCATGAAGAAACAACTCAAAACCCTGCTGGCGCTTGCCCTTAGCACCGCCCTGCTCAGCCCGGCCCTGGCAGCCGACAAGGTGGCGCTGGTCGTCAAAAGCCTGGGCAATGGCTTTTTTGATGCAGCTCACCAAGGCGCGCTGGAAGCCGCCAAAGAACTGAAAAATATTGAAGTGATTTACACAGGTCCGGCCAAGGCCACGGCGGAAGGCCAGATTGAAATCATCAACGCACTGATTGCCCAGAAAGTCTCGGCCATCGTGATTTCCGCCAACGACCCAGACGCACTGGCACCCGTGCTCAAACGCGCCATGGACCGCGGCATCAAGGTCATCTCGTTTGACTCAGGCGTGCGCAAAGACGGCCGCATGATGCACCTGAACCCGTCGAGCAACCCACTGATTGGCGAGAAGCTCATCAAGATGACGCAGCAAGCCATTGGCTCAACCGGCGAAGTCGCCGTGCTGTCGGCCACCGCCCAGGCCACCAACCAGAACATCTGGATTGCCGAGGCCAAGAAAGTGCTGGAGCAGCCGGCCTACAAGGGTCTCAAGCTGGTGAGCGTCGTTTACGGTGACGATCAGACCGACAAGAGCTACCGCGAAGCGCAAGGCCTGTTCAAGAGCTACCCCAACCTGAAGGCCATCATTGCGCCCACCACCGTCGGTGTGGCTGCTGCAGCCAAGGCCGTGCAAGACGAAAATAAAGTCGGGACCGTGTTTGTGACGGGCCTGGGCCTTCCGTCTGAAATGGCCGGCCACGTCAAGAGCGGCGTCGTGAAGTCTTTTGCCATCTGGAATCCGATTGACCTGGGCTACTCATCGGTGTTTGCGGCCAGCCAGTTCATCTCTGGTAAAGCCACGGGCAAGGCTGGCGAAAAGATTTCGCTGGGCCGCGTGGGAACCGTGACGCTGGACGCCAATGGTGAAGCCGCCATGGCCGAGCCTTTTACCTACGACGCTACCAACGTCGAGAAGTTCGCCAAGTTCTTCTGATGACCTAAAGCACCTGCCCGGCCGGCCCGGGCGGTGGCTTTCTTTCGACTTCATTTTTTGGCCTTCCTTTTTGCATTCTTTTATGTCCACCCCTTTGCTCAGCCTGCGCGGCATTCACAAGCGCTACGGCGCTACACAGGCGCTGCGCGGCGTTGACTTGGACCTGCACGCGGGTGAAGTGCTGGCCCTGGTGGGTGAAAACGGCGCTGGCAAATCGACCTTGGTCAAGCTGCTCACTGGCATCGTGCCGCTGGATGAAGGCAGCATGAAACTCAAGGGTGTGCCGCAAACTTTTTTCAACGCACAAGCTGCGCAGACGGCCGGAATTTTGGCGGTGCACCAAGAAACCGTGATTTTTGAAGAGCTCAGCGTGGCTGAGAATATTTTTGTGGGCAAGCCTTTGATGCGTGGCCCTTTTGTTGACTGGCCGACCATGAACCGCCGTGCCAGCGAGGTGCTGACGCAAGTGGGCGCGCGCTTCAGCGCGACGCAGCGCGTCAAAGACCTGAGCCTGGCCGAGCGCCACTTGGTGGAGATTGCCCGGGCCTTGTCGCAGCAGGCTTCAGTCGTCATCCTGGACGAACCCACCGCGGCTTTGTCGCAGCAAGAAATTCGCGACTTTTACGGCATCGTGCGCACCTTGCGCGACCAAGGCGTGGGCGTAATTTTCATCACCCACAAGTTCGACGAGATTTTTGCAGTAGCCGACCGCTACGTGGTCTTGCGCGACGGCGCGGCCGTGGGGAGCGGCCGCATGGCCGATGTCACCGAGCGAGCGCTGGTCAGCCTGATGGCAGGCCGTGCGGTCGAGCAGATTTATCCAGCCATAGAAGGCACACCGGGCGCTGCGTTGCTGGAGGTCCAGGGCTTGTCGCACCCGACGGAATTTGACGGTTTGTCTTTCACCCTGCGGCGCGGCGAAATCCTGGGCTTTTATGGTCTGGTGGGCTCGGGCCGCAGCGAAGCCATGCTGGCCCTGATGGGCCTGAACCCGGTGGCCCGCGGCAAGTTCAAGGTGGCGGGCAAAGCCTATGTGCCGCGCAGCGTGGCCGATGCGATTGCCGCCGGCATCGCCTACGTGCCCGAAGAACGTCAGCGCCAAGGGGGCGTCCTGGGATTTTCGGTACAGCACAACATCAGCCTGGCGGGCCTGGCGCGTTTTGCCGATGGCCTGTGGCTGTCGCAGCAAAAGGAAGGTGCGCTGTGCCAGCGCATGATGGCACGCCTGCGCATCAAGGCCGAGTCTTCCGATACGCTGCTGTCGGGCCTGTCGGGTGGTAACCAGCAAAAAGTGGTGATCGCCAAATGGCTGGGCCTGGACCCACGCATCGTGATCCTGGACGAGCCGACCAAAGGCATTGACGTGGGCGCAAAACAAGCGGTCTACCAACTGGTGGCCGAGATGGTCGAGCAAGGCCTGGCGGTGATTCTTGTGTCATCTGAACTGCCCGAAGTGATGAACCTGGCTCACCGTGTCATCGTTATGCGGCGCGGCGTGCAGGTGGCTGAATTTGCACGCGGCCATGCGCAGGCTGAAGACATCGTGGCGGCGGCCTCGGGCCTGGCTTCTGGCCTGGCTTTAGGGCATGGCGGCGCAACGCCCCAAAGCGTCAGGCTTGACCAACGGGTAGCCGCATGAACTTCTTGCGCGACCATCGTCGGGACTGGCTGCTACTGGTCATCATTGCGCTGATTGCGCTCTTGGTGGGCGCCCGCGCCCCGGTTTTTTTAAGCTGGCGCAACGGCCTCGACATGGCCAATGACTCAGCCATCCTAGCTATTTTGGTAATGGGCCAAATGCTGGTGTTGCTGACGCGCGGCATTGATTTGTCGATGGCCTCTAACCTGGCACTGACCGGTATGGTGTGCGCGCTCATAGGCCGGGCCTGGCCGGGCGCGCCAATTGGCGTGCTGGTGCTGGTGGCATCTCTGGTGGGAGGGCTCTTGGGCCGATTCAACGGCTGGCTCATCACGCACTTTGATTTGCCGCCTATCGTGGTCACTCTGGGTACGCTGTCGGCGTTTCGCGGCGCAATTTTCGTGGCCAGCAAAGGGGCGTGGATTTCTGACCACGAGATCCACCCGGGCATCAAGGGCTTGCCTCGCGAAGTCTGGGCCGGCCTGCCCGCGCTCATATGGATAGCGCTGGCTGTGCTCGCAGCCACGGCGGTGTTTTTGACTTACCGGCGCGAAGGCCGAGACCTTTACGCCCTGGGCGGCAACCCGCATGCGGCCGATTATGTTGGGATCCCGGCCAAGCGGCGGCTGATGCTGGTCTACACGCTCTCCGGCATGCTGGCTGGCTTGGCGGGGCTGCTGTGGGTGGGACGCTACGCAATTGCATACACCGAGCTGGCCGCCGGCTACGAGCTGACTGTGATTGCGGCCTGCGTCATTGGCGGCATCAGCATCGGCGGCGGCGTGGGTTCGGTCCTGGGGGCGGCGTTGGGTGTGCTGTTTATTGGCGTGGTCAATGGGGCGCTGCCGGTCATCCAGGTATCGCCGTTTTGGCAGCAAGCGATTGCTGGCGCGGTGATTCTGGTGTCCGTCGTGCTCAATGCCCGGGCCGAGCGGCGTGTAGGTCGGCAAATTTTGCCCAAAAAAGAGTCTGCGACATGAAAGCCTGGAACACCTGGGAGCGCGTGCTGCTCGTTTTACTGGGGCTATTGCTGGCCTACTTCGGGCTTACGCAAGTCGGCTTCATGAGCGTGGAGACGCTGGCCGACAGCACATTCAATTTCAGCGAAAAAGGCATCTTGGCCCTGGCCTTGGCGCTGCTCATCATTGCCGGCGAGATTGACCTGTCGATTGCCGCTATTTTGGCGCTGTGCTCGCTGAGCATGGGCTACGCCATGAAAGCCGGTGCCGGGCCGCTGGGCATGGCGCTGGCCGCCTTCGGCACGGGTGCGGTGGCAGGCGGCTTCAATGGCTGGCTGGTCACACGCTTCGCCCTGCCCTCTATCGTGGTGACGATCGGCACACTCTCGCTGTACCGCGGCCTGGCCATGGTGGCGCTGGGTGACCAAGCGATTTCAGGTTACCCCGAGGTGTTTTCTATTTTGGGCAACAGCTACTTGGGCGAGGTATTGGGCCTGCCCTGGCTGACGCTGCCGATTGAATTTGCGCTACTGTTGCTGATGACCCTGGCCACCGGGCTGGTGCTGCACCGCAGCGTGCCGGGCCGGCATATTTACACGATTGGTGCCAACCCCGTGGCCGCACGCTTCAGCGGGATTGCGGTGAACCGTTATCGCCTGGCTCTTTTTGTGTTCTCGGGTCTGATGGCAGCGCTGGCCGCTATCTTGCTGACTGGCCGTATCGGCAGCACCCGGCCCAACATTGCGATGGGCTGGGAGCTGGACGCCATCACCATGGTGATTCTGGGCGGAGTGGCAATTGAAGGCGGGCGCGGCAGCATCCCGGGCACCTTGCTGGCGGTGTTGCTGCTGGGCCTGTTGACGTTTGGCCTAGGCATGGCAAACGTGACTGGCCTGGTGATGTCGATGATCGTTGGCCTCCTGCTAATTGCCGCGATGATCTCGCCGCGCTTGCTCAAAGGCCGAAAATTGAATGCCAAATTCCGAATCAAATCTGATGCAGACCATGACCGCGCTGCCCACTGAAAAATACGCCTTCCGCATGTTCCTGAACCCAGGCTGCGCGGCCGAATACAAGCGCCGGCATGACGCCATCTGGCCCGAGCTGGTGGCACTCCTCAAGGCCACCGGCATCAGCGACTACAGCATTTACCTGGACGAGCCCAACCATGTGCTGTTTGCGGTGCTGCGCCGCACGCCCGGTCACAGCTCGGCCGACTTGCCCCAGCACCCCGTGATGCAGCGCTGGTGGGCGCATATGGCCGACATCATGCGCAGCCACCCGGACGGCTCGCCCGTGGCCGAGCCGCTGCCCTGCATGTTTCATCTGGACTGAACGGCAGCGACCTGCATGGCCGAGCCCGTCGACCTCACGCTGGTGATTGACATTGGCAAGAGCCACGCCAAGCTCTTGCTGATCGACGCGGTGGGCAACGCCATCGAAACGCACGTACGCAACAACGCCAGCGTCACTTCCCCGCTCGGTTACCCGGCGCTTGACCTGCAAGGCCTGCGGGCCTGGGCCGCCAGCGCGCTCAAATCATCAGCAAATACAGTGGCCTGCAGGCGGGTCATCGCCAGCACGCACGGCGCGGCCTTGGTTGCGCTGGATGATTCAGGCGCCGTGGCATGGGCGCCGCTGGACTACGAGTTCGACGCCTTGCCCGCAGGCAGCCCACTCGCCGAGGCTTTCGACGCAGCCGCTGACGCGTTTGAGGACAGCTTGTCGCCGCCCTTGCCGGCGGGCCTGAATGCAGCGCGTCAACTTTTTTATGTGCAGCACACGCACCCCATGGCCTGGCAGCGCACGCGGTGCTTGCTGCCTTACGCGCAGTACTGGGCCTGGCTGCTTTGCGGGCAGGCCGCGAGCGAGGTGTCTTCGCTGGGCTGTCACACGCATTTGTGGCGCCCGGCCGCGGGCAATTTTTCAGCCCTCGCGCAGAGCCAAGGCTGGGCCGCTCTGTTTGCGCCCTTGCGCCCAGCATGGGCGCCCCTGGGCTGCGTCAAGCCTGCGGTGGCAGAGGCTTGGGGCCTACCGAAGGACTGCGTCGTGCACGTCGGCGTGCATGACAGCAATGCCTGCCTGGCCAGCCACATGGCCGCCGTCCCATCTACCGACGATTTGCTGACCTGTGTGTCGTCTGGCACCTGGACGGTGCTGATGGCGCCCGGCGCACCTGTTTCCCGGCTCGACGCCGCACGCGACATGCTGGCCAATGTGGACGTGCTCGGCCGTGCAACGCCGACCGCACGCTTCATGGGCGGGCGCGAATATGCGGCGTTGCTGGAAGACGCCAACCCTGACGGGGCGAGCATGGCCGAGGTGCAAGCTGTGATCGATGCCGAGTTGCTGGCCATGCCTTGCTTTGCGCCGCAGGGTGGCACTTTCATGGGTCGGGCAGGCCATGTGCTGCGCGCAGGCCAACCTTTGTCCCTTACTTTGGCTCAGACGCTTTCACCGGGCCTGCGTGCCGCGCTGGCCGCGCTGTATTGCGCGCAGGTCAGCGCCTGGTTGATCGCGTATTTATGGCGCGGCGTCGCAGGCCAGCACACCGTGGTGGTGGACGGGCCACTGGCCCACAACACGCTGTACCTGGCCTTGCTGCAGGCCCTGCTGCAAACAGAACGCCCCGGCAGCCGCTGCCTGGCCAGCGAAGAAAGCCTGGAAGGCACGGCGCGAGGGGCGTGGTTGCTGAGTCGCTGGGAAAACAAGTACAAACTTGGCCAAGCAAACTCGGCGTTGAAGCCGCAGGCCGCCCTTGCGCCGCATGGGCTCGCCAGCTATCACGCCGCCTGGCTGGCGCAGCTCGATCAAACGCGCTGACGTTCTCCCGTCAACACTTTCAAACCACCGTGCGGTGCCGCGCCAGGCAGGTGTCCAGCACCTCGTCGCCGGGCCGCTGCCACCAGGCTTCTGAAAAAATCTCGACTTCAGCAAAGCCTTGGTAGCCGGCAGCCTCCACCCAGCCGCGCAGCTTCTTGAGCTCGACCACGCCGTCGCCCATCATGCCGCGGTCATTCAAAAGGTCACGCGTGGGCACCAGCCAGTCGCAGACGTGATAGGCCAGCAGCCGCGCAGCACCGGCGCGGGCAATCTGCTGGGCCAGCTTCGGATCCCACCAGACGTGGTACACGTCCAGCGCCACGCCCAGGGCGCCGGTTTGGCCTGGGTCCAGCGCGTCGCACACGTCCAGTGCCTGCTCCAGGGTGTTAATGCAAGCACGCTCTGCCGCCTGCATGGGGTGCAGCGGCTCGATGGCCAGCGGCATGCCCACGCTCTTCGCGTACTCGAGCGAGGCGGCAATGCCGTCAAAGACTTCATGGCGTGCGCGCTGGATGTCGGTGTACGCAATCTGCCCGGTCAGCGCGCCCGGCAGCCCGCCGACCACCAGCACCAGGCAAGGCGCGTTCAGTGTCTTGGCTTCGTCGATGGCCTGCCGGTTGTCAGCCAGCGCTGCGGCGCGACCCGCTGCGTCAGCCGCGGGATAAAAGCCGCCACGGCAGTAGCCAGACAGGCCAATGCCTGCTGCGCGCAGTTGAGCCTCGGTTTGCTTCAAACCCAGCGCCGCGACCTGGTCACGCCAGGGGCTGATGGCGCGTAGGCCGCGCCTCGCGCAGGCTTCAATGATCTCGCCCAGGCCCCACTGCTTGCGCACCGTGGCGGTGTTGAGCGAGAAGAACTCTGTGTCGTTCGAGAAGTCACGCAGTGCTTGCATCGTTCAAGCCTCCACGCCATGCAAGGCCAGCAGGTGCTTCATGCGGTGCACGGCGAAGTCTGGCTTTTCGAGCAAGTTGGCAGCATCGGCCAGGCGAAACAACTCGGCTAGGTGCACCAGCGAGCGTGTGCTCTGCTGCCCGCCGACCATGGTGAAGTGGCTCTGGTGGCCGTTGAGCCAGGCCATGAAAACCACACCCGTTTTGTAAAAGCGTGTGGGTGCGGCAAAGATGTGGCGCGACAGCGGCACCGTCGGGCTAAGGATGGCTTCAAAGCTCGCCTTGTCGCCACGAGCGAGAGCTGCCAGCGCTGCACTGGCCGCTGGCGCAATCGCATCAAAGATGCCCAGCAGCGCATCGCTTTGGCCATGCACGGCCGCCTGGCCAAAACCGTCACCGGCAATCAGCTCGGTGTAATTGAAGTCGTCGCCCGTGTACATGCGCACGCCCTGCCCGTCCAGCCCGCCCACGGTGGGCAGGCGCCTGCGCATGGCGATCTCGCGGTCTTTGTCGAGCAATGAAATCTTGATGCCATCGACCTTGTGCGGATGGGCCTGGATGATGCCCAGCGCCGTGTCCATGGCATCTTCAATCCGCGGACTGCCCCAGTAGCCAGCGAGTGCCGGATCGAACATATCGCCCAGCCAGTGCAGCACCACGGGCTCACGGGCCTGGCTCAGGATGCGGTCGTACACGCGCACATAGTCGTCAGGGCTGCGCGCCACGCGGGCCAGCGCGCGGCTGGCCATGATGATGAGCTTGCCGCCCAGCTTTTCGATGGCCTCCATCTGCATTTCGTAGGCGGCAATGACTTGGTCTACCGACCTCACATCGTCCAGCACCAAGTGATCCGTGCCGCAACCCGAAGCCACCAAGGCCGAACCGCCCTGCCGGCTGAAGTCTTGCGCGGCATCGACCGAACGGCGAATCAATTCCAGCGAGGTGGGCCAGTCCAGGCCCATGCCGCGCTGCGCTGTGTCCATGGCTTCGGCCACACCCAGGCCCAGCGACCACAGGTGGCGCCGATAGCCGATGGTGGCGTCCCAGTCGATGGCGCATTGCAGCCACGGGTCAACGGCAGCGAGCGGGTCCGCCACCACGTGGGCGGCGGAGTAGGCGATGCGGTTGAAGACCGGCCGCATGCCACTTGCGCGTTCAGGGACGCTGCCCTTCAAGGCGTAAGCGGCAAGCGCACCACGTGCGTCGGGCAATACAAGTGTTGAGCTGGCCATGACGCTCAGACCTTCAAGGCCGGCACATCCACCCAGCGCCGCTCTTTCCAGCTTTGCAGGGCGACTTCCACCAGCTGCACGCCCTTGGCGCCTTCAGGCAGCGTCCAGCGGTAAGGCTCGTTCTCCACCACATGGCGAATGAAGTGCTCCCACTGGATCTTGAACCCGTTGTCATAGACCTGGGTGTCAGGCACTTCCTGCCATTGGTCAAAAAACGGCATGTTCTGTTTCTGGTCAGGGTTCCATACCGGGCGCGGCGTGTTGACCCGGCTTTGCGCGCGGCAGTCCGACAGGCCCGCCACTGCCGAGCCGTGCGTGCCGTCCACATGAAAAGTCACCAGGTCGTCGCGACGCACGCGGGTGGCCCAGGACATATTGAGCTGCGCGATCACCGGCTCGCCGTTGTGGCCGATGAGTTCGGCCGTGGCGTAGGCTGCATCGTCGGCCGTGCAGGCGTAGGGCTTGCCGGCTTCGTCCCAGCGCTGGGGAATGTGCGTGGTGCCCATGCAGGACACAGATTTCACTTCGCCAAACAAGTTGTCCAGCACGTAGCGCCAGTGGCACATCATGTCCAGGATCATGCCGCCGCCGTCTTCAGCACGGTAGTTCCAGCTGGGCCGCTGGATGGGCTGCAAATCACCTTCAAAAACCCAGTAACCAAACTCCAGCCTGACCGACAGCATGCGGCCAAAAAAGCCGGCGCGGCGCAGCATGTCCAGCTTGCGCAGGCCCGGCAAAAAGAGCTTGTCTTGCACCGCGCCATGCTTGAGGCCCGAAGCCTCAGCCATGCGCGCAATCTCGACGGCTTCGTTGAGGTTGGTGGCAATCGGCTTTTCGCAATACACATGCTTGCCTGCGCGAATCGCCTTGGCCAGCAACTGCGGCCGCATCTGCGTGGTGCCGGCGTCAAAGAACACCGTGTCACTTGGGTTGGCCAGCGCCGCGTCGAGGTCGGTGCCCCAGCGGGCAATGCCGTGCGCCTGGGCCAGGGCTTGCATTTTTTCGGCGTTGCGGCCAATCAGGATCGGGTCGGGCATGACGCGCTCGCCATTGCCCAGCAAGACACCACCTTGACTGCGAATGGCGAGGATGGAGCGGATCAGGTGCTGGTTCAGGCCCATGCGTCCGGTCACGCCGTGCATGATGATGCCGAGGTTTCGAGTGCTCATGACGAAGTTTTTAAAACGGTTTAAGACGCTTGCGCGAGGCTGCGCCCCTGCGCATCAAAGCCGTGGCAACTGGCAGCCGGCAGGCTGACCCGCACGGTGTCGCCGCGCTTGATGTGGCTTTGCCCGACCACCTGCACCACCAGCGGCTGCTGGGCGCTTAAGGCGCCGTAGAGCACGGTGTTGCCACCCAGCTGCTCGGTCAGAACCACCTGCATGGGCAAGCCGTTCTCGGCCAGCTCCACATGCTCGGGCCGGATGCCGACGCAGACCGGGTCACCCACCGCCACGCGCGCGGCGTGAGGCAGGCTGACCTGCTCACCGCCCTGCAGCTTGACGTTCAAATGTGTCGCGTCCGAGCTTTCAGCGACACCTTCCAGGAAATTCATCTTGGGGCTGCCAATGAAGCCGGCCACAAAGCGGTTGGCCGGCCGGTTGTAAAGCTCCAGCGGCGATCCGGCCTGCTCGATCACACCATCGCGCATGACCACGATGCGGTCGGCCATGGTCATGGCTTCCACTTGATCGTGCGTGACGTAGATCATGGTCGTGCCCAGCTCGGCATGCAGCTTGGACAGCTCGACCCGCATCTGCACGCGCAACTCCGCATCCAGGTTGGACAGCGGCTCGTCGAATAAAAAAAGCTTGGGCTGGCGCACGATGGCACGGCCTATGGCCACGCGCTGGCGCTGACCGCCTGACAAAGCCTTGGGCTTGCGCTGCAAAAAGCTTTCAATCTTGAGCAGCTGCGCGGCGTGCTGCACGCGCTGCTCAATGACCTCTTTCTTCTCACCTGCAGTCTGCAGGCCGAAGGCCAGGTTGTCGTACACGCTCATGTGCGGGTAAAGCGCATAAGACTGAAACACCATGGCGATGCCGCGCTTGGCTGGCGCGACTTCGTTCATGCGCTCGCCGTTCATGCACATCTCGCCGCCGGAGATTTCTTCAAGGCCGGCGATCATGCGCAGCAGCGTGGACTTGCCGCAACCCGAAGGACCGACGAAAACCACAAACTCGCCGTTCTTGATGTCCAGGTCGATGCCGTGCACCACCTCGACGTTGGCATAGCGCTTGACGATGTTGCGAAGACTGAGCTCAGCCATGCTGCACTGCCTTGGCAAAACCACCGCTGGTCGGCATCCAGTTGGCGTACTTGGGATGGTCGGCCGCAATCGGCAGGCTCACGGCCTGGCCTGTCTCACCCGAGTGATAAATGGCGGTGATCAAGTCCAGCGAAGCGCGTGCCTCGCTCAGGGTCACGGGCATGGGCCCGCCGGCGGTGAGGCAGGCGTGCACGCGAATGAACTGGCCTTCAAAGGATTCGAGCGTGGGTTTGAAGTCGCGCAGCGCGTCGTCAATGGCGGCCTGGACGGCGGGCGTCTTGCCTGTGAAATGCCAAGGATCTTTGCCGGGCCGGTAGGGCTCGGGGCTTTCGCTTTCCACCGTCATGTCGGCAAAGATAAAGCGCAGGCGAGACAACTCTTCGGCAGCACCCAGCGTGACAGACAGCGTGGCCACCGAGCCATTGACCATCTCTACCGAAATCGCTGCGCAGTCTTCGACCTGCACGTCGTTGACGCGTGTGGCCAGACGCGCATAGACGTTTTTCACGGGGCCATTCACATACGACAGGATGTCGTGCGCATGCGATGCATGCGTGAGGCAGCAGCCGCCCATCTCGGTGGCCCATTTGCCGCGCCAGGCAATGGCGTAGTAGGCCGCATCGCGGCGCCAGTGGGTTTCCATGGTCGTGATCAGCGGCTTGCTGGCAAAGCCCCGCGCCTGCAAATGCTTGAGCTTTTGCAAGCCATTGCCGAAGCGGTACTGAAAGATCGGGAACAGCCGACCTTTGGACGCTGCCTGCGCCTTGGCAATCGCATCAGCCTCCAGCAGCGAGCCCACCAGCGGTTTTTCGCAAATCACATGCAGACCGGCCGCCAGCACCTGCTCAATGAGCGGGCGGTGCGTGTTGGGTGGCGTGCACAGGTCCACGATGTCCAGGGTCTGGCTGTTCAGCAGTTCAGCCAGGTTGCTGGTGTGGCGGGGAATGCCGAAGTCGGCCGCCACGGCAGCCGCCTTGGCCGCGTCGAGATCGCATACGGCCACCACTTCAAAGCAGTCGCGCACCTTGGCATAGGCTTCCAGGTGGCCCTTGCCCACGCCCAGGCCGACGACGGCGACTCGCAGTTTTGCGTTCGTGCTGTCGCTCATGCTGGCGCTCCCACGCGCACGGCCATGGCTTGCGCCTTGAGTGCGAGTTCGGTGGCCAGAAAACAATGTTGCTGCGGCATAGCCGTCTCCGTTCGGTTGAGGATGTCCTGCACTAGGCGCGGGCCGTAGGGCAAGGCTTCGTGCTGGCAGTCGATGTGCTTCAAGCCTTGGCCGTCAGCGATGAAAAGATGGTCGCCACCCGGGCGGCCAGCGATGTCGATGTATTTGCGCAGCTCGATATAGCCCTCGGTGCCCAGGATGGTCAGGCGGCCGTCGCCCCAGACGCCCAGGCCCTTGGGCGTGAACCAGTCCACGCGCACAAAGCCGGTGCCGCCGTTGCCACGGAACAGCACCTCGCCAAAGTCTTCCAGCTCAGGCGTTTCGGGGTTGGCGAAATTGCCCACGTGCGAAGCCACGACTTCAGCCGATGTGGAGCCTGTGAAGTGCAGGAACTGGTCGCACTGGTGCGCGGCAATGTCGCACAGCACGCCACCGTAACGCTGGCGCTGAAAAAACCAGTCCGGCCGCGGGTTGTTGCGCAAGGCGTGCGGGCCCAGGCCCACCGTCTGGATGACCCTACCGATGGCGCCTGCCGCCACCAGCTGACTGGCTTTTTCAGTGGCGCGGTTTTCAAAGCGCTCTGAAAAACACACCGAGAAAATGCGGCCGGTTTCCTTTTGCACCTGCTTGACCTGGGCCAATTGCTCCAGCGTGATGACGCCTGGCTTGTCCACCATCACGTCCTTGCCGTGGCGCATGATTTCAATCGCCGTGGCGGCGCGCACATCCGGGATGGTGGCGCTCACCACCATCTGGATGCTGGGGTCCTCCAGGATGGCGCGTTTGTCCTGCACGCGCTTGGCCTGCGGAAAAGCCTTGAGGTAGTCGGCCACCAGATCGTCTTCTTCGGCAAAGACAGACACCAGCTCGGCGCCCGCGTCCACCAGCGCGCGCGTCTGGCCATAGATGTGGTTGTGGTTCAGCCCGATGGCGGCGATGCGGACGGGCGGCTTGGGGGAGGTCATCGTTTCATTCCTGAGTGGGCCACGCCTTCAATGATCAGGCGCTGGAAAAAGAGAAAGAAGAGAAAAATCGGCAAGATGGCCAGCACCGACATGGCAAAGAGCTGGCCCCAGGCCGACTGGCCGGTCGAGTCCAGGAACAGGCGCAGCGCCAGAGGCACGGTGTAGTTGGACGCGTCGTTCAAATACACGAGCGGGCCCAGGAAGTCGTTCCAGGTCCAGATGAAAGAAAAAATCGCCGTGGTGGTGAGCACCGGCAAGGACAGCGGCATCATGATCTTCCAGTAGATGCGCCAGGGGCTGCAACCGTCGAGCACGGCGGCTTCGTCCAGCTCACGCGGAATGCCGCGAAAGAACTGCACCATCAGGAAAATAAAGAAGGCATCGGCCGCCAGGAACTTGGGCACCACCAGCGGCAAGAAGGTGTCTATCCAACCCAGATTCAAAAACAGCACGTACTGCGGAATCAAGGTCACGTGATACGGCAGCATGAGCGTGCCCAGCATGACCACGAACCAGAAACGCCGGCCGCGAAACTCCAGGCGGGCAAAGGCATAGGCCGTGATGGAGCAAGACAGCACGTTGGCAATGACCACCAACACCGCGACGAACAGCGAGTTCTTGAAATAAACGCCAAAGCTTTGCTGCAGCGCCACCCAGCCTTGGGTGTAGTTGCCGAAGTCAAAGGACGGCGGAATCAGCGAGAGGTCGGTGAAAATCATCGACTCGGGCTTGAAGGACGAAGCCAGCATCCACAGCAGCGGATACAGCATGGCAAAAGATGCGGCGATCAACAGGCCATGGCGCAGCACGGAGCCACCCACCATGCGCAGCAGCCCGGGGCCGCGCGGGCCGTCAGCGGGGAGAGTCTTCATAGTAGACCCAGTATTTGGAAGTGAGGAAACTGATGCTGGTGAAGATGCCGATGATGATCAAAAGCACCCAGGCCATGGCCGACGCATAACCCATGCGGAAATACGAGAACGCCTCCTGGTACAGGTAGAGCGTGTAGAACAAGGTGGCGTCAATGGGCCCGCCCGTGCCGCCTGAAACCACATAGGCCGGCGTGAAGGCCTTGAAGCCCTCAATGATCTGCAAGACCATGTTGAAGAAGATGACGGGCGCCAGCATGGGCAGCGTGATCTTGTGGAATTTCCGGAAGGCGCCAGCCCCGTCCATCGAAGCCGCTTCATAAAGGTCTTGCGGCACCTGGCGCAGGCCCGCCAGAAAGATGATCATGGGCGAGCCGAACTGCCACACCGCCAGCAGCACCAGCGTGTAGATCGCGGTGTCGGGGTTGCCTATCCAGCTCTGGCCTTTGTAGCCGAAGGCCCACATCAGCACCTGGTTCACGGTGCCATTGCCTTCAAACAATTGACGCCACAGCACGGCAATCGCCACCGAGCCGCCGAGCAGTGAGGGGATGTAAAACAGCGCGCGATAAAAGGCCCCGCCGCGTATGGCCTTGTCCAGCACCATGGCAACTGCCAACGCAAAGGCCAACTTGAGCGGCACCTCGAAGGTCATGTAAGTGAAGGTGACCTTGAGCGACTGCCAAAAGCGCGGGTCCTCGGTGAACATGCGCACGTAGTTGTCGGTGCCCACCCAGACGGCGGGGCTGAGCAGGTCGAACTTGGTAAACGACAGGTACAGCGAGACCAGCACCGGGCCGATCGAGAAGCACAGAAAGCCGATCAGCCAGGGCGTGATGAAGGCATAGCCGATGAGGTCACGCCGCCAGGCTGCGGCAGAACGACTTCTCGTTTCGGCTGAAAGAGCGTTTGGAGCTCTTGGATCGACTGGAGCTATTGGTACGGCGGCCACGCGATGCCCTGTATTTTTTAAGACGAGACTCTCCGCAAGCCCTGTCGATGGACAGAGCTCGAGAGCGTCGAAGAAGGATGAATCAGCGAGACAGCTTCAAGCGCCAGAGCGGCGCCTGAAGCTGGTCAAGCTCAGGCGGAGCGCGCCAGGATGCGGATGGTTTCCGCGTGGAACTGGGCGGCGCCATCGGCCACGCTGCTGCGGCCGAAGGCCACGGCGTCGCCCACACGGCGCAGCAGGTTTTCAACTTCGCCTGCGCCTTTCGGCGGCGGCGGCGGCAGGGGCACGGCGGTCTTGCCCACGGTGGCGACATAGTCGATTTGCATCTTGCCCAGGGCATCCAGGTCGGGCAACAAAGCGGCACGGGCTGCAGCCGAGCACGGCACACCGCGCTCGATACCCAGGATCTTCACGCCCTCAGTCTCGCTGACCAAGTACTTGATGACCTTGGCGGCATCTTCGGGCGCCTTGCTGCGCGCAGAGATGCTCATCATCTGCGAGGGCTTGATGTAATGACCCGACGAGCCGCCCTTGTTGCTTGGGAAGGGGCTGATGGCCAGTGCGTTTTTGTTCAAGGCCTGGAAGGCCACGATCTGGTTGGAGTTGACGAAGCTCATGGCCGCCAGACCGCGACTGAGTTCGTACTCCTCGACCTTACCCGTGTTGCCTGCGCCGACGTCAGCCGGTGGAATGGCGCCAAGCTTGCGCAGCTTGTCCCACTGGTCAAACCAGGCGGCCACATCGTCTTTGGTAAAGCTTGCTTGGCCGTCCATGTTGTAAAGCGACTTGCCCTGCTGGTTGAGCCACTGCTCAAAGCCCTGCTCCCAGCGGCTGTTGTCGCTCGCGCCCCAGTATTTTCCCGGGTTCACTTTGGAGATTTCGGTGGCGATGCGCGTGAAGTCAGCCCAGGTCCATTTCGGGTCCATCTTGCTCACGCCGACTTTGGCGAACATGCCGGTGTCGTACACCATGGCCTTGGAGTTAGAGCCGAGGTTCACGCCATAGAGCTTGCCATCGACCTTGCCGCCATTGCGGTCGTTGTCGCTGAAGTCTTTGAGCGGGAGCAGTTTGTCCAGCGGCAGCAAGGTGTTGCGGCGGGCGTATTCAAACAGGTAGCGGTAATCCATCTGGATCAGGTCGGGCGCATTGCCGCCGGCCACCTGCGTGGCGAGCTTGGTCCAGTAGTCACCCCAGCCCAGAGCCTCGGCCGCGATTTGCGTGCCGTTCTTCTGGCCGTACAACTCCAGGGCGGCTTTGGTGCGGCGGTCCCGATCCGGATTTCCCCACCAGAAGCAACGCAGTTTGGCTGCCGTCTGCGCAATGCTCAAAGACGGTGCAAGCCCCAGGACGCCTGTTGCGCCTGCTGCTGCGAGCATTTGGCGGCGTGTGAAATTACCCATGATCGCGAACTCCTGTGATGAAAGAAGAGACGGCTCAGTTAACCAACGAGTGAATTATGAAACCCGTCAAATCAGGTGTAAAGCGCTTTGCACGTTCAAGCTCTCAGGACATACCCTGAGATCACTTCGCAGATGTGGGAGAGCCTTTCGCTTCTGGCCTTGGCACTCATCAAGTCGCGTCCGAAGACCGCTGACAGCGTGTAGTGATTCGACAAATAGAAGTACGCCAGGCTGGCGATCGAGATGTACAGCTGCACGGGGTCGACGCCCCCTCTGAAGATGCCCGCCGCCCGCCCCCGCTCCAGGATCTCTCCCAGGGTCTGGATCAGAGGCGAATTCATCTCGCGGATGCGTGTGGAATTCGTCAGGTGCTTGGCCTGATGCAAGTTCTCGCTATTGAGCAGCGTGAGGAACTCGGGGTGATCGATGTAGTAGTTCCAGGTGAACTCGGTCAGACGCTTGAGCGCTTCGGGGGGTGCCAGGGCCGTCAGGCGCAGCTGCTGCTCGGCCTGGCGAATGTCGGCATAAGCGCCTTCCAGCACCGCGAGGAACAAGTCGTCCTTGCTGGTGAAGTAGTAGTAGATCAGCCGCTTGTTCAGCTTGGCGTTTTCAGCGATGCGGTCCACCCGCGCGCCGGCCAGGCCATAGCGCGCGAACTCGTCTCGCGCCGCAGCCAGGATGGCCAGCTGCGAGCGATCCGCATCACGAGACTTCGGCTCTGTGGGAGGAGAAGGCTGAGGGCTCACGCATATGCCTTTTAAAAAAAACGAGGGCCGCCACAAGTGCGGATGATGGCGCTATTATTCACTGTTTGGTGAAATAGTACCAAGACAACTGCAACAGTCACAGGAGCTTTTATGCGCAAGAAGCGGCATGCGTTTGTGGGCACGGGTGGTCGGGCCTTGAGTTTTATCGAGCCCATGCTCACCACCTACGGGCAGAACAATGAACTGGTGGGCCTGTGCGACCTGAGCCCTGCGCGCATGGCTTATTACAACGAGTTGCTGGGGCGTGACATGAATCACGCACCCGTCCCAACTTACACGGCCGACCGTTTTGACGACATGCTGCGCGAGCAAAAGCCAGACGAGGTGTTCGTCTGCACCAAGGACTCCACGCACCACGAGTACATCGTGCGCGCCTTGAATGCGGGCTGCGACGTCATCACTGAAAAGCCAATGACCACCGACGCGGCCAAATGCAAGGCCGTGATGGATGCCGTCGAGTCCAGTGGCAAGCGCGTGCGGGTGGCCTTCAATTACCGCTGGGCGCCGTTTCGTTCGCGCGTCAAGGAGCTGATCGAAAGCGGCACCATCGGCAAGGTCCATTCCGTCAACCTCGAATACCTGCTGGACACCAACCACGGCGCCGACTACTTCAGGCGCTGGCATGCCCACATCGAAAACTCCGGCACGCTGCTGGTGCACAAGAGCACGCACCACTTCGACCTGGTGAACTGGTGGCTAGACGCCATTCCCCAGCAGGTGTTCGCCTACGGTGACCTGGTTTTTTACGGCAAGCAAAACGCCATCCATCGGGGCGACGAGCACATGACCCGTTATGCCCGCTACACCGGCGCGCCCGAGGCCAAGGACGACCCCTTCCGCCTGGACCTCACGGAAAGCGAATCCTTTCGCCGGCTTTACCTGGCAGGCGAGGCGGACTCAGGCTATCTGCGTGACCAGAACGTGTTCAGGGAAGGCATCTCCATTCCTGACCAGATGTCGCTGAACGTGCGTTACCGCACGGGCCAGGTGCTGACCTATTCACTGGTCTGCTATAGCCCACGTGAAGGCATGCGCGTGACGTTTAACGGCGACCGTGGCCGCATCGAGTACCACGAGTTCATCGGCACCCACATGAACCGGGCTGTGAGCCCCAAGAAGTGGCAGATCGAGGACAAGCCGGGCGCCGAGGCCGAGGGCGAATGGATCAAGGTGTTCCCACACTTCAAGAGCAGCTACACGGTGGACATGCCGGAGATTCGCGCAGCGCACGGCGGTGCTGACGAGATTTTGAATGCCCACTTCTATGGGCCGGAAACAGCGCCTGACGCCTTGGGCCGCACCGCTGGCCACGAGCAAGGCGCGGCGTCGATTTCCATCGGTATTGCAGCGGTCGAGTCCATGGCGAAAAACCAGCCCGTGAACATCGCCGATGTGGTGAATATCCGCCCCCAGGCGCTGCGCTTGTCAGAGCTGATCTGAGTCCGGTCTGAGCCCGGTCTAAGTCCGGTCTAAGTCCGGTCTAAGCCCGTCCGCCTGGGTTGGCCGGTTCGGCAATGGCCACCAGCCTGGCCCCTGGCCCGGCCTCCTTGCGCCAAAACCCGCCTTTGGGCGTGTTTTGCGCGGCATGCCAGTGCAGGTGCCGCTGGTCGCGCAGCATGTCGGCGGCGACTTCAGCCGGCACGGGTGGCGAGAAATAGTAGCCCTGCATCACGTCGCAGCCGTGCTGGCACAGCACATCGACTTGCTCGGCGGTCTCCACCCCCTCGGCCACCACCTTGAGCTGGAGGCTGTGCGCCAGTTGGATGATGGCCCAGGTGATGGCGGCGTCTTCCGGCCGGCCCACCAGACCTTGCACAAAAGCCTGGTCCACCTTGAGCACATCCACAGGAAAGCGCGTGAGGTAAGCCAGGCTGGAGTAGCCGGTACCGAAATCGTCAATTGACAGCCCCAGGCCATAGCCCCGGAAACGGTCCAGCAAGGCAGCAGCGCGCGCCGGGTCTTGCATCAGGATCGATTCGGTCAGTTCAAACTCAATCAGGGAGGGCTTCACGCCCGTTTCCGCCAGCGTGGCGTGCACATCACTTTCCAGGTCGGCTGACAAAAACTGGCGCGGCGAGAGGTTCAGGGACACACGCGGCACGTCCAGCCCCTGGCGCTGCCAGCGGACGATCTGCTTGGCCACGCTGCGCATGACCCAGCGGCCCACTTCCGTGATCAGGCCTGATTCCTCCAGCACCGAAATGAAGTCCGCCGGCCCGATGACACCACGCACTGGATGGCGCCAGCGCAGCAGGGCTTCAAAGCCGCAGATGGTGCCGTCAGTCAGGTCGAGCTTGGGCTGGTAAAGCAAAAAGAACTGATCGCTCGCCACGGCTTGGCGCAGAAGGTTTTCAAACTCGGTCTTGGCCTGCGCCGCTTCGCCCATCTCCTGGCGAAAGAAATGAAATTCATTGCGGCCCGCCGCCTTGGAGCAATACATCGCCTGGTCCGCGCACTGGATCAGCCTCTCGGCACTCAGCGCATCGTCAGGAAAGATGGCCGCACCCAGACTGGCAGAAATGAAGGCTTGTTTTCCGTTGAGGATGAAAGGCTTGAGCAATTGGTCCAGCACCTTGCGGGCGACCCGTTCGGCGTCTTCCAGATGGTCCAGGCCAGGCAGCAGCAAAGCGAATTCATCGCCAGACAATCGCGCCACGGTGTCGCTGGCGCGCAGACAAGCGGCCATGCGAACGCCCGCCTGAACCAGCAGCTGGTCACCCGCCTCATGCCCCAAGGTGTCATTGACCTGCTTGAAGCGGTCCAGGTCCAGGTAGAGCAAGCCCAGGCGGGTGCCTTGGCGCCGGGCCGAGGCCAGCGCCGTTTCCAGACGGTCTAGCAGGAGGCTCCGGTTGGGCAAACCGGTGAGACTGTCAAACTGAGCCAGGTAGGTGAGATGCTCGCGAGAACGGTTGCGGTCTGTCGCGGCGGCCAGCGCGTAGGTCAGGCTGCTCAAGAAATAACGCTCGGCGTCGGCCAGCTCACGCTCTTCCTGAAACCCGACTGCCAGGCAATAACCACCACGACGGCCGGGTATTTGCGGCTGGACCAGCAAGGTCCTGATGTCGTGCTCGTCGAGCATGGCTTGTGGTAACACATCGTCATCGCCCGACATGACAGAGCCCAGCCAATGCGGGGCCCAACCAGCACCAGCCACCAGACGCGGCGCCGCGTCAGCAACGGGCCGACTGACGAGCGCCGCGTGACTGCCCTGCAAGCCCTGGCGGGCCACTTCGACCACGCGCTGCATCAGTGTGGCCAGGTCATCGCCGCTGAGCGCTTCGCTGCCAAAGTCGGTGATGAGTTTTTGCAGGTGGAATTGGTCGCGCAAGCCTTGCTCGGAGGCCTTTTGTTCAGTGATGTCGATGTCGATACAGATGTACTTTTCGATCGCCTGACTGGCGTCAAAAATGGGCACCACGCTGCGGCGATGCCAGCGCATGCGCTCCTGGCCATCCTGCACTGCGACCTCGCCTTGCCAGATGTGGTCGCCAGGGGTCCATGCTTCGTCCTGCGACTGGCCGAAATCAGCCAGTGGGCGGCCCAGCAACTGAGCGCGCAGCTTGCCAAAGGCATTGGCAAAAGCGTCGTTCACGTCGATCAAACGGCCAACCGGGTCGAGCTCGCTCACGATGGCTGCGGCATCCACTGCTTGCTTGTGCTGCAACAGCGTGTTCATCAAGGTGTTGATGCGCAGACCGAACTGCTCACGCAAGCTGCCCGAGGTGCGGTTGATCACTTCAATGGCGCGTCGAATTTCCAGCGGCGCATCGTCGTCCGCCAACAAAGCCTTGGCGGTGGTGTCGCCAGCCAGCACCTTGGCCTCGTAGCTTTGCAGGCGGTCCAGGTTGCCCAACCAGCGCCTGAGCAGGTAACGCATCAGCCCAAAGCCCAGGCCCAGACCCGCGATGCTGAGCGCCGCGGAACGCAATATCAAAGCCCACAGTTCGGCTGCAATACTTTTCGCGTCGAAGCTCAGATGCAAGCTGCCATAAAGTCGCCCCCCCACGGCGATGTCCTGCCGGACCGAGGGAAGGCGCCTTGCCACCATGGTGATGAGCCAGCCTGGCGCTTGCGTGGCTTGCACCGCTGCCGCCGCGGTGATCGCGCCACCCGTACTGTCCAGATAAAGCGCCTCAGCCAAGGGGGAATTGGGCACCATGTCTTCCAATGTGCGGCGGATGGTGTCGTAGTCCCCGATCACCGCGCTGTCACGAAGGCGGGGCAAGGAAAGATCAGCAATTTTCTTGACGCTTTGCTCGCTGTCTTCAATGTGGCGGACGAACTCTTGCCGCGTCAACAAGCTCACACTGGACAGCGCAGCAATCAGAACGCTCAAGCCATACAACCAAAAGACGCGCGCCGCCAGGGACTCCGGCATGCTTAACTTGAAGCGCCACTTCATGGTCGGTTGCCAGCCAAGGCCACGTTTTCAGGGCGATACGAACGCTGCATCAGCGAAGGCTGGCTGGCGCGTTGAGATAGAACTCGCGGTAGGCCGCATAGTCCGCCTGCGTCGCCGGAATGAAACTCACCGGGTCCTTGGATTTGACGACCTGAGCCGCGTTCTCCAGAATTTTTTGCCCGACCGGATCGCGGTGCATGCCAAAAAATGCGACTCCCACAGCCTGGACTTGCGCCGGTGGGACCCGAGGGGAAGCCATGAGCGCCAGGTCATTGAAAGGGGCCGAACTCCAAAGCACGCGAAAGGCTTTGTTCTCTCGGGCCACGTACTCTGCGACCATCTGTGAGTTGGTGCTCATGGCCACAGCGCGGCCAGAAATCATCTGCATGAAGGCGGCGTCCAGATTGCCCGCGAAGACAGGCTTGGCTGCAATCTTCTTGTCAAAGAGGTAGGCAAAAGGCACCTTGTAGGCGACCAAGGCCTCGGCGCCCGGCGCTGCCACATCCTTGTCGGCCAAGTCTGCCAGCGTCTTGATGGGGGAATTACCGGGGACGATGATCTGCCCGCTCAGCGGCGGTGTGTTGCGGCGGCCAAAAACCGTCCAACCCAACTTGACTCGCTCCGGGCTGAACAGATGGTTGCTGAACGCGAAGTCAGCCTGCCCCGCCACCACGGCGGCTGTGGTTTCGGCTGAAGTGCGCCCCAGACGCAAACTCAGACGCACACCTGACTTGGAGGACACGTAGTCCAGTATGGGGTTCCAGTAAGCGGCCGTGAGTTCCAGGCTGTGCTGATTGACGGGCGCGAAGTAGTAGCCGCCCGAATCAGCGGTGGGGGCCAAGACCTCCCCAGAGGGCCTGACTTGCGCTGCCGCTAGGCCGGCACTGAGCAAAATCACAAGACCCACCGGGGCCAGCAAATAGCTTTGTAGCTTTCGTAAGGTTTGGCGCATAAAAACAAATGGCAGATCTACTAACGATTACCGCGGAAATAACTAATTTTACGATTCAGCGGAAAAGCCTTGCAGTCAAGGGGAGTCAACTTTGGTTGGCTAAGGGAACGACGGAAGAGCGTTCCGAAATTCTTTAATACTTCATGCCTTGAATGTCAAATGTGCATTTTGTAACGTTTGATTGGCGCAAATACCGAGAAAACTGGAACCCACACACTGGAGACGGTCTATCAAGCGTGCCAAACGCTGACCCGTTGGCTGAACTATCCGCTGCCCATTGTGCTTTTCGCCATGTCGGCCGCTCAGATGGCTGAAACGGGCTTGGAGCCCATCTTGGCCATGAGTGGATTTGTCATCGCTTTTGTGCTGGCAACCGTGGCATTGATCGTCCTGGCGATCTTGCTGATCCGCCAACGCAGCGGTCACACCTTGACCGAAGTGCTGGATGCCATGCGCGCACCGTTTGCGATCGCAGTGGCCACCCGCAGCAGCGCCACGTGCATGCCCTCGATGATCGAAGCACTGGCTGACAAGCTCAACTTTGCGCGGACGCGGGTGGAACTTCTGGTACCGCTCAGTGTGTCCCTTCTGCGCACCGGCCCCACGCTGTATTACGTGGCAGCCACACTGTTCATCGCCCAGCTCTACGACCGCAGCTTGACCTTCCCCGAGGTGGGGATCGTGGTGATGGTCTCGGTGTTGGCTGGCTTTGCATCCGCCGGAATGAGCGGCCTTGTGACACTTTCCTTGGTGGGCACCACGGCAGGCTTTTTGGGCCTGCCTTTCGAGGCGGCTTTCATTCTCTTTGTGGCTGTTGACCCGATTTGCGACATCGCGCGCACGGTGCTCATCGTGATCGGTAACTCTGCAGCCGTCGCTGCTGTTTGTCCCAAGCCTCTGAAGGTTTAGCCATGTCAATGATCGGTGTTCTTGGAGGCCTGGGCCCCGCGGCCACTGTGGACTTCCTTCAAAAGCTGGTGCGACTCACTCCCGCTAGTCGCGACCAAGAACATATCCCGGTGGTCACCGCTTCGCTGCCACACGTGCCGGACCGCTCTTCCTGCATCTTGGGCCTGGGACCTGACCCTTTGCCTGACTTGCTGCGGGGCATGGACTTGCTCAACAGCGTGAGGGTGGGCGTGGTGGCCGTGCCTTGCAACAGCGCGCACCATTGGTATCCGCAACTCAGTGAGCGCTGCCGCGCACCCATCATTCACATTGCGCAGGCCTGCGTAGACCGCATCAAGCAGCCTGCAGGTTCACGTGTGTTGGTACTGGCCACAAGAGGGGCGCTGCGCTCTGGGTTTTATCAGCAGGCGCTCATGCGGGCAGATTTGCAAGCACTTGAGCCCGATGCTCAGCACATGCAGCCCTTGGTGGACCGATGTATCGCGCAGATCAAGGGGGGTGATTTGATCGGCGGAGGGCAGAGCCTGGGTCAGGTCCTGGCGCAGGCGCGCGCGATGAATGTGTCAGCCTTGATCATGGGCTGCACCGAGATACCCATTGCCGCGGAGTACTGCGAAGCGACAGACATGGAGTTGGCCGACAGCTCACTCGCGTTGGCCCAGGCGGTGGTCGACTACGCTGTGCAGCGGCGCTGGCACTTGGCCATGGCTGACGCTTTGCCCGCGGTGACGACGTAAGAAACGGGGGAGCGGGAGCACGTTGGCCCCGTCGGAGTCTGCTTCACTAAGTTACACCTATGACGCTGCGGTAGAGCGGGGGTGATGGGCATCCCTCAAGTAGACTGAAACTGATTGCTGATCAGGACTGTGAACAGGACACAAGGCAAGCGACTTGAACACCTGAGTTTCAGTGTCCCCAAAAGGAAAGAGCCGACGAGATGGATGAGATCATCGCTCAGCGGCAATCAGCGTCAGACGCGCCCCACGACGCTTCACCAGCCTCCGTTTCACTCATAGCGCGGCAGCCGACACCGGAGAAGCGCCGTCTGGTTGCGGCTTTGTGCATCGCCTATGTGCTGGCCATGGTCAGCCTGGTTCCATTTGCCAGTGAGCGCCTTCCGGCCTTGCCCGCATTTACCGGCATCTTCGCCACCGCCGTTTTCATCGCCGACATTTGTACGTTCGTGCTGCTGGCGGCGCAGTTTCGAGCTGGGCGCGAACGTTGGCTGCTGATGCTGGCGAGTGCGTACCTGTTCAGCGGCATCGTTGCCGCTCTTCATCTCGTCACGTTCCCGGGCGCCATCCTGCCCGCGTTGCCACTGATTGGCACTGCGCAGACCGCTGCGTGGCTCATCGTCTTTTGGACGCTCGGGTTCGTGCTGCTTTTGTTCGCCGCTGTCCTTTTGCACGCCCGCGGAGCGGAAAAACTACGCCCGAGCGCATCCGCCGGGATGCTTTTGGTGCTGGCCGTGGCCGGGGTGCTTGGCGTCGCAGGACTGCTTTACCTCCTGGCAGCCGGAGAATGGCTACCGCCGCCCTTGAGCGGTGGCCACTTCTCTGCCCTCAACACAGTCGGCGATGGGTGCCGGAGCTTGCTCGGGGCGGCAGCGCTCGTCATCCTCTGGAGATCGAGCTACAGCCGAAACAATGCCGTGTACTTGTGGCTTAGCCTCGCGCTGGTCGCTGCGGTGGCCGCTCCCGTGATCGCCGGTCTCGGCGGGCAGCGCTACACCTTCGGCTGGTACGCGGGTCGTCTTAGCTTCCTCTTTGCATCCTCGGTGCTGCTGTGCGTGCTGCTGGCCGAATTCGTCAGGCTTCAGCATGTGCTGGCGCGCTCGATCGAGCGCCTGGAGACGCAGGCCCAGGTGCTGCAGGGGGAAATCGAGCGTCGCGAACTCTCAGAGCGCCAGCTGGCGCACGCCCAAAAGCTGGAGGCGATCGGCCGCATGGCGGGCGGCATCTCGCACGATTTCAACAATCTGCTGGGCGCCATGGTTTCGTACCTTGAGCTGATCCTCAAAACGGCGAAGGAAGAATCCGTCCGCAAGCTTGCGGAAAAGGCCAGGCAGGTTTCTCTGCGTGGCGCGTCGCTGACGCGCAGTCTGGTGGCTTTTGCCCAACGAGAGCCACTTCGGGCGCAGAGCGTTCGGACCGAAGAGCTTCTGCAACGTTTCGAGTCTCTCATGCAAAAAGCCGTGGGTGCCGGCGTCACCTTCAGCTTGGACGCACAGCCGGACGCCTGGCCCGTGTTCGTGGACCCCAACCAATTGGAGATCGCGTTGCTCAATCTCGCGCTGAACAGCCGCGACGCCATGGCAGGGGACGGGGTGATCAGGATCTCCAGCGCAAACGAGCATTCACCCCGCTTGGGCGCCACCAGCGACTACGGCGTATTGCCACCGGGAGACTATGTGGTCATTTCCGTGGCGGATACCGGCCATGGAATCCCTGCTGCACAGCTGGACAAGGTGTTCGATCCCTTCTTCACGACCAAGGAGATCGGTAAGGGCTCTGGGCTCGGGCTGTCGCAGGTCCGAGGTTTTGTTCGCCAATCGGGCGGGGAAGTGTTGATTCGAAGCACACCCGGTGAGGGGACCACCGTCAGTCTGTATCTGCCCCGCGCCCACGTGCAAGCTCTCGAAGACCGGACCTCAGGCGAACACTTTTCAGCGGCCTGATCCAACACAGGGTCGATCGTTAAACCGGATCACACCATGGAAATTTTGCTTGTCGACGATGATCCCGATCTGCGCGACTCCGCCGCGATGCTGCTGGAAGCGTGCGGATATTCAATCTCAACTGCAAGTGATGCAAATGCAGCGCTCTGCGAGCTAGAGTCTCGGGAGAAAGTGTGCGTTCTGATCACCGACATCATGATGCCCGGGATGAACGGGTTCGAGCTTGCCGAGAAGGCAAAAATCAGACGGCCGAAACTGCGCGTCATCTATATGACCGGGTACTCGCGTGATGCGCTCCCAGACGCTCAGAACCTACACGGCACGCTGTTAATGAAGCCCTGGCACTTGGGTGAGATGTTGTGCGAGATCGAACGCTGTGCCTGTTAGCGCTGGAGAAACAAAAAAGCGCCCGGAAGGCGCTTTTTTGCTTGCTTACTGGCGGAGAGGGTGGGATTCGAACCCACGGTAGGTTTGACCCTACGCCTGATTTCGAGTCAGGTACATTCGACCACTCTGCCACCTCTCCTGTGTGTCGAGCACGCATTCTAGCGCATGCTGACACCCGATCAGACCGGCAAACTCAGTAAGTGCAGACAGCACACTTGTATTGGAGCCAGGCATATCCTGTTTTTCCCTCAAGCGTTGGATCTTCGGCATCTCGGCCGCTGCCGTATTGCTGCTGGCGGGGTGCGAGACAGCGCCCAGTAATTTGTCACGCCGTGTCAAGCCTGCAGAGCTTGGCTCAGCCTGGCAATCATCAGCGACAACCCCGCAGGCCTACCGCGAAAGTGGCGCCGGTCATCTGTACAGATTGAACAAGGATCGCATTTACCAAGGTCGCATGCCACCCCTGCTTTACGCAATCGGGGTGCTCGATGTTGAGCTTGACCGATCAGGCAAGGTCATGCGCCTGAATTGGCGGCGTGCGCCCCAGCATGCGCCCGAGGTGATGAAGGAAATCGAGGCCATGGTGCGGGCGGCTTCACCTTTTCCGGCGCCCACGCGTATGGGCCGGGTGGTCTATACCGACATCTGGCTTTGGCATTCAAGCGGACGCTTCCAGTTGGACACCCTGACCGAAGGCCAGGATTGAAGGCCAGGACAAAGCGGCTGCAAAACTTCAGCTGCCCCGATACGTCGAATAGCTCCAGGGGCTGACCAGCAAAGGCACGTGGTAGTGCGCTTTCTCGTCGGCCACGCCAAAGTCCAGGCTCACCTGGTTTAAAAAGTTGGGCTCGGGCAATTGCACGCCGCGCGCCTTGAAGTAAGCCGCCACATCAAACACGAGGCGATAGGTGCCGCGCTTGAGGCTGGCGTTGTCGTACAGCGGGCCGTCCGGGTTGCGGCCGTCGGCGTTCAAAGTAAAGCGCTTGACGAGCGAAGCCTTGCCGCCTTCGGTGGTGTGCAGTTCGACCTGCATGCCGCCGGCCGGTGTGCCGTGCATGGTGTCCAGTACGTGTGTGCTCAAGCCCATGGTTTCCCCTTGTTAATTGGTTCACCAAAAGTGTATACACATTTTGGCTTTCGGCTATTATCTGCCCATGGACTCATCCACCACCTCCGCCATCGTCGAAGCCCTGACCAAGGCCATCGTGGAGCACCGGCTGCACCCCGGCACCAAGCTGGCCGAGCAAAAGCTCGCTGACCACTTTGGCGTGTCGCGCACCCTGGTGCGGCAAGCGCTGTTTCAGTTGTCGCAAAACCGTTTGATCCGCCTGGAGCCCGCGCGTGGTGCTTTTGTGGCGGCGCCTTCTGTGGGCGAAGCCAAGCAGGTGTTTGCCGTGCGCCGCATGCTGGAAGCCGAGATGACGCGCGCTTTTGTGCGAGACAGCACGCCCGCCCGCATCAAGGCGCTGAAGGAACACGTGGCACGTGAACAAACCGCGGTTGACCGCGCCGATGTGCCCGGCCGTAATGAGTTGCTGGGCGACTTTCATGTGCGCATGGCCGAGCTCATGGGCAACGACGTGCTGGCGCAAATGCTGGGCGAGTTGATCTCGCGCTGCGCGCTCATCACGCTCATGTACCAGTCCAGCGCCGCCGCTGCGCATTCGCATGAAGAACATGCCTTGATCGTCAAGGCGCTGGCCGCACGCGACGCTGACAAAGCCGTAGAACTGATGCACGAGCACTTGCTGCACGTGGAAGCCAACTTGACCTTTGACCGCAAGCTGCCGACCAACGATTTGTCGATGGCCCTGTCCTGAACCTTGAACAAAGCAAGCCCATGACCTACGACTCCACTGCACCCTACCCCCGCGACATGGTCGGCTACGGCCGCAAGCCGCCCCACGCCCAATGGCCCGGCCAGGCGCGCATCGCTTTGCAGTTCGTCTTGAACTATGAAGAAGGCGGCGAGAACGCGGTGCTGCATGGCGACGCGGGCTCGGAGCAGTTCTTGTCCGAGATGTTCAACCCGGCGGCCTTTGCTGACCGGCACATGAGCATGGAAGGCATTTACGAATACGGCTCACGCGCCGGCGTGTGGCGCTTGCTGCGCGAGTTTGAAAAGCGCGGCCTGCCCATGACGATCTTTGGCGTGGGCATGGCCTTGCAGCGCCACCCTGAAGTGACAGCCGCCTTCGTCGAGCTGGGCCACGAAATCGCTTGCCACGGCTGGCGCTGGATCAGCTACCAGAACATTGACGAAGCCACCGAGCGCGAGCACCTGCGCCTGGGTATGGACGCGATTGAAAAAATGACCGGTCAGCGCCCCCTGGGCTGGTACACCGGCCGCGACAGCCCCCGCACGCGCCGCCTGGTGGCCGACGACGCCAGCACGCTGTATGACAGCGACTACTACGGCGACGACCTGCCCTTCTGGATGAAGGTGGCGCGCACCGACGGCCAAGTGGTGCCGCGCCTGGTGGTGCCCTACACGCTGGACACAAATGACATGCGCTTTTCGTCAGCGCAAGGTTTTGCGCAGAGTGAAGACTTCTTCATTTACCTGCGCGACAGCTTTGACGCGCTGTATGCAGAAGGCGACCCGAATGGCGAGAACGCGCCCAAGATGCTGAGCATCGGCATGCACTGCCGCCTGCTGGGCAGGCCGGGTCGCATTGTGGCCTTGCAGCGCTTTTTGGACCACGTGGCCAAGCATGACAAGGTCTGGGTTTGCCGCCGCGTTGACATCGCGCGGCATTGGCAGGCGGTGCATCCCTTTACAGATAAGGCTTAAGTCATGGCCACTCTCACGCCCTCTTTAACGCTTGCCCAACTCAACGTCGCCAGCCCCGCCGAAGCGGTGCAACTGCTGGACGGCATTTACGAACACTCGCCCTGGGTGGCCGAAGGCGCGATGGCAGCCCGGCCCTTCAAATCGCTGGCCGATTTGAAGTACCAACTCGCCAAGGTCTTGCAAAACGCGGGCATCGACAAACAACTCGCCCTGATTCGCGCTCACCCCGAGTTGGCGGGAAAAGCCATGGTCAGCAAGAGCCTGACGGCTGAATCGACCAACGAGCAAGGCAAGGCGGGCCTGACGAACTGCACGCCTGAAGAGTTTGAGACGATCCAAAAACTGAACGCCGACTACAACGCGAAGTTTGGTTTTCCTTTCATCCTGGCCGTGCGCGGCGCGCGCGGTGCAGGCTTGAACAAGGCCCAGATCATCGCGACCTTTGAGCGCCGCTTGCATGGGCATCCGGAGTTCGAGCGGCAAGAGTGCCTGCGCAACATCAACCGCATTGCCGAGATCCGGCTGAACGACAAGTTCGGCCACGAGCCTGTTCTTGGCAACCTGGTGTGGGACTGGCAAGAAGAACTCAGCGCCTTCAGCGACCCCGGCTTTAAAGAGCAAGGCCAGCTGACGGTGACTTACCTCACCGACGCGCACCGGGCAGCAGCGCAGTACATCGTCAAAACCATGCACGACTGCGGCTTCGATGAAGTGAACATTGACGCCGTGGGCAACGTGGTCGGCCGCTACAGGGCTGCAGAGCCCGGCGCTAAAACATTGATGACTGGCTCACATTACGACACCGTGCGCAACGGCGGCAAGTACGACGGCCGCCTGGGCATCTTCGCGCCCATGGCCTGCGTGCGCGAGCTGCATGCACGCGGCCAGCGCCTGCCTTTTGACTTTGAAGTGGTGGGCTTTGCTGAAGAAGAAGGCCAGCGCTACAAAGCCACCTTCCTGGGCTCTGGCGCCTTGATTGGCGACTTCAAGCCCGAGTGGCTGGACCAGAAAGATGCAGATGGCATCAGCATGCGCGCCGCCATGCAACACGCCGGTTTGAAGATTGAAGACATCCCGGCGCTCAAGCGCAATGCCGCCGACTACCTGGGCTTTGTGGAAGTGCACATCGAGCAAGGCCCGGTGCTCAATGAGCTGGACTTGCCGCTGGGCATCGTCACATCGATTAACGGCAGCGTGCGGATGCAGTGCGAAATCATTGGCACGGCCAGCCACGCCGGCACCACGCCCATGAACCGCCGCGGCGACGCCGCTGTGGCCCTGGCCGAGCTGGCGCTGTACGTTGAAAAACGTGCGCTGCAAGACGGCGATTCGGTCGCAACCATCGGCATGCTGCAGGTGCCCAATGGCTCGGTGAATGTGGTGCCGGGGCGCTGCCTGTTCTCGCTCGACATGCGCGCGCCGAACAACACGCAGCGCGACGCCCTGGCCAAAGACATCTTGGCCGAGCTGGCCAGCATCACGGCCCGGCGCGGCCTGCGCTACACGGCAGAAGAAAGCATGCGCGCAGCGGCTGCGCCCAGCGCACCAGCCTGGCAAGCCCGCTGGGAAGAGGCTGTGGCCGCGCTCGGCGCGCCGCTCTACCGCCTGCCCAGCGGCGCCGGCCATGACGCCATGAAACTGCACGAAGTCATGCCGCAAGCCATGCTCTTTGTGCGAGGCGAGAACTCGGGCATCAGCCACAACCCGCTGGAGTCCAGCACCAACGACGACATGCAGCTCGCCGTTGAAGCCTTCATGCATCTGCTCACCAACCTGTTCCCTTCTGCTTAACCCGAAATTTTAAAAAAACATGACCAAGCACCACGAACTCGACGCCTGGATTGACGCGCACTTTGACGAGCAGACCCGCTTTTTGCAGGCGCTGATCCAAGTCCCCACCGACACGCCGCCCGGCAACAACACGCCGCACGCGCTGCGCGCCGCCGAGTTGATCGAAGCCATGGGCATCGCGGTGGAAAAGCATGAAGTGCCCGAGGCGGAAGTGAAGGCAGCCGGGCTAGAGACCATCACCAACCTGGTGGCCCGCCGCAGCTACGGCGCAGGCGGCAAAACCATTGCGCTGAACGCCCACGGCGACGTGGTGCCACCCGGCGAAGGCTGGACCAAGAACCCCTACGGCGGTGAGATTGAAGGCGGCAAGCTCTATGGCCGCGCGGCGGCAGTGAGCAAGTGCGATTTTTCAACCTTCACCTTTGCCGTGCGCGCACTCGAAGCCGTGGCCAAGCCCACCCAGGGCGGCATTGATCTGGTGTTCACCTACGACGAAGAATTTGGCGGCGAAGTCGGCCCCGGCTGGCTGCTGGCCAAGAAAATCATCAAGCCTGACCTGGTGATTGCCGCAGGTTTTAGCTACCAGGTGATCACCGCGCACAACGGCTGCCTACAGATGGAGTTGACGGTGCACGGCAAGATGGCCCACGCCGCCGTGCCTGACACCGGCATAGACGCGCTGCAAGGCGCCAACGCCATCCTCAATGCGCTGTACCACCAGAACACGCTTTACAAGGCCGTCACGTCCAAGGTCGAAGGCATCAAGCATCCGTACCTGAACGTCGGCATGATTTCGGGCGGCACCAACACCAATGTGATCCCAGGTAAGGTCAGCATCAAGCTGGACCGCCGCATGATCCCTGAAGAAGATCCAGTGGTCGTTGAGGCCAACATCCGCCGCGTGATTTCGGATGCGGTAGCAGCCTTCAACGATGGCCGCAAAGACGAAGGCATCCACGTGGACGTCAAGCGCATGCTTCTGTCCAAAGCACTGACACCGCTGCCAGGCCACGAGGGCTTGGCCCAAGCACTGCAGAAGAACGCGACCGACTTGTTCGGCGAGCCTATCCCTGCTTGCGGCACGCCGCTGTACACCGACGTTCGCCTGTTCGGCGAAGCCGGCATTCCCGGCGTGCTCTACGGCGCTGGCCCGCGCACCGTGCTCGAATCTCACGCCAAGCGCGCGGACGAGCGAATTGACCTGGAAGACCTGCGCCGTGCCACCAAGGTCGTGGCGCGTTCGCTGGCGGATTTGCTGGGCTAAATCTTTAGATAACTTCAAGCACCAGGGCGCAGCAAAAAGCGTCCGTCGTCCAGTCCATTTGATGCTCGTAAGCCCCATTTATCGGGGTTTACGAGCATTTTTTGTATGGATAGACTGTATACACTTTGGCGCACAAAGCGGTACGCAAGCTCAGATCTGCGCGCTGCTAACCACCCTTTTTAAGGAGTGCCCTATGGCCAATGACCCATCTTCCGCCGCCGGCGGTGTCCACCCCGTTGACGAGCGCTTGCCCACCGGCAAGCTCGCCGCCCTGGGCCTGCAGCATGTGCTGGTGATGTATGCCGGCGCCGTGGCCGTGCCCCTCATCGTCGGCCGCGCGCTCAAGCTCAGCCCTGAGCAGGTCGCCATGCTCATTTCAGCCGACTTGTTCTGCTGCGGCATCGTGACGCTGATCCAGTCGCTGGGCAGCACGCAATGGTTCGGCATCAAGCTGCCCGTGATGATGGGCGTGACTTTTGCCTCCGTCGCACCGATGGTGGCCATGGCCAACAACAACCCAGGCACGCAAGGCGCAGGCTTGATTTTTGGCGCCATCATTGGCGCGGGTGTCATCTCGATATTGATCGCGCCCATCGTCAGCCGCATGCTGCGCTTCTTCCCGCCCGTGGTCACGGGCACCATCATTGCTGTCATCGGCATCAGCCTGATGCGCATCGGCATCAACTGGATATTTGGCAATCCCTTCGGCCCGACCGCGCCCAGCGTACCGAGCCCTGAGCATTTGGCTTGGCTGGACGCCGCCAAGCAAGCCGCCACCACGGGCGCGCTGCCGGCCATGCCGCAGGGCCTGGCTATCGTGGGCACCGTGCCCAACCCCAAGTACGCACAGCCTGCGCACATTGCCATCGCGTCCGTTGTGCTGGTGTCCATCTTGCTGATTGCCAAGTACGCACGTGGCTTTATTTCGAACATCTCGGTGCTGCTGGGCATCATCATTGGCGGCGTGATCGCCACGGCCGCTGGTCTGATGACTTTCGAGAAAGTCAGCAAGGCCGGCTGGTTCGACCTGGTTCTGCCTTTCGAAATCGCCACACCGGTCTTTGATCCCATCCTGATCCTGACCATGACGCTGGTCATGATCGTGGTGATGATTGAGTCGACCGGCATGTTCCTGGCGCTGGGTGACATGACGGGCAAAAAAGTGGACCAGAAGATGTTGACGGCTGGCCTGCGCACAGACGGTCTGGGCACGCTGATTGGCGGCATCTTCAATACCTTCCCCTACACCAGCTTCTCGCAAAACGTCGGCTTGGTTGGCGTGACGGGCGTCAAGAGCCGCTTTGTGTGCGTGGCTGGCGGCATCATCCTCATCGTGCTCGGCCTCTTGCCCAAGATGGCGGCGCTGGTTGAATCCCTGCCCACCTTTGTGCTGGGCGGCGCGGGCCTGGTGATGTTCGGCATGGTGGCCGCCACCGGCATTCGCATCCTGGCCAGCGTGGACTTCAAGAGCAACCGCAACAACCTGTTCATCGTGGCTATTTCGATCGGCTTTGGCATGATCCCGCTAATCGCACCGCGCTTTTTGCAGTGGATGCCGCACAGCATCCACCCACTGATCGAGTCGGGTATTTTGTTGGCTTCCATCAGCGCCGTGGTCTTGAACTTCTTCTTCAACGGCGGCAAGCAAGATGACGCCGCTGCTGTCGAGGCGGCCAAGCTGTCCGAAGCGCACTGAGCGACTTCACCCCGGGCTTGTGCCCGGGATTAGCTTAGGGCTTTCAAGAAAGCGCCAGCCTTCGGGTCTGGCGCTTTTTTTATGCCTTGGGCAAAGCCTCCCACCAGCGCCCGCCAAAGCGCCCTTGCAAGAGCGCAATGAAAGCCTGCACCTTGGCTGGCACCAGCTTGGGTGATGGGAACACGGCATGAATTTCCTGCTCGGGCAAGGCATGGCCTGAGAGCACTTCAACGATGTGGCCGGAGGCCAGCGAGTCTTGCGCCACATAGCGCGGCAGCGCCGCAATGCCCAGGCCGCCACGCGCGGCCGCCAGCACGGCAGACAAGTTGTTGGACCGCAGGCGCCCGCTGACGCTGACCGTGACGGCTTCGCCTTTGGCCGGTGCCAGGCGCCACACTGCGTCGCCCTGCACGCTGGAGTAAATCAAGGCGTTGTGCGCGCTCAAGTCATTGGGGCGCTTGGGCGTGCCAGCTTTTTTTAAGTACCCAGGCGCAGCCGCCAGCACCCAGGGGTTCATGCCCAGGTAGCGGGCGCCCAAGGTCGAATCCGCCAGCTTGCCCATGCGCACCGCTACGTCGATGCCGTTGGCCACCAGGTCGGTGTAGCGGTCTTCAAAGCTGAGGTCGAGCTGCACCAACGGGTGGCGCTTCATGAAGTCGAGGGACAGCGGCACCATCACACGCCTGCCAAAGGCGACAGAGGTGCCGACCCGAAGCAAGCCTTGCGCATCGGCCTGCTGCAAACGGGCGATGTTGTCCGCGTCTTCCACGTCGCGCACGATGGCCTTGCATTTTTCGTAATAGAGCGCGCCCGACTCCGTGACGCTGACGCCGCGGGTGTTGCGGTTGAGCAAGCGCACCTTCAGCCGCGTTTCAACCGCTGCGATTTGCTTGGTCACTGTGGGCTGCGTCGTGGCAAATTCGACCGCTGCTTTTGAGAAGCTCCCAGTCTCCACCACGCGCACAAACATTTGCATTGCCATGAGTCTGTCCATGCCGCATCTTACGGCAGCTATTCCGCCAAGGAATAGGTTTTATGGTCCTGCACCCTCTTCTGCCGAACGCTTCTCCTGCCTAAAGTCCATCCATCAAAAACGAGTGAAGGAGACAGACATGGCGAAGATGAATGCAGCCCAGGCTGCTGTGCTGGTGATGGAAAGAGAAGGCGTGACGCAAGCCTTTGGCGTGCCGGGTGCGGCGATTAATCCGCTGTATGCCGCGTTGCGCAAGCACGGCGGCATCAGCCACATCCTGGCGCGCCACGTCGAAGGCGCCTCGCACATGGCCGAGGGCTACACCCGCGCCCGCGCCGGCAACATCGGCGTGTGCATCGGCACCTCAGGCCCTGCGGGCACCGACATGATCACCGGCCTGTACTCAGCCATTGCCGACTCCATTCCCATCCTCTGCATCACCGGTCAGGCGCCGCGTGCCCGGCTCTACAAAGAAGACTTTCAGGCGGTGGACATTGAGTCCATCAGCAAGCCCGTGACCAAGTGGAGCGTGACCGTGCGCGAACCCGCGCAAGTGCCGCGCGCCTTTCAGCAGGCTTTTCACTTGATGCGTTCCGGCCGCCCCGGCCCCGTGTTGATTGACCTGCCTTTCGACGTGCAAACCACCGAGATCGAGTTCGACATCGACACCTACGAGCCACTGCCCGTGTACAAGCCTGCTGCCAGCAAAAAGCAGATGGAAAAAGCCTTCGACATGTTAATGGCAGCCGACAAGCCGCTCATCGTGGCGGGTGGCGGCATCATCAATGCTGACGCGTCAGACTTGCTGGTTGAGTTTGCCGAGTTGACCGGCGTGCCGGTGATCCCAACCCTCATGGGCTGGGGCACCATTCCGGACGACCACCGCCTGATGGCCGGCATGGTCGGTCTGCAGACCAGCCACCGCTACGGCAACGCCACCATGCTCGCCAGCGACTTTGTCATTGGCATCGGCAACCGCTGGGCCAACCGTCACACCGGCTCGACCGACGTCTATTGCAAAGGCCGCAAGTTCGTTCATGTGGACATTGAGCCCACACAAATCGGCCGCGTGTTTGCGCCCGACTACGGCGTGGTGAGTGATGCCAAGGCGGCGCTGATTCATTTGGTAGCGATTGCCCGTGAGCGTGCTGCTAGCGGCACGCTGAAAAACTACAGCGACTGGGCCGAGCGCTGCGCAGAACGCAAGACGCTGATGCTACGCAAGACGCATTACACCGAGACGCCCATCAAGCCGCTGCGCGTGTATGAAGAGATGAACCAGGCCTTTGGCCGCGACACGATTTATGTGAGCACCATCGGCTTGTCGCAAATTGCCGGCGCGCAGTTCTTGAAGGTGTATGGCCCGCGCCAGTGGATCAACTGTGGTCAGGCTGGCCCGCTGGGCTGGACGATTCCCGCCGCACTCGGTGTGGTGGCCGCTGATCCGACGCGCACCGTGGTGGGCCTGTCGGGTGACTACGACTTTCAGTTCTTGATTGAAGAGCTGGCCGTGGGCGCGCAGTTCCGCCTGCCTTATGTGCAGGTGCTGGTGAACAACAGCTACCTGGGCCTGATTCGCCAAAGCCAGCGTGGTTTTGAGATGGACTACTGCGTGCAGCTGGCTTTTGAAAACCAGAACGTGCCTGAGAGCGAAGGCGACTTGCGCGGCTACGGTGTGGACCACGTGGCCGTGGTGCAAGGCCTGGGCTGCAAGGCCCTGCGCGTGACCGACCCCGAAAAAATCCAGGGCGCCTTGGTCGAGGCCCAAGCCATGGCGCGCAAGTACCGCGTGCCCGTCGTGGTTGAAGTGATTCTGGAGCGCGTGACCAACATCGCCATGGGCACGGAGATCGACAAGATCAATGAGTTCGAAGCCATTGACTGCCGCCACCCCGAAGGCCAGAAGGGCCTGGAACTCGCTGGACTGCTGGAGTAAGCCATGCCCCGTTTTTCTGCCAACCTGAGCATGCTCTTTACCGAGCTGCCCTTTCTGGATCGTCTTGAGGCTGCGGCGGATGCCGGCTTTGAGGCGGTGGAATTTTTGTTCCCCTACGCCTTTTCGGCCAACGAAATTCAGCAGCGGCTGGCCCAGCATGGCCTCAAGCTCGTGCTGCACAACCTGCCGGCGGGCGACTGGGAGGCCGGGGAGCGCGGCATTGCCTGCCACCCGGACCGCGTGACCGAGTTCCGCGCGGGCGTGGGCCGCGCCATCAACTACGCCCAAGCCTTGGGCGTGACGCAGCTCAACTGCCTGGCGGGCAAAGCACCCGCCGGGGTACCGGTGGAGCAATTGCACGCCACCTTCGTGAGCAACCTGCGCTACGCCGCCAGCGCCTTGCAGGCGGCCGGCTTGCGGCTCTTGATCGAGCCGATCAACACCTATGACATCCCCGGCTTTTTCTTGAACCGCACCGCGCAAGCCATCGCCATCCTGGATGAAGTCGGCGCGCCCAATGCCTTCGTGCAGTACGACCTGTACCACGCGCAGCGCATGGAAGGCGAGCTGGCCGCCACGCTGGAGAAATACCTGCCGCGCATCGGCCATGTGCAACTGGCTGACAACCCGGGCCGCAACGAGCCAGGCACGGGCGAGATGAACTATCCATTCTTGTTCGCGCATCTGGACCGCATCGGCTATGCCGGCTGGGTGGGCTGTGAATACAAGCCCAAGACGACGACACAAGCAGGCCTGGGCTGGCGCGCGGCAATGGGCGTGCTTGAAGCCACTGCCTTGACGCCTTGACGCCTTGATCTTGTTGACCTGAACCCGACTGATCTGAACCTGAACTGATTGACCGAAAAAAATGACATCTGCTAGCCCGTCTGCTTCCGCCCCGCAAAAAATTGGCTTCATTGGCCTGGGCGTCATGGGCACGCCCATGGCCGCACACCTGATGGCCGCCGGCCACCAGCTGTTCATCTACGCACGCAACAAGGTGCCGGCCGAACTGGCCCACAGCCGCGCCACGCAATGCACCAGCGCCAGCGGCGTGGCTGAGCGGGCTGACATCATCTTCGTCATGGTGCCAGACACGCCGGACGTGGACGCGGTCTTGTTTGGCGCTGAAGGCCTGGCCTCAGGCCTGGGCAAAGGCGCAGGCAAGGTGGTGGTGGACATGAGCTCGATCTCGCCGGTGGCCACCAAGGACTTTGCCCAGCGCATCGAAAGCCAAGGCAACTTCTACCTCGACGCACCGGTATCGGGCGGCGAAGTCGGCGCCAAAAATGCCACGCTGTCCATCATGGTGGGCGGGGCGGCCGAGGTGTTTGCCCGCGTCAAACCGCTTTTTGAAGTGATGGGCAAAAACATCACGCACATAGGCGGGCACGGCGACGGGCAGACCTGCAAGATCGCCAACCAGATGATCGTGGCGCTGAACATCGCCGCCGTGGCCGAGGCCCTGGTGTTTGCCAGCAAGGCCGGGGCCGATCCGGCCATCGTGCGGCAAGCGCTGCTGGGTGGCTTTGCCTCCTCGCGCGTGCTCGAGGTGCATGGCGAGCGCATGGTCAAGCGCACCTTTGCGCCGGGCTTTCGCATCGCCCTGCATCAAAAGGACTTGAACCTGGCGCTGCAAGGCGCACGCAGCCTAGGCGTGGCGCTGCCGCAGACGGCCGGTGCCGCGCAGCTGATGCAAACCTGCGCGGCCCAAGGCCACGCACAGGCCGACCACTCGGCCCTGGTCTTGGCGCTGGAAACCATGGCTGCGCACCCGGTGGCCTGAAAAGGGGCGTTCGCCTCCTTTTGGGGCATGGCGTGCAGGCGTGCACCAAGGCATGGCAGGCCAGCGGCTTTTCCACGATGGGTTCGGGTATGTCCGGACGATTTGCAGGCCGCCGCAGTTCGCCGGCGGCCTTGTCGTGATCGAAAATGGTGCGTGACTCAGCGGTTCACAGCGCCGCGGGGACTGGCGCAGGCACAGTTATTGCTGACCCTGAGCTGATCGACAACGCATCTTTCTTCTCCATCGTCACCAGGAACCTCCCATGAAAACACGCGCTTTCCTGAAGTCCGCCGCCGCCCTGGCCGTCACTTTGTCCATGGGTGCTGCCCTGGCCCAAAACACTCCCCTCAAGTTCCAACTCGACTGGCGCTTTGAAGGCCCTGCCGCCCTGTTCGTGACGCCGGTGGCCAAGGGCTACTTCAAGGACGCCAAGCTCGACGTCACGGTGGACGCCGGTAACGGCTCAGGCGGTGCGGTGACACGCGTGGCCTCGGGCGCTTATGACCTCGGTTTTGCCGACCTGGCCGCGCTGATGGAATTTCACGCCAACAACCCCGACGCACCCAACAAGCCCGTGGCCATCATGATGGTCTACAACGACACGCCAGCTTCGGTGATGGCGCTCAAAAAATCGGGCATCAAGACCCCGGCAGACCTGAACGGAAAGAAGCTGGGTGCACCGGTGTTTGACGCCGGCCGCCGCGCCTTCCCGATCTTCTCCAAGGCCAACAACATCACGGGCGTGCAGTGGACCGCCATGGACCCACCGCTGCGTGAAACCATGCTGGTGCGCGGCGACATTGACGCGATCACCGGTTTTACTTTCACCTCGCTGCTCAACCTTGAAGCCCGCGGTGTGAAAGCAGAAGACGTGGTCGTTCTGCCCTACCCTGACTTCGGCGTGAAGCTGTATGGCAACGCCATCATTGCCTCCCCCAAGATCCTGAAAGAAAACCCAGCCGCCGTGAAAGCCTTCCTGTCCGCCTTCACCAAAGGTGCCAAGGACGTGATGGCCAACCCAGCGGCCGCCGTGGCCGATGTGAAAGCCCGCGACGGCATCATCAACACCGAGCTCGAAACACGCCGCCTCAAACTGGCCATCGACACCGTCATCAACAGCCCGAACGCACGTGCTGAAGGTTTCGGCCAGGTCAACGGTCCGCGTCTGTCGCTGATGGCCTCGCAGGTGTCGGATGCGTTTGGTACCAAGACCCGCGTCAACCCGGACGCTATCTGGAGCGCGGCCTATCTGCCGAGCAAGGCTGAGCTCAACATCCTGCCCGCCAAGAAGTAATCGATGCTGGCTCCTTCATCCCCCTGGTTTGTTGACTTCCAGGATGTCTGGCTCGCCTACAACCAGGAGTTGCAGGCGCATAACCACTATGCGGTCGAGGCCATTGACCTGAAGGTTCGACAAGGCGAGTTCATCGCCATCGTCGGGCCGTCGGGCTGTGGCAAGTCCACCTTCATGAAGTTGACGACAGGCCTGAAGATGCCGTCAAAAGGCCGCATCTTGATTGACAACGCGCCCGTCACGGGTCCGCTGAAAATCTCGGGCATGGCTTTTCAGGCGCCATCACTGCTGCCCTGGCGCACCACGGTAGACAACGTGCTGCTGCCGCTCGAAATCGTCGAGCCCTACCGCAGCAGCTTCAAGGAAAAGCGCAAGGAATACGAAGAGCGCGCACGCCGGCTTTTGCAAAAGGTCGGTCTGGGCGGCTACGAGGACAAGTTCCCCTGGCAACTCTCGGGCGGCATGCAGCAGCGTGCGAGTATTTGCCGTGCGCTGATCCACGAACCCAAGATGCTGCTGCTAGACGAGCCTTTCGGCGCGCTCGACGCCTTCACCCGCGAAGAGCTGTGGTGCATCCTGCGCGACCTCTGGACCGAGCAGCAATTCAACGTGATTTTGGTCACGCATGACTTGCGTGAGTCGGTCTTTCTGGCCGACACGGTGTATGTGATGAGCAAGAGCCCGGGCCGCTTCGTGGTCAAACGCGACATCGATTTGCCACGCCCGCGTGACTTGGAGATCACTTACACGCCCGCCTTCACCGACATCGTCCATGAGCTGCGCGGCCACATCGGCGCCATGCGCAAGACCACCGTCACCAACCCGTAGTCCGGCTAGAAACCATGAACAAAAAACAAATGGAAACCTGGTCGCCCTGGTTTCTGCTGGTGGCGGTGCTGCTGATCTGGCAAGTGATCTGTGTGAGCTTCAATGTCTCGGAGTTCATTTTCCCCAGCCCGACGCGTATTGCCACGCAGTTCTGGGAATACAAGGAGCTCATTGGGGGCCACGCCTGGCGCACCTTCTGGGTCACCATGGCCGGGTTTGGTCTGGCCATTGTGGTTGGCGTGCTCCTGGGCTTTGTGATCGGCTCCTCGCGTCTGGCTTATGCAGCGGTGTATCCGCTGATGACTGCCTTCAACGCACTGCCCAAGGCGGCCTTTGTGCCCATCCTCGTGGTGTGGTTCGGCATTGGTGTGGGTCCGGCCATCCTGACGGCTTTTCTCATCAGCTTTTTCCCCATCATGGTGAACATAGCCACGGGCCTGGCCACGCTGGAGCCTGAGCTGGAAGACGTGCTGCGCGTGCTGGGCGCCAAGCGCTGGGACGTGCTGGTCAAAGTCGGCCTGCCGCGCTCCATGCCCTACTTCTACGGCTCTCTCAAGGTCGCGATCACGCTGGCTTTTGTGGGCACCACCGTGTCTGAAATGACGGCCGCCAATGAAGGCATCGGTTACCTGCTGATCTCCGCCGGTTCGGCCATGCAGATGGGCCTGGCCTTTGCGGGCTTGGTGGTGGTGGGCGCGATGGCGATGGTGATGTATGAGCTTTTCAGCTTTATTGAATTGCGCACCACCGGCTGGGCGCACCGCGGCTCGCAAAACACCTAGTGACAAGGTGAAGGGCGTCAAGCCCTCCAATCAAACCCTCAACACCAGGCGCAACAACATCGCCACAGCCAGCAGGATCGACACGCTCGCCGCCCAGATGCCCAGCATCCATAAAAGACGCCGCCACAGCGGCGCTTTCATGCGTGATAACCCGCAGCGTCAACCTTGCCGCGAAACACCCAGTAAGACCACGCCGTGTAGCCCAGGATGAGCGGCAGCACGACGGCCGTGCCGACCAGCATGAAGACTTGGCTGCTGCGTTCGGTCGCTGCGTCCCAAATGGTCACCGCACCCGGGATGACGAAGGGATAAATGCTGTTGACCAGGCCCACGAAGCACAGCAAGAAAATCAAGAGCGTCAGCAAGAAGGGCGCAACGTCGGGGCCGGCCTTCAAGGTGCGCACAAAAGCCCAACTGGCTGCCGCCACTAAAAGCGGCACCGGAGCCACCCAAAAAATGTTCGGCAGGCTGAGCCACTTGTCAAAGTAGTCGGCCCGCAAAAACAGCGTCGCCAGGCTGACCAGGGCAATGGCCGCCAGCGTGCCACCGCCCAGCCACCACGCCTGGCGCTTGGCCTGCGCCTGCAGCGGCCCTTCGGTTTTCAAGATCAACCAGCAGGCGCCCAGCAAGGCATAGCCCGCCACGACACTCACGCCCGTCAGCAAGGAAAACGGCGACAGCCAGTCCCACCAGCCACCCGCGTAAGCGCGCTCATGCACGGCAATGCCTTGCAGTAGAGCGCCCAGCACCACGCCTTGGGCCAGCGCCGCCACCAGCGAGCCGCCTGTAAAGGCGAAGTCCCAAAAGCGCTGATGCGCCGGGTGGCGCCATCGAAACTCAAAGGCCACGCCCCTAAAGATCAGCGCCAGCAGCATGGCAATGATGGGCGCGTACAGCGCGGAAAAAATCAAGCCATAGGCCAGCGGGAAAGTGGCGAGCAAGCCACCGCCCCCCATGACCAGCCAGGTTTCGTTGCCGTCCCAGACGGGGGCGATGCTGTTCATGGCTGTGTCGCGCTCATGCCCGCGCACAAAGCTGTTGAACAAGATGCCGATGCCCAAGTCAAAGCCGTCGAGCACCACATAAATGAACACGGCCAGCACGATGATGAAGGCCCAGATGAGCGTGAGGTCGACGTTCATGCGGCACCGCCCTCCTGGGTGGCCAAAGTGTCGGGCCGCACTGCTACCGCCGGGGTGGTGCCCGCAGAGCGCACAGGGATATGCGCAGGCTCAGGCTCGTGCGCCACCGGCGGCTTGGCCATGAGCTTGAGGATGTAGACCACGCCCGCGCCAAACACCGCGAAGTAAACGACCACAAACGCCACCAGCGACACGGCCACCGCCGGCGCAGCCAGGGGCGAGGCCGACTCACTGGTGCGCAGCAGGCCGTAAATGGTCCAAGGCTGGCGGCCCACCTCGGTGGTGACCCAACCAGCCAGCACCGCCACCAGGCCCGACGGCCCCATGGCCAAGGCAAAGCGGTGCAGCAGCGAGCTGTCATAAAGCCGGCCGCGCAGTCGCGCCCACAAGCTGCACAGGCCCAGCCCCGCCATCAAAAAGCCCAGCCCGACCATCACGCGAAACGCCCAGAAGACCACGCCCACGGGCGGGCGCTCGGCGGGTGCCACGGTGTCCAGCCCCGCCAGCGGCGCGTTCAGGTCGTGCTTGAGGATGAGCGAGGACAGCTTGGGAATTTCCAGCGCGTAATCCACCCGGTTGGCCGCGCTGTTGGGAATGCCAAACAGGATCAGTGGCGCGCCGTTCGGGTGGCTTTGGTAGTGACCTTCCATGGCCATGACTTTGGCGGGCTGGTGCGCCAGCGTGTTCAGGCCGTGCATGTCGCCCAGCACAATCTGAATCGGCGCGACGAGGGTGGCCATCCACATGGCCATGGAAAACATGATCCGCGCGCGCGGGTTGGCCCGGTCTATGAGCAAATGCCAGGCGCCCACGCCGCCGACCAAAAAGGCGGTGGTCAGGTAGGCCGCCGACACGGTGTGCAGCAGCCGGTAAACAAAGCTGGGGTTGAAAATGATGGCCAGCCAACTGCCAGCACTCACGTACTGGCCGTGGGCGTTCAGGGCGTAACCACTGGGCGTTTGCATCCAGCTATTCACCGAGAGAATCCAGAAGGCCGACACAAAAGTGCCCAGCGCCACCATCAGCGTGGCGGTGAAGTGCAGGCCCTGGCCCACGCGCCGCATGCCAAACAGCATCACGCCCAAAAAGCCCGCTTCCAGAAAAAAAGCGGTGAGCACTTCATAGGCCATGAGCGGGCCGACGATGGGCCCGGCCTTGTCGGCAAACACCGCCCAGTTGGTGCCGAACTGATACGACATGACGATGCCCGAGACCACGCCCATGCCAAACACCAGCGCAAAGATCTTCACCCAGTAGCGAAACAAGTCCATGTACTCGGCGCGCCCGGTTTTCAGCCACAACCCTTCAAGCACCGCCAGATAACTGGCCAAGCCGATGGTGATGGCCGGGAACAAGAAGTGAAAGCTGACCGTGAAGGCGAACTGGATGCGCGCCAGCAGCAAGGCATCAGGCAGTCCAGGGAGTTCAGGCATGTGCGGCTTTCAGGGTTGCAAATCAGTTGAGTGCTAGAGCGAAGGGGCCCGCAGCGCGCGGCGGTCCTACATCTCAAAGACCAACATGCCCAAAAGCATGAAGACCACAAAAAACGCCGCCTTGGGTTGTCCGGCAGCCAGCGACACCAAGGCCGGGCCAGGACAAAAACCCGCCAAGCCCCAACCCGCACCAAACAGCAAGGCCCCCACCACCAAAGGCTGGTCGATTCGCTGGGATGACGGCAAGCGCAGCGCCCCGCCCAAGAAGCTGGTGGTGCGCTTCTTGGCCACGGCAAAGGCGAAAAAACCGACCGCGATGGCCCCGCCCATCACCAAAGCCAGCGACGGGTCCCAGGCGCCAAACAGGTCCAGAAAGCCCAGCACCTTGCCGGGGTCGGTCATGCCCGACAGCAACAAGCCCACGCCGAAGATCAGGCCGACCAAAAATTCACTGAGGCGTTGTTTCATAAAACCTCTCCCGCCTTAACGGCTGAACACATGGCGCATGACAAACACAAGGGCAAAGCCCGCCGCCATGAAAGTGCCAGTCGCCACCATGGAACGCGGCGACAGGCGCGACAGCCCGCACACGCCGTGGCCGCTGGTGCAGCCCGAGCCGTAGCGCGTACCAAAACCCACCAGCAAACCGGCGGCGGCCAGGCTGAGGTAGCCCGCGTCAATGCGCGGCGCCTGCCCCCAGGCCGGCGGCGCAATGCTGAAAAACACCAGCGGCGCCGTGCCCATGCCCAACAAAAAAGACAGGCGCCAGCCGACGTCGCCCGCACGCGGCAGGATCAAGCCGCCCAGGATGCCGCTGATGCCCAGGATGCGGCCGTTGAGCAAGATGAACAGCGCCGACGCCAAGCCGAGCAGCAAGCCCCCGGCCAGCGAAGCCCAGGGGGTGAAATGGGTCCAGTCAATCGTCATGGTTTCCTCAAGCGTTTGGAATGGCGTCGGGCTTGCAATATTGGGCGTACAGCACCTGCATGACAGCCAGCGCCTGCGGGCTTGTGAGCTGGTAGTAAATCGCCTTGCCTTCGCGCCGGGTGCTGACCAATTCTTCGTCGCGCAGCACCGTGAGCTGCTGCGACAAGGTAGGCTGCACGATGCCCAGCAGCGCTTCGAGTTCGCCCACGCGTTTTTCGCCCTCTGCCAGTTGGCAAAGGATCAGCAAGCGGTCGGGGTTGGACAAGACTTTCATCAGCCGACAGGCTTGCTCGGCCGCTTGTTGCATGTCGGATAGCGCAAGGGTGGCGGGCATTCTGTCTCCTCGGTTTGGCTCACAGTTTATTGACTGACAATATATTTGTCAATAAACTATCAGGAACTTAAGCAAGGAGCTCTTCACATGGCCACCTCCCCCGCCGCGCCTCAAGTTCATGGCCTCTTCGATACCGCCACCTGGACCGTGACGTATCTGGTGCACCAAGGCCCGGGCACGACCTGCGCCATCATCGACTCCGTGCTGGACTACGACCCCAAGGCCGGCCGCACTCGTCACGACAGCGCCGACAAAGTGATTGACTACGTGCGCCAGCACCAGCTCAAGGTGCAATGGATTCTGGAAACCCATGCCCACGCCGACCACCTCACCGCCGCGCCCTACCTCAAGGCGCAACTCGGCGGCCAAACCGGCATTGGCGAGCACATCACAGCTGTGCAACAAGTGTTCAAGGGCATCTTCAACCTGGAACCGGGCTTTCAGCAGGACGGCTCGCAGTTCGACCACTTGTTCAAGGAGGGCGAGGCCCTCGAAGTCGGCGCGTTGACCGGCCGCATCTTGTTTGTGCCCGGCCACACGCCGGCCTGCGTGGCTTACCAGTTTGGCGACGCGGTGTTTGTGGGCGATACCTTGTTCATGCCCGACGTGGGCACGGCGCGTTGCGACTTTCCCGGTGGCGACGCCAAGACGCTCTACGCGTCAGTGCGCCAGCTGCTGAGCCTGCCGCCTGCCACGCGCCTATTCCTGTGCCACGACTACCCACCCAACGGACGGGACGTCGTGTTCGAGTCCACCGTGGCTGAGCAACGCGTCAACAATATCCATGTACGTGACGGCATTAGCGAAGCCGAGTTCGTGGCCATGCGGACCGAGCGCGACGCTACGCTGGAGATGCCGATCTTGATCTTGCCGTCGGTTCAGATCAACATCCGCGGCGGCGCCTTGCCACCCACGGAGGACAACGGCATTGCGTACCTCAAGATCCCCTTGAACTTGCTTTAAATCCCTGGGCGAGGCTGCCATAAACTCAGCAGCCAATGACCTGGCACGCTTCACTCTCCCTCGACTACACCCGCAACACCGATCGCACGGTGGCGCACTTCCGGCACAACGGGCCACTTCGTATTTTGCAAAGCCTTTATCCCGAAGGGGAGCAGGTGTGCCACAACGTGCTGGTGCATCCGCCCGGCGGCTTGGTGGGCGGCGACACGCTGGACATCACGGCCACATTGGGCGAAGGCGCGCACGGTCTGGTGACCACACCGGGCGCCACGCGCTTTTATCGCTCGCTGGGCGAGCCGGCTTTGCAAAAGGCGGACATCACCTTGGCCGCTGGTGCCCGGCTGGAGTGGCTGCCACTGGAAGCGCTTTGCTACAGCGGCTGCCTGGCTGAAAACCGCTTGACCCTGCACCTGGCACCCGGCGCCGAGATGATGGGCTGGGACGTGACGGCGCTGGGCCTGCCCAGCGCTGACCAGCCTTTTGTGGCTGGCGAGTTTTGCCAGCACATCGAATTACCTGGCGTGTGGTTGGAGCGAGCGCGCCTGGAGGCCAAGGACGCGCTGCTGCTCAACAGCCCGCTGGGCCTGGCCGGCCATCGCTGCATGGCCACGCTCTTTTTTGCGGCTGGCAGCAAGCTGACCCGCGCACGCAAGGAAGCTGCGCTGGACGCCGCGCGCGAGGTAGTGGGCGCGCATGCGCTGGTCGCCAGTGCTGGGGTGACAAGCCCTGACGCCCAAGTGCTGGTGCTGCGCGTGCTGGCGCCGGTGGTTGAACCGGCCATGGACTTGCTGCGTCAGGTCTGGCGCGCCTGGCGCTTGCAGTTGTGGGGCATGCAGGCGCCGCATCCACGCATCTGGTCGTCCTGAGACAATCTTTGTTTTCCGCAACCCAAGCACTGCATCATGAAAATTGAAAAAAACTCTGCCGTCACCCTGCGCTTCAAAGTCACCGATAACCTGGGCCGCGTGGTCGAGGAAAGCAAGACGCCCATGGTTTACTTGCACGGCGGCTACGGCAACACCCTGCCCAAGATTGAAGAAGCGCTGGACGGCCAGACCACCGGCTTCAAGACCACGCTGGCGCTGTCAGCGGCTGACGCCTTTGGCGAGCGCGACGAGTCACTGCTGCGCACCATTCCCAAAACCCAGTTCCCGCCGGGCGTGAAGGTGGGCGGTCAGCTTGAAGGTCGCGGCGACGACGGCCACACAGTGGTCTTCACGGTGACCAAGATCAAGGGCGACACGGTCTTGCTCGACGGTAACCATCCGCTGGCCGGCAAAGACCTGAAGTTTGTCTTGGCCGTGGAAGACGTGCGCCCTGCCAGCGAAGAAGAAATCGCTCACGGCCATGTACACGGCGAGCATGGCCACCACCACTGAACGCCACTGGAAAGCTGAGAGCTGAAAACGCTCAGCTCAAGGGCGGCTGGCTGTCCAAGCTGGTGATGGCGTAACCCTTCTCGGCCATTTGCTCTTCAGGCTCGGGGATGCCGTAGACGCGCAAGGTCAGCGCGTCTTCGCCCGCATCCACGGCCGAGGCTTCGGTTTCCCAATCGGTGTTGACGGCTTCTTCCGGAATGGCCCGCCCCTCGGGCACAGCCAGGTAAGACACGCGGTTGCCCGTTTCGGCTCGGCGATAAATGTCAACACGCATGAAAAAGCTCCTGAGTCACAACGATGACGAGGAGACTACGTCAGCCCGTACCGCCCCGTTGTAGGACGCCAAGCCGCAGGCTGATCCGCTTATTGCATGAGCACACGCCGCCAAGCCAGCAGGAATGCGCGCCTCAGAGCTTGTGCACGAACTTATCCACAGACTGGTGCACATAAAAGGCGGGTAAGTCGGGTGTCGCAAGCCCTTTAAATCGCAACCAGGTTCCGAACGCCATCGGCCGGCATGTTCTTGCCCAGCCCGCGCGCGATCACCTCGCCGCGCTCCATCACCAGGTAGTCGTCAGCCAGCGCCTCGGCGAAGTCGTAGTACTGCTCGACCAGCAAGATCGCCATGTCACCGCGATCCGCCAGCATGCGGATCACGCGGCCGATGTCTTTGATGATGCTCGGCTGTATGCCTTCGGTGGGCTCATCCAGCACCAGGAGCTTGGGCTTGGCCGCCAACGCCCGCGCAATGGCCAATTGCTGCTGCTGCCCGCCGGAGAGATCACCACCGCGCCGGTTGAGCATTTGCTTGAGCACGGGAAAAAGCTCAAACAGCTCAGCCGGAATGGGCGTGCTCGCACTTTTGTAGGCCAGGCCCATGCGCAGGTTTTCCTCGACCGTCAGCCGCGCAAAGATTTCGCGGCCCTGCGGCACAAAGCCGATGCCAGCGCGCGCGCGTTCATAGGGCGTGGCTTTGTCTATGGCCTGGCCATCGAACACCATGCTGCCGGTCTTGATGGGCACGAGACCCATGATGGATTTGAGCAAGGTGGTCTTGCCCACGCCGTTGCGGCCTAGCAGCACCGTGACCTTGCCGAGTTCAGTTGCCAGGCTGACGTCACGCAGGATGTGCGAACCGCCGTAGTACTGGTTGATGTTTTTGACGTTCAGCATGGTTTGAATAAAAAGTAAATGGCCAGCTTGTTAACGGCCAAGGTAGACCTCGATCACGCGTTCGTCAGCTTGCACCTGGTCCAGCGTGCCTTGCGCCAGCACCGAGCCGTCGCAGAGCACCGTGACGATTTCGGAAATGGTGCGAATAAAGCTCATGTCGTGCTCCACCACCATGAGCGAATGCTTGCCTTTGAGCGACAAGAAAAGCTCGGCTGTGCGCGCGGTTTCTTCGTCAGTCATGCCGGCCACCGGCTCGTCGAGCAGCAAGAGCTTGGGGTCTTGCATGAGCAGCATGCCGATCTCCAGCCACTGCTTTTGGCCGTGGCTCAGGTTGCCAGCCAGGCGGTTCACGCTGCCGGCCAAATGAATGGTGACCAGCATTTCGGCCAGGCGGTCGCTCTGGGCTGAATCGAGCTTGAAGAACATGCTGGCGGCGACGCCCTTGGCTGTTTTCAGGGCCAGCTCCAGGTTTTCAAACACCGTCAGTTGCTCAAAGACCGTGGGCTTTTGAAACTTGCGGCCAATGCCCAGCTGCGCGATCTCGGACTCTTTGTGCTTGAGCAAGTCGATGGTGCTGCCGAAGAACACCGTGCCTTCGTCAGGCCGTGTTTTACCCGTGATGATGTCCATCATCGTGGTCTTGCCGGCGCCGTTGGGGCCGATGATGCAGCGCAGCTCCCCGGGCGCGATGTCCAGGCTGAGTTTGTTGATGGCCTTGAAGCCATCAAAGCTCACGCTCACGTCTTCCAGGTAAAGAATGCGGCCGTGGGTCACATCGACTTCGCCTTCAGGCTGCGCAATGCGGCTGCCGCTGGCGCTGCGCCCGCCCGATTCGGTGGCCGGGCTGCGCTGGCTGAGCATGTCCATGTGGCGAGCGACGCGCTGCGCGCCTTGCTCCAAGAGATCGGGCGTCATTTGGCAGCCTTCGCAGAGACTTTTTCAGAGAATTTAGCGCGCAGGCTTTTGACAAGGCCCACCACGCCCTGCGGCAAAAACAGCGTGACCGCAATGAACAAGGTGCCCAAAAAGTACAACCAGAATTCCGGGTAAGCCACCGTCAACCAGCTCTTGGCCCCGTTGACGATGAACGCGCCCACGATTGGCCCGATCAAGGTGGCGCGGCCGCCCACCGCTGCCCAAATCGCAATCTCGATGGAGTTGGCCGGGCTCATTTCACCGGGGTTGATGATGCCGACCTGCGGCACATAGAGCGCGCCGGCGATGGCGCACATCACAGCCGAGATGACCCAGATCGTGAGCTTGTAGCCCAGCGGGTTGTAGCCCGAGAACATGACCCGTGTCTCTGCGTCGCGGATGGCTTGCAACACGCGGCCGAACTTGCTTTGCACCAGCCACTTGGAAAACAAGTAAAAGCCCAGCAGCACCAGGCCGGTCAACACAAACAGCGTCATGCGCATCACCGGCGTGGCAATCGGCAAGTCCAGCAGGCGCTTGAAATCGGTAAAGCCGTTGTTGCCGCCAAAGCCTGTTTCGTTGCGGAAAAACAGAAGCATGGCTGCAAACGTCATGGCTTGCGTGATGATGGAAAAGTAAACGCCCTTGATGCGCGAGCGAAAGGCGAAGTAGCCAAACACAAAGGCCACCACAGCGGGTGCGAGCACGATGAGCAGCAAGGTCGCGCCAAAGCTGGCGCTGAAAGTCCAGTGCCAGGGCAGTGTCTTCCAGTCCAGGAACACCATGAAGTCAGGCAGCGCGCTTTTGTAGTTGCCGTCCATGCCGATCTGGCGCATGAGGTACATGCCCATGACGTAGCCGCCCAGTGCAAAAAAGAGACCGTGCCCCAGCGACAAGATGCCCGTGTAACCCCAGATCAAATCCATGGCCAAGGCGCAGATGGCGTAGCACATGATCTTGCCCAGGAGCGCCACGGCGTAGGTGCTCATGTGCAAGGCACTGCCCTCGGGCACCCACAGGTTGAGCACGGGGGCGATGGCGCACACGGCAATCAATGCGACGAGAAAAGCACCCCAGCCGCTGCGCGTCATGAGCGGCCTGGGTGATGGAAGGGAAACATTCTGCATAGTGTGTGGGGAGGCGGCCACACGAAGTGGGCAAGCAACGGGGGTGTTCATACTTCTCGGCCTTTCATGGCAAAAATGCCTTGCGGACGTTTTTGAATGAAGATGATGATCAGCACCAGCACGGCGATCTTGGCGAGCACAGCGCCCGTCCAGCCTTCAAGGAATTTGTTCAAGATGCCCAGACCCAGCGCGGCATACACGGTACCGGCGAGTTGCCCCACGCCGCCCAGCACCACCACCATGAAGGCATCCACGATGTAGCCTTGCCCGAGGTCAGGGCCCACGTTGCCCACCTGGCTGAGCGCGCAGCCCGCCAGGCCCGCAATGCCCGAACCCAGCGCGAAGGCGTAGGTATCGATACGCGCCGTGTTGACTCCCATGCAAGACGCAATCGGTCGGTTTTGAGTGACGCCACGCACGAACAAACCCAGCCGCGTGCGGCTGATCAGCCAGGCCATGCCCAGCAGCACCGCAAGGGCAAAGCCAATGATCACGAGGCGGTTGTAGGGCAGCGATAAATTGCCCATGAGTTGCACGCCACCGCTCATCCACACCGGGTTTTCAACACCTACGTTTTGTGCGCCAAAAATACTGCGCACCAGCTGCTGCAACATGAGGCTGATGCCCCAGGTGGCCAGCAAGGTCTCGAGCGGGCGACCGTACAAAAAGCGGATCACGCCGCGCTCCAAGCCCGCGCCCATGAGCGCTGAAGCCATGAAGGCCACGGGCACAGCGGCCAGCAAATACCAGTCAAAGTAGCCGGGCAGGTATTTCTGAAACAGGCCTTGCACCACATAGGTGGCGTAAGCGCCAATCATCATCAGCTCGCCGTGCGCCATGTTGATGACGCCCATGAGGCCGTAGGTGATCGCCAGGCCCAGCGCGACCAGCAGCAAGATGGAACCCAGGCTGATGCCGCTGAAGACAGCGGCCAGCTTGTCGCCCCAGGCAAGCGCCGCTTCGACCTTGGCGAGCGACGCCGCCAGCGCCAGCTTGACTTCGGCGTCTGTCTCGCTGGCGAGGCGTTCCAGCAAGGCGGTCTTGGTGCTCGGGTCGCCACTGCTGGCCAGCAGGGCAGCCGCTTCCAGGCGCTTGGCCTTGTCGGTGCTGCCCAGCAAGATCGCGGCGCGCAGCAGGCCGAGCTGGGTTTTGAGCGCGGGCACGGTTTCAGCCGCAAAAGCCTGCTCGATCAAGGGCAGGCCCGACTCGGCGTTCTCGCCAGCCAGTGTCTTGATGGCGGCCTTGCGCAGGGCCGCATCGGACGAGAGCAATTGCAAGCTGGCCAGCACCTTGTCAAGCTCGCCACGCATGAGGTTGTTGTTGATGACGTCTTCTGCGTCTGCAGGAAGCGCCAGCACGGCGCCTGTGACCGGGTCCAGCGCTTGCTCGCCCTTGATCACGAAGACCTGCTTGCCCGCCACCTTGACGGCGTCGTCAGCCAGTGCCTGCACAAAAGCGGCCGTGGCTGCGTCGGGCTTGGCTGCGGCCTGCGCCAAAGCGGCCACGCGTGCCTCGGTCTCGCCACGGGTAATGGCCAGGGCTTGCTCAGACGTGAGGGCTTGCGCAGCAGTCGTGCCGCAAAGGACCGTTGCCAGAAGCAAGCTGCGGCAAAAAATCAGAGAAGAAAGAAAAGCAAAGGAAGGACTTGGGTGCATAAAAACTCAATAGGCCAGAGGAGCGCGGGCTGCACCAGAGCAGTGCAAGAAGCGGGCCAAAACTGGCAGTCCAAATTGAAAAGCCGCACCTGACCGAAGGAGGCAGGTGCGGCCCGGGCTGAAACAGAGCGTCTTTCAACACCCTGCCGCCGCTGAGGAAAGGCGCTTACTTGGCAGCGACTTTCGCTGGCTCGTCAGGCTTCTTGTCGTTGCCTTCGATGTACGGGCTCCAAGGCTTGGCCTTCACAGGGCCTGGCGTCTTCCAGACCACGTTGAACTGGCCGTCGGCCTTGATCTCGCCAATGAACACCGACTTGTGCAGGTGGTGGTTTTTCTCGTCCATCTTGGAGACGATGCCCGACGGTGCCTTGAAGGTCTGGCCGGCCATGGCGGCGATCACTTTGTCGGTGTCGGTGGACTTGGCTTTTTCAACCGCCTGCTTCCACATGTTGATGCCGATGTAGGTGGCTTCCATCGGGTCGTTGGTCAAAGGCTTGTCCTTGTGGCCAGCAATGCCCTTGGCCTTGGCGTAAGCCGACCACTTGGCGATGAACTCGGTGTTCGCTGGGTTCTTGATCGACTGGAAGTAGTTCCAGGCGGCCAGGTGACCGACCAGCGGCTTGGTGTCCACGCCGCGCAGCTCTTCTTCGCCCACGGAGAACGCAACCACCGGCACGTCTTTGGCTTTCAGGCCTGCGTTGCCCAGTTCTTTGTAGAAAGGCACGTTGGAGTCACCGTTGATGGTGGACACCACGGCCGTCTTGCCACCGGCAGAAAACTTCTTCACGTCAGCCACGATGGTCTGGTAGTCCGAGTGGCCAAACGGGGTGTACTTCTCGTCGATGTCCTTGTCGGCCACGCCCTTGCTCTTCAAATAGGCGCGCAAGATTTTGTTGGTGGTGCGGGGGTACACGTAGTCGGTGCCGAGCAAGACCCAACGCTTGGCCGCGCCGCCTTCTTTGCTCATCAAATAGTCAACAGCCGGAATAGCCTGCTGGTTGGGCGCTGCGCCCGTGTAGAACACGTTCTTGGACAGCTCTTCACCTTCGTACTGCACGGGGTAGAACAAGAGGCCGTTCATTTCTTCAACCACGGGCAGCACCGACTTGCGGGACACCGAAGTCCAGCAGCCGAAGATCACCGAGACTTTGTCTTGACCGAGCAACTGCTTGGTTTTTTCAGCGAACAGGGGCCAGTTGGAAGCCGGGTCCACGATGACGGGCTCGAGCTTTTTGCCGAGTACGCCGCCCTTGGCATTGATCTCGTCGATGGCCATCAGCACCGTGTCTTTCAACACGGTTTCAGAAATGGCCATGGTGCCCGACAGGCTGTGCAAGATGCCGACCTTGATGGTGCCTGCGCCCTGGGCGTAGGCAGGCAGGGCCGTGATGCCGGCCAGCGCGATGGCTGCGGTCAGGGTCTTGAGGGTGAGGCGTCGCGAATTCAACAAGGACATGGTGGCTTTCTCCGTAAGGTAATGAACAGCGCCGATTCTGGGCAACAGTCCGGCTTGAGGAAATACGCCAGGTGGCGTACGACACCGACGCGCAGGATGGTGGCGGTCTGTCACGGCCCCAGGGCAAAGGCTCGCCCAATGGCCTGCAGCCAAACAAGACACAGGCCCATGCGGCCTTAGGAGACAAAGCCTTCATGCGAGCTCACACCCATGGTCGCCTTGGTAGCCTTGGTCGCCTTGGTCGCCTTGGTAGCGGGCCCGAGCGCAGGCCCTCTTTTTCCGTGCTGCTCTACCGTTACCTTTTCTTTACCTGGCTCTTCAAAGACGTCAGCCGCGGCAACTTGTTGGAACGCGCGGCCGCCTGGCGATACAACCGATCTCAAGCGCAGTGGCTGCCGACTTACATGCGCCGCTGGTCGTGCCTCGGCTTGGTGTTGATCGGCTTTGGCTCCATGCTTGAGCTGGCGTGGCATGCGCCGCTGCTGTCGGCCTTCTTTTATGTGCCAGGTTTGTTGAGCTTTCCCGTCAACACCGTGATCGGTGTGGCGTGGCTCGGCTTAAAACATTGGCCTGCGCCCTGATTTCCAAGAAGAGCAACTTTGCGTAACGGCCCGTCCCAAACGCACGCGACAGCGCCATCAATCTCTAGAATTCTTGGTGGCTGCACTGCTCGGCCTCGTCCCGACCTCGCCCCGTCCATCCGTTGATCCGGTGACTCCACCCGCACAACCAAGGCGCCATGTCTGAAGCTTCCTACCCCCGTCCCCAGCTCGTCCGCGAACACTGGCTTTGCCTGAACGGCGCCTGGCGTTTCGCCTTTGACGCCGAGCGCGCCCACGCACATCCCTCGGACCCCATTGCCTGGGATCACGAAATTCAGGTGCCGTATCCACCCGAGTCCAAGGCCAGCGGCATCGGCGACCGCGGCTTTCATCCGGTGTGCTGGTACGAGCGCGACTTTGAGATCGCCGCCGACGGCGGGCGCATCTTGCTGCACTTTGGCGCGGTGGACTACCGCGCGCGCGTCTGGGTCAACGGGCACTTGGTCCAGGAGCATGAAGGCGGACACACGCCTTTTCATGCCGACATCACGCAGGCGCTCAATGAAGAGGGGCCGCAAACCTTGACCGTGTATGTGGAAGACGACCCGCTGGACCTCGCCAAACCGCGCGGCAAGCAGGACTGGCAGCTCGAGCCGCATTCGATCTGGTACCCGCGCACCACGGGCATCTGGCAAACGGTGTGGCTGGAGCGCGTGGCGCCCACTTACCTCGACAAGATCCGCTGGACGCCGCACTTTGAGGGTTACGAAATAGGTTGCGAAACCTTGGTGGCTGGCCACATCATTGACGGGCTGACGGTGAGCGTGAAGCTCTGGCATGGCGACAAGCAACTGGCTGACGACCGCTACAAGATCATTGGCCATGAGGCCAACCGGCGCATCGGTTTGTCCGACCCCGGCATTGACGATTCGCGCAACGAATTGCTGTGGAGCCCAGAGCGCCCGACCTTGCTCAAGGCTGAGTTGGCACTGTGGCATGCAGGGCAGATCATTGACAAGGTGGAGTCGTACACCGCGCTGCGCTCGGCCAGTATTACGCGTGACCGCTTCATGCTCAACGGCAGGCCCTACCCGCTCAAGCTGGTGCTGGACCAAGGCTACTGGCCCGACACACTGCTGACCGCACCCGACGACGCGGCTTTAAAAAAAGACGTGGAACTGGCCAAGGCCATGGGCTTTAACGGCGTGCGCAAGCACCAGAAGATCGAAGACCCCCGATACCTGTTTTGGGCGGACAAATTGGGCCTTTTGGTCTGGGAAGAAATGCCCTCGGCCTACCGCTTCACGCCGCAGGCGATTCGCCGCACCGTGCATGAGTGGAGCGAGGTGATTGACCGCGACTACAGCCACCCTTGCATCATTGCCTGGGTGCCTTTCAATGAGTCCTGGGGCGTGCCTGATTTGATGTCCACCCAGCCGCACCGCAATGCGGTTGAAGCGCTGTACCACCTCACCCGCACGCTGGACCCGACACGCCCGGTGATCGGCAACGACGGCTGGGAAGCCTCGGCGACCGACATCCTGGGTATTCATGACTACGACAACAACCCCGAGCATCTGGTGGCACGCTATGGCTCGCTGGTGCGCACCGACGAGATGGTGGACAGGCGCCGCCCGGGTGGGCGCATCTTGACGCTGGACGGTTACCCGCACCGCGGCCAGCCCATCGTGCTCACCGAGTTTGGCGGCATTGCCTACGACAAATGTCCGACCAATGGCGACAAGCCCGCCTGGGGTTATGCCGAAGCGGCCAGCGACGCCGAGTTCAGCCGCCGCTACAGCAGCCTGCTGGCGGTGGTCAACGAGATAGGCATGTTCAGCGGCTTTTGTTACACGCAGTTTGCCGACACCTTCCAGGAAGCCAATGGCCTGCTGTGCGCAGACCGCACGCCCAAGCTGCCGCTGGCCGAGATTGCGCGCGCCACGCGCGGGCACCCGGCCGTGCTGACGCCGCCTGGCGATGCGCCCGACCTGCCAGCTGACGCAGTCGCGGCTGCGGCAGCCCTGCCCTGACGCCTGACAACGTTCGCCCAAAACATTCCCCATTGCTCCGCGTACGCACTCATTTGATCTTGATGGCTGTGGCCATCCTGGTGCCGGTTGTTCTGTTTTCGGCGCTGGCGCTGAACATGCTGCGCAGCAGCGTGCGCGAAGAGTCGCTGCGCGTCTTGCGCGAAACAGCCAGCGCTACCGCCTTGGTGGTGGACAGGGAGATGGCCAGCTCGGTCGCTTCGCTGGAGTTGCTGACGGCATCGCCCTCGCTGGAAGTCGGCGATATGGCTGCCTTTTACGAGCAAGCCCGACTGCTCAACAACGACCAGATGAGCTGGATCATGCTGATCGATGTGCTGGGCGAACAGGTGCTGCACACCCATATTCCCTTGGGTCAACCCGTGCCGCAATCGCTTTTGTTTGATGATATGTGGAAAGCGGTCGAGAGCAAGCGGCCCGTGGTTTCAAGTCTCACGCGCAATGCCTTGGACGGCAGTTTCATGACCGTGATCTACGTGCCCATGAAGACCCGTACCGGAAAAACCTTCGTGGTGGCCAAGGGTTTCAGTCTGGATTTTTTCATGAAGACCACATTTGAGCGACACACCCCGCCGGGCTGGGTGATCGCCCTGCTCGATCAGGATGCGCGCTTCATTGCCCGCAACCTCAACAACGAACAGCGGGTGGGCCAGCAAGCCCGACCTGAGCAACTCGAAGCCATTCGCGCCAAGGGCAGCAGGATCATCCGGCACAAGACGATCGAAGGCGTGGACTCTTACGACGCCTTTACGCAGTCCCAGGTCACAGGGTGGTCAATCGCCGTGGCCGCGCCTGTCGAGGCCGTGGAAACAGCCGCCGTACGCGCCGCCGCGGTGGCTGCAATGGGATTTTTGGTCGCGATCGGGGTTGCCATTTTGGCGGCAGCGGCGTTGGGCCGGCAGCTGGTGAAATCCATCGCCGATGCAGCTGCGGCAGCGAGCTGTCTGGGTGCGAGGCAGCCCCCGCGCCAACCGGCCGAGTCCAAGGTGCTGGAGTTGCGAAACCTGCAAGTGGCCCTGACTGAAGCGGGCGGCATGCTCAGGCAAGAACAGCTGTCTCGCCAGCAAGCTGAAACCAAGCTGGAGGAACTGCTGCAGAGCGAGTACGAAGCGCGCCTGCGGGCCGAGGCCGAGAACCAGGCCAAGGACCAGTTTCTGGCCATGCTCGGGCACGAGCTGCGCAATCCGCTGGCCGCTATTGGCGGTGCCATTGCACTGGACCGGCAGCAGGCACACCAAAAGGGCGAGGCCAGCCCCATCGACAGCCAGGCGCGGCAGATCATCGAGCGACAAAGCCAGCATCTGGGGCATATCGTGAACGACTTGCTCGACATCAGCCGGCTGGCTGGCGGCAAGATTTCCCTGGCCACGCGGCCATTGGACTTCGGCGCCCTGACCGAAGGCTGTCTGGATGCGCTGCGAGCGACTGGTCGCACAGCCGACTTTTCACTCACCATCAGCAGGCAGCCGGTCTGGGTTGACGGCGACGCAACCCGGCTGGAGCAATCCGTGAGCAACCTGCTGGGCAACGCCCTGAAGTTCACCCCACCCGGCGGTGAGATTGCGCTGCAGGTCGGTGAAGAGGACGGGCAGGCCGTGCTGCGGGTACGCGACAGTGGCATGGGCATTTCGGCCGAACTGCTGCCGCATGTGTTTGATGTGTTCATGCAGGGGCCCGCCAGTCTGGATCGCTCCCAGGGCGGCCTGGGTATCGGGCTGGCCCTGGTGCGGCAACTGGTGCGCCTGCACGGTGGCACGGTAGAGGCCATGAGCGCCGGCCAAGGCCTGGGCAGCACCTTCACGATCCGGCTGCCGCGCGTCGAGGCACCTGCCCAGGCACAAGAACCAATGAAACCAATGAAGACCGCGCCAACTTCAGAGGCTGAGGCCGAGAGCCAGTGGCTCGCATTGCCCCAGGCATCGGCTCCGGTAGCTTCGGTGGCATCGGCGCAGCATGCCGCCCCCCATCTTTTGCTGATCGAAGACATCGACGACGTGCGCCGCATGATGAGCCAGTTATTGGAGCTCGAGGGCTACCGCGTGAGCGACACCGCGCATGCACGCGAGGGCGTGTGCATGGCCACTGAACAGCAACCCAGCGTGGGCATCATCGACATCGGGCTGCCCGAGATGAACGGGTACGACGTAGCGCGGGCGCTGCGCGCCAACCCGCTGACCCGCCACATGGGGCTGATGGCACTTACCGGCTACGGCCAGGATGAAGACCGGCGCAAAGCTCTGGAGGCGGGGTTTGACGTGCACTTGGTGAAACCGGTGGACGTCGAAGCGCTGTTTGAGAGCATCGAGGCCTGCGCCAAGCTGGCGCAGAGCAGAAAGCTTGCTGCCAAGCCCAACCTGCAGGAGGCCAGGCAAGGCGTCAGCATCACCTGACTTTAAGCTTCAGCGTTTAAGCATCATTGGCCAGGCGCGAGGCCGTGAACAAGTCCCAGCTGGCCATAAAAAGCGCGGCAATCACCGGGCCAATGACAAAACCATTCAAGCCAAACAGGGACAAGCCGCCAATGGTGGACAGCAGCACCACATAGTCAGGCAAGCGCGTGTCCTTGCCCACCAAAATGGGACGCAGCACGTTGTCCACCAGGCCAATCACCAGCACGCCAAAGGCGATCAAGGTAACGCCCTGCCAGACCTCCCCACTCACCAAAAAAACAAGAGCCACTGGCAGCCAGACGATGGCCGCGCCGACCGCCGGCAGCAGGGACAACACCGCCATCAAGGTACCCCACAGCACGGGCGCATGCACGTCCAGCACCCACAAAATGAAGCCGCCCAGCGCCCCCTGCACCATGGCCACCACGATATTGCCCTTGACCGTGGCCCGGATCACCGTGGTGAATTTCGCCGTCAGGCGGCGTTTGACGTCAGGCGCCAGCGGCAGCGTGTCCTTGACCTGCAGGGCCAGCAAGTTGCCGTCGCGCAAAAAGAAAAACAGCAGGTACAGCATGATGAAAAAGCTGACCAGAAAATCAAACGTGCTTTGCCCGATGGTCAGCGCCTGGGTCGCAATGAACTGGCTGCCGCGCGTGAGCAAGGCGGTCAGCCGCTCTTGCACCAGTCCCAAGCTGGTCAGGCCAAAGCGGTCCAGCAAGCGCGTGATCCAGCCCGGCAGCGCATCAAAGATCAACTGGAAATAGCGCGAGAAATTCAGCTCACCTGACTGCACGCGCTGAACCACTGACGTGGCTTCTTGCACCAGCAAGGCACTTAGCACGCTGAGCGGAAAGATCACCAGCAACAAGATCAACACCAGCATCAACACGGCGGCCAAAGTGCGCTGCCCTGGAAAGCGCCGCGCCAGCCTGAGGTGCAGAGGCGAAAACACGATGGCAAACACGGCGCCCCAAAAGATCGCGCCATAAAAGGGCGACAAGACCCAGAAAAAAGCCAGCGTGACCAAGGCCAGCATGAGCAAAAAGAAACGGTCTTCAACCGTGCTGGGTGAAGCTGGAGGCGAAGGAGTCATGCGAGAAGTAAGAAAGTCGGCTTAGGCAATGGTAGCGCCGGGCCTGTGCACCAGCTTGGGGTTATTCCTGTGCAAGACACTAAAACATTTGTTGCATAGTGTGACGCTTGTCTTTCAACCTGGACTGCGTCATGACATTGAACTTGAAAATCAGCCACGTCGCCTTGTGCGCAGCTCTGGCCTTGGGCGGCGCTGCCGCACAGGCCAAAACCTTCAAATGGACCAGCTCCAGCGACATCCCGACCTGGGATATCCACTCGCAAAACAACGCACTGTCCAACGGCATCCATGCCGCGGTCTACGACTCATTGGTGTACTACAACAGCCGCACCTTCAAGCCTGAGCCTGTGCTGGCCACCAGCTGGAACCAGATGACCCCGACCCAGCTGCGCATCAACCTGCGCACCGGCGTCAAGTTCCATGATGGTTCTGCCTTCACGGCCGACGACGCGGTGTTCTCCATCGAGCGCGCCATGACCAAGACCTCCAATTTCACGGTGTTCACCCAGGGCATCACCAAGGTGGTCAAGGTCAACAACAGCACGATTGACATCATCACCGGCGGCCCCAATCCGGTGCTGATCAACCAGCTCACCGAACTGCGCATGATGAGCAAGGCCTGGGCCGAGAAGAACAAGTCCACCCAGCCCAAGGACATCAAGACGCCTGAAGAAAACTTCGCGCACCGCAACGCCATGGGTACCGGCCCCTTCATGCTGAAAGAGTGGCAGCCCGACCAAAAACTGGTACTGGTCAAGAACCCGAACTACTGGGGCAAGATGGAAGGCAACGTGACCGAAGTGGTCTACACGCCAGTCAAGGCCGTGGCCACCCGCATGGCCGCCCTGCTGTCGGGCGAAGTTGACTTTGTGCTGGACCCCAGCCCACAAGACTTGCCGCGCGTGCGCAGTAACGCTGACCTGCGCGTGATGGACGGCATTGAAAACCGCACCATTTTCTTTGGCATGGACCAGTTCCGTGCCGAGCTGCCCGGCAGCAACATCAAAGGCAAGAACCCGCTGAAAGACCAGCGCGTGCGCAAGGCCCTGTACCAGGCCATTGACATGAACAGCATTGCCCGCGTGACGCTGCGCGGCCAGGGCGAGCCCACCGGTGCCTTGATCGCGCCACAAGTGGCCGGCTGGACCGAAGAGCTGCACAAGCGTTACCCGTTTGACGTTACCGCCGCCCAAAAGCTGCTGGCAGACGCCGGCTACAAAGACGGCTTTGAGGTGGACTTCGCCTGCCCGAACAACCGTTACATCAACGACGAGCAGATCTGCCAGGCTGTGACAGCCATGTGGTCGCGCATTGGCGTGAAAGCCAAGCTGCGCACCCTGCCGCTGGCCACTTACTTCCCGATGATCCAGCGCTACGAAGCCAGCATCTATATGCTGGGCTGGGGCGTGCCGACCTTTGACGCGCTGTACTCCCTGCAGTCGCTGGTGCGCACTGTGGGCACCGACGGCGACGGCAACTACAACGTGGGCCGCTACAGCAACCCCAAGATGGACGCGATCATCGACCGCGCCAAAACCGAGACCGACGCGTACGTGCGCCCACGTCTCCTGGCTGAAGCGCTGGCACTGCAAAACGCCGATGTCGCCCACATCCCACTGCACAACCAGATCATTCCCTGGGCCATGAAGAAGAACATCGAACTGGTGCACCGCGCAGACAACCGTCTGGACTGGCGCCTGATCAAGGTCAACTGATCCGCCAGGCTCCCTGGGCCGTCCGAACATCGGGCGGCCCTTTTCATTTCAGGGTCTTGTTCATGCTTGCTTTCATCCTCAGGCGCCTGGCGCAGGCCGTGCTCGTCATGGTTTGCGTCGCGCTGGTCGCCTTCATGCTGTTCCAGTACGTGGGCGACCCGGTCGTCTTCTTGCTGGGGCAAGACGCCACACGCGAGCAAATCCAGGCTTTGCGTGCCGACCTTGGCCTGGACAAGCCTTTCATCGTGCAGTTCTGGCATTTCCTTTTGAATGCGGTGCAAGGCGAGTTCGGTTACAGCCTGCGCCAGGGCACACAGGTCTCGCAGCTCATTGCAGAACGTCTGCCCGCCACACTGGAACTGGCCCTGGTGGCCGCCTTCCTGGCACTGGCGGCGGGCATTCCCATGGGGGTCTATGCAGCGCTCAGGCGCGGCAGCTTCATGAGCCAGTTGTTCATGACGATTTCGCTGCTGGGTGTGTCGCTGCCGACGTTTCTGATCGGCATCTTGCTGATCTTGATCTTTGCCGTGACGCTGGGCTGGTTCCCGAGTTTTGGCCGGGGCGAGGTCACGCAGATTGGCGGCTGGAGCACAGGCTTGCTGACGGCCAAGGGCTGGCGGCACATCACGTTGCCGGCGGTCACGCTGGCGATTTTTCAGCTCACGCTGATCATGCGGCTGGTGCGCGCTGAAATGCTGGAGGTGCTGCGCACCGACTACATCAAGTTCGCACGGGCGCGCGGTCTGTCAGACCGCGCCGTGCATTTTGGGCACGCGCTCAAGAACACGTTGGTGCCCGTCATGACCATCACCGGCCTGCAACTCGGCGGCCTGATTGCTTTTGCCATCATCACCGAGACGGTGTTTCAGTGGCCGGGCATGGGCCTTTTGTTCATTCAGGCCGTGACCTTTGCCGACATCCCCGTGATGGCCGCTTACCTGTGCCTGATCGCGCTCATCTTCGTGGTCATCAACTTGATCGTGGATTTGCTGTATTTCGCGGTCGATCCGCGCCTGCGCATTGAAAAAGGACTCTCGTGATCCGATTCCTCAAACGCTGGGCCAACAGCGATATTGGCCACAGCTTTTTAAATTCCCCCACCGCCATGCTGGCCGCAGCCATTGCGCTGGTCTGCGTGGTGTGCGCCGCCTTTGCCCCTTGGATCGCGCCGCACAACCCGTTTGATCTGACCACGCTGGAGCTGAGCAATGCCCGCCTGCCGCCGGCCTGGAGCGAAGGCGGCAACCCCAGCTTTTGGCTGGGCACGGACGACCAGGGCCGTGACATTTTGTCGGCCCTCATGTACGGCGCGCGCATTTCCTTGGCGGTTGGCGTGGCCTCGGTGCTGCTGTCAGTGGGCGTGGGTGTGGCGCTGGGCTTGCTGGCTGGCTTTTTGGGCGGCTGGGTGGACGCGCTGCTCATGCGCCTGTGCGATGTGATGCTGTCGTTCCCGGCCATCCTGGTGGCCTTGCTGATTGCCGGTGTGGGCCGCGCGCTGTTTCCCAATGCGCATGAGAGCCTGGCCTTTGGCGTGCTCATCGTGTCCATCTCGCTGACCGGCTGGGTGCAGTACGCGCGCACGGTGCGCGGCTCCACGCTGGTCGAGCGCAACAAGGAATATGTGCAGGCGGCACGCGTCACGGGCGTGGCGCCGCTGCGCATCATGCGCGGCCATGTGCTGCCCAATGTGATGGGCCCGGTGCTGGTGCTGGCCACCATCCAGGTGGCCACAGCCATCATCACGGAGGCCACGCTGTCGTTTTTGGGCGTGGGCGCGCCGCCCACCTCGCCTTCGTTGGGCACGCTGATCCGTATCGGTAACGACTACCTTTTCTCGGGCGAGTGGTGGATCACCATCTTCCCCGGCGTGATGCTGGTGCTGATCGCCTTGTCCGTGAACCTGCTGGGCGACTGGCTGCGTGACGCCCTGAATCCACGCCTGAATTGATCAAGCCATGAGCCTTCTTGAAGTCAAAAATCTCGTCGTCGAGTTCCCGCACCGCAACGGCACGCTGCGCGCGCTCGACGACATTTCCTTTTCTATCGCTCCCGGTGAAATCCTGGGCGTGGTGGGTGAGTCCGGCGCGGGCAAGTCGCTCACGGGCGCGTCCATCATTGGCCTCTTGGAGCCGCCGGGCCGCATTGCCAGCGGTCAAGTCTTGCTCGAAGGCCGGCGCATCGACCAGTTGCCCAACGAAGACATGCGCAAGGTGCGCGGCCGACAAATCGGCGCGATTTTTCAGGACCCGCTGACTTCGCTGAATCCGCTGTATTCCGTCGGCCGCCAGCTGATCGAAACCATCACCACGCACTTGCAGCTGACACCAAGCCAAGCCCGGCGCCGCGCCATTGAGCTGCTCAAAGACACCGGCATTCCGGCGGCTGAAGAACGCATCGACCACTTTCCGCACCAGTTCTCGGGCGGCATGCGCCAGCGTGTAGTCATCGCCCTGGCCCTGGCAGCCGAGCCCAAGCTGATCGTGGCCGACGAACCGACCACCGCGCTGGACGTGTCGATTCAGGCGCAGATCATCACGCTGCTCAAAACCATCTGCAAAGACCGCGGCGCCGCCGTCATGCTGATCACGCACGACATGGGCGTGATTGCCGAAACCTGCGACCGCGTGGCCGTTATGTATGCCGGCCGCATCGCTGAAATCGGGCCGGTGCATGAAGTCATCAACCGCCCTTCACACCCTTACACCGCCGGCCTCATGGGCTGCATTCCGGACATGAGCCAGGACCGCGAACGCCTGCACCAGATCGACGGCGCGATGCCTCGGTTGAATGCCATCCCCAAGGGTTGTGCCTACAACCCACGCTGCGAACGCGTCGTTGAACGCTGCCACCAAGACCGACCGGACTTGATGAGCAAGGGCGCCACCCAAGCGGCTTGCTGGCTGGGAGCGGCAGCATGAGCGCGAACATGGACAAACCGCTGGTGCGGGCGACGGACCTTGCCAAGACCTTCGACGTGTCGGCCCCCTGGCTGAACCGTGTGATTGAACGCAAGCCACGCCAGTTGCTGCGCGCTGTCGATGGCGTGTCCTTTGACATCGAGCGCGGCACCACGCTGGCGCTGGTGGGCGAATCAGGTTGCGGCAAAAGCACGGTGGCGCGTCTTTTGGTGGGCCTGTACGAGCCCACGCGCGGCGGCTTTGAGTTTGACGGTGCTGACGCGCACGCCGCCTTCAAGACGCCTGAAGGGCGCAAACTGCGCAGCCGCATTCAGATGATTTTTCAGGACCCGTATGCCAGCCTGAATCCGCGCTGGCGTGTGGAAGACATCATCGCCGAGCCGCTGCTTGAGCATGGCCTGATGTCTGGCAAGGAAGAGTTGCGTGCCCGTGTGGACGAGCTACTCAAGTCCGTGGGCCTCGCGTCGCAAGACCGGGTGAAGTACCCGCACCAGTTTTCGGGTGGGCAGCGCCAGCGTATTTCGATTGCGCGGGCTCTCGCCACACAACCCGAGTTTCTGGTGTGCGACGAGCCGACCTCGGCGCTGGACGTGAGCGTGCAGGCGCAGGTGCTCAACATCATGAAAGACCTGCAGCGCAAGCAGGGCCTGACCTATCTTTTCATCAGCCACAACCTGGCCGTGGTGCGCCATGTGAGCGACCGGGTGGGCGTGATGTACCTGGGCCGCCTCGTTGAGCTGGCAGACAAGCATTCGCTTTTTGACACGCCGCGCCACCCCTACACGCGCATGCTGCTGGACGCCATTCCCAAGATGCATGACACCGGCCGGGCGCGCACGCCGGTCTCAGGTGAAGTGCCGAACCCGCTGAACCCGCCCACGGGTTGCGCCTTTCACCCGCGTTGCCCGCATGCCAATGCGCGCTGCCTGGCTGAGCGGCCTCAGTTGCAGTCCTTTGCCGGTATTCGCGTGGCTTGCCATGCGGTGGAGGAAGGTCGGATTTAAGGCGGCCCTCAAGACGCCAGCAAAGCTCCTAACATCGAGGCTTTGCTTTGAGCCCGGCGCCCGCGCCCCGACCCGACTTGACCTACCTTGTAGCCGTTCGCGCCCTGTGCGAATTCACAGCCCGGCGCGGCGATCTGGACTTGCGCTTCACGCCTGCGCCCACCGCCCAAGAAGGCATTGCCGGCCACACGCTGGTCGCAGCCCGGCGCGGGCCGGGCTATCAAACCGAAATCAGTCTGGCCGGTAGCTACGGCGCGGGCGATGCCTTGCAAGTGCGCGGTCGCGCGGACGGCTTTGACCCCGCGCTGAGTCAGCTGGAAGAAGTCAAAACCTTCCGCGGCGACTTCGACGCCATCAAGCCCAACCAGCGCACGCTGCACTGGGCGCAACTCAAGGTCTACGGCTGGCTGATGTGCCAGGCGCAAGGCTTGGCGGAGATCAAGCTGGCGCTGGTGTACTTTCAAATCGACAAGCAAGAAGAAACGCTGCTGTGCGAAACGCACAGCGCTGCCGACTTGCAGGCTTTTTTTGAAGCGCAATGCCAGCAGTTCCTGGCCTGGGCCGAGCAGGAAATGGCGCACCGTGAGCAGCGCAACGCGCAGCTGTCGGGTTTGAGCTTTCCGCACCCGTCATTCAGGCCCGGCCAGCGCGAATTAGCTGAAGCCGTGTACCGCGCCACGGCCAACAAGCGCTGCCTGCTAGCCGAAGCGCCCACCGGCATCGGCAAGACTGTCGGTACGCTGTTCCCTCTGCTCAAGGCGGTGAGTGGCCAGCAACTCGACAAGCTGTTTTTCCTGACGGCCAAAACCTCAGGGCGGCAGATGGCACTCAAGGCCTTGGCCTTGCTGCAGGTGCAAACATCCCAGCCCCTGCGCGTGCTCGAAATGGTGGCGCGTGACAAGGCTTGCGAATACCCCGACCGCGCCTGCCACGGCGACGCCTGCCCTCTGGCCAAGGGCTTTTATGACCGCTTGCCGCAAGCGCGCAGCGCGGCACTCAGCCAAGGCCTCATGGACCAGCAAAGCCTGCGGCAGACTGCGCTGGCGCACCAGGTCTGCCCCTATTACCTCAGCCAGGAACTCGCACGTTGGGCCGACGTGGTGGTGGGCGACTACAACTATTACTTTGACACCAGTGCGCTCTTGCATGCGCTGACGGTGGAGCAAGGCTGGCGCGTGAGCGTGCTGGTGGACGAGGCGCACAACATGGTCGAGCGCGCGCGCCAGATGTACAGCGCCACCTTGGACCAGGCCGACCTTGCGGCTTTGCGTCGCCACGTGCCGGGTGAACTAAAAAAAGACCTGGACCGCCTGCACCGCGCCTGGCAAGTGTTGCACCGCGACCAGGAAGCCGACTACGCCGTGCAGCCGGGCTTGCCGCCCAAGTTCATGGCCGCCTTGCAGCAAGCCGCCGCCACCTTGAGCGCGCACATGGCCGAACACCCGGCGGAAGTGGACGAAGACCTGCAGCGCTTTGCCTTTGACGCCCTGCACTTTCAGCGCATGGCCGATGTGTTTGGCAAGCACTCGCTGTTTGACGTGACGCTGCACAGTGCGGGTTCGGGTTCCCGCCTGTGCATTCGCAATGTGCTGCCTGCGCCTTTTCTGGCGCCGCGCTTTGCGGCCAGCCACAGCAGCACGCTGTTCTCGGCCACGCTCAGCCCCTGGGACTATTACACCGACCTGCTGGGCATGCCCGAGACCACGGCCTGCGTGGAAGTCGCCTCGCCTTTTGTAGCCGAGCAATTGCGCGTCACGGTGATGCGCCGCTTGTCCACTCGCTATGCGCACCGCGGCCGCTCACTCGCGCCCATGGCCGCGTTGATGGCCGAGCAATATGCAGCGCAGCCCGGCAACTATCTCGCGTTTTTCTCAAGCTTTGACTATCTGCAGCAAGCGCTTGCGCTTTTCCAGGCCGAGCACCCAGCGGTGCCGGTGTGGCAGCAAACGCCGCGCATGGACGAGGCGGGACGGCAAGCCTTTTTGGCGCGCTTTACACAAAGCGGTGAGAGCGGTGAAAGCGGTGAAGGCGGTCAGGGCATCGGCTTTGCCGTGCTGGGCGGGCTGTTTGGCGAAGGCATTGACCTGCCGGGCAAGCAGCTCATTGGCGCTTTCATTGCCACGCTGGGCTTGCCGCAAGTCAACCCGGTCAATGAGCAGATCATGCAGCGCATGAACGAGCTTTTTGGCGACGGCTACAGCTACACCTACCTCTACCCAGGCCTGCGCAAAGTGGTGCAAGCGGCGGGCCGCGTGATCCGCACCACCACCGACGAAGGCGTGATCTACCTCATGGACGATCGCTTTGCGCGGCCTGAAGTGCGGCCGCTGCTGCCCTCGTGGTGGCAGGTCGAGGTCAGGAACTGAGCACGGCTTGCGCCGGCTTTGCTGGGGCTGACCTTAACCTGCGCAGCTTGTGTACAAAGTCCGCCTGAAAGCAGCGCTGCGCCGCGTCAGGAAAGGCCACCGTCACGCTGAGCGCATCAGCCGCCACCACGCGGCCCAGGCCATAGCGGCGAACCTTGACGACTTCGCCCGGAGTGAATTCGGCGTGTGGCGAATGGGCTGACGGGACCTCACCGCTTTTCTCGCATGGAGCCTGCACGCTTTTCACGGACGGGGCGGGTTCAGCTTTTTGCTGCGCGGCCAGCTGCCCCAGCGCACTTTCATGCCGCGCCATACGCAAACAGTTGTCGCAATGCATGCAGCGCGCAAAGTCGGGGTTTTCGGAAAAATTGTCCAGCAGCACGCGCCAGCGGCACTGCCCGGTTTGGGCGTAAAAAACCATGCGCTCCAGCGTGGCCTTGTCTTGTTCTCGCTTGTCCTGGTAGGCCTGCATCAGCGGCAAAAGCGTGCCCTCGTCCACTGAACGCTTGCGCAAGCTGAAGCGGCTCTGCGTATCGCGCGCCACCAGGCGCTGTCGCCTGAGCAAGCTCAGTGACACCTGCACTTTGCTGCGCGGCCGCCCGCTTGCTGCCTGCAAGGCTGCCAGGGTCCAGCCACCCTCTGGTGGCTCGGTCTGCAAGTGCTTCAGCACGGCCTGCAGGTCTTCGGCGCTGGGGTAGCGGCCTGCCATGAAGAACTGCTGCACAGCCTTGTCGCTGCGCAAGAAAAGCAAGGTACACAGCGCCAGGGCGCCGTCGCGCCCTGCCCTGCCTGACTCTTGGTAATACGCGTCCAGGCTGGGCGGCATCTGGTAATGCAGCACAAAGCGAATGTCGGGCTTGTCGATGCCCAGTCCGAAGGCATTGGTCGCCACCATCACGCGTTGCCGCCCCTGCATGAAGTCGTCTTGCGCCTGCAGCCGCTCCGGTGCGCTCAAACGGCCGTGGTACAGCGCTGCGGCCTCGCCTGCCTGCAGCAGCGCGGCGTGCACGGCCTCAGCCGCCTTGATGGTGGCGGTGTAGACGATGCCCGAGCCGTGCAGGCCAGCTGCGAGCTGGAGCAGCCGCGGCATCTTCTCGCCTTCTGTTGCCACTTGCTCAACCCGGTAGTGCAGATTGGCACGGTAGACGCCCGTGTTCACAATGCCGTCCCTGGGAATGCCCAGCTGCTGCTCGATGTCCTGGCTGACCTCGGGCGTGGCGGTGGCCGTCAAGGCCAGCAGCGTGGGCAGACCTGATTTGTTGTGCGCGTTCAACAAACGTCGCGCCGGCCCGATCTCTAAAAATGCCGGCCGAAAGTCGTGGCCCCACTGCGAGATGCAGTGCGCCTCGTCCACCACCAGCAGCGAGGTGGGCGACTGCTGAAGCAAGGCCATGAAGCCTGGCTCGGCCAGACGCTCGGGCGTGGTCAGCACGATGCGCGCCTGACCCGACGCTACCGCGGCTTCAGCCGTCTGGCTGGTGCGCGCGTCCAGCGTGCTGTTCAACTCGACAGCTTCAATACCCAGCGCGCGGAGCGACTCGCACTGGTCTTTCATCAAGGCCACCAGGGGCGATATGACCAGCGTGCGGCCGGGCAGCATCAGGGCGGGGAGTTGATAACACAGCGATTTGCCGGCGCCGGTGGGCATGATGGCCAAGGTGTCCTGGCCAGCGAGCACGCGCTCGATCACGCCGCGCTGGCCTTCGCGCAGGCGCTTGATGCCGAAAATAGTCTTGAGCTTTGGGGCGACCTGCCGCTTCCAGCGATCCGAAGGCACGGCCGCCCTGTCCGTCATGCTCACCCGGCCCGACTCTCGTCCTTGGCACCGCTGGCATCAGGATCGTCGTCCATGTCACGGTTGCCGCCGGCCTCGTCATCCTCTCCAGCCAAAGCGGCCAACTCAGCCAATTCGTCCTTGCCCGCCGTCTCGACACCGTCATCGCCATCCGACCTTTCATCGGGATTTCCATCGGGCGCAGCTTGCACGTGGTCTGGCAGGATGTCGCGGCTGTCCGCGTCCAGCGCGGGTTCGATGGCAGCGCGCTCGCCCGTGCCTGCAGCATCAGTGTCGCTGGCCAACTCGTCATGGCTGAATGCGCCCACCGAATCGCTGCCGCTGTCAGTGCTGTCGCTCGGGCCCAGGCTTTGAACATCGGTGCCGCTGGGCAGGCTGGGGGCGCGGTCTGCGCCCAATAGTGAACTGGTGGCCATGGCAGATCCTTTTTGCTTGAACAGCCATGACTGTCGATGAGGCTGCGCCGTGTGGGCGTCAGACAAGGCTGATGGCGCTGTGAGCCCGATTCAGCGCCCATGAAAAAACCGCCTCGTGCGCTTTAAAGCGCTGCGGGCGGTTTTGTAGGGCGCCTGTAAAGCGCTGGGCTCAGGACTCCGAAGGGCCGCTGGCGTTGGCAGCTGCGGTGCGGCGGCCAGCACGGCCACCTTTGCGGCCGGCTTCGCGGGCTTCAGCCGTGTTGAACTCGTGGGCCTTGCCGCTGGCATGAGCCGCTTTGCCGCCCAGGCTGGCGATCTCGCGCTGACGCTGTGGGTCCATGGAGGCGAAGCCGCGCTTGGAGGTGGTTTTTTGTGGGGTGTTTTCTGAAAGCATTTGGACTCCTGAAGTAAAAAACTGACGTGGAAGGGATGAGGCTGGAAAGCAAGTTCAGTTTAAAAAAAAGCTGTGTCAAGCACGTCAGTAAGCGGCGACTCATCCTGTAGGACAAAGGGATGCAGTGCGCTTGAAAAGTCCCAAAAATTCCTGAGAAAGGTCCCAACTTTCACTCTCTGCCGAACCAAAAATGAGTCCGAAGGTATTTTGATGAGCCTCAAAGCTCAGCCGCCGTTCATACCTCTGCAGTAGTCTTTTGTCCCGGGCGCGGCCCCACTGCAGCAGAGCCCTTTTTGTCTTGCAGCCAGTGCCTGAGTTCCTCGGCACCGCCTATGCGCTGTCCGCCTGCAAACACCTGCGGCGTGGTGCCCGCCCCGGCCACGGCATGCAAGGTGCGCGTGGTCACGCCGCCGCCCAGTTGCACCTCTTCGTATGCCAGACCCGCTTCGCGCAGCAACTGCTTGGCCTGCCTGCAGTAGTCGCAGCCGGGCTTGGTGAAGATCGTGATCGGCTGGGGCGCCTGGGCACCCGGCGCCAAGTAGCCGAGCATGGTGTCGGCATCTGACACCTCCAACGGATCGCCCTCTTTTTCGGGCTCGATGAACATCTTTTCAATCACCCCGTCACGCACCAGCATCGAATAGCGCCAGGAGCGCTTGCCAAAGCCCAGGTCGCTCTTGTCCACCAGCATGCCCATGCCTTCGGTGAACTCGCCGTTGCCGTCGGGGATCATGGTGATGTTTTCGGCCTCTTGCGACTTGGCCCATTCGCTCATCACAAAAGCGTCGTTGACCGAGAGGCACACCACATCGTCCACCCCGTGCGCCTTGAAGGTTTGCGCCAGCTCGTTGTAGCGCGGCAAGTGGCTGGACGAACAGGTGGGCGTGTACGCACCCGGCAATGAAAACACCACCACCGTGCGGCCCTTGAACAACTGCTCGGTACTGACTTCGATCCACTGACCGTCGCGCCGGGTCTTGAACACGGCCTGCGGCACACGGCTTCCTTCGCGGTCGGGCAACATGCGGTGACTCCTGGGCTTTAGCCGGGCATGCGGCTGGCCGAACCCGAGGCAGAGCCACCGCCGGCGCTGCCGCTGGCAGCCGACATGCCCGAGCGATCCGGCTCGGCTGGCTCGGAGATATCGCCCAGCGAATCAGCCACATCCGAATGCCCGGTCTTGGCCGCAATGTCGCCAATCGTCACCATGCCCACCAGGTGCTTCTGGCGGTCCACCACAGGCAGGCGGCGCACCTGGTGCTGCGACATGTCGCGCAGCACGTCCTCGATGTCCTGGTCTTCAGAGCAGCAATGCACGCCGGCGCTCATGATGTCCGACAGGCGCGTGTCTTCAGTCGCGCGGCCTTGTGCGACACCGCGCACCGCGATGTCGCGGTCGGTCACCATGCCGATCAGCGTCTCGCCTTCACACACCGGCACAACGCCCACATTGAGCTCGTCCATCGCCTGCGCAGCCTGCACCACGCTGTCATGCGGGGCCATGGCGCGCACGCCTCGGGTCATGATTTCAGAAACAGTGGTCATGTGTATCTCCTTTGGAAATAGCCCAATCTAGGCAGCCCGTGGGCGCCAGCCTGTAGGCAGCACCAGCAAAACATGTAGGAACGCCCCGGTAGGCAGGTGCTCACAGCAGGCCGAGCGCAAGGCTCACAGGTGGGGCCGCCGCTTGCCGCTGAAATCAAATGCATGGCCACCAGCAGCAAACGTGTTCTTTGGAAAGGCGCCATCACCTTCGGGCTGGTGCATATTCCGATTGCCCTGCATTCGGCTACGTCTGACCAGGGGCTGAACTTCGACTGGCTGGACAAGCGCAGCATGGACCCGGTGGGCTACAAGCGCATCAACAAGCGCACGGGCGAAGAGATCAGCTCGGACAATATCGTCAAGGGCATCGAATACGAGGATGGCCAGTACGTGATCCTCTCGCCCGAAGAGATTCAGGCCGCCTACCCCAAGACCACGCAGACCATCGAGATCGAGTCCTTTGTGGATGCGCACGAGATCCCCATGGTTTTTCTGGAGCGGCCGTACTACATCTCGCCCATCAATCGCGGCGCCAAGGTGTACGCGCTGCTGCGCGAGATCTTGCGCAAGACGGGCAAGGTCGGCATAGCCAAGGTGGTGATACAGACCAAGCAGCACCTGGCCATGCTAGCGCCCTCGGGCCCGGCGCTGGTGCTGGACTTGCTGCGCTGGGGCGACGAGATCCGCAGCTGGGAAGAACTGAATTTGCCCGAAGAAGGCGTGGAGGCCGTCGGCATCACGGCCAAGGAAATGGCCATGGCCGAGCAGCTGGTGGCCGACATGAGCGGGCACTTCAAAGCCGATGAGTTCCGCAACTCTTTTCGCGACCAGATCATGGAACTGGTCGAAGACAAAGCCAAGGCGGGCCAGACCGAGCTGGTGCGCCAACCTGAAAGCACGGAGACCGCCGAAGCGGGCGCGCAAATTTACGACCTGACCGAAATGCTCAGGCGCAGCCTGAACAAGGGCGGCAAGCCTGCCACCACAGCCGCAGCGGATGACGCCAGCGAAGCGCCCGCGCCGCGCACCAGAAAGAGCCCGGCCACGGCCAAGTCCAAAGTCACGGCCAGCAGCAGCCCCAAGAAAAAAGCGAGCACCAGCAAACCCGCCGCGCCGCGCAACAAAGCGGCATGAAGCATGCTGGAGCTTTCCCGGCCTTGGTGGGAACTGATGCTCAGGGCCTTCTTGGTCTACGCCAGCTTGCTGGTCATGGTGCGAATCTCGGGCAAGCGCTCGGTCGGCCAATTCACCCCCTTTGATCTGCTGGTCATGCTGCTCTTGAGCGAGGCCGTGTCCAACGGACTTTCAGGGGGCGACGATTCGCTGATCGGCGGCTTGCTGTTGGCGGCCACCTTGATCGGGCTGAACCTGGTGCTCGGCTATCTGACCTCACGCAGTGTGGCACTGGAAAAGCTGGCCGAAGGCGCGCCCGTTTTGCTCGGCCGCAATGGAAAGCTCTATGACAAGGCCTTGCGCGAGAACCGTGTGGGGCAGGCTGACGTGAACCGCGCTCTGCGCGAGGCCGACTGCTCACTCCAGAACATGCGCTGCATTTTTCTGGAGACAGACGGCAGCATCAGCGTGCTCAAGCGCAAGCCTGATTGAGGTGCCACAGACCCAGCACTACGACCCAGCACTACAGCTCAGCGGCAGCGTCGGGCGCGGGGTCTTGCGGATCAGGGTGGCCGCGTGCTGCATCCAACTCCCAGGCACTGGGCGCGACGTTGGGACCGTCTGGAAGCCAAGCCGTGGCCTTGTCGGTATCGAGCGATGAGGCCATCTCGGCCGCGTCGCTTTCGCAAGGCTCTTGCGACGGATCTTGCGAGGAAGGCTCTGGCGAAGGAGGCGCTGAAAGAGGTGGCTGCTGTGGCGGGCTGGATTCCGCGCCAAAGGTCTTGCTCGGGTAACCGTCGCTGGGCGCCGGGTTTTCATTGCGGTCGTTCGGGGTGCCGCTGCCCACACTGGTCTGGCTCATGCCGCCAAGATGCGCCTGTGTTCGCCGCGCTGGCGTGGGACACATCATGCCCCGCATGTAGGGTGCTGACGGAAGCCAAAACACAAGGACAAACGGCTGCCCAAAGGCAGCCGTTGAACAAACGCTAAATCAGATCAGCGCGAAGGGGGACGCGACTGTCCGCCCATGGGCGGGCGACCTGCGATGTGGCGGAAAGTGATGCGGCCTTTGCTCAGGTCATAAGGCGAGAGCTCAAGCGAGACCTGGTCACCCGCCAGGATGCGGATGTGGTTCTTGCGCATCTTGCCGGAGGTGTAGGCCACGAGCTTGTGGCCGTTGTCCAGCGTCACGCGAAAGCGCGAGTCCGGCAGCACCTCTTCGACCAGACCGTGCATCTCAATCAGTTCTTCTTTTGCCATGGTTTTAGCTCCTTGGGATCTTGAAATTCAATACAAAACTTAAGTGCGAAGGCCGCTTGACGCTTTAAGCGGCAAGGCTGTTGCGCTCGCCGATCCAGGCCAGCGCATGCTGTGTGGCATAGGTCAGGGCGGCGGGCGCACTGTCAAACTGGCCGCAAAAGCGGGACACGCGGTCGTGCGTGGCGCTGCCGGAGCCGGAACGGATGGACACCGAGGCGGAAAAACCACCGTGGTGCAAAGGCGTGGCCAAGGGCGACACGCGGTATTTACCCACCTCGAGGGAGGGACTGTGGAACTGATTCATTGCAAAGCGGTGCCGGCCGTGAGCCGCGCACAAATAAGGAGACACAAACGACTTGCGAGCAAGCCAAGGGGTCCGACTGCACGACTGGGCCGTGTGGCCGGTATAGGCACCGCTTGCTTGGAAGGTCTTTGCGAGGATTAGGGAACAGTGCGTTGGGATGTCAGGGCTGTGGTGGCCATGAGAACACTGTGAAGTCCGGGCTTGGAGAAGCGCCGCGCTTTGAAGATCAAACCACTTCAAGATGTCAGGACATGAATAAATGGAAGGCTTGATACGAAACGCATTTTGCGATACCGAAGCGTGGATTGTAGCGTCTTATGCCACACCTGGCCCAAAAGCCCTGCCCGCCCGACCTGTCGGTGCCTGAAGCCGACGCTGCGCAGCGCCCCAGGCCTACAAGGCCCGGCTCAGCCGCAGCAGACACTGGGTGCTTGATGCAAGTCCATGTCAATGCCAACAAGTCGGTGCACACCCATGAATCTTTGGAGCGCTGGGCACGCGAGGAGTTGAACGCCAGCCTGCGCCGCTTTGGCAATGACATCACCAGCGTGGAAATGCACCTGAGCGACGAGAACAGCGAGCGCATCAGCCCCGAGCACAAGCGCTGCATGCTCGAAGCCCGTCTGGCCAACCACCCGCCCGTGGCCGTGAACCATCAGGCGGGCAGCCTGGACGAAGCCATTCGTGGCGCCATCGACAAGCTCAGGCGCGCGCTGGACCACACCTTTGGCAAGCTGCGCGACCAGCGGGACCGCAGCTCGATTCGTCATGAACCGCCTGAGGACCTGACCGAGCCTCCAGTATGAATTTCCCTGAACTTGCCTGAACCGCTTGACGCTTCAGGCTTGGCCGTCCAGGCTCACGCCACCCTCACATCGACCCGGAAGGTCGTGCTGCAGGTGGCACCAGGTGCCAGTTCGCCGCCGCCCAGCGCTTCGGTCGGCACTTCGCCTTGAAGGTTCAGCCAATCGGTGCAGTTGCTGACGGGCTCGGCGCAGAAAAAAGGCTGACCTTGCGGGCAGTACAAAACAAAAAAGTCGAGCGGGCTGGCAGCCGTGAGCGTGAGCTGGCGGCCAGCCTCTGAGCCGGATTCAGGCCAGTCCACCTGAAAGCGCCGCTGCCAGCCTGTGAAGTTGTTGTCCAGGTCGAGCCGGGCCACTTCAACGCCTGCGCGCAGATCGTGCAAAGACTCGGGCTGCACCAAGCCAGTCGGCAAGCAATGGGCATCGCTCTCCCACATCTGGGCCTCCTCACTGAAGTCGCATTGCAGGCGGGTGCCCGGCAAGTGCGGAAAGTAAGGGTGGTGTCCCAGGCCGAAAGGCATGGCCTCATCGCTGTCATTGCGCAGCGTCATCTGGCAGGCAAAACCCCTGGCGTCCAGCTTGAAGCGCTGCCACGCGCTGAAGGCCCAGGGCCAGCCGGTGGACTCTGGCTCGGCTTGCTGCGCTGGCTGGTAACTGAACTCAAGCAAAGCCGAATCAGCACTGCTCTGGCTGAGTTGCCAAGGCAGCTGCCAGGCCACGCCGTGAATCGTGTGCGGGCTGTCCTGAAAGTTGGGCGCCAGACGTATCGCGCGTCCGTGCCGGCCTTGCGCCAAGGCCCGGCCATCGCGCAGGCGGTTGCACCAGGGCAGCAAGGGAAAGCTCGCCATGCCCAAGGGGTCGTGTGCGGCCATCGCGGCCGCTGAAGCCGGACGAAGCCAGTCGATGCGCGCCCTGCCCTTTTTGCCCACAGCCGTGCTTTGCGCTGCGCTGTAAAAGCTGGCAATCGAGCCGCCCACGCCGGGCGCCAACTCAAGGACAAGGTCGCCACTTTTCAGGCTCAGCAATTCAGGCACGCTCAGGATTTGTTCAGTCATGGGGGTACAGCGCTTCAGTTGGCAAATTAAATTCACGAGCTTGCCTGCCCGCGATTTTCAGGGCAAGGTAGGCAGTCCATGCGCGCACTCTACCCCTCCCTGGAAGACCGGGTGGTCTTTGTCTCTGGCGGCGCCAGTGGCATCGGTTCGGCTCTGGTCACGGCCTTTGCGCGGCAAGGCGCGCGCGTCGGTTTTGTCGATGTGGATGTAGCGGGTCTGGGCCTGGCCACGCAGCTCAATGACGAACTGCGCCATCGCTGGGGAACGCAAGGTCAGGATCGCGTGTTCTTCAGCCGCTGCGACATCACGGACACGCCGGCCTTGCAAGCCAGCGTGAATGCCGTGCGCACGGCGCTGGGCCGTATCAGCGTGCTGGTCAACAACGCGGGCAATGACAAGCGGCATACGCTGGCGTCCTTGACCCCGGAATTTTTTGACCAGACCGTGGCCGTGAACTTGAAGCACCAGTTCTTTGCCGCGCAAGCCGTGCTGCCGGACCTTATTGCGCTGGGCGGTGGCAGCATCATCAACCTGGGCTCGACCAGCTGGATGATCAAGGCCTCGGGCTATCCGGTTTACGCCACATGCAAAGCCGCCGTGCGCGGGCTCACACGCTCATTGGCGCGCGACTTGGGCAAGCACAAGATCCGCGTCAACACGCTGGTGCCCGGCTGGGTGATGACGCCGCGCCAGGTGCAGCTGTGGGTCACGCCCGAAAGTGAAAAGGAAATCGACGCGGCGCAATGCCTGCCCGGCCGCCTGCATGAGGACGATGTGGCGGCGCTCGCGCTCTTTTTGGCGGCTGACGATTCGGCCATGTGCACCGCGCAAGACTTCATCGTCGATGCGGGTTGGAGTTAAGTTGGCATTAGCGGTACGCGCCACACCCATCGAAGCGCTGGACGGCCCGGCGCTTGCGCCTTGTCACCCTTGCGAATTGGGCGAAGGCGCGACCTGGAGCCAAGCCAGAGGCGCACTGCTCTGGACGGACATTCAAGGCCAGCGCCTGTGGTCTTTTGAGCCGGCCAGCGGCCGCAGCCAGAGCTGGGCGCTGCCGGCAAGACTCGGCAGCTTTGCACTCACGCGCGATGCCAACCGCCTACTGGCCGCCTTCGAGCATCACCTCGCCTGGCTGGACCTGGCCACAGGACGCAGCCAGGCCTTGGCCCATTTTGAAGACGGCCTGGCCACACGCGCCAATGACGGACGCTGCGACCGCGCGGGCAACTTCATCTTTGGCACCTTTGACGAAGTTCGCCAAGGGGCGCCCGCCGGCCGCTGGTACCGCTACAGCGCAGGCGGTAAGTTAAAGCCGCTGGACTTGCCACCTGTCTACATCCCGAACGGCCTGGCGTTCAGCCCGGACGGGCGGCGCATGTACTTTGCTGACAGCATGGAGCGCTGTGTGCGCTGCGCAGACTACGACGCTGCCAGCGGCGCGCTGCACAACGCACGTGTGTTTGTCACGCTTGAAGTAGGCGAGCCGGACGGCGCCACGGTGGATGCCGAAGGCCACTACTGGAGCGCGCAATGGGGCGCGGGCCGCTTGCAGCGTTACAGCCCTGGCGGCCTGGCTTCAGGTCAGGTGCTGCTGGACGCCAGTCAGCCGAGTTGCCCGGCCTTTGGCGGGCCGGGCTTGGCCACGCTGTTTGCCACCACAGCGCGGCAAGGGCTGGATGCGCAGCGCCTGGCTTTGCAGCCCCATGCGGGGCGCGTCTTCAGCGCGGCCACGCCTTGGCGCGGCCTGCCTGAGCCGCTCTTTGGCGGGGTTTAAAAAAAACGGGGTTCAGTGCTCGAACTGCGGCAGCAACTGCCTGATGCGGTTCATGGCCATGGCGGCCGCAGCGGTGCGCGTTTCAACCCCCAGCTTGGCGAACACGCGCTCCAGATGTTTTTTCACCGTCATCGGGCTGGTGCCCAAAATGTCCCCGATGTCGCGGTTGATCTTGCCCTTGACCACCCAGTACAAAACCTCGGCCTCGCGTGCGGTGAGCTTGAAGCTCAGGCTCATGGCCTGAATCACGGTTTCGTCCGACTCCTCGCGCATGATGATCAGCCAGTCGCCATCGCCGGTTTGTTGGTGCAGGCGAAAGGTCAGGCGCTTGGCACCTTGCGTGAGCGTCAGGCGTGACGGCTCCGTGGCTTGCGGCGCCTGCGCCAGCGGCACTTGGTGGCGCAGCCAGGCCAGCACCGGCTCGGGCGTGGTGGGCGCGGCGGTGCCGCAATAGCTTTGCAGCAGCGTGCGCGCCAGCGGTGTTTGCCACATCAGTTGACCCTCCTGCGCGCCACCTGGCGCTTCATCGTCAAGCCGCACCATGATGGTGGCGTAGCCAAAGGCGTCCAGCGCATTGCGTGCCTGGCGTTTTTCTCTTGCGCCCCGCAGATGCACCGCCATGCGGGCCAGCACTTCCTTGGGTTTGATGGGCTTGGTCACGTAGTCCACGCCGCCCACCTCGAGTGCTGCCACCAAATACTCGGTGTCCGTCAGTCCGGTCATGAAGACGATGGGAATGTGCGCCGTGGCGGCATCTGCCTTCAGGCGCCGGGCCACTTCAAAGCCGTCCATGCCCGGCATCATGGCGTCGAGCAACACAATGTCGGGCATGGCCTGCGCGGCGCGTTGCAGGGCGGCCTCGCCACTGGTGGCCACCAGCACCGTGTAGCCGGACTCGTCGAGCGCGTCATGCAGCATGGCCAGGTTGTCGGGCACGTCATCCACGATCAAGACCACATCGGAATTGGCGCGGTCCAGCGCCTTGACCAGCGGTGGCTGACTCATGCGGTGTCTCCTGAAGCGGGTACTTGGGCCGATGTGGCGATGGCGCGGCTCATGCCTTCAAAATCAAAACGCATGGCGAGGTCGCGCATGGCACTGGCAAACCCCGAGCAAGCAGGATCAGTGGCCTCAATTCGATCGAGCAAATTGGTGATGCCGCGCAAAAATCCGAGTTCGGCCAATTCGTGCAGGGCTTGCAAGTCGGCTGCGGGCGGCAGGGTCCAGATCGGCGCCGGCGCTTCGGTTGGCGTGGGTCTGGCGGTCTGGTCAGTCCAGCGCAGCGCCAGTTGCCGCTCCAGCCAGTCCAGTAGTTCGCTGTGACGCACAGGCTTGGTGATGAAGTCGTCAGGCCGAATCCCCACATCGTTGTCCAGCCCCTTGTCAAAGGCATTGGCCGACACGACCGCCAGATGCGGCGACCGAGGCAAGCCGAGCGCACGCACGCGGCGCAAGGTTTCCCAGCCGTCGATGCCGGGCATGGCCAGGTCCATCAAGATCACATCCGGCGCCAAGCCTGCGGCCAGCAGATCCAGGCAGTCATGCCCGCTGGCAGCCGTGCGAATGTCAAATCCCAAGGGCGCCAGTAAGTTGACCAGCAGTTCGCGGTCTGCTTCCTCGTTGTCTACAACCAGCAGGCGTTGGCGTGGGCCCAGGTAAGCCAGGCGGGGGCGGCTGGCCAGCGGTGCACTCGCGTTGGAGCCATCGGATCCTGCATCAGCGATACGCACCTCAGGCAAGAAGAGCCTGACTTGAAACACCGAGCCTTCGCCCGGCGTGCTCTGGACCGTGAGCTCACCACCCATGAGGTCGGTCAGCATCTTGGCAATCGTCAGGCCCAGGCCCGCCCCGCCAGTGCCGCTGGGGCCCCTGCCGCTGGAACCCGTCCCGCGTGTGAAGGGCTCAAAGATGCGCTCGCGCTCCTGGACAGACAAGCCAGGGCCAGTGTCTTCGATGGTGATCAGCGCCATTTCGCGGGCATGGCGCACGCGCAAAGTCACGCTGCCCTGTGCGGTGAACTTGATGGCGTTACCCAGCAAGTTAATCAGGATCTGGCGCAGTCGCTTTTCGTCCGCACGCACCCAGGCGGGCAACTGACCTTCTATTTCAAAGCGAAAGTGAAGGCCCTTGCCAGAGGCTTCGAGCTCGAACAAGTTGGCGATCTCACGCACGCCTTCAGCAAAGCGCATGGGTTTGGGGTTGAGCGTGAGCTTGCCACTTTCAATGCGGGCGATGTCCAGCGTGCCTTCAATGAGCGAAAGCAAATGCTCGCCCCCCCGCTTGATGACGCTGACCGCCTGCTTGCGGTGCGGCGGAATGCCCGCGTCTTGCCCCATCAATTGCGCATAGCCCAGGATGCTGTTGAGCGGCGTGCGCAGCTCGTGGCTGATGGCGCTGATGTAGCGGCTCTTGGCCTGGTTGGCCTGCTCGGCCACGCGCTTGGCTTCCTGCAGCGCCTCGTCGGTCTGGCGGTGCGAGTCAATTTCCTGCATCAGCAAATGCGTCTGCCGGTTCGATTCCTCTTGCGCCACCTGCCGGCTCTTGTGCGCGAGCACCATCCACCAGGCCACCATGCCGGCCATGAGCAGCAAGGCCATGTAGGCTTTGAAAAAGGCGGAGCGCAACACATCGTCAGCGCTGCCTGCGCCCTCGCTCAGGTTTTGCAGTTCCTGGTGATACAACAGGCCGAACACCGCGCCCAAGAGCGGCACCACCACCAGCATGAGCAACAGAAAATGCCCCAACCCGGTGTCAAGGTAAGGCCAGCTGCGGCGCGGCAGCAGCCAGCGCAGGGCTGCCGACCACTGCGACGATAGGCTGGCCTCGGGCTTGCACATGTCGCCACAGCGTGCGTCCAGCGTGCAGCACAGCGAGCAGATGGCGCCCTGGTAAGCCGGGCAGTGCGCCATGTCCGGGCTTTCGTATTCGCGCTCGCAGATCACGCAGCGGCTGCTGGCATGGCTGCCTCCGCCTTCGCCACCCGAGCTGCGCGCAAGGTAATACCGGCCGCGCGTGGCCCAGGCAATCAGCGGCGCGGCAACCAAGGCGGTGAGCATGGCGATGACGGCTGAAAACGCCTGCGCCAGCGGTCCAAAGGCGCCCAGGTAAGCCGCCACCGACAGAACCGATGCCAAGCCCATCGCGCCCACGCCCACGGGGTTGATGTCATACAGATGCGCGCGCTTGAACTCGATCCCCTTGGGCGACAAACCCAGCGGCTTGTTGATGACGAGGTCTGCCACCACCGCCATGATCCAGGCAATCGCGACGTTGGAGTAAAGCCCCAGCACGTCGCCCAGCGCCTTGAAGACATTCATCTCCATCAGCATGAAGGCAATCAGCGTGTTGAACACCACCCAGACCACGCGGCCGGGGTGGCTGTGCGTGATGCGCGAAAAAAAGTTGGACCAGGCCAGCGAGCCGGCGTAAGCATTGGTCACGTTGATCTTGAGCTGCGAGATGACCACGAAAAGCGCGGTGGCGGCCACCGCCCACCTCGCGTCAGTGAACACATAGCCGTAGGCCGCCAGGTACATCTGGTTGGGGTCCACCGCGCGATCAGGCGGCACCAGGTGGCGCATGGCCAGGTACGCCAGCAACACACCGCAGAGCATCTTGACCACGCCCAGCAGCACCCAGCCCGGCCCACCGGCCAGCACCGCCAGCCACCAGCGCAGGCCGCGCCCTGGCTGGCGCACCGGCATGAAACGCAAATAGTCAGCCTGCTCGCCCATTTGCGTGATGAGCGCAATGCCGACCGTGAGGCCAGCACCAAAGAGGTGCAAGTTGAAGCCCCCAGCGGCGTCCTTCTCACCAGCGTAGTGCGTCACGCCGGCAAAGGCCGCCGGGTCACGCACCAAAACATACACAAAGGGCAGCACCAGCAGCAACAGCCACAGCGGCTGCGTCCACATCTGCAAGCGGCTGATGACAGACACGCCATGCGTGACCAAGGGAATCACCACCAGCGCGCAAATGAGGTAACCCCAGGCGGGCGGAATGCCGAGCGCCAGTTCCAGCGCGTAAGCCATCACAGCCGCTTCCAGCGCAAAAAAGATGAAGGTGAATGACGCGTAGATGAGCGAGGTGAGCGTGGAGCCGATGTAGCCAAAGCCCGCGCCGCGCGTGAGTAAGTCCATGTCCACGCCGTAGCGCGCGGCATAAACGCTGATGGGCCAGCCCGCCAAAAAGATGATGAGCCCGGTGGCGAGGATCGCCCAGAAGGCATTGGCAAAGCCGTACTGCACCAGCAGCGTGGCGCCCACGGCTTCCAGAATCAGAAAGGACGCCGCGCCAAAAGCGGTGTTGGCCACCCGCCATTCCGACCATTTGCGAAAGCGCTGCGGCGTGAAACGCAGCGCGTAGTCTTCCATGGTTTCGCTCGCGACCCAGCTGTTGTAGTCGCGCCTGACCTTGATGATGCGCTGCACTGCCCGGGGCGAGGGCGCGGACGGTGCAGCTGAGGAGGAAGCTGAAGAAGAAGCCGAAGAGGAAGGGGGGGTGGAGTTCATTGTGCAGGCGCGGTGGCCCGCCAGGGGCAAGTGCAGAAACCATGCCAAACAATTGAAGGTGGCAAGGGGCAAGGGGCAAGGGGCAACGGGCAACGGGCAATAGGCAATAGGCAACCGGCTGCCGTGGCACCAATCTTGCGAATTCGACTGCATGGAACTCACGCCCCGAGAAAAAGACAAGCTGCTGATCTTCACAGCCGCCCTGTTGGCCGAGCGCCGCCGCGCCCGCGGCCTCAAGCTCAATTACCCCGAAGCGATTGCGCTTATCAGCGCCGCCGTGATGGAGGGCGCGCGTGACGGCAAGACCGTCGCCGACCTCATGAGCGACGGCCGACGCGTACTCACCCGCGCTGACGTGATGGAAGGCATCGCCGAGATGATTCCGGACATTCAGGTCGAAGCGAGTTTTCCCGACGGGACCAAGCTGGTCACAGTCCATCAACCGATCTGTTAGATCACCCCGTAGCGGCTCGCTTCGCGTAGCCGCCTCCCCCTTCCAGGGGCAAGCGCTGCGGCCCGGCAAAGCCGGTTCCGCGCCCTTGTTTGTAATGATGCTTTTTTGGAGTTCAGGTTATGAAAACACTGTTTCCGCAACTGCTGGCTCTCTGCGCCGCATCTGCCGCTTCTATCCCAGCGCTGGCGCATGACGGCCATGGCCTTGGCGGCTCGCATTGGCACAGCACGGACGCCTGGGGTTTTGTTGCCCTGGCTTTGGCGGTGGTCGCTGCCATGTGGTTCACGCGAGGCGGCAAGTGAGCGCATTGATCCCGGGCGAGTTCTTGATTGCAGAGGGCGAACATGAACTCAACCCCGGCCGGCGCACGCTGACGCTGGTGGTGCAAAACACCGCTGACCGACCGATTCAGGTGGGATCGCACTATCACTTTGCCGAGACGAATGCGGCGCTGGGTTTTGATCGTGAAGCTGCGCGTGGCATGCGCTTAAACATTGCATCCGGCACAGCCGTGCGCTTTGAACCGGGGCAGCAACGCACCATCGAGTTGGTTGAATTTTCAGGCGCGCGCCGGGTCTTCGGCTTTCGCGGTCTGGTGCAAGGAGCACTATAAACATGGCAAGCCCTGGACGTATTGGACGGCGTGCTTACGCCGAAATGTTCGGCCCCACCGTGGGCGACCGCGTGCGCCTGGCTGACACCGACCTGATTGTGGAAGTCGAGGCCGACTACACGCTGCGCGCAGGCGGCTACGGTGAAGAAGTCAAGTTCGGCGGCGGCAAGACCATCCGCGATGGCATGGCGCAGTCGCAAGCCACACGCGCACAAGGCGCGGTGGACACCGTGATGACCAACGCGCTCATCATCGACCACTGGGGCATCGTCAAGGCCGACATCGGCTTGAAGGACGGCCGCATTGCCGCCATCGGCAAGGCTGGTAACCCCGACGTCCAGCCGGGCGTGGACATCATCATCGGCCCCGGCACCGAGATCATCAGCTGCGAAGGCATGATCGTCACCGCAGGCGGCATCGACTCGCATATTCACTTCATTTGCCCGCAGCAAATTGACGAAGCACTGTGCTCGGGCGTGACGACCATGCTGGGCGGCGGCACCGGCCCGGCCACCGGCACCTTTGCCACCACCTGCACGCCTGGCCCCTGGAACATCGAGCGCATGCTGCAATCGGCTGACGCCTTTCCCATGAACCTGGGCTTCTTGGGCAAGGGCAACACCAGCCTTCCGGGCGCGCTGCACGAGCAGATTGAGGCGGGCGTGATTGGTCTGAAATTGCACGAAGACTGGGGCAGCACGCCGTCTGCCATCAGCAACTGCCTGGACGTGGCTGAAGAAACCGACGTGCAAGTGGCTCTGCATTCCGACACGCTCAATGAATCAGGCTTTGTTGAAGACACGATTGCCGCGACCAAGGGACGCGGCCTGTGCGCATTCCACACCGAAGGCGCAGGAGGCGGACATGCGCCGGACATCATGCGCGTGGTGGGGCAAGCCAACTTCTTGCCATCGTCCACCAACCCGACCATGCCCTACACCGTCAACACGCTGGACGAGCATGTGGACATGCTGATGGTCTGCCACCACCTGGACGCCGGCATTGCCGAAGACCTGGCTTTTGCAGAAAGCCGCATCCGCAAGGAGACGATTGCGGCTGAAGACATACTGCATGACCTGGGCGCCATCAGCATGATGAGCAGCGACAGCCAGGCCATGGGGCGCGTGGGTGAAGTCATCATCCGCACCTGGCAGACCGCGCACAAGATGAAGCAGCAACGCGGCCCCTTGCCCGGCGACGGCGCGAACCACGACAACTTCCGCGTCAAACGCTACATCAGCAAATACACCATCAACCCGGCGATTGCGCACGGCATCTCGCACGAGGTCGGCTCCATTGAAGTCGGCAAATGGGCAGACCTCGTGGTGTGGCGACCGGCTTTTTTTGGCGTCAAACCTTCGACCTTGATCAAGGGCGGCTTCATCGCGCTGGCTGCCATGGGCGACCCGAATGCGTCCATCCCCACGCCGCAGCCCGTGCATTACCGACCCATGTTTGGCGGCTTTGGCGGCGCGGTGGCCAAGGGCTCGCTGACCTTTGTGTCCAAAGCGGGCCTGGCCGCTGGCGTGAAAGAGCGCTTTGGCTTGGCCAAGAACGTCGCCGCCGTGCGGGACATCCGACAAGTGCGCAAGCAGCACATGGTGCACAACCACTACCTGCCCAGCATGGAGATTGATCCGCAAACCTACGCGGTGCGCGCTGACGGGCAGTTGCTGACCTGCGAGGCTGCCAAGAGCCTGCCGATGGCGCAGCGCTACTTTTTGTTTTAATTGCCGGATGCTCCAAGCTTCCAAACTCATCGCCCAAGGCCGCGGCCTGGCCCCTGTCTTGCTCAAGCGCGCCGCCACCGTCGAGCTCGACTGGGACGTGCGGCAAAAAAGCCGCTTTGACACCACCGATTCCACCGGTCGGCACCTGGGCGTTTTCTTGCCGCGCGGCACGCTGCTGCGCGGTGGCGACGTGCTGGTGGCTGAAGACGGATCGATGGTCAAGGTGCTGGCAGCGCCGCAAGCCGTGCTGCGCATCACGGCCTGCAAAAGCCACGGCTCGCCCTTTGACCTGACACGCGCCGCCTACCACCTGGGTAACCGCCATGTGCCTATCGAGCTCAAGCCCGACCATCTGAAGATCGAGCCCGACCACGTGCTGGCCGACATGCTGCGCGCCATGCACCTGGACGTGGTGGCCGTTGATGAAGCCTTTGAGCCTGAAGGCGGGGCCTACAGCGCGGCTGGCCATGCAGCGCATGGTGAGCATGATGGGCATTCGCATTCTGGCGCGCACACTCACGAGCATGCGCCCACGGAAGCCAAGCTCACCCCCGCGCCTGCGCATGTGCACGGCCCTGATTGCCAACACGAGCACGGCCCATCCCATGGTCACGACCATCAACACGACCATGACCATGGCCGCGCGGTGCCAGTGCAGTTCCACGCCAGCCGACCGCCGCGTGATGCTGCTAACTGAACGCCAGGTCTTTCATGGCGCCTGACGCCAGCAGCCTGCTGCAACTCATGTGGCTGGCCTCCCCAGCCCTGCCCGTGGGCGGCTTCTCTTACTCCGAAGGGCTGGAAGCCGCTGTGGAGTGGGCTGGCCTGGACAGCGAAGCGGCGGCCGCCGACTGGCTGAGCGCGCAACTGCAACTGAGCCTGGCCCGTGCTGATTTGCCCGTGCTGGCCGAGGCGCTTGCCGCTTGGCGAAACCATGACTTGGCCGCCGTTCGCCAGCTCAACGACTGGGTGCTGCAAACACGCGAGACGAGCGAGCAGCGCTTGCAAACCGAGCAAATGGGCAAGTCGCTGCTGGAATGGCTGCGCAACCATGACGGCATGGACCGCGAGCAAATTGCAGCCTGCGCCGCCCTGCCGCCCACCTACCCTGTTGCCTTTGCTTTGGCTGTGTCGCCGACAAGCGCCAGCGCGCAAGACGCGCTACTGGCCTACGCCTTCGGCTGGGCTGAAAACATGATGCAAGCCGCGCTCAAGGCAGTGCCCTTGGGCCAGAGCGCGGGCCAGCGCGTGCTGGCACGACTGGCCCGCGAGATTCCACCGGCGGTGGCTTATGCGCTCAGCCTGCCTGCCGGGCAACGCCAAGCTTTTTCTCCCATGCTGGCCATCTTGTCCGCCCGGCATGAAACGCAATATTCCCGCCTCTTTCGCTCCTGAACTCACTCATGACCTCTTCCCCTCACACCTCCAGCGCCCTGCATCACATTCCTGGCCGCAGCAAAAAACTGCCGCCGCTTCGCGTCGGCATTGGCGGGCCCGTCGGCTCGGGCAAGACGACCTTGCTCGAAATGCTGTGCAAAGCCATGAAGGCTGAGTACGACCTGGTGGCCATCACCAACGACATCTACACCAAGGAAGATCAGCGTCTGCTCACCGTCAGTGGCGCGCTGGACGCTGAGCGCATCATGGGCGTTGAAACCGGCGGCTGCCCGCACACCGCTATTCGGGAAGACGCGTCCATCAACCTTGAAGCCATAGACCGCATGCTGGTCGATTTCCCGGACGCTGATGTGGTGTTTGTCGAGTCCGGCGGCGACAACCTGGCCGCCACCTTCAGCCCTGAACTCAGCGATCTCACGATCTACGTGATCGATGTGGCGGCTGGCGAAAAAATCCCGCGCAAGGGCGGACCCGGCATCACCAAGAGCGATTTGTTCGTCATCAACAAAACCGACCTGGCGCCTTACGTCGGTGCTGACCTCGAAGTGATGCGGGCAGACACGGTGCGCATGCGCACCACGGCCAAGGGCCTCAAGCCCTTCGTCATGACCAATCTCAAGACCCAGACTGGCTTGGCTGAAGTCATTGCCTTCATTGAGACGCGGGGCATGCTCAAAGCGAGCTGAAAAAGGACAGACAGGGCGGTACCGCCGAGCTCCCGTTACAAGGCCATACAAGACCGCACGCGCCTGAAGGCTGTCTTCGGGCCTGTCTGCGCCATCATGGCTGAATGGATTTACGCACCCGTTCCCGCGCGCCTGCGGTCATCAAGGCAGAGCTTGACGATATTCCCTCCACGCTGCTCATTCCTTTGACAGCGCGCGCCTTGGGAGACACGCTATTCCCAAGTTACGCCGTGCACGATGCGTTTGCGAGCGATTTGTTGCGCCAGATGGACGCCTGGACCCAGGTCGGCCATTTCCTCAAGGACAGGCCGAGCGTGTTCGGCGTGCTGGCGCGCACGCAAATGATCAGACGCTTGGCGGAAGATTTCTTCAAGCGCCACCCCAGCGCCTGGGGCGTCAACCTGGGCTGCGGCTTGAGCTGCTACTTTCAATGGCTGGACACGCACACCAACCATTGGCTGGACGCTGACATGCCCCAGGTCATGCGGCTGCGCCGCCAGCTTCTGCCGGGCGGCGGCAAGCGCCAGCACCATGCCGAGCTGGACTTGTGCGTACCCGGCTGGTGGCAGCACCTGGGTTTGCCTGAGCGGGGCAGTGGCACGCCTGTCTTGCTGCTGTGCGAAGGCGTGCTGATGTACCTGACGCCTTGCGAGGTAGAGCATGTGTTGCGCGAGTTTGGCCAGCATGCACCGCCCGGCTCTGAAATGCTGTGCGATACGCTGAGCTGGATGGCCGTGGGCACGGCGGCACTGCATCCGTCCGTGCGGCACACGCATGCCCAGTTCAGCTGGGGTCCCCGCCACTTGCGAGAACTCACCGCCCCGCATCCGCGTCTGGCGCTTCGCAGCGAACGCTCCATCATGGACGGCTACGACTTCAGCACGGCCTGGATCTGCTCGGCCTTTCGCGCGCTGTGGGGCGTGCCCCTCTACGGCCTGATGCAATTGAGCCTGTGCGACGAAACCCATCAAAGTGCCCCCAGGCAGCCCTTGGTCACGGGTTAAACTCAGGGGCTTGGAAGCGTGGCAGAGTGGTTGAATGCACCGGTCTTGAAAACCGGCGATGTTTTGCGACATCCGTGAGTTCGAATCTCACCGCTTCCGCCAATGGTTAAAACAACCTGGCAAACGGAAAACACAAAGCGAACAGTCAAAGCTGTTCGTACGAAGGGCCTGCAAAAGTCAGGCTTTGGAAATAGATCAGGCTTTGAAATTCAAGGCGTCGTGGCATGCACCACAGACTCGCCGAGTTTGCCCAAATAGTGGCGCGACAACTCAGTCGCGACGATGTACTTGACCCGGTTGTCGTCCTCGTCCATTTCCAGATCCAGCATGCCCTTGACGCGCAAGGTCTTCAGGCGCCTATGCACCGTGGTTGACGATGCATCGGGAGACATCTGCATGGCTTTGACCACTGTGATCCGCTTGCCCAGGCACCACGAAGCGGCCAGTTGGTCTAACAGCCGTTCTTCGGCCGCGTCGAGCGAAGGGTAGTCCTCGGATTGGCGCACGGACTGCGCCAAATTAAGAAATCTCAGATATATCTGGCAGTAGTCTGTAAATTTTTCCACTGCCGAATGGTAGTCACCTCCGCTGTGAATGCAAGTTTCCTTACCCCGGGGACAACTACTGTTTACGGAGGAACAACTGATTTACAAGGCAGCCAAAATCCGACGGAGCTTCACTGTCGCACGACCAACTCGCCCTCGATGGTCGCGCCGCGACCGATGGTCAGCATCTGGTAGGTGATGTGACCTTTGACCACAGCGGATGCCGCAATCACCAACTCGCCGCACACCGCCGTGCCTGCAAAGCCGCCCTTGATATGCAGGCTCGCACAGGCCACAACGCCTTCAACAAATCCACGCGGCCCGACATTGATTCCACTGGCTTTAATGGAGCCGCTGGTCTTGCCTTCTATGTGCAAGATGCCTTCAGACACGATGTCACCTACTAGGGAAAAGCCCTCGCTGATGACGGTCGGTTTGTGAGTGTCCAGTACGGCAACGCCGCTGGGCGTGCGCCGGGAGGAAACAGGGGCTTCGTCTTGTGGCGTGGCGATGATCATGGGCGTCTCAGCAGTTGCAGGTGAGTCCTGCGCATCAGTTTTTGATTTTTTGAACATAGTGGGCTGTGTCAATCACTTTTTGAGGGTCAACCGGATAGCCGCCCACGGAAACTTCGAAGTGCAAATGCTTGCCCGTGGAGGAGCCGGTGTTGCCCACCATACCCAGCACGCTGCGCAGGTCCACCTCTTGGCCTTCTTGCACGCGCAAGTCGGCCAGATGCCCGTAGAGGGTCTCGATGCCGCGCTCATGTCGCACGATGACCGTGTTTCCGTAATCTTGATAAGTGCGCGCCAACACAACCTTGCCGATCTTGGCCGGCCGGACTTCATCGCCCCTTGTGGGGACCAGATCAATGCCGGTATGAAACTTGGGCCGACCCGTAATCGGGTGTGTCCGAATTCCGAAGGACGAGGTGGTGGAGAAATCGGCTAGCGGCATCATCGCCGGCAAGGCGTTGAGCACTTCCATCAGGGAGTGATTTTTGGCGATCTCTTCGGCCAGCGGACCGCGCAACAAGGGGTTGGGACTGTCTGCCTGATCGGTTCTGAAACCGCCGATCGAGGCAGTGCCGTGAATGACCTTGATGGCTTTTTCAGACAAGCCCGTGGCATCCAGACGCGCCTTCAAACTCAGGTTGTCTGAGGAAAGCGTGGTGGCCGAACTGCTGACGAAGCGGCGGATTTCGAGGTCACGCTCGCGGATGGTCTGAGCGAGCGCCAGCATTTCCTCGCGCCCGACGGAGGCGCCGGAATCTGGCGAATAATCTGCTGTGCTGCCCAGCAAGGCGTCGTAGATTTCATTGTGGGAGCGCTCTAGCCTGGCGTTGCCAATCCACAGCAGCGCAGACGCGCCAGCCAGCACGGCAATGGCCAAGGAACCCGACACGCCGACCACGATCAGGCCGCGCACCAAATTGCGCTGCAGTTGGGCGGAGACCGAGAAGTAGCGCAGGTCGCCCTGCTGCTCCAAGATGACCCTGGAGTCGTGGTACTCGCGCCGCCACAAAGAGGCAACGGAGCGCGGCAGTCCCATCAGTTTTCGGGATTTCTCGCGTACGCGATGAACAAAAACCATGGCTGCCGTCAAGCTTTCAGTGGAGTCTCTGCGCTTGGAACGTCAATCGGCTTGAGTGAAGGAGGAACGACCACGCTGCCGCCTTTGGCCGGCACCACAGCGCCCTGAACCAGGCCGCCGCGCTCGATCTCGATCTCACCGTAACTGGCATTGCCGTTGACCCGGCCACTGGTGCGAATAATGAGATGTTCGGACGCCAACAAGGTATCGTGAACTTCGCCGAAGACATCGGCCCGACGCACCCGGACGTTGCCAACGATCTTGCCCTGAGCGCCGACCAGAAGTTCCTCAGCCTGCAAGTCGCCGTCCAGCGATCCGTTGATCACAGCGCGACCCGGAACAATGAACTTGCCGGAAACGGACACGCCCTCACCGATCACGATGCTGCCGACTTCGTTGTTGCGATCACTCATTCAGAACTCCTAAATTGGCGGCCAAAGCCGATGGGCAAAGGCCCAGCTGCCCCCTCAGGCGGCCGCGCCAAAATGGACGGAACTTGTCAATTCGACAGAGAACCGCATCAAAAGGTTTAGATAAAGCTAACTTGATTAAGCCAAATCAATACAACGTATTAATTGATTGCACTGATTTTAACATTTGAAACGCAAGCTCGTCAATTTTGAGCCGCTTAAAAACGACAACCGGGCACGCCGCAACCGCAACCGCAACCGCGACGGGCCGGGCGCTGCCGCCCTGTCAGTCTTGCCGAGGTGCTTTGCTTTGCTGAGACTGCTGACGTTTGCGCTTGCTCTTGTTTCGTGCCGCAGGCGGGGGGAAAGCATCACGCAGCGCATGCGCCTGCATGGCCAGCGCCTGAGCTCTGGCCTGTTGGCGCTTGGCGCGCCAACGAGAGATCAGCCGACCTATGCCAAAGCTGATGGCCGCGCTGCCCACCAAGAGTAAAAGAGCAGTCGGATCCATGGAGAGCAAGAGAAAGAGAAAAAAAGCAATTTGTAATGAATTGAAACGATGTCGCGCAAATCCGTCAACATTCGTCAATCTGCCAGAAACAAGGCCTGCAAATCATTCAAGAAGTCAAAGCCGCGCTCCGTCGGCCGGACTTGAGCCAAGTCACGGCTGATGAAACCGCGCTGCTCAGCTGCAACCAGGCTGGATTGGATGGCTGACAAGGCCAGCCCCGTGCGCTCGGCAAAGTCCTGCAGTTTGAATCCGTCGCGCAGCCGCAGGGCATTGAGCATGTATTCAAAGGGCAGGTCGGCGCGACTGACCTCGTTTTCCTGGGCCAGCGGCGACCCAGCCAAGGCCTTGTTCATATAAAGCTTGGGGTCGCGCCAGCGCACCTGCCGCACCACCCGGTGCGCAAAGCTGAGCTTGCTGTGGGCCCCAGCGCCGATGCCCAGGTAGTCGCCAAACTGCCAGTAATTGAGGTTGTGGAAACAGCGATGGCCGGCACGTGCATAGGCCGACACCTCGTAACGCGCCAGCCCCGCCTCGGCCGTCATTTCCGTGATGCGATCCAGCATGGCATACGCGTCGTCGTCTTCAGGGATGACCGGCGGGAACTTGGCAAAGTAGGTGTTGGGCTCGATGGTGAGGTGATAGATCGAGATGTGCGGCGGCGCGAGGGCCAGCGCCTGCCGCATGTCGGCCTCAAGCCCTTGCAGGGTCTGGCCGGGCAGCGCGTACATGATGTCCAGGTTGAACGTGTCGAAGCTGGCTGCGGCTTCCTCCACAGCGGCGATGGCTTGCGCGCGGTCGTGCACGCGGCCCAGGGCTTTGAGCTGGGCATCGTCAAAGCTCTGCACACCCACCGACAAACGCGTGACGCCGGCTGAACGAAAGGCCTTGAAGCGGTCCTTTTCAAACGTGCCCGGATTGGCCTCCAGCGTGATTTCGCAATCAGCGTCCAGCTTGAGGCGCGCGCGAATGCCGGCCAGCAAGCCATCAATGGCCGCGGGCGAAAACAAGCTGGGTGTGCCGCCGCCAATGAAAATGCTGTGCACCGGCCTGCCCCAGATCAAAGGCAGCGAGGCCTCCAGGTCGGCCATCAGCGCGTCGATGTAGGCCTGCTCGGGCACCGCCCCGCCTGCGGCCTCGTGCGAGTTGAAGTCGCAGTACGGGCACTTCTTCAGGCACCAGGGCAGGTGCACATACAAGGACAGCGGCGGCAGCGCCGCCAGCCGCAGTGTGCCGTCGCGCATGTAGTGCTGGATGTCCTTGATGTCAGGGGCCGTCGCGGCGGCTTGCTCTGACTGGGGATGGATCGGGATCATTTTTGAAAAACGTCTAGCGTCAAGCCAGCCAATGGGCGCGCATCAGGCCCATCATGGCCTGCACAGCCTGGCCACGGTGGCTGTTCGCGTTTTTCACTTCGACAGGCAACTCGGCAAAGGTCTTGCCAAAGGCCGGGATGAACATGATCGGGTCAAAGCCGAAACCGTTGGCACCGCGCGGCTCGCGTGTGATCTCGCCGCTCACGCGGCCCACGGCAATCAAGGGCTCCGGGTCGTCTGCCGAGCGCACCGCCACCAGCGTGCTGACCAGCGCAGCGCGGCGATCGTCAATGTCAGCCATCTGCTCAAGCAAGGCGCGTACGTTGTTGTCGTCGCTTTTTTCGTAACCAAACTGGGTGGCGTAGTAAGCCGTGTCCACGCCGGGCAAGCCGCCAAACGCATTGACGCACAAGCCCGCGTCGTCGGCCAGTGCTGGCAGTTTGCTGTGGGCTGAAGCGTGTCTGGCCTTGGCCAAAGCGTTCTCGACAAAGGTGCGAAAGGGTTCCTCCGCCTCACCAATGCCGAGCGCCGCTTGCGGCAGCAGCGTCATGCCCAAGGGGGCCAGCATGGCCTGCAACTCGGCCAGCTTGCCGGCGTTGTTGGACGCCAGAATAATCTTCACGGCTGGGCCAGCGCCTGCTTTTGCAGCGTGATCAGGTCACGGATGCCTTGCTCGGCCAAGCCCAACAGCGCGTCCATTTCGCGGCGCGTAAAAGCCACGCCTTCGGCCGTGCCCTGCACTTCCACAAAGTTGCCGGCGCCCGTCATCACCACGTTCATGTCGGTGTCGCAGCCCACGTCTTCGGTGTACTCCAAATCGAGCAGCGGCGTGCCTTGAACCATGCCCACCGAAATGGCAGCGATGTGGTCGGTGATGGGCGATTCCGTGAGCTTGCCCTGGGCCAGCAACTGATTGACGGCGTCTTGCGCCGCCACAAAAGCGCCGGTGATGGCCGCAGTGCGCGTGCCGCCGTCGGCCTGCAGCACGTCGCAGTCCAGGTGAATCGTGCGCTCGCCGAGCTTTTTGAGGTCAAACACGGCGCGCATGGAGCGGCCGATGAGGCGCTGGATTTCTTGGGTGCGCCCGCTCTGCTTGCCGCGCGCGGCTTCGCGGTCGCTGCGGGTGTGGGTGGCGCGCGGCAGCATGCCGTATTCCGCCGTGACCCAGCCCTCGCCGCTGCCGCGCTTGTGCGGTGGCACTTTTTCTTCCACCGACGCCGTGCACAGGACCTTGGTCGCGCCGAATTCGATCAGCACCGAGCCTTCGGCGTGGACGGTGTAGCGCCGGGTCATGCGAACGGGGCGCAATTGGTTGGCCTGGCGACTGGCGGAGCGGACAAAGGCAGGCATAGGTGTCTGGTTCATGGGTGTCGGGCGCCACACGCTAAGCGCGGGCTTTGGCAAAACAGCCATTATCGACGGCCAAGTAAACTCAGGGCGACTTGGAGCTAGCCGCCATCCCGGCCGCCGCCCGTTTTATTTGAATGCTATCCATGCCAGTTTTCAGCATGACGGGTTACGCCGCTGCCCAGTCCAATCCTCCCGCTGCCAGTGGTGCTGCAAATGGCCCGAACGAAGCGGCCGTGCGCAGCGCCAGCGTGGGCATTGAAATCCGCTCCGTCAACAGCCGCTTTCTCGACTTGTCCTTTCGCCTGCCGGACGAACTGCGCCAAACCGAGCCCGCCTTGCGTGAACTGCTGACGGCGCAGCTCAAGCGCGGCAAGGTTGAAATGCGTGTCTGGCTGGAAAGCGCGGGCAACAGCCATTTGCAGGTGCCGTCATCGGCCACCTTGCAACGCCTGGGCTCTTTTGAAGACACCATCAAGTCGTGGTTGCCACAGGCCGCAGGCCTGAGCGTGGCCGACGTGCTGCGTCTGGCCGTGAACGAAGACCAAAAGCCCCACGACCACGCCAGCGCCGTGCTCAAGCTGGCCAAGCAGGCCGTCAAGGACTTGCTCAAGGCCCGCGAACGCGAAGGCGCCAGACTGGCGCAGATGCTGCTTGAAAGAACAGCCCAGCTGCGCGCGCTGGCCGAGCAGGCCGGCCCCTTGGTCCCCAAGCTGGTCGAGCAACAAAAAGCCCGCTTTCTGGACCGCTGGAAAGAAGCCATGGCCCTGACTGACGGCGCTACCTTGCCCGAGGCCGCCCAGGACCGCGCCCTGAACGAGGCCACGGCTTTTGCGATCCGCATCGACGTGGCCGAGGAAGTCACGCGCCTGGCCTCCCACCTCGACGAGATTGACCGGCTGCTGGAAAAAGGCGGCGAGATGGGCAAGCGCCTGGACTTCTTGATCCAGGAACTGCACCGCGAAGCCAACACCCTGGGCGCCAAGTCAGCCGCGCTGGAGCTCACGCGCATTTCGGTGGACATGAAAGTGCTCATCGAGCAGATCCGCGAACAAGTCCAGAACATCGAATAAAAAGCGTCACCAAGCCTGCCGCGCCCACTTTTTCTTTCATCTTCTCGCCTCATGGACTACCCCGGAAACCTCTTTGTTGTTGCAGCGCCCAGCGGCGCTGGCAAATCCAGCCTCGTCAAGGCCTTGCTCGAGATCGACTCACGGGTGCAGCCTGCTGTCTCGCACACCACGCGCCCGCCGCGTGGCCAGGAAAAGCACGGCCGCGAATACTTCTTTTTGTCGAACGACGAGTTCGACAGCATGGTCGAGCGCAACGCCTTTCTCGAATGGGCCCACGTGCATGGCCAGCGCTACGGCACTTCGCGCCACACGATTGAAGAACGCATGCAGCACGGTGCAGATGTGATCCTGGAGATCGACTTTCAAGGCGCCATCAACATCAAGAAAATTTTTGCCAACGCGGTTCTCGTCTTCATCCTGCCGCCCAGCTGGGAGGAGTTGCGCTCGCGCTTGCAGCGCCGCGGTGAAGACAGCGCTGAAGTCATCGAGCTGCGCCTGAAGAACGCCGCCCTGGAGATGAAGCAAGCCCGGGAATTCGACTTCGTTATAATCAACGAGTTATTTGAGCGTGCGGTTTTTGACTTGAAATCTATCGTGCATGCTCAGCGGCTGAAGTTCTCCGCCCAGCGCCGCGCCCGGGCTGACACCTTCGAAGCCCTGAACATTCCTTGACGATTTACCTTGAGCTGACCGCTCACCTTGCTTCATGAGCGCCACCCTGGCGCTGCCTACCGAAAGAGACTCATGGCCCGCATCACTGTTGAAGACTGCCTGGAAAAAATCCCCAACCGCTTCCAACTCGTGCTGGCCGCGACCTACCGCGCTCGTATGCTGAGCCAGGGCCACGCGCCCAAGATCGAGAGCAAGAACAAGCCCGGCGTGACCGCACTGCGCGAAATCGCTGAAGGCAAGATCGGCCTGGAAATGCTGAAAAAAGTTCCTGTCTGAGTCTTCCGACCTGAACAAAAAAGGCACCGCGAGTCGGTGCCTTTTTGCTTTTGTGCCTTCAATTTTTGTGCCTTCAATAAACCCGGGGGCCTTCAAGCCATTGACTCCCCGCGATACATTTAAGCCATGAGCGCCTTGTTATCGCCTGTCATGGCCAAACCCACCCCTGCCGCCGCCAACGCGGCTGCGGCCAGCTTCGCGGCGCTCACCGCGCGGCTGGACTACCTGAGCCCCGCAGACGTAGAGAACGTGCGGCGTGCCTACCGATTTGCAGACGAAGCGCACCTCGGCCAGTTGCGCAACAGTGGTGAGCCCTACATCACGCACCCGATTGCCGTGGCCCAGCAATGCGCGGAATGGAAGCTGGACGCACAAGCCCTGATGGCGGCCTTGCTGCACGACGCGATTGAAGACTGCGGCGTGACCAAACCCGAACTGATTGAACGCTTTGGCGCCTCGGTGGCCGAGTTGGTGGACGGGCTGACCAAGCTTGAAAAGCTGGAGTTCAACACCCGCGAAGAAAACCAGGCCGAGTCATTTCGCAAGATGCTGCTGGCCATGGCAAGGGACGTGCGCGTCATCCTGATCAAGCTCGCCGACCGCACGCACAACATGCGCACGCTGGGCGATGTACCGCGCGCCAAGTGGGCACGCATCTCGAGCGAGACCCTGGACATTTATGCGCCCATCGCTCACCGCCTGGGCCTGAACACGACTTACCGCGAGCTGCAGGACCTGTCCTTTCAGCACCTGCACCCCTGGCGCTACGCCACGCTGTCCAAAGCGTTGGCCAGGGCGCGCGGTCGTCGTCGCGACGTCATCAAACGGGTGCAGACCGAAGTCGAGAGTGCCTTCACGGCGGCTGGCATCCAGGTCAGCTTGCAAGGGCGTGAAAAAACGCTTTATTCCATCTACCGCAAGATGGATGAAAAGCACCTGTCTTTTGCGCAAGTCACTGATATTTACGGCTTTCGCGTCATCGTGGCTGGTCTGACAGCCTGCTACACCGCCATGGGCGTGCTGCACCAGCTTTACAAGCCCATGCCCGGCCGCTTCAAGGATTACATCGCGATCCCGAAGGTCAACGGTTATCAGTCCCTGCACACCACGCTGATCGGGCCGTTTGGCACCAACATCGAGTTCCAGATGCGCACTGACGCCATGCATGTGGTGGCCGAATCGGGTGTCGCGGCGCACTGGCTTTACAAAGCCACAGACCCCGAGAGTGACACCTCTGCCCGCTTGGGCGCGCAGTGGCTGCAGTCGCTGCTGGACATCCAGCACGAGACGCGCGACGCCGCCGAGTTCTGGGACCACGTCAAGATCGACCTCTTTCCGGATGCGGTCTATGTGTTCACGCCCAAGAGCCAGATCATGGCCATGCCGCGCGGAGCAACCCTGGTGGACTTTGCCTACGCGATTCACAGCGATGTGGGCCACCGTGCGGTGGCAGCCAAGGTCAACGGGGAACAAGTCCCGCTGCGCACCGAGTTGCACAACGGCGACGTGATCGAGATCGTGACCGCAGCCGCCTCCACGCCGAACCCAGCATGGCTGGGTTTTGTGCGAACTGGCCGCGCCCGCTCCAAGATTCGGCATCACCTCAAGACCATGGCGATCAATGAGTCGCAAGACCTTGGGGAAAAAATGCTGGCTCAGGCCCTGCGAGCCGAAGGCATCGACAAGCTGCCTGACGACGACCAGGACAACGAGGCCCACCGCAGTCTGTGGGAAAAGATTCTGCGCTTCAGTGGCAACCGCACCCGCAGCGATCTACTCACCGACATCGGTCTGGGCAGGCGCATTGCCAGCATCGTGGCCAAACGCATCGTCGGGTTGCTGGGCGAAACAGGCGAAAAGCCCGACGCCCTGCTGATGAGCCGGGAGCGCTACACCGCGCACGAATCCGTGTCGCAAGGCGCCCTGCTGTTGGACGGCAGTGAAGGCACGTCCGTGCAATTTGCGCGCTGCTGCAGGCCGATTCCGGGCGACGGCATCATGGGTTACCTTGGGCGTGGTGAAGGCCTGGTGGTGCACACCGACGACTGTTCGGTGGCCAAACGCCTTGCGCACCGGGACAGCGAACGTTTCATCGCTGTGGATTGGTCGGACGAACCGGTACGGGGCTTTGACATGGCCTTGCTCGTCACGGTTGCCAATGGCAAGGGCGTACTGGCGCGGGTAGCTGCGGCACTGGCGGCGGCGGAGGCCGACATCACGCACGTGGACATGGAGCAGGAGACCGCGCAAGACGCGACCGACCTGCGCTTTGGTGTGCTGGTCAGAGACCGCGTGCACCTGGCAGCCGTCATGCGCAGCGTGCGCCGCACCACGTCGGTACTCCGGGTGCAGCGCATCAAGCCAAGCGCTTAAGCAATCCTTGAGCGGCCCTCGTTGGGCTGAAGTCAGGCCACGGCGGGCGGTGGATAGTCCACTTTGAGAACTTCCAGCGTCTGCACGCCCTGCGGCGTGACCAACTGGACTTCGTCACCCACGCGCGCCTTGAGCAAAGTGCGCGCCACGGGAGAGACCCAGCTCACCTGCCCGGCGCCAGTGTCCGCCTCGTCAATGCCCATGATGGTGACCGTGCGCTCGGATTCCCCGTCCACCAGATAAAGCACCGTGGCCCCGAAAAACACCTGATCACGACCGTGATGCACGGTCGGGTCGGTGATCTCGGCTTTTTCCAGGCGCTGCGTCAAAAAACGGATGCGCCGATCGATCTCGCGCAGGCGCTTTTTGCCATAGATGTAATCCCCGTTTTCGGAACGATCTCCGTTGCTTGCCGCCCAATGCACGATGTCGACCACCTTGGGCCGTTCGGTGTCGATCAAGTCCAGCAGCTCCGCTTTGAGCCGGGCGTAACCAGCCGGCGTGATGTAGTTCTTGCTGCCCGGCGGCAAGGCCGGCAGGGCCAACGCTTCGCCATCGTCGTCAGTCTCTGTGTTTTCGTTGGTGAAAGCTTTACTCATAGGGCTAAGCTTCAATTATCGTTGCCCACTACACCGGCCTCGCAGAGGGCATCCTCGGCCGCGTGCGTCGTGCCTGGCTTGCCAAAAGGCGTATTTTGGGGTCCAATGCGGTCTGCGAAGGGGAGTAACTCCCAAGTCTTGCTGACTACATAACAATAAATCCACAGCAAGAAGCTTCAACAGGTCGTCATTACGGAGTTCACACTCCCGGCCTGTTGGACAGTCAGCGACACTGACTGTCGAGCCAGACCTTCGATTCAACCTGAACAGGTTCGATCGAGGTTTTGGCAGCGCTCAAGGCGCCCGTCCATGCATTCGCTCATCCCCGTTCAGGCAACATTTAGACATCTGAAGCCGGAGTGTGCACATGGAACTTTTCTCAACCCCTTGGTGGTCTGCCTTGCTGGCCATCGTCCTGATCGACCTGGTGCTGGCGGGCGACAACGCCATCGTCATCGCTTTGGCCGCCCGCAACCTGCCCCCGCATTTGCAGAAAAAGGCGGTCATCTGGGGCACGGTGGGCGCTATCGCCGTGCGCTCCGTGATGACAGTCGGCGTGGTCTGGCTGCTGAAGATTCCTGGCCTGATGCTCGCCGGCGGCCTGGGCCTGTTGTGGATTGCGTACAAATTGCTGGCCGACCAGGACGGCGGCGAACACGACGGCCCCGTGGCCAGCACCTTTTGGGGTGCCATGAAGACGATCGTGGTGGCTGACGCGCTGATGGGCGTGGACAACGTGCTGGGCGTGGCCGGCGCAGCTCATGGAGCTTTTGACCTGGTGGTCATTGGCTTGCTGGTGAGTGTGCCTATCGTGGTCTTCGGCAGTACCGTGGTGCTCAAGCTCGTTGAACGCTTCCCCATCATCATCAGAGCAGGCGCTGCTGTGCTGGCCTTCACGGCGGCCAAGATGATTGTCAGTGAACAACTGCTTGACTCCTTCTATGGCGGCGGCAACGCCTGGGCCGAGGGCGAGTTCTCGCAAATGGCTGCGCAGGCCTTGACCTATGCACTGGCCATCGCCGGCGTCTTGGGCGCAGGTTGGTGGGCCACGCGTCACAGCCGCGCCCATAGTCAAAAGGAGTCATCCATTTAAAACCCACCGCCTTCAGCTTCAGTCGCTTCTCGATTCCCTCTTTGCTACGGATAAACCCATCAGGACAACCTCATGGAAAAGTTGATTGTTTACATTGACGATGCCGATTACGCCTTGAACATCTTGCAGCCCATGCTGGACACCCGCTCGCCCACCCAGTGGCTGCTGGTGGGCTGTGCACCGCGGTTCTCGCACCACGTGAGCAAGTGGGTGTCCCACAGTGCGCGCGAAAGCTGGCGCACCATGTGGGCAAAAAAAACCTTTGCCCGCCTGAGTCCGCTGCTGTCGCAGCGAGGCGATCAAGTCCTCACCCAGCTTGGTATGCCGGACCTGCTCAAACAAACCGAGTTGCTGCTCCAAGCGCACGGCCAAGCCCGGGTGCTGGATGCGCGCAGGCCGAAGTTTGGCCAGAACCTTGGTCCTGTGACAACGGCGCAAAACCGGCCTCGGCAGACTGCGCTGGCCATGATCGCCGCCGTGGCCGGTGCCGGGCTGCTGGTCGCAACGGACTAAGCCAGCCATTCTCCCCACCTGATCCGGCCGACAAGGCCAGATCAGGCCCATCACATCAGATACGCCTCGTCTACCGAGGCTTTTTGCATTGGGCCCACGGCTCGTCAGTGCCCTGGACCAGCGACGAGGCCCACCGCCGGCACCGTCTGGCCGCACTTCGAACGAGGGAAACCACTAAGAAAGCCCACCCGCATCCCCGACTATTATCTCGGCTCCGAGTTCTTAACTCAAATTGTCTTATTTAATAAGGATGCTTGCGTGACTGGTGTGCCGGCCCTCATTTCCGCGCGGAATCTCAGCAAATCCTTTCCAGGTGTCAAGGCGCTGGATCGCGTGCGCTTTGACCTGAATGCCGGAGAAGTGCATGCCCTGATGGGCGAAAACGGCGCAGGCAAGTCCACGCTCATGAAGATCCTGGCCGGCGTCTATCGCAAGGACAGTGGCGAGGTGCTGCTCAACGGTGAGCCTGTCGACATTCAAAGCCCGGCGCACGCGCAGTCGTTGGCCATTGGCATCATTCATCAGGAACTGCATCTGATGAACCACATGAGCGCAGCGCAAAACATCTTCCTGGGCCGCGAGCCGCGCAAGGCGATGGGCCTGCTGCTCGACGACGATCAGCTCAACCGCGATGCCCAGGCCCTGTTTGACCGCATGAACCTGGCTTTAGATCCGACCACCTTGATTGGCGAGTTGACCGTGGCGCGCCAGCAGATGGTGGAGATCGCCAAGGCACTGTCATTCAAGTCACGCGTCCTGATCATGGACGAGCCGACAGCGGCCCTGAACAACCTTGAGATCGAAGAGCTGTTTCGCATCATCCGCCAGCTCAAAAGTGAAGGTGTGGGCATCGTCTACATCTCGCACAAGATGGACGAGATTCAGCGCATTGCCGACCGTATCACTGTCATGCGCGACGGGACTTATGTGGACACGGTGCCCGCAGCAACACCCATGGCCGAAGTAATCGCCATGATGGTCGGGCGCAACCTGGAGCACAGCGAAAAGCACATTCCAGACACCTCGGCCAACGAAGTGCTGCTGGATGTGCGTGGCCTGACCCGAGGCCGCACCATCCGCGACGTGAGCTTTACCATTCGCCGCGGCGAGATTTTGGGCTTTGCGGGCCTGATGGGCGCTGGCCGTACTGAAGTGGCACGCGCCGTGTTTGGCGCTGACCCGATCGAAGCCGGCGACGTCTATGTGCGTGGTCAAAAAATCAGGCTCAACTCCCCTGAAGACGCCGTGCGCGCCGGTATCGGCTACCTGTCTGAAGACCGCAAGAATTTCGGCTTGGCCACGGGCATGGACGTCGCGTCCAACATCACCCTGCCCAGCCTGTCCCGTTGGTTGAAGTGGGGCATGTTCTTGAACCGAGCAGCCATCCACCGCATTTCGGATGAAATGGTCAAGAAGCTGCGCATCAAGACGCCTTCGCTGACCCAGACTGCGCGTCTGCTCTCCGGTGGCAATCAACAAAAAGTGGTGATTGCCAAATGGCTGGTGCAGGACTGCGAAATTTTGTTCTTTGATGAACCCACCCGCGGCATTGACGTGGGCGCCAAGAGCGAGATTTACAAGCTGCTTAATGACTTGGCCGCACAAGGCCGGGCCATTGTCGTCATCTCATCCGAATTGCCTGAAGTGCTGCACCTGAGCCACCGCGTGCTGGTGATGTGCGAAGGCCGCATCACCGGCGAAGTCGCCGGCGATGTGGCCACCCAGGAAAGCCTGATGGCGCTGGCCACGCAGCGTGAAACCTCTGTCAGCACCGCCCGCGCGCTGCACTGAACTCAAGACCATGAAACCAAGCTCGCCTTCCTTACCATCCGCAGCCCTTGCGCCGGCGGCCACCGCCACCACCACCCGGCCGTCCTGGCTGGCTCGCCTGACAGGCGGCCAGGCCAAGCAAAAAATGCTCGCCTTTGCGAGCTTGCTCGCCTTGATCGCTGTGTTCACGGCACTCAAGCCCGATGCGTTCATGACGCAAGACAACATCATCGGCATCTTGCAGTCCACCACGGTCATTGGCGTGCTGGCCATTGCCAGCACCTTCATCATCATTACCTCGGGCATTGACTTGTCCGTCGGTGTGCTGATGACGTTTTGCGCCGTGATGGCCGGCGTCTTCATGGTCAACCTGGGCTTGCCGCTGCCGCTGGGTATTCTGGGTGCGCTGGTCATGGGCGCCTTGTCGGGCTGCGCTTCGGGCTTGGCCATCACGAAACTCAAGGTACCGCCCTTCATTGCGACGCTGGGCATGATGATGCTGCTCAAGGGTGTATCCCTCATCATCACCGACACACGCCCTATCTACTTCAGCGACGTGGCGGGCTTCGACCAGATCGCGCTCGGCTCCCTGATTGGCGAAATCTTCCCCGCCCTGCCCATTCCCAATGGCGTGCTGATCATGTTCCTGGTGGCAGCCTTGTGCGCCGTGGTGCTGAACAAGACAGCCTTGGGTCGCTACACCTTCGCCCTGGGCAGCAATGAAGAAGCTGTGCGTCTGTCCGGTGTGAACGTGGACCGATGGAAGGTCATCATCTACGCCTTTAGCGGTGGGCTGTGCGGCGTGGCGGGGCTTTTGATTGCCTCGCGCCTGAACTCTGCGCAGCCTGCACTGGGCCAGGGTTACGAGCTCGATGCAATCGCCGCTGTGGTCATCGGCGGCACCTCGCTCAGCGGCGGCGTCGGTACCATTTTGGGCACGCTGATTGGCGCCTTCATCATGAGCGTGCTGATCAACGGTCTGCGCATCATGTCGGTGGCGCAGGAATGGCAGATGGTGCTCACGGGCCTCATCATCATCCTGGCCGTCTACACGGACAACCTCAGGCGCAACAAGAAGTAAAAAAAAGGAGACACTCCCATCAGTCATCTGTTTTCCCTGTCCTGCTTTTCTGATTTTTCAACCCGCAACCGCAACCGTACCTCTGGAGACAAACCCATGAACGCAAAAAGAAAACTTCTCGCACTGACCGCTGGCCTGGCACTGGCTGGCTTTGCCAACATTTCGGCTGCACAAGAGATCTATATCCCGATGATCTCCAAAGGCTTCCAGCACCAGTTCTGGCAAGCCGTGAAGCAAGGCGCTGACCAAGCTGCCAAGGACTACAAAGTCAAGGTCACGTTTGAAGGCCCTGAGACCGAGCAGCAAGTGGACAAGCAGATCGACATGCTGTCTGCCGCCATGGCCAAAAACCCCAAGGCCATCGCTCTGGCCGCGCTGGACAGCAAGGCTGCCATTCCGCTGCTGAAAAAAGCGCAAGCCGCCAAGATTCCGGTCATCGCCTTTGACTCCGGCGTGGACAGCGACATCGTCTTGACCACCGCCCAGACCGACAGCAAAGCTGCTGCAGCCTTGGCCGCTGACAAGATGGCCGCCCTGATCGGCAACGAAGGCGAAGTCGCCGTCATTGGCCACGACCAGACCAGCACCACCGGCACCGGCCGCCGTGATGGTTTTGTGGACCAGATCAAAGCCAAGTACCCCAAGATCAAAGTCGTGAGCATCCAGTACGGCGGCGGCGACCACCTGAAGTCTGCTGAGATCGCCAAGGCTCTCTTGCAGTCCAACCCCAAGCTCAAAGGCATCTTCGGCACCAACGAAGGTTCGGCCATTGGTGCGGGCAAAGGCCTGAAAGAAGCCAAGAAAACCGGCGTGGTGCTGATTGGTTTTGACTCTGGCAAAGCCCAAAAAGACATGATCAACGACGGCACCATGGCCGGCGCGATCACGCAAAACCCAGTGGGCATCGGCTACAAGACGGTGGAAGCAGCGGTCAAGGCACTCAAAGGCGAGAAGTTGCCCAAGATCATCGACACCGGCTTTTACTACTACGACAAGAACAACATGAAAGATCCAAAGATCGCTGCTGTTCTGTACGATTGATCTGAAGTTGATTTGACAGCCGGCTCACTCGCCGGTTGCAAGCTGAAAAGGTCGCACCCACAAGGTGCGGCCTTTTTTTTATGCGCTAAGCGACTGATCAGCAGAAACGAAAAAGCCCTAGAACATTGCTGTTCTAGGGCATCCGTTTGGTGCGGCTGGCAGGAATTGAACCCACGACCCCTTGGTTCGTAGTTCTGTCATCGCTTTTAAGTGTTTGATTTATATGGTGCACGGGCCGTCCGTTCCGACTCTTTATGCACTGTGATGTTCAGACGCTGGGGGGCCAATCCCCCAGGATTCCCCGAGGCCGCCTTGGCCAGCGTCAGACCCGCTTGAACGCGCTGCACGGCTTTGAATGCAGCGATGTAGCTCATCCCCACCTCTCGGGCAGCATCGGCCGCGCTGAGGCCGTCTACAAGCACTAGACGGGCTGCTTCTTGGGCTGAGCCGTCGCGTAGGCGTAACAGCTCGGCCAGGGCTGTGAATTGAGCTGGGGTCACGGTTTGCCCTTTTGGTAGTTGACCCAATCGTTTGCCTCCACGCACAGGCGCTGAAGCCTGCGCACCAGGTCGTGCAATGGCACGCCTCTGGCCAGCTCGTGGCTCTGGAATTCATTCATCGTTGACTGCTCCAGTTCCACGTTTGTGAAGCCGTCGCCGGGCTTGATGTGGAACTCAAGCCCGCTGACGTGCCGGAGCCGGCCGCTGGGCAGCCTGCTCCACGCTTTGTGCCAGTTGTAGTGCTTGCCGGTCACACAATTTCCCGGCGCGATGCTTGGATGTAGCCTTTGCTGTCGCGGGCAATGCTATTTGCCGTGACCAGCCGGGCGCCGGCGCGGCTGGCAAGTCGCTCCAGTGCCGCTTGGGACCAAGCGCCGGCCCGGTGGCCGGACTTCAGCGTGCTGGCGCGCTCATAGAGTGCGTAGCGGTTGTTGTCGTCTGCTGCACTGGCAAGGGGGACGCTTGGGCCTGCAACTTCGACCGTGAAGAAGGTGGTGCGGGAATAGTTTGACATCTTGAAATCTCCTCAGAGAGGCCAGCAGCCGGCGGGCGTCGGTGACTGCCTTTTCGGCAGTGAATTTTTTTAAGCAGCGTCGGCTGCGATCTTCCACAAGTCTTTGTTTGCTGTGCGATGGGGTGCGCTGAATTGCCCGACGTGGACGAATGCATCACCGTCTTTTTTGAAAGCCTTAAAAAGCTTC